>NZ_CM129815.1:4800000-6268898 GCF_007293365.2 Pseudomonas sp. ef1 | reverse complement strand
CCGTTGTCGTTGCTCACCGTGATTGGCGTGGGCTTTCAGGCGACTGGTGGATTGTAAAGGTCAAAAGATCGCAGCCTTCGGCAGCTCCTACAGGGGAATGGGGTCTTCTGTAGGAGCTGCCGAAGGCTGCGATCTTTTGGTTCTGAAAGTCCCGGAGTTATTTGCCTAACTTGCGCAGCTCATCCGATTCGATCACCCGCACCCCATCCTGTTCTTCCAGCGCCAGGCGCCACATCGCTCGCGCCAACTGGCACGCTTCGATGCCGTGGTATTTCCCCGGAATCAGCTTCGACAACGGCCCGGCCAGTTGCTCGACCAGGCGTGGTTCGGTGCGTTCGCCAAGCAACAGCGAGGGTCGGCAAATGGTCAGCTGCGGCCAGTTCTGCGCGCGCAGGGCCTGTTCCATTTCACCTTTGACCCGGTTGTAGAACACCGAGGAGTTCGGATCGGCGCCAATCGCACTGATCACGATCAGGTGCCGCGCGCCCATCTCCCGGGCGCGCTTGGCGAACGCCACGACCATGTCCAGATCGACTGCGCGAAAGGCTTCTTCGGAGCCGGCCTGCTTGATCGTGGTGCCGAGGCAGCAGTAGGCGATATCGACCCGGCCACTGAGCTGCGGCAGAAACGCTTGCGGGTCACCGACCGGGTTTTCCAGATGGGGATGCTCGGCCAGCGGCCGGCGCGAAGGGGCGAGGACACGGGTAATGGTTGGTTCGTTGAGCAAACGGTCGAGCAGATGTTCACCGGTCAGTCCGGTGGCTCCGGCAAGCAATACGTGCTGAGGCGTCAAGTACATAGTGTCTCTCCCTTGATACTGTTCAGCTTAGTTGCCTTTTTTCGCCGCGTCGTTCAATGCGCTGCTTTGCAACGCTTTGCGCGCTTGCTGTTTACGCAGCAGTTGCCAGTGCGACAGCACGGTTTTCGGCGCCCAGATCTGCGGCTCCGAGGCTTCGAAGCCGTCGGCCAGCTCACGTTCGGCGACGGTGGCCTTGGCCAGTTTGAATGCCTGCTCAAGGTCGTCGGTCTGGTTCAGTGCCTGGGCAAACAACGCATCGCCGAAATAAGTGAAGTTGGCTTCTTCCGAGCAACCGAACGACACCCGATCGGCGCGCGAGGCGGTCATGATCAGCGTGCGTTCGTCTTTCAGCGCCGGGATGAAGCCGCCGGAATAGCACGAAGAAATCACGATGACCTTGTCGCGATGCTTCAGCGGCGCGAGCACGGCGGCGAGCTCATCGGCTGGCAGGTCAGCCAGTTCCATGCGCGGCTGATCGAGCACCAGTTCATGTTCGGCGGTGCCGTGGCTGGTCAGATAAATGAACAGCAGGTCTTCCGGCCCGCTGCGTTCGGCAAGGGCTTGCGCGGCGCGGCGCAGGTTTTCGCGGGTGGCCATCGGCCGGTCACCGAGATGATCGCGATGATTGACCAGACGAATCTGACCGTAGGCGCCGAAGCGCGTACTGAGCATGTTGGCGACGTAATCGGATTCACGCAGGAACACGCTTTGCTTGCCGTCGCCGCCAAGGGTCAGGGTGTACAACTCCACTGCCGGAGTCGAAGCGGGGATCGCCGCCAGTGCGTCGTCCAGCAACCGGCCCTGGGCGAGCAAGCCGAGTTCGAGGGTGTCGGGGAGTAATTTGCCGTCGGCGTCGCGTACGCGTTGGCCATTGATCCAGGTGCCGCTGAGCACGCTGCCATCGGTCAGCACCAGAGTACCGCGTCCTGAATAGCTGTCGTTGTCGAAGCCGCCGATGTAGAAGCTGCCATCGGCGAGGTTCAAACGGCCCTGGCCGGTGAAGCGCCAGTCATTGAACACACCGATGTAATGGCTGCCATCAGCGCCGATCAGTTCGCCCTTGCCGGTCAGCGCGCCTTCCTTGAACTGGCCGAGCCAGACGTCGCCGTCGGCGTTCTCGTAGCGGCCTTTGCCGTGCAATTGATTGTTCTTGAAGCCGCCGACGTAGATATCGCCGTCGGCGCTGTTGTAAGTGCCGTTGCCTTCCAGTTGACCGTTGACGAAATGGCCCGTGAACGAATTGCCGCTGGCATCGCCGCGCTGGCCTTCGCCGTTGGGTTTGCCGTGGGCGAACTGGCCCTGGTAGGAACTGCCGTCGTCCATTTCCAGACGGCCGAGGCCGGAATACTGGTCAGCCTTGAACTCGCCGCGATAGGTCATGCCGTTTTCTTTCAGCGTACCTTCGCCATCGCGCCGGCCCTGCTTGAAACCACCGGTATAACTGCTGGCATTGGTGCTCAGGCTGCCCTGTCCATCAAACAGACCTTGCTGGAACTGGCCGCGATAGACCTCGCCGTTGCTGCCATGCCATTCGCCTTGCCCGTGCCACTGACCCTTGTCGAACTCTCCGGCGTACCAACTGCCGTTGGGGTAGTCGACGCGGCCCTGACCTTGCAGCAAGCCGTCGACCAGTTCACCGCGATAGCGTCCGCCATCGGGCAGGCGCGCATCCGGCGGCAACAGCGATTCGCCGTCGCCGCAAGCGGTGAGCATCAGGGTCAGGGCAAGGGGTGCAAGTCGAGCGATTGAGCGCATAGCGGGATCCGGGCAATTAGGCGACCGAGTATGCCGCAGCTATGCGTCGCATATATACAGACGTGACGCGAAACAGCGTGCGCTGCTTCGCATCCGGGATGATCAGACGAAGCAGAGTGACAGCGGCTCGGCGATGTAGGCCGGTTTGTCCGAGCCTTCTATCTCCAGTGTCGCGGTAGCCTTGAGCAGCCACTGGCCGGGTTTTTTCTCGGTCACCTCGACCATGTCGACCTTCAGTCGGACTTTCGAATTGACCTTGACCGGCTGGATGAAACGCACGCTGTCCAGGCCATAGTTGACGACCATCTTCACGCCTTCGGGCAGCACGAGGATGTCTTCCATCAGTTTCGGCATCAGCGACAGCGACAGGAAACCATGGGCAATCGTGCTGCCAAACGGCGTTTGCGCAGCCTTGACCGGATCGACGTGAATGAACTGAAAATCACCGGTGGCTTCGGCGAACAGGTTGATGCGCTCCTGATCGATGGTGAGCCATTCGGAACGTCCAAGTTCCTTGCCGACATAATCTTTGAGCTCTGCAACGGGAACATAGGGCATTGAGACTCTCCTTGGGTTCATCGGTTTTATAGTT
Source organism: Pseudomonas sp. ef1 (assembly GCF_007293365.2). Classification (NCBI taxonomy): domain Bacteria; kingdom Pseudomonadati; phylum Pseudomonadota; class Gammaproteobacteria; order Pseudomonadales; family Pseudomonadaceae; genus Pseudomonas; species Pseudomonas sp. ef1. The sequence goes on along the minus strand of NZ_CM129815.1, from coordinate 6,265,752 downwards.
TTTCAGGGGGCGGATTTGACCGGCCTGCGAACCACTGTAGATCATCATGGCGATTTGCTCAGGTCAACCGACCATGCTTTTGGCGAATGCCGGTCCATAGCGCTGGCATGCTTATAATGCCGAGCCCCTGCTGGCTGAAAATGTAAGACGGAGATGTCGGATGTTGTTACGTGGCCTGACCCTGCTGGTGCTGTTCCAACTGCTCGGCACGGCGCTCAATCATTTGCTGTTGCCGATATTGCCGGGGCCGATCATCGGGCTGCTGCTGTTGCTGGTGTTCCTGATCATTCGCGGTGAAGTCGGCGAGCCGCTGAATCAGGCGGCGGGCAGCCTGCTGCGTTATCTGCCGTTGCTGCTGGTGCCGCCAGCGGTGGGCGTGATGGTGTATGCCACGGCGATTGCCGCCGATTTCTGGGCGATCGTCGGCGCGCTGGTGGTCTCGCTGATCCTGTCGATGGCCTTTGCCGGCGTGCTCATGCAACGGCTGGTCAAACGTCATGCGCCGCCGGCGGAGGAATCCTGATGCTGTTCGACTGGCAAGGCGCGTGGGCGTCGGTGATTCACCATCCGCTGTTCGGCATTGGCATCACCCTCGGTGCCTATCAACTGGTGCTGGCGGCGTTCGAGAAAACCCGCTGGATCTTTCTGCAACCGGTGCTGGTCTCCATGTTGTTGGTGATCGGTGTGCTGGTCGGCTGCGGCCTGACCTACGCGGAGTATCGCAAGAGCACCGAAATCCTCAGCATTCTGCTGGGGCCGGCCACGGTGGCGCTGGCGGTGCCGCTCTACCTGAATCTGCGCCGCATCCGGCAATTGTTCTGGCCGATTTTTACTACGCTGGTGATAGGCGGGGTGGTCGCAACGGGCATGGGCGTGGCGCTGGGCTGGTGGTTCGGTGCCGATCACATGATCCTGATGACCATGGCGCCTAAATCGGTGACGTCGCCGATCGCCATGCTGGTTGCCGAGCAGATCGGCGGTGTGGCGGCGCTGGCAGCGGTGTTTGTACTGATCACCGGGGTCATCGGCGCGATCTTCGGCCCTGCGCTGCTGACCCGCCTCGGTGTGCACAGCCCTGAAGCGCGCGGCATGGCGCTGGGCATGACAGCGCATGCGGTCGGCACGGCGGTGGCGATGCAGGAAAACGACGAGTGCGGCGCGTTCGCCGCGCTGGCAATGAGTCTGATGGGTGTGGCCACGGCGGTGTTCCTGCCGTTGGCGGTGTCGATGGTGGTGTAAGGAAATGTCTATGAGTCTGCCGCTTTTTCCGCTGAACACGGTGCTGTTCCCCGGCTGCAACCTCGATCTGCAGATCTTCGAGGCGCGCTACCTCGACATGATCGGCCGCTGCATGAAGCAGGGCGTCGGTTTCGGTGTGGTGTGCATTCTGGAGGGCAACGAAGTCGGTGTGGCACCAGAAGGTTTCGCAATGGTTGGCTGCGAGGCGCGGATCACCGATTTCCAGCAACAGGACAACGGCCTGCTCGGCATTCGTGTCCAGGGCGGGCGGCGTTTCACGGTGTTGCGCACCGAAGTGCAGCGCGATCAGTTGATTGTCGCCGACGTCGAATGGCTGGACGATGAGCCCGAGCAACCGTTGCAGGACGAGGACGCCGATCTGGTCGCGCTGCTCAAGGCGCTGGCCGAACACCCGATGGTCGAAGCGTTGGACATGGGCACTGAAGCCGCCGGTCAACAGTCACTGGCCAATCAGCTTGCCTACCTGTTGCCGTTCGCCGAAGAAGACAAGATCGATCTGCTGCAACTCGACGACCCTCAGCAACGGCTGGATGCGATCCAGGCATTACTCGACGAGTTGCAGGGCGAACTGTTCGCCTAGTTTCACTTGCAAAACGCATGACTCAACGCGCAAACGAAGATCAGCGCAGGCCCACCCTGGCACGATGTTGAAACCGGCAGCGCACCGTCAGCTCATGTTGACCGGGATGAACAGACCTTCGCGGTCGACGCGCTCTTGCAGATCATTGAGCAGGCGCCATTGATTGCTCACCGAGTTGTAAACCAGCGTGCCCGCTGTCTCGGGTTTGTAACCGATGTGGGTGACGTAGACCCGTGCGGCCAGTTCGTGGCGTTGTTTGTGCTTGTCGATATCTGCCAGCAATGCCTCGACACTGGCGTAGCCACGAGCATCGATCACATACAGCTGCAACACCTCAAACAGCAGCGAGACTTCATAAATGTTGCCGGCTGACGTCACCACACCGATGCACTCCACCGGAGTGTCATCCAAGATGTCCGGCAACTCCACCGTGACGCTGGCAATGCGCAGGCGGTTGCCCTGGAGCTGAATGTCGGCGCGCGTGACGGTTTCTGTCAGGGTACGGGTGAACAGATTCCATCTCGATGCATTGGCCGTTTTTGCCGCAGCGCCCGGTGTGGCCAGACGCAGGATGCTGTTGCTGGCGAGATAGACGTCGTAAGTCGCGCTTTTGCCTTCGAGCAGATAAATCCCGGTGTGCGGCCGCGATTCGATGACCACTTTGCTGTTCTGGGCGCCCAGTGATGGTTTCTCGCTGACCAGCGGGCGGATGAATGGATATTTTCCGTTGCGCCGCTTCAACCAGCTCCGCGAGCTGAGCACACGGATGCCGGGATTTCTGGCGTCGTCCTGGTAATCGAACGCGGGCACCTGCACGCGGTATGAAACGTCATCCTGCATGACCAGCACGATGTCCCGGGCCAGAAGCGGTGTCGTGACCTTCAGGCTGTTTTGGCCACTGTAGCCCGTCGCGGCGGCAATCGTCTGGATCACGCCTTTGAAGGCCAGCACTCTGGATGGCAGCAGAATCGACAGGCTGATGTTGTTGTAGGTCAGGTGCGTATTGCCCGAAACACCCTGGCGCAATTCCACGCCATAGCTGACCACCACGTCGACGATCTCGCTGTCCTGGTAATCCAGGTAAATGGTGCGGGCGCCGGTAGCGTTGCCTGTGGCGACGAATTCGACCCTGTGCTCGGTACGTGCGACGAAGTGGCGCCGCACGCCCTGACCGTCCAGCGCCACCGTGCCACCGTTGACGATTGCCGGGGCGGGTGCCGGCCGTCCGCTGACAGTGACGGCAACCTCGATGTCCTGACTCAATGCTTCACCAGGTCGAGTGGGCAGTTGCGCGCGCAGTTCATAGCCATCGAGAGTGCGGAACACCCACCGAGCATTGTTCAATTGGCGCTGACCGTTGACTGTCTGATAGACGTTTTCAAGGGTCAGCACATGGTCGGGGTCGCTGCCGTCCCTGCCGCGCAAGGAGTTGACCACCAGTGAGGTACCGATGATTTGCCAGCGTTGAATGAGCGCCATCGGCCAGCCGAATTCGATCAGGCTCGAATGGTCGCCACACTCGATGATCGTTGTACGTGCATTGGTGTCGGCGATGTAATAGCGATCTTCGCCGCCGCCGCCCTCCACCGTGCACTCGGTACCAGAGATTGCGATCGTGTCGTTGCCGTCGCCGGCGCTGATGCGGTCGTAACCGTTGGCGGAAATCTGGTTGGGCTGTTCATTGCCCGTGATAGTGCTCGTGCCTTTGCGCAAGGTCGCAACGTTTTCAATGGAGGTCAGATGGGCGACTTCGAGGGTGTCGTTCGCAGAGTCCGGGCCGCGAAGTGAGACCTTGCCGGTTTGCAGGTTGACGTCGTGACCGATGTAACGCGTGTCGGTAATCGGGCGGACGCCTTCGAACGCAACCAGGTCGTTGCCCGAGCCGCCATCCAGCACATTGATGTGCGGCGGTTTGCTCGATCGATCCAGTTCCTGATCAGAGACTTCCTGGTAGAACGCATCATTTGTGTCGCCGCCCGTCAGTGCCTTATGGCCGTCGCGGTAGGTGAAGAGGTTGGGCCGCGCCTTGACGCCAACCACGCGGTCGTTGCCATCACCCAGGCGCCAGAACACGCCTTTGCCTTCGCCTGGGCTGCCGCTGACCATGCCTTTGAGGTTGTCGGGTAATCCGAGGCTTGCGTCGACTGCATCGTCGCCGCCGACGATCACCGCCTGGCTGTCGAGTCTGAACGGCAACTGCCCGGCGCTTTCGTCCCACTGGTAACGCCACAGTTCGACAGGGCGCAGTTCAGCGCGAAACGCGCCATTGACTACCTGTGCGATGGAGTCCTTGTAAGCACCGGCCAGCATGTCTTTCGCCGACAGTTCGAGCTGTTTTCCATAGTCACTGTAAAGCCTGGACAGTTTGAAGCGATCCATCACCTCGGTGTCCAGTTCCTTGCCGGTGAAGGCGAACCATCCCGAGCGCAGACGCTCGAGTGTCGTCAGTTCGATGTAGTCGTCGATATCGTCGACGACCCTGGCGGCCTGATAAATCATCGATCCGCCGATGAGCAGCGCAGCGGCCGCAAGGCCGAGCGGGCCGGCAACGCTGCCGAAGCCGGCCAGCGCGGCGACGCCCAGCACCAGGCTGATACCCGCGCCCGCTACACTCAGGGCACCGCTGAAATAATGATCCTGAGCTTGTTTGCCCGATGTCGCGGCGGCGGCGTTGAAGGATTTGATCGCGTCAACGATGTCGAACGGCAAGGTAATCGCGCTGGCGAACAGTCCCGCACCACGGCTCATGTATTTGCCGATTGAGGTCAGCGCAAAACCCCTCAGCACGTTGCTGCCCTGAGTCAGCATTGCCTGGCCTGTTCTGGTCAGGCCCTGCTCGATGATCAGCGAGCCGAGTTCTGCAGCGATGGATCCGCCGTAGTACAGCATTTCCAGTGCCTCGCCTTTCTTGATCGCATCGGTCAGCGCCATGTAGCTGCTGTAGATGCCAAAGGCTTGCATGCCGACTCCCGCGCCGCTCATCAAATAGCTTTTGCTCTTGTTGATCCAGCCCGGTGCGTTTTCAAACGCGTCCGCGCGGTGGATTTCCAGCTTTTGCGCAGCCTTGCCCAGCTTGTTGAGACGATCCATGGCGCTGCCGGAAACCAGTGGTGTATCACTGATGAACAGTGGGCCGGCATCAATCGAGCGCTTGCAGGCAATTTCGTAGAACAGCATTGCGGCTATGTCATTGTCGGGGAAATCCACGGCCTGCAAGCGCGACTGCACCTGCGCCGATTGAAAATTGAGTCCGTCGAGAAATGCCTGATCCACGCTCTTCATGTGGGCGTTCTCCGCACTGACCGGTTGACCGTCAATGGTCGCCCCCAGCGCTTGCAATTCGACCCGACTGATCATGATCTCACCGATGCGTAGCAGGCCCAGATGCTTGTCCAGGGCTTTGAGGGTTTTGCGAAGCGGCGGATCAATGTCAGGCGCCTGCGTCTGATTGCGCATATGGGTGGGCGGCGCATGGGGATTCGCCGAGACGTCGATGGGGGTAACTTCAAGTGCGCGAACGTGGGCGATATGGGTCGCAGGGACGATGAGTTTCGACACGTATTAATCCTTTAATGGTGTGCATGAGGGTGCCGGTCTCCTATCCGGCGTTGTATGGGCGTGCCCGGTTCAGGGCCAGGCGATGTCGTATGCAAACTCGTTCTTGTTGCCCGACAGCCTGAGGATTGGCAGTCCCGCCGCTTCCACTTTGTCGATCAGTCGGTCGTATTGGAATTTGTTGGCATGCCCGGCATGGGTCGCCGCCTCGATACGCTCAGCGTCCGCGCCGGCCTGTTCCTTGATGTCTGCGACCCTGGCGCCTTTGCTCAGGTCTGTGTTCAGCAACCAGATACGCTCGGCTGGAACTCCGCTGCGGGTGACCGAAATCAGCCCCTCGAAATCGTCGGAGGGAAACCAGGTCGGCGGGTTCTCACGCGCAGCGGAATTGAACGCCATGTTCTCTTCGTGCGGGACGACTTCCAGATTGCGCGTGTCGAGGGCGTACAAGAACATTTCTGTCTGCCGCGTGCGTGAGGACCGATAACCCCGCTCGTGATCCCAGGCGACGGGACTCTCAGGATCAGACCAGTCGGATGAGGAACTGCTGGAATCATCGGCGTCGCTTGCGCCGCTGTCGGAACTGCTGTCACCCGCATCGCGCCCCGGATATTTATGGGTCTGGCTGTTGAAACGCAGGTATTCGGGATCGGGGGCTCTGGCATACATCTGGCCCTGCTCGAGACTGAACGTCGCACTGATCGGCTTGTGCGTGGTGGCGCCGGGTTTGTGGTGGTAGCGGGGCAGCATGGTGCCGTCATTCGCCAGCTCGAACGGCGTGCGCTCGTCACCGCGAAACAGTGCCGGGATGTCCGTGCGATACAGGCAATTGTGTTTGTTGCGCAGGTAACCGAGCTGTTTCAACAGCGCCTCGCGGACTTCGGGGGTCAGGCCTCGTTCGGCGTCGTACCAGTCGTGGCGGGCATTGCGCTTGAGGTTGAGCTGCTCGACCGCATCTGTGGCCAATTGCTCAAAGCGTTGCGGGTGGGTGATGTCATTCAACAGGCGCTTGTGCGCCAGTGCCCAGGCTGGAATCGCCAGATGGTCGCTCATCTCCTGCTGCAAGCGGGTCAATTGCCTGGGCAGCAGATTGAACGATTGCAGAAAGGCTTCGCGCTCTGCACGGCTCATCTGCGGATGCAGCCAGCGCAGTGAGTCGCGCAGCAGATCGGTCAGCGGATTTCCGGTGGTTGTGGGATGTGCCCACTGTGGCGGCATGCCGCTGGCCTGAGCTTCGACACGAAAGCGCGCGATGTCCTGGCCCTGCAAGCCATATAGCTGCCAGATCTCATGATCGGTCCACTGTTTGAGGTGGGTCGGCGACGCCGCGAATCCGCCCAACGGAGGATCTACCGGAATGAAATTGCCAAATGAATCCCTGAAGGCGAACAGGGGGGGGGCTGTGCGCGCTGCAAAAAGCGGATGCATTTCGTAATAACCCTGAGCATCCGGCGAACGCCCCGATGGACTGTAACGGCTTTGATTGATGGGCGTTGTCGCGGGCGCGAGCCGCGCTCGCTTCGGCGCGGGTTGTTCAGTCAGGCGCCAGGTGGGGCTGTCTGCGTTTTTATACAGAGGCGGCCCGGAGGGCACGCGCTCGGTCAGCAACTTGCTGCGCCATGCGCCGGTTTCATCCACGCCGACGTGAGTGGTTTGCAAAGCGCCCTGATATTCGACGTCGACGAACTTTCTGCCAACGACCCAGCGAAATCCATCGGGGTCAGCGGGCTTCATCCCACGCAGAAAAGCTTCCGACAACCAGTAATCGTTTATTGAAGTGGAATGTTCCGAACGATAAGCGCCATGTGCCGGTAACTGGAAGATTTCGATCGCCGGAAGTCTCGGGTTTGCATCGGCGGGGGGGCTGCCGGAAGTTGTTGGGGGCAGCGTCTGATCGTGGCTACCGGTCCTTCTCGATATTTCAACGGCGCTGGCATCGATCAAGGGGCGATGTGGTGCCGGTGCGTGCGGATCAGTTTGATTCGGCGTTGTAACAGGCGTCTTGCGGGGTATCTTTGGACTCATGAATAACTCGACAAAGAATGAATTGATAAATGCCTCGGCAGAACTTCAATGCCGGGTCCGGATAAATATTGATTGTTGGCAAGTGCTCAAGCCGGGCAGATTGAACTCACGGATTTTCTATTGCGCGAAAGACTTCGCTACCGTGATCCGGCTGGACTATGTAACGCTAGTTTGGCGTCAATTGGGAATGCGGAAATGTCGGTTTTATAACCAGGAAAGTTAACCGGGAGAGAGGAAGTTTGCGTAGGTAATCAACGCCGCTCTTGTCGGAATATTCCAAAAGAGCGGCGTATAAAAAATCTGGCTTGTGAGTTGTCTGTTTTAGTAGGCGTAACGCAACAATGTATGTGGCAAGTGGCGCAGTACGAAGAAGCCGAACAGAGCAACCATCGATGGCAGGATCAGCCACCAGATCTTGAACGGCATTGCATTAAGGGACGCCTGCCGTTGGCTCAACCACAGCATCGCAGCACACACGCAACTGGCGAGCATCGCCCCGGCCAATATGTCGGTTGGCCAGTGCGCGCCGAGATAGACCCGCGACAGGGCGATAGAGAGTGCCGGGATGCAGGCAATCAGCAGCCAGGTCAGGCGCATGCGCGGCGGCTGACCGCGTCCGGCGAGTACACCCAGCGTCAGGAACAGGGCGAATGCGCCAGAAGCGTGGCCGCTGGGCATGCTGTAGGTGGTCAATGGATCGCTGAGCACTTCCGGGCGCACCCGGGCGAAAAAATACTTGGTTCCGGTATTGGCCATTGCGGTGACCAACATGGTGGCGCCCGCGAACATTGCCTGGCGCCACTGCTTGCACAGCACCAGCAGAATGACGAGCAGGGCACTGAACAGCAGCATGTTGCGGAATTCGCCGATCAGGGTCAGTGTCACGGCGATTTCGTCCAGCGCTGGCTGGCGGTGCTCCTGCACCAGGGTCATCACGCCGTTGTCGAGCGCGGTGAGGTATGGATAGCCGATGAACAGACCGATCAGGATCAGCAGGCTCATGCCGCCGATCCAGATCGTCGCGCGACGATGGCGGCGCACGCTGCTGTTGACGCTCAGGCCGACCATTACCGCGATGCTGGCAGCCACGATCCCGGCCTCCAGCCAGAAACCTTCAGGCAATGGCAGACGGAACGCCGCGCCCGTGGCCCAGCCCGGCAACAGATAAGCCAGGCTCCAGCCAGCAGCGGCCAGCAGGCTGACGGCGAAGAAACGCGGGAAGGGCATGTCGCACATCCCGGCGACCATCGGCAGCATCGGCCGTAACGGGCCGATGAAACGCCCGACCAGCAGGCTGGCGATGCCATAGCGCTGGAAGTACGACTCGGCGCCGGCCATCCATTCCGGGTGATGGCGCAGGCCCGGCAGGCGGCGGATGTTCTGATGGAAATGCCGCCCCAGGAAGTACGAGATCAAGTCGCCGAGGATGCCGCCGAGAAAGCCCAGCAGCAGCGTTTCGCTCAATGACAGTGCGCCACTGCCGGCCAGTACCGCCACGCCGAACAACAGCACCGTGCCCGGCACGATCAGCCCGGCGATCGCCAGACATTCCACGCACGCGACGATGAATACCGCTGCGGCCAACCACTGCGGATTGGCGCCGAGCCATCCGGTGATGCTATCGAGCCATGGGCCCATACAGAAAAACTCCAGACTATTGATGATTCCGGTAGGAGCTGCCGCAGGCTGCGATCTTTTGATCTTGTTTCTTTAAAGCAGAATCAAAAGATCGCAGCCTGCGGCAGCTCCTACAGGGGTAAGCGTTTACAGAAGGAAATAATCCCGGCCTTCGACCTGACCCCGTCGCAGCGGGTTCCGCGTGCACCATTGCGCATACGCAGCGTCAACGAAGCGATACATCAAGTGTTCATCACGGCCCAGCGGAATGCCCAGCCGAGTGGTTTGAATGATCTGCGCGGGTGGCGGTCCCGGGTCCTCGACCAGCAACAGTTCATGATCGAAACGCTTGGCGTCCCACATCGGCACTTTCAAACCCAGCGCCTTGCACAGCAGGGTCTGTCCGGCGCAGAGCTTCTGTGTCGGACGCGGTCGGCCCTGGGCATCGGGATTGTTCAGCAGCATCTGCGCCAGACTCGCCGGACCGCTCACTTCATCGACCCACGGATAGGCAGATTTGATCAGCACCGCGTTGCCCGGCCCCTGCGCACTGAAGTTCAGCGAATCACCGCCGCGTGCGTAGTACATATAGATGTGGCCGCCATCCAGAAACAAAGCCTTACGCTTTTCTGTATAGCCGAGCGAGGCGTGGCTGCCTTTTTCCGCGCAGTAATAGGCTTCGGTTTCGATGATTCGCGCACTCAGCCACAGATCGCCGACGCGATGGCGGATGACTTTGCCGAGCAGCGCCTGCGCCAGCACCTGGGCGTCGCGGTCGAAAAAACTGTCCGGCAGGCCCACGGGCAGGCGCGCGGACTCGGGGCAAAGGGGCACGTTGGTCATGATGGGCAAGGTTGATCCAGGCTCAAGAGGTCGTGATGATAACAACGCTGAGCTTAATTACGTCTGAACGACGGGCAAACGCAGCTCATTTCGACCATCCGCCCGTCACCGCTGTTAGTCCCGGGACGCGGCAGCTATAATCTGCCGCTTTCCTCTTTGCCAAGACCCCAGCAGACCATGACTGAGTCCGTTCTTGACTACATGACCCGATTGGGTCGCGCCGCCCGCGCTGCCTCCCGGGTCATCGGTCGCGCCAGCACCGCGCAGAAAAACCGCGCCTTGCAGGCTGCCGCCAATGCTCTGGACGCTGCGCGCGCCGAGCTGGCCGCCGCCAATGAGCTGGATCTGGCTGCCGGTCGCGCCAACGGTCTGGAGCCGGCGCTGCTGGAGCGTCTGGAACTGACCCCGGCACGCATCGACGGCATGATCGTCGGCTTGCGCCAGGTCGCTGCACTGGCGGATCCGGTCGGCGCGATCCGCGACATGAGCTTCCGTCCGTCGGGTATTCAGGTCGGCAAGATGCGCGTACCGCTGGGCGTGATCGGGATCATCTACGAATCCCGCCCGAACGTGACCATCGATGCCGCCAGTCTGTGCCTGAAGTCCGGCAACGCGACCATCCTGCGCGGTGGCTCCGAGGCAATTCATTCCAATCGCGCGATTGCCGCGTGCATTCAGCGCGGTCTGGCCGAGGCCGAACTGCCCGCCGCCGTGGTGCAAGTGGTGGAAACCACCGACCGTGCCGCCGTCGGCGCGCTGATCAGCATGCCGGAATACGTCGACGTCATCGTGCCCCGTGGCGGTCGTGGCCTGATCGAACGCATCAGCCGCGATGCCCGCGTGCCGGTGATCAAGCACCTGGACGGCATCTGCCACGTTTACGTCAGCGAACACGCCGATCTGGCCAAAGCCCAAAGCATCGCCTTCAACGCCAAGACCTACCGTTATGGCATCTGCGGCGCGATGGAAACCCTGCTGGTCGATCAGGCCGTTGCCAGGGATTTCCTGCCTTCGATGGCCGCGCAGTTCCGCGACAAAGGCGTCGAACTGCGCGGTTGCGAGCGCACCCGGGCGATCATCGAAGCGGTCGCGGCCAGTGAAGACGACTGGCACACCGAGTACCTGGCGCCGATTCTGTCGATCCGCGTGGTCGACGGTCTGGAGCAGGCGATCGAACACATCAACCATTACGGCTCCCATCACACCGACTCGATCGTCAGCGAAAACCTCGCTGACACCCGCCGGTTCGTGGCGGAAGTCGACTCGGCCTCGGTGATGATCAACACGCCGACCTGCTTTGCCGATGGATTTGAATACGGATTGGGTGCCGAGATCGGCATTTCTACTGATAAGCTGCACGCCCGCGGCCCGGTCGGGCTCGAGGGGCTGACCTGCGAGAAGTACATCGTGGTCGGCGATGGCCAGTTGCGCGGCCAGGCGACGGTCTGACTTGACCGACCTCGACCTGACAGCGCCGCACACCGGCAGCGAGTCGCGCCCGCAACGCATTGGCGTGCTGGGCGGTACGTTCGACCCGGTGCATATCGGCCATTTGCGTGGCGCGCTGGAAGTTGTCGAAGCGCTGGCGCTGGATGAGTTGCGCCTGATGCCGAACGCGCGGCCGCCACATCGCGGTACGCCGCAGGTGTCGGCGCAGGACCGGCTGGCGATGGTCGAGTGCGCGGTGGCCGGATTGCCGCCGCTGGTGGTGGACGCCCGCGAATTGCAGCGGGACAAACCGTCCTGGACCATCGATACCCTGGAGTCGCTGCGCGCAGAGATGCCCGCCGAGACCCAGGTTTTTCTGCTTTTGGGCTGGGACGCATTTTGCGGCCTGCCCACTTGGCACCGCTGGGAAGAGTTGCTCCAGCATTGCCACATCCTGGTGCTACAGCGCCCGGACGCCGACAGCGAACCGCCGGATGCCTTGCGCAACCTGCTGGCAGCGCGTTCGGTGAGCGACCCGCTGGCCCTGAAAGGGCCGAGCGGACAGATTGCATTCGTCTGGCAGACACCGCTCGCGGTTTCCGCCACCCAGATCCGTCAACTGCTGGCCAGCGGTAAGTCGGTACGTTTCCTGGTGCCCGACGCGGTCCTGGCCTACATCGATGCGCACGGTTTGTACCGTGCGTCGAACTGAACAAGGCGTGCTTCACCGATACGGATCACCGTATCCCCAAGCCGCCGAATACATGAGCAAAACGAGTTACATATGACTGATAAAGATCTACCGAAAGTAAAGCGCAAAGGCACGTTCAAGAGCGCACCACTGCCGGAAGCCGTCAACACCAACGAGCCGCTCAAGGGCGACGAACTGGTCAAGATTGCCGTCGCCGCGCTGGAAGACGTCAAGGCCCAGGACATCCAGATCATCGATGTGCGCGACAAGCAGAGCATCACTGACTACATGATCATCGCCACCGGTACCTCCAATCGCCAGATCAACGCGATGCTGGACAAGGTCCGCGAGGAAGTGAAAAAGCAGGGCGCCAAGCCGCTGGGCGAAGAAGGCAAGGGCGACAGCGATTGGGTACTGCTCGACCTCGATCTGGTGATCGTGCACATGATGACTGCCTCGGCGCGTCAGTTCTACGACCTGGAGCGCCTGTGGGCCGGTGCCGAGCAAAGCCGTGCGGCCGATGCCAAGCACCACAGCCCGGAGAACACCCACGAGCATTTCACCAAGCTCAATAAAGACCAGTTCTAAGGGATTGCTGTGCGACTGCGCCTGATCGCCGTCGGTTCACGCATGCCCAAGTGGGTGGAAGAAGGCTGGCATGAATATGCCAAGCGTCTTCCGTCCGAGCTGGCGCTGGAACTGGTGGAAATTCCGCTCAACACCCGTGGCAAGAATGCCGACGTGGCCCGTTTCATCCGCCAGGAAGGCGAAGCCATGCTGGCCAAGGTCGGGCACAACGAGCGGATCGTCACGCTGGAGGTTCACGGCAAGCCGTGGAGCACCGAGCAACTGGCGGTCGAACTCGATCGCTGGCGCCTGGATTCGCGCACGGTCAACTTCATGGTCGGCGGCCCGGAAGGGCTGGCACCGGAAGTCTGTGCCCGCGCTGACCAGCGCTGGTCGTTGTCGCCGCTGACCTTGCCGCACCCGCTGGTGCGGATCCTGATCGGCGAACAGTTGTACCGTGCCTGGACCGTGTTGTCCGGCCACCCTTACCACAAGTAAGCCTGCCCTCATGTCTCAGCCGATCCGCATCAAGGACCACGAAAAGGACGCCCGTCTGGTGCGCAGCCGTGTCGTGTTCGGTGCGATCGTGATTGTGGCGCTGATCTGTGTGCTGATCGCGCGTCTGTATTACCTGCAGGTGATCCAGTACGAGTACCACTCGACCCTGTCGGAAAACAACCGCGTCCACGTGCAGCCGATTCCGCCGACGCGCGGGCTGATTTTCGACCGCAACGGCGTAGTTGTGGCCGACAACCGGCCGAGCTTCAGCCTGAGCATGACTCGCGAGCGCTCCGGCGACTGGCAACAGGTGCTTGACGTCATCGTCGAGGTGCTGGAGCTGACGCCCGAGGACCGGGTGATCTTCGAGAAACGCATGCGTCAGGGCCGTCGGCCGTTCGAGCCGGTGCCGATCCTGTTCGAGCTGACCGAAGAGCAGATCGCCCGCATTGCGGTGAACCAGTTCCGCCTGCCCGGGGTGGAAGTGGTCGCGCAACTGGTCCGGCATTACCCGCAGGGCGCGCATTTTGCGCATTCGGTGGGCTACATGGGGCGGATCAACGAGAAAGAGCTGAAGTCGCTGGATCCGGTCAACTACAGCGGCACCCACCACATCGGCAAGACCGGCATCGAGCGTTTCTACGAGCCGGAATTGCACGGTCAGGTCGGTTACGAGGAAGTCGAGACCAACGCCCGTGGCCGCGTATTGCGCGTGCTCAAGCGCACCGATCCGATTCCCGGCAAGGACATCGTCCTGAGCCTCGACATCAAGTTGCAGGAAGCTGCCGAGGCCGCGCTGGGCGGGCGCCGTGGCGCGGTGGTGGCGCTCGATCCGAAAACCGGCGAAGTGCTGGCGATGGTCAGTCAGCCGAGTTTCGACCCCAACCTGTTCGTCACCGGCATCAGCTTCAAGGCCTACGCCGAGTTGCGTGATTCCATCGACCGGCCGCTGTTCAACCGCGTGCTGCGTGGTCTGTATCCGCCGGGCTCGACGATCAAACCGGCGGTGGCAATTGCCGGTCTCGACGCTGGCGTAGTCACGGCTTCGAGCCGGGTGTTCGACCCGGGCTATTACATGCTGCCCAACTACGACCACAAGTACCGCAACTGGAACCGTACCGGTGATGGCTTCGTCGACCTCGACACGGCAATCATGCGTTCCAACGACACCTACTTCTATGACCTGGCGCACAAGCTCGGCATCGATCGGCTGTCGACCTATATGAACAAGTTCGGCATCGGCCAGAAGGTCTCGCTGGACATGTTCGAAGAGTCCCCGGGCCTGATGCCGTCCCGCGAATGGAAGCGGGCGACGCGTAAACAGGCATGGTTTCCCGGCGAAACCCTGATTCTCGGGATCGGCCAGGGCTACATGCAGTCGACGCCGCTGCAACTGGCCCAGGCCACGGCGCTGGTGGCCAACAAGGGCATCTGGAACCGTCCGCATCTGGCCAAGTCCCTCGACGGGGTCAAACCGGTGGATGAAAACCCGATGCCGAACATCATCCTGCGCGACCCGTCCGACTGGAACAAGGTCAACCACGGCATGCAGCAGGTGATGCACGGTGCCCGTGGTACCGCGCGCAAAGCTGCGATCGGCGCGCAATACCGCATCGCCGGCAAGTCCGGTACCGCGCAGGTGGTGGCGATCAAGCAGGGCGAGAAATACGACCGCTCCAAGGTCCAGGAACGCCACCGCGACCACGCCCTGTTCGTCGGCTTCGCCCCGGCCGATGATCCAAAAATCGTCGTGTCGGTGATGGTCGAGAACGGTGAGTCCGGCTCCGGCGTTGCCGCGCCGGTGGTGCGCCAGGTCATGGACGCCTGGTTGCTCGACCAGGACGGCCACCTGAAAGCCGAGTACGCCAGCCCTATCACTGCGGAGGCCCCGGCCCGTGATGAATAACTTCGATCGCATGCTCTCCAGCGAGGATGTGATGCGTCGCCGCGCGACGTTGCTGCAAAGACTGCATATCGATGGCCCGCTGTTGATCCTGTTGCTGATCCTCGCCGCCGGCAGCCTGTTCGTGCTGTATTCGGCCAGCGGCAAGAGCTGGGACCTGCTCGGCAAGCAGGCCACGTCGTTCGGCATCGGCCTGGTGGCGATGATTGTCATCGCCCAGTTCGAACCGCGTTTCATGGCGCGCTGGGTGCCGCTCGGTTATGTGATCGGCGTGATATTGCTGATCGTCGTCGACATCATGGGCCACAACGCCATGGGCGCCACGCGCTGGATCAACATCCCTGGGGTGATCCGCTTCCAGCCCTCGGAATTCATGAAGATCCTGATGCCGGCGACCATCGCCTGGTATCTGTCCAAACGCACCTTGCCGCCGCAGCTCAAGCACGTCGGCATCAGCCTGATGCTGATTGGCGTGCCGTTCATTCTGATCGTGCGCCAGCCGGATCTCGGTACCTCGTTGCTGATTCTTGCCGGTGGCGCCTTCGTCCTGTTCATGGGCGGCCTGCGCTGGCGCTGGATTCTCAGCGTGCTGGCGGCGGCGGTGCCGGTGTCGGTGGCGATGTGGTTCTTCGTCATGCACGACTATCAGAAGCAGCGTGTCCTGACTTTCCTCGACCCGGAAAGCGATCCGCTCGGCACCGGCTGGAACATCATCCAGTCCAAAGCCGCGATCGGTTCCGGTGGCGTATTCGGCAAAGGCTGGCTGCTCGGCACCCAGTCACACCTGGACTTTCTCCCGGAAAGCCACACCGACTTCATCATTGCCGTGCTTGGCGAAGAGTTCGGTCTGGTGGGGATTTGCGCGCTGCTGCTGATCTATCTGTTGTTGATCGGTCGCGGGCTGGTGATCACCGCGCAGGCGCAAACGCTGTTCGGCAAATTGCTCGCCGGCGCGTTGACCATGACTTTTTTTGTTTACGTTTTCGTCAACATCGGTATGGTCAGTGGCCTGTTACCGGTCGTGGGAGTGCCGTTGCCGTTCATTAGCTACGGAGGAACTTCGCTGGTGACGCTGCTGTCAGCGTTTGGGGTTTTGATGTCGATCCATACCCATCGCAAGTGGATCGCACAGGTTTGAATAAGGTGAAGAGTGCAATGCAAGTAATGCGTGGCTGGGCGACTCGATGCGCGCCGCTGGTTGGCCTGGTGGGCCTGCTGGGGAGCGTGCAGGAAGCGCTGGCCGGCGACTATGAAGGCTCGCCGCAGGTGGCCGAATTCGTCGGCGAAATGACCCGCGACTACGGTTTCGCCGGTGAACAACTGATGGGTGTGTTCCGCGAGGCGCAACGCAAGCAGTCGATTCTCGACGCCATCTCCAGACCCGCCGAACGGGTCAAGCAGTGGAACGAATATCGTCCGATGTTCATCACCGACGCGCGCATCGCCCGGGGTGTCGACTTCTGGCGTCAGCACGAGGCGACCCTGGCCCGTGCCGAGCAGGAATACGGCGTGCCGGCACAAGTGATCGTGTCGATCATCGGCGTCGAGACCTTTTTCGGACGTAATACCGGTAATTTCCGCGTGATCGACGCATTGTCGACCCTCGGCTTCGACTATCCTCCCCGTGCCGAATTCTTCCGCAAGGAACTGCGTGAGTTCCTGCTGCTGGCCCGTGAAGAGCAGGTCGACCCGCTGACCCTGAAAGGCTCGTACGCCGGGGCCATGGGCCTGCCGCAGTTCATGCCGAGCAGCTTTCGCGCCTACGCGGTGGATTTCG
Organism: Pseudomonas sp. ef1; assembly: GCF_007293365.2. NCBI lineage: Bacteria > Pseudomonadati > Pseudomonadota > Gammaproteobacteria > Pseudomonadales > Pseudomonadaceae > Pseudomonas > Pseudomonas sp. ef1. The sequence continues at coordinate 6,249,008 of NZ_CM129815.1, read as the reverse complement.
ACGGTGACGGCCACATCAATATCTGGAACAACCCGGACGATGCCATTGGCAGCGTCGCCAGCTACTTCAAGCGTCATGGCTGGGTCGCCGGTGAGCCGGTGGTCAGCCGCGCCGATGTGCGCGGCGAGCAGGTTGATGAAGGCCTGACTACTGGTATCGAACCGGTGAAAACGGTCGCAGAGTTGCGGGCGCTGGGCTGGTCAAGTCATGATGCGCTGCGCGATGATATGCCGGTTACCGCATTTCGCCTCGAAGGCGACAACGGCCCTGAATACTGGATGGGCCTGCAGAATTTCTACGCGATCACGCGTTATAACCGCAGCGTGATGTACGCCATGGCCGTACATCAACTGTCTGAACAGCTGGTACAAGCACGGGGCGTCAAGTAATGCAGGCATTGCCTAACAATAAACCCCTGAAGCTGGTGGCTTTCGCTGCGTTGGCAGTCCTGGTCGCCAGTTGCACGACCAGCCGCACGCCGACGCAGAAAACCCCGTCCACCGCTGTCCGCGCCCAACCGGGCCTGGACATCAACCGCGCGCACAAAGACGGCGCGCCGTGGTGGGATGTCGATGTTTCGCGCATCCCGGATGCGACACCGACCCTGCACACCGGCCCGTACAAGGCCAACCCGTACACCGTGCTGGGCAAGACCTACTTTCCGTTGCAGGAATCCAAGACCTACGTGGCTTCGGGCACGGCGTCCTGGTACGGCACCAAGTTCCATGGCCAGAACACCGCCAACGGCGAAGTGTATGACCTGTACGGCATGAGTGCCGCGCACAAGACCTTGCCGCTGCCAAGTTACGTCCGGGTGACCAACCTGGACAACAACAAGACCGTGATCCTGCGCGTCAACGACCGTGGGCCGTTCTATTCCGATCGAATCATTGACTTGTCTTATGCTGCGGCGAAGAAGCTCGGCTATGCCGAAACCGGCACCGCACGGGTCAAGGTCGAAGGCATCGATCCGCAGCAGTGGTGGGCGGCCAAGGGCCGTCCGGCGCCGCTGATGCTCAATGAGCCGCAAGTGGCGCAGAATAGCGCCCCGGTCATCACCGCGTCGGCCGGTACCGTCGAGCAATGGACGCCGCCGCCGCAGCAACACGCCGCGGCCGTGGTGCCCGTGCAGATCGATGCAAAAAAAACGCTTCTGCACCAGCGTCTGGCCAGTATCTGCAGGTGGGCGCGTTCGCCAACCCGGACGCTGCCGAGCTGCTGAGGTCGAAGCTCAGCGGGATGGTGAGCGCGCCGGTGTTCATCAGCTCGATCGTGCGCAATCAGCAGACCCTGCACCGGGTACGCCTGGGGCCGATCGGCTCGCCGGGTGAGATCGCCCAGGTGCAGAACAGTGTGCGGCTGGCCAATCTGGGTTCGCCCAGCGTGGTCACCGAGTAACACGTAGACCTTGATTGACGGTTCACTTGCGGTATTCGGGGGGTGAACCAGGTTGTTGGCTCGTCGAAGAACAAAAGCCCGGCAAGGGTGACTGGAGTGAGCAACTGAACACGCGATGGCCCGTTAGAAGGCTGTCTGAATAAGTTTTGCCTTCGGGCAAGTTTCCATTAGCGATTTCGAGAGACGGATGAACATCACCACCTTTGCCAAACGCCTGTGTCTGCTAGTCCCGCTGCTCCTCTCGCCAGCCGCCTTCGCGGCCGAGATGATGCCGTCGCCACCACAACTGGCCGCCAAGGCCTATGTTCTGATGGACGCCAGCAGCGGCAACGTGCTGGTCGAAAACAACGGCGACCAGCGTCTGCCACCGGCCAGCCTGACCAAGCTGATGACCGCGTACATCGCGACCCTGGAAATCCGTCGCGGCCAGATCGGTGAAAACGATCCGGTGACCGTCAGCGAAAACGCCTGGCGCACCGGCGGTTCGCGGATGTTCATCAAGGTCGGTTCGCAGGTCACTGTCAGCGACCTGCTGCACGGCATCATCATCCAGTCCGGTAACGACGCCAGCGTCGCCCTGGCCGAGCACATCGCCGGCAGCGAAGATGCGTTCGCCGATCTGATGAACAAGACCGTCACCGAACTGGGCATGACCAATACCCACTTCATGAACCCGACCGGTCTGCCAAACCCTGAGCACTACTCGTCGGCGCACGACATGGCGATCCTGGCCCGTGCGATCATCCACGAAGACCCGGCTCACTATGCGATCTACTCGCAGAAAGAGTTCTTCTGGAACGGCATCAAGCAGCCTAACCGCAACCTGCTGCTGTGGCGCGACAAGACCGTTGACGGTCTGAAAACCGGCCACACCGATGAAGCCGGCTACTGCATGGTGTCCTCGGCGGTACGTGACGGCCAGCGCCTGATCGCCGTGGTGTTCGGCACCAACAGCGAAGTGGCCCGCGCGGCTGAAACCCAGAAGCTGCTGACCTACGGTTTCCGCTTCTTCGAAACCCAGACCTTCTACCAGAAGGGCACTGAACTGGCGCAGGCGCCGGTATGGAAAGGCACCACCAGCCAGGTCAAGGCCGGCCTGGCGCAAGACCTGACCATGACTCTGCCAAAAGGCCAGCTGAAGAAGCTCGCTGCCAGCATGACCATGAACCCGCAACTGGTTGCGCCAATCGCCAAGGGCGACGTGATCGGTAAAGTCGAAGTCAAACTGGAAGACAAGGTGGTGCACAGCGCTGACCTGATCGCTCTGGACGGCGTCGAGGAGGGTGGTATCTTCCGCCGCATGTGGGATAGCATCCGTCTATTCTTCTACGGCTTGTTCAACTGATTTTGTGTTGACCTGCATGGCCCCGCCCCGATCCGGTGCGGGGCCATGTGCGTTACCACGGCTTGCGCTATAGAGGCCGTTACGCCATGACCGATACCGAAGTAAAGGCGCCAAAGATCGAATTCCCCCAGACTGATTATCCGATCAAGGTGATCAGCGATACGGGTGTTGGCAACAAGGACAAGATCATCGCGATCGTCCTGAAACACGCGACCATCAATGATGAGCGCATCGACGAGCGTCAAAGCAGCAACGGCAAATACACCACCATCCAGTTGCACATCGTCGCCACCGACCAGGATCAGCTGTACAACATCAACAGCGAACTGCGGGCTTCCGGCATCGTGCACATGGTGTTGTGATGCACGGCACGCTGGGCTTTCGCGAACTGGGCCAGATGCCTTACGAGCCGGTCTGGCATGCCATGCAGCGCTTTACCAACGAACGCGGCAATGCGGCCGCCGACGAAATCTGGCTCGTTGAACACCCGCCGGTGTTCACCCAAGGCCAGGCCGGCAAGGCCGAACACCTGTTGCTGCCGGGAGATATTCCGGTGGTGCAGGTCGATCGTGGCGGCCAAGTGACTTATCATGGCCCCGGGCAACTGGTGGCCTATCTGTTACTGGATGTGCGCAAGCTGGGTTTCGGCGTGCGCGATCTGGTCAGCCGCATGGAAGCCTGCCTCATCGAACTGCTGGCCAGCTACGGCGTTAGCGCCGCCGCCAAGCCAGATGCTCCCGGCGTGTACGTCGATGGAGCGAAAATCGCTTCTCTGGGTTTGCGCATTCGCCACGGTTGTTCCTTTCATGGCCTGGCCCTGAACGTGGATATGAACCTGGAACCGTTTCGACGGATTAATCCCTGCGGCTACGCCGGGCTGGCCATGACCCAGCTGAGCGATCATGCAGGATCGATTGAATTTGCCGAGGTAAGTGCCCGGCTGCGCGCGCAGCTCGTCAAACACCTCGACTATGCTGAGCAGACGACCCTCACGGGCGGAATCGACTGATATGACTACTGATGCAGTGCAAACCATGATCCCGACGCTCGACGTGACCGAGCGCCCGGCCCCGCGTCCCAAGGTTGAAGCCGGCGTCAAGCTGCGCGGCGCCGAGAAGGTTGCACGCATCCCGGTCAAGATCATCCCGACTACCGAACTGCCGAAGAAACCCGACTGGATCCGCGTGCGCATCCCGGTTTCGCCGGAAGTCGACCGCATCAAGAGCCTGCTGCGCAAGCACAAGCTGCACAGCGTCTGCGAAGAAGCGTCCTGCCCGAACCTCGGCGAATGCTTCTCCGGCGGCACCGCAACCTTCATGATCATGGGCGACATCTGCACCCGTCGCTGCCCGTTCTGCGACGTTGGCCACGGTCGTCCGAAGCCACTGGACGTCAACGAGCCGGAAAGCCTGGCCATCGCCATCGCCGACCTCAAGCTCAAGTATGTGGTGATCACTTCGGTGGACCGCGACGACCTGCGTGATGGCGGTGCCCAGCACTTCGCCGACTGCATCCGCGAAATCCGCAAACTGTCGCCGAACGTGCAGCTCGAGACCCTGGTCCCGGACTACCGTGGCCGCATGGACATCGCCCTGGAAATCACCGCTGCCGAGCCGCCGGATGTGTTCAACCACAACCTGGAAACCGTGCCACGCCTGTACAAGGCTGCGCGTCCGGGTTCGGACTACCAGTGGTCGCTGACCCTGCTGCAACGCTTCAAGCAGATGATGCCGCATATCCCGACCAAATCCGGCCTGATGCTGGGTCTGGGCGAGACTGACGAGGAAGTCATCGAAGTCATGAAGCGCATGCGCGAACACGACATCGACATGCTGACCCTCGGTCAATACCTGCAACCGTCGCGCAGCCACTTGCCGGTGCAGCGTTTCGTGCACCCGGACACCTTCGCCTGGTTCGCCGAAGAAGGTTACAAGATGGGCTTCAAGAACGTTGCTTCTGGCCCGCTGGTACGTTCCTCGTACCACGCCGACGAGCAGGCGAAGCTGGTCAAGGCCGAGCTGCTTGGTTCCTGATTCACTGCTGATGTAAAAATGCCCGCCGAGGATGGTTCCTCGGCGGGCATTTTTTTGCCTGAGACAAGGCCCTTTTGTTTGCCTCTTGAGCTGTCTACTGTGTGTGCATGACTTTACCGATGGAGCCCAAGGATGACCGTTCGACCGAGCCACACCCTGATTGCCCACCGAGCCGTACCGGCGCTGCCCTCCGAAGGGACGATCGGCGTCATCGCGCCTGCCGGTCCCGGCACTCTCGACACTGAAAAAGCGCTGCAATGGATGCGCGCGCGCGGCTATGGGCTGAAGGTGTTTTCCGGTGTCTATGAGAAGGACGGCTATCTGGCGGGCAGTGACGACGTACGCCTGCGCGATCTGCACGCGGCATTCGCTGATCCTGAAGTCGACGCGATCATTTGCCTGCGCGGCGGCTACGGCACGCCGCGCCTGCTGGACCGAATCGATTACGACCTGCTGAGCCGGCACGCCAAACCCTTTATCGGCTACAGCGATATCACCGCGCTGCACCTGGCCATCAGTCGCTACGCCGGGTTCGTGACCTTTCACGGGCCGCTGCTCAACGCCGACCTGCTGGGCGACAAGGAGCCGCCGACCGTCACCTCATTCTTCGCCATGCTGCGCGGGCAAATGAAGTCAGGGAGTGTGCTCAGCCATCCGGCGGCTTATCCATTATCAACCGTCGAACCGGGCATCGCTCACGGGCGGCTGCTTGGCGGCAATCTGGCGATGATTGCTGCAACCCTCGGCACGCCCTACGAGATTGATGTGGAAGGGGTGATTCTGTTTATCGAAGACATCAACGAGCCGCTGTATCGGATTGATCGGCTGCTGACCCAGATGCGTCTGGCCGGCAAGCTGGCCAGACTGCGCGGTGTGCTGGTCGGTGATATCGCCGGCGTGGATGTCGACGCGCTGAATCGCCTGCTCAAGCAAACCTTTGAGCCGTTGCGGATTCCGGTGCTGTCGGGCTGGCGCAGTGGTCATTGCGACCCGAACCTGACGCTGCCGTTGGGCGCGCTGGTGCGCCTGGATGCAGGGAAGCAGGAGTTGCTGCTGGAGCAGGATGTGGTCATCCGATAATTCGGGAGGCAAAAGATCGCAGCCTTCGGCAGCTCCTACATGGGATTGATGATCGTCCTGTAGGAGCTGCCGAAGGCTGCGATCTTTTGATTTGCTCTATTGGGCGCGCAGGCTCTCAAGCAACTTGTGCGTCGGATACCCATCCGCCGGCCAGCCCAGCGCCTGCTGGGCACTGCGAATCGCTTTGCGCGTATTGGCGCCGATAATCCCGTCCGCCGTGCCGGCATCGTAATTACGCGCGCTCAATAGCGTCTGCAGTTCGATGCGTTCGGTGCGGCTCAGCGGCAGATCATCTTTGGGCCAACTGCCATTGATCAGGCCCGCGCCTTCGAAACGCTCGGACAACAGGCTCACCGCCAGCGCATACGACGACGAATTGTTGTACTTGAGAATCGCCCGGAAGTTGTCGAGGATCAGGAACGCCGGGCCGCGATAACCGGCTGGCAGCAGCAGGGCAGCGGACAGTTGTTCGGAGCCGGCTGGCACCTGCGCACCATTGGGCAGGTTCACACCCAGTTGCCGCCATTCGGCGACGCTCTTGCGAATCGCGCCATCGGCCAGGGTGTAGTTGAAGCCGCTCGGCAATTGCACTTCGAAACCCCACGGCTGGCCACGCTGCCAGCCCGAGCTTTGCAGGTAATGCGCAGTCGAAGCCAACGCATCGGCCGGGCTGCCCCAGATGTCGCGGCGGCCGTCACCGTCAAAGTCCACGGCGTGGGTGTTGTAGGTGGTCGGAATGAATTGGGTCTGGCCCATCGCGCCGGCCCAGGAACCGAGCATCTTCTCCGGGGTGATATCGCCCTGTTGCAGAATCTGCAGGGCGGCGATCAGTTGCGCGTGAGCAAAGCCCGGACGACGCCCCTCGTAGGCGAGGGTGGCCAGCGAATTGATCACCGACTTGCTGCCCTGGAACTGGCCGAAATTGCTTTCCATGCCCCACACCGACACCAGCGCCTGGCGATCAACGCCATAGCGCTGCTCGATGCTTTGCAGAATGTCGGCGTATTGGTTGATCAACGCCTGGCCTTTGCGTACGCGCAGCGGCGACAGTGCGCCGTCGAGGTATTCCCACACCGGCCGAGAAAACTCCGGCTGACTGCGGTCGGCGCGAATCACGCTGGCATCGAAACTGATATTGGCAAATGCCTGATCGAACAGCTCGGGGCGAATCCCGGCGGCGAGGGCGTCCTTGCGGAAACCCGCCTGCCATTCGGCAAAGGTCTGGGTCGGTTGAATATCGAGCGGGTCGGCGGACGGCACTACCGGCGGAATGATCGCTGGGGCCGTGGTGACCGGGGCGGCTTGAAGCGGTTGTGCATCGGCGGCGGTGGGTTTTTCCGCGCAGGCGACAAGCAGAATGAAGCTGGAGGCAGCGATCAATTGGCGCACGGGCCAACGACGGGAAAGACTTGGGGGCATGCACAGTTCCAGGGGAAACGAATCAGGTGCAGACCTTAACATGAGCGAGGGGTAGTGCGCTTCAGGCAGCCAGAAAGTAAAAAGCCTCCCGGTTGTCAGACCGGAAGGCTTCGCGGCGGTAGCTGCCTTTGCCCTTGGCTGGTCGTTCCTGGCGGCTGCGGAACAAGGGCTGGGCGACGATGGATTTGGCCTTGTTGGGGCCATGCTTTGCTGGCTTTTTGCTCATGAGGGTTCTCTCGGCGTGGTGGGTTTTGCGCCGGGAATAATCTGCCGATGTGGCGCATCTGTCCAGTAGCTCATGCGTAGGAATATTCTGGCGCTTTCGCGAGCAGGCTCGCTCCCACATTGGTACGCGGTCAGCTGTGGGAGCGAGCCTGCTCGCGAATGGACGCTACGCGGTCGACTGCCTTATTCGGCAGGCAAAGACAATCGCTGGCCAGCCATCAACAGCGCCAACCGACTCAGGCTCATCCACGGTGAACCCGCCGCCTGGCCCTTGATCTGCGCATCGATGCGCTGCGCTTCAAGTAGTAACTGCGCCCAGCGTTGCGCCGAGTAACGTTGCAGCGCCTTGCTCATCAGCGGCTTGCGCTTGTCCCAGACGGGCGGTTTCGACTGGCTGAAGCATTTGTCCAGTGGCGTGCCCTGACTGTATTGCAGGGAGATGTTGGCCAGCAGGCGCAACTCCCGCGCCAATGCCCAGAGGATCACCGGCGGCTCGACGCCTTCACCGCGCAGGCCTTCAAGCATGCGCAACGCGTGCGCCGGTTCGCCGTTGAGCACCGCGTCAGTCAGGCCGAACACGTCAAACCGGGCACTGTCGGCCACGGCGGCCTGCACGGTTTCGACGGTAATCTGCCCACCTTCGGCCATCAACTTGAGCTTTTCGATTTCCTGGGCGGCGGCGAGCAGGTTGCCTTCGACACGCGCGGCAATCAATTCGACCGCGTCCTGACTGGCCGACAGACCGGCTTGGGACAGGCGCTGACGAATCCAGCTCGGCAGCTGATTGGCATCCACCGGCCAGATCTGCACGAACTGGGTTTGCTGGCCTTCGACCAGTGCCTTGCCCCACTTGGTTTTCTGCGCGCTGCCATCGAGCTTCGGCAAGCTGATCAGCAGGACCGTGTCTTCAGCGGGGCGTGAGCAATATTCGATCAGCGCGGCGGCGCCTTTGTCGCCAGGCTTACCGGAAGGCAGGCGCAGTTCCAACAGGCGTTTTTCGGCGAACAGCGACATGCTTGCGCCGGCCTGCAGCAACGTACCCCAATCGAAATTGGCGTCGGCGGCGAACACCTGACGTTCGTCGAAACCTTGCTGGCGAGCAGCGGTGCGGATGGCGTCGGCGGCTTCCTGACACAGCAACGGATCATCGCCGCTGATGATGTAGACCGGCGCAAGTGCGCCTTGCAGGTGTTTGCCGAGTTGCGCGGGAGCGAGCTTCATAAGGAAGGGCGAGCGGGGCGCCTGGGCGCCCCGGCCGTCTTACTGCTGCGGGATTTCGAGCGGCGACTGACGCGGTGTTTCCGCCTCAGCCTTCTGCGCCGCTTCCAGCGCATCGGCTTCAGCCTTGGCGCGGTCATTGGCGGTTTGCTGCAATTGCTGCAACTGGCCCGGGGTCAGCTGCGACAGGCGCAGCATCATGCGCTGAACCAGCTCGCGACGGATTTCATGACGGGCGTCGTTGGCTTCCTGATCGGAGCCGACGAGGTTGTTGCCGTCGTGAATGAACACCTTCTGCACTTCGAGCTTGTCGCTGATCAGCGACAGGTCTTTCTCGCCGCGGATGTCATAGCTCAGCACAGTGTTGACCTGATATTCGCCTGTGCGCCCGGCACCGGCATAGCTGAGAATGCGCTGGCTTTCCTGTTCGTCAGCCAGGTACAGCTTGTAAGGCGCGCCGGTGTATACCTTGACGCCGCTGGACTCCAGCGTCTGACGCAGCTGTCTTACGGTTTCGCCATAAGCGTTACGCGCGCTCAGGTCGATTTCCTTGATCGACAGTTCGTTGGTGCCGGTACCACGCAACTGGAAACCGCAGGCGCTCAGCAGAACGGCGAGGCCCATCACCAGCAGATTGCGTTTGATCATTGTGTTGCTCCCCTTGAAACCAGGTGAGCCGACTCTGCGGCCCGAAAGGTTTTACTGGGTGCCAGGCGAGCCCGGCACCCGATCCAATTTAGCTGGCGACGATGTTGACCAGTTTGCCCGGCACCACGATCACTTTGCGAATGGTCAGGCCATCGACGAAACGCAGCACGTTCTCGTTGATGCGCGCGGCGGCTTCGATCTCTTCGCGAGTGGCACTGGCCGGCATTTCGATCTGCCCGCGCAGCTTGCCGTTGACCTGAATGACCAGGGTCAGGTTGTCCTGCACCAAGGCACTTTCGTCCACGGCCGGCCAGCCTGCATCGATCACCGCATCGGCGTGACCCAACTGCTTCCACAGTTCATGGCTGATGTGCGGGGTGATCGGTGCCAGCAGCAGGGTCACCGCTTCCAGACCCTCGTGCAGCAGCGCGCGGTCCTGTTCGGTGCCTTGGGCGGCTTTTTCCAGCACGTTCATCAGCGTCATTACCTGGGCGATGGCGGTGTTGAATTTGTGGTTCTGGCCGACGTCATGGCTGGCCTGCTTGATCGCCAGGTGAATCGCACGACGCACGGTTTTCTGCTCGTCGCTCAGCGCGGCGATATCCAGTTTGCCCGGCAGGCCTTGGGTAACGTGCGCTTGCGCCAGGCGCCAGACGCGCTTGAGGAAGCGGTGCGAACCTTCAACGCCGGAATCGGACCATTCCGCGCTCATGTCAGGCGGCGAGGCGAACATCATGAACAGACGGCAGGTGTCGGCGCCGAACTGGTCGATCATCGACTGCGGGTCGACGCCGTTGTTCTTCGACTTGGCCATCTTCTCGGTGCCGCCGATTTCCACCGGCAGGCCGTCGGATTTCAGCTTGGCGCTGATCACCTTGGCTTTGCTGTCACGCTCCAGTTCCACGTCCGCCGGGTTGAACCAGGTGTAAGCGCCATTGGCTTCGCGACGATAGTAAGTCTCGGCGATCACCATGCCCTGGGTCAGCAGGTTCTTGAACGGCTCATTGGAGCTGACCAGACCCTCGTCACGCATCAGCTTGTGGAAGAAGCGCGCGTAAAGCAGGTGGAGAATGGCGTGTTCGATACCACCGATGTACTGATCCACCGGCAGCCAGTGATCGGCTGCGGATTTCTCCACCAGGCCACCTTCAAAGTGCGGCGAGGCGTAGCGGGCGTAGTACCACGACGACTCGACGAAGGTGTCCATGGTGTCGGTTTCGCGCTTGGCCGGCGCGCCGCATTTCGGGCAGCTGCACTCGTAGAACTCGGGCATGCGCGCCAGCGGCGAACCGGCGCCGTCCGGTACCACGTCTTCCGGCAACACGACCGGCAGTTGGTCTTCCGGCACCGGCACGTCACCGCAGGCGGCGCAATGGATGATCGGGATCGGGCAGCCCCAGTAGCGCTGGCGGCTGATGCCCCAGTCGCGCAGGCGGAACTGGGTGCGCGAGGCGCCCAGTTGTTTCTTGATCAGGGCCACTTCCATGGCGTCGAACGCGCCGGCGAAGTCGAGGCCGTCGAACTCGCCGGAGTTGATCAGCGTGCCGTGCTCGCCATAGGCGTCCTGCCACGGCGCCGGGTTGGTGTCACCGGAGCTGGTGCGCACCACCGATTTCACCGGCAGGTTGTATTTGTGAGCGAATTCGAAATCACGCTCGTCGTGCGCCGGAACGGCCATGACTGCGCCGTCGCCGTAGTGCATCAGCACGTAGTTGGCGACCCACACCGGGAGCTTTTCGCCGGTCAGCGGGTGCTCGACGAACAGGCCGGTCGGCAGGCCTTTCTTTTCCTGGGTGGCGACGTCTGCTTCGGCAACGCTGCCGCCCTTGCATTCAGCGATGAACGCTTGCAGCTCGGGATTGTTCTGCGCGGCCAGGGTGGCCAGCGGGTGCTCGGCAGCGACGGCGACGTAGGTCGCGCCCATCAGGGTATCCGGACGGGTGGTGAAGACTTTCAGGGTGCCGGCTTCGCCGATCGAATCGACGTTGTACGGGAACTGCACTTCCATGCCACGGGACTTGCCGATCCAGTTGCGCTGCATGGTCTTGACCTGTTCCGGCCAGCCAGTCAGTTCGTCGAGGCTTTCCAGCAGCTCGTCGGCGTAAGCGGTGATCTTGAAGTAGTACATCGGGATTTCGCGCTTTTCGATCAGCGCGCCGGAGCGCCAGCCACGGCCGTCGATGACTTGCTCGTTGGCCAGAACGGTCTGGTCGACCGGGTCCCAGTTCACGGTGCCGTTCTTGCGGTAGATCACGCCTTTTTCGAACAGGCGCGTGAACAGCCATTGTTCCCAGCGGTAGTAGTCCGGCTTGCAGGTGGTCACTTCACGGGACCAGTCCACCGCGAGGCCGAGGCTGCGCAGCTGCGACTTCATGTAGGCGATGTTCTCGTAGGTCCACTTGGCGGGCGCTACGTTGTTTTTCATTGCGGCGTTTTCCGCCGGCATGCCGAACGCATCCCAACCCATTGGCTGCAGAACATTCTTGCCCTGCATGCGCTGGTAGCGCGAGATCACGTCGCCAATGGTGTAGTTGCGCACGTGGCCCATGTGCAGCTTGCCGCTGGGGTAAGGGAACATCGACAGGCAGTAGTAGGTTTCCTTGCCTGGCTGTTCACTGACTTCAAAGGACTTTTGCTCATCCCAGAACGACTGGGCGGCGGCTTCGATCTCACGTGGCTGATATTGTTCGTGCATGGCTACTTTTGTACTGGATAGGGGTGGCCTAATCCTCTTCGACGGCGGCATCCGGGATGGCCCGGGTGCGCTGGAAGTGGAATGACAGGAAGCGCCGTAGCATACATGACCGCGCTTGGCCGAGGGAAACCCTGATTACAGCTGTTTGCCAGAGCTTTTGGGCGACGAGGGCCGTTGGTCGCGGCGTGTAGCCGGTTCGTGCAGCGAAGCTAAGCTCTAATTGGGGAGTGAGTCTTATCTTCAATGAGGTGAGGGATGGTGGAGCAACGGAAAAAGAACGTAACGAAACCCGAGTTGTACGAAAGGTTGATCGATCGTCTGGGCATGGCGCTGGACGCCGTGAAAACCGCTGACCGGCTGCGCGACGAGCGCCCCCTGGAACTGGAATTGCGTGGCTTGAGCCCCGCCGAGTTCAAACTGGTCAAGGCCTATCTGGATCGCAGTGAACGTGAAACGCAGGGATGCCTGTCTCAAGCAGTGAAGCAACTCGATGCAGCACATTCGGCCAAGGTCATCTGGCTCAAGGACAAGGCGCCGCGCAGAGACACCGGCAAGGTGCGTTCTGTACAGGCCAAGTAAGCGCATGGCAGGTCAGGAAACGGATCTTTTGCAACAGGATCCCGCCTAATGGTTGTAACGCGTAATCAACACTTTTAGGCTTCGGGCATCTTTGGAGATGCCCGATGCCCTTTCGCTATTTCATCAAACAACTTTTATTGCCGCCCGGCATTCTTTTGCTGTTGTTGCTGGCCGCCTGGTGGCTGCGCCGCTCACGGCCACGGCTGGCTGGCGTATGTTTTGCCGTCGGTTTTGGTGGCCTGCTGCTGATGAGCCTGCCGGTGGTAGTGCAGTGGAGCGCCAAGGCGCTGGAACGTGAGCCGCCGCTGGCGCGGTCAGAGTGGACGACCTTGGCGCAACGTGCCGATGCGATTGTGGTGCTGGGCTCGGGGCGCGAGCGTGGAGACATCGCCTGGGGCGAAGACCAGCCGACCGGCATCGGACTGGAGCGGCAGCGTTACGCGGCGCGCCTGGCCAAGGCCTCGGGCTTGCCGATCCTGACCAGCGGCGGCCTGCACTACGGCACGCCGCCGACCGAAGCGAAATTGATGGCAGATTCGTTGCGTGATGATTTCGCCGTAACGGTGCGCTGGCAGGAAGGCGAGAGCCGCACCACATGGGAGAACGCGAAGATGACGGCAGATATCCTCTTGCCGCAAGGGATCAAGCGGGTCGTCGTGGTGACGCAGGCGTGGCACATGCCGCGTGCAGTGTGGAGCTTTGAGCAGGCGGGTTTCGAGGTGGTGCCGGCGCCGGTGGGTTTCCTCGGTACGGATAACGCTCGCCCGTTTGGCGGCTGGTTGCCGGAATTCAAGTCGATCTGGCAGAGCGGGCAGTTGCTCAATGAAGCGGTGGGGCAGGTGGGGTATTCGTTGTTTTACCGCTGAAGATCATTGTGGCGAGGGGATTTATCCCCCGATGGGGCGCGTAGCGGCCCCCTCTCTTACCTTCAGAAGAGAGGACTGCTGCGCACTTCAGCGGGGATAAATCCCCTTGTCACATTTCTCAGAGGGTCTTCGACATCCGGCTGGCCATCAGCGCCCAGCCAAACAGCAGCAGGCACAACGCGATCAACGGCCACGAGCGCCATTGCAAGTACGGCGTCAGGTCGTGCATCGGTACCACTTCGCCGTACAGCACACCTTGTTCGAACTGCGGAATCTGTTCGGTGATCTGCCCGAACGGGTTGATCAGGCCGGTGGCGCCGTTGTTGGTCGCGCGGATCATCCAGCGTCCGGCTTCCAGCGCGCGCATCTGCGCCATCTGTAAATGCTGCAGCGGGCCGATCGACGTGCCGAACCAGGTGTCGTTGCTGATCGTCAGCAGCAGGTCGCTGCGTGCCGACAGCCCGGCGGCGAATTCCGGATAGACCACCTCGTAGCAGATGAACGGTGCAATCTGGTAACCCTTGGCTTGCAGCAGAGCTTGATCCGACGGGCCGCGGGCGAAGTCCGACATCGGCAGGTCGAAGAACGCGATCAAGCCGCGCAACACGTCCTGCAACGGCACGTACTCGCCGAACGGCACCAGTTTCTGCTTCAGGTAAGTGCCGTCGCCTTCGCCGACCACGGTGATGCCGTTGAAGAAGCGCCGTTCGTGATGCACGGTCTGGCGGATCGGCACACCGGTGATCAACGCTGATTTACGCTCGGCGGCGAAGTTGCCCATCATCGTCAGGTAGCCCTCGGCGGACTCCTTCAACACCGGCACGGCGGTTTCCGGCCAGATCAGCAGATCGACCGGTTTGGAGCGGAAGCTCAGATCACGGTACAGCGCCAGTTGCGCGTTGAGCTCGGCCGGGTCCCATTTCATGCTCTGCGCGACGTTGCCCTGAATTGCGGCCACGGTCAGCGGTGCGCCGGACGGGCTGGTCCACGCGTGGCCTTTGAGGGCGATGCCTGCTACCCAAGGCCCCGCCAGAAGTACCACACCGGCCGCGATGAAAACCTTGCGACGAGCCTGCAACAAGCGCGGCGCGTTGTAGATCAGCGCTGCGGTCAGTGCCAGAACAAACGAGACCAGCCACATCCCGCCCACCGGCGCCAGCCCGGCCAGCGGGCCGTCGAGCTGGCTGTAACCGGAATAAAGCCATGGGAAACCGGTGAGGAACCAGCCGCGAAAGGCTTCCTGGCCGACCCACAACGCCGCAAACGCCAAGGCATCCGCCAGCGGTGCTTCGTTACGCCGCAACCAGCGTGCCCACAGCCACGCGGGCAGGGCGAAGAACCAGGCAATCGCCGCGGTGAACAGCAGCATCAGGAACCCGGCGAGCAACACCGAAGCGCCACCAAAGTGGTGGATGCTGTAATAGATCCAACTGGTGCCGGCACCGAACAGGCCGAAGCCGAAGCACCAGCCACGGCCGAGCGCCTGACGCGGGCTCAGCTCACGCAAACCGGCATAGAACAGACCAACCGCCAGCAATGCCAGCGGCCAGATGTCGAACGGTGCGAGAGCGAATGTGGTGATTGCACCGGCCGCCACGGCCAGCAGGTTACCGGGCCAGCCGGGGCGGGTTGTCCAGCGCATTTCAGTCCTTAGAATTAACGAGCGATAGGCGTCAGTCGCAGCAAGTGAATCCGACGGCTGTCGGCGTTCAGGATGCGGAAACGATAAGCGCCGATTTCAGTGGTTTCGTTGCGTTTTGGCAAGTGCCCGAACGCGCTCATCACCAGGCCGCCGACGGTGTCGAATTCGTCGTCGGAGAACTCGCTGTCGAAGAACTCATTGAAGTTCTCGATCGGCGTCAGCGCCTTGATCAGGAAATCACCGCTGGGCAGCGGCTTGATGTAGCTGTCTTCTTCGACGTCGTGCTCGTCCTCGATGTCGCCGACGATCTGCTCGAGCACGTCTTCGATGGTCACCAGACCGGCCACACCGCCGTATTCGTCGATGACGATGGCCATGTGGTTGTGGTTGGCGCGGAACTCACGCAGCAACACGTTCAGACGCTTGGACTCCGGCACGAAGGTGGCCGGGCGCAGCAGGTCCTTGATGTTGAAGCTGTCGCCGTTCTCCTTGAGGATCAGCGGCAGCAGATCCTTGGCCAGCAGCACGCCCATCACGTCGTCATGGCTTTCGCCGATGACCGGATAGCGCGAGTGGGCCGAGTCGACCACGGCGGGGAGGAATTCGCGGGGTGTCTGGGTCGCCTTGATGCTGACCATCTGCGAGCGCGGCACCATGATGTCGCGCACTTGCAGGTCAGCCACCTGGATGGCGCCTTCGACGATGGCCAGCGCTTCGCTGTCCAGCAGTTTGTTCTGATGTGCATCACGCAGCAGCTCGAGGAGCTCCTGACGGTTCTTCGGCTCGTGGGCAAAAGCCTGGGTCAGCTTACCCAGCCATGACTTCTGCCCGTTGCTCGATCGATCTTCGCTCATAGCGATTACTCTGAATCCTTTGTTGTAACGATGGGGGAGTGTTCGGTTTCGTCGTCCGCGTACGGATCCGGATAGCCCAGTTCAGCAAGCAACTCGCGTTCCAGTGCTTCCATTTCCTCGGCTTCGTCGTCATCTATATGGTCGTAACCCAACAGATGCAAGCAGCCGTGAATGACCAGATGTGCCCAGTGGGCCTTTAGTTCCTTGCCCTGCTCGGCGGCTTCGCGTTCGACCACGGCCACGCAGATCACCAGATCGCCGAGCAGCGGGATATCGAGAAACTCGTCAGGCACTTCCGCCGGGAACGACAACACGTTGGTCGCGTAGTCCTTGTGGCGCCAGGTGTGATTGAGCTCGCGGCCTTCTTCCTCGTCGACCAGACGAATGGTCATTTCCGAATCAGCGCTGCGCTGGCGCAGGGCCAGTTCGCACCACTGGCGGAACTCGGCTTTACTCGGCGCGCTGGCCTCGGTGGCGATTTGCAGATCCAGCTCAAGCATCGCGCGAGGCTTCCTTCGCGGCTTCGGCACGGGTCTCGAAGCGCTCGTAGGCCTCGACGATCCGCTGCACCAACGGGTGGCGCACGACGTCTTTGGGCTGGAAGTGGGTGAAGCTGATGCCCGGCACGTCTTTGAGCACTTCGATCACATGGTGCAGCCCGGACTTGGTGCCGCGCGGCAGGTCGACCTGGGTGATGTCACCGGTGATCACGGCGGTGGAGCCGAAGCCGATGCGCGTGAGGAACATCTTCATCTGTTCGACGGTGGTGTTTTGGCTTTCGTCGAGAATGATGAAGCTGTTGTTCAGCGTACGACCGCGCATGTAGGCCAGCGGCGCGACTTCGATCACCTGTTTCTCGATCAGCTTGGCGACGTATTCGAAACCGAGCATTTCGTACAGCGCGTCGTAGAGCGGGCGCAGGTACGGGTCGATCTTCTGCGACAGGTCGCCGGGCAGGAAGCCGAGCTTTTCTCCCGCTTCGACTGCCGGACGCACCAGCAGGATGCGGCGGATCTGCTCGCGCTCCAGCGCATCTACCGCGCAGGCCACGGCCAGATAGGTCTTGCCGGTACCGGCCGGGCCGATGCCGAAGTTGATGTCGTTACCGAGGATTTCCTTCACATAGCGCTGCTGATTCAAGCCGCGCGGGCGAATCATGCCTTTCTTGGTGCGCAGGGCGACGGTCGCTTCGGCAGGGGCCGGGTTGTCGATATCTGCTGATTCCTGAATGAACAGGTGCACCAGGTCTGGCGACAGCTCGGTACCCTTGGTTTCCCGGTACAGGCGGCGCAGCAGGTTTTCCGCGGACGTGGTGAGTTTTGGATCGCCAATCAGCTCGAACTGGTTTCCGCGATTGCGGATCTCGATGGCCAGGCGCTGTTCGATCAAGCGCAAATGCTCGTCGAATTGCCCGCACAGATTGGCGAAGCGGCGAGCCTCAAAAGGCTCGAGGAGAAAACGGTGTGGTTCGATGGGTGCGTTCAAGGTCGTATTTAGCCGCCCTGGGGCAATTAGGATGAAATCAAGGATAACGCCAGTGGCGTGGGTGCGAAAGCTCTTAATATCGATGCTGCTTTCCAACCCAGTCACTGCGGCTGGCGGGTTCTTTTGTGGTGAGGGGATTTATCCCCGATGGGGCGCGAAGCGGCCCTGAAACCATTATCAGAGGTGTATCAGATCACCCGGATTGCAGGTTTTGGGTCGGCTGCGCCAACCATCGGGGATAAATCCCCTCACCACAGAAGCCCCATCCACAATGCGATGGTGTTATTGAACCAGCGAACCACGCAGCGAGTGCGGTTGCGCGGCGTCGATGTGCACATCGGCGAACTGGCCGATCAGCGTGGGATTGTCGCAGCGGAAGTTGACGATACGGTTATTCTCGGTGCGGCCCTGCAGTTCGCCTGGGTCTTTCTTCGAATAATCGGTCACCAGAATGCGCTGGATCGAGCCGACCATTTGTCGGCTGATCTCGAAGCCCTGCTGATTCAAACGATGTTGCAGCGCGTTCAGACGTTCTTTCTTCAATTCTTCCGGGGTGTCGTCGGCCAGATCGGCAGCGGGCGTGCCCGGGCGCTGGCTGTAAACGAACGAGTAGGAGAAATCGAAGCCGACATCGGCAATCAGCTTCATGGTCTGTTCGAAGTCTTTCTCGGTTTCACCGGGGAAGCCGACGATGAAGTCCGAACTGATGCAGATCCCCGGCACGGCAGCGCGCAGTTTGCGCAGTTTGGATTTGTACTCCAGCGCCGTGTGGTTGCGCTTCATTGCTGCGAGAATCCGGTCCGAGCCCGACTGCACTGGTAAGTGCAGGTGCTTGACCAGTTCCGGCACTTCGGCGTGGGCCTGGATCAGGCTGTCGGAGAACTCCAGCGGGTGCGACGTGGTGTAGCGGATGCGGTCAATGCCATCGACAGCGGCGACCACGCGGATCAGTTCGGCCAGATCGGCCAGGCGACCGTCGTGGGTCTGGCCGCGATAGCCGTTGACGTTCTGCCCGAGCAAGGTCACTTCACGCACGCCGTGTTCGGCAAGGTGAATGATTTCCGCGATCACGTCATCGAACGGCCGGCTGACCTCTTCGCCACGGGTGTACGGCACCACGCAGAACGTGCAGTACTTGCTGCAACCTTCCATCACTGACACATAAGCGCTCGGGCCGTCGATACGCGGCTCGGGCAGGTGGTCGAACTTTTCGATTTCCGGGAAGGAGACGTCGACTTGCGGCAGCTTGCTGCTGCGCGCGGCGTCGATCATTTCCGGCAGACGGTGCAGGGTCTGCGGGCCGAACACCACGTCGACGTACGGAGCGCGATCGCGGATCGCCGCGCCTTCCTGACTGGCCACGCAACCGCCGACGGCGATGACCATGTCCGGATTGGCCAGCTTCAGTTCGCGCCAGCGGCCGAGCTGCGAATACACGCGGTCTTGCGCGCGTTCGCGGATCGAGCAGGTGTTGAGCAGAATCACGTCGGCGTCTTCCGCGCGAGCGGTGACTTCCAGGGCCTGATGTTCGCCCAGCAGATCGACCATGCGCGAGCTGTCGTACTCGTTCATCTGGCAACCGTGGGTTTCGATGTAAAGCTTCTTGGCCATGGATTCGGGTCGTCACGTGATTCAAAGAACCGCGCATTATAGGGAACAAGCCGTCAGGTTCCTACCGCTGTGCGTCCGGTGGCTATGCTATAGTTCGCGCCCTCATTTTTACCCCGATGTTATCCGCCCGCCATGACCAAACGCGAAGCTCCAATCTACAAGGTGATTTTCCTCAACCAGGGCCAGGTGTTCGAAATGTACGCCAAGCAGATCTATCAAAGTGATCTGTGGGGTTTCCTGGAAGTTGAAGAATTCGTCTTTGGCGAGCGTACGCAAATGGTCGTCGATCCGAGCGAAGAAAAGCTCAAGGCGCAATTCGAAGGCGTGGTGCGCAGCTTTGTGCCGATGCATTCGATCGTGCGCATCGATGAAGTGGAACGTCTGGGCACACCGAAAATCAGCGAGGCCCGTGGCGCGGTCGGCAATGTCATGCCGTTTCCGATGCCGATGCCTGAAAAGTAACAGCAGATTCTGGATTGGAATGAGTTTGTGGTGAGGGGAGGTTAGCGAAACGTCGCACCGACCCGTTGGGCTGCGAAGCAGTCGCAGCTCCATTCAGTAAGGTGTGTCAGACAGAATCGGGTTGCAGGTTTTGGGGCCGCTTCGCAGCCCAACGGGGATAAATCCCCTCGCCACAGGTAATCTCCGCAGCCTTTAGGGCAATGGTGAAAACGGCGTACGCCCATCGGCGTTCTGCAGTTCCATCAGGTATTTGCGGAAAATCTGCCCGAGCACCTGAGTGGCGGTTTCGAGATCCTCGCGGGACATCTTTTCCGAGACTTCGTCGGCCGTGTCCAGCGCCTCTTCGGCACCGTTGACCGCTGCCATCTTCAGCACGATGTAGGCCTGGATATTATTGGCCTGCACACCTTCACCGTGGAAGAACATGCTGCCGAGCTTGTATTGCGCCTGGGCGTGGCCTTGCAACGAGGCCTTTTCGAAATAGCTCAGGGCTTGATTGAGGTCGCGCGGCGCGTTCTTGCCGTCGTAGTAGAACTCACCCAACTCGTATTGCGCTTGCGCGTCCCCTTCGTCCGCCGCTTTCTGGCAGGCGGCCAGTGCCTGCGTGACGTCTTGCGGCTGAGTATTGAGGGTGCAACGACCCATCGCCGGGATCAACAACGAGTTGCCGCCTGCTTGTGCATGCGCGAGCAGGGGCTGAAGGAGCAACAGGCAGCCCAATGCAAGGGTGCGGCCGGTGCGGTTCATGGGAATCGACTTACCTCTGAAGGGCACGCGGACCCGTCGAGGGATCCAATAAGCGCGCATTATGAAATAAGCAGGGCCAACCTTACAAAGTCTTTACTCGTTTTTCTGCTGCGTGGGGAATATATCGCCCGATTCGGGCAGGATTTTCGCAGGCACGTCGGAAAAACCGAGCGGATGTAGGCGAAAGCTGACGCTGGCCATAGCCAACGTCAGCGGTACGGCGATTATTTCAATGCGGCGAAGGCGCGCTCGGCAGCGTCCAGCGTCAGTTGCAGCTCGGCTTCGCCATGGGCGATCGAGGTGAAACCGGCTTCGAACGCACTCGGCGCCAGGTACACGCCACCTTCCAGCATCAGGTGGAAGAAGCGACCGAACATTGCTGCATCGCTGGCCATCACGTCGTCGAAGGTGACGATGTTATCGGCGCCGCTGAAGTACAGACCGAACATGCCGCCGGCCTGGGTGGTCACGAACGGGATGCCCGCAGCATCGGCACGCTGTTGCAGACCGTCGAGCATGCGCGCGGTGTAGTCGGTCAATTCGGCGTGGAAACCCGGGCGGCTGATCAGACGCAAGGTCGTCAGGCCGGCAGCCATCGCCAGCGGATTACCCGACAACGTACCTGCCTGATACACCGGACCGAGCGGGGCGATGCGCTGCATGATCTCGCGTTTGCCACCGAAGCAGCCCACCGGCATACCGCCGCCGATGATCTTGCCGAACGTGGTCAGGTCCGGCGTCACGCCGTAGTGCGCCTGGGCACCGCCGAGGGCGACGCGGAAACCGGTCATCACTTCGTCGAAAATCAACACCACGCCGTGCTTGTCACACAGCGAACGCAGGCCTTCGAGGAAGCCCGGCGCTGGCGGCACGCAGTTCATGTTGCCGGCGACCGGTTCGACGATGATGCACGCCACGTCCTCGCCCACTTCGGCGAGCATCGCTTCAACCGCGTCGATGTCGTTGAACGGCAGGGTCAGGGTGTGTTTGGCGAACGCTGCCGGCACGCCGGCCGAGCTTGGTACGCCCTGGGTCAGAGCGCCGGAACCGGCCTTGACCAGCAGGCTGTCGGAGTGGCCGTGGTAGCAGCCTTCGAATTTGATGATGCTGTCGCGACCGGTGTAACCACGGGCCAGTCGGATCGCGCTCATGGTCGCTTCGGTGCCGGAGCTGACCATGCGCACCATCTCCATCGACGGCACCAGCGAGCAGACCAGATCGGCCATCTCGGTTTCCATCGACGTCGGCGCGCCGTAGGACAGGCCGTGTTGCAGCTGATTGCGCACCGCGTCGAGCACGTCCGGATGGCTGTGGCCAAGGATCATCGGCCCCCACGAACCCACGTAATCGACATAACGCTTGTCATCTTCGTCGGTGACGTAAGCGCCTTCGGCGTGTTTGAAGAACAGCGGGGTGCCGCCAACGCTCTTGAACGCGCGCACCGGCGAGTTGACGCCGCCGGGGATGTGTTTCTGAGCATTGGCAAACAGGGTTTCGGAACGAGACATGATCGGGCTCTCAAATCAGATTTTCAGAAGTTCGTTGAAGGCGCGGGCGCGGCGGGTCACTTCGGCGCTGCTCTCGGCGCCGAACAAACCGTGGATCACGGCGAGCAGATCGACACCGTGCTCGACCAGTGGCGCGGCGTTATCGAGGGTGATCCCGCCAATCGCGCAGACCGGCAAGTGCAGCGTGCGCTTGGCTTCGTCGAGCAAGTCGAGGCTGCAGCTTGGTGCACCGGGTTTGGTGGTGGAATTGAAGAAGCGGCCGAAGGCGACATAACTCGCACCTTCTTTAGCGGCTTGTTCGGCCAGGGCGATTTGCCCGTGACAAGTCGAACCGATGATGGCTTTCGAGCCGAGCAGGGCGCGGGTCGGCGACAGCGGGCCGTCGGTCTGGCCCAAGTGCACGCCAACATTGAGGCGCGCGGCCAATTCGGCGTCGTCGTTGATGATCAACTGCGTCTTGTAGCGCTCGCACAAGTTGCGCAGCGTTTCGGCCTCGCGCAGACGGCGGGCCTCGTCGCTGCTCTTGTCGCGGTATTGCAGCAGGGTGACGCCGCCGTCGAGCGCCGCCTCCACGTAAGACAGAAACTTGCCGGCCAGCAACTGGCTGTCGGTAATGGCATACAGGCCACGTAGTTTCATCGGGCAGACCTCACGACGTTACGAGCAGAAATCCAGCGGCAGGCGACGCGGCACGAACTGGCCTTTGCCCAGTTGTTCGGCATCGCGCAAAGTGCGCCAGGTGTAATCCAGCGCACTGCGCACGGCACTGGCCAGGTGTTCGCCCTGAGCCAGGCGACCGGCGAGGGCGCTGGCCAGCGTACAACCGGAGCCGTGATAGCTGCCCGGCAGGCGCTGGCAGATAAAGGTTTCGCGCAGGCCGTCGCGGCTGTACACGCGGTTGTGGATTTCAGTTTCGTCGCCATGGCCGCCGGTGATCAGCAGGTTTTTGACGAATGGCAGGAGTTTTTCCGCGCACTCGTCGGCCGTGCCTTCGGGCAGTTCGGCGAGGATGCGCGCTTCAGGAAGATTGGGCGTGGCAATGATCGACAGCGGCAGCAGACGCTCGCGCATCGCGTAGCCGACCTCGTCCTTGCCCAGGCGTCCGCCGCCGCCGGCACGCAGCACCGGGTCGCAGACCACCGGCAGATGCGGGTGCGCCGAGAGCAGTTCGACCACGGTGTCGACCATCTCCAGCGAACCGAGCATGCCCAGTTTCACTGCGGCGACTTCGGAGTCGTTGAGCACGGCGTTGGCCTGGGCCAGTACCCACTCACGGTCGAGGACGCGGAAGTCAGTGACGTTGACGGTGTCTTGCACGGTCAGGGCGGTGACGGCCGGAGCCGCATGGCAACCCTGCGCGAGCAGGGCTTCGATATCTGCCTGCAAGCCGGCGCCACCACTGGGATCGTGGCCGGAGAGACAGAGGACAACGGGGCGGGAGCTGTAGATATTCATGGTGCGCGAGCTTACCACCAAAGCTGATTTTGGGGTTCAGTACTCACGGTGTTTGCGAGCAGATTGTCGGACAACCCCGCAGTCTTTATTTGGAGCACATTTGTGGCGAGGGGATTTATCCCCGTTGGGCTGCGAAGCGGCCCCAAACCCTGCAATCCGGTTCTTTCTGACACACCTCGCTGGATGGACTTGCGACTGCTTCGCAGCCGAACGGGGATAAATCCCCTCGCCACAATTGGTCATCTATCAAGGAGGCTGTCGTCGCGAGTTGACCAACCCAACAGCTCTATCTCGGTGCTTTGCCCTGGAACGCCCGTTCTAGAGCCGTTGTAGGAAAAATTTCCATGGTGCTCAATGGCCATCAACGGCTATGCTAGGCTGGATCCAAACAATCACAGGTAATACCGGTTTTACGTCTACTCAAAGGGAATGGGGGGCTTCCTGACACAACCGGACGAGCCACGCTGGGGCTTCAATGCGCTATTTGCTGATGTTGCTGTTCTGCTTGCCCCTCATGGCGAGCGCTGTCGAATTCGACGAATTCACCCAAAGCCTGCCACTGGGCCGATCGCTGCAAGTGTTCGAAGACCCGAGCGGTCAGGCGACGATTGCCGACGTCCGCGCGCAAGACGCCGCCGGCCAGTTCAAAGCCCACGACAAAGCCACGCTCAACGCCGGTTACTCGCGTTCGGCGTTCTGGCTGAAGATCGACCTGCATTACCGCCCGAGCAACCCGGCCGCCCAGCGCACCTGGCTGCTGGAACTGGCGTATCCGCCGCTTGATCACCTCGACCTGTACTTGCCTGACACCAGCGGCGAATACCGACTGGTGCGCCAGACCGGCGATGCCTTCCCTTTCGCCAGTCGCGAGATCCGCCAGAACAACTACCTGTTCGACCTTCCCTTCAAACCGGATCAACAGCAGACGCTGTACCTGCGCCTGGCCAGCGAAGGCTCGATCCAGGCGCCGGTGACGTTGTGGTCGAGCAGCGCATACCTCGAAGACCAGCCGGTGCGCCTGTATGTACTCGGCATCATTTATGGCGTGCTGCTGGGGATGCTGGTCTACAACCTGTTCATCTACTTGAGCGTGCGCGACACCAGTTACCTCTATTACATCTTCTATATCGGCTCGTTCGGCCTCTATCAATTGTCGGTGAATGGTGCGGCGGTCGAGTATTTCTGGCCGGACAACCCATGGTGGGCCAACGCCGCGACGCCGTTCTTCATCGGTTGCGCCGGTCTGTTCGGCAGCCAGTTCGCCCGCAGTTTCCTGCAGACCAAGACCCACAGCCCCTGGCTGGACCGCTTGCTGATCGGCCTGATTGTCTTCAGTGCGCTGGTGATCGGCCTGTCGCTGATGACCAGTTATGCCCTGGCCCTGCGCCTGGCGACCACACTGGCGCTGACCTTCACCGTGGTGATCTTTGCCGCCGGGATTCTTGCCTGGTGGCGCGGCCTGCGGGTGGCGCGTTACTTCATCATCGCCTGGTCGGCGTTCCTGCTCGGCGGCATCGTCAACACGCTGATGGTGCTGGGCCTGCTGCCCAACGTGTTCCTGACCATGTACGCCAGCCAGATCGGCTCGGCGATCGAGGTGGCGCTGCTGTCGCTGGCGCTGGCCGATCGCATCAACGCCATGCGCGAACAACAGGCGCAGACCTTGTTCGACGCCGGGCAGAAACTCGAAGTGCTCAACCAGCAACTGGCTCACAGCAACAAGCTCAAGGATGAATTCCTCGCCACGCTGACCCACGAACTGCGCACGCCGATGAACGGCGTGATCGGTTCGCTGGAGCTGATGCAGACCGTCGACCTCGATCCCGAGCTTGAGCAATATCAACAAACCGCCGCCGGTTCTGCTCGCGACATGATGCGCATGGTCAATGGCATCCTCACGCTCACTGAATTGCAGGCCGGCAAACTCAAGGCGACGCCGGGCAGTTTCAGCCTGCGCGCAGTGGTCGAGGCGTTGCGCGTGCAGTTCGAAGGTAATGCAGCGAGCAAGTCGCTGGACTTCAAGGTCGAGGTGCTGCCGACCCTGCCGGATCGCTTGCTCGGCGACAGCGCGAAACTGGCGCAGTGCCTGGAATGCCTGCTGGACAATGCGATCAAGTTCACCCGCGTTGGCGGGCTGGCGTTGCGCGTTACCGGGCGGCCGTCGGCGGATGAGCGCATGGCGCTATCGTTCGCGGTGATCGACACCGGTATCGGTTTCACTGATCTGGGCGAGGCGACCCTGTATCAGCGTTTCTTCCAGCTCGATGGTTCGATGACTCGCGAATACGGCGGCCTGGGGGTGGGTCTGGCGATCTGTCGGCAACTGGTCGAATTGCTCGGCGGCAAACTCACCCATCGTTCCGAGCCGGGACGCGGCAGCCGCTTCCAGCTCGATGTCGAATTCGAACTGCCGGTGATCGAAGCGCCTGCGGATCAGTCGACCCGCGATTGCATTCGTGCGCCGCAGGACTGCACGGTGCTGCTGGTGGACGACAACAGCGTCAATCAACTGGTGATGCGCGGCATGTTGCTCAAGCTCGGTTTCCGCGTGCGCAGCGCTGACAACGGCGCCGCCGCGCTGGACTGCCTGCAACGGGAAAGTTTCGATGCGGTGCTGATCGATTGCCAGTTGCCCCGCCACGAAGGCGCATCGCTGTGCTGCCAGATCCATGCATTGCCGGGCTGTGCGCACTTGCCGGTATTCATGCTGGCGCTGGGTGCGGATCGCGAGCAATGCGACCCGGGCGCGCCTATCGACTATCTGCACAAACCGGTGAAATTCGAGGATCTGCAGGCTGCGTTGCAGCGCCGCGTGCTCAGTTGCTGATGGGGTAAAAGCGCCGCAAAAACGGCGTCTATGACACTTTGTTCAAAAAAGCACCAGTGCTTAACTGGTGCCATTGCTGAACACGGAGCGCCGTCATGAACCTGCATCAGTTCGCCGAAACCCACGAAGTCACCAATCAGCCACCGTCGCTGGACGGCACCAACCTGTACCGCATCGATCTGCCGCTGCAGGAGTGGTCGCGGCGCTTTGGCGCCGGTTGGGCCGAGTCGCGGATCGATGCCTACGGCGCACTGGCGGGCGGGCCGCTGATGGAAGCGGGGTTTCTCGCCAACCAGAACAAACCGGTATTCGCCAGCCATGATCGCTATGGTCATCGTATCGATCTGGTCGAATTTCACCCGGCCTACCACGAGCTGATGCGCACGGCGATCAAACATGGCCTGACCTCGCTGCCTTGGGCACACCCGCAGGACGGCGCACATGTCGCCCGCGCGTCGATGACCTATCTGCACAGCCAGGCCGAGGCCGGCAGCGGTTGCCCGTTGACCATGACCTTCGCCAGCGTGCCGGCCCTGCGCTTGCAACCGGACCTGGCCGAACAGTGGCTCCCGAAAGTCCTCGCCACCGAATACGATCCGCGCAATGTCGGCATGGCGCACAAGGCCGGCGTGACCATCGGCATGGCGATGACCGAGAAGCAGGGCGGCACCGATGTCCGCGCCAACACCACCAAGGCTTATCCGGTCGGCGCCAGTGGTCCGGGTCAGGCTTATGAACTGGTCGGGCACAAGTGGTTCTGCTCGGCGCCGATGTGCGATGCCTTCCTGACATTGGCGCAAACCGACAAGGGCTTGAGTTGCTTCCTGCTGCCGCGCCATCGCCCGGACGACACGCGCAATCAGTTCTACATCCAGCGTCTGAAAAACAAACTCGGCAACCAGTCCAACGCCTCCAGCGAAGTGGAGTTTCGTGGCGCACTGGCATGGATGATCGGCGAAGAAGGGCGTGGCGTACCGACCATTATCGAGATGGTGGCGATGACCCGTTTCGATTGCATGGTCGGCTCCAGTTCGCTGATGCGCCAGGCGCTGACCCAGGCCAGTCATCACTGCGCGCACCGCAAGATCGGCGGCAAACTGCTCAGCGAGCAGCCGCTGATGCAAAACGTGCTGGCCGATCTGGCGCTGGAGAGCGAAGCCGCGCTGGCCCTGAGTCTGCGCATGGGCAAGGCGCTCGATCATCTGGATGATCGCCACGAAGCGCAGTTCGCGCGGCTGGTGACGGCGGTGGGCAAATACTGGATCTGCAAACGTGCGCCAGGAATGATCAACGAAGCCGCCGAATGCATGGGCGGCGCCGGTTATGTCGAAGACAGCATCCTGCCGCGCCTGTACCGCGAAGCGCCGGTGAATTCGACGTGGGAAGGGTCGGGGAATGTGCAATGTCTCGACGTGCTGCGCGCATTGTCAAAAGAACCGGGCGTGCTCGATGTGCTGTTCAGCGAACTGGGCGACGGCCATGGCGACAAGCGTCTGGCCGCACATATCCAGCAGTTGCAGGCGCAATTCAAGGACACCAGTGATATTCAGTATCGGGCGCGGCAGTTGACCGAAGACATTGCGCTCGGGTTGCAGGCCAAGCTGTTGCTCGAGGCGGGCAACTCGGTGGTCAGTGATGCCTTCATTGCCAGCCGTCTGAGCGGTGGCGGTGGCGGTCGCGTCTACGGCGCGTTGCCGCGTGGGCTGGACGTCGAAGCCATCGTCGCGCGCTCGACTCCACAGCTTTTCTGACCCACGTCATATCCCCCCTGTGGAAGCGAGCCTGCTCGCGAAAGCGGTGTGTCAGTCGACATCTTTATTGGATGATCCACCGCATTCGCGAGCAGGCTCGCTCCCACAGGGGACATCATTGGTCTGCAGATTTAAGTGTCGCCACAACGCCACTGTTCCCGTGCGTCCACGATGCAGGCAAGATGAAGCTCTGCAAGTCAGAACACAGGAAGCTGATCGTGACCGAAGCGTTTATTGTCGTTCAAACCGCCGAACAAGCCGTGGATCGTCTGGCCGA
The DNA here is from genome assembly GCF_007293365.2 of Pseudomonas sp. ef1. Taxonomy (NCBI): domain Bacteria; kingdom Pseudomonadati; phylum Pseudomonadota; class Gammaproteobacteria; order Pseudomonadales; family Pseudomonadaceae; genus Pseudomonas; species Pseudomonas sp. ef1. The sequence goes on along the minus strand of NZ_CM129815.1, from coordinate 6,220,883 downwards.
GCTGCATGAGCGGGCCACCACTGCGCTGAATTCTGCCCTCAAGCGTTACCTCAAGGACCGCGTCGAACCCGACGCCGAACAGCGTGCCCTGTTTCGTTATCCCGAACTGCGACTGACCTACCACTGCCAGGGCGAAGTGCCGCAGACCACCCGCGCTTACGCCAAGGTGCAGTTGCCGGGCACTTACAGCGTCACCGTCACCCACCCGGCGGCGTTTCGCAAATACCTGCTCGAACAACTGACGCCGTTGATGCACGACTTCACCGTGACCGTCGAAGTCGGCGTCAGCCAGCAGAACATTCCGTATCCGTATGTGGTCGAGCAGGGCGATGAACTGGCCGGTTCCGGCGTCACTGCGGCGGTGCTGGCGCGGGTGTTCCCGAGTACCGATCTGTCCGCCGCCACCGATGGCATTGCCGACGGCCTCTACGACTGGGAAAACACCGATCCGCTGCCACTGGCGCTGTTTGATGCGGCGCGCGTGGACTTCTCGCTGCGCCGTCTGGTGCATTACACCGGCAGCGACTGGCGCCATGTGCAGCCGTGGATTCTGCTGACCAACTATCACCGCTACGTCGATCAGTTCATCGTTCATGGTCTGGAGCAGTTGCGCCGCGACCCGCGCTTCGTGCGCATGGTCCTGCCGGGCAACGTGATCATCGAGAAGAGCATGGACCACGGCGAAGCCTCGGCGATTGCCGCCGGTGTGGTCTGGCACCGTTACCAGATGCCGGCCTATCACCTGATCGCCAACGACGGCCACGGCGTCACGCTGGTGAACATCGGTGTCGGCCCGTCCAACGCCAAGAACATCACCGATCACCTGGCCGTGCTGCGCCCGCATTGCTGGCTGATGATTGGCCACTGCGGTGGCCTGCGTCAGTCGCAGACCATCGGCGATTACGTGCTGGCCCACGCTTACATGCGCCGCGACGGCATTCTCGATCGTGTGGTGCCGCCCAATATTCCCATCCCGGCACTGGCCGAAGTGCAGCTTGCGCTTCAACAGGCAGCGGCGAATGTCACTGGCGAGAAGGGCGACGATCTGAAGAAGCGCCTGCGCACCGGCACGGTCCTGACCTACGACGACCGTAACTGGGAACTGCGCTGGGCTCAGGAACGGCCGCTGATCAACCTGTCCCGCGCAGTGGCGGTGGACATGGAAAGCGGCACGATTGCAGCGCAAGGTTATCGCTTGCGGGTGCCGTACGGCACGTTGCTCTGTGTCTCGGACAAACCGCTGCACAGCGAAATCAAACTGCCGGGCTCGGCCAACGCCTTCTATGAGCGCGCGGTCAGCCAGCATTTGAAAATCGGCATCGAAGCGGTGGATCTGCTGCGTACCGAACTCAACTCGCTGCACTCGCGCAAACTGCGCAGCTTCGACGAGCCGCCGTTCCGTTAACGGTTAGTCGTGGTCATTTGGCGGTCGGGGCACTAGCATTGTCAGCCCTGATCGCTAAATGTTCTGTCTCTTATGTCCCGTCCGCCCCGTCCACCTTCGCGCCGTCCCGGTGTGAAGCCGCAATCGTCCTCGCCACGCCGTGTCGCAAAAGCGCCGCCGGCCGAGCCGAAGCTGATCCTGTTCAACAAACCCTTCGATGTGCTGACGCAGTTCAGCGACGGTGAAGGGCGGGCGACACTCAAGGATTACATCGATGTGCCGGGGATTTATCCGGCCGGACGTCTGGATCGCGACAGCGAAGGTTTGTTGCTGCTGACCAACGACGGCCAGTTGCAGGCGCGCATCGCCGATCCGAAACACAAACTGGCCAAGACCTATTGGGTGCAGGTGGAAGGCGAGGCGACTGCCGAGCAGTTGCAGCGCCTGCGTGATGGCGTCGAGCTGAATGACGGCATGACTCTGCCCGCCGAAGCGCGGCAACTGGCTGAGCCGCAGTTGTGGCCGCGCAATCCGCCGGTACGCTTTCGCGCGACCATACCGACTTCATGGCTGGAACTGGTGATTCGCGAAGGGCGCAACCGTCAGGTGCGGCGCATGACGGCGGCGGTCGGGCTGCCGACGTTGCGTCTGGTGCGAGTCAGGATTGGCGACTGGACGATTGAAGGGCTGGATCAGGGCCAGTGGCAGGAAGTGCCGGCGCGCTTATAAGGCGCCGGATTCGATCAGGCCGATCACCACACTCTTGATGATGAACGCGGCCACGCCCAGGCCCAGCACGAAAAACAGAATGAACGAGCCGAACCGCCCGGCCTTGGACTTCTTCGCCAGATCCCAGACGATGAAACCCATGAAAATGATCAGGATGCTGACCAGACCGGTCATCATCCACTCTTCGAACAGTGCTGGATCCATTGGCGATCTCCGGCGCGGACAGGGCTGAAAGGGCGGCGGCGAGTATACGCCAAGGGCGGATGGCGAGGCATTGATCTGCGTCGCCTGTGCCGGCCCCTTCGCGAGCAGGCGCGCTCCCACAGGTTGAAATGCATTCCCCTGTGGGAGCGAGCCTGCTCGCGAAAGCGATATCAGCTACGCAAATGAGTCAGCGGCAGTTCGGTGCTGTTGAGCACCTGATTCAGCACAAAACTCGACCGCACGCTGGTGACCCCCTCGATCCGGGTCAGATGCCCCAACAGCAACTTTTGATAGTGATCCATATCCGGCACCACCACTTTCAACTGGTAGTCGGCATCCACTCCGGTCACCAGACTGCATTCCAGCACTTGCGGCAACGTGCGAATTGCCGCCTCGAAATTCTCGAAGCGCTCGGGGGTGTGCCGATCCATGCCGATCAGCACATACGCCGTCAGGCTCAAGCCGAGCATCTTGCGATCGAGCAGCGCAACCTGGCGGGAAATATAGCCATCGTCTTCCAGTTGCTTGACCCGGCGCGAGCAAGGCGAGGGCGACAGACCGATGCGCTCGGCCAGTTCCTGGTTGGAGATACGGGCGTCGCGCTGCAATTCCGCCAAAATACTCAGGTCATACCGGTCAAGTTTGCTCATCAATCTGTCCTTGGTCGTAACTATTGCGGCAGATTATCTATCCAGGGTTAAAAATTGCGCAAGCGGTGTTTAATTGAGCAATTTTCGCAATCCTCTGTCGCAGCCTCAGGCTTATTCTTAACACCAGAATCACTGCTCGGTAACACAGTCCACGCGGCCCGCCCAATCAGGCCCGCCGCGGCCGCCACCCCCACCGGGGATGTGCCGGCCCCCGAGCTGCACACTGTCCAGAAGACGGCGTGAGGTGAGCCGACGTCAAAAGCGTCGAGCCAGGACGAAGTTCTCCAGAAGGGAGGCCGACGGGTCTCCCTTTTTTCTTGCCTGCGATTTCATGTTGGCGCCTCAATAAATAAGTCGCGCGACTGATAACCTGTTGCAGAACCCGATGGGGCTGTTTCGAGTCTCAGCAACAAGCCCTGCCAACGACAGGCTCCCGCAGTGAGGAAAAGCATGAATTCGCGCATCTGGCGTCTGGCCGGTGTTGGTTTGCTCTGTGTGGGTGTCAGTGCGCAAGTGCTGGCCGATGAGCCGCAGAGTCGTGGGCCTGGCAACGGGCCGCAGAACGACGGGATTATCCGTGGCGACAACAGCCGTCAGTTCGAGCACAACGGCCAGCCGCACAACAATGACGGTCAATGGCAGAACCGCAACCGTGTCGATGATCGTCCAGAACCGCCTCGCCAGCCGGGCAACAACCTGCCGATCCAGCCGCGACCCGACGCCGTGCACCAGACTCAGGAGCCGCGTCAGGGTTACTACCGCGACGAGCGCCCGCAGAACGGTTATCACAATCAGCAATGGCAGACGCGGCCACGTCCCGATGACAACCGCTGGCCGGGACGGCCGAACGGTCATGGCAATGGCTGGGGTCCTGGCCCGCAATATCGACCGGGGCATGTGATCGACCGCTTCCCGGATCGTGATTACCGCGTGCCGTATCGCGGTCAGGATTACTTCTATTCCGGCGGCTATTGGTATCGCCCGCAAGGCCCGCGTTATATCGTCGTGCAGCCACCGCGCGGGATCCGCATCCAGTATTTGCCGGATTACGCCCGTGAAGTGTGGATCGGCGGCTCGCTGCTGTTCCTCGCCGCCGGCTCGTATTACGCCTATCAAGAGGCAACGCAGGATTACGTGGTGGTCGAGCCGCCGCTGCAGCAACCGCCACAACCGCAAGCTCAGGGCTATGACGTCGAAGCCTACCCGGCCAACGGCCAGTCGCCGCAGCAAGTGCAGCAGGACGGTTACCAGTGCTCTCAGTGCGCGGTGCAGCAAAGCGGTTTCGACCCGCGCACCGCGACCTACCAACCGGCGCCCGAAGTGGTTCAGGCCTATCGCCAGGCGCAGGGCAACTGCCTGAGCAGTCGTGGTTATCAGGTCAGATAGGGGCAGCTGCAAGCTACGAGCTGCGAGCTACAAGCTTGAAGCTAGAGGCTTGTCGCTTGTGGCTGCTTTTACAGGGTCAGCGTGCACCAGCACTTCGGCCTTCGGATAAGCCCTGTGAATTGCCGCCGCCGCTTGATCGCTGATGCCATGGGCGACTGACAGGGTCAGTTCGCCCGGCAATTCCAGGTGCAATTGCACGAACCAGTGGTTGCCCGAGATCCGCGTGCGCAAGTCATGCGCACCGAGCACCCCCGGCACGCTGCACGCCAGTTCGAGCATGTGCTGGCTGACATCGGTCGGCAATTCCTCGTCCATCAACACCGAAAAACTTTCCCGGGCGATCTGAATCGCGCTCCAGAAGATGTACACGGCGATCCCCAGCCCAAACCACGCGTCCAGTTGCGCAAAACCCATTCCCGCCAACACCAGCGCGATCAGGATGCTGCCGTTGAGCAGCAGGTCCGAACGGTAATGCAGGGAGTCGGCGCGCACGGCGTTGGAGCCGGTCTGCTTGATCACCCGGTGCTGCAACATCAGCAGCGCGGCCGTCAGCAGCAGGGAAAACACGATCACACCGATGCTCAGCCACGGTGCGCCAAGTGGTTCCGCAGTCTGCAAGCGTTGGTAGGCCTGAAACGCGATCAGCACCGCGCTGCCACCGATGAACAACGCTTGGGCCATGCCCGCCAGCGATTCGGCTTTGCCGTGGCCATAACGGTGATCGTCATCCGCCGGACGCAGTGCGTAATGCACCGCCAGCAGATTGAGCATCGAGGTGACGCCATCCAGCGCCGAGTCGGTGAGGCCGGCGAGCATGCTCACCGATCCGCTGAGCCACCAGGCAATCGCTTTGGCGACGATCAGCGTGCACGCGACCGCCACCGAGGCGCGGGTCGCCAGCCGCAGCAGGCGGGCGTGTTCGGGGCTGGAGGTCATTGAACGTCCTTATTCAAGCGGCGGGTTGCAGGCCGAACATCGCCAGTTGCTGAGTGCTGCCCTTGTGCTGGATCAGACGCGGGTCGTCGAGAGGAAAGTCTTTACCCAGTTCGCTCTCAAGAATCGCCTGCAACTTGTGATTGTCGACCTGCCCGTCAGGGCCGATGGCTTGCTTGAGCTTGGCCGGATCGATCTGCGCGGTGTGGCCCGGTTCGAAATAGATCGCCCCGGTGGCGAAGTCGACGGCAAACGCGATCAGCCCGGGAATGATGTAGAACAGCAGGCCGACGGCATCGAGCACGGCAATCGCCGGGTCGATCTTGCCGTCGATCTGGCCACGGCGGTCCGGGTAGAAAATCGAGCCGCACGCCGTGAGTTGCGTGAGCAGAGTGGCAACCAGAACACCGCCGATCAGGCGAGAGGGTAAGCGCATGGAAATGTCTCCTGAGTCATCAAATAACGAAGCTTCGTCTTGTGAAGTTAAGACCCTGACGAACGTCAGACAGTTCGTCGTTATACTCGCCGCTCTGTTTGGGAGCCAGCATGATTTCTTTGCCGATCGATGATGTTTTACCCGCCCTGCGTGAAGCCCTTGCGTCACGCCACGAAGCCGTGCTCGAAGCACCGCCCGGCGCCGGTAAGACCACCCGCGTGCCCTTGGCCTTGCTCAACGAAGCCTGGCTGGCCGGGCAGACCATCGTCATGCTCGAACCACGGCGTCTGGCCGCGCGCGCAGCGGCGGAACGTTTGGCCAGCGAGCTCGGTGAGCAGGTCGGTGAAACCGTCGGCTATCGCATCCGCCTCGACAGCAAAGTCGGCCCGAAGACGCGTATCGAAGTGGTCACCGAAGGCATTCTCACCCGGCGCTTGCAGGACGACCCGGCGCTGGAGGGTGTGGGCTTACTGATCTTCGACGAATTTCATGAACGCAGTCTCGACGCCGATCTGGCGCTGGCCCTCAGTCTGAACGGTCGCGAGCTGTTTCGCGCTGAACAGCCGCTGAAGATTCTGCTGATGTCGGCGACCCTCGAAGGCGAGCGCCTGGCGGGGTTGCTCGATGACGCGCCGATCCTGCGCAGCGAAGGGCGCATGTATCCAGTGTCGATGCGCTGGGGCCGGCCGTTTCAGCCAGGCGAATACATCGACCAGCGCGTTACCCAAACCGTGCTCGAAGCGCTGCACGACGAGACCGGCAGCCTGTTGGTGTTCCTGCCCGGGCAAGCGGAGATCCGTCGCGTACATCAGCAATTGGCCGACGCCATTGGCGAGCGCAAAGACATCTTGCTGTGCCCGTTGCACGGCGAACTCGACCTCAATGCGCAACGCGCGGCGATCGATCCGGCGCCGCCCGGTCAGCGCAAAGTGGTGCTGGCAACCAACATCGCCGAGACCAGCCTGACCATCAACGGCGTGCGCGTGGTCATCGATGCCGGGCTGGCGCGGGTGCCGCGTTTCGACCCGGGCAGCGGCATGACCCGCCTCGACACTCAACGCATCTCCAAGGCCAGCGCCACCCAGCGTGCCGGCCGCGCCGGGCGATTGGAGCCGGGCGTGTGTTATCGCTTGTGGTCACAGGATCAGCACGAACAACTGGCGGCCTATGGCAGCGCGGAAATTCTCTCGGCGGATCTGGCCAGCCTCGCTTTGCAACTCGGGCGCTGGGGCGTGACCCCGGGCGAACTGGTCTGGCTGGATGTGCCGCCAGCGGCCGCGTATGCCCAAGCGCAGGATCTGCTGCAACGCCTCGGCGCCTTGCACGGCGACACGCTGACGACCCACGGCCAGGCCATGGCTGAATTGCCGGCGCATCCGCGCATTGCGCATTTGCTGTTGCGCGGTCAGGCGCTGGGGCTGGCGGCGATGGCCTGCGATGTGGCGGCGCTGCTCGGCGAGCGCGATATCTTGCGCGGTGCCGGTGCGGATCTGCACAGCAGGCTGGTGCTGCTTTCCGGCGAAGAGCGCGCCGGTCGTGGTACGCAGGGCGGGGTACAACGTGCCCGGCAATTGGCTCGGCAATATCGCGGCTATCTGCGCGGCAAGCCGAGCGAACCGGTAAACGATCCCGAGCATCCGCGCTGGCTCGGCGCGCTATTGGCGCTGGCCTACCCGGATCGCGTCGCCCAGCAACGGCGTGCCGGGGGTGCCGAATACCGCTTGGCCAACGGTCGCGCCGCGCTGTTCGCTGAGGCCGACAGCTTGATGAAGCATGAGTGGATTGTCATCGCCGACCTCGGCAGCCGTCAGGGCCAGCGCGAAGAACGCATCTATCTGGCGGCGGATTTCGATCCGGCGCTGTTCGACTCGGTGCTCGCCGAGCAAGTGCGCAGCGTTGACCAACTCGATTGGGATGAACGCGAAGGCGTGCTGCGTGCCGAGCGCCAGCGCAAGGTCGGCGAGCTGATTCTCAGCCGCGAACCGTTGACCGGTCTGGATGAAAACGCGCGCAGTCAGGCCCTGGTCAATCTGGTGCGACGCAAGGGTCTGGAGCTGCTGCCATGGACGCCAGAACTGCGCCAGTGGCAAGCGCGGGTGGCGCTGTTGCGCCAGCTCGATCTGCGCACTCAGGACGACAGCCAATGGCCGGATGTCAGCGATACAGCGCTGCTCAATACCCTGGAAGACTGGTTGATGCCCTATCTGGGCAAGGTCTCGCGGCTGAGCCATTTCGCCAACCTCGACCTGTCGAGCATCGTGCGCAATCTGCTGCCGTGGCCGCTGCCGCAGAAGCTCGACGAGCTGGCGCCGCATCATTTGAGCGTGCCGTCGGGTTCATCGATTCGTCTGGATTACAGCGAACATCCACCGATTCTCGCGGTGCGTTTGCAAGAGCTGTTTGGTCTGGCCGATACGCCACGGATCGCCGGCGGCCGGCAAGTGGTCAAGCTGCATCTGCTGTCGCCAGCGCGGCGACCGGTGCAGGTCACGCAGGACCTGGCCAACTTCTGGCGCAGCACCTATGCCGAGGTGAAGAAGGATCTGAAGGGGCGTTATCCGAAGCATTATTGGCCGGACGATCCTTTGGTCGCCGAAGCCACGGCGCGGGCGAAACCACGGGGCACCTGACCCGCAATGGCTGCGTGCCATTAGCCCGTCCGTGCTAATTGCCCTTGGTTGTTCAGGCTCGCAAAATCGCCGTCTGAACAATAACAAGCCTTGTTGCCTGACAACTTGCGCCCAAGGAACGGAACTGCCCATGAGCTCTTTCTTCAAGTTCAAGAAGTTGATCTTCTTGTCGGCTGCGCTGCTGGCCGCCTCTGATCCGGCAATGGCCGAAGAGTCCAACCCGATTGGCGACTGGTGGATTATCTACGGCAACGGCGTGCCCCAGAAAAACATCATGTACGTCGCCGATGCCACCTCGGTCGTGCCTTCGCAGAAAACCAAAGGCGCAACCATGGTCGCGGTGACTCTGGTGTATGAAGAACCGGGCAAACCGATGATCGACGTCTACAACCTCGAAGCCCAATGCTCTACGGGCAAGGTGCGTTTTATCAATGGCCAGTCCATCGAGCGTCTTGCCTACACCATGCGTCATCTGAAAGTTGCCAATCAATGGCAGACCCCAAAGGAGTTCTGGGTCCAGCAGGCGCTTAAGTTTGCCTGTGCGCCTGGCAGTCGCGCGAAAAACGACATGGCCGCCGTGGGCAAGATGGAATACCTGCAGATGATCGAGATGCTGCAGCAGATGTTCTTCAAGCTCGCGCCGATTCAGCAAAAGAGCCAGATGATGGACAACATCGACAGCCTGCTCGAACTCAAGAAATAAGCCGGGGCATCCAATGACTTACACACGTTTGTGGCTGGCAACCCTGGTGGCAGGATTGCTCTTGAGCGGTTGTGGCACTATCGCGCAGAGCCGCTGGGAAGGCCGCGATCTCCAGGAAGCACTGGACCTGTTCGGCACGCCTGATTCGATGAAAAAAGAAATCGGCCCAAATGGCGAACCCTTGGCCGTGCTGACCTGGTACAAGTCCGCGAGCTGGACCACCACCGAAGCGGCTGGCACTTCGATGACCCATACCGGCAACGGCATGGTCTACACCGAGCATTATCAGCAAGTTGGGCACAGTTCCGATTGCAAATTGCAGGCGAAGATCGATCAACAGAAGAAGATTGCACAGTTCCTGATCGAGGACGGGCGAATCCTGCATGGCAAGTGCCTGGGCGTCCGGTTTGTCCCCGGTTACATTCCGCCCGGCTTCTAAGGGCAGAGCGCTCAGGGCGCAGCGGGCAGGAGGAACCGCGCAATCACCGGCAAGTGGTCGGAGATGCGCAAGGTATCGTCCTGCCGCACCTGTGCTTGCAGGCGTTTGAGCTTCGGGCTGTAGAACAGATAATCCACCGTGCGATCCGGGCCGTTGAGCCCGGGGTCGTTGGGGTAATGGGTCAGCCATTTGGCCCGGTCGATGCCGCCGGCTTCATTGTTGGTCGGGATCATCGGGTACTTGTCCCACAGCAGATGCAGTTCGCTGTCGGCAGAGTAGGGCGAGCGGCGCTCGACGGGCAGGCGTCGGTACTGGCCCAGCGGCAGCAGATTGAAATCGCCACCGATCAGCCAGGGCAGGCCCTGGCTTTCATACTTGTCGAGCACTTTGGCCACGGCAGCGACTTGCGCCTGCACGTTGCCGTCTGCCTGGCTGGCCCGCTGCAAGTGTGTGTTGAACACGGTCAGTTGTCCGCCATCGCTGAGCGGCAGTTTGACTGCGAGCAAAGCATCTTTGGGCTGGAACTGGCGGCTGATGAAGTTGCTCGGGGCCACGGGCAGTTGCAGGCGTTCGGCGTGTTCGATGCGATAGCGACTCAACGTCGCCAACTGGCGGCCGACGCTGCCGTAGATATGTGGCTCGGGAACAAAATCCGCCTTCCAGTCGAAGGCGCTGGTACTGCACGGGTACAGATCGGCGACACGTTCCTGCAACAGCTTTAGCTGATTCTGGTAGTCGCTGGCCTTGGCGCCGTCGTCGAGCTCCTGCAACAACACCACATCGGGTTGTTCGTCGCGGATCACCCGCGCCACTTCGTCGAGGCTGAAGGCCATGTCTTCGGCGGTCGGCGCTTCGTCGTCGCCCTGAGCCAGGTCATTCCAGAATACGTAGCGCTTGCCGGCGAGGAACTGCACGTTCCAGGTCATGACTTTCAGTGCTTGCCCGGGCACCAGCGTCGGCGCCGTGGTGCTGCAACTGACCGGCAGGGTTTCGCGGGCATCGGGGCGCCAGGTCAGGCTGAACAGCAGTACGCCGAACAGGACGACGGCAAGGATGACGAGAAGCAGGGTGTAGCGCAGCAGACGGGTCATGGCTCGGCTTATAGCGTTACAGGAAGTGGCCCCGAGCATACCTGACGGCAGCCGCGAAGCCCAAGCACGGCGCGGTCAGACTGCGCCGTTACGTTTGTCAGGCAATTCGCTGATCAGCATGAACAGGCGGAACAGCACCACACTGGTGAACAGTTGCAGAAAGCTGTGAGCGCTGTCGATCAGCCCGGCAATCAGCGGATTCTGCGGTTCGGGGTACACCGCCAGCGTCGCGCCCTTGAGCAACCACAACGGAGTCATCACGCAGAGAATGCACAGCAGGATGCGCCAGAAGTGCCCACGGGTCAGACGCAGGCTTTCCTTCATTGCCTGCAACGGCCCGAGGCCGCGCAGCACCAGCAGGTATTCAGCGAAGGCGAGCATGACCATCAGCATCAGGCCCGGCAGGAAGTACAGCGACAGGCCCAGCAGAATCAGCAAGGTATTGAGCGCGGTCAGCACGGCGAAGCGTGGCCACAGGGTTGCGGCCATCGCCAGCAGGTCGCGGTTGCGCGGCGACTCGCCACGGCTGCGCGCATCGAGAAACAGGATCAGCGCGGCGGTGTACAGCGGATACACCAGCAGGCCGACGATGATGCTGACTCCGGCGAAGGTGTCCGGCCCGGTGGCGTGATCGACCGCCTGCTGCAAGAAAGCTTCGACAATCACCAGCGGCAGGCACAACTGCACGATGCTGCCCAGATGGCGTTTGAAAAAATACAAAGAGTCGCGCAGTACTTCGAGGGCATTCATCAGTCGGTATCGCAGGTCGAAAACAGTGGCTCACTTTAACCGATGCAACGCGGGGCGACACAAACGTAAACATTCGGTAAAGGTCATTGAAACGTTTTGTCACTGTCTCCATTACAGGAGAGCACCACGCCCAGAGTGGGCGCGGGCACGTTATTACCGGCAATCTACGAGGTCGCCATGAACAGCGAAGAGCAAACCCTGATCGATGGACTGTTTTCCCGGCTGCAACAGGCCGAGACGGAGGCAGCCCCGCGCGACGCCCAGGCCGAGGCGCGGATCAAGGAACACCTGACGCGCCAACCGGCGGCAGGTTATTTCATGACCCAGGCGATTCTGGTGCAAGAGGCCGCGCTGAAAAGCCTCGATGAGCAGAACAAGCAACTGACCCAGCAAGTCCAGCGCCTGCAGGCCGAGCTGCAATCGGCCAAGGCCCAGAGTGGCGCTGCGGCAGCAAGCGGTGGCGGTGGCTTCCTGTCGAGCATTTTTGGTGGCGGCAATTCGCGTCCGGCGCCGAGCCCGAGCGCAGCGCCGTCGTCCTCCGGCGGCTGGCGTGAACCAGCGCCGCAGCAGAGCTACCAGGCACCGGCGCCACAACAGAGCTTCGGCGCCGCGCCGCCCAACTATGCGCAGCAGGCAGCCCCGGCGGCGGGCAACAGCTTCCTCGGCGGCGCGCTGAAAACCGCCGCTGGCGTGGCCGGCGGTGTGATGCTGGCGCAGGGCATCAGCAGCCTGTTCCACCACAATCAGCAACCGGAAGAAATCGTCGAGGTCATCAAGGAAGAACCGGCGCAGGTCGCCGACCAGAGCAACAACGGCTGGGGTGATGATCAGCGCGTGGCGGACAACGGCTTCTCTGGCAATGACCAGGGCGGTTTCAGCGACGCCGATTACAGCAGCGACAATTCGTCGTTTTTCGATGACGACGACTCCTTTGTCTGACATCGCCTTTAAAGGCTGACATGGACCCCTGTGGCGAGGGGATTTATCCCCGTTGGGCTGCGTAGCAGCCCCGCTTTTCCTAATTGGAGCGAGGACTGCTGCGCAGCCCAGCGGGGCGGTGCGACGTTTCGCTAAATCCCCTCGCCACACCACCGTTTGTCAGGGACATCTCGGCGCCAGCCGGTGATTATTCGCTGAATCTTTCTCTTGGCTGGCATACTGAGCGCCTTTTTCAGGCCTGATCGCCTGACCCCGCTTCGTGCGCTTGCGCGCCCACAGGAACTCCGGTGAAAAAAATCGCAGTGTTCGCCGATGTGCAGAACCTCTACTACACCGTGCGTCAGGCCTATGGTTGCCACTTCAACTACGCCGCATTGTGGGCGGACATCAGCAAGAACGGGCAGATCGTCGAGGCCTATGCCTACGCCATCGACCGTGGCGACAGCAAGCAGCAGCAGTTTCAGCAGATCCTGCGCAACCTCGGTTTCATCGTGAAGCTCAAGCCCTACATCCAGCGCAGCGACGGCTCGGCCAAGGGTGATTGGGACGTGGGCATTACCCTGGACATCATGGACGCCGCCGACCATGTCGACGAAGTGGTGCTGGCCTCCGGTGACGGCGATTTCGACATGCTGCTCGAGCGCATCATCAACAAGCACGGTGTGCAAGCGGTGGCCTACGGCGTCCCTGGCCTGACCGCCAACTCGCTGATCCGCGCCGCCAGCCGCTACGTGCCGATCGAAGGCGCACTGCTACTGAAGAATTGATTTGGACGGAGTACAACACGGTTTGGAACGCATTGCAGTCATCGACTTTGAAACCACCGGCCTGTCGCCGAACAGCAGCTGCCGCGCTACGGAAATTGCCGTGGTCATGCTGGAAAACGGCCGCATCGTCGAGCGTTACCAGAGCCTGATGAACGCCGGCGTGCGCGTCCCTGCGTTCATCGAGCAACTGACCGGCATCAGCAACGCCATGCTGCGCACCGCGCCGCCGGCCGAGCGGGTGATGGAAGAGGTCAACGAATTCGTCGGCTGCACGCCGTTGCTGGCGCACAACGCCTCGTTCGACCAGAAATTCTGGGATTTCGAACTGGGGCGGATCAAGCGCACACGCCTGCAGAATTTCGCCTGTTCACTGCTGCTGGCGCGGCGCCTGATGCCGGCGGCGCCGAATCACAAGCTCGGCACGCTCACCACGTTCGCGCAGTTGCCGCATACGGGCCAGGCTCACCGGGCCATGGCCGATGCGGAGATGGCGGCCAATCTGATGGCGCATCTGGCGCAAGAGTTGCGCGGCAAGCACGGGGTGCGCGAGTTGAATCACGACCTGCTGTGCAAGTTGCAGAAAGTCCCTGCGGCGAAAGTCGGCGAGCATTTGCAGCGTTATCGCTGATCCCGGGTACTCCGACTGAGCGTTCCCACGCTCGGCGTGGGAATGAAGCCCGGGAGGCTCCGCGTCCCTTTCAAAGCCGAACGCAGAGCGTCCGTTGAGGCATTCCCACGCGGAGCGTGGGAACGATCCAAGATGGATGTCTACCGATACACCGCTTTCGCGAGCAGGCTCGCTCCCACAAGGACCTTGTCGGTCTCAGTTGCTTTCATGCAAAAGTGTACCGGCGCTAAAAACAGGTTTTGTAACTTATTTTTGCTCGTGCGCCTTTCTAGAATAATCCATCCACCGAGCCTGACTGTCGAGCTGCCCATGCCTGCCTTGCGCCGTTTTTCCCTGCCGTTGATCGCTGCGTTTTTTGCGTTGTATGTGATTTGGGGATCGACCTATCTGGTGATTCGCATCGGCGTCGAATACTGGCCGCCGCTGTTGCTGGCCGGGGTGCGCTTTGTCATTGCCGGCAGCTTGATGTATGCCTGGCTGCGCTGGCGCGGGGCTGCGGCGCCGACCTGGGCGCAGTGGAAAGCGGCGGGGCTGGTCGGCATTCTGCTGCTCAGTTTTGGTAATGGCGCGGTCAGCGTGGCCGAGCACACTGGTGTGGCTTCCGGCGTTGCCGCGCTGGCGGTGGCGACGGTGCCACTGTTCACCTTGTTGTTCGGCTACTTCTGGGGCGCGCGCAATACGCGGCTGGAGTGGGCCGGTGTGGCGTTGGGGATTATTGGCATCGCCATGCTCAACATGGGTTCCAACCTGCAATCGAGCCCGCTCGGCGCGATGTTGCTGATCTTCGCGGCGGCGAGCTGGGCGTTCGGTTCGGTATGGAGCAAGCATCTGCCGCTGCCAGCAGGGGCGATGGCCAGTGCGGTGGAAATGCTCGTCGGCGGCGTGGTCTTGCTGATCGGCAGTGCGCTGAGCGGCGAGCACCTGCAAGCCATGCCGCCGCTCGAGGGTTGGCTGGCGCTGGCCTATCTGATCTTCTTTGGCTCAATCATCGCCTTCAATTCCTACATGTATCTGCTCAAACACGTGCGCCCGGCGGCGGCGACCAGTTATGCCTACGTCAACCCGGCGGTGGCGGTGTTGCTCGGTGTGGTGTTTGTCGGCGAGACCATCGGCATCGAAGAAGCGCTGGCGATGCTGGTGATCATCAGCGCCGTGCTGCTGATCAGCCTGCCGCAGTGGCGTCGACCTGCGCAGCCACCCGTGGAAGAGGCGAAAGCCGTTCCGACGGAAGCGCGTACGAATTAGGGTAAACTGCGCGGCATTGCATCCCCGCGTCATTTTTTCCTACGGTACTCCCATGACTTTCGCCTCCCTTGGCCTGATCGAACCCTTGCTGCGCTCCCTCGAGACGCTCGGCTACCAGACCCCGACGCCGGTGCAGGCGCAAGCCATTCCGGCGGTGCTGGCCGGTCGCGACCTGATGGCAGCGGCCCAGACCGGCACCGGTAAAACTGCCGGTTTCGCTTTGCCGCTGTTGCAGTTGCTGACCATGGAAGGGCCGAAAGTCACCGCCAATTCGGCGCGTGCGCTGATTCTGGTGCCGACCCGCGAGCTCGCCGAGCAGGTCCACGAAGCCGTGCGCCAGTACGCGGAAAACCTGCCGCTGCGTACTTACGCGGTCTATGGCGGTGTCAGCATCAACCCGCAGATGATGAAGCTGCGCGGCGGCGTCGATGTGCTGGTCGCCACACCCGGTCGCTTGATCGACCTGTTCCGCCAGAACGCGCTGAAACTCGATCAACTGCAAACGCTGGTGCTGGATGAAGCCGATCGTATGCTCGACCTGGGCTTCTCCGAAGAACTGGCGAACATTTACCGCATGCTGCCGAAAAAACGCCAGACCCTGCTGTTTTCCGCGACCTTCTCCGATGACATCCGCCTGCTTGCCGGGCAGATGCTCAATGATCCTTTGAGCGTCGAAGTCAGCCCGCGCAACGTCGCCGCCAACACGGTCAAGCAGTGGATCGTCACCGTGGACAAGAAGCGCAAGGCCGAACTGTTCGTGCACCTGATGCGCAAGAACAAGTGGAAGCAGGTGCTGGTGTTCGCCAAGACCCGCAACGGCGTCGATGCGCTGGTGGAAAAACTTCAGGGCCTCGGTGTGAATGCTGACGGCATCCATGGCGACAAACCGCAGGCTACGCGCCAGCGCGCGCTGGACCGGTTCAAGCTCAGCGAAGTGCAGATTCTGGTGGCGACCGACGTTGCCGCCCGTGGTCTGGACATCGAAGACCTGCCGCTGGTGGTCAACTTCGATCTGCCGATCGTGGCCGAGGATTACATTCACCGCATCGGCCGGACTGGCCGCGCGGGTGCCACTGGTGAGGCGATCTCGCTGGTGTGTGCCGATGAAGTGAACATGCTCTCGGCCATCGAAATGCTGACGCGGCAGAACCTGAAGCGCCAGAACGAACCGGATTTCGAGCCCGAGCACCGCGTGCCGGACACCGATGCCAGCGGTCAGGTGATCAAAAAGCCGAAGAAACCGAAGAAGCCGAAAGCGTCGGGCGGTGGCGGTGGAAAACGCAATCTGGGCAAGTGGGTCGACAGCGGCGAGACCTCGGCACCGGAGCCATCGATCAAGCCGGTGCGCAAAGTGCCGGTGTTCAATACTGGGCCGCGTAAGCGCAAACCCTGAAAGCAGCTCCGAGCGTTCAGCTGCAAGCTGCAAGTTAGAAGCGCTTTGCTTCGGCTTGCAGCTTGCAGCTCAGAACTTGCTGCTGCTTGACCCACTGCACAATACCCAACCCTGCCGCGCGCCCACTGGCAAAACACCCGGTCAGCAAATAACCTCCGGTCGGCGCTTCCCAGTCGAGCATCTCGCCCGCACAAAACACCCCCGGCAGCGCCTTGAGCATCAAGCGCTCATCCATCGCCTCGAATCTCACGCCACCAGCACTGCTGATCGCTTCGTCCAGCGGACGGGTTTTCACCAGAGTCAGCGGCAACGCTTTGATCGCTCGCGCCAGGAGCGCCGGATCGGCGAAGGTTTCGGCGTCGGTCAGCTCGCGCAACAATGCTGCTTTAACCCCATCAATCCCCACCTGGCTGTGCAGATGCTTGGCCATTGAGCGCGAGCCGCGTGGTTTGCTCAGCGCCGCCTGCAATTTATCCACAGGCCGGCCGGGCAGCAGGTCGATGTGGATAACCGCTGCGCCATAGCGATTGATTTCCTCGCGTATCGGCGCCGACAGCGCATAGATCAGG
The DNA here is from genome assembly GCF_007293365.2 of Pseudomonas sp. ef1. Lineage (NCBI taxonomy): Bacteria > Pseudomonadati > Pseudomonadota > Gammaproteobacteria > Pseudomonadales > Pseudomonadaceae > Pseudomonas > Pseudomonas sp. ef1. Next base: position 6,204,007 of record NZ_CM129815.1, on the reverse strand, counting down.
CTGCCTTCAATGCCGGTCGCGGTGATCACGCATTCGCCCAAGCGCGGGATATCGTCGTTCAAACCGATGGCGATGTTTTTCAGCGGCGCGCCGGCGAATTTGCTCACCATCAGCTCGCTCCAGGCCTGCACCTCGAAGCCGCAATTGCTTGGCTGCAACGGTGCCAGATCCACGCCGCGCTGCTCCAGCGTCAACATCCACGCGCCATCCGAGCCCAGGCGCGACCAACTGCCGCCGCCGAGGGCGAGCAGGGTGGCGTCGGGGTTTACGCTGATTTCGCCTTGCGGACTGGCGATGCGCAATGCGCCGCTTGCGTTCCAACCGAGCCAGCGATGGCGGGTGTGGATAACCACGCCGCTGTCGCGCAGGCGCTTGAGCCAGGCGCGCAACAGCGGGGCGGCTTTCATGTCGGTGGGGAACACGCGGCCGGAGCTGCCGATGAAGGTTTCGATGCCCAGTTCGTGAATCCACTGGCACAAGGCATCGGCATCGAATCCGCGTAGCAGCGGGGCGATCTGCGGTGCGCGTTCAGCGTAGCGGGAGAGGAACGCCGGGTACGCTTCGGAGTGGGTGATGTTCATGCCGCCGACCCCGGCCAGCAGGAACTTGCGCCCGACCGAGGGCATGCCGTCGTACACGTCGACGCGGATTCCGGCCTCGCCCAGCACTTCGGCGGCCATCAGGCCGGCGGGGCCACCGCCGATGATGGCGACGTGGATGTTGGCGGGGGCGGAGTTCTGGGTCATGGGCGTGCGCTGCGGTATGGCGGGACAAGGCGCGCATTCTAACAGCGCTGAACCCCTGTAGGAGTGAGCCTGCTCGCGAACGCGGTCTGTCAGTCAATTAGATGTTGTAGGTGCTAAAGCTTTCGCGAGCAGGCTCGCTCCCACCGGGGCTGCGGTGTATTTCGAGGCTGGTTAAAAAATAAACAGTGCGCTGGGCGCCATGCCCAGCCTGGCCTGCAGTCCCTTTCACTCAGGTTATCCACAGGCAGTTCCACAGCGATTGTGGGTAACGCAGCACGTTTCAATGACAGCCGTGTGAATCCCACACTCGTTGCGCGCTGTGATGGAGGATGCCGTGGCGGCGGGCGAGGGCGTGGCGATCCTTGCTGTAGCCGCCGCCGATCACCCCGACCACCGGGATGTCGCGGCCCAGACAATGGCGCATCACCCGTTCATCGCGCTCGGCCACGCCGGCGTCGGTCAGTTGCAGATAGCCGAGGGCATCGTCCTTGTGCACATCAACGCCAGCGTCGTAGAGCACCAGATCCGGTTGATACAGCGGCAGCAGGTAATTGAGCGTGTCATCGACCACCTGCAGATAGTCGGCATCGCCCATGCCCTTGGGCAGCGGAATGTCCCAGTCACTTTCGGCTTTGCGTGCGGGAAAATTCTTTTCGCAGTGCAGGGAAACGGTAATCGCCTCCGGCGTGTCATGCAGAATCCGCGCAGTGCCGTCGCCCTGATGCACGTCGCAATCGAAGATCAGCACGCGATTGACCCGGCCGCTCTGCAACAGGTACTGGCTGATGATCGCCAGGTCATTGAAGATGCAGAACCCGGCCGGGTAATCATAATGAGCGTGATGGGTGCCGCCGGCCAGATGACAGGCCAGACCATGCTCAAGGGCTTGCTCTGCCGCCAGGATCGAACCGCCCACCGCGCGCACGGTGCGTCGCGCCAGCGCTTCGTTCCACGGCAGGCCGAGGCGCCGTTGGTCTTCGCGGGACAACTCGCCGCTCATGTAGCGTTCGATATAGCTGCGGTCATGGGCGAGGGCGAGGATGTCGTTGGGGCAGATCTGCGGGCGCAGCAGGTCGGCGTCGCGGGTCAGGCCGCTGTCGACCAGGTGATCGCGCAGCAGCCGAAACTTGTCCATGGGAAAGCGGTGATCCGCGGGAAACTCGGGGCTGTAGTCTTCGTGATAGATCAACGGCAAGGGCATGGCTTGTTTCGCGCAGAACCAGGGAAAGAATGAACGATCCTACCAGCGATGTAGACTCAACGGCATGGAAATGGAGGGGACGATGGAGCCGATACTGGAGCTGCAAAGCGCGCGGTTGTTGATGCGTCAGTGGCAGGACGAGGATTTGCCGGCATTCGCCGCGATGTGCGCCGATCCGCAGGTGATGCGCTACTTTCCGACGCCGTTGACCCGGCTCGAAAGCGCCGCGTTGATCGGCCGCGTGCGCGGGCATTTTGCCGAGCATGGCTTCGGCCTGTGGGCGCTGGAGCGCAAGGACACGGGCGAGTTCATCGGTTTCACCGGGTTGGGCGTGGTCGGCTTCGATGCGCCTTTCACGCCGGCGGTGGAGATCGGCTGGCGTCTGGCCAAGGAACACTGGGGCCTGGGCTACGCCAGCGAAGCGGCGTGGACCGCACTTCGCGCCGGTTTCGACCAGTTGAAACTGGAGGAAATCATCTCGTTTACCGCCGGGCAGAATGCGCAGTCGGAGAAGGTCATGCAGGCGATCGGCATGCATCACGATCCGCAGGATGATTTCGATCACCCCAAGCTTGCGCTCGATCACCCGTTGCGCCGTCATGTTCTGTATCGCATCAGCCGCGAACAATGGCTGCAAACCTTGCATGAATAAGCCGACACGGACGTTTACAATGGCCGCCATCGTATTTGGCCCGTGCCAGAACCTGAATCGTCCGCCGCAGCCAAGACTGCGCGGCCATTGCTTTGTGTGAGGAGAGTCTGAATGAGCCAAGTGCTGGAAGATCTGGTCGATCTGCTGACCCTGGAACCGATCGAAGAAAACCTGTTCCGTGGTCGTAGTCAGGATCTGGGGTTCCGCCAGTTGTTCGGTGGTCAGGTGCTCGGCCAGTCGCTGTCGGCGGCCAGTCAGACGGTGGAAGAGGCGCGTCATGTGCACTCGCTGCACGGTTATTTCCTGCGCCCGGGCGATGCCAAGTTGCCGGTGGTCTATTCGGTTGATCGCGTGCGTGATGGCGGCAGCTTCAGCACCCGCCGCGTGACGGCGATTCAGAAGGGCCACCCGATCTTCACGTGCAGCGCTTCGTTCCAGTACGACGAAAAAGGCTTCGAGCATCAGGGCCAGATGCCGGCGGTGGTTGGTCCGGAAAACCTGCCCTCGGAACTGGAACTGATCCAGCAGCGAGCGCACCTGATTCCCGAGCACATGCGTGAAAAACTGCTGTGCCCGAAACCGATCGAAGTACGCCCGGTTACCGAAAAAGACCCGTACAACCCGCAACCGGCTGATCCGCTGAAGTACGTGTGGTTCCGCGCCGACGGCGCCTTGGCCGACATCCCGGCGCTGCACAAATACCTGCTGGCGTACGCCTCGGACTTCGGCCTGCTGACCACTTCGATGCTGCCCCACGGCAAGTCGGTCTGGCAGAAAGACATGCAGGTCGCCAGCCTCGATCACGCGCTGTGGTTCCACAATGATCTGCGCGCCGATGACTGGTTGCTCTACGCGATGGACAGCCCGTGGGCCGGCAACTCCCGTGGTTTTTCCCGTGGCAGCGTGTTCAACCGCGCCGGGCAACTGGTCGCTTCGGTGACTCAGGAAGGTCTGATCCGCCATCGCAAGGACTGGGCATGAGCCTGACCGCGGTTCGCCATTGGGTATTCGACATGGACGGCACGCTGACTGTAGCCGTGCATGATTTCGCGGCGATTCGTGTGGCACTGGCGATTCCGCCCGAGGACGACATCCTCACCCACCTCGCCGCGTTGCCGGCGGATGAAGCGGCGGCCAAGCATGCCTGGTTGCTCGAGCATGAACGCGATCTGGCGCTGGGCTCGACCCCGGCCACCGGCGCGGTTGAGCTGGTGCGCGACCTGCATGCGCGGGGTTATCGCCTCGGCATCCTCACGCGCAATGCGCGGGAGCTGGCGCATGTCACGCTGGAGGCAATCGGCCTGGCCGACTGCTTCGCGGTCGAGGATGTGCTGGGTCGCGACGAAGCACCGCCAAAGCCGCATCCGGGCGGTTTGCTGAAACTGGCCGATGCCTGGCAAGTGCCGGCCAGTGACATGGTGATGGTTGGTGATTATCGCTTTGATCTCGATTGCGGCCGAGCAGCGGGGGCGCGGACGGTGCTGGTGAATCTGCCGGATAACCCGTGGCCGGAGTTGACGGATTGGCATGCAAGGGATTGTGTTGAGTTGCGGCGGATGCTGCAGGCCTGAGATCGTTGTTGTCTGATCGGACGCCTTCGCGAGCAGGCTCGCTCCTACAGGGGAATGCGTTCCAACTGTGGCATTTATTCCAAATGTGGGAGCGAGCCTGCTCGCGAAGGAGCCGGTGGATTCAGCAAAAAACTCACTGATCAAACAACGCCTTCTGCCCCTCCGCCGACGTCAGCATGCCATCCCCGTCATGCCCGACCCCAGGCACCTCCACCAGCCGCTGATTGACCCCCTCAGGATGGCGGCGCAGCAAATAGCCGAAATACAGCTTCCCGCGCATCAAGCGGTAAGCCCCTTGCGCCTCGGCTGCGCAGCTCTTGTCCAGCGCCGGGTGTTCCGGGTCGACGTCCTGCTGCCCGAGCAGATAAATCACCTCGCGTTTGACGTAAGCGCTCTCGACCTGCAACGGCGTTTGCCCGCTGGCATACACCGGCATGTCCGCCAGGCCGTACTTCCAGCGATTGAAGCCCGGGCATTGTGCGTGGTCGAACGCCACTGGCCGCTGCTCGTTGAAGTACGCGTAAGAAGAGGGATTGGCAACCACATAGCGCAAGCGAATACCGTTGGCCTTGAGCGCCGGCTGATCCTTGGCCAGCAGGGCGTAACGCTGCACCACCTGACCACCGCCGGAGTGGCCGAAGATCACGATCTGCTTCACGTCCGGAAACTGTTTGCGGTCGCTGAGCCGCGCGACGATTTCGTCCAGCGCCGCGTAGGAACTCAGCGGATTCGGCCCGGTGGACAAGCCGCCGCCCATCCACTCGTTGCCCTGCCAGCGCAGCACCGTCGGCGGCAAGGAATACAGGGTGACGTCGCTTTCATTGAGAAACTGCGGGGCGATCACCAGCGTGTGCGCGGTCTGCCCGGCGAGTTCGGCGGCGCTTTCCGCGCTTTTGCGGTAGGTCTCGGCGTTGCGCAGGCGACCGTGAATGACGATCAGCACCCGCTCGATCTTCTCAGGTGCCGGGCCGATGCCCACTGCCATTTCCCCGGCCTTGAGTTGCAGGCGACCGGCGCTGATCGCGTCGACGCCGGCCGCTTGCGCGGTGCCGGCGATGAACAGTAACGCCACAAGCCATTTATGCATTTACAGGGTTTTCGCCGCGAAGGTGTCGCACTGGCTTACCTGGCCTTGCGCGAATCCGGTTTTGAACCAGCGCACCCTTTGCGCTGACGTACCGTGGGTAAACGAGTCCGGGACCACACGGCCCTGGCCCTGTTGCTGCAAGCGATCATCGCCGATGGCGTTGGCGGCGTTCAAGGCTTCTTCGATGTCGCCGGGTTCCAGCCAGTTCAGGCGTTTCTGCGCGTTATACGCCCAGACGCCGGCAAGACAGTCGGCCTGCAATTCCTGGCGAACCAGCAAGCCGCCGTCGCCTTCCATCTGCCGGCCTTGCTGACGCGCCGCCTGCATCTTCGCCGAGACGCCCAGCAGCGTCTGCACATGGTGTCCGACTTCGTGCGCAATCACGTAAGCCTGAGCGAAATCGCCGGCGGCTTTGAAGCGCTGCGACATTTCCTGAAAGAACGCCATGTCCAGATAGACCTTCTGGTCTGCCGGGCAATAGAACGGGCCGGTGGCAGAAGTGGCCATGCCGCACGCGGAGTTCACTCGATTGCTGAACAGCACCAGTGTCGGGTCTTTGTATTGGCGTCCGGCCTGCTGGAAGATCGGACCCCAGGTGTCTTCGGTGTCGCCAAGGATCGAACGGACGAATTCGGCCTGTTCATCATTGGCCGGTGGCGCCTGACGGGTTTGCGAGGAGGGCGCCGGTTGGTCCATCTGGCCGGTCAACTGGCCGAGGATCTGCATCGGGTCCTGGCCGGTGAGCCAGCCGATGCCGACAATCAGCACGATGGCCGTCAGGCTCAGGCCCTTGCCGCCACCGAAGCGCATGCCGCCGCCACCGCCTGCGTCATCACCCCGGGCGTCGACGACGTTGTCACTGCGTCGGCCTTTTTTCCATAGCATGTGGGAATCCTCTTTTATTGCCGGTGATGAATCTGCTGGTGATGAGTGTTGCCGCTGTGTGAGTGTGGCGCCAGTCCGGTCGTCCGTCCATGCACACGCGCCCACATGGTGCGGGCCTGGTATTGACGGTCGAGCGGGCCGTGAATTCAATCCCGAGTGGGATTTCTTCTGCCGATTCATGAACCCGCCGTTTCGACGGCAGTCTGTGATGTTGCACACTGGCCGGGCGCCGAAGTGGCGGGAATCTTGCCTCAAGGTTTTGCCTGGCGGCGGTTTCCCGGCGAAGAAGAGTGCAACCTGTGCGGTTGCTGAAAGCTCGGCCGACTATGATTGCCACAACGATTGCCGCCAGCGCGAACGCTCGCCCGGGTATTTTTTCAGAGATTGCCAATGACCGTCAGCACCCCGCTCTCCGGTGTCAACCAACCCTTCAAGGGGATCCTGCTGATTGTCGTGGCGACGTTCCTGTTTTCCAGCCACGACGCCTTGTCGAAATACCTCTCCGGTTTTTATCCGATCGTGATGGTGGTGTGGGCGCGCTATGTGGTGCACACCTTGTTGATGGCGGGGATTTTCCTGCCGCAGTCCGGTTTGCGCGTTCTGCGTACGAAAAAACCGTTATGGCAGCTCGCCCGTGCCCTGTGCCTGCTCGGCACCAGCCTGTTTTTCACCACTGCGCTGCTGTACATCCCGCTGGCGGAAGCCACGGCGGTCAACTTTCTCGCGCCGGTACTGGTGACGGCGTTATCGGTGCCGCTGCTCAAGGAACGAGTGACGCGCGGACAGTGGATCGCGGTGATCTGCGGCTTCATCGGCGTGCTGATCATCGTCCACCCGGGCGGCGAACTGTTCACCCCGGCGATCCTGCTGCCGTTCTGCTCGGCGCTGTTCTTCTGCTTCTACCAATTGCTGACGCGCAAGCTCGCCGAAGTGGACAGCCCGACCACCAGCAACTTCTTCGCCGGGCTGTGCAATACCCTGGTGATGAGCGCGCTGGTGCCGTTCTTCTGGCAAGTGCCGACGTTGCCTCATGCCGCGCTAATGCTGGCGCTGGGCAGTTGCGGAATGACTGCGCACTTGTTTCTGACCCAGGCCTTCCGTCACGCCGCGCCGGCATTGCTGGCGCCGTTCGGCTATTGCCAGATCGTCTTTGCCGGGTTGTTGGGCTGGCTGCTGTTCAATCACACACCGAGCGGGTTGACGGTGATTGGTATCGCGGTGATCTGTTGCAGCGGATTGGCGGCAGCGTGGCAGCAGAGCCGGCGCTAAGGAGGAGCAAGATCCCTTGTAGGAGCTGACGAGTGAAACGAGGCTGCGATCTTTTGATCTTAAACAGCAAGATCAAAAGATCGCAGCGTTCCGCAGCTCCTACAGGGGCGATTTAGCGGGTTATTCGACGGTCGGAATCTTGCGCGGTGCCATGAAATACATCCACGTCAGTGCGAGGAAGTACATCGCCGGAATCAGCGTGAACAGCACCGTGTAGTTGTTGTTGGTAACGGTGAGAATGTGGCCGACGATCTGGGTCATGAACATCCCGCCGATCGCCGCGCACATGCCGCCGAAGCCGAACACCGTGCTCATCATGTGCTTGGGCGTGTAGTCCATCACCAGGCTCCAGATGTTCGCAGTCCAGGCCTGATGCGCGCCGATCGCCAGCGAGATCGCCGCCACCGCCACCCACAGATTCGCCGAGCCGGCGGCCATGACCACGCCGATGATGCAGCAGGCAAATAGCAACATCGACAGCAGCCGCGCCTTGATCGAGTTCATCCCGCGACCGATCAGGAACGAGGACAGAATCCCGCCGCCGACACTGCCGAAGTCAGCCGTGACGTAGATGATGATCAGCGGAATACCCATCTGCGTCACGTTGATGCCGAGGTTGTATTGCTGATTGAGAAACGGCGGCAGCCAGTACAGATAGAACCAGAACACCGGCGCGGTCAGCGAGTAGGCGAGGGCGAAGGCCCAGGTGCCGCGCATGCGCAGGATCTTGCTGAACGGCACGCGGGCCTGTTCCGGTTCGACTTGCTGCTGGATGTAATCGAGTTCCGACTGTTTAACCGTCGGGTGATCTTCCGGATTGAAATACTTCAAGCCCCAGAACAACAGCCAGATGCCGCCGAGTGCCGCCATGCACAGGAACGCCGCTTGCCAGCCCCACACATGCAGGACCAGTGGCAGCAGCATCGGCGTGAACATCGCGCCGACGTTGGTGCCGGCGTTGAAGATGCCGGTAGCGACAGCGCGTTCACCGGCCGGGAACCACAGGCGCGTGGTTTTCACACAGGCCGGGTAGTTGGCCGCTTCCGTCAGGCCGAGGATGAAGCGGCAGACCATGAAGCCGACTGCGGAGGTCGCCAGGCCATGGGCACCGGTGGCCAGGCTCCAGAGCAGTACGGCGCAGAAGAACACGCGCTTGACGCCGACCCGGTCGATCAGGCGTCCCTGCAGGACAAACCCGATCGCGTAGCCGACCTGAAACCAGAAGTTGATGTTGGCGTAGTCCATCGCCGTCCAGCTCATTTCCTTGGCGAGGATCGGCTGCATGACGCCGAGGGCGGCGCGGTCGATGTAGTTGAGGGTGGTGGCAAAAAACACCAGCGCCAGCATGCCCCAGCGGGTCTTGCCGACGGCCATGGCGCCGCGGATCTTGTCGCCAATGCCACCCGTGGCAGTGCTCATGGCCGGAGCCATGCGGGAAGTCTGTGAAGGAATCATGTGTTCCACCCGTTTTTGGATTTGTTATTTGGTGTTCTTTTCTGTCGAACACCTTGCCCGGTGGTTAGTGGCCGGACTCGATGTGCAACCGATGTTGGGCAGTGAACAAAAAATCGTCAATTCGCCAAATCGCCTTAGTGTTCGATAATCGCACGCAAAACTAACCGGGTAGTACACTTTAAATTGCTGCGCGCAGGGATGCAGCCAATAATTTCCCTCACTATAAAAACCCATTCCCCGGTAGGAGCTGCCGAAGGTTGTGATCTTTTGATTTTGCTGTTTTGGTAATCAAGATCAAACGATCGCAGCCTTCGGCAGCTCCTACAGTAAAGATAAAGCGGCGCAGTCCGGGAGTTGAAACATGCAGCGTTCCATTGCCACCGTTTCCTTGAGCGGCACCCTGCCGGAAAAACTCGAAGCCATTGCCGCCGCCGGGTTCGACGGCGTGGAGATTTTCGAAAACGACCTCCTGTACTACGACGGCAGCCCCCGGGAAATTAAACAGATGTGCGCCGATCTGGGGATCGCCATCACCCTGTTTCAGCCGTTCCGTGACTTCGAAGGCTGCCGCCGCGATCGCCTGGCGCGCAACCTTGAGCGTGCCGAGCGCAAATTCGATCTGATGCAGGAGCTCGGCACCGACCTGGTGCTGGTCTGCAGCAACGCCTCGCCGGACAGTGTCGGCGATCAACAAATCCTCGTCGATGATTTGCGCCTGCTGGCTGAACGCGCCGGCGCCCGTGGCTTGCGCATCGGTTACGAAGCGCTGGCGTGGGGCCGTCACGTCAATACTTATCAACAGGTCTGGGACATCGTCCGCAAGGCCGATCACCCGAGCCTCGGCGTGCTGCTCGACAGCTTCCATACCCTGTCGCTGAAGGGCGATCCCAGCGCGATCGCCGACATTCCCGGCGACAAGATCTTCTTCGTGCAAATGGCCGACGCACCGATCCTGGCCATGGATGTGCTGGAGTGGAGTCGGCATTTCCGCTGTTTCCCGGGGCAGGGCGAATTCGATCTGCCGGGTTTCCTCGCGCCGATCATCAAGAGTGGCTATAGCGGGCCGCTGTCGCTGGAAATTTTCAACGACGGCTTCCGCGCCGCGCCTCCACGGGCCAACGCCGCCGACGGTTTGCGCTCGTTGCTGTATCTGGAAGAGAAGACCCGTCAGCGTCTCGAGCAGGAAGCGCCGCCAGTAACCAACTGTGAAATCCTTTTCGAAACGCCGCCGGCCAGCGAATATAACGGCGTGGAATTTCTCGAATTTGCCGTCGATGAAGCGCTGGGCGCTAAGCTCAGTCACTGGCTGCAACGCCTCGGTTTCGCCAAGGCCGGGCAGCATCGCTCCAAGAGTGTCAGCCTGCTGCGTCAGGGCGATATCAACCTGATCCTCAACTCCGAGCCGTATTCCTTCGCCCACAGCTTTTTCGAAGCCCACGGCCCGTCACTGTGCGCCACGGCCGTGCGGGTCAAGGACAGCGCCAGTGCGCTGGCCCGCGCGGTCGCTTACAAGGGGCAGCCCTATCGCGGGCTGGTCGGGCCGAATGAACTGGAGCTGGCGGCGGTGCGCGCACCGGACGGCAGCCTGATTTATCTGGTCGATGAGGACGCCGACGTGTACGGCACCGATTTCAATCTGTTGCCGGACGCGCAGACCGGCGGCGGCCTCAAGCGTATCGATCACATGGCCATGGCACTGCCGGCGGACAGCCTCGACAGTTGGGTGCTGTTTTACAAAAGCCTGCTGGATTTCGAAGCCGACGATGAAGTGGTGCTGCCCGATCCGTACGGTCTGGTGAAGAGCCGCGCCCTGCGCAGCCGCGACAGTTCGATCCGGCTGCCGCTGAACATTTCCGAGAACCGCAACACCGCCATTTCGCATGCGCTGTCGAGTTATCGCGGCTCCGGTGTGCATCACATCGCTTTCGATTGTGACGACATCTTCGCCCAGGTCAGTCGCGCCAAGGAGGCCGGTGTGCCGCTGCTGGACATCCCGCTGAACTATTACGACGACCTCGCCGCGCGTTTCGATTTCGACGATGAGTTTCTCAGCGAGCTGGCCTATTACAACGTGCTCTACGACCGTGACGCCCAGGGCGGCGAGTTGTTTCACGTCTACACCGAGCCGTTCGAGGGGCGTTTCTTCTTCGAGATCATCCAGCGCAAGAATGGCTATGCCGGCTACGGCGCGGCCAACGTTGCGGTGCGGCTGGCGGCGATGGCCAAATCCCGCAGCGGTGCGGTGCGTCAGGCGAAGTTGTAGGGAATTCGTAAACGCGGGATTAAACACCGGCTGCGCGGCTTCCTTCACTGTCCCGCGCGGCCCATAATCGCCAGCTTGTGCAGTGATGGCCGTGAGCCCGCGATGACCATGAATTCAGAACTTTCCGCCGCTGCTGTCGAGTCCGACGCAGTGCCGCGCAAGAGTCGCAAGAACAATCCGGAAAAGACCCGCGAAAACATTCTGCAGGAGGCGATCGTCGAGTTCGTCCAGCAGGGCTTGTCCGGCGCCCGCGTCGACGCGATCGCCGAGCGCATCCACACCTCCAAGCGCATGATCTATTACTACTTCGGCAGCAAGGAGCAGTTGTACGTCGAGGTGCTGGAGAAGCTTTACGGCGATATTCGCAGCACGGAAAACCGCCTGCACCTGGACGAGCTGCCGCCCGAGCTGGCGATCCGTCGGTTGGTGGAATTCACCTTCGATCACCATGACCACAACGTCGATTTCGTGCGCATCGTCAGCATCGAAAACATCCACAACGCCGAGTACGTAAAGCGTTCCGATGCGATCAAGGCGCTGAACAACACGATCCTCGACACCTTGGGCGGGATTCTGCAACGAGGCGCGGACGAAGGTCTGTTCCGGCGTGGCATCGATGCGCTGGACGTGCACCTGCTGATCAGTTCGTTCTGCTTCTATCGCGTGTCGAACCGCCACACGCTGGGAGAAATCTTCCAGATCGACCTGCCGGACGAAACCATCAAGCAGCGCCACCGCGAGATGATCTGCGAATCGGTGTTGCGCTACCTGAAGGCCTGACTCGATCTCCCCTGTGGGAGCGAGCCTGCTCGCGAAAGCGGTGTGTCAGTCGCCCTGTTCGTTGACTGAATCGACGCCTTCGCGAGCAGGCTCGCTCCCACAAGAGTTACCCTGTTGTTCAGCCATTCATGCTCTGAAAATGCTCAAGCATGCGCTGCGCATCCGGCACCACGCCGCTGAACAGTTCAAACGCCTTCACCGCCTGAAACACCGCCATGTTGCCGCCATCCAGGGTGCGGCAACCCAAGGCGCGGGCGTCGCGCAGCAGTTCGGTTTCCAGCGGGAAATACACAATCTCCGCGACCCACATTTCCTTGCGCAGCAACCCGGCCGGCACCGGTGAACCTGGCAGCTTGGCCATGCCCATCGGCGTGGTGTTGACCAGACCATCGGCCTGCGCCAGCGCCCTGGGCAAATCCGCTCCGGCCTGTGCGCGACTGGGGCCGAAATGTTGATTCAGATTGTTTGCCAGGCTCTCGGCACGCTCGCGGTCGACATCAAAAATCGTCAATTGCCGTACGCCTTCGCTGAGCAGCGCGTGGGCCACTGCCGCGCCAGCCCCACCGGCGCCCATCTGGACTACACGTTCACGGGCAGCGTCCGTCAGACCCCGGCGAAAACCCTCGGCGAAACCGAGGCAATCGGTGTTGTGGCCGACACGCTTGCCGTCCTTCAATACCACCGTGTTCACCGCGCCGATGCCACGGGCTTCCGGCGACAACTCGTCGAGCAGCGGGATGACCGCCTGTTTGCACGGGAAAGTGATGTTCAACCCGGTGTAATTCATCCGCTCCGCCGCTTGCAGCAAGTCGGGCAGAGCCGTGCTGTCGAGGTGCAATTGATCGAGGTCGATGAGCTGGTACAGATAACGCAGGCCCTGCGCATCACCTTCGTGCTCATGCAGTGCCGGCGTACGTGAAGCCTGAATCCCGGCGCCGATCAGCCCGGCGAGTATCACCTTGGAACGCGACATGGTTCTTACCTCTGCAACCGCTGGCTGAAATGCTCCAGCGCCAGGCGATAGCCATGGCTGCCGAACCCGCACATCACCGCCGTGGCAATGCCGGAAACAAATGAATGATGACGAAACGGCTCACGGGCGTGGACGTTGGACAGGTGCACTTCAATCACTGGCAGCTCGCTGGCGACCAAGGCATCGCGAATCGCCACGGACGTATGCGTCCACGCCGCCGGATTAATCACGATCCCGGCGCAACGACCACGCGCGGCGTGAATCCAGTCGAGCAGCTCGCCTTCATGATTGGTCTGGCGAAATTCCACGGACAGACCGAACTCGTCAGCCGCGCGACCACACAGCGCCGAAATATCGGCCAGGGTTTCATGACCATAAGTCGCCGGCTCGCGGGTGCCGAGCAGGTTCAGGTTCGGGCCGTTAAGCACCAGAACGATAGGGGACATGGGGGCAACTCCACTTATTGTTTTTGGCATGGGCCGAGAAGTTCCGGCCTGTGGAGATAAAATGTACTAGATGGTTACATCGGTCAATTGAACAGAAATGACCTTGGCGTTTTATGTTCGGTGATCGCACAGGCAAATTCAGGCGAGCCCTGATTTCAAGACGTAACGACAGCTTTTCTTACGTTTTTTCCGATCATTTCCCAGGTCCCGCCCCCCATGCGCGCTAGCCTTGGATGACCTCCGACAGGTTCGCACGTTGCAACCGGTCGTCGGACTCGAAAGGAAAATCGAGTTTGGAAATCAATTAACCTAACGGATGGGTTAGCATGAAGATATGCAGCTACAAAGGAATGTCGATTCGCATCATGTGGAGAGACGAACACTGCCCACCGCACGCCCATGTAGATGCGGGTTCCTGGAATGCCCGCTTCCGGTTCAGCTTCTGGCACAACGAAGTTGATCTGTGGGATGTGGTGCCGCTGTCCCGACGACCACCGCTCGCTGTGCTGAACGGCTTGTGTCTGTCACTTGGACAACCGGCGCACCTGCGTCGAGCACGAGGGATCTGGTGGTCGGGCTTGAAGACCGTTTGTCTCGATAATCAGATATGGGACTGCCAAGCAAACGAAGTGCCCGTGATGAAGCCAGTCACCGACGAGACCTACAGGATCGGATCGGCGCGCTATGAACCCGATGAAGACAAGGTGCTGCTGTCCTTGATCGGCAAGTTGGAAGGAGTTGAGATCGAATTATGAAGGTCATCAAGGCAAAACCGTCGGTGCATCGCCCCCTGACGGAAGAGATGCTCGATGCCGCCATCACACTTGGCGAAGTACGACAGGCCAATAGTTTGCAGGCTGTGTCAGTGAGCTTCGAAGAATCCTCTTTGGTCATTCGTTTCGAGGACGGCAGCGGTGTGTTGCTTCCGGTGAAGCTGTATCCCGAATTCGCGGGGTTTGAAGCGGCCGATTATGCAAGCCTGACGATCGGCTTCGCCGGCACTGCGCTGTGCCATGTGGGCAAGGATCTGGATATTTCCATTGCCGGAATGATTTCAGCGAGCCCGCCGCTTATGCGGATGGCCGCGTCGGTCGTCGCATCGCGCAACGGGCGTCAAAGCAGCGCTGCGAAATCTGCGGCAGCGCGAGCCAATGGCAAAAAAGGCGGGCGTCCACGCAAAACTGATATCGCGCCATAGCACCCACAAAAAAGCCGTCAATCACGACGGCTTTCTCGTACCCACTACCCGCGATTAGCGACGGGTCAGCAGCACACCGGATTCCATGTGATGGGTCCACGGGAACTGGTCAAACATCGCGCACTTGGTAATGCGGTGGGTGTCATGCAACTGGGCGATGTTGGCCGCCAGGGTGTCCGGGTTGCAGGAAATGTAGAGGATGTTGTCGAAGCGCCGGGTCAGTTCGCAGGTGTCCGGGTCCATGCCGGCGCGTGGCGGGTCGACGAAGACGCTGCCGAATTCGTAGCTCTTCAGATCGATGCCGTGCAGGCGGCGGAACGGGCGCACTTCGTTGAGCGCTTCGGTCAGCTCCTCGGCGGACAAACGCACCAGCGTAACGTTATCCACAGCGTTTTCGCTGAGGTTGCTCAGGGCCGCGTTGACCGAAGTCTTGCTGATTTCGGTAGCGAGCACTTTGCGCACGCGAGTCGCCAGCGGCAGGGTGAAGTTGCCGTTGCCGCAGTACAACTCGAGCAGATCGTCGCTGCGATCGCCCAGCGCTTCGTAAGCCCAATTGAGCATCTTCTGGTTCACCGTGCCGTTGGGCTGGGTGAATGCGCCCTCGGGCTGGCGATAGCTGAAGGTGCGGCCGCCGACTTCGAGTTTCTCGACGACATAGTCCTGCCCGAGCACTTCGCGCTTGCCTTTGGAGCGGCCGATGATGCTCACGCCGAGATCTGCCGACAACTGAGTGGCTGCCGCATGCCAGTGCTCGTCCAGCGGACGGTGATAGCACAGGGTGATCATCGCGTCGCCGGCCAGCGTGGTCAGAAACTCGACCTGGAACAGCTTGTGGCTCAGCGCCGAACTGGCTTGCCACGCGGCCTTCAACTGCGGCATCAACTGGTTGATGCGCAGGCTGGCAATCGGGAATTCTTCGATAAGGATCGGCGTGCGTTTGTCGTCCTGGGAGAACATCGCGTAGTGTCGTTCGCCGCCCTCGCGCCAGAGGCGGAATTCGGCGCGCAGGCGGAAATTCTGCAACGGCGAATCAAACACCGTCGGCGCAGGTGCGTCGAACGGTGCCAGCAGATCACGCAAGCGCGTGACCTTGGCTTCGAGTTGTTCGGCGTAGGCTTGGGAATCGAAACTCATGCGTTGAACCAACCCAACTTGATCACAAACAGAATCGACAGAATCACCAGTGCCGGGTTCAGCTCACGGGCACGGCCGGACAGCAGCTTGATGGCGGTCCAGGCGATGAAGCCGAAGGCGATGCCGTTAGCGATCGAATAGGTGAACGGCATGGCCAGCGCGGTAACCACAACCGGCGCCGCCACGGTGATGTCGTCCCAGTCTATTTCCGCCAGGCCGGAAGTCATCAGCACGGCGACGAACAGCAGCGCTGGCGCAGTGGCGAACGCCGGAACGCTGGCCGCCAGGGGCGAGAAGAACAGCGCCAGCAGGAACAGGATTGCCACGACGATGGCGGTCAGGCCCGTGCGGCCACCGGCACTGACGCCGGCAGCGGATTCGATGTAACTGGTCGTGGTCGAAGTACCCAGCAGCGAGCCGGCCATGGCCGCAGTACTGTCGGCGATCAGCGCGCGGCCCATTTTCGGCATGTGGCCGTCCTTGCCCATCAGGCCGGCGCGCTTGGCGACGCCGATCAGGGTCCCGGAGTTGTCGAACAGGTCGACGAACAGGAAGGCGAAAATCACGCTGACCAGACCGATGTCCAGTGCGCCTTTGATGTCCAGTTGCAGGAAGGTTGGCGCCAGCGACGGCGGCATTGACATGATGCCGCCGAACTCGGTGACGTTCAGTACGATCGAGGCGATGGTCACTGCCAGAATGCCGATCAGCACCGCGCCGCGCACTTTCAGCGCTTCGAGGGCGACGATCACGGCAAAGCCGACGGTGGCCAGAATCGGTGCCGGTTTGGTCAGATCGCCGAGGCCGACCATGGTCGCCGGGTTGCTGACCACGATGCCGGCATTGTGCAGGGCGATCAGTGCCAGGAACAGGCCGATACCGGCGGCAATCGCCGAGCGCAGTGGCAGCGGAATGGCGTTGATGATCCATTCACGGATGCGGAAGATCGACAGCAGAAAGAACAGCACGGCGGAAATGAACACCGCACCCAGCGCCACCTGCCAGGTGTGGCCCATGTGCAGCACCACGGTGTAGGTAAAGAAGGCGTTCAGGCCCATGCCCGGAGCGAGAGCGATCGGGTAGTTGGCAATCAGGCCCATCACGGTCGAGCCGATTGCAGCCGCCAGACAGGTGGCGACGAAGATCGCGCCCTTGTCCATGCCGGTCTCGCCGAGGATGCTCGGGTTGACGAACAGAATGTAAGCCATGGCCAGGAAAGTCGTGACGCCCGCAAGAATTTCGGTGCGCACGTTGGTGTTGTGTGCCTTGAGTTGAAACAGCCTTTCCAGCATGTCTGCTCCCCGTGGCGCGCGTGGCGCCGTGAATGTATCGACCTCAACAGCAAAGCACAGACCGTCGCAAGCGCCTGGAAAATTGTCGTGGGCCGGAAAAAGCCGCGCATCATACCAGCCGCGTGAGGAATTTGGCGGATGTTGGTGTCGATCGTCGGCGAAGTTTTGCGCAGCCGACAACTGCGCCATACTGCGCGCTGATTTTTCGGAGTGGGCAGGCATGCGCAACAGCGGGATCAGGATTTTCGGATGGATTGCAGCACTGCTGCTGACAGCTCCGGCGTTCGCGGCATCGGCGCCGCCACTCTCCGAGGTGAAGGTGATCAAAGTACAGTCACCGTCCTGCGGCCTGGAAGATATTGCCGATAACCAGCCGCAAACCCAATGCAATCACAGCGGGCCGAATATCAAAGTCTTCGTGCTGGAAGTCGGCTATGGCCAGAACCAGCCACACGTGACTCTGGATGGCTTCGAGGTCAACGGCACCAGAGGTCCGGTGTGCGCCTTCGATAATGGCAATCTCACCGAGTGCACGCCCGGCAGCAAAACCGTCGGTTCTCTCTATACCTTCGATCTGGCCGGCAAACAGCAAGGCACCTTCAACTTCAGCAACACCTCGATCAACGCTCCGCGCAACACGCTCTCGACCCAGCTTTACATCAAGTAACGGCTGTCTGCGAACAGGGTGGGACAAAGCTGACTACGCTTGACTGACTATCCAGCGGAAAGCGCCCATGACTTCCAGAGCCCTGATTGCCCTCGCCGAGGGCATCGACGATTTGCAAAGCGTGACCCTGATCGACGTGCTGCGCCGTGCCGGTATCGAAGTGGTTGCCGCCAGCATCGAAGGCCGGCGCATGCTGACCTGTGCGCGCGGCACCCGGCTGACTGCCGACGGCATGCTCGTCGATGTACTGGCACAGACTTTTGACCTCATTGTCCTGCCGGGCGGTGCCGTCGGTTCCCGGCATCTGGCGGCGCATCAGCCCTTGCAGCAATTGCTCAAGGATCAAGCCAGTGCCGGCCGCCTGTTCGCCGCCATCGGCGAAGCTCCGGCTGTCGCCCTGCAAGCATCAGGCGTGCTGCGCCAGCGACGCATGACCTGCCTGCCCGGCGCCAGCCATCAACTATCAGGCTGTACGTTTGTTGATCAACCGGTGGTAGTCGACGGCAACTGCATCACCGCCCAAGGCTCGGGACCGGCGCTGGAGTTTGCCTTGACCCTGGTCGAGCAACTTGGTGGCAAGGCGTTGCGGGCGAGGGTGGCGGGGGAGTTGATGGCCTGACGGGTCAGCCGTGGGCTGCGAGGGGTTCTATCATTGGTTGCTCACGGTGCTCCGCTTGCCAGAGATCGTAGTCGGTTTGGACGCCTAGCCAAACGCGCGCCTTGCCGATCCCTGCACGCTCAAGTCGTACTGCCAGATCCGGGCTGATTGGCGCGTGTCCGTGCAGTACGCGCGAAAGATGCGGGCGTGCAAAGCCAAGGTGCCGGGCCAATTCGCTCACGCTGATACCAAGCTCGGGCAAGACATCCAGCAGCAGGGTTTCACCGGGGTGTGGCGGGTTGTGCATGGGCATGAGCCTGCCTCCTGTCAGTGGTAGTCCAGATAATCGACCAATTCGATATCCGAACCGACAAAACGAAAGATCACTCGCCAGTTGCCTGAAACGCTGAGCGACCAATATTCGCTCAGCTCACCTTTCAACGGATGCAGGCGCCAGCCGGGCAAGTCCAGGTCTGCGGGAAGCGTCGCTCGATCCATGAACTGCAACATGCGCGAAAGCCGTTTTGCATGGTCGGCACGAATTCCACGAGTCGTACCTGTTTCATAGAAGCCACGAAGGCCTTTGTGCTGAAAGGATTTGATCATGGCGGCGAGTGTAAGGCGATACATTACACCCGGTGCGGTAACTATGTACCGCACGTTGTCGCTTAATGAGTGCTAAGCAGGTGAGTTTTTCCAAAAAACTCAGACCTTCTCTTCCACCGGCACATGCATCCGGTCCCGATTCGCCAATGTCGGGAAAAGTTTGATCCAGGTCCCGGTCACCACCAGCGTGCCGATCCCGCCCATGACCACCGCCGGCACGGTGCCGAACCAGTGGGCGGTGAGGCCGGATTCGAATTCGCCCAACTGGTTCGATGCGCCGATGAACAGGCCGTTGACCGCACTGACCCGGCCGCGCATTTCGTCGGGGGTTTCCAGTTGTACGAACGAGGCGCGGATGACCATGCTGATCATGTCCGCTGCGCCGAGCACCACCAGCACCGCCAGCGAGAACCAGAACGAGGTCGACAAACCAAACGCGATAGTGGCGACGCCGAAGATGCCGACGGCGGTGAACATCACCCGGCCAACATTGCGCTCCACGGCAAATCGCGCCAGGAACAGTGACATCAGCAACGCACCCACCGCCGGCGCCGAGCGCAACAGGCCAAGGCCCCACGGGCCGGTCAGCAGAATGTCCTTGGCGAACACCGGCAGCAACGCCGTGGCGCCGCCGAGCAACACGGCGAACAGGTCCAGCGAGATCGCACCGAGGATGTCCGGGCGGCTGCGGATGAAGCGAATTCCCGCCAGCAACGAGTCCAGCGTGGCTTTGCCTTTGTTCAATGGCGTCTGGCGTGCCGGCAGGTTGAGCATCAGTGTGCAGGCGATCACGTACAGCAGCACGGTCGGGCCGTAGACCCAGACGCTGCCGAACGCGTAGAGCAAACCGCCAAGAGCCGGAGCGACGATAGTGGCCGACTGCTGCGCCGATTGCGCGGCGGCAACTGCACGGGGGAACAGCGCACTGGGGACGATGCTCGGCAGCAGCGCCTGAGTCGTCGGCATCTCGAACGAACGGGCGGCGCCGAGCAGGAAGGCGAGGATGAAAATCATCTCGCGGGTGACGTGATCGGTGGCGCTGCCGATGGCCAGCGCCAAGGCAATCAATGCCTGCAACGACTGGCAGAGCGCGGCGACCTTGCGCCGATCATAGCGATCGGCAACGTGCCCGGTGTGCAGCATGAAAAGCACGCGCGGGGCGAATTCGACCAGACCGACCAGGCCCAGATCCAGCACGTTGCCAGTCAGCTGATACAGGTTCCAGCCGATCGCCACGGTGAGCATCTGGAAACCGCTGGCGGTGAAAATCCGCGCCAGCCAGAAAGCCATGAACGGACGATGGTGACGTAACAGCAGGGGCTCTTGTGTGGGCATCTGAAGGCAGGTCTTGGACGAGTGAACGGCGAGATTATCACCAGTCTGTAACAGGAAGTTGCTACGAGAAACAATTCAGTTAGCCAGACATCGATCTTTCATGCTGACAATCAACCCTGTGGTGAGGGGATTTATCCCCGTTGGGTCGCGCAGCGGCCCCAAAAGCTGAAAGCGACGACTGCTGCGCAGCCGAACGGGGATAAATCCCCTCGCCACAGGGGAGTGAGGCAACTTGTCACGCGGCAAACCACCACGCAGTTCATTGGCAAAAATGGGACTACTCTTTCAACGTTGCTTGATCCAGATCAAGACCCCGACCGGAACTGATCTGGCGGCCATTTGGCCAGACTCCCTGCGTTGCGATGGTTGCAAAAAAAGAACGAATCCGAATTCGCCGCACTCCATATCCGTGGGGGCAGTGGTGCAGGCCTCCGGGCCAGCTACCCGTATTACCTGACAGAGGAAGCCATATGTTCGGTTTAGAGGCTCTGGATCTCGCCCGAATTCAGTTCGCGTTCACCATCTCGTTCCACATTCTGTTCCCGGCCATCACCATTGGCCTGGCGAGTTACCTCGCGGTGCTCGAAGGCTTGTGGCTGAAGACCCGCAACGACACCTACCGCGATCTCTACCATTTCTGGTCGAAGATTTTTGCCGTCAACTTCGGCATGGGCGTGGTTTCCGGGCTGGTCATGGCTTATCAGTTCGGCACCAACTGGAGTCGTTTTTCCGACTTCGCCGGTGCCGTCACCGGGCCGTTGCTGACCTATGAAGTGCTCACCGCGTTCTTCCTTGAGGCCGGTTTCCTTGGCGTCATGCTGTTCGGCTGGAACAAGGTCGGGCGCGGCCTGCACTTCTTCTCGACGGTGATGGTAGCGATCGGCACGCTGATTTCGACCTTCTGGATTCTCGCCTCCAACAGCTGGATGCAGACCCCGCAAGGCTTTGAAATCGTCAACGGTCAGGTGATCCCCACCGACTGGCTGGCAATCATCTTCAACCCGTCATTCCCTTACCGGCTGATGCACATGGCCACGGCCGCGTTCGTCGCCACGGCGTTCTTCGTCGGCTCGTCGGCGGCCTGGCACCTGCTGCGCGGCAGGGACAACCCGGCGATCCGCACCATGCTGTCGATGGCCATGTGGATGGCATTGATCGTCGCGCCGATTCAAGCGGTGATCGGCGACTTCCACGGCCTCAACACGCTCAAGCATCAGCCGGCAAAAATCGCTGCGATCGAAGGCCACTGGGAAAACCATGGCGACGAAGCGACGCCGCTGATCCTGTTCGGCTGGCCGGACATGAAAGAAGAGCGCACCAAGTTCGCTGTGGAGATTCCCTACCTCGGCAGCCTGATCCTCACGCACTCGCTGGATAAACAAGTACCGGCGCTGAAGGAATTCCCACCGGAAGACCGGCCGAATTCGACCATCGTGTTCTGGTCGTTCCGGATCATGGTCGGCCTCGGTTTCCTGATGATCTTCACCGGTTTGTGGAGTCTGTGGCTGCGCAAGCGTGACTCGCTGTATACCTCGCGGCCGTTCCTGCATCTGGCGTTGTGGATGGGGCCGTCCGGCCTGATCGCAATTCTTGCCGGTTGGTTCACCACGGAAATCGGCCGTCAACCGTGGGTGGTCTATGGCCTGATGCGCACCGCAGATGCTTCGTCCAACCACAGCTTCATGCAGATGAGCATCACCCTGATCATGTTCGTAGTGGTGTATTTCGCGCTGTTCGGCGCCGGGCTCGGCTACATGATGCGCCTGGTGCGCAAAGGGCCGAAGATCAGCGAAGGCAGCGCAACGCCGGACGGTGGTCCAGGCAAGAAACGCACCCCGGCGCGTCCGTTGTCCGCAGCCGATGATCCGGCCGAGGGCGAGCACGAAGACAACACTCGCTTGACCAAGGAGATTTGACTCATGGGTATCGATCTTCCGCTGATCTGGGCCGTGATCATCATCTTCGGCATCATGATGTACGTGGTCATGGACGGCTTCGACCTGGGCATCGGCATTCTCTTCCCGTTCGTGCCCGGCAAGACCGATCGCGACGTGATGATGAACACCGTCGCCCCTGTGTGGGACGGCAACGAAACCTGGCTGGTGCTGGGCGGGGCGGCGTTGTTCGGCGCCTTCCCGCTGGCCTATTCGGTGGTGTTGTCGGCGCTGTACCTGCCGCTGATCTTCATGCTCATGGGCCTGATCTTTCGCGGTGTGGCCTTCGAGTTCCGCTTCAAGGCCAAGGATGAAAAACGTCACCTGTGGGACAAGGCATTCATCGGTGGTTCGATCGCGGCGACGTTCTTTCAGGGCGTGGCGCTGGGAGCGTTCATCGATGGTCTGCCGGTGGTCAATCGCCAGTTCGCTGGAGGTTCACTGGACTGGCTGACACCGTTCACGCTGTTCTGCGGCGCGGCGCTGGTGGTGGCCTATGCCTTGCTCGGCTGCACCTGGCTGATCATGAAAACCGAAGGCAGGTTGCAGGAACAGATGCATGATCTGGCGCGGCCGTTGGCGTTCGTCCTGCTGGCAGTAATCGGTATCGTCAGCCTGTGGACACCCCTGTCGCATCCGGAAATCGCCTCACGCTGGTTCAGCATGCCGAACCTGTTCTGGTTCATGCCGGTGCCGATTCTGGTGCTGGTCACCTTGTACGGCCTGATTCGCGCGGTGGCACGTAATGCCAACTACACGCCGTTCCTGCTGACCCTGGTGCTGATCTTCCTCGGCTACAGTGGCTTGGGCATCAGCCTGTGGCCGAACATCGTGCCGCCGTCGATCTCGATCTGGGACGCCGCCGCGCCGCCGCAAAGTCAGGGCTTCATGCTGGTCGGCACGCTGTTCATCATTCCGTTCATCCTGGGTTATACCTTCTGGAGCTACTACGTGTTCCGCGGCAAGGTCACCCACGAAGATGGTTATCACTAATCCAATGCTGGGCTTGCCCTGTGGGAGCGAGCCTGCTCGCCAAGGCGTCCGCAGTGACTCCTTGGCTTAACGGAGATCGATGCAATGACCGGCAAACATTCCCTGCACGACATTGAAGAAGCCGAAAAAAAGCCGCTGTGGCAGCGGCTCGGCTGGTTGGCCCTGATCTGGGTTGGCAGTGTCGGCGTGTTGTTCATCGCCGCCAGCCTGATGCGCATGTTCATGAATGCCGCGGGTTTGACCACCCACTGAAATATCCCGTCCCGGCGCCTTCGGGTATGGACTTGCGACCCTCCTCACGGAGGGTTTTTTTATGCCGCAGATTTATTTGCGCGCCTTGAGGATGACAAATTTCGGCGTGGCCGCCACTTGCTCGACGCCACGAAACAGGCGCGCCAGTTTGCTGTGATAGCCCAGATGCCGATTGCCGACAATGTACAGCGCACCGCCGACCACCAGTGCCTCGCGCGCCTGCTGGAACATGCGCCAGGCGAGGAAATCGCCGACTACCTGTTGCTGATGGAACGGTGGGTTGCACAGCACCACGTCCAGCGACTGCGGCGCCTGCCCGGCCAGACCGTCGCCAGCGCGCACAATGACTTCACGAGCGCCCAATGCCACGCGCCAGTTCTCGGCAGCCGATTGCACCGCCATGAACGATTCGTCGACCAGCGTGTAATGCGCATCCGGGTTCTGCAAGGCGCTGGCGATTGCCAGAACACCGTTGCCGCAACCGAGATCGGCGACTCGCGCGTGGCCAAGGTTCTTCGGCAGATGCGGCAGAAACGCGCGAGTACCGATGTCGAGGCCTTCGCGGCAGAACACATTGGCGTGGTTGAGCAGTTCGATTGCCGGTTCGTCGAGGCGATAACGAGTCGGGTAGGGCGATGTGGCGGGCGCTTTGGTTTCAGGCGTGGCGATCAGCAGTCGGGCTTTCTTCACGGCCAGCGACGCCTGCACCGGGCCAATGTAGCGCTCGAGCAGATCGCCGGCAGCGCGCGGCAGATGCTTGACCATGGCGGCGGCGATCACTTGCGCGCCCGGAGCGAGTTGCCCTTGCAGGCGGATCAACTGCTCTTCCAATAGCGCCAGCGTCTTGGGAACGCGGATCAGCACCCGGTCAAACGGCCCGACCAAAGGCTCACTGGCCGGAATCGGACGAATCGCATCGAACGCCTGGCCATTGCGCAGCAGATTCTTTTCCAGCCCGACGAAACCCAGGAACGAGTCGCCGCTGCTGCTCACCTCGACCTTGCCCAGCAGGCTGATCGCCAAGGCGCCAAAGCTGTCATTGAGCACCAGCACGCGGGTGCTGCTCTGAGGTTGTTCGCTGGCGAGATGATTGAGCAGGTATTCGTCCGCCGCATCGAAGGCTTGCAGCGGTTCATTCTGCTGTTCAGGCTGGCGGATCAGGTCGAGCTGGGCGAAAGGCGTTTCGAGCAAGGGCATGGGGCGGGGACTCAGGATATTCGGCAGATATCCCGTTGCCGGCAGATGGTGCGACGGGATCCGACCGAGTGGACTGCGATGCAAGCAGGTTGCGTCATCACTCGGAAAGGCCTGAATGGTACGTTTTTTTGCGCGTAAATACTCGCAGGATTACCGTGCGATATCGCTCGTCAGTCAGATAATCCCGGCACGAGCGGCGGCAATCACCGCGGAAATCTTGTTGCAGACGTTGAATTTTTCGATGACGTTTTGCACATGGTAGTTAACGGTGCGTTCGCTCAGGCTGAGGATTCTCGAAATATCGTGAGCGGTCTTGCCCATGGCGGACAATTTCATGATCTCCAGTTCCCGGGACGATAGCCTCGGTTTGCTGGGTTTGGCCGGTGTGGGAACGGTGCGGGCATACAGGTCACTGAAGTGTCGGTTGGCAAAAAACAGATAACCGTAATGCTCATACAGTTCGAGCGGGCTGATCGGGCAGTGGGTTCGAGCCAGACTGATGATGCTGCACAAACCGCTGGTTTCGTCATGAAAGGCCTGCGACCAGCCATGCTGCAGCCCATTCTGTTTCAACGCCTGCCACAACTCGGGTGCATCGTTGAAGACTCTTTCTTCCCAGACGATGGGTAATATTGAGTGATTGCAATGCGCTATTACCGGATCAATATTGCGGAAGTTCTCTTTGTTGTACTGGATGTTCCATTCTTTCGGATAGTTATTGATTTGCAAGGCATTCAGATGGACATCACGATGAGGGGACGTCACTGCTATTGCACAGTAGTTAAAGCCCAGGTTCTCGGCAAATCTCAGCAGTATCGGGTACGCCGCTTCTATGCCTTTGGCAAATGTCAACTGTTTCAATTGTGATTCCTTCCACGTTTCCATGAACTTTGCCTCCATCCTGATATAGGGGCGCCAAATGGATCCAAAAATCCGGCACGAATCGAAGTGTAGGATCTTTCCTGCGAAACGCCTTACATTTTTTCGAGATTGAAACTTTGATGTTTTTTATAAAGTGTTCTTAGCAATACACGCTGTTATATTTTAACTGCCATCTTAAAGTTATTACTCTATATCTAACATTGACATCACATCGAATGTGCAGCGCTGATTCTGTCAATATCATTACCAATGGCAGGTGTTTGGCAGCGCGGTTTTGCGGGACACTGTGGGCAATCGTTTCAAGGAGTGCCTCATGACTGCCAGTGCCGAGAAGTACACCACCCAGACCTTGCTCGATGTGCAACCGTTGACGGCGAACCTGTTCACGCTGCGCACCAGCCGCGACCCAGGCTTTCGCTTTCGTGCCGGCCAGTTCGCCCGACTGGGCGTCACCAAGGCCGATGGGAGCACGGTCTGGCGCGCCTATTCGATGGTGTCGTCGCCGTTCGACGAGTTTCTCGAGTTCTTTTCCATCGTCGTGCCGGGCGGCGAATTCACCAGTGAGCTGAGCCGGCTCCAGGTCGGCGACAGCTTGATGGTAGAACGCCAGGCGTTCGGCTACCTGACGCTGGATCGCTTTGTCGATGGCCGAGACCTGTGGTTACTGTCCA
This sequence comes from Pseudomonas sp. ef1, assembly GCF_007293365.2. Classification (NCBI taxonomy): domain Bacteria; kingdom Pseudomonadati; phylum Pseudomonadota; class Gammaproteobacteria; order Pseudomonadales; family Pseudomonadaceae; genus Pseudomonas; species Pseudomonas sp. ef1. Next base: position 6,177,920 of record NZ_CM129815.1, on the reverse strand, counting down.
CCGGCACCGGGGTGGCACCGTTTCTGTCGATCCTGCAGGACTTCGAGGTCTGGGAGAAATTCGAGCGGATCATTCTGGTTTACAGCGTGCGGGAGGCGCGGGAACTGGCTTATCAGGAGTTGATCGCCGGGTTGGCGCAACGGGACTATCTGAGCGAATACGCCCACAAGCTGCAATTCATCCCCACTGTGACCCGCGAAGCGCATCCAGGCGCGCTGCGGGGCCGGATTACTACGCTGATTGAAAACGGCGAGCTGGAACGTGCGGCGGGCGTTGAGCTCTCGCCAGAGCATTCGCGTGTGATGTTGTGCGGCAATCCGCAGATGATCGACGACACCCGCGCCTTGCTCAAGCAGCGCGACATGCGCCTGAGCCTCACGCGCAAGCCGGGGCAGGTTGCGGTGGAAAATTACTGGTAACGAAAACGGCACCCGCGGGTGCCGTTTTGATGACTACCGAATGCCTCAGGGCCGCTGGTTCTGCGCCTTGAGCAGGTCGCGAATTTCGCCCAGCAGTTGCTCTTCCTTGCTCGGGATCGGCGGCGCGGTCGGTGCTACAGCTTCTTCGCGCTTGAGGCGGTTGATGGCTTTGACACCCATGAAAATCGCGAAAGCGACAATCACGAAATCCAGCACCGTCTGCAGGAATTTGCCGTAAGCCAGCACCACTGCGGGCGCATCGCCCTGGGCGGCTTTGAGCGTGACAGCCAGATCACTGAAGTCCACCCCACCGATCAACAGGCCAATCGGCGGCATGATCACGTCGCCGACAAACGACGAAACGATTTTGCCAAACGCCGCGCCGATGATGATACCGACGGCCATGTCGACCACATTGCCTTTGACCGCGAAGGCCTTGAACTCGCTAAGCACGCCCATAGTTATTTCCTTGTTACAGATGAGTTTGGTGTTGGCAGTGTAAATCAGCGAAACGCCTCCTGCGCGAAACACCTTCTTACAATGCCCGTTTTTATCGACACATCAATTGACGATTAGTTTGCAAAATGCCAGCAATCGCGCGCGGAATACGCGCTAACCCGCTGACGGGAAAGCCAATTTCTTCAATCATGGTGTTACGTTCTTTCTATTTATGTTCTGCGGCACAGGCCTCTAGCCTTGGTATGGCGCACCTGGATGCGCCCAATAAAACCAGAGGAACCTGATATGACATCCACTCCTGGACTGGGGGCTTTTCCCTTCCGCCGCACCTTCGGCGTACTGACTGCCGGGCTGCTGACCTTCTCGGTCAACGCCGCTCCGCTGACCCGCGATAACGGCGCGGCAGTCGGTGACAATCAGAACTCGCAAACTGCCGGCGCCAACGGCCCGGTGCTGCTGCAGGATGTGCAACTGATCCAGAAGCTGCAGCGCTTCGATCGTGAACGCATCCCCGAGCGCGTCGTACACGCACGCGGCACCGGCGCTCACGGCACCTTCACCGTGACCGATGACCTCAGCGACCTGAGCAAGGCCAAGGTGTTCGCCGCAGGCCAGAGCACGCCGGTATTCGTGCGTTTCTCGGCGGTGGTGCATGGCAACCATTCCCCGGAAACCCTGCGCGACCCGCGGGGTTTCGCCACCAAGTTCTACACTGCTGACGGCAATTGGGATCTGGTCGGCAACAATTTCCCGACCTTCTTCATCCGCGATGCGATCAAATTCCCGGACATGGTGCACGCCTTCAAGCCCGATCCGCGCACCAACCTCGATGACGATTCGCGCCGGTTCGATTTCTTCTCCCATGTACCGGAAGCCACCCGCACGCTGACCGAGTTGTATTCCAACTACGGCACTCCGGCCAGTTATCGGGAAATGGATGGCAATGGTGTTCATGCCTATAAGCTGATCAATGCCAGGAATGAAGTTCACTACGTGAAGTTTCACTGGAAGAGTCTGCAAGGCATCAAGAATCTCACGCCAAAACAAGTCAGCGAAGTTCAGGGTCAGGATTACAGTCATATGACCAACGACTTGGTGAGTAATATCAACAAGGGCAACTTTCCGAAGTGGGACTTGTACGTGCAGGTTCTCAAGCCACAGGATTTGTCCAAGTTTGATTTCGATCCACTGGATGCAACCAAGATCTGGCCGGGTATTGCCGAGCGCAAAGTTGGACAAATGGTCCTGAACCGTAATCCGGCCAATGTCTTCCAGGAAACCGAACAAGTTGCCATGGCTCCAGCCAACGTAGTTCCGGGTATCGAACCTTCGGAAGACCGCTTGTTGCAGGGCCGAGTGTTCTCTTATGCCGATACGCAGATGTATCGCCTCGGCGCCAACGCTTTGCAATTGCCGATCAACGCACCGAAAACCGCAGTGAACAATGGCAATCAGGATGGCGCGATGAATTTTGGCGCCAGCCAGTCCGGCGTCAACTACCAGCCAAGCCGCCTGCAACCGCGTGAAGAAACATCATCGGCGCGTTACAGCCAGTCGGCGCTGTCGGGCAGCACGCAGCAGGCGAAGATCCAGCGTGAGCAGAACTTCAAGCAGGCCGGTGATCTGTATCGCTCGTACAGCAAGCAGGAACGCCGCGACCTGATCGACAGCTTCGGCGGCTCGCTGGCCACCACCGATGACGAGAGCAAGCACATCATCCTGTCCTTCCTGTACAAGGCCGACCCTGAGTACGGCAGCGGTGTGACTGAAGTGGCCAAGGGCGACCTCAGCCGCGTGAAAGCACTGGCGGCGAAACTGACCGACTGATAGCGATGCGGCGCACGCGAGGGCCAGTCTCGCCTCGCGTGCGTTGAAGGAGAGAGCCTGATGCGTGTTTTTCTTTTTTGGTTGACTGCGTCGCTGTCTTTCACCGCGTGGGCGGCACCGGTCGAGCAAAGTCCCGAGGCGGTCAAGGCGCAGTTGCAGGATTACTACTTCGACGCCGCCCGCCGGGGTGATGTGCCGATGCTCGAGACCTTTATCGAGTCTGGCTATTCCCTCGATACCCGCGACAGCAAGGGTTACACCGCGCTGATTCTGGCGGCCTATCACGGTCAGGCGCCGGCGGTTGAGCGACTGTTGGCAGCGGGCGCGGACGCCTGCGCTCAGGATCAACGCGGTAACACGGCGCTGATGGGCGCGATATTCAAAGGCGAATTACAGATCGCCCGACGCCTGATGGCCAGCGATTGCAGCCCCGACCAGCGTAACGGCGCCGGACAGACAGCGGCGATGTACGCCGGGCTGTTCAAACGTCTGGAATTGCTCGACGCCTTGCAGGCCAAGGGCGCCGACCTCAACGCCGAGGATCCGCTGGGCAACAGCGCCGCACGTCTGGCCAGCGGCGAAATCCGTACTGCTGCGCCGCGCTGATCGGCGGTGGCTGCGTTATCATCGCGTCTTTTGTTCCGGGGGTTCTGATGGCCAAGGCCAAGCGCATGTACGGCTGCACCGAGTGCGGCGCAACCTTTCCCAAGTGGGCCGGGCAGTGCGGTGAGTGCGGTGCCTGGAACACCCTGACCGAAACCATGATCGAAAGCGGCGGCGCCACGGCCCCTGCCGGGCGCACCGGTTGGGCAGGGCAGCAGGCACAGATCAAGACGCTCGCCGAAGTCAGCATCGAAGAGATTCCACGTTTTTCCACCGCTTCCGGTGAGCTCGACCGCGTGCTCGGCGGTGGTCTGGTCGATGGCTCGGTTGTGCTGATCGGCGGTGATCCGGGGATCGGCAAATCGACCATTCTGTTGCAAACCCTGTGCAATCTGGCCAAGAGCATGCCGGCGCTGTACGTCACCGGCGAAGAATCCCAGCAGCAGGTGGCGATGCGCGCCCGCCGTCTCGGCCTGCCGCAGGATCAACTGCGGGTGATGACCGAAACCTGCATCGAAACCATCATCGCCACCGCCCGCCAGGAAAAGCCCAAGGTCATGGTGATCGACTCGATCCAGACCATCTTCACCGAACAGCTGCAATCGGCGCCGGGCGGCGTGTCGCAGGTGCGCGAAAGTGCGGCGTTGCTGGTGCGTTACGCCAAGCAGAGCGGCACGGCGATCTTCCTCGTCGGCCACGTCACCAAAGAGGGCGCCTTGGCCGGTCCGCGTGTTCTGGAACACATGGTCGATACCGTGCTGTATTTCGAAGGTGAATCCGATGGTCGTCTCCGTCTGCTGCGCGCGGTGAAGAACCGTTTCGGCGCGGTCAACGAGTTGGGCGTGTTCGGCATGACCGACAAGGGCTTGAAAGAAGTCTCCAACCCTTCGGCGATTTTTCTCACCCGCGCTCAGGAAGAAGTCCCGGGCAGTGTGGTCATGGCGACGTGGGAAGGCACCCGACCGATGCTGGTCGAAGTGCAGGCGCTGGTCGATGACAGCCATCTGGCCAACCCGCGTCGGGTGACGCTGGGGCTGGATCAGAACCGTCTGGCGATGTTGCTCGCGGTGCTGCACCGCCACGGCGGGATTCCGACCCACGATCAGGACGTGTTCCTCAACGTGGTCGGTGGCGTGAAGGTGCTGGAGACGGCGTCGGATCTGGCGTTGATGGCGGCGGTGATGTCGAGTTTGCGCAACCGGCCGTTACCGCATGATCTGCTGGTGTTCGGCGAAGTCGGCCTGTCCGGCGAAGTGCGCCCGGTGCCGAGCGGGCAGGAGCGGCTGAAAGAAGCGGCCAAGCACGGCTTCAAACGCGCGATCGTGCCGAAGGGTAATGCTCCGAAGGAATCGCCTCCCGGCTTGCAGATCATCGCCGTGACGCGTCTCGAACAGGCCCTCGACGCACTCTTCGAGTAACCACAATCCCCTGTGTAGGAGCTGCCGAAGGCTGCGATCTTTTGATCTTGAAACAAAATCAAAAGATCGCAGCCTTCGGCAGCTCCTACAGGGGGCAAGTCAGATTTCGATCAGCGCACCCAGTTCGCGCTCCAGCTCGGCCTCATCCGCCAGATTCAGTTCGATCAAGCGGCGCAGGCGCTGGATCGATTCCAGGCTGATGTGCCGGCAGATGAACCCCAAGTGGCCGTTTTCCTCGTGGGCCAGATGCACGTCCATTTCGATATCGACGTCTTCGCTCAAATGAATGTCGACTAGGAAGTCCTGCTCTTTGTCCCCAAGCCACGGCTCCGGTCGCTCGATCAGCAGACCCTTGAGCGACAGGTCGATCAACTTGACCGGCCAGATGTACTCGCCCTGTTTCAGCTCGGTTCGGGCATCGAACGCAATACGTTTGAAACGACGTCGATTGGCGGGGTGCTCGCTCATGGCGCAATCCTCATGAAGGTTCGCTGACTATAGACCGCGAATGCGGGCGCCAGCCAATCGCTCAAGCGTCTAGACCTATGTCGGGGTATGGCCTTTGGCGCCGTAAGCGCTAAACTCGGGGTGGCTGTCTTTCTTGTCCACCCTGGCTGGAATAATAAAATGAAAAATAATAATAGCCTGCTGCGCCACTTACCCTGGCTCGTGCTGGCAATCGTAGGAGCGTGCGCCCTGGGCGTAGTGGCATTGCGCCGCGGCGAGGCGATCAACGCCTTGTGGATTGTGGTCGCTGCCGTGGCCATTTATCTGGTTGCGTACCGTTACTACAGTCTGTTCATCGCCAACAACGTGATGCAACTGGATCCGCGTCGGGCCACCCCCGCCGTGCTCAACAACGATGGTCTGGACTACGTGCCGACCAACAAACACATTCTTTTCGGTCACCACTTCGCGGCCATCGCTGGAGCGGGGCCGCTGGTCGGTCCGGTGCTGGCGGCGCAGATGGGGTATCTGCCCGGCACACTCTGGCTGATTGCCGGTGTGGTGCTGGCGGGCGCGGTGCAGGACTTCATGGTCCTGTTCATGTCGACCCGACGCAACGGCCGTTCCCTGGGCGACATGGTGCGTGAAGAGATGGGCCGGATTCCCGGGACCATCGCACTGTTCGGCTGCTTCCTGATCATGATCATCATCCTCGCGGTGCTGGCGCTGATCGTGGTCAAGGCCCTGGCCGAGAGCCCGTGGGGCATCTTCACCGTGATGGCGACCATCCCGATCGCGATGTTCATGGGCATCTACATGCGCTACATCCGCCCGGGCCGCATCGGCGAGATCTCCGTGGTCGGTGTGTTGCTGCTGCTCGGCTCGATCTGGCTGGGCGGGCAGATTGCTGCCGATCCGGTATGGGCCAAAGCCTTCACTTTCACCGGTGTGCAGATTACCTGGATGCTGGTCGGTTACGGTTTTGTCGCCGCGTCGCTGCCGGTCTGGCTGATTCTGGCGCCGCGTGACTATCTGTCGACCTTCCTCAAGATCGGCACCATCGTCGCCCTGGCGATCGGTATTCTGGTGACCATGCCCGAGCTGAAAATGCCGGCACTGACCCAGTTCGTCGACGGCACCGGCCCGGTATGGAAGGGCGGTCTGTTCCCGTTCCTGTTCATCACCATCGCCTGCGGTGCGGTTTCCGGTTTCCACGCGTTGATCTCGTCGGGCACCACGCCGAAGCTTTTGGATAACGAAACCAACGCCCGCTACATCGGTTACGGCGGCATGCTGATGGAATCGTTCGTGGCGATCATGGCCATGGTTGCCGCTTCGGTGATCGAGCCAGGCGTGTACTTCGCCATGAACAGCCCGGCCGCCGTGGTCGGCAGTGATGCCGCGTCAGTGGCGCAAATGGTCACCAGCTGGGGCTTCGCGATCACGCCGGAAGCGCTGCAAGCCGTGGCCCACGACATCGGTGAAACCACCATTCTGGCCCGTGCTGGCGGTGCGCCGACCCTGGCGGTCGGTATCGCGCAGATCCTGCACAGTGTCCTGCCGGGTGAAAACACCATGGCGTTCTGGTACCACTTCGCGATCCTGTTCGAAGCGCTGTTCATCCTCACCGCTGTGGACGCCGGTACCCGTGCCGGGCGTTTCATGCTGCAGGATCTGCTCGGCTCCTTCGTACCGGCGCTGAAGCGCACCGAATCGTGGACCGCCAACCTGATCGCCACCGCCGGTTGTGTGGCGATGTGGGGCTGGTTGCTGTATCAGGGCGTGATCGATCCACTGGGCGGCATCAACACTCTGTGGCCACTGTTCGGTATCTCCAACCAGATGCTCGCCGGTATCGCGCTGATGCTCGGCACGGTGGTCCTGATCAAGATGAAGCGCCAGCGCTACATCTGGGTCACCCTGTTGCCGGCCACCTGGCTGTTGATCTGCACCACCACTGCTGGCTTCATCAAGCTGTTCGACGCCAACCCGGCGATCGGTTTCCTGTCCCTGGCCAAGAAGTACAGCGATGCGCTGGCCAACGGTCAGGTGCTGGCTCCGGCGAAAAGCGTCGAGCAGATGCAGCACGTGATCTTCAACGCCTACACCAACGCCACACTCACCGCGCTGTTCCTGTTCGTGGTCTTCAGCATCCTGTTCTATGCGCTCAAGGTCGGCATCGCCGCCTGGGGCAAAAAAGAACGTACGGATAAAGAATCGCCATTCCAGGCCCTGCCGGATGCGTAACCAGAGGATTGCAGCATGTTCAATGACCTGAGTCGCCTCGGTAAATACCTCGGTCAGGCCGCGCGCCTGATGGTCGGCATGCCCGACTACGACACCTACGTCGAGCATATGCAAACCAAACACCCGGACAGACCGGTGATGAGCTACGAGATGTTCTTTCGCGAACGTCAGGAAGCCCGTTACGGTGGCAAGGGTGGGCCGAAGTGCTGTTGAGCTGACAGCCTGCGGTTGAGGTAATCCTCTGTGGGAGCGAGCCTGCTCGCGAATACGGAGTGCCAGTTGATGAAGGATTTGACTGACACACCGCTTTCGCGAGCAGGCTCGCTCCCACATTTGTTTTTGTATTCTTTTCAGGAGATCGGGTTTTGTCTTCTCCCATTCCGGTAACGGTCCTCAGCGGTTTCCTCGGCGCCGGCAAGACCACTTTGCTGCGTCATTTATTGAAAGCCGAGCACGGCCTGAAAATCGCCGTGATCGAAAACGAATTCAGCGACGCCGGCATCGACACTCAGTTGCTGGGTGACGAGCCGGTGCAGGTCATGACCCTGGCCAACGGCTGCGTCTGCTGCACCATTCACACCGATCTGACCAAGGCGCTGTACTTGCTGCTCGAGCGCCTGGACAGCGGCGAGATCGCCTTCGATCGTCTGGTGATCGAGTGCACTGGTCTCGCCGATCCGGCACCGGTGGCGCAGACGTTCTTCATCGACGAAGAGCTGCGCGAGCGTTACCTGCTCGACGGCATCATCACCCTGGTCGACGCCGCTCACGCCGACGTGCACCTGACCCAGACCATCGCCCAGGCGCAGATCGGTTTCGCCGATCGTCTGCTGGTAAGCAAGACCGATCTGGTCGATGAGGCGACGTTCACCGCGCTGAGCGAGCGCCTTACGCGAATCAACCGCCGCGCGCCGATCCGCGTGGTCGAGCATGGCAACATCGATCTGGCTGAACTGCTGGATGTGCGTGGTTTCAACCTCAATGCTGACCTGGGCGGCGGTTTGAGCTTGCGTCCGGTGAGCAAGGCGCCGTCGATCGATCGCATCTCCAGCCTGGTGCTGCGCACCGATCAGGCGCTGGATATCGATCAGCTCAGCGAATTCATGAACGAACTGCTGGAAGAACACGGCAAGCAATTGCTGCGCTACAAAGGCGTGCTGAATATTGCCGGGGAAGATCGGCGCCTGGTGTTTCAGGGTGTGCTGAAACTCTATGGTTTCGACTGGGACACCGAATGGGCCGAGGGCGAGACGCGCGAGAGTGTGATCGTGTTTATCGCCGATGACTTGCCGGAAGAGAAGATTCGGGCGGGGTTTGCCAGGGTTGCAGCGCAACAAGCCTGATAATTTCAATAGCTCAACGGGCCGCTTCGCGAGCAGGCTCGCTCCCACAGTAGAACGCATTCTGTCAGAAGGAATGCAATCCACTGTGGGAGCGAGCCTGCTCGCGAAGGCGGTCTAACCGACAGCACAATGCTCAAGGTCTGAACCCAGCAGTGTCTGCTCAAGATGATCCAGATGCCGATTCATCAGCCCCTCTGCCTTGGCAGCATCACCTCGCTCCACAACCTCAACCAACGCCAAATGCTCCTGCCACGCGCAACAGCTGCGCGTCGGGCACCGACTCCGCGCAATCGCCAACGACGTCAGCGGCACCAGGCTGCGCAGAAAATGCGCCAACGGCAGATTTCCCGCCATCCGTGCCAACTGCAAATGAAACTCCCCCGACAACCGAATCGCCGCCCCGCGCCGATCCTGCTCGATGGCGCGCTTCTCGCGCTCTATCAACGTGCGCAAGCATTTCAAATCGTCTGGCTGCGGACGCTGACACGCCAATCGCACCAACGTGTTCTCAGCCAACCGTCGCGCATGCAAGGTCTGCCGGATCAGCTCCCGATCAGGCGCAGCCACTCGTGGTCGATGATTGGCGCGCAATACCACGATCTGCTCATGGGACAACTGCGTCAGCACCCGTCGTACATCGGCGCGGCCGGCGCCGAACATCGCTTGCAGACTGTCCTCGGTGAACCGGCTGTCTTCATCGATACGCTGCTCGAGAATCGCGTCGAACACTCGCGGATACAGATCTTCCGTCGGCGTGCCCAGGCGAGAAACGGGCAGGGCGGTCGATTGCGCATGCGAGGCTGAAGCAAAACTGTTCATGGCCGTTCTCCTGGCAAATCAGGTGGGCAGGTTGTCGTCCGGGATGTTCAGCTCAACGCCCATGCGCTGGCCTTCGCGCAGAATGTGCCGACGCATTTCGGCGCTGGCCTGAGCGCTGTTCTTGCTGCGGATCGCGCGGACTACGGCTTCGTTTTCTTCCAGACGTTCGGCCAGATGTTCCGGGGAATTGCGCAACACTTCGGCGCTTTGCTTGAGGGCATTGCTGGTCTGCTGCACCACGCTCTGGAAAATCGGGTTCGAGGTCAGCGTGAACAGTTCTTCGTGGAAGGCGATGTAGGCGCTGACCCCGGCTTCACTGTCACCGGCTTCGAGGGCTTCGCGCATGTCCATCAGGGTCAGGCGCAACTGGCCGACTTCCTTGCTGCTGATCGATTGCGCAACCAGCCCGACAATGAACGGCTCGAGGGTGTAGCGCAGTTGCAGCACATCTTCCAGGCTCGCCCCGGCCACCGCGCTGTCGTGGCTCTGGCTGTCGCTGAGTTGCGCATCGAGGACGACCACGCCTTTGCCCGGCATCGAGCGCACCAGGCCTAGTGTTTCCAGCACGATCACCGCTTCGCGCAGGCTCGGCCGGCTGATGCCTAATTGTTCGGCCAGTTCACGCTGGCCCGGCAGCATGTCGCCGGAGCGCCACTGGCCTCGGGCCAACGCGGCGCGGAGTTTTTCCACCACTGAATTGACGACGGTTGAAGTTGTAATCACGTATTGGCTCCCTGCGCCGTGCCAGCGCATTGGCAGGCACGGCACTCATTCAGAATTCTTTCGCCGCCGCCGGAGCGACGGTTTTTCGCGGTTGAAAGTTATAGCCCTGTTCGCCGTTGAGCACCTTGTTCGCGCGCTGCACGTCGATGTCCTTTTCCCAGCGGGCGATGGCCACGGTGGCGACGCAGTTGCCGATCAGATTGGTCAGCGCGCGGCCGATGCCCATGAACCAGTCCACGGCCAACACCAGCACCAGACCGACCACGGGAATCGCCGGGATCGCCGTCAGCGTCGCGGCGAGAATCACCAGCGCCGAACCGGGAATGCCGTGGGCGCCTTTGGAGGTAATCAGCGACACCAGCAGGATGGTCAGCAAGTCGGTCATCGCCAATGGCGTGCCGGTGGCGTTGGCGATGAACACGATGGCCAGGGTCAGGTAGATCGAGAAGCCGTCGAGGTTGAACGAATACCCGGTCGGAATCACCAGACCGACGGTGGAGCTGCCGATACCGAGGTGTTCGAGCTTGCGCATGATCTGCGGCAGCACGGCGTCGGAAGAAGCGGTGCCCATGACGATCAGCAGTTCTTCCCGCAGGTACTTGAGCAGCGGCCACATGCGCAGGCCGGAGACGCGCATCACCAGACCGAGGATCAGCGCGACGAAGGCGACGCAGGTCAGGTAGAACAGACCGACCAGACTGCCCAGGTGCTGCAGCGAATCGAGGCCGTATTTGCTGGTGGTGAAGGCGATGGCGCCGAATACGCCGATCGGCGCCAGCCGGACGATCATGCCCATGATGCGGAAAATCACGTGGCTGAGTTCGTTGATCAGCCGCGAAATCCCGGAAGCCGCTTCGCCAACCAGATTCAGTGCACTGCCGAACAGCACCGAGAACAGCAGCACTTGCAAGATATTGTTGTCAGCGAAGGCACCGATCACCGAGGTCGGGATCAGGTCCATCAGAAATTGCGTGGTGGTGTGCATGTGCTGGCTGCGCTCGGCGAGGTCGCCCATGTCGGCGCTGGAAAGCTGCTCCAGATGAATGTTCGCGCCGCTGCCAATGCCGGTGCTGAAGGCGAACACCAGACCAATCACCAAGGCGATGGTGGTCAGCACTTCGAAGTAGATCACCGACTTGAGGCCGATGCGCCCGACCTTCTTCAGATCGCCCGCGCCGCTGATGCCGCTGACCACCACGCAGAACACGATCAGGCCAATGAGCATCTTGATCAGTTTGATGAAGCCATCGCCGAGCGGTTTGAGCTGGGCCGAGTATTCAGGAAGGGTCAGCCCGCAGACGATGCCGAGCATCAGTCCGAGAACCACTTGAAGGAAGATTGAACGCGAGCACCATCTGAGCATGGGAGGAATCCTGGGTCGGTGTCCTGGCTGCCGCACGCGTTGCGCATCGGATGCAGGACTTAATTATTGTGGTCTTACCGGTATGTCCAGTGCAGGCGCAGTCTAGGCTTGGTTTTTTCCTGATTACAAGGGGAAAGCATGAAATTGGCATGACCGGTCTGACCAGCGGCCAAAGCCGCGTGTAGGAGCTGCCGCAGGCTGCGATCTTTTGATCTTTTCAACAGGCGAAAAAAAACCGGCCAATCACTTGGCCGGTTTTTCATGCTGCTGGTTTAACGTCGCGATTAAGCGCCGTACACCGGCAGTTTCTTGCAGATGGCTTTGACTTTCTCGCGAACGGCGTCGATCACCGCTTCGTTGTTCAGGTCAGCCAGGATGTCGCAGATCCAGCCGGCCAGCTCTTTGCACTCAGCCTCTTTGAAACCGCGAGTGGTCACAGCCGGAGTACCGAAGCGCAGGCCGGAAGTCACGAACGGCGAGCGTGGATCGTTCGGCACGGAGTTCTTGTTCACGGTGATGAACGCTTTGCCCAGAGCGGCGTCAGCGTCTTTGCCGGAGATGTCCTGCTTGATCAGCGACAGCAGGAACAGGTGGTTTTCAGTACCGCCCGATACCACGTCGAAACCGCGCGCGATGAACACTTCGGCCATGGCCTTGGCGTTCTTCACCACTTGTTGCTGGTAAGCCTTGAACTCAGGTTGCAGCGCTTCCTTGAAGCAGATCGCCTTGGCCGCGATCACGTGCTCCAGCGGGCCACCCTGGGCGCCCGGGAACACTGCGGAGTTGAGCTTCTTCTCGATCTCGGCGTTCGCTTTGGCCAGGATCAGACCGCCACGTGGACCGCGCAGGGTCTTGTGCGTGGTGGTGGTCACGACGTCGGCGAACGGCACCGGGTTCGGGTACACACCAGCGGCAACCAGACCGGCGACGTGAGCCATGTCGACGAACAGGTAGGCGCCAACCTTGTCAGCGATCTCGCGGAAGCGCGGGAAGTCGAGGATCTGCGAGTAGGCCGAGAAACCGGCAACGATCATTTTCGGCTTGTGCTCGACCGCCAGACGCTCGACTTCGTCGTAGTCGATCAGGCCGTTGGCGTCGATGCCGTATTGAACGGCGTTGTACAGCTTGCCCGAGGAGGAAACGCTGGCGCCGTGGGTCAGGTGACCGCCATGGGCCAGGCTCATGCCCAGAATGGTGTCGCCACCTTGCAGCAGAGCCAGGTAAACAGCGGCGTTGGCTTGGGAACCGGCGTGCGGCTGAACGTTGGCGTAATCAGCACCGAACAGTTCCTTGGCACGGTCGATGGCCAGTTGCTCAACCACGTCAACATATTCGCAACCACCGTAGTAACGCTTGCCCGGATAGCCTTCGGCGTACTTGTTGGTCAGGACCGAGCCTTGAGCTTCCATCACCGCTGGGCTGGTGTAGTTTTCCGAAGCGATCAGCTCAATGTGTTCTTCCTGACGCTGAGCTTCTTGCTCCATGGCGGCAAAAAGGTCGGCGTCGTACTTGGCAATAGTCAAATCACGGCTGAACATGGCGGTCCTCAAGGATCGGGGGCAGAAAAGGGGGGCATTCTAACCCAACCGCTTTTGGATGACATATGAAACGACATCATGTCGCAGACAAGTGGCGTTCATGCGCAGACAGGTGGTGTTTGTGCCTGCCTCAAAAGATCGCAGCCTGCGGCAGCTCCTACAGTAACCAGAACTCAACCTGGATCTTGTGACTGGCATCAATCCTGTAGGAGCTGCCGAAGGCTGCGATCTTTTCGGGCGCGCCGCAGGCCGTCAGTCGAACATGAACAGCGCATCGTTACAGAACTGCGCTTCAAACCGTCCCGCCGGCATCGGCCGGCCGAACAGATAGCCCTGAACCTCATCGCAACCATGCTCACGCAGGAAGTCCAGTTGCTCGTGGGTCTCCACACCCTCGGCGATCACCGCAAGATTCAGGCTGTGGGCCATGGCAATGATCGCCCGGGCGATCTGCGCGTCCTGTTCGCCGGACGGCAGGCCGTCGACGAAAGTACGGTCGATCTTCAGCACGTCGATCGGGAATTGCTTGAGGTAGTTGAGCGATGAATAACCGGTGCCGAAGTCGTCGACCGCGATGCTCAGGCCGAGGTTCTTCAGCCCGGCAAGAATCTGCATCGCCTCGCTGACTTCGCGCATCAGGATACTTTCGGTCAGTTCCAGCTCCAGACACGCCGGCGGCAGGCCGGTTTCGCGCAGGATCGTCGCGATTCGGGTGCCCAACTGGCCGTCGGAGAACTGCCGTGCGGAAATGTTCACCGACACCTTCGGCACCCGCACCCGTTGCTGGTGCCAGGTTTTCAGCTGTCGACAGGCCTCGCTGATAACCCAGTCGCCAACGTCCACCACGAGGCCGAGCTCTTCCAGCACCGGAATGAAATCACCCGGCGGCACCAGCCCGCGACGCGGATGGCGCCAGCGCAGCAGCGCTTCGGCGCCGGTCAGGCGCTTGCCGTCGCCACTGAACTGCGGCTGGTAATACAGGACGAATTCGTTCTGCTCCAGCGCATGGCGCAGATCGCTTTCCAGTTCCAGACGCTCCAGCGCACTGGCGTTCATGTCGGCCTGATAGAACTGGAAGTTGTTCTTGCCGCGTTCCTTGGCGTGGTACATCGCCGTGTCGGCGTTCTTCATCAACTGGCTGAGTTCGTTGCCGTCCTGCGGACTCAGGGCGATGCCGATACTGGCGGTGACGAAGAACTCGCGGCCCTCGAGCACGAACGGCCGCACCAGGCTGGCGAGAATCTGCTCGGCCACGTGAATCGCCCGGTTCAGCGCCAGTTCGCGGTTGGAGCGATGCTGCAGCAGCAGGGTGAATTCGTCGCCGCCCATGCGCGCCACGGTGTCATCGTCATCGACGCAGGCCAGCAGGCGCGTGGCCATGTCCTTGAGCATGCGGTCGCCGGCGGCGTGGCCCAAGGAGTCGTTGATCGGTTTGAAACGGTCGAGGTCGAGGAACATCAGTACCACCCACGACTTCTGCCGTTCGGCCGCTTGCAGCGCGGTGTGCAGACGGTCCTGGAACAGCGTGCGGTTCGGCAGGTGGGTGAGGGCGTCGTAATAGGCGAGGCGGTGGATGCGCTGCTCGCTGGCCTTGCGCTCGCTGATGTCGCTGAAGAAACACACGTAGCTGGCCAGATCGCCCTCGTCGTCGAGCACGGCAGTAATGCCGACCCACGCCGGGTAATGTTCGCCGTTACGGCGCTTCATCCACACTTCGCCTTCCCAGGTGCTGTGCTCGTGCAACTGCTTGAGCACGTAGCGCAAGTGCGCGTCCTGCTGCTCGTCGACGGTGAGCATGTTCGGCAACTGGTCGAGCACTTCGCCGACGCTGTAGCCGCTGACCCGACTGAAGGCTTCGTTGGCCTGAACGATATAACCGGCCGGGTCGGTGATCAGGATCGCCGAGGTAGAGTGCTCGAATACCGTGGCGGCCATGCGCAAATCTTTTTCGGCACGGCGCTGCTGGCTGATATCGCGGCCGACGCCGAGCACGCCTTCGAACGCGCCGTGTTCGTCCCACACCAGCACCAGGCGCAGTTCGATCGGAATCTTGCGGCCGTCGGCACGCAGGCAATCGAAGAGGAACAGTTGCGTTTGCACCTGACTGCGCAGCAATGCCAGTTGCTCGGGCTTGTCCAGCGCCTTGCTGACGCGGTCCATCAGCACATGAATGCCGTTCAGTTGCCCGGGATTGGCGATGATCGATTGCCAGCCGTTCTGGAAGATCCATTCGGCGTTGTAACCGAGCACCGCCTGCACCGAAGGGCTGACGTAGTTCAGCGAGAGCTTGCTGTCGGTGGAGAAAATCACGTCGCTGATGCTTTCGGCGAGCATGCGGTAGCGCTGCTCGCTGTCACGCAGCGATTCGCTCGCCTCAATCTGTTCGGTGATGTCCTTGGCGACGCCGATGATCCGCGTGACCTGATCATGCTTGTCCCGCGCCAGCGCCTGTTCACGGATGTCGAAGCGCCGCCACTTGCCGTCGCGATGGCGGAAGCGCAATTGGCATTGCAACAACTGGCTGTAACCGGCGTGACGCTGCAACTGCCGCGAGCGATGGTAATAGTCGGCGTCTTCCGGATGCAGAAGGATTTCCCAGAAGTATTCGCCCATCTGATGCAGTTCAGTGCGGTTGTACCCCAGGGTCTGGCCGAGGTGGTGGTTGCTGAAAATCATCCGCTGGCTGATCACGTCCTGCACATACAGATGATCCGGCACGGTGCGCACCACGTCCGACCAGAAGCCTTCGCGCTCCAGCAACGACAGTTCGATCAGCTTGCGGCTGGTGATGTCGTTGATGCTGAGGATCACCGCTTTATAGTCGTGCTGCTCGCTCGGCAGGCGCAGGACCATCCACAGGTGCTGGTCGCGACCGTTGCTGTTGGGCAGTTTGATTTCCAGTTCCAGCTGTTTCTGCTGCTGCAGGACGGCGTCGAGGATCTGCTGACCGATCGCGCACTGCGGATGGCGCTGGCCATCGATCAGCAGTTGCCAGGCATCGTCGCAGGAGTGCACATCGAGCAGTTGCAGGGCGACCTGGTTGACTTCGGTGACGCGCATTTCCGCGAGCAACTGCTGGCGCTGCTGCGGTTGGTCGAGCCAGGCCTTGAGCTGGTCGCTGGTCTGGATCTGCGCCTTGTCGAACATCTGCTTGAGGCCGGACAGGTCAAGCACGCACAAGGCCACGCCGGTGCCTTCGAAAATATCCTGATAACGCCGCCGGCCTTCATGCACCTGGCGCTGGCGCCGACGCATGTTCAGCAGTGCAATCACCGGCAACATCGAGAACGCCAGGCCGAGCAGGCATTTGCCGATGAACGCCGGCAGCAACTCTTCCAGTACGCGCTGGCGGTCGAACAGCCCGCGCAGTTGCCAGTCGCTGCTGCTCAGCGGCACGGTCAGTACGGTGTTGGCAACATCGTCAGGCGTCAGCCCGCCAGCCTTGGCCGAGGGCAGCCCTGCTTCGCGGCTGATGATCTGGTGATTGAGGCGGTTTTCCACCAGCCACAACGGGCGCAGGGCGGTGGCATCCTGTTTGGTCAGCGAGTCGAAGAAGGTTGGCGTCAGGCGCAAGGCCCAGTAACCGCGACTGCTGCCGCTGGCCTGATGCAACAGCAGGTGCACCACCGAGCCGTCATCGGCATTGCTGAAGTAATGCGCCTGAGCGCGACTGCGACGCACCAGTTCGGTCAGGTAATCGGCGTCGGAACTGTCGGTGGCGCTGTCGCTGATGATGCGGCCGGAGGGCGAGAGCAGGGCCATGCTGCGCAGGTCGGGCAGCGAGCGTTGCAACTTGCGCAGGAGCATCTGCTGTTCGTCGGCAGTTTGCGGTTGTTCGACGATCGGTAGCAGATTGAGGGCGATTTGCGCATTCAGCGCCATGTTCAGGCTGACCTGGGCGGCGAGGTCGGCGGTGTAGTCGATGGTGTACTGTCGCTGATTCTTCTGGGTTTCACGCAATTGATCGAGCAGTTGCCAGAACAGCAACGCGAGCAATAACAGCACGAGGGTGGCCAGCGCACCCTTCAATGTCCCGCGCAGGGGCGAGCCGGGCGCCGGTGGGGTGCTGCTCACAGAGGCTGGCGGAGTGACATTGGTCAAGCTGTGATCCTGCGATTTGGCTGGACTGGCGCGACGTGCACTATAAGCCGGACGCCCGAAGGGCGGCTAGCATGCCTTGAGTTGTGGCGAAGTGCCAGCCCCTCTCGGCTGGACTGCCATCGGTCATTAAGGTAGCTTTGCCGGTTACGCGGGGGCGTTCCAGCTCCTAGAATCAGACTTTTTTCCGCGCGCACGCATTGATGATCCTCAAGTGAACGACGCGCACCGGTCTGGCCAGGCTTCGCCTGCGCTCCAATCATTCATCTGTCACTGACCCAAGGTTCTCCATGGCTCAATACGTCTTCACCATGCATCGGCTGGGCAAAGTTGTTCCGCCGAAGCGGGAAATCCTCAAGAACATTTCGCTGTCCTTCTTCCCCGGCGCCAAGATCGGCGTGCTCGGCCTCAACGGTTCGGGTAAATCCACGCTGCTGAAAATCATGGCCGGCGTCGACACCGAGTTCGAAGGCGAAGCCCGTCCGATGCCGGACCTGAACATCGGTTACCTGCCGCAAGAGCCGCAGCTCGACCCTGCCAAGACCGTGCGTGAAGTGGTCGAGGAAGCGGTCAGCGTGATCAAGGATGCGCAAGCGCGTCTGGACGAAGTCTACGCGGCCTACGCCGACCCGGATGCCGACTTCGACAAGCTTGCTGCTGAACAGGCCAAGCTCGAAGCGATCCTGCAGGCCAGCGACGGCCACAACCTCGAGCGCCAGCTGGAAGTCGCCGCCGATGCGCTGCGTCTGCCGGCCTGGGACGCGAAAGTCGAACACCTGTCCGGTGGTGAAAAGCGTCGTGTCGCCCTGTGCCGTCTGCTGCTGTCCGCGCCGGACATGCTGCTGCTCGACGAACCGACCAACCACCTGGATGCCGATTCGGTGGCGTGGCTGGAGCATTTCCTCCACGACTTCCCGGGCACCGTGGTCGCGATCACGCACGACCGTTACTTCCTCGACAACGTCGCCGGCTGGATTCTGGAACTCGACCGCGGCGCGGGCATTCCTTACGAGGGCAACTATTCGGGCTGGCTCGAAGCCAAGTCCGATCGTCTGGCCCAGGAATCCAAGCAGCAGTCGGCTCACGAAAAAGCCATGAAAGAAGAACTGGAGTGGGTGCGCAAAGGCGCCAAGGCCCGCCAGTCGAAATCCAAGGCACGTCTGCAACGCTTCGAAGAAATGCAATCGCAGGAATTCCAGAAGCGCAGCGAAACCAACGAGATCTACATCCCGGCCGGTCCACGCCTGGGCGACAAGGTCATCGAATTCAAGAACGTCACCAAGGGCTACGGCGATCGCGTGCTGATCGACAACCTGTCGTTCTCCATGCCGAAAGGCGCCATTGTCGGCGTGATCGGTGGTAACGGTGCCGGTAAGTCGACGCTGTTCCGCATGCTGATGGGCAAGGAAACCCCGGATTCGGGCAGCATCGAAATCGGCGAAACCGTGCAATTGGCCTGCGTCGACCAGAGCCGCGAAGACCTCGACGGCAGCAAGACCGTGTTCCAGCAGATTTCCGACGGCTCCGACCAGATCCGCATCGGCAACTACGAGATCCCGTCGCGCACTTACGTCGGCCGCTTCAACTTCAAGGGCGGCGATCAGCAGAAGTTCGTCAAGGATCTGTCCGGCGGTGAGCGCGGTCGTCTGCACCTGGCGCTGACCCTGAAGGAGGGCGGCAACGTCCTGCTGCTCGACGAACCGTCCAACGACCTCGACGTGGAAACCCTGCGTTCGCTGGAAGAAGCCCTGCTCGACTTCCCGGGCGCCGCCATTGTGATCTCCCACGATCGGTGGTTCCTTGACCGTGTCGCCACGCACATCCTGGCGTATGAAGACGACTCGCAAGCGGTGTTCTTCGAAGGCAACTACACCGAGTACGAAGCCGATCGCAAAAAACGCCTCGGCGAAGCAGCGGCCCAGCCTCACCGGGTACGTCACAAGAAACTGGCCTGATTCGGGTTGGTTGCAGAAAGAGCGGAGCCTTCGGGCTCCGTTTTTTTTCGCCTGGTTTTTCAGGGATACCGATTTGGATTCATCGCTGGCAAGCCAAGCTCCCACAGGGTTTTGTGGGGTGTTCGAGATAGGTGTTTCACCGATGTCCACTGTGGGAGCTGGCTTGCCAGCGATGGCGGTATAACTGTTGGTGCATCACTTGAATTTGATCTCACCATTCAGGTGCAAAAATTGGCAAAAACCAGCCGGATTTATATCCTGTGCACCATTTAATTTCATAACTGCGACATTTTGCTCTGTTCCTGTGCGCAATTCGTTTGTTACAGTCCGGCCCAATCTCCTCTAACGACAATAAATTTGCCGAGACTTTGCCCATGATCGAATCCGTCGAATCCTTCCTTTCGCGCCTGAAAAAACGCGACCCGGACCAACCCGAATTCCACCAGGCTGTCGAAGAAGTCCTACGCAGTCTGTGGCCGTTTCTTGAAGCCAATCCGCATTACCTGACTTCGGGCATTCTGGAGCGCATCTGCGAGCCGGAGCGCGCGGTGGTGTTTCGCGTGTCGTGGGTCGACGATCTGGGCAAGGTCCAGGTCAATCGCGGCTTCCGTATCCAGATGAACAGCGCCATCGGCCCATACAAGGGCGGCCTGCGCTTCCATCCGTCGGTGAACCTCGGCGTGCTGAAATTCCTCGCCTTCGAGCAGACCTTCAAGAACTCGCTGACCTCCCTGCCCATGGGCGGCGGCAAGGGCGGTTCCGACTTCGATCCGAAGGGCAAGAGCGACGCCGAGGTCATGCGTTTCTGTCAGGCGTTCATGAGCGAGTTGTATCGCCACATCGGCGCCGACGTTGACGTGCCGGCCGGTGATATCGGTGTCGGTGCGCGGGAGATCGGTTTCCTCTTTGGCCAGTACAAGCGCCTGAGCAACCAGTTCACCAGCGTCCTCACCGGCAAGGGCATGACCTACGGCGGCAGCCTGATTCGCCCGGAAGCCACCGGTTTCGGCTGCGTGTACTTCGCCGAAGAAATGCTCAAGCGCCGTGGACAGACCGTGGAAGGCAAGCGCGTGGCGATCTCCGGTTCCGGCAACGTTGCCCAGTACGCGGCGCGCAAAGTGATGGATCTGGGCGGCAAAGTGATTTCCCTGTCCGACTCCGAAGGCACGCTGTACTGCGAGGCAGGCTTGAGCGAAGCACAGTGGCTGGCGCTGCTGGAGCTGAAGAACATCAAACGCGGGCGCATCAGCGAACTGGCGAGCGCCCATGGTCTGGAATTCCGCGCCGGCCAACATCCGTGGTCGCTGCCGTGCGATATCGCACTGCCCTGCGCGACGCAGAACGAACTCGACGCCGAGGCCGCACGCACGCTACTGCGCAATGGCTGCGTCTGTGTGGCTGAAGGCGCGAACATGCCGACCACGCTGGAGGCTGTGGATATCTTTATCGAAGCCGGCATTCTGTTCGCACCGGGCAAGGCGTCGAATGCGGGCGGTGTTGCCGTGAGTGGTCTGGAAATGTCGCAAAACGCCATGCGCCTGCTGTGGACGGCGGGCGAGGTGGACAGCAAGCTGCACGCGATCATGCAGTCGATCCACCACGCCTGCGTGCATTACGGCGAAGACAACGGTCAGATCAATTACGTCAAAGGCGCGAACATTGCCGGCTTCGTCAAAGTCGCCGATGCGATGTTGGCGCAAGGCGTGGTTTAAGCCGGTTCGATGCGGATCACTTCGATCAGTTGGTCGCCGGCAGGCCGCTGCCATAGCACTTCATCGTTGAGCCGGGCGCCAAGCAAAGCCCGGCCCAGCGGTGAGGCCCAGTTGATCAGGCCCTGACTGGCGTCGGCCTGATCTTCGCCGACCAGTTGCACGCGGTGTTCTGTGTCGTGTTCGTCGGCAAAAGTCACCCAGCTACCGATCTGTACCTTGTCGGTGGAGGTCGCAGCGACTGCGACTTGGGCGCTGATCAGGCGTTGAGTGAAATAGCGCAGATCCCGTTGCAGATCGGCCAGACGTTGCTTGTCGGCCTGCTCGCCCTTGGCCGTTTGCTCGGCGTGCAGGCTTTGCAACTCGGTGACTTTCGCCTGCAATTGCGCCAGACCTTGCGGGGTGACGTAATTGGGCTGCGTGCTGACCTGACGTTCGACCGGCTGATCGGCCTGCGCGGCGGCGTTGTCTTCGTTGACGAATGCGCGACTCATGAAGTCCTCCTGTTAAAGGATTTGGGCCATGGTTGCCGGCATTTGGTTTCAACGGATGTCTGCAAGCGACCTATTGCGAGCGATAAGCCCGCCCGACGTCCTGGCCTTCTGCTGCTGCCAGGCACGTTCGCGTTCATCCCAATGTTCGTTGCGATATTGCTCGCGATCCCTGTTTTCCAGCATCGCCTGGCATTGGCGGAAGCCGTCGACCCAGCCGTCGGCGTATTGCTGGTCCTTGAGATAGCGCGGCACGTTCTTGCGAAACTCGCCGCTGATCGAGCCGGCAGCCTGGCGACCGCTGACGCAACCGTCATCGAAACCGTCGGCGAAGGCCGGTGGATAACCCTTGGCGATCAAGTCTTCATGGGTGGTCTGGCAACCGCCCAGCGCCAATACAACGCCCAACAATCCCACGCACCGCCACATCGCACTCTCCCGCGCCGGTTTTCGGCTGACAGGGAAAGTCTAGAAGGGGATTGGTCGATGTGGTGTGAAAGAAAGATCAAAAGATCGCGGCCTTCGGCAGCTCCTACAGGGGGAATGCATTGCAAATGTAGGAGCTGCCGAAGGCTGCGATCTTTTCAGTAGTGATACCACTTCACTTCAAGCATGACTTCCGTTTCCGGGCTGGCGAGCTGGCTGAATTCGCGTTGCGCGCTCAGGCGCAAACCGAGGTTGCGCGACAGCTCCCACTGCTGATTCAGGCTCAGGCTGCGGCGCACTTCGCCATTGAAGAAGTAGTCGCCCTTGGCTTCCAGGCTCAGATTGCCCAGCGGGTTTTTCCATAGCACGCCGGTATTGAAGCCACCAGCCGGGGAAACAAACTCGGCGAAGTCATTGTTGTGTTCCACGCGTACCGTGCCCAGCGCGAAGCCGAGCACGTCTTCGCCCAACTGCCACGTGCCGCCGCCGCCACCGTTGACATGGCTGACCAGCGTCTCGTCATCATGCTTGCCCGGCACCCGCTCAAGGCCACCGGTGACTTGCCACGACAGCGGTTGCAGCAGCTCGTTGCGCGGTGTCAGCGAACGAATGGTTGCCAGATCCAGTTGCTGCAACTGCCAGTCATTGCCTTCGTACTGACGCAGCTTCAGTTGCAGAATTTCGATCTGCGCGCCGAGGGGGAAGCTTTCGGCGTTGTCATTTAGGTCGTGATAAGCCATGCGCAGGCCATATTCGCCAAAGGCGCGATCGCCTCGCGTACCGAGGCCGGCCTGCCAGGTGCGGGACTCGTGGCCATCTTCGGGCAGACCGGGTTGCGGAATTTCCAGCTCCGGCGCCGGGTTCTTGTTGATCGCCCGCAGCAGTTCGAAACTGCGCTGCGCTCGTTGCGGGTCGCGCTCCTGGCCGTTGGCGCGGTAGCGCTCCAGACGATAGGCGGCGTCGACGATCAACGCCTGGCGCGCGCGGGGCAGCGCCTTGAACGTCGGCTCCTGCAACACCTTTTGATCGGCGCTGACCTTGAGCACCCATTGCTGTTCTTCATCGCTCAACGGTTCGGCGCGGCTGAGCAGTTCACGTTCGCGGGACGGGCGATATTCGATGTGTTCGACCAGCCCGGCCTCTTTCACCGCTTTGACAGTGTCGGTCGGGATCGCGGTCAGCGGGAATTGTTCGGTCAGGCGCAGGCTCGGTCGCGCCACTTGCAGCAGTTCCAGCAGACGATACGAGCAGTTTTCGTCGAAGAAGAAGTAGTCGAACTGGATCTGCTTGAGCTCCCACACATGTTCGACCATGCGTGCGGTTTCTTCCTGGGTCAGGTTGAGGCGGTATTCCCACAGGTCGCGGTTTTCCAGGCTGCGGTATTCCGACAATTTTTCCTGATAAGGCACCAGCGCAAACAGCCCCGGGTAGCCGCCCATCAAGCCTTTCCAGGCATACAGAATGCTGTTGTCCGAGCCTTCGATGTAGGCACCGAAGTTGATCGCGTAGCTGAGCAGTGAAGTCTTGTCGGCCTGCACATCCGCCTGATCGATGCGCAGCAGGGTGTGGCCGAACATCGACGAAGGGCTGTTGAGATACGCCGCCGGGAAGATCATCACCGCGCTGTGCGGCGAGACGTCCTTGAACCATTGCTTGTATTCGGCGCATTCGGGCGCTGGCAGGTCGGTGAGATCGAGCTGCGCTTTCAGCCAGCGTGCGCGCGCGGGGTATACGCATTGTGCGTGTTGCTCCCCGAGGCTGGCCGGGGCGTACAGCGCCTGCACGGTGGCGGCCAGTTCGCGGTCCGGATGCTCGTTGCCGTCGGGCGCGAGAAAGAACTTCTTGTCGCTGACATAGCTGCGCCAGCCGCCGAGTTTGGCGGTTTCGTAATGACCGAGGGAAATCCAGAAGCGGTCGTTGGCCAGTTGCTGCAAACGTTGAGGATCGATGTGAGGCGCGGCGGACAGCGGGGCGCAGACACAGAGCGCCAGCCAGGCAAGGCGTTTGAGCATAGTCGGCAACTTGAACAGGAAAGAAATAAAAGACCCAAAGAGGGGCGGGCCAAAAAAAAACAAAACCCGCTTCCCGAAGGAAGCGGGCGAGGTCGAGCTTAAGCCTGAGTTGCGTACTTGGCCAGACGTGGGTCCGATTTCAGTACTGCCAGGGTGTTGGTATGCACGTCTTCAGCGGTCACGTCAGCTTTGCTGAAGATCTGCTGGAAGTGCTCGTGGGTCACTTGCGCGAAGTGCGCGCGATCTTCCGGTGCTACGCCCAGGACCACGGCATAAGTGGTCAGCGCTTCGCCATTGCCTTTGGCCATGTCTTCGGACAGCTCGTTCATCATGCCATTCATGGCGAACCAGGATTTGCCGCCGTAGGTCAGCGATGCGTTGGTCGAGCAACCGTTGGTGCCGGAAGTCATACCGAACGTGGCGTTACCGGAAGTGCCGTTGGTGGTGGAAGCAAGGAAGTGCGCCGGGGTGCCACGCTGACCTTCGAACAGCATGTTGCCCCAACCGCAATCCGGGCCGCCCGGGGCTTGCGCCATTGCGTTGATGGATACAGCGGTGAAGAGAGTACCGAGAAGAATCCGTTTCATAGCTTTGTTCTCTTTATGTGCATACCAATGGACAGGGTTCTGGCCCTTCGCGCTCTGCCCGAGGACAGAACCGAAAGTGTCAGTGGGCCGGTATTAGTTCCAGCCGCGCAGTTTGGAGTTTAGGCACGTTCCAGCGGTTCCGTGACTTTTTGCAAAATATTTGGAATAAACCTCTGATTTATCGGGATGCGTCGGCCGGCCGCGCGCTTGTCTATGCTTTGTCATGTGGCGCGCCTTGCCAGTGGGGCACGGGCAGCGCCAGAATGCCGCTACCTGCCCCGCCTGATTGTTAAGGAAGCCCGATGCCTGATCCTGTTGCTGCCAGCCTGCGTCTTGCGCCCGAAGCGCTGACTCGTCCGTTTTCCGCTGAACAGTTCAGCTTCACTAGCACCAATGATCTGGAGCCCTTTCGCGGTGTGCTCGGCCAGGAACGCGCGGTCGAAGCCTTGCAGTTCGGTGTGGCGATGCCACGCCCCGGTTACAACGTATTCGTCATGGGCGAGCCCGGCACCGGCCGTTTCTCGTTCGTCAAACGCTACCTGAAAGCCGAAGGCAAGCGCCTGCAGACCCCGGCGGACTGGGTCTACGTCAACAACTTCGATGAGCCGCGCGAACCGCGTGCACTGGAGCTGCCATCGGGCACGGCGGCCTCGTTCATCGGCGACATCAACGGCCTGATCGACAACCTGCTGGCGACTTTCCCGGCGGTTTTCGAACACCCGTCCTACCAGCAGAAAAAAAGCGCCATCGACCGTGCCTTCAACCAGCGCTACGACAAGGCGCTGGACATCATCGAGCGGCTGGCTCTGGAAAAGGACGTCGCCCTGTACCGCGACAGCAGCAATATCGCCTTCACGCCGATGCTCGACGGCAAGGCCCTGGACGAAGCCGAATTCGCGCAGTTGCCGGAGGCCGAGCGCGAGCGGTTTCACGATGACATTTCCGGCCTCGAAGAGCGCCTGAACGAAGAACTCGCCAGCCTGCCGCAGTGGAAGCGCGAGTCGAACAATCAACTGCGCCACCTCAATGAAGAAACCATCACCCTGGCCTTGCAGCCGTTGCTGGCGCCGCTGTCGGAGAAGTACGCGGAGAACGCCGGGGTCTGCGGTTACCTGCAAGCGATGCAGGTCTACCTGCTGAAAACCGTGGTCGAACAACTGGTCGACGACAGCAAGACCGACGCCGTCGCGCGCAAGTTGCTGGAAGAACAATACGCACCAAGCCTGGTGGTCGGGCATCCGGCCAGCGGCGGTGCACCGGTGGTATTCGAGCCACATCCGACCTACGAAAACCTGTTCGGCCGCATCGAGTACACCACTGATCAGGGCGCGCTCTACACCACTTACCGGCAGTTGCGTCCGGGGGCGCTGCACCGCGCCAACGGCGGTTTCCTGATTCTTGAAGCGGAAAAAATGCTCAGCGAGCCGTTCGTGTGGGATGCGCTCAAACGCGCCCTGCAATCGCGCAAACTGAAAATGGAATCGCCGCTGGGCGAGATGGGCCGCTTCGCCACCATGACCCTGAATCCGCAGCACATCCCGCTGCAGGTCAAAGTCATCATCATTGGTGCGCGGCAGCTGTATTACACGCTGCAGGATCTCGATCCGGACTTCCAGGAGATGTTCCGCGTTCTGGTCGACTTCGATGAAGACATCCCGATGGTCGACGAAAGCCTCGAGCAGTTCGCCCAGCTCCTGAAGACGCGTACTTCGGAAGAAGGCATGGCGCCGCTGACCGCCGATGCGGTGGCACGGCTGGCGACCTACAGTGCGCGGCTGGCCGAGCATCAGGGGCGCTTGTCGGCGCGCATTGGTGATCTGTTCCAACTGGTCAGCGAGGCGGATTTCATTCGCCATCTGGCCGGCGATGAAATGACCGACGCCGGCCATATCGAACGCGCCCTGAAAGCCAAGGCCACCCGCACCGGGCGGGTCTCGGCGCGGATTCTCGACGACATGCTCGCCGGAATCATCCTCATCGACACTGACGGTGCAGCAGTCGGCAAGTGCAACGGGCTGACGGTGCTGGAGGTCGGTGATTCGGCGTTCGGCGTGCCGGCGCGGATTTCCGCCACGGTCTATCCGGGCGGCAGCGGTATCGTCGACATCGAACGTGAGGTCAACCTCGGCCAGCCGATTCACTCCAAAGGCGTGATGATCCTCACCGGTTATCTGGGCAGCCGTTACGCTCAGGAATTCCCTCTGGCGATCTCGGCGAGCATTGCGCTCGAGCAGTCTTACGGCTACGTCGATGGCGACAGTGCGTCGCTGGGCGAGGCGTGCACGCTGATTTCGGCGCTGTCAAAAACCCCGCTCAAGCAATGTTTTGCCATCACCGGTTCGATCAACCAGTTCGGCGAAGTGCAGGCGGTCGGCGGAGTCAACGAGAAGATCGAAGGCTTCTTCCGCCTCTGCGAAGCACGCGGCCTGACCGGCGAGCAGGGCGCGATCATTCCCCAGGCCAACGTCGCCACGCTGATGCTCGATGAGAAAGTCCTCGCCGCCGTGCGCGCCGGCCAGTTCCACGTGTATGCGGTGCGTCAGGCCGATGAGGCGCTGAGCCTGCTGGTGGGCGAGCCGGCCGGTGAACCGAACGCCGATGGCGAATTCCCCGAAGGCAGCATCAATGCGCGAGTGGTCGAGCGCCTGCGCGATATCGCCGAGATGATCAGCGAAGAGGACCTGAAAGAGGCCGAGAAGGAACTGGCGCAGGAGGCTCTCGCCGAAGCCAAACCGGCCTGACAGGCTTGCAATAAACCCTGTGGGAGCGAGCCTGCTCGCGAAAGCGCTGTTTCAGTCGACGAATGAGTTGGCTGATCCATCGTCTTCGCGAGCAGGCTCGCTCCCACAATGCTTTTCCAGATTGATCTCTGCGGGGATCTTCGGGGAATGTGCCACTACTCTGGCGCCAATATTCACACAATGACCATTCGGCGCCTTCTGGTTCCATTTGGCTTGCGCGGGACACTTTTCTTCTATTCTCAGGTCAAGGATATCGACAGTATCACTGGATCGAGCCAGTCCTCCCATGGGGGCTGAATACCGGCTTTACCGAGGGTCGCCGCCATGTCGCGCAACCTCTGTCTCACCCGTCAATGCCTGGGTCTGGTGACCCGGATCGAATGCGCCGTCAAGCCGCTGGCCGGCGACAATGGCATGTGGACGCTGCTCTTCGCGGCCGGCATGGCCGGCGAACAACCTTCCGCGATCAAAGCCCAAGGCCCGTTCCATGGCCCGGTGGCGGCCGAGTCGATTCTCGACACCATCGTTGAAAGCCTGACCTTGCATGGTTACGAACTGGCCGATGATCCGCAGATCTGGAGCCTGCACCTGCAAGCCCAGTTGCGGCAGATCAACGGCGGCCGTGGGCGCAGCCTCAACGGTTAAGGTGCTGACTGGTCGACCTGCGCCTTGTCGAGCTTGACCTCAAAACCGTATTGCACGGTGGCGAGGTCGGTGCGCTGATAGGTTTCCACGCGAGTCGGGCGACCGTAAAAATAGTGCACGCCGAGTAGCGCCGGGCCTTCTGCACTGGCGTCGTGGCTGACCGAAAGAATCTGCTTGAGGTAGTGGCCACTGTCGTCTTTGACGAAGAAGCGCCACTCGTTGGCCGGGAAGGTTTTCAGGTCGACCACCAGCGTGTTGTCCTTGATCGCCAGGCCTTTGGGCAATGACTGCGCGTCGTAGGATTGCTTGGCCACCGTGGCCAGAAACAACGGCATCGAGCCCACGGCAATCGCCGGGGTTTCCGGAAACAGGTTCAGATCATAAGTAATCGTCGCTTGCAGCGGATCGACCTGGTACGCCTCGGGCGGCAGTTCGATCGGCTCGTCGAGTTTGCCGCCGCGCTTTTCCGTGAAGAAAGTCACCG
Organism: Pseudomonas sp. ef1; assembly: GCF_007293365.2. Classification (NCBI taxonomy): domain Bacteria; kingdom Pseudomonadati; phylum Pseudomonadota; class Gammaproteobacteria; order Pseudomonadales; family Pseudomonadaceae; genus Pseudomonas; species Pseudomonas sp. ef1. The sequence goes on along the minus strand of NZ_CM129815.1, from coordinate 6,149,566 downwards.
GGCTGACGCCGGGATTGAGTTGGTCGCCAAGCAATTCGTCATTGAAGGTGCGGCGGTGGGAAAACTCGATACGCGCCGCGCTCGGCTCTTCCACCGATTGATGAATGCGCACGCCGGCCTTCAATTGTTCCTCGGTCAGGTCCGCGCCTTTGAGCCAGTTGGCGGCGAGATCGTCATACACCACAACTGGCAGGTCCAGCGCCTGCACGGCTTTGGCCGTGGTGTGCGGATTGAAGGTGCGCACCGGCAGGTCCAGGGATTTGCGCGTCACCGTTGCCGAGGAGAAGTCGAGCACACTGACTTCCAGTGTGTCGATCGGGCCGTGGAAATAGACTTTGTTGTAGCGGCGCGAGTGGTCTTTCTCGAAGGCTTGCTGGTCGTCGCTGAGCTGTTTTTCCAGGGTCTCGCTCCAGCTCTTCTGCTTCTGTAACTGCGTCAGTTGCTTCTGGTAAAACTCGACCTGCTCCGGGCTTTCGTTGATCGAACCGGCGCGCACCAGGTATTGGCCACTGGCGTCGCGAGCCTGGACGATCAGCGGATTGATCCGGGTTTCGGCGACTTCTGCCGCGAGCGGCAGGCTGTTGCTGACTTCGACCTCGGCGTAGTTTTTTTCCAGCTTGAGCAGTTTGACGCTGAGATTGTCGTTGCTGCGGGTCTGGCCGACGTCTTTCTGCGTCAGGTCGAAGCTGTACAGCCGCCGGGGCGCGATGACTTCGACCTGGCCTTGCAGGCTGACCGGTTGTGGCAGGCTTTTTTTGTCGACGTTGAGGCCATCGATGAACGGGTAGGTCACCGTCAGGTCATCGGGGTTGGTCACGTTGGAGCTGGACGGGCTGAGCTGAATGCCCGGATCGGTTTCCGACCATTCCGGCTGCCAGGCGATCCCCCGTTTGTTGCTCAGCGTCACCGAGTGCCATTCGATGCCGTGCGGGAACAGAAAACCGCCGGGAATATTCAGGTTGAACGGGAATACCGGTTGCAGATCGGTCAGGTAATCCGAGCTGGCGTCCTTGTGCAGCACGAACAGGCCGTTGATGAACGTATCGACCAGCGCCTGCGGGGTAGGGTAGTGCTTGAGCACGGCGAGGGCGTCGGCACCGTATTCGGTATGCGGGGTGATGTCGTCGAGCTTGAGCCTGGCGCGTTCGAGCAACAGCAGCGAACCGCCGAGTTCGGTGATGGCGTCCTTGAGCTTGGGATCGCTGATCGTTTCCAGTGACTGGTCGAAGGAGGCGGTCTTTTCGTCGAGGTTGGCGACGTGCTTTTCATCGCCGGGCGAGCAACCGCCGATGAGCAAGGCGAGGCAGATTCCGGCAGTCGTCAAGGCTGATCGCACATCCATTTCCACGCATCCTGTCCACTGTCATTGGGCTGTCAATGCTTTGGACACTAGCAGAAAAACTTTGTCACACACACGCAGGTGGCGGATTTTCCGGCGGTTTCTGGCTGTCACAGCGGGCTGTTATACTCGCCGCCATTTCCAGCCCCTTGTGTGAGAGTCAATGGAACGCTTTATCGAAAATGCAATGTACGCCACCCGCTGGCTGCTGGCGCCGATCTACATCGGCCTGTCCCTCGGTCTGCTGGCGCTGGCATTGAAGTTCTTCCAGGAAATCATCCATATCCTGCCCAACGTCTTCGCCATGGCCGAATCGGACCTGATTCTGGTGCTGCTGTCGCTGATCGACATGGCGCTGGTGGGTGGTCTGCTGGTAATGGTGATGATTTCCGGTTACGAGAACTTCGTCTCGCAACTGGACATCGACGAAGGCAAAGAGAAGCTCAGCTGGCTGGGCACCATGGACTCGTCGTCGCTGAAGATGAAGGTCGCGGCGTCGATCGTGGCGATTTCTTCGATCCACCTGCTGCGCATCTTCATGGATGCCAAGAACGTCGATCCTGAGCATCTGATGTGGTACGTGATCATTCACATGACTTTTGTGGTGTCCGCGTTTGCCATGGGTTACCTGGACAAGGTCACCAAGCACTGATCAGCCGATCAAGGCAAAAAAACCGCCCGTCTGTTGCGAAACAGACGGGCGGTTTCGTTTGTGGCTTGTGCTTTCAAGCGCAGCGGCCTATGCCTGTAACGGTGCGATTCGCCATGTGTGAGGTGCTTCCATGAACCTGCAAGAGTTGAACGCGTTTGCTGTTGCCAGGAAGGTCGATGAGTTGAACCTGATCTCGATGGAGGGTGGCATTTACCTGTTGGAAGCGAGGATGCATGGAGCGGCGTATCCGTTGAGCGATCTCAAGGGCAACATGCTGAAGCTGCGATCAGTGGAGCACGCGCGGGATCTGCTGCATGCCTTTCCGGTACTGCCCTTCAATCTTGTGCACACCTCGGTCCATGACGAAATGTGTGGCCTGGTCGGTGACCTCGATGAAAGCCTGAAGGTGCCACTCGCCTGGCGCTCGGCCCTGTAGCCCCGGCCCCAAGTCCGGGGTATCTGTGCTAGTCTGCTCGCCCTTTTGGTTCCGGGCGCGCCGGGACGCGCTGTGCACGCACGGCAAGTCCTGTGGCCGTCCGCACAGCGGAGCAGTGTCATGTCCGAAGTAAATCTGTCCACCGACGAAACCCGCGTCAGCTACGGTATCGGCCGTCAACTCGGCGACCAGCTGCGCGACAACCCGCCACCGGGTGTCAGCCTGGACGCGATCCTGGCCGGTCTGACCGACGCTTTCGCCGGCAAGCCAAGCCGTGTTGGCCAGGAAGAAATGTCCGCCAGCTTCAAAGTGATCCGCGAGATCATGCAAGCCGAAGCAGCTGCCAAGGCTGAAGCCGCGGCTGGCGAAGGTCTGGCCTTCCTCGCCGAAAACGCCAAGCGTGACGGCATCACCACCCTGGCTTCCGGCCTGCAATTCGAAGTACTGACTCAGGGCGACGGCGCCAAGCCGACCCGTGAAGACCAGGTGCGTACGCATTACCACGGCACCCTGATCGACGGCACTGTGTTCGACAGCTCCTACGAGCGCGGCCAGCCTGCAGAATTCCCGGTTGGCGGCGTGATCGCTGGTTGGACCGAAGCCCTGCAACTGATGAATGCCGGCAGCAAATGGCGCCTGTACGTGCCGAGCGAACTTGCTTACGGCGCACAAGGCGTGGGCAGCATCCCGCCGCACAGCGTTCTGGTGTTCGACGTCGAGCTGCTGGACGTTCTGTAATACCGAGCCTGCTTGATGGCAGGCCAATGCAGGAGTGAGCCTGCTCGCGAACGCGGTGTGTCAGTTGTTGATTGGCTATCTGACACACCGCTATCGCGAGCAGGCTCACTCCTACAGTTTTGACCGCGTTTCATATTTCGATCTTGTTGTGCAGCTCATTGGTCGGGCGCAACGCCCGGGCATAGCAGAACAGGAACAGATTGCGCACCAGCTCCTTGAGCACCAGCGGCTCGCTGGAATTGAGGCTGCTGACGTCCAGATCACCTTGATCCTGCAGCTCATGCAAGGCTTCTTCTTCAAGAACCGCACAGACTTCGCCGGTTTCCCGATGGAGGATTCTGAGGTACGGGTGTGGGCGATCCAGCCAGGCGTCGATCAAATAAGTCATGGGTCTCATCTCCTTGAAAGGTTTCAATGAGAATAATTCTTATTCATCAAATAGCAAGTGCCTATTGGCGGATCGTGGATTTTTCCGGGTAAAGGTTGTGTCAGATCAAAATGGCTGGCTGATCGCCATACGCGGCTTCATTGAGCTGAAGCGGGGAGGGCAAAGCTCCATCCCACGGCTGGCGCAGGATGGATGACGCAAGGCTCAGACTTTTCTGACGAACTCGGATTTGAGCTTCATCGGGCCGATGCCGTCGATCTTGCAGTCGATGTCGTGATCGCCATCGCACAGGCGGATGTTCTTGACCTTGGTGCCGACCTTGACCACCAGCGACGTGCCTTTGACCTTGAGGTCCTTGATCACGGTGATGGTGTCGCCGTCCTGCAGGACGTTGCCGACCGAATCTTTCTTCACGGCATCATCGGCCGCCACTTCGGCTTCGCCGCTGGCAGACCACTCGTGGGCGCACTCGGGGCAGACCAGTTGGGTGCCGTCTTCGTAGGTGTATTCGGAATTGCATTTCGGGCAGGGTGGCAACGTGCTCACTAAGGTTCCTTGGGTATCAGGAGGGCTAAAGGGCGCACATTGTATAGGGTTTTAGCTTTTCAGGCAGGCAAAAGCAAAAGATCGCAGCCTTCGGCAGCTCCTACGGTGATGTGTAGGAGCTGCCGAAGGCTGCGATCTTTTGATCTTGTTTCAGCAATATCAGTGCGTGCGGGCGACCGCGAACTCGCTCAGTTCCACCAGCGCATCGCGGTATTCGCTGGCCGGCAGCGCCTCCAGGCACTTGATCGCGCGGGCCACGTAATCGCGGGCCAGTTGCGCGGTGTACTCCAGCGAGCCGGACGCTTCGACGGCGATGCGGATGCTTTCCAGGTCTTCGATCCCGCCTTTCTGGATCGCCTGACGCACCAGTGCCGCCTGTTCGGCCGTACCTTCGCGCATGGTGTAGATCAGCGGCAGGGTCGGCTTGCCTTCGGCCAGATCGTCGCCGACGTTCTTGCCCAAAGTTTCCGCGTCGCCTTTGTAGTCGAGCAGGTCATCAACCAGCTGGAACGCCACACCCAGGTGATCGCCGAACGTGCGCAGGGCTTCGCTCTGCTCGGCGGTCGCGCCAGCCAGGGCGGCGGCGCTGTGGGTCGACGCTTCGAAGAGCATCGCGGTTTTGCCGCGGATGACTTCCATGTAGGTTTCTTCGCTGGTGCTGGCGTCACGCACCTTGGACAGCTGCAACACTTCGCCTTCAGCGATGATCCGCGTGGCTTGAGACAAAATCTTCATCACCGGCATCGAGCCCAGTTCGACCATCATTTCGAACGAGCGCGAATACAGGAAATCGCCGACCAGCACGCTCGGGGCGTTGCCCCACATGGCGTTGGCGGTCGAGCGGCCACGGCGCATGCCGGACATGTCGACGACGTCGTCATGCAGCAGGGTCGCGGTATGCAGGAATTCGATGGTGGCGGCCAGCAGGCGCATGTCGTCGCCTTCGCGACCCAGGGCCTTGCCACACAGCAACACTAATAAAGGACGCAGGCGTTTGCCGCCGGCCGACGTGATGTAATCGCCGATTTTCGATACCAGCGGCACTCGAGACGTCAGCTGCTTCTTGATGATGCCGTCGACGGCGCTAAAATCGTCCGCCACCGCGCGGTAGAAAGCTTGGGGTTGCATCAGCGAGAGTCGCTCCAGAAGGGTTGCGCGGCATGCTAGGACCCCCGTCCAGACCTGTCAAGGCGCGATGGACGGCCACTTGCGCGAGGCAGATTGCTTGCGTACAATCGCGCACCCTGAACTTCCTGGGCAGCACCTGCCTTACGCAATTGCACTTGGGCCGTTCCAGCCCCATGCAGCCATGCCAGCCAATACCTCTTCTTATAAAGAGCTGGGTGAGCAGGATTATCGGAGAAATACCATGTACGCAGTAATCGTTACCGGCGGTAAGCAATACAAGGTCGCTGAAGGTGAATACCTGAAGATCGAAAAACTGGAAATCGCTACTGGCGAATCCGTGACTTTTGATCGCGTTCTGCTGGTCGCCAACGGCGACGACGTGAACATCGGCGCACCAGTTGTTGCTGGCGCAACCGTCAAGGCTGAAGTGATCTCCCAAGGTCGTCACGATAAAGTCCGCATCATCAAGTTCCGTCGCCGTAAGCACCACATGAAGCGTATGGGCCACCGCCAGTGGTTCACCGAGATCAAAATCACCGGTATTCAGGCTTAATTACAGCCTAATTCCTCACTAGGAGAATTGAACTCATGGCACACAAAAAAGCTGGTGGTAGTACCCGTAACGGTCGCGACTCAGAAGCCAAACGCCTTGGCGTGAAGATGTATGGCGGCCAGGTCATCAAGGCCGGCAACATCATCGTGCGTCAGCGCGGCACCCAATTCCACGCTGGCTACGGCGTTGGCATGGGCAAGGATCACACTCTCTTCGCTAAAATCGAAGGCGTGATCAAGTTCGAAGTAAAGGGCGCCTTCGGTCGTCGTTACGTGAGCGTAATCGCGGCTTAATCGCGAGATCGCTGGAGAAGCCCTGTCTTGCGACGGGGCTTTTTCGTTTGTGGGGTGAGTCTCTTGCAAAGCTGTTTGTATGGGCTGTCGGCGTGCGATGCAGGTCGTGTCTTGGGGTCGCTGCGCTCATTTTTGCAAGAGTCTTATGTCTTGATTGTTTTTCGGCTCGTCCGTACGGCGAGAGGCGTTGGTTATGAAGTTTGTTGATGAAGTATCGATTCGCGTAAAGGCCGGTGACGGTGGCAACGGTGCCATGAGTTTCCGCCGGGAAAAATTCATTGAAAACGGCGGTCCGAACGGCGGTGATGGCGGTGACGGCGGTTCCATCTACATGATGGCCGACGAAAACCTCAATACCCTGGTCGACTACCGTTACACCCGTCACTTTGATGCCGAGCGTGGCTCCAACGGCGGCAGCACCGACTGCACCGGCAAGAAGGGCGAAGACCTGATCCTGCGCGTGCCGGTCGGCACCACCGTGATCGACTCTGCCACTCAGGAAGTCATCGGCGACCTGACCAAGGCTGGTCAGAAACTGATGGTAGTGCAGGGCGGCTGGCACGGTCTGGGTAACACCCGTTTCAAATCCAGTACCAACCGTGCGCCGCGTCAGACCACGCCAGGCAAGCCGGGCGAGCAGCGCGACCTGAAGCTGGAAATGAAAGTGCTGGCCGACGTCGGTCTGTTGGGCTTGCCGAACGCCGGTAAAAGTACCTTTATCCGTTCGGTCTCGGCCGCCAAGCCGAAAGTCGCCGACTACCCGTTCACCACACTGGTGCCGAACCTGGGTGTGGTCAGTGTCGATCGCTGGAAAAGCTTCGTCATTGCCGACATTCCGGGCTTGATCGAAGGCGCTTCCGACGGTGCCGGCCTGGGCATTCGCTTCCTCAAGCACCTGGCGCGTACGCGTCTGCTGCTGCACCTCGTCGACATGGCGCCGCTGGATGATTCCAGTGCTCCAGACGCGGCTGAAGTGATCGTCAACGAGCTGATCAAGTTCAGCCCGTCGCTGGCCGAGCGTGATCGCTGGCTGGTGCTGAACAAGTGCGACCAGATTCTTGAGGAAGAGCACGATGCTCGCGTCAAGGAAATCGTCGATCACCTGGAGTGGACCGGTCCGGTGTACGTGATCTCGGCCATCGCCAAGATCGGTACCGAGCGTCTGTGCCACGACATCATGCGCTACATGGAAGATCGTGCCGATCGCCTCGCCGCAGATCCTGCGTACAAGGAAGAGCTGGCCGATCTCGATCAGCGCATCGAAGACGAAGCCCGTGCACAGTTGCAGGCGCTGGACGACAAGCGTGCCCTGCGTCGCAGTGGCGTGAAGTCGGTCCATGACATCGGCGACGATGACTGGGACGAAGAAGATGTGGATGACGAAGATGGTCCGGAAATCATTTACGTGCGTGACTGATCCGTTGCGATAAACTTGAACGCCGCTCAATCGAGCGGCGTTTTAGTATCCGGAAATCGATCGTTGGTCAGCAATCGCCACGATTAACGTCACGGGCAGTGCCAGGTCGCGCTGCCCTCAAGCTAAGGTTGAAGATGATGCGGAGCAAGGTGACAGGTGCGCAGCGTTGGGTCGTGAAGATCGGCAGCGCTTTGCTGACAGCTGACGGCAAAGGGCTGGATCGCGCGGCAATGAGTGTCTGGGTCGAGCAGATGGTGGCGCTGCATGAGGCGGGCGTCGAGCTGGTGCTGGTGTCCTCCGGGGCGGTAGCGGCCGGCATGAGTCGCTTGGGCTGGACCGCACGACCCAGTGCCATGCACGAGCTCCAGGCGGCCGCTGCAATCGGTCAGATGGGGTTGGTGCAGGCGTGGGAGTCGAGCTTCGCCGAGCATGGCCGGCACACTGCGCAGATTCTCCTGACCCACGACGACCTGTCCGACCGCAAGCGCTACCTCAATGCCCGAAGCACCTTGCGTGCACTGGTCGAGCTGAAGGTCATTCCGGTGATCAACGAAAACGACACTGTGGTCACCGATGAAATCCGTTTCGGCGACAACGACACGCTGGCGGCGCTGGTGGCCAATCTGGTCGAGGCTGATCTGCTGGTGATCCTTACCGATCGCGACGGCATGTTCGACGCTGATCCGCGCAACAATCCCGATGCGCAGCTGATTTATGAAGCGCGCGCCGATGATCCGACGCTCGATGCGGTTGCAGGCGGTACCGGTGGTGCGCTGGGGCGCGGCGGCATGCAGACCAAGTTGCGTGCGGCACGCTTGGCAGCGCGTTCCGGTGCGCACACCATCATCGTCGGCGGGCGGCTTGAGCGTGTGCTCGATCGCCTGAAGGCGGGCGAGCGCATTGGCACGCTGCTATCGCCGGAGCGCGGCATGCTCGCGGCGCGCAAGCAGTGGCTGGCCGGGCACCTGCAAACCCGTGGCACCCTGGTGCTGGATGAGGGGGCGGTGTCGGCGTTGTCCAAGGGCAACAAAAGCCTGCTGCCGGTGGGGGTGAAACTGGTTCAAGGCAGCTTCCGTCGCGGTGAGATGGTCGTCTGTGTGGCGCCGGATGGTCGGGAGATCGCTCGGGGTCTGGCCAATTACAGCGCCCTGGAAGCGCAAAAAATCATCGGTCAGTCGTCGGATGCGATTGTCGGTTTGCTCGGTTACATGGCGGAGCCGGAACTGGTTCACCGTGACAACCTGATTCTGGTCTAAGGAAAATTCGATGCGTGTAGCGAAAGGATTGTTGGGCCTGCTGATGGCCATGCCATTGCTGGTCTCGGCCGAGGAGATCGGTCAGGTGTCGACGGTGTTCAAGTTTGTCGGGCCGAATGACCGGATCGTGGTCGAGGCCTTCGACGATCCGAAAGTCGAGGGCGTGACCTGCTACCTGTCGCGTGCCAAGACGGGCGGAGTGAAGGGTGGTCTCGGTCTGGCCGAGGATCGTGCTGAAGCCTCGATCGCTTGTCGTCAGGTCGGGCCGATCAAGTTCAAGGGTGAGTTGAAGGACGGCGACGAGGTGTTCAAGGAGCGCACCTCGCTGGTGTTCAAGACCATGCAGGTGGTGCGTTTCCTCGACAAGAAGCGCAACACGCTGGTGTACCTGGTCTACAGTGATCGCTTGATCGAGGGCAGTCCGCAGAATGCGGTCACGGCGATCCCGATCCTGCCGTGGGTGCCGGTCCAGCAATAAGCGCCACCAATCCGAACTGTGGGAGCGAGCCTGCTCGCGAAGAGGTCATGTCGGTCGATAGAAATATCAACTGGCAGATCGCATTCGCGAGCAGGCTCGCTCCCACACTTTTTTTGCCTGTAGCTTGTTAAATCACAGGCAATAAAAAACCGACCCTGAGGTCGGTTTTTTAATGACTACGTCGATTAAGCGGCTTCTTTCAGCGCTTTGACGTGGCCATTCAGACGGCTCTTATGACGAGCAGCCTTGTTCTTGTGGATGATGCCTTTATCGGCCATACGGTCGATAACTGGCACAGCCAGAACGTATGCAGCTTGAGCTTTTTCAGCGTCTTTTGCGTCGATGGCCTTAACTACATTCTTGATGTAGGTACGAACCATGGAACGCAGGCTGGCGTTGTGGCTGCGACGCTTCTCAGCCTGTTTTGCACGTTTTTTGGCGGAAGGTGAGTTGGCCACCGTCGAGCTCCTCGAAAGACTTTTTAGGAAATAGCAAACAAAATAGGCCGCGAATCATGCCGATGAAGACTTGTCTTGTCAAGGGCACTTGAATCGTTCCGCTAAGTGGTAGGTATAAAGAGGCGGGATATTTATTTCCGGCGCTTGACCTGTAAACTCGCGAGCTTTGGCTCTGTGCTGTTGCGGCGCGGAGTATCGCACAAGTAGGCGCATTGTTCGCCTGCTGTTTATCGACAGGCACAAACTCTCTCAATGAATCTGCTCAAATCGTTGGCCGCCGTCAGCTCTATCACGATGCTTTCCCGGATTCTGGGTTTTGTTCGTGACACGCTGATCGCGCGGACATTCGGCGCCGGGATGGCCACGGATGCCTTCTTTATTGCGTTCAAACTGCCCAACCTGCTGCGGCGGATCTTTGCCGAAGGGGCTTTCTCCCAGGCTTTCGTGCCGATTCTGGCCGAATATAAAAGCCAGCAGGGCGAAGAGGCGACGCGTACCTTTATTGCCTATGTATCGGGCCTGTTGACGCTGGTGTTGGCGGTTGTGACTGCACTGGGCATGATCGCCGCCCCTTGGGTGATCTGGGCCACAGCGCCCGGTTTTACCGATACCCCGGAGAAATTCCAGCTCACCTCCGATCTGTTGCGGGTGACCTTTCCTTATATATTGCTGATCTCGCTGTCGTCGCTGGCCGGCGCGATCCTCAATACCTGGAACCGCTTCTCGGTGCCGGCCTTCGTGCCGACTCTGCTCAACGTCAGCATGATCGTGTTTTCGCTGTTCCTCACGCCGTATTTCGATCCGCCGGTCATGGCGCTCGGGTGGGCGGTGTTGGTCGGCGGTCTGGCGCAGTTGCTGTATCAGCTGCCGCACCTGAAAAAGATCGGCATGCTGGTGCTACCACGCCTGAACCTGCGCGACAGCGGCGTTTGGCGGGTGATGAAGCAGATGCTGCCGGCGATTCTCGGCGTGTCGGTGAGTCAGATTTCATTGATCATCAACACCATCTTCGCCTCGTTTCTGGTCGCGGGTTCGGTGTCGTGGATGTATTACGCCGACCGCTTGATGGAATTGCCGTCGGGCGTATTGGGCGTGGCGCTCGGCACGATTCTCCTGCCAACGCTGGCCAAGACCTACGCCAGCAAGGATCGCCACGAATACTCGCGGATCCTCGATTGGGGGCTGCGCCTGTGCTTTGTGCTGGTGCTGCCGTGCGCGCTGGCACTGGGGATTCTTGCCGAGCCGCTGACTGTTTCGCTGTTCCAGTACGGTCAGTTCAGTGGCTTTGATGCCGAGATGACCCAGCGTGCGCTGATTGCCTATTCGGTCGGCCTGCTCGGGATTATCGTGATCAAAGTGCTGGCGCCGGGCTTTTATGCGCAACAGAACATTCGCACCCCGGTGAAAATCGCAATTTTCACGCTGGTCTGCACCCAGTTGTTCAACCTGGCACTGATCGGGCCGCTGGCCCACGCCGGCCTTGCCTTGGCGATCAGTGCCGGTGCTTGCCTGAACGCCGGGCTGCTGTTCTACCAACTGCGCAAGCAAAAGATGTATCAACCGCAACCGGGCTGGGGCAAATTCGGCTTCAAGCTGGTCGTTGCGGTGACCGTGATGTCGGCGGTGTTGCTGGCCGGCATGCATTTCATGCCCGCCTGGGATGAGGGGCATATGCTCGAGCGCTTCCTGCGTCTGGGCGCGCTGGTAGTTGCTGGCGTGGTGGCGTATTTCGGTATGTTGTTGCTGTTGGGTTTCCGCCTGCGCGACTTCAATCGCAAGGCCTTGAGCTGAGGTTTCAGCCTTCATGAGCAGGCATGGGCCGGCGGTTTTGTCGGCTCGTTCACTTTGCGTTACGGTGTTGCCTGTCGTCGGCCGTCGGGTGTGGTTATAATCGACCACTTTATGAGCAAGAAGCGCGTTATGCAGCTGGTTCGAGGCCTCCACAACTTGCGCCCCCAGCATCGGGGCTGCGTCGCCACTATTGGCAACTTTGACGGTGTTCACCGTGGTCACCAGGCTATCCTGGCCCGGCTGCGTGAGCGTGCGCTCGAGTTGGGCGTACCCAGCTGCGTGGTGATTTTCGAGCCGCAGCCGCGGGAGTTCTTTGCTCCCGACACCGCACCGGCACGTCTGGCGCGGTTGCGCGACAAGCTGCAGTTACTGGCCGCTGAAGGCGTCGACCGGGTCTTGTGCCTGGCTTTCAACCAACGGCTGAGCAAGCTCAGCGCCAGTGAGTTCGTCGATACCATTCTGGTCGATGGCCTTGGCGTGCAGCATCTGGAGGTCGGTGATGATTTCCGTTTCGGTTGCGACCGCCTCGGCGATTTCGATTTTCTGATGCAGGCCGGGCAGGTTCACGGTTTCACCGTCGAAGCGGCGCAAACCGTCGAGCTGGACGGCATTCGCGTCAGCAGCACGCAGGTGCGCAACGCCTTGGCTGCGGCCGATTTTGCCTTGGCCGAACGCTTGCTCGGCCGTCCGTACCGCATCGCCGGTCGCGTGCTGCATGGTCAGAAACTGGCCCGGCAACTGGGCACGCCCACTGCCAACATTCAACTCAAGCGTCGTCGCGTGCCGTTTACCGGGGTGTATCTGGTGAATGTCGACATCGACGGCAAGACCTGGCCCGGCGTCGCCAATATCGGCGTGCGCCCCACGGTGCAAGGAGATGGCAAAGCCCACCTCGAGGTCCATCTGTTAGATTTTGCCGGCGATCTGTATGACCGGCGTTTGACGGTGGTTTTCCACCAAAAGCTGCGTGAAGAGCAGCGCTTCGCCTCTCTGGAGGCATTGAAAACGGCGATCAATGCGGATGTCGCCACCGCCCGTGCACTAGCCGCACCTAGCGCCCATCGCTAATGAAGAGCCTTAAATGACCGACTATAAAGCCACGCTAAACCTTCCGGACACCGCCTTCCCAATGAAGGCCGGCCTGCCACAGCGCGAACCGCAGATCCTGCAGCGCTGGGACAGTATTGGCCTGTACGGAAAGTTGCGCGAGATTGGCAAGGATCGTCCGAAGTTCGTCCTGCACGACGGCCCTCCGTACGCCAACGGCACGATCCACATCGGTCACGCACTGAACAAGATTCTCAAGGACATGATCATCCGCTCGAAAACCCTGTCGGGTTTCGACGCGCCGTATGTCCCGGGCTGGGATTGCCACGGCCTGCCGATCGAGCACAAGGTGGAAGTGACCCACGGCAAGAACCTCGGCGCGGATAAAACCCGCGAGCTGTGCCGTGCCTACGCCACCGAGCAGATCGAAGGGCAGAAGTCCGAGTTCATCCGTCTCGGCGTGCTGGGCGACTTCGCCAACCCGTACAAGACCATGGATTTCAAGAACGAGGCCGGTGAAATCCGCGCCCTCGCCGAAATCGTCAAGGGTGGTTTTGTCTTCAAGGGCCTCAAGCCAGTGAACTGGTGCTTCGATTGCGGTTCGGCTCTGGCTGAAGCGGAAGTCGAGTACGAGAACAAAAAGTCCTCGACCATCGACGTCGCGTTCCCGATCGCTGATGAAGCCAAACTGGCTGCGGCCTTCGGTCTGGCCTCGCTGAGCAAACCTGCTGCGATCGTGATCTGGACCACCACCCCGTGGACCATCCCGGCCAACCAGGCGCTGAACGTGCACCCTGAATTCAACTACGCCCTGGTCGATATCGGCGACAAGCTGCTGGTGCTGGCTGAAGAGCTGGTCGAAGCCTGCCTGGCGCGCTATGGCGTGCAAGGTTCGGTCGTCGCCACCACCACCGGTAAAGAGCTGGAGCTGATCAACTTCCGTCACCCGTTCTACGATCGTCTGTCGCCGGTGTACCTGGCTGACTACGTCGAACTGGGCGCAGGCACCGGCGTGGTTCACTCCGCCCCGGCCTATGGCGTGGACGACTTCGTGACCTGCAAGAAATACGGCATGGTCAACGACGACATCCTCAACCCGGTACAGAGCAACGGCGTGTACGTGCCGTCGCTGGAATTCTTCGGCGGCCAGTTCATCTGGAAGGCCAACCCGGCCATCGTCGAAAAACTGACCGAAGTCGGTGCGCTGATGCACACCACCGTCATCGAACACAGCTACATGCACTGCTGGCGCCACAAGACCCCGCTGATCTACCGCGCTACTGCGCAGTGGTTCATCGGCATGGACAAGGAGCCAACCAGCGGCGACACCCTGCGCGTGCGCTCGCTCAAAGCCATCGAAGACACCAAGTTCGTTCCGGCCTGGGGCCAGGCGCGCCTGCATTCGATGATCGCCAACCGTCCGGACTGGTGCATCTCGCGTCAGCGCAACTGGGGCGTGCCGATCCCGTTCTTCCTCAACAAGGAAAGCGGCGAGCTGCACCCGCGTACCGTCGAGCTGATGGAAGAAGTCGCCAAACGCGTTGAAGTCGAAGGCATCGAAGCCTGGTTCAAACTCGACGCCGCCGAACTGCTGGGCGATGAAGCGCCGCAATACGACAAGATCAGCGACACCCTCGACGTCTGGTTCGACTCCGGCACCACGCACTGGCACGTCCTGCGCGGTTCGCACCCGATGGGCCACGAGAGCGGCCCGCGTGCCGACCTCTACCTGGAAGGTTCCGACCAGCACCGTGGCTGGTTCCACTCGTCCTTGCTCACCGGTTGCGCCATCGACAACCACGCGCCTTATCGCGAGCTGCTGACGCACGGCTTCACCGTGGACGAGTCCGGCCGCAAGATGTCCAAATCGCTGAAAAACGTGATTGAGCCGAAGAAGATCAACGATACGCTGGGCGCCGACATCATGCGTCTTTGGGTCGCGTCGACCGACTACTCTGGCGAAATCGCTGTGTCGGATCAGATCCTGACCCGCAGCGCCGATGCTTATCGTCGTATCCGTAACACCGCGCGCTTCCTGCTTTCCAACCTGACCGGTTTCAACCCGGCCACCGACCTGTTGCCGGCCGAAGACATGCTGGCGCTGGATCGCTGGGCGGTGGATCGCACGCTGCTGCTGCAACGCGAGTTGCAAGAGCACTACGGCGAATACCGTTTCTGGAACGTCTACTCGAAGATCCATAACTTCTGCGTGCAGGAGCTGGGCGGTTTCTACCTCGACATCATCAAGGACCGCCAGTACACCACCGGTGCCGACAGCAAGGCCCGTCGCTCGTGCCAGACCGCGCTGTTCCACATCTCCGAGGCGCTGGTGCGCTGGATCGCGCCGATCCTCGCCTTCACTGCTGACGAGCTGTGGCAATACCTGCCGGGCGAGCGTAACGAGTCGGTCATGCTCAACACCTGGTACGAAGGCCTGACCGAGCTGCCGGAAGGCTTCGAGCTGGGTCGCGCCTACTGGGATCGCATCATGGAAGTGAAAGTCGCGGTCAACAAAGAGATGGAAATCCAGCGTGCGGCGAAAGCCGTCGGTGGCAACCTGCAGGCCGAAGTGACGCTGTTTGCCGAAGAGGCGCTGAGCGCCGATCTGGCCAAGCTGAGCAACGAGCTGCGCTTTGTCCTGATCACCTCGACTGCCAGCGTTGCACCATTCGTTCAGGCTCCGGCCGATGCAGTGGCCACCGAAGTCAGCGGTCTGAAACTGAAGATCGTCAAATCGGCGTTCCCGAAATGCGCGCGTTGCTGGCATTGCCGCGAAGACGTCGGCGTGAACCCGGAGCATCCGGAAATCTGCGGGCGTTGCGTCGACAACATCAGCGGTGCTGGCGAGGTTCGTCACTATGCCTGATGCCATTGGCCGTTTCGGACGGCTGAGCTGGCTGTGGTTGAGCCTGCTGGTCCTGGTCATTGACCAGGCCAGCAAGTTCTACTTCGAAGCCAAGCTCGAAATGTTCCAGCAGATCGTGATCATTCCCGATCTGTTCAGCTGGACGCTGGCCTACAACACTGGTGCTGCCTTCAGCTTCCTCGCCGACAGCTCCGGCTGGCAGCGCTGGCTGTTTGCGCTGATCGCCATTGTCGTCAGTGCGGTACTGGTGGTCTGGCTCAAGCGCCTGGGCCGCAACGACACCTGGCTGGCCGTCGCCCTGGCGTTGGTGCTGGGTGGCGCGCTGGGCAACCTGTATGACCGCGTTGCCCTGGGCCATGTGATCGACTTCATTCTGGTGCACTGGCAGAACCGCTGGTATTTCCCGGCGTTCAACATTGCCGACAGCGCGATCACCGTTGGCGCGATCATGCTGGCACTGGACATGTTCAAATCGAAGAAAACCGAAGAGGCTGCTCATGACTGAACCGCAATCGACTGAGCAACGCATCGGCCAGAACACCGAAGTCACCCTGCACTTTGCCTTGCGCCTGGAAAACGGTGACACCGTCGACAGTACCTTCGACAAGGCCCCGGCGACCTTCAAGGTCGGCGATGGCAACCTGCTGCCGGGCTTCGAAGCCGCACTGTTTGGCTTCAAGGCCGGCGACAAGCGCTCCCTGACCGTCGAGCCAGAAACCGCTTTTGGTCAGCCGAACCCGCAGAACGTGCAGACCATCCCGCGTTCGCAGTTCAACGACATGGAGTTGTCACCGGGTCTGCTGGTGATCTTCAACGATGCGGCCAATACTGAATTGCCAGGTGTGGTGAAGGAATTCGATGACACGCAAGTGACCGTCGACTTCAACCACCCGCTGGCGGGCAAGACGCTGACCTTTGACGTGGAAATCATTTCCGTCAAAGCGATCTAAAAATGCAGGAGTGAGCTTCTGTGGCGAGGGGATTTATCCCCGCTGTGGTGCGAAGCGCCCCCAGACCAGTCAACGGATTCTGAGATAAGTCCGTTGATAGTCTACGACTGCTACGCAGCCGAGCGGGGATGAATCCCCTCGCCACAACAAGCAGGTCTCCACAGTCTGTTTTCCATTGTTTTCGCGCGCAAGACACGAGGCACAGCATGCAAATCAAACTCGCCAACCCCCGTGGCTTCTGCGCCGGTGTGGACCGGGCGATCGAAATCGTCAACCGCGCCCTGGAAGTCTTCGGGCCGCCGATCTATGTGCGTCACGAAGTGGTGCACAACAAGTTCGTCGTCGAAGACCTGCGCAGCCGTGGCGCGATTTTCGTCGAAGAGCTCGATCAGGTACCCGATGACGTCATCGTCATCTTCAGTGCCCACGGTGTTTCCCAAGCCGTACGCAACGAAGCTGCAGGTCGTGGCCTGAAAGTCTTCGATGCAACCTGCCCGCTGGTGACCAAGGTGCACATCGAAGTCGCCAAATACAGCCGCGACGGTCGCGAGTGCATCCTGATCGGCCACGCCGGTCACCCGGAAGTTGAAGGCACCATGGGCCAGTACGATGCCAGCAACGGCGGCGCGATCTACCTCGTCGAAGACGAAAAGGACGTGGCCGCATTGCAAGTGCGCGATCCGGAAAGACTCGCCTTCGTCACCCAGACAACCTTGTCGATGGACGACACCAGTCGCGTTATCGATGCCCTGCGCGCGCGCTTCCCGGCGATCGGTGGCCCGCGCAAGGACGACATCTGCTACGCCACACAAAACCGCCAGGACGCCGTCAAGCAACTGGCCGACGAGTGCGACGTGGTACTGGTGGTCGGCAGCCCGAACAGCTCCAACTCCAACCGTCTGCGTGAACTGGCTGAGCGTATGGCGACTCCGGCCTACCTGATCGACGGTGCCGAGGATCTGCAACAGAGCTGGTTCGATGGCGTCGAGCGCATTGGCATTACCGCTGGCGCCTCGGCACCGGAAGTGCTGGTCCGGGGCGTGATCCAGCAATTGCAGGCCTGGGGCGCGACCGGTGCCGACGAGCTGGCTGGCCGTGAGGAGAACATCACGTTCTCGATGCCGAAAGAGCTGCGCGTCCGTTCGATCTGACGCTTCTGCGTTTGTCGCACAGCGCCTGTTCGGTCTCCTGACTGCCCAGGCGCACGCGACCGGTCGCCGCCAGCACGATCTGCCGCTGGCTGACCGGCTCGCGCGGCGAACAGACGTGTATTGTCCCCGCCTGAAATCGCCGTCCCGGCATCAGCGGCTGTCCCAGATGACTGAACCGCACGTAGCGGCTCACCCACCAGTTGCCGACAATCGCCACCTTCGCCTCACTGGCGCGTTCAACCAGCAGCGGATTGCTGCTGTCCTCCGGCCCCTTGCCGCTAAGATCCAGAATGATTCGCCAACCCTGACTCCAGTCGCCGTCAATGCCATGGATCACCACACTTTGATTGTGGGTCATAGCCAGGGTGCGAGCGTGGCGGATGCCCTCGAGCAGCGACTGCGCTGCGTGGTCGCGCTGAGTCGCCTGTTTGAGCGCAGCGAACGCCGGGCTGACCAGCAGCAGAACAATTGCGCCAATCGCCAGTCCCATAAGCAGTTCAATCAGGCTGAAACCGTGTTGCGGCATGAAAAATCCCTCCGTGGAATGGTATGAGCAGCGCAATCCGTGCGCCGCGCAGGGCAAATCAGTCGGCGCGTGCCGAGCGAATGTTCTAGCGTGTAAAAGCAGGTATAGCCGACGGCAACGGAGGGCACCGATGGATCTTCGTACAAAAGGTTTCACGCTGGTCGAGTTGCTGGTCGCCATTGCGGTGTTCCTGATACTGATCACGCTGGCGGTGCCGGCCTTTACCCGTACGATCCAGAGCAGCAAGGCGGATACCGAAGTCGGCGACTTGCAGCGCGCGATCAATTTCGCCCGGCTCGAAGCGATCAATCGCGGCGTGACCACGCGTCTGCGTCCGACCGCTGGCGGCAGTGTGTGGACCGGTGAGCTGGCGGTCTACGACAGTACTGGCAATCCGGCCAATGTGTTGCGGGTTGTTCCAGCGATGAGCAGCGGCGCGACTCTGACGCTACCCTCAGGAGTGACCGCACTGGATTTCAACAATCTTGGTGGTCTGGCGGCACCGTCGACGGCGGTAGTCATCGGTTACACGCTGGGCACGCAAAGCAGGACGCTGAACGTGTGTTTGAACGGACGCATTCAACTGGGTGGAAATTGCGGATGAGGGCAGGGAGCAAAAACGCACAGGAGGGCATGACGCTGATCGAAGTGCTGGTCGCGCTGCTGATTCTCACCGTCGGGCTGTTGGGCGCAGCGGCGGTGCAGCTCAATGCGCTGAAGTACACCGACAGTTCGCGTATGACTAGTCAGGCCAGCTTCATCGCCTATGACATGATGGATCGCATCCGTGCCAATTCCGGCGCCAACTACACCGTTACGCCACCTACCTCGGGCAATCTCAGTAATGCGCGGGACCAGGACCTCTACGACTTCACCACCAATATCGCCAACTTCGGCGGTCCCACCGCGACGGGCAGCATCACCCTCAATCAACGGGTCTACACCATCACCATTACCTGGAGCGATGCGCGTGCAGCCAATGCTGCCAGTGCCCAGCGCAGTTTCGTGCTGACCAGCCGGGCGGCGGTCGATCCGGTGGCCACCCCATGACACGTTCCAACCGTGGTTTCGGCCTGATCGAGCTGCTGATTGCCCTGGCTTTGGGGTTGATCGTCGTACTCGGTGTAGTGCAGATTTTCATCGCCGCAAAAAACACTTACGTCAGTCAGAACAGCGCCGCAGCGATGCAGGAAGACGCGCGCTTCGTTCTCAGCAAGATGATTCAGGAAATCCGCATGGTCGGCATGTTCGGCTGCCTTGGCACCATCGTCGACTCCAGTTCTGCAGGGGATTTCAACACTGCGCAACTCATCCCGATCAACTGGGATAACGCCAGTCTCAAGCTGACCATGGTCACCGCCGATGTAGGCAGCGGCGGGGGAACGCCGACCTGGACAGTGATTTCCGATTGTCGCAACAGCGCGGTCGCCTACAGCGGATTGCGCAGCCCGACCACGGGGCAGATCGCGTTCCCGATCCGGCGCCTGATCTACAGCTTCAGCAATAACCAGATCCTCATGGGCACTGGCAGCGGCAATCCGGCGCAGCAAGTGCTGGTGAACAACGTCAGCGCCTTCAACGTCACCTTCGGCCTTGCCAGCTCGGCGACCGACGTCGCAGCCTCGACCTACAGCAGCAACCCCGGTGATCCGGCGCGCATCCGCAGCGTGCGCCTGAGCCTGACCCTCACCGACCCGAACAATCGGGTGCGCAATCAAACCTTCAACGTGGTTGCGGCATTGCGCAACCGCTTGCCATGAGGGGGCGGCGATGAGGATTTCCTTGCAACAACGTCAGGCCCAGCGCGGCATGGTCCTGTTGGTGAGCCTGGTGTTTCTGCTGTTGCTCACATTGATCGGTTTGTCCTCGATGCAGAGCGCCAACCTGCAAGAGAAAATGGCCGGCAGCGTAAGCCTGCGCAATCAATCGTTTCAGGCTGCGGAAGCAGCGTTGCGTATCGGCGAAAGCGCAGTGCAACTGGACAGTTACTCGTTGGCGGTGTGCAGCGGCACGAACCAATGTCTGCCGCCGGCGGAGTCGTCAGTGGTCAGCTCGGCCGGCTTCAATTCGACCTCCGGGGTGACCTGGATCGCCGCCGGTAATGGCTTTTATGGCGTGCAGAACATCGGCACGACCCTGACGGCGGTGAACGTGCCGAGTAACACTTCGGCAACCTTGTATCGAGTCACTGCGGTTGGCATCGCCGGCAATTCGCGTAGCGTGGTGGAGAGTGTCTATGCGAAGTATTGAGCGCGGCCTGTCGCTGCTGATCGGCATGCTGCTGAGTTGTTACCTGGCGGCCCCGGCCTGGGCTTTCACGCCTTCCGATTCGCCATTGCTGAGCGCGGCTGCGGTGGCGCCAAACGTGATGCTGCTGATCGACGACTCCGGCAGTATGAACAGCATCATCTACGCCGCCGGATTCGACCCGAACGTCAACCGCACTCCCGCCCGGCAGTGCAATGCCTTCCTCGGATTGTGCTCTGCACTCAATGCGCCGCAGATTACCGGCGACACGGTGTTTCTATCGAGCCTGCCGACTTCCGGGTGCTCGGGAGGCGCCTATGCGTTCTACAACAACAGCGTGGCGCCGTTGTGCCTCAAGCTCCCAGACCCGGTAGGCAACGAGAACACTCGGTATTCCGCCGATTACATTTCCTACATAGTCAGCCTCGCCAACAGCACCGGCACCCGCGACTTCACTACGGGGGCGATTCCCAACGATTACCGGATGAACGTGGCGCGCAACGTTTCCACCGCACTGGTGAGCAGCAACCGCACCTTGCGCATGGGCCTGTCGACATTCAATCCGGCGACCAGCAGCAACCCGGGCAACGGCGGTTTCATCGCTCGCTCAATCACCGATTTGTCACCCGTCGCGGGCAACGTCACCCAAGCCCAGGCAGACACCAACTACAACGCGCTGATCTCATCGATCAACGGCTTGAACGCCGTGGCCAACACGCCATTGGCCGAGAGCTACTACGAAGTCACGCGCTACATGCGTGGCTTGGCGCCTTACTACAACGGCACACCGGCGAGCTATACCAGTCCGATTCAATACCGCTGCCAGAAAAACTACGGCGTGGTGATTACCGATGGCTTGCCAACCTATGACCGTACCTTCCCGACCAACGATCCGCTGGGAGGCAGCCGGCTACCGAACTGGGATGGCGTGAATAACGATGGCGACAACCTCAACGGTGACGGTGAAGGCGACACGCTTTATCTGGATGACATCGCCAAATTCGCCTTCGACATCGACATGCGTTCGACCGGTACTGACGCAGCAGGCAAGAGCTGGAACGCGGTGGATTTTCCCCGGCAGAACATGAACACCTACACCGTGGGTTTCGCGGCGGATAACGACATGTTGTCCGACGCCGCCAGTTACGGGCAGGGCAGGTATTACCAGGCGACCGACAGCTCCGGGCTCAATGCGGCGTTATCGTCGGCACTCAGCGATATCACTTCCAAGGCCGGCTCCGGTGGTGCCGGTGTTGCCAGCAGCAGTACGTTGACCAGTGGCAGCAGTTTTTACCAGACAACCTACGATCCCAAGGATTGGCGCGGCACGATCAGGTCGTTCGGCTTTACCTCGACCGGCACGGTAAATACCTCGGCGGCGCAATGGTCGACCGACACCACCATCGTGCCCTCTGCCACAGCGCCGAATTTCCAGTCATGGAACACCTTGAGCAATACGCCCATTGCTCTGGCATTCGGCAGCTTTTCCCCAGCCCAGCAGAACACGCTGAATCAGGGCCTGCCCACCGGTGTCAGCGGCACTGAACTGGTGGAGTGGAGCAAAGGGACCAACAGGGCCGGGCTCAAAGTGCGCACTGCGCTGCTGGGTGACATCATCAATTCGCCGCTGGTGCTCGCGTCGCCTTCAGACAAGACCGCATCCGATCTGACGGGTGACAGCAGTTACACCAACTACCTGACCACCAAGGCGGCGAACATGAATGCCAGTCTGGTGGTGAACGCCAACGACGGTTTCGTCAACGTGATCAATTCGGCGAACGGCACCCGCCGTTATGCCTACATGCCATCCAGCGTGCTGCCTTCGTTGCGGCTGATTGCGGATACCAATTACGTCAACGGCGTCAGCCACAAGTTTCTCGTGGATGGCCAAGTCGGCGTATTCGATGCGCAAGCCGGCACCACCTGGAAAACCCTGGCTATTGGCGGAACGGGGGCCGGCGGCAAAACCTTCTATGGGCTGCAACTGTTCGATGCCTCGGCAGGTAACGTGATCAGGGCACTGTGGGAAGTCAGTGCGCCGGCCACGGCCAACACGGCGAATGCTTTCAATGATCTGGGTTACGCCTACGCGCGTCCGGAAGTGGCACGCTTGGCCAATGGTCGCTGGGCGACTTTCATCGCCAATGGTTACGGCAGCAATTCGGGGGTTGCGGCTTTATATGTACTGGATGCGCTGGATGGTTCGCTGATCAGAAAAATCGTCGTCGACAGCACGGAAACCACCAACGGTCTGTCATCTGTGGAACTCAGGGTGAGCTCTTCGAACGTGGTACAGGCGGCCTACGCTGGCGACCTGAAAGGACGCATGTGGAAATTCGACCTGAGTGCAACGGCGCCGGAAAGCTGGGGCGTGGCGTTTGCCGGCAAGCCATTGTTCACTGCACCGGGCGGGGCATCGCAGCCGATCACCGCGCAACCCCTGCTGGCGGATAACGCTCAGGGCGGCAAGCAGGTGTTCTTTGGCACCGGCAAGTTCAACGAAACCGCCGACAAGACCAACAAGGATCTGCAGGCGTTCTATTCAATCTGGGATGCAGAAGGTGGGGCCGGACAAATCACCGTCAGCAGCTTGCAGGCGCAGGCGATTACCGGTTCGTTCTCCGGCAGTTCCGGGCAGTTCCTGACCACCAGCCAGAATGAAACGACGTATCCGGCAGAGAAAGGGTGGTATCTGCCGCTGGTGTACAACAACGTGCTGACCGGCGAGCGCGTGATCAATCAGGCCAGTATTGTGTTGGGACGAGTTGTTTTCACCACTGCCAGCGTCGATACCACCGACCCTTGTTCGAGTTTTGGTACGGGCCGACTGGTCGAACTCGATGCGTTCAACGGTAAGATGCTCAACTACGCCGTGATCGACACCACCGGCGACCGTTTGGTCGATGGCGCTGACACGATATCAAGTGGCGTGGTATTCACCGGTGGCATTCCGACCCTTAACGTTATTTCCGCCGGTGGTACGGGAAAGGTCGTGACCGAGACCAGTGGCGTCATCACCACCGTTGTGGAAAAAGGTGGCGGCGGCAGCCGTCGTATCATGTGGCGACAAATCCAGTAAGCGAGAATTTGAGGCATGCGCAGATCCAGCCGAGGTTTTACCCTGATCGAGATCATGATCGTCATCGCGATCATCGGGATCATCCTCACCATCAGCATCCCCAGCTACAACGAATACGTGAAGAAGGGCCGTCGCGCCGAAGTGGTCTCGCTGCTCTCGGAGCAGGCGCAGACCCTCGAACGCTTCTACACCCGCAACAATGTCTATACCGGCGTCACCGGACTGAGCCCGGGCAATGATTTCTACACCATCACCCCTACGCTGACCGACCAGACCTTTGTGCTGACCGCGGTGCGTAAAACCGGCTCGGCCATGGCCACCGACAAATGCGGGGATTTCACCCTGACCAACACCGGCGTGCGAAGCATGAACAACGCGACTACCGGTGTGACCGCCAAGGATTGCTGGGGCCGCTGACGCATTCTTTTTCGGGCGCCTTTTGCGCCCACTGTCTTTTTTACGGTTGGATCAAACATGACCAGGCAACAGCAAGTGGTGATTGTCGGCGGCGGGGTGATTGGCCTGCTCACTGCCTACAATCTTGCCTCCGAAGTGCGCAGCGTGGTGCTGCTGGATCGCTCGAATGTCGGCCAGGAATCGTCCTGGGCTGGCGGCGGCATCGTCTCGCCGTTATACCCGTGGCGCTACAGTCCGGCAGTCACCGCGCTGGCGCATTGGTCGCAGGATTTTTATCCACAGCTCGGCGAGCGCTTGTTTGCCGACACTGGCGTTGATCCTGAAGTGCACACCACTGGTCTGTATTGGCTGGATCTGGACGATGAAGCCGCAGCCATGGCCTGGGCCGCGCGGGAAAATCGGCCGCTGCGGGCTGTGGATATCTCGGCGGCACATGACGCGGTGCCGGTGCTCGGCAGCGGTTTCAGCCGGGCGATCTACATGGCCGATGTCGCCAACGTGCGCAATCCACGGCTGGTCAAATCGCTGAAAGCCGCGCTGCTGGCGCTGCCGAACGTGACGATTCACGAGCAATGCGAAGTCAGTGTTTTCGTCCGCGAGGGCGAGCGCGTGGTTGGCGTGCAAACCTCCACTGGGGTGATGAGCGGCGACGAGTTTGTGCTGACGGCGGGGGCGTGGAGCGGCGATCTGCTCAAGACGCTGAACCTGACGCTGCCGGTCGAGCCGGTCAAAGGCCAGATGATTCTCTACAAGTGCGCGGCTGATTTCCTGCCGAGCATGGTGCTGGCCAAGGGGCGTTATGCGATCCCGCGTCGCGACGGTCACATTCTGATCGGCAGCACGCTGGAGCACGAAGGTTACGACAAGACCCCGACCGACATAGCGCTGCAAAGCCTCAAGGCCTCGGCAATCGAATTGCTGCCGGCGTTGGCGGATGCCGAGGTGGTCGGGCACTGGGCCGGGCTGCGGCCGGGGTCGCCGGAAGGGGTTCCCTTTATTGGCCGGGTGCCGGGGTTCGAGGGGCTGTGGCTGAACTGCGGGCATTACCGCAACGGGCTGGTGCTGGCGCCGGCGTCATGCCAGTTGTTCGCCGATGTCATGCTGGGGCGGGCGCCGATTATTGATCCGGCGCCGTATGCGCCTGAGGGCCGGATTTAGTCAGAGGCTGGTAGACCGCCTTCGCGAGCAGGCTCGCTCCCACAGGAATACTCATTCCAAATGTGGGAGCGAGCCTGCTCGCGAAGGGGCCTTCAATCCAGTCCCAATTTCTTCAGCCGATAACGCATCGACCTGAACGACAGACTCAACCGCTGCGCCGCCGCCGTGCGGTTCCAGCGGGTTTCCTCCAGCGCCTGCAAAATCAGTTTGCGTTCGACGCTCTCCAGATAATCCTCGAGATTGTCGATCTGCGTCAGATCAGCCGTCGCCCCGTCCGCCGAGCAATTGCCTTCGCTCAAACGCAGATCCTGCGCTTCGATCGTGCGGTTTTCACACAGGGTGTGCGCGCGTTCGAGAACATTCTCCAGTTCGCGCACGTTGCCGGGAAAGCGATAGTTCTTCAGCGCCTCCAGCGCTTGCGGGTGCAGGCGCGCTTCGGGTTGTCCGGTGTCTTTGGCCAGGCGCTTGAGTACGTGCATGGCAAGCGCCTCGATGTCGTCGCGGCGTTCGCGCAGGGACGGCACGCGCAGTTCGATGACGTTGAGCCGGTAATACAGATCCTGGCGGAAGCGTTCGGCCGAAACTTCGGCTTCAAGGTCTTTGTGCGTGGCGCAAAGGATACGCACGTCGACCACCGTTTCCTGCTGGCCGCCGACGCTGCGCACGGCTTTTTCCTGGATCGCTCGCAGCAGCTTCACTTGCATCGACAGTGTCAGATCGGCGACTTCATCGAGAAACAGAGTGCCGCCATGGGCCGCTTGAAAAAGCCCCGGTTTGTCCTCGACGGCACCGGTGAAGCTGCCTTTGCGGTGACCGAAGAACTCGCTTTCCATCAGCTCCGACGGAATTGCCCCGCAGTTCACCGGCACAAACGGCTGGCTGGCGCGCGGGCCTTGTTCGTGAATCAGACGCGCGACCAGTTCTTTGCCGCTGCCGGATTCACCACTGATGTACACCGGCGCCTGACTGCGTGCAAGCTTGTCGATCTGCTTGCGCAGATTGGCCATCGGCGGCGAATCGCCCAGCAAGCGTCGCTCGATTGCCGTGCTCAAGCCGCCCGCTGTCGGCAGGCGCAGCGCCGAGCTGACCAGTTCGCGCAATCGCGGCAGCTCCACCGGTTTGGTGAGGAAATCGAACGCCCCGGCCTTCAATGCATTGATAGCCGTTTCCACGCTGCCGTACGCCGTGATCATCGCCACCGGCAGGTGTGGATCGCGTTGCTGAATGTGTTGCACCAGCTCCAGCCCGGTGCCGTCGGGCAGGCGCATGTCGGTCAGGCACAGGTCAAAATGCTCGCGCTGCAACAGCGCCTGAGCTTCGCCCAGATTGCGTGCGCTGAAGGTCTCGAGTTTCATCCGTCCCAGGGTGATTTCCAGGAGCTCGCGGATATCCGGTTCGTCGTCGACGATTAGAATTTTTTGCCGTGGGCTTGTATTCAACTTTGTTTCCGTCCGTGAGCAAAAGTGATGCAAAAGCAGCCGCCGCCTTGGCGTGATTTGAAGTCTAGGCGTGCCTGGTTGCTTTCGCACAGCTCACGGGACAGATAAAGGCCAAGACCGGTGCCCTGGCTGCTCGTAGTGAAGAACGGCTCAAACAGATGCGCCTGTTCATCGGCCGACACGCCGGGGCCGTTGTCCTGCACTTCGAGCACTGCCAATTGGCTGTCGGGGTCGACGAACAGTGCCAGCCATACTTCGGCCTGCTCGTGCAGTTGGGCACTGTGACGCCAGGCGTTGCGGATCAGATTGTCGAGAATCTGCCGCAGCTGGTTGGGGTCCATCAGCGTGGTGAAATCGCCGGAATTGATTCGCAGATGAATGTGCTGGCGTTCGTTGGCCTGCTCGCGGGTTTCGCCGACGAAATCTTCCAGCCACGGCTTGAGGTCCAGCCGTTGCGGCGCGCTTTGCTGGCGGCGGGACAGTTGCAGGACGTTTTCGATGACTCGGTTCATGCGCTGGGAGTGGTCTTGAATAATCTGCGTCAGACGTCGATCTGCGCTATCGAGTTCCTCGGACTCGGCCAACAGCTGCGCGGCATGACTGATCGCGCCCAGCGGATTGCGAATTTCATGGGAGATGCCGGCGGTCAAACGCCCGAGCGCAGCGAGCTTGAGTTGCTGGGCTTGTTGGGTGATTTGCGCCAGGTCTTCGAGAAACACCAGCGTCTGCTGGTTCGGACTCTGCTCGAGAGCGATGAAGCTGGGTTGCAGCTCAAGGCCATTGCCGGGGATTTTCAGACTCTGCGGGCGCAAGGTCGGGTTGTTGCGCCACAATTGCAGGCGCTCGACCAGCGCTGGCGAATATTCGTCGATCAAATGACCTTGCAGTTGGCTATGGCCGAGCAAATTCTGCGCACTGTGATTGGCCAGTTGCACTCGGCGTTGTTCGTCGAGTACCAGAATGCCGGTGCGCATGCGTTGCAGGATCAACGCATTCAACGCCTCCAGGCTGACCACTTCGCTGGCGCGCTGTTCGGCCAGGGTCTCGCTGACTTCGAGGCGGCGGATCAGCCCTTGCACCAGCAGTGAGGCGGCGAAGCACAGCGCGCCGAGGGTGCCGGCTTGCAGGTACGCGTTGGCGCTCAAGGGGCGGCTCAGACCCAGCAGAAAACTAAGGCCGACAATGCCGATCGCCGCGATGGCGGCAATCAGCAGGCCGATGCGTCGGCGCAGCAGGGTGTTGCTGATTGCCACCGAGACCACCAGCAGATTGCCCAGCGCACTGGCCACGCCGCCGGCCGCGTAGAACAGGCCGCACAACAGCAGCACGTCGACGAGGGCCAGGGTGAACAACTGCGCCGGGCGCCGGGTGTTTTCGAGGAACACCACCAGCAGCATATTGATGATCAGGTACAGCCAGCTGCCGCCGCGCAGCAGATCGTCGTTGGCCGACGTCAGCAGGCGGTTGTCCATGTTGCTGGAGATCAGCAACACCAGAGTGATGCCGACACTTAAACGGTACAGGTGATAAAGGCGCAGCAGACGCTGCGCCTGTTTCTGGTCGGCGTTGACGGCCTCAGCGACCACTGGCGCCCGGGCCTTGCTCGAGATGAGCCTGGCTGCAATACCACAGTTGCTGGTTGCCCAGCGCGCGGTCGCGCGGCAGGTGCACGCCGCAGTGGGCGCAACGCACCATCGGCGGCGCGTCCTGTTCGCGCGACGATCGGGTGGACGAGGCGGGGACCTTGAATTTGCGCCAGAGCCAGATGGCGGCGAAGATCAGGGCAATCCAGAACAATAAACGAAGCATGATGAGCGGCTTTTCGACTGATGATCCGGCAGTTTAGCCAAGGACCCGATCAGCGCACAGCCTATTAAAGCGCGGCAATAAAAAAGGGAGATCCGCAGATCTCCCTTTTTTCGTACAGCCGGTGTGGTCAGTCGAACACGCCGAAGGTCATGTAGCTGAACCACGAGCGGTCGGTGTCGCTGGATTCCGGCTCTGGCTCTTCGATCACGTCGCCGTTTTCGTCCTTAGGCTTGAGCTCGTTCGGGATTGCATCTTTCGCGTCCTGGAACTGCTTCTGCACGTCCTGGTTGGCGCGGGTTTCGCCCGGCGGCAGCGGTGGACGCGATTCGATCAGGCCCAAAGTCGCCTTGCTCAGGAACGAACGGTTGTCAACCTCGGCTACGCGTGGCACGAACTGGCCATCTTCCAGGCTCGGGTGATCCGGGTAGTTGAGCTTCAGGGTTTCCAGGCTGGTGGCCGCCAGATCGTCGAGGTGCAGACGCTGGTAGGCTTCGGTCATCACCGCCAGGCCGTCGCCGACCGATGGGGTTTCCTGGAAGTTTTCCACGACGTACTTGCCACGGTTGGCAGCGGCTACGTAAGCCTGACGGGTCAGGTAGTAGTCGGCGACGTGGATTTCGTAGGCGGCCAGCAGGTTGCGCAGATAGATCATGCGCTGCTTGGCGTCCGGCGCGTAGCGGCTGTTCGGGTAGCGGCTGGTCAGCTGCGCGAACTCGTTGTACGAGTCGCGGGCGGCGCCCGGGTCACGCTTGGTCATGTCCAGCGGCAGGAAGCGCGCCAGCAGGCCGACGTCCTGGTCGAACGAAGTCAGACCCTTGAGGTAGTACGCGTAATCCACGTTCGGATGCTGCGGATGCAAACGAATGAAGCGCTCGGCGGCAGACTTTGCAGCTTCCGGCTCGGCGTTCTTGTAGTTGGCGTAGATCAACTCCAGCTGAGCCTGATCGGCGTAGCGACCGAACGGATAACGCGACTCCAGAGCCTTCAGCTTGGCTGTGGCGCTGGTGTAGCTGTTGTTGTCCAGGTCAGTCTGAGCCTGCTGATACAGCTCGGCTTCGCTGAGGTTTTCGTCTACGACTTCCTTCGATGAGCAAGCAGCGGTCAATGCGAGGATGGCGATCAGCAGCAGGTGTTTCACTTGCATGGCGGCTTGCGTCCCTATGACGGCCGCTGTCTTGGGCGGGGCCGTCCTGTTATGATGAGCGCCCCGTTGAAAAGCCTCGGGGCAAAAGACGCCGTATTTAACCACAAGCGCGCAGCCGAAACCAAAGGCTGTGCCGACGCCCAGTCCGAGCATGTCCGATAAAATTGAACTTCGCGCAGAGGTGCCGTCCGAATTGGGCGGCCAACGCCTCGATCAAGTCGCCGCCCAACTCTTCGCTGAGCACTCACGCTCGCGCCTTTCCGCCTGGATCAAAGAAGGTCGCCTGACTGTGGACGGGGCGGTGATCCGCCCGCGCGACATTGTGCATGGCGGTGCCGTCCTTGAGCTGACTGCCGAGCAGGAAGCCCAGGGCGAGTGGATCGCCCAGGACATCGAGCTCGACATCGTCTATGAAGACGACGACATCCTGGTGATCAACAAGCCTGCGGGCCTGGTGGTGCACCCGGCTGCCGGTCACGCCGATGGCACCCTGCTCAACGCTTTGTTGCACCATGTGCCGGACATCATCAATGTCCCGCGCGCCGGTATCGTGCATCGTCTGGACAAGGACACCACCGGTCTGATGGTGGTGGCCAAGACCATTCAGGCGCAGACCAAACTGGTTGCGCAATTGCAGAGCCGCAGTGTCAGCCGCATCTATGAGTGCATTGTCATTGGCGTGGTCACCGCCGGTGGCAAGATCAACGCACCGATCGGTCGTCACGGCCAGCAACGCCAGCGCATGGCAGTGATGGAAGGCGGCAAGCCTGCCGTCAGTCACTACCGCGTGCTCGAGCGTTTCCGTTCGCACACCCACGTGCGGGTGAAACTGGAAACCGGTCGGACCCACCAGATCCGCGTGCACATGGCGCACATCAACTTTCCGTTGGTCGGCGATCCGGCGTACGGCGGGCGTTTCCGCATTCCGCCTGCGGCCAACCCGACCATGGTGGAATCGCTCAAGCACTTCCCGCGTCAGGCGCTGCACGCGCGCTTCCTTGAACTCGATCACCCGACGAGCGGTGAGCGCATGAGCTGGGAATCGCCGCTGCCGGAAGATTTCGTCTGGCTGCTGACCCTGCTCAAGCAGGATCGCGAGGCCTTCGTCGGATGAACTGGCTGACGCCGGACTGGCCTGCGCCGGCCAGCGTCAGGGCCTGTGTCACCACCCGCGAGGGTGGTGTCAGCGAGGCGCCGTTCGACAGCCTGAATCTGGGCGATCACGTTGATGATCGTCCTGAAGCCGTCGCCGAGAACCGTCGGCGTCTGACCGAGCACTTCTCTATACAGCCTGCCTGGTTGCAGCAAGTGCACGGGATCACCGTTGCCCATGCTGATCCGGGCATCGTTGCGACTGCAGATGCCAGCTGGACCGCAACGCCGGGCATTGCCTGCGCAGCGATGACGGCGGACTGCCTGCCGGCGTTGTTCTGCGATCGTGCGGGCACTCGCGTAGCGGCGGCCCATGCCGGTTGGCGTGGTTTGGCGGCGGGTGTGCTTGAGGCAACTCTCGACAGCCTCGATGTTCCTGCTGACGAGGTACTGGTCTGGCTCGGCCCGGCCATTGGCCGCAAAGCCTTTGAAGTCGGTCCGGAAGTACGGGAAGTCTTCATCAATCAACTGCCTGAAGCAGCAGAAGCGTTCGTACCGAGCAACAATGCCGGCAAGTTCATGGCTGATATCTATCTGCTGGCGCGCCTGCGTCTGGCTGAACGGGGTGTCACGGCTGTTTATGGTGGCGGTTTCTGCACCGTGACCGATCCGCGCTTCTTCTCCTATCGCCGTGCGTCGCGCACCGGTCGTTTCGCCTCCCTTGTTTGGCTCACCCGCTAAACTCTCTGATCTGCATCAACTCTCCGACGCTTGAATCTCCCAGAATCGACCGCATCTACAGTGGTATCTGGCAGGTTTCTTTATTCAGGATGGTTTCTTAGGTCCGGCCTGCTCAAAAGGAAGGTGACCCATGCGTATTGACCGTTTAACCAGCAAATTACAGTTGGCCCTGTCCGACGCCCAGTCGTTGGCGGTTGGCCACGATCATCCGGCCATCGAGCCGGCGCACTTGATGCAGGCCATGCTTGAACAGCAGGGCGGTTCGATCAAGCCGTTGCTGATGCAAGTAGGCTTCGACGTCAACAGCTTGCGTAAAGAGCTGACCAAAGAGCTCGATCAACTACCGAAAATCCAGAACCCGACCGGCGACGTCAACATGTCGCAGGATCTGGCGCGTCTGCTCAATCAGGCTGACCGTCTGGCTCAGCAGAAGGGCGACCAGTTCATTTCCAGCGAACTGGTGCTGCTCGCTGCGATGGACGAGAACAGCAAGCTCGGCAAGTTGCTGCTCGGCCAAGGCGTGAGCAAGAAAGCCTTGGAAAACGCGATCAACAACCTGCGTGGTGGCGGAGCGGTAAACGACGCCAACCACGAAGAGTCGCGGCAGGCGCTGGACAAGTACACAGTCGACCTGACCAAACGCGCCGAAGAAGGCAAGCTTGATCCGGTGATCGGCCGCGACGACGAAATCCGTCGCACCATTCAGGTTCTGCAACGCCGCACCAAGAACAACCCGGTGCTGATCGGTGAACCTGGCGTGGGTAAAACCGCGATCGCCGAGGGGCTGGCGCAGCGCATCATCAACGGCGAAGTGCCGGACGGCCTTAAAGGCAAGCGTCTGCTGTCGCTGGACATGGGCGCGCTGATTGCCGGCGCCAAGTATCGCGGTGAGTTCGAAGAGCGCCTGAAATCGTTGCTCAACGAACTGTCGAAGCAGGAAGGGCAGATCATTCTGTTCATCGACGAACTGCACACCATGGTCGGCGCTGGTAAGGGCGAAGGCTCGATGGACGCCGGCAACATGCTCAAGCCTGCGCTGGCTCGCGGCGAGTTGCACTGCGTCGGCGCGACCACGCTCAACGAGTATCGCCAATATATAGAGAAGGACGCGGCGCTCGAGCGGCGTTTCCAGAAAGTCCTGGTGGACGAGCCGAGCGAAGAAGACACCATCGCCATTCTGCGTGGCCTCAAGGAACGTTACGAGGTTCACCACAAGGTGGCGATCACCGACGGCGCGATCATCGCTGCGGCCAAGCTCAGCCATCGCTACATCACGGATCGACAGCTGCCGGACAAGGCCATCGACCTGATCGACGAGGCTGCCAGCCGTATCCGTATGGAGATCGACTCCAAACCGGAAGTACTCGATCGTCTGGAGCGGCGCCTGATTCAGTTGAAAGTGGAATCCCAGGCGCTGAAGAAAGAAAGCGACGACGCAGCGAAGAAACGCCTGGAAAAACTCCAGGAAGAAATCGAGCGTCATGAACGTGAGTATTCCGATCTGGAGGAAATCTGGAACTCGGAGAAAGCCGAGGTGCAGGGTTCTGCGCAGATTCAGCAGAAGATCGAACAGTCGCGCCAGGAACTGGAAGCCGCGCGCCGTAAAGGCGACCTGAATCGCATGGCCGAGTTGCAATACGGGGTGATCCCCGATCTGGAACGCAGCCTGCAAATGGTCGACCAGCACGGCAAGAGCGAGAACCAGTTGCTGC
This sequence comes from Pseudomonas sp. ef1, assembly GCF_007293365.2. NCBI lineage: Bacteria > Pseudomonadati > Pseudomonadota > Gammaproteobacteria > Pseudomonadales > Pseudomonadaceae > Pseudomonas > Pseudomonas sp. ef1. The sequence continues at coordinate 6,116,715 of NZ_CM129815.1, read as the reverse complement.
GCAGCAAGGTGACTGAAGAAGAGATTGCCGAAGTCGTGTCGAAGTGGACAGGCATCCCGGTGTCGAAAATGCTCGAAGGCGAGCGCGACAAGCTGATGAAAATGGAGAGCCTGTTGCACAAACGGGTAATCGGTCAGGAAGAAGCGGTTGTGGCTGTGGCCAACGCCGTACGGCGTTCCCGCGCCGGACTGTCCGACCCGAATCGTCCGAGCGGCTCGTTCATGTTCCTCGGCCCGACCGGTGTCGGTAAAACCGAGCTGTGCAAGGCTTTGGCCGAATTCCTTTTCGATACCGAAGAGGCGATGGTGCGGATCGACATGTCCGAGTTCATGGAGAAACACTCCGTGGCTCGTCTGATTGGTGCGCCACCGGGCTACGTCGGCTATGAAGAGGGCGGCTACCTCACCGAAGCGGTGCGTCGCAAGCCGTACTCGGTGATCCTCATGGACGAAGTCGAGAAGGCGCACCCGGATGTGTTCAACATCCTCCTGCAAGTGCTTGAGGATGGCCGTCTGACCGACAGTCACGGGCGTACGGTGGACTTCCGCAACACGGTGATCGTGATGACGTCCAACCTCGGGTCGATGCAGATCCAGGAACTGGTCGGTGATCGTGAGGCGCAGCGTGCTGCTGTGATGGACGCGCTGACCTCGCACTTCCGTCCTGAGTTCATCAACCGCGTTGACGAAGTGGTGATCTTCGAGCCGCTGGCGCGGGATCAGATCGCCGGCATTACCGAGATCCAGTTGGGCCGCCTGCGCAGCCGCCTGGCCGAGCGCGAGCTGAAGCTGGAGCTGAGCCCGGAGGCGATGGACAAGCTGATCGCCGTCGGTTACGACCCGGTGTATGGCGCACGTCCTTTGAAACGGGCGATCCAGCGCTGGATCGAAAACCCGCTGGCGCAGTTGATCCTGTCGGGTCATTTCATGCCGGGCGACACCGCCACCGGCAAGGTCGAGAACGACGAAATCGTTTTCGGCTAAGCCTCAGCGGCAATGAAACCGGGAAGGCCTCGCATTGCGAGGCCTTTTTTTCGCCAGGCTGTTGAACTCAAAGGAAAAGGCTTGTAAAGTGCGCCCCGCAGTCAGTCACCGGCAGCGTTTCAACCCACCGGGTTGGAATCTGAAATAAGTTGCAAATCATTAACTTGAAAGCAATTTAGGGGGTTGACAGAGGTGTTCTAGGTTGTAGAATAGCGCGCCTCAGACACACGAACGCAGCGATGCGAACGGGTGGCGAGATGCAACAAAGCTTCACCGTTGTAAATTGAAATGTGTAGTTCCGTGATAGCTCAGTCGGTAGAGCAAATGACTGTTAATCATTGGGTCCCAGGTTCGAGTCCTGGTCACGGAGCCAATTTCAAACCGGGGTATAGCGCAGTCCGGTAGCGCGCCTGCTTTGGGAGCAGGATGTCAGGAGTTCGAATCCCCTTACCCCGACCATATTTGGGTCGTTAGCTCAGTTGGTAGAGCAGTTGGCTTTTAACCAATTGGTCGTAGGTTCGAATCCCACACGACCCACCATTTTTGAAACCAGTTTGCGCTGGGATCGAATCTTAAGATCAGAGGCCAAAAGCGCTGATCGAAGAAGGCGATCTTTGAAAGGTCGCCTTTTTTTTACCGGGGTATAGCGCAGTCCGGTAGCGCGCCTGCTTTGGGAGCAGGATGTCAGGAGTTCGAATCCCCTTACCCCGACCATATTGAAAATCCTCGTATCGAAAGATGCGGGGATTTTTTTTGCCTGCTGAAAGGCGAATCCCTTCAAGTCGTCATACAACCTGCCGATAGCCCGCTAACACGAGGGGACTGCCAACGCTTCGCCCCTTGATCTGGCCATTACAAGAATAAGGGCGTTCGTCATGTTGCTTCGTCAGTTGAATATTGCTCCCCGGGCTGCCCTGGGATTTGCCCTGATCGCGGTGTTGGTGGCCTTGCTCGGCGTGTTTGCGCTGGGGCAGATGTCGAGCATTCGCGACAGCGAGGTGGCGGTGGAGAACCGCTGGTTGCCGAGCATCCGTGGCGGCGACGAGATCCGCGAACTGATGCTGCGCATCCGCACCATCTCCCTGCGCATGGCGCTCGATCAGGATCCGGCCAATATCGCCACCTATCGCGGCCAGATGGACACCCGCGACAAGGAACTGAGCGAGAAAATCGCCGCCTACGACAAACTGGTCGACACTGCCGAAGGTCAGCAGCTGTATGACCAGTTCAAGAAAACCTTCGCCGCCTATCGCACCGGCATCGCCCAGTCATTCACCCTTGCCGAGCAAGGCAAGCGTGACGAGTTGACCAAATTGTTGCTGGTTGACATGAAGACCGTGGTCGACGGCTCCGGCAAGCAACTCAACGATCTCGCCGATCTGTTCGCCCGCCAGGTCGCCGCCGAAAGCGAGAAGTCCGCCGCGCATTATGAAACCTCGCGGACCATCGTCAGCCTGTTCATTGGATTGGCAGCGCTGGCCACAGTGGCGCTGGCGATGTTGCTCACGCGCAGTATCGTGCGCCCGCTGAGCAGCGCTGTGGATGCCGCTGAAAGTGTCGCCAAGGGCGATCTCACGCGGCCGATCGAAACCCATGGCAACGACGAAGTCAGCCGCTTGCTCAAAGCCTTGGCGACGATGCAACAGAACCTGCGCGAGACCCTGCAAGGTATCAGCGGCTCAGCCACACAACTGGCCACCGCCGCTGACGAACTGAGCGCCGTCACTGTCGACAGCACCCAAGGCCTGCAAGAGCAGAACAACGAAATTGAACAAGCTGCCACTGCGGTCAACGAGATGACCGCTGCGGTGGAGGAGGTCGCGCGCAACGCGGTGTCGACGTCCGATGCCACGCGCCAGTCCAGTCAATCAGCGCAATTGGGCCAGGAGCGCGTCAGCGAAACCGCCAGCGCGATCAATGCCCTGGCCAGTGATGTGCAAAACACCGGCGAGCTGGTGCAGTCGCTGGCCAATCAATCGCAAGACATCGGCAAGGTTCTGGACGTGATTCGCGCAATCGCTGAGCAGACCAATCTGCTGGCGCTCAACGCTGCCATCGAGGCAGCACGCGCGGGCGAAAGCGGTCGCGGCTTTGCGGTGGTAGCCGATGAGGTGCGCGCGCTGGCGTATCGCACCCAGCAATCGACGCAGGAAATCGAACAGATGGTGCAAGGCATGCGCAGCGGTTCGAGCCAGGCGCTGGAGTCAATGCAGGCCAGCGCATCTCGTGCGGCGAGTACGCTGGTTCTCGCAGAGCGGGCAGGTGAGGCGTTGGTGACGATCACGGCGTCGGTGCACGAGATTCACGAGCGCAACCTGGTGATCGCCAGCGCCGCCGAGGAGCAGGCGCAAGTGGCGCGGGAAGTGGATCGCAATCTGGTGAACATTCGCGACCTGTCGGTACGTTCGGCTGCGGGGGCTGATCAGACCAGCGCATCGAGCCACGAACTGTCGCAACTGGCCAATGCGCTACAGGGCATGGTGCGACGCTTTCAGCTCTGATCGACAGCCAATAAAAAGCCCCGCGCGATGCGGGGCTTGGAATAAAGATCAAAGGTGAGAGCGAGGCTGCTCGCGAATGCGCCGGATCTTCGAGCAGCACGAAAACCTGTGGGAGCCGGGCTTGCCCGCGATAGCGGTGGGTCAGGCGACAGAAATATCTACTGACCCGGCGCCATCGCTGGCAAGCCAGCTCCCACAGATGTTGGCCCTAGTGCAGTTTCAGACGCGGTTCGGTGCCACGACCAATCTTGCTCCCCAGCATCAACATCGCTGTGCGAAACGGCCCGTACAGCGCCATCTGGTGCATACGGTACAGCGACACATAGAACATCCGTGCCAGCCAGCCTTCGAGCATGACGCTGCCGGTCAGGTTACCCATCAAGTTACCCACAGCAGAAAAACGCGACAGTGAAATCAGCGAGCCGTAGTCGGTGTACTTGTACTCCGGCAGGGTCTTGCCTTCGATGCGCAATTTCAGCGACTTGGCCAGCAACGAGGCTTGTTGATGCGCCGCTTGTGCCCTTGGCGGCACGTTGCGATCAGTGCCCGGTTGCGGACAGGCCGCGCAGTCGCCGAAGGCAAAGATGTTTTCGTCGCGAGTGGTTTGCAGAGTCGGCAGCACTTGCAGCTGATTGATGCGGTTGGTTTCCAGACCGTCGATGTCCTTGAGGAAACCCGGTGCGCGGATGCCGGCAGCCCAGACTTTCAGGCTGGCCTTGATCTCGTTGCCATCGGCGGTGATCAGGCTGTCGGCAGTCACTTCGCTGACTGCTGCGTTGGTCATCACATTGACCCCGAGCTTCTCCAGGGTCTTGTGCACCGGCCCGCTGATGCGCTCCGGCAGGGCAGGCAGCACCCGTGGGCCGGCTTCGATCAGAGTGATGTGCATGTTTTCCGGCTTGATCCGGTCCAGACCATAAGCCGCCAGTTCATGGGCGGCGTTGTGCAACTCGGCCGCCAGTTCGACGCCAGTGGCGCCAGCGCCGACGATCGCTACGCTGATCTGCTCGACCACGTCGGTCTGCCCGGCGTGGGCGCGCAGATAGTGATTGAGCAATTGCTGATGGAAACGCTCGGCCTGTTTGCGTGTATCGAGGAACAGACAATGCTGCGCCGCGCCCTGGGTGCCGAAGTCGTTGGTGGTGCTGCCGACGCTGATCACCAGCGAGTCATAAGCCACTTCACGCGCCGGTACCAGCTCGACGCCGTTTTCGTCATAGGTTGCCGCCAGCTGGATTTTCTTCTGCGCGCGATCAAGCCCGCTCATGCGCCCGAGCTGGAACTCGAAGTGGTTCCATTTCGCCTGGGCGACATAGTTGAGTTCGTCTTCGGAGGAGTTCAGGGAACCGGCGGCCACTTCGTGCAGCAGCGGTTTCCAGATGTGGGTCAGGTTCGCGTCGACCAGCATCACGCTGGCCGTGCCGCGCTTGCCCAGAGTCTTACCCAGGCGGGTAGCCAACTCCAGACCGCCGGCGCCGCCGCCGACAATGACAATACGATGGGACATAGGGATAACTCGCAAGGTTTTTAAAGGAAATCGGTGCGGTTACCCGAGGGAGCGCAAGGCAGCTCATAACGTCAGGTAACTGATAAATCGGCTCAACAGGCCCAGACCAATGGTCACTGCCAGCACCAGCACCAGGAACATCCACGGCCGGAAAGGCCGGCGCTCGACACGGTGTTGGGACAATTGCAGGTACTCTTCGACATGCTTTTGGTCTTCGGGGTTCAGGCGGCTGGTCATATTTGCCTCGTCAGGTAGACGTTACTGAATGAGCACAGGCTACAGCGGTTTTCAGCCCGGATTGAACGCAGCGTAGCCGCTGTCCGGGACCGGTTCGACGCACACGCTATCGTCGAGGCGAATGATGCCGCTTTGTAACACCCGGGCAGTGATCCCGCCATGCCCGCGCACGGCCTGGAAAGTGCCCGGGCCGAGATTGTTCTGCAAGCGTGCGCAGGGCTGACACCAGCCAGTGGTTTCGAGTATCGCTTGCCCGATGCGAAAGCGCCGCCCCTTCAGGCTAAACAAATTGATTCCGCTTATAACGAGATTGCGCCGCAGATCTTCAGGCCGGACCGGCTCGTCATCGGGACGGCCCATCAATGCATTGATCACCGCCAAGTGCTCCCACTGAATCAGCGTCACCTGTCGCGCATTGCGAACGGCCGGGCGGGCGTGGTCGCCGGTGAGCCCGGCTTCCAGCCGCGCCTCGACCGCGTCTAGCTCAAGCATCGGCCCACGGGATTCTGGACGCACACCGATCCAGCGCACACGACCGGTTTGCGGAACCTCGGCGATCAACTGCTGCAGCGGCGTCACAGGCTGATACCCACGTCGAACACAATGCTGCGGCCGAGGTTGCTGCGCAGAAAGTCCGGTGCGTCGGGGTGGGCGAACAGCACCCTGGCGAATGTCGGGCCGACCAGCGACAGCGAGCGCCAGCCCTGACGCAGATATTCGGTCGGTGGCGGGAAATGACTGTTGAGGTCGAGCACTTCGCGCTTGAGGCTGGCGAAGGCGATGATGTCCAGTTCACCCAGATCCATGCCGCGTTCCTTGTAGTTGTGCGCCTTCTTGCGCAGGGTTGGCGCCAGACGCAGGAGAAATTCATTGGCCGGGATGCGTTTGGGCTTGGCTTCGCGGCGCACCAGTTGGCTCAGGGAGAACGCACTGCGCCGACGCTGCAACTCGTCGCGCCATTCATCATTGAGACGGCGGCCTTCATCGAGGACGAAAAAAACTTCGAAATTGGCATCGCGGAACAACACGTCCGGCGGCTCACCGGCCGGGGCGAATTCGTCGGCGCGGTAGGGGATGTTCAGACCTTGCAGCAGGCGCTGGCAGACCCAACGCTCACGCTCCCATTTGCGGGCATTGGACAGGAACGCGTTGGCTTGCTCGGCCGCGATGGTCAGCAGGCGTAAATAATCTGAATCATCCATAAGCCCAAGCTTAGCGTCCAAATGCGACAAGCAGATAGCTTTGCATCGGCTCAGACATAAACGTCGCGCGATTGCGCCCTTGTAGGAGCTGCCGAAGGCTGCGATCTTTTGCTTTTATAAACAAGATCAAAAGATCGCAGCCTTCGGCAGCTCCTACAAAAAAGCGTGTCGAGTAGCAGGTGAGGGAATCATGATCGGTGCCGAACTGCTTTCAACGGCAAGCCTGACACTCGGCTGGCTGATTTATCTGCCGGCGCTGCTCTGGGCGATCATGCGTGCGCCATGGGTCGAGCTGTTCAGCGACAGTCGCCGGCAGCACTTGCTGTTCGGCACGGTGTTCGCGCTGTTTCTGCTGTGGCTGGTGCGCAGGGATTTCGACACCGGTGTGTCTTACCACTTTATCGGCATGACGGCGGTGACGCTGCTGCTCGATTGGCCGCTGGCGATCGTCGGCGGGCTGGTTGCGCAGATCGGCCTGGTGTTGTTGGGTCGACAGGATCTCGCAGCGGTCGGCGTCAATGGCGCGTTGCTGATTCTGCTGCCAGTGCTGATTACCGAATGCGTGGCAATCCTCGTGGAGCGTGCGCAGCCACGCAATCCATTCGTTTACATCTTCTGTTCCGGCTTCTTTGCCGCTGCGTTGTCCGGCCTGTTGTGCCTGATTCTGAGCCTGACGCTGCTGTGGTACGACGGCCTCTTCGCCATGCCGGAATGGCTGGAAGATTTCGTCGGCTACCTGTGGTTGCTGCTGTTTCCCGAGGCTTTTATCAACGGCATGGTCGTCAGTGCATTGGTAGTGTTCTGCCCGGAATGGCTGGAGACCTTCAACCGCACCCGTTACCTTTCGGCGCCGTGGAAGGACGACGATCCGAAGTCTTGATCCACATCAAACCGGCCAGGCAGCAGAGATTTCATGCTCGCGCAAATTCCTTCAGGAGCAGTGGCATGGGCGTTTACGAATGGGCGCGGCAGGAAATCCGGCAGAGTCTGGAGCTGGCGCAGGAAGTGGGCTTTGACCCGGGTCTGAGTTTGCGCGCCCTGCTCAGCGCCGTGGTGCAGCAGAGCAAGGCAGTGCGCAATGCCGAAGACCTGGCCGACGAGTTGCGCTTTCTTGCGGAGAACCTCGACGACAGTCAGGACTACGGCTTTATGCGGCCCTGATCAGCGATCAGTGACGCGGATCGAAATCGCCGGAAAACAGCTCGTCTTCGGCATCCGGGGCGACCGGAATCTTGTGTTCTTCCGAGGCCCAGGCGCCGAGGTCGATCAGTTTGCAGCGATCGGAGCAAAACGGACGGAATTTGTTCGCCGGGGTGAATTCGACGGGGGCGCCGCAGGTCGGGCATTCAACGGTTGGAATCTGGCTCATGCTTGGCCTCCGGATAAAGTCAGATAAAAGTGATGCAGACGCTCGACCTCGCTGTGCAGCCAGGCAAGATCGCGATCATTGACGATCACATCGTCGGCACGGCTCAGGCGGTCTTCACGGCTCGATTGCGCCTTGAGGATCGCCTGCACCTGCGCTTCGCTGGTCTGGTCACGCTGCAAGGTGCGTTCGATCTGCAGTTGTTGCGGCGCATCGATGACCAGAATGCGCTGGGTCATCGCGTATTGCCCGGACTCGATCAGCAACGGTGAAACCAGAATCGCGTAAGGCGATTTTGCCTGCGCCAGATGATGAGCGATTTCTTCGCCGATCAACGGATGCAGCAGCGCTTCAAGCCAACGCCGCTGTTCAGGGTCTTCAAAAATCAGTTTGCGCAGGGCGGCGCGGTCCAGCGTGCCGTCGGCCTGCAACACGCCGGAACCGAAATGCTCGGCGATTTTCGCCAGCGCCGGACGCCCCGGTTCGACTACCCAGCGCGCCGCATGATCGGCATCCACCACATGCACACCGAGATCGATGAAGTGCTGCGCCGCCGCACTTTTGCCGCTGCCGATGCCGCCGGTCAGGCCGAGAATCCAGGGTTTTTCCACAGGGGTATTCATTTCAAACCGACAGACTGCCAATAGAAGTCGGTTATTTGACCACCCCAGAGCAAGGCAATCCAGCCGGCAATCGCCAGAAAGGGTCCGAAGGGGATCGGCGTCGAGGTTTCCTGGGCGCGCAGACGCAGCATGACAACGCCCAAAATCGCTCCCACCAGGGAAGATAGAAGAATCGTCAGCGGCAGAATCTGCCAGCCACCCCATGCGCCGAGCAAGGCCAACAGCTTGAAATCGCCATGGCCGATACCGTCCTTGCCGGTGAGCAGTTTGAACAGCCAGAACACCGACCACAGCGCCAGATAACCCGCGACCGCGCCCCACAACGCATCGGGCAACGCCACGAACACGCCGAAGCTGTTGACGATCAGCCCCAGCCACAGCAGCGGCAGCACCAGCACATCGGGCAGCAGTTGATGTTCGCAGTCGATCAGACTCATCGCCAGCAAGCCCCATGTCAGCAAGATCAGCAGACCTGCCGGCCAACCGAAGCCGAGATGCCAGGCAATGAATGCCGAGAGGACGCCGCAGGCCAGTTCGGTCAGCGGGTAACGTTTGCTGATCGGCGCCGAGCAGGCCGAGCAGCGACCGCGCAGCAGCAGATAACTGAGCAGCGGAATGTTTTCCCAAGGGCGGATCCGGTGTCCGCAATGCGGGCACGCGGAGTGCGGCAGCATCAGGTTGTAGGTCGGCACAGGCGTTTCAGTGGGCAGGCCGAGCACATCATGGGCCTGCTGGCGCCAGTCGCGCTCGAGCATCTTCGGCAGGCGCCAGACCACTACGTTGAGGAAGCTGCCGACCACCAGCCCGAGCAGCAGCGCGCTGACCACAAAGGCCAGCGGATACACGGCAAACAGTTCGTCGATAGGCATGTCAGATCGCTGAGCCGAGCTGGAAGATCGGCAGGTACATGGCCACCACCAGTCCACCGACGATGACCCCCAGCACCACCATGATGAACGGCTCCATCAGGCTGGTGAGGTTGTCGACCATGTTATCGACTTCCGCTTCATAAAAACCGGCGACCTTGTCGAGCATGTCATCCAGTGCCCCGGACTCCTCGCCGATGGCGGTCATCTGCACCGCCATGTTGGGAAACACACCGGTGCTGCGCATGGAGAAATTCAGTTGCATGCCGGTCGAGACGTCCTGCCGCACCCGCAACACCGCGCGCTTGAACACCACATTGCCGGTGGCACCGGCGACCGAATCCAGTGCTTCCACCAGCGGCACACCGGCTGCGAATGTGGTCGACAGGGTGCGGGCAAAACGTGCGACGGCGGACTTGTACATCAAGGTGCCCACCAGTGGCAGCTTCAGCAGCCAGGCATCGCGCCGGTCGCGCAGGGCCTGCGAAGTCTTCAACGCGTGGCGAGTGCCGAAAAACGCTGCCACCAGCGCAAAAAGAATGGCCCACCACCACTGCTGCATGAATTCCGACAGGCTGATGATCATCAGGGTGAAGCCCGGCAGTTCGGCGCCGAACCCGGAGAATACCGACTGGAACTGCGGCACCACTTTGACCAGCAGAATGCCTGTTACCACTGCCGCCACCAGCACCACGGCGGTGGGGTAGGTCATGGCTTTCTTGATCTTGGCCTTGAGCGCTTCGCTTTTTTCCTTATAGGTCGCCACACGTTCAAGCAAGGTGTCGAGGGCGCCAGACTGTTCGCCGGCGTCGACCAGGTTGCAGTACAACTCGTCGAAGTATTGCGGCTTCTTGCGCAGGGCCGTGGCGAAGCTGTTACCGGCCGCGACCTCCTGTTTGACCTCGTCGACCAGTTTGCGCATGGCCGGGTTTTCGAAGCCTTCGCCGATGATGTCGAAGGACTGCAACAGCGGCACGCCGGCCTTCATCATGGTCGCCATCTGCCGGGTGAACAGGGCGATGTCCTGCGGTTTGATGCGTTTGCCGAAGGTCAGCAGGGACGCGGATTTCTTACGCACCTTGCCCGGGTTGATCCCCTGTTTGCGCAGCTGCGCCTTGATCAGTGCGGGGTTCTGTCCGCTCAACTCGCCGCTGACTTTACTGCCTTTGCGGTCCGTGCCTTCCCAGGCGTAAACGCTGACTTTCGCTGCCTTGACCGCCATGTTCAATCCTTGGTGACCCGGTTGATTTCCTCAAGGCTGGTGATGCCTTGCATCGCCTTGTGCAGCCCGGAAGTGCGCAGATCGGCGAAGCCGTCGCGGCGCATCTGAATATCGATTTCCAGCGAATTGCCCTCGGCCATGATCAATCGTTGCAGGTCCGGTGTGTTCTTTACCACTTCATAAATCCCCACGCGTCCTTTGTACCCGCCATTGCAGTGATCGCAACCGACCGGCTCGTAGATCGTAAAATGGCCGATGCGTTCCTCGGGGAAGCCTTCCTTGAGCAAGGTTTCGTGCGGGATTTCGAGCGGCCGCTTGCAGTGTGCGCACAACTTGCGCGCCAGGCGCTGGGCGATGATCAGGCTGACCGAGGTGGCAATGTTGAAACCGGGAATGCCCATGTTGTGCAGGCGTGTCAGGGTTTCCGCTGCGCTATTGGTGTGCAGGGTCGACAGCACCAGGTGGCCGGTCTGCGCGGCCTTGATTGCGATCTCGGCGGTTTCCAGGTCGCGGATCTCGCCGACCATGATCACATCCGGGTCCTGACGCAGAAACGAGCGCAGCGCCTGGGCGAAGTCCAGCCCTTGGCGGGGATTGACGTTGACCTGATTGATGCCTTCCATGTTGATTTCCACCGGATCTTCGGCGGTGGAAATATTGATGTCGACGGTGTTGAGGATGTTCAGCCCGGTGTACAGCGACACGGTTTTACCGGAACCGGTGGGGCCGGTGACCAGAATCATCCCTTGCGGCTGTTTCAGCGCGGCCAGGTACAAGGCCTTTTGTTCGGCCTCGTAACCCAAGGCGTCGATGCCCATTTGCGCACTGGACGGGTCGAGAATCCGGATCACCACTTTTTCGCCCCACAGGGTCGGCAAGGTGTTGACGCGAAAATCGATGGATTTGCTTTTCGACAGGCGCATTTTGATGCGGCCGTCCTGAGGTTTGCGCCGTTCCGAGATATCCAGACTGGCCATTATCTTCAAGCGCGCGGCAATGCGCCCGGCCAACTGGATCGGCGGCTTGGCCACCTCGCGCAGCATGCCGTCGGTACGCATGCGCACCCGATAGATTTTCTCGTAGGGTTCGAAATGCAGGTCGGACGAGCCGCTCTTGATCGCATCGAGCAGCATCTTGTGCACAAAACGTACGACCGGGGCGTCGTCAGCATCGAGGCCGCCGATCACGTCCTGTTTGTTGTCATCAATGGACTCGACGTCGAGGCCGTCGAGATCGACATCGGCCATTTCTTCCAGTCCCGAGGCGTGGCTGTCGAAGAACTTGTCGATGGCGTCGCTGAGTTTGTCGTCCTCGACCAGAATCGCTTCGGTGCTCAGGCCGGTGCTGAACTGGATGTCGCTGATCGCCTGCTGATTGCTTGGGTCGGAAAGGCCCACGAACAGTTTGTTGCCGCGCCGCCACAAGGGCAGGGCGCAGTGCTGACGAACCAGTTTTTCGCTGACCAGGCCCTTGGGCTGAGTCTCTTTGTCGAGGCAATGCAGATCGAGCAGCGCCATGCCGAAATGTTCGGAAGCTATTTCGGCGATCTGCCGGCTGTTGACCAGTTTGTTGTGCACCAGGTAATTGACCAGCGACACGCGATTGCGCTGGGCCTGCGCCCAGGATTGCCGGGCGCTTGTTTCCGTGAGCAGTTCGGCCTGGACCAATTGCTTGGCCAGACCGCTCAGAGCGATGTCATTCATGGGGATTCCGCACGCTTGCCGTTCATGACTTATAGCCTAGTCAAGTGACAGCGCCAAACACGGCCGGTGCAGGTGACAAAAAGTGTCAGATAGTGCGGTTGCGGGTTGTAGGAAACGGCGCAGGGGAATGGGCGCGCCCAGCAGACGGGGGGAAAAGGGCGTTGGCATGGGCTGTGCTGAGCCTTGTTCAGATCATGAGATTTCGACTCATGCATGGAGCGTGTCTATGAAAAAACAACAAGGTTTCACATTGATCGAGCTGCTGATCGTCGTGGCGATCATCGGCATTCTGGCGACGATCGCTTTGCCGCAGTATTCGAAGTATCAGGCGCGGTCGAAGGTGACGGCGGGGCTGGCGGAGATCAGCGCGATGAAGGTGCCGTTTGAAGACCTGATCAATCAGGGGACAAATCCAAGCTTGGCGGCGGTGAAAGGCGATAACGTCACCACTACCTCCAATTGCGCTCTGACTGCCTCAGGTACCGCTGCAGACGGAGCTGGAACGATTGTATGTACGTTGGCCAACGCGCCAGCGCCTGTATTAGGCAAAACCATCACGCTGACTCGTACAGCTGCGGGTGGTTGGAGCTGTGGCACTACGGTAGCTCCTGACTATTCACCGAAAGGCTGTAACGCTACTGGTACTTGATCGATATGTACTCTCCGAAATGCCCCGCACTGCGGGGCATTTTCGTATGGTCACCTGTCTACAAAAGCTCCAATAATTTCAGCAGCTTATGAACTTTCCAAAAAACCGCAACTTGCATGCGAAATTGAAGTGAGTCATGCATTTTGCATGAAAATGAAAATCAGCGTTTTTCATAACTGTTTGTTTTTAAACGATTTTATGCGGTCGAAAAAGTTGGCACAGCGTTCGCAATATCTCCGGTAACCCTGCTGACAAGCGTTACAGCAGACTTCCAGTAAAAACAGGAGTTACTCGTATGAAGAAGTTCGCTATCACTGCCGCTGCTACCGCTCTGACCCTGACCATGGCTGGTGGCGCATTCGCCCAGTCCGCTCAGGCTACCCAAGCGCCAATGGTTCTGGCTGCCGGTGAAGTTACCGAAATGAAACAAGATACCAGCGACACCTGGATCACCACCAAGGTCAAAGCTGACCTGGTTACCGAAAAAGGCATTCCGGGCACCGACATCAAAGTCGAAACCAACAAGGGTGTAGTTTCCCTGTCGTCGACCACTGCGGTAACCGAGTCGCAGAAAGAAGTCGCCGTAGGCATTGCCAAAAAAATCAAAGGCGTTAAAGCGGTCTCCGCTGACGGCCTGAAAGCCGAGTAAGGCAAGACTTCTCGCCTGAACCGGGAGAAGACGCGACAGACGGGCCGAGCAATACGTCTGCCGCAACTTTAGAGTTCATGCGAACGGTCACACGGATGTGACCATTACAGGCCCCGGCACTTGTGTCGGGGCCTGTTCTATTTGGCGAATCAAACGATCGCAGCCTTCGGCAGCTCCTACAGGGAAATGCATTCCAACTGTAGGAGCTGCCGAAGGCTGCGATCTTTTGCTCTTCTCAGTTACCGCGTTTGCTGTTGATCTGCCGCAAGCGATTACCTTCAAAGCGCAGGTACTGGTACATGCCGTTGTTCGGCCCGTAGGTCCATTCCTCGACCTGAAACTCTTCGCGGCGATTGGCACTGCGCTTGTAGCCGAGCACATCGCGGCTGACCGGCTCGCCGCATTTTTGCAGCACTTCGCTGGCGCGGTCGCCGAGGCTGATCAATTGGCTGCCGCAGCGCAATGTATCCGAAGCCGACGCATGGCCGGCGGCGCAGGTCAGAACGAGCGCCATCAACCAGTTACGCACGGTCATTCGGCATCCAGGTGCATTTGCGTCACCACGCGGCCGTCGCTTTCGGCCTCGCCGAGGTTGGCGTCGATGAAGTACACGCGGTCATCCTCGAGCTTGCCCTTGTCGACCAGGTAATCCTTGATGGTGCTGGCGCGGTCCTGGCCCAACTGTCGCAACAGCACGTCGCTGCCACTCCAGAACGCGATCACGCCCTGGCGCATTTTCGCCGTGCGTTCTTCTTTGCCGAGGTCTTTCCATTCTGCCGGTGGCTGGGTTTTCAAGCGGGTGCGGTAGATGCCTTCGAGCAACGCGCCTTTCTCGCTTTCGGGCACTTGCAACAGCGAGGCCTGGGCCGGGACTTTGTCGCCACGGCGCTGGAGCATCTTGTAGTAGTTGTACTGATATTCGCGTTCCAGACGTTGTTCGGCGAGCAGTGGCCCGTCGCTGCTCTTCGCGGCCGTGCCTTCGATCTCCAGGCGCAGCGCCGGACGTTCCTTGAGTGCCTGCGACAGTTTCACCAGCGCCGCTTCGGCGTCTTTGCTCAGATCGCTGGAGCCCGGCGCGAAGGACACCGTGCCAAGGTCTTCGGAGCCGCCGCCACTGACCAGCCCGCCGATCATCTTGAACGGCGCGGCGGCGGCTTTGACGATGAGGTTACGCAGGGTCTGCCAGACGATCGGCATCACGCTGAACTGTGGATTATTCAAGTCACCGGTCACCGGCAATTCGATGGAGATCTTGCCGTCGACGTCCTTGAGCAGGGCGATCGCCAGTTTCAGCGGCAGACTCACTGCATCAGGGCTGTCGACCTTCTCGCCCAGTTGCAGCTGCTCGACGACGACTTTGTTCTCGGCTTTCAGTTGGCCTTTGGTGATCAGGTAGTGCAGATCTAGGTTGAGCCGGCCCTTGCGGATGCGGTAGCCGGCGAATTTGCCGGAGTAGGGCGTCAGGGTCGTCAGTTCGACGCGCTTGAAACTGGTGGCGATGTCGAGGCTGGCCATCGGGTCGAACGGATTGACCGCGCCCTTGATGGTCACCGGCGCATAACGGTCGACCTTGCCTTTGATATCGACGCTGGCCGGCTTCGCCTGACGACTGTCAATGGTGCCGATCTGACCGTTGAGCTGCTGCACGGCGGTGGCGAAATTCGGCGTCAGGCTGAAGTCGGCGAAGTTGGCCGAGCCGTCGTTGATCGCGATCGCGCCGATGTGAATGCCCAGTGGTTTGTCCTTGCCGGCCGGTTTGGCTGCGGTGCTTTTTGCTCCGCTGTCGGCCGGTTGCGGGATCAGCAGGTCGTCGACGTTGGTGGTGCGATCGTCGTTGATCATGAAGCGCACATAGGGCTGCAACAGGTTGACCTTGTCGATCGACAGGCTGTCGCCGTGCTGATAGTTGATGCCGTCGACCACGACTTGCTGCCATTTGAGAAAATCGCGGGTCTTCAGCGTATCGAGGGTGTGCAGTTGATCGATCTGCGCGCGGCCGGTGACGCTGAGGGCCAGTGGTTCGGTGCTTTTCAGGTTGACCTTGAGGTCACTGCCGAGCATGCCGCTGCGCAGTTCCAGGCGAATGAACGGGTTGATATAGGACTGCGCGACACGCAGGTCGACGTCCTCGGTTTTCACGTTGAGCTGCGCGTTGACCGGGGCCAGATTGACCGTGCCGTCGGCGCTGATCTTGCCTTGCTTGCCCAGGCCGCTGTCGAGCTTGAGCTTGAAAGGCGAGCCGTTGAGGCTGTCGAAATCCTGCAGATCGACGTTCAGCGGGGTGATGTCCAGCGCTACTGCCGGTTGCGCCGAGCGGTCGGCGAGATGGACCGTGTAGTTGCGCAGTTGCACATCCTTGACCAGCACCTGCCATGGCTTGCTCGGCGCGCTTGGCTCAGGTTTCGGCGAGTCGGCGGCGGCCGGTGTATCCGCCGGTTCGGCAGCGGCTTTGGCAGCCGGTTTCGACGGTTGGCTGGCGAACAACTTCTGCCAGTCCAGTTGGCCGTCGGCTTCCAGCGCCGCCCAGGTTTCCAGTTTGTTGCTGCGGATCTTGCCGACCACCACTTGCTGCTTGGCCAGGTCCAGCGAGGTTTCGCTGACGTCGAGGCGTTCGAGCCTGGCCAGCGGACGTCCGTCCGGAGCCTTGATGGCGAACGGCGCAATGCTCACCGCGACGTTGTTCAGCAGCAGTTCGGTCTGTTTCGACAGGTTGAGTTTGTACTCAGTGCTGAGGCTGACCACGCCGTTTTCCAGCACCAGCGGCACGGCGTCACGCACGTATGGCCAGAAGGATTTCATCTGGCCATCGGTGACTTTCAGGGTGCCTTCGGAGGTGAACGGGATCAGGCTGAAATTGCCGGTCCAGTCGATCCGCCCGCCAGCGGGGCCGATGGCGACGAGGGTCATGTCGGCGCTGTCCTCGGGCAGGGTACTGAGGTTTTTCAGCTCGAAACTGAGGTCGTCGTAAAGAAATTCGATCGGCTCACTGGGCCGCATATCCTCGAAATGCACCACGCCGCCGGCCAGTTTGATGTTGTCGATACGCAGCGGGAATGGCTTGGCGTCGGGATCGGCGAGTGTCGGCTCGCTCGGCGGCAGGTTGAACAGGCCGAGCAGGTTGAGCTTGCCGTCCTTGGCGAAGAGGATTTCGCTTTTGGGTTTGTCCAGTTCGATGTCGGACAGATGCAGCGCTTTGGTCCACAGGCTGTCGATTTGCAGGTTGGCATAGAGGCGATCGAAGCCGACCTGCTCCTTGCCCGGCTCGCCGATCACCAGCCCCCACAGGGAAACTTCCAGGCTGAACGGGTTGAGTTCGATGCGCTGCAGATGCGCCGGCACCGTCGCGTAGTTCGCCAGTTGCTGGTTGGCCACGCGCAAGGCAATGCCCGGCAGGATCAGAAACCCCAGCAGGCTGTAGAGGGCCAGGGCTGTCAGCAGTGCGCCAATCGCGCGAATCAATCCTTTGGGCATGTGCGGCTTCATCTGTCTGAATCGGAGTGCCTTGGAGTATGGCACGCGATTCTGGTTCCGAAGTGCTTGATGTGGGACAGGATTGTTCAGAAATTTCTGTAGGAACAGATACCCATTGTAGGAGTGAGCCTGCTCGCGAATGCGCTGGTTCGGTGAAAAACAAGTCGACTGACACTGCGCTTTCGCGAGCAGGCTCGCTCCCACAGGGAAATGTAATCGCTCATGCCGGAGGGATCACAGCTGCAAGATCAGCGTCTTCAACGGTGGCTGCTGGTCCCGCGAGGGGAAGTCCGCACCCGGGGTCATCACGCTCCATTCGCGCACCGGGCGGCCGGCCTTTTCGGCGCAGCGCAGTACTTGTTCGCGCCAGTCGTCCATGCTGACTTTCGCCAGGTTGTTGCAGCAGATCAGTACGCCATTGTCGGCGGTGGTCAGCAGGGCCGGTTTGAGCAGGCTCTGATAATCGCGCAGCAGATCGACGGTGCCGAACGCACTTTTGGCCCACGCCGGCGGGTCGAGCAGGACCAGATCGTATTGGCGCTGTTCGAGGCGCTGATAGCTCGGCAGCTTCTGCCCGCGCCGCTGGCTGATCGGCAGGCCAGCGAGCTGGCGGATCGCCGGGAAGTAATCGGACTGAATGAATTGCATTGGCGGCAGCTGCGGATTGAGCAGGCCGTTCTCGCGCCCGACCGCCAGATTGCCTTCGGCAAAGTCCAGGTTGCACACCTCGCGCGCACCACCTGCCGCTGCACTGAGACCAACGCCACAGGTGTAAGCGAACAGGTTGAGCACACTTTTGCCTTGCGCGTGATCCTTGACCCAGCCACGGGTGTTGCGCAGGTCGAGGAACAGCAGCGGATCCTGCCCGGCATGACGCCCGCGCACGCGGTAGTTCAGGCCCCATTCATGCCCGACCATATCGGCCAGTGCAGCGTCATCGGCTTTATAGACGCTGTCCTCGCGATCGATCCGCGAATTGCCACGAGAGCGGTCGTTGTAGACCAGCAGGGTGTCGAAGCCCAGCGTCTGGTTGACCATGGCGTGCAGTTGCAACAGATCATCACGTTCTAGCGTCTGGTGAAAACTCTGTACCAGCAGTTGCGGGCCGTAGCGGTCGATGGTCAGGCCGCCGGCGCCTTCCTGGCTGCCGTGGAACAGCCGATAGCAATCGGTGCCCTGGCTGTGCAGCGCAGCGAGCAGGTCCTGGCGTTGATCGAGGGCGGCGCGCAGCGCCTGATTCAAGGAAGACATGCGGGCGCCTTGCTGAAAAAACGCGAAGCTTAGCAGTCGGGGAGCTACAAGCGGCAAGTTTCTAGCTGCAAGCTAAAAGCGAAAAGCTGCGCGGACCGCTTTAGCTTGCAGCTTGTAGCTAGAAACTTGCAGCTCTCAAGTATTGAGCCGCTTGTCGACGAGGTCCTGCACCACGCTTGGGTCTGCCAGGGTCGAAGTATCGCCAAGGCTGTCGAGCTCATTGCAGGCAATCTTGCGCAAAATCCGCCGCATGATCTTGCCCGAACGGGTCTTTGGTAGCGCCGGCGCCCACTGGATCAGGTCCGGTTTGGCGAAGCTGCCGATCTCCTTGCTGACATGCGCCAGCAGGTCTTTCTTCAGCTCTTCGTTGGCCTCGGTGCCGTTCATTGGCGTCACGAATGCGTAGATGCCCTGGCCTTTGACGTCGTGGGGATAACCGACCACGGCGGCTTCGGCGATGCTGTCGTGCAGCACCAGGGCGCTCTCCACTTCGGCGGTGCCGATGCGGTGGCCGGAGACGTTGATCACATCGTCGATGCGTCCGGTAATCCAGTAATCGCCGTCCTCGTCACGGCGGGCGCCGTCGCCGGTGAAGTAATAGCCGGGGTAGGGTTTGAAGTAAGTGTCGATCATCCGCTGCGGATCGCCGTAGACGCTGCGAATCTGCGCCGGCCAGCTGGATTTGATCGCCAGCACGCCGCTGCCGGCGCCTTTGATTTCCTTGCCGGCTTCGTCAAGCAATACCGGTTGCACGCCGAACATCGGTTGCGTCGCGCACCCCGGTTTGATCCGTTGGGCGCTGACCAGCGGGCTGAGCATGATGCCGCCGGTTTCGGTCTGCCACCAGGTGTCGACGATCGGGCAGCGCTGTTCACCGACGGCATTGAAATACCATTCCCACGCTTCCGGGTTGATCGGCTCACCGACGCTGCCGAGCAATCTGAGGCTGGCGCGCGAAGTTTCCTTCAATGGTCCGGCGCCTTCGCGCATCAGCGCGCGCAGGGCGGTGGGTGCTGTGTAGAAAATGTTGACCTTGTGCTTGTCGATGACCTGCCAGAAGCGCGAACTGCTCGGGTAGCTCGGCACGCCTTCGAACATCAGTGTGGTCGCACCGTTGGCCAGCGGCCCGTAGACGATGTAACTGTGGCCGGTGACCCAGCCGACGTCGGCGGTGCACCAGAACACTTCGCCGTCGCGGTAGTCGAGCACATATTTGAAGGTCATTGCCGCTTGCAGCAGATAGCCGCCGGTGGTGTGCAACACGCCTTTGGGTTTGCCGGTGCTGCCGGAGGTGTAGAGGATGAACAGCGGATCTTCGGCGTCCATCGGTTCTGGGGGGCAGTCGTCGCTGACCTCGCGCACCGCCTGGTGGTACCACAGGTCACGGCCCTCGACCCAGTCGACCTGGCCCTGAGTGCGCTCTACCACCACCACGGTGCTGACGTTCGGGCAGCTTTGCAGGGCTTTGTCGACGTTGTTTTTCAGTGGCACGAAGCGGCCGCCACGTACGCCCTCATCGGCGGTGATCACGGTACGGCAGTCGGCGTCGAGAATTCGATCACGCAGGGAATCCGGGGAAAATCCGCCGAACACCACCGAATGAATCGCGCCGATTCGCGCGCAGGCGAGCATGGCGTAGGCGGCTTCGGGGATCATCGGCATGTAGATGCACACCCGGTCGCCTTTCTTCACGCCACGGCTTTTCAGCACGTTGGCCAAACGGCAGACGTGGTGATGGAGTTTGTTGTAAGTGATCTGCGCCGATTCGGCGGGGTCGTCGCCTTCCCAGAGCAGGGCGGTCTGCTCGCCGCGTTGCTTGAGGTGACGGTCGATGCAGTTGTAGCTGACGTTGAGCTTGCCGCCGGCAAACCAGGCGGCTTCTCCGGTTTTCAGGTCATAGCGCTGAACGGTCTGCCACGGCGTGCTCCAATCGAGGAAACGCGTGGCCTGCTCGGCCCAGAAGGCGCTGGGGTGTTCAATCGATTCGCGGTACAGGCGCCGATACTCGTCCTGACTCAACTGAGCTGCCTGGCGCACGGCATCGGCTTTGGGGAACGTGCTGATATCGAACATGACGGTTCCTTATTCTTGTGGTGCGACACGAATAAAGATGCGCCGAGCGCTGCACAGGTTCAAGTCATGTGCCAAAACAACTGTGGGAGCGAGCCTGCTCGCGAAGGCGCAGTGTCAGTCAACGAAGGTGTTGAATGACGAACCGCTTTCGCGAGCAGGCTCGCTCCCACAGGGGAACAGCGTTCTGCCCGAAGGCTTTTATTAGCCGCGATGGCGCCCGCGGAAGTAGTTGATCAGGCCTTGAGTCGAGGCATCGTCAGCCACGGTCTCGTCGCTGCCGACCAGACGGTTGTATACGCCTTTGCCCAATTCCTTGCCCAGCTCCACACCCCACTGGTCGAAGGCGTTGATGCCCCAGACCACGCTTTGCACGAACACTTTGTGCTCATACATCGCCACCAGGGCGCCAAGGCGACGCGGGCTGATGCGTTCGACTACCAAGGTGTTGCTCGGACGATTGCCCGGAATCACCTTGTGCGGCGCCAGTTTGCGCACGTCGTCTTCGCCCATGCCTTTGTCGCGCAGTTCGGCTTCAGCTTCCGGCAGGGTCTTGCCGAGCATCAGCGCCTGGCTCTGCGACAGGCAGTTGGCGTACAGCCACTGGTGATGATCGGAAACCGGGTTGAAGCTGACGATCGGCACGATGAAGTCGGCCGGGATCAGTTGGGTGCCCTGGTGCAGCAACTGGTGATAAGCGTGCTGGCCGTTGCAGCCGACGCCGCCCCAGATCACCGGGCCGGTATCGGTCGACACCGAGGTGCCGTCCTGACGCACGCTCTTGCCGTTGGACTCCATGTCCAGCTGTTGCAAGTGCTTGGTGATGTTGCGTAGATAGTGGTCGTACGGCAGGATCGCGTGGCTTTGCGCACCCCAGAAGTTGCCGTACCACACGCCGAGCAGGGCCAGCAACACCGGCATGTTCTGTTCGAACGGCGCGGTCTGGAAATGCTGGTCCATGGTGTAGGCACCAGACAGCAGTTCCTTGAAGTTGGACATGCCGATGGCCAGCGCAATCGGCAAACCAATCGCCGACCACAGCGAATAACGCCCGCCGACCCAGTCCCACATCGGGAAGATGTTTTCTTCACGGATACCGAAGGCCACAGCGGCGGCGTTGTTGCTCGATACGGCGATGAAGTGGCGATACAGCTCGGCTTCCGAGCCGCCCTGTGCCAGGTACCAGGCGCGTGCGGCCTGCGCGTTTTTCAGGGTTTCGAGGGTGTTGAACGACTTCGACGAAACGATGAACAGCGTGGTCTCGGCGCGCAGTTTCTGCGTCAGCTCATGGAATTCGCTGCCGTCGATGTTTGCCAGATAGTGGCAACGTACGCCTTTCTGCGCGTAGGACAGCAGTGCTTCGGACACCAGCTCAGGGCCGAGGAACGAGCCGCCGATGCCAATGTTGACCACGTCGGTGATCGGCTTCTCGGTGTAACCGCGCCACAAGCCATCGTGAATGCGGCCGACCAGATCGGTGATCTGGTTCAGCACCTTGTGCACCTCCGGCATCACGTTGACGCCGTTGACCGACAATTTGTCGCCGACCGGGCGGCGCAGGGCGGTGTGCAGTGCCGGGCGGCCTTCGGAGGCGTTGACGATTTCGCCGTCGAACAGCGCCTTGATCGCGCCCTTCAGATCGACTTCATTGGCCAGGCCCACGAGCAGGTTGCGGGTCTCGGCGTTGATCAAATTCTTCGAATAGTCGAGAAACAGACCGCAGCTGCTGAGGGTGAACTGATTGAAACGCTGCGGATCGGCGTTGAAGGCTTCGCGCATGCTGAAATCCTGCATGGCTTGGCGGTGGTCTTTCAACGCTTGCCAGGCGGGCAGAGCGGTAACGTCGTGAGGAGTGCGGTAGTACGCCATCGCTGCGGTTTTCCTTTTTACTTGAACGGCCTTTTGAACACGGTACAGATCAACCACGAGTTTTAGCGCATGGGATCAACTGCGTCGACACGAGATCTGGACACAGGGCGAATACAGTAAACCTCGCGCTGCGTTCTGTCTTGACTTTGTCTGACCAGATCCCTGTACTTTTTTAACATCCGCAGAGGAATCTGGCCGACAAACGGAGGTGCCCGGAAGACTTTCGCCCAACCGGCATGCACCGAAAACACTTGTGGGAGCGAGCTTGCTCGCGAAGGCGTGGTGTCAGGCAACTTATAAGTCGCTGATACACCGCCTTCGCGAGCAGGCTCGCTCCCACAGGGAAATTCGTTGCTGCTTAAATCGGGCTATCGAGATTCAGGTGCAGGTTGTCGATCAATCGCGTGGTGCCGAGGAACGCCGCTACCAGAATCACCAGATCGCGATCTTCCGCCGTCGCCGGACGCAAGGTCAGGCCATGACGGATTTCCAGATAATCCGGACGCAGACCCGCTGCTTCCAGTACCTGCAACTGTGCAGCGATCAACGCCGGGTAATCACGCTCACCTTGCTTGATCGCTTCGGCAATGCTGCTCAGCACGCGATACACCACCGGCGCCACGGCGCGCTGGTCTTCACTGAGGAAGCCGTTGCGCGACGACAGCGCCAGACCGTCCGCAGCACGTACGGTTGGCTCGCCGATGATCTGGATCGGCATGTTCAGGTCATGCACCAGTGCGCGGATCACCGCCAGTTGCTGGTAATCCTTCTGGCCGAAAATCGCCAGGTCCGGCTGGACCATATTGAACAGCTTGCTGACCACCGTCGCCACACCTTCGAAGTGTCCCGGACGGCTGGCACCACACAGGCCTTCAGAAAGTTGTGGCACGCTGACCCGGGTTTGGCCGGCCATGCCGTCCGGGTACATCTCTTCAACCGTCGGCGCGAAGAGCAGGTCGCAACCGGCTTCGAGGAGCTTTTCCTGATCGGCGGCGAGGGTGCGCGGGTATTTGTCGAGGTCTTCGCCGGCGCCGAACTGCAGCGGGTTGACGAAAATACTCGCGACGACGAAATCGACTCGCTGGGTAGCTTTGGTGATCAGTGCGACGTGGCCGCTGTGCAGGTTGCCCATGGTCGGCACGAAGCCGATGCGCTTGCCTTCACTGCGCGCGCGGGCGACGGCGGCACGCAGTTCGCGTACGGTTTTGACGGTGTTCATGCAGAGAATCCGTGTTCGATGCCGGGAAACGTGGTGGCTTTGACTTCGCTGACGTAAGCCTTCAGCGCGGCCTGGATGCTGTCCTGACCTTGCATGAAGTTTTTGACGAATTTGGGGACGCGGCCGGTGATCGACAGGCCGAGCATGTCGTGCAATACCAGTACCTGGCCGTCGGTGGCGTTGCCGGCACCGATACCGATCACCGGAATGCCCACGGCCTGGCTGATTTCTGCCGCCAGTTCGCTCGGCACGCACTCGAGCAACAGCATGGCCGCACCGGCCTGCTCCAGCGCGATCGCATCGGCACGCATCTGCCGCGCCTGGTTCTCATTGCGGCCCTGCACCTTATAGCCACCGAGGATGTTCACCGCTTGCGGGGTCAGGCCCATGTGCGCGCACACCGGCACACCGCGCTCGGCGAGCAGGCGGATCGACTCCGCCAGCCACAGCTGACCCTCAACCTTGACCATGTGCGCGCCGGCCTGCATCAGCATGGCGCTGTTGTTCATGGTCTGTTCGAGGGTGGCGTTGGCCATGAACGGCAGGTCGGCGAGGATCAGGGCATCGCCATTGCCACGCTTGACGCTGGCGACGTGATAGGCCATTTCCGCCGTGGTCACTGGCAGGGTGCTGTCGTGCCCCTGCAGGACCATGCCCAGGGAGTCGCCGACCAGCAGCACTTCGACACCGGCCTCATTGCAGGCATGGGCGAAGGTCGCGTCATAGCAGGTCAGCATGGTGATTTTTTCACCTTTCTGCTTGAGGCTCTGGAGCGTGGTCAGGGTGATGGCTGGCATGTAAAAAATCCTCGTTCAGGCGCTCTGGAAACTGCTGCGAGTCACGCGCGTGATTCTTCATCTACTCAGGCGCACGGTCTTGTGTCGTGCTTTGAAAGGCCTGGATTGCGCCCGTTCATGCCGGGTTGGCGGCAGCGGGACGCCTATAGTCGTGATGAGCCAACAGGAAGTCAATTGCGTGTGTTACCGCCTTGTTACGCGGGCGGTGTTACCGGCGTTACTGATGCGATTCAGCGGCGCGGCAGGCCTGATTGGGGGGATTTTTGTCTGACAAAAACTGAATGTTGAACGCTGCATTTTGTAGGAGCTGCGGAACGCTGCGATCTTTTGATCTTGATTTGAAAGATCAAAAGATCGCAGCCTCGTTTCACTCGACAGCTCCTACAGGGGATTTGTGTCAGGCGTGGGAGAGGCGTTCAAGGCCGACAAACGGGCAGGCGGCCAGCAGGTCTGTCAGCGTGCGGCCATCGGCAAGACGCAGATCCTGCGGTGCCAGTTCAGCGAGGGGATAAAGAACGAACGCCCGCTCCTGAATCTGGTAATGCGGGACTTTCAGCCGTGGCTCATCGATCAGGCGATCGCCGAACAGCAGAATATCCAGATCCAGGGTGCGTGGCCCCCAGCGCTCCAGACGTTCGCGGCCCTGAGCGTTTTCGATCGCCTGCAAGGCGTCGAGCAACTCGATCGGTGCGAGCGAGCTGTCGAGGGCGGCGACAGCGTTGGTGTAGCGCGGCTGGCCCGGCAACAGTGAATCGCTTTGATAAAAGGCTGAAACGCCGGCAAGACTCGTCTGCGGCAATTGCCCCAGCGCCGCGATGGCGCTGCGCAACTGGTCGGCCGGGTCAGCGAGGTTGCTGCCCAGACCAATGTAGATGCGTTCCATCGCTTACTCGCCCGTCGCGCTCGAGGCGCCGGCGCGCTTGCGCTTGGAACCGCCGCTGCGGCGACGTTTGCGTGGCGCGCCGCTGGCATCGTCACCCTTGCCGCTGAGGTCGCGGATCATGTCGCGACGCTCGCTGTCGTTGGCGTCCTGATAATCGGTCCACCATTCGCCGAGGCCATCGGTCTCCTCGCCGGCGCTTTCGCGCAGCAGGAGGAAATCGTAACCGGCGCGGAAACGCGGGTTGTCCAGCAACAGATCGGCGCGTTTGCCACTGCGCCGTGGCAGGCGTTCCTGCATGTCCCAGATTTCGCGGATCGGCATGGTGAAGCGCTTCGGAATCGCGATGCGCTGGCATTGTTCGGCGATCAGCTCGTGAGCGGCTTCCTGCATCGCCGGAATCGGCGGCATGCCACGTTCCTGCAGACGCAACACGCGGGCCGGCAGTGCCGGCCAGAGCAGGGCGGCAAACAGGAACGCCGGGGTCACCGGTTTGTTCTGCTTGATGCGCAGGTCGGTGTTGGTCAGTGCTTCGCTGATCAAGGTATGGGTGTATTCCGGATTGTATTCCAGCGCTTCGGCACTGGCCGGGAACAGCGGGGCGAACAGTTGCAGATCAACCAACATTTCAAAGGTGATCGCGCCGTGCCCGGAGAGGAACAGCTTGAGCACTTCTTCGAACAGCCGCGCCGAAGGAATCTCGCGCAGCATCGGCGCCAGCTCACGGATCGGCTGCACGGTGTGCTTCTCGATGCCGAAGTTGAGCTTGGCGGCGAAACGCACGGCCCGCAGCATGCGCACCGGGTCTTCCTGGTAACGCTGCTTCGGGTCGCCGATCAGACGGATCAGGTGATTGCGAATGTCGTGCACGCCATTGGCGTAATCGAGAATGCGCTCGCTGACCGGATCGTAATACAGAGCATTGATGGTGAAGTCGCGGCGTTGCGCGTCTTCTTCCAGGGTGCCGTAGACGTTGTCGCGCAGAATGCGCCCGCTCTCGTTGCGCGAAGACTGGTTGCTGTCTTCCTCGTCTTCGTTGACCGGGTGATTGGCGCGGAAGGTCGCGACTTCAATGATTTCGCGACCGAAATGGATGTGCACCAGTTTGAATCGGCGACCGATGATCCGCGCATTGCGGAATTCGGCACGGACCTGCTCGGGGGTGGCGCTGGTGGCGACGTCGAAATCCTTGGGCGTGATGCCCAACAGCATGTCACGCACGCAACCACCGACCAGATAAGCCTGGTAACCGGCACCTTGCAGGCGTTCGACGATATTCACCGCATAGCGGCTGAACTGCGTTTTCTGCAGCGAATGTTGGCCGCTGTTGAGCACTTCAGGGGTGCTGCGGATGTGTTGCGTACGACGCACGGGAGTTCGGAATGACTGGAACAGCTTCTTCAGCATGGGATGCACTGTTTGAAGGAATGTTCGGCCATACCAAAAGAATGACCGCATGATGGGCGCAGATTCTAGCATTTAGTCGGGGGATGGTGTAGGACGCAGCAGATATGAGCTGCAAGCCGCAAGCTGCAAGGGTCGAACGAGGGAAACAGGGGGATTTCAGCGGGGAGAGAAACTACAAGGGGAGCCGAAGCTCCCCAAGAAGTAGTTGCGTGCTCTTTTTATTATTGATTCGGGCTTCTTGTTTTTGTTGAGTGCCCTCGCCACGAAGTGTTTCCTTCGTGACCCTCCCAATCGGGAGCCAAGAGCAAACGGATTGCTTTGGTCGCTGAATTGCAGTGATCTGTCGATCCAACCAGTACAGGCTCTGTCTTAGGACAGTTTTTGTTGTTCTCGGCCTGGTCGTGGGGCAAGCCCCAAATACAACGCCTCTCCAAAAGAATCAGTTAGCTGCGCCTCTCGCCGTCTTGTTTTTATTGTGCGTGAGTCGATTCGTCTTATTTTTATTGTCTTGTGCATTGCTTGTTATTGTTCTTGTACCAAACATATAGCAGGGTGCGTGCCAACTTTTGTCTTGCCCAGTAAAACAAGGGGTTAGGTCGATATAACCGTTTTGCAGGGGCGAAAAAAAGCCGGGGTTTCGTTACCGATAACCCCGGCTTCTGTTACGTGAATCGACTGCGGTAACAGTTTTTTCACATTGTCATGCGTTACCCGCGCACGCGGTGGGTAACGCTCAGCTCTCGCTGGCGACCCCGGTCTTGCGTCGTGGAATGCCCAGACGCTGGCGGCGTTCCCACAGGCATTTGCGGCTGACGCCCAGTTTGCGTGCCAGTTCGGTCTCGGTCATGTGGTCCTGATGCTCGAGGACGAAGTGCTGGAAATAGTCTTCCAGCGACAGATCCTCGGTCGGCTCATGGCTGCTGTTGCTGGCGTTACCGCCGGTTTGCGGCGGCAGACCGATGAACTCGTCGTCTTCCAGATCGCTCAGCTCGATGTCGATGCCCAGCAGGTCGGCCGAAATCTCCGGGCTTTCGCTGAGAATCACCGCGCGCTCAACCGCGTTTTCCAGCTCACGCACGTTACCCGGCCACGAATAGTGCCGGATCGCCTGTTCAGCGTCGGCAGCGAATTTCAGGTCGGTGCGATTGATCCGCGCGCTCTGGCGAGCGAGGAAGGCATTGGCGATTTCGTTGACGTCGGCGCCACGCTCGCGCAGCGGCGGCAGCTTCAGGGCAATCACGTGCAGACGGTAATAAAGGTCTTCACGGAACTGGCCGATTTTCGCCAGGCTCTTCAGATCTCGGTGCGTTGCAGCGATCAGGCGCACATCGACTTTCTGCGACTGCACCGAACCTACGCGGCGGATCTCGCCCTCCTGCAGAACCCGCAGCAAGCGAGCCTGGGCTTCGAGGGGCAGTTCGCCGATCTCATCGAGGAACAGGGTGCCGCCGTCCGCCGCTTCGACCAGACCGGCGCGACCGGCGCTGGCGCCGGTGAACGCGCCTTTCTCGTGGCCGAACAGTTCGGACTCGATGAGGCTTTCCGGAATCGCCGCGCAGTTCACCGAAATCATCGGCGCCTTGGCGCGTTTCGACAGATTGTGCAGGGCGCGGGCCACCAGTTCTTTACCGGTGCCGGACTCACCCTGAATCAATACGTTGGAATCGGTTGGCGCGACCTTGCGGATCTTGCTGTACAGGTCTTGCATCGGCGGGCAGGAGCCGATGATGCCGATTTCGCCATTGCTGTTATCCACAGCGGCTTTGCCATTGCCGGCGGCAGGCTTGCTCGCCGTGGTTTCGCCGGCAGCTGGCGCCGACTGACGATCACGCAGGATCCGCGCAACCGCCTGGAGCATTTCATCGTGGTCGAACGGCTTGGCGATGTAATCGACCGCGCCCATTTTCATCGAGTCGACCGCCGAGCGCAGGCTGGCGTAACTGGTCATGATCAGCACCGGTGTGCCCTGGCCGAGCTTGATCAGCTCGGTGCCCGGAGCGCCCGGCAGGCGCAGGTCGCTGACGATCAGATCGAACGTAGGAATGGTGAAGCGTTCTTGTGCTTCCTGCACTGATCCGGCTTCGCTGACCTGGTACTGGTTGCGTTCCAGCAGGCGGCGCAAGGCGGAGCGGATGATGGTTTCGTCTTCGACGATCAAAATGTGCGGCATTGATTCGATACTCTCGACGGTCTCAGTTCACAGCGGACGTCGCTTCGACATGACGCGGTAAGGTCACCCGGATACGGGTGCCGCGTTGGCTTTGTACATCAGCCGGGCTGTCGATGGTGATTTGTCCATAATGCTCTTCAACGATGGAATAGACCAGTGCAAGGCCCAGACCGGTGCCTTCACCCGGATCCTTGGTGGTGAAGAAAGGTTCGAACAATCGGTCCATGATGCTCGACGGAATACCACTGCCTTCGTCTTCGACGATCAGATCGACCGTGTGTTCGCCGGCTTCGCTCTTGACCCGTACCGCACTGTGCGGCGGCGAGGCGTCGCGGGCGTTGGAGAGCAGATTGATCAGCACCTGGGCAAGCCGTTGCGGGTCGCCTTCGACCCAATGATCGGGATCGCACAGGTTGTAGAACTGCACTTCGAAATTGCGCCGGTTCAGCGCCAGCAGGCCGATGGCATCCTGCGCGACTTCGGCCAGACACACCGGTTCGTCGTTGTGCTGATGACTGCCGGCATGGGCGAAGCTCATCAGCGACTGGACGATGCGCGAGACGCGTTTGGTCTGCTCGAGAATCTGCCCGCTGATTTCCGTCAGCTCACCGTCGTCTTCGCGCTCTTCGCGCAGGTTCTGCGCCAGGCAGGCGATGCCGGTGATCGGGTTGCCGATTTCGTGGGCCACACCCGCTGCGAGTCGGCCGATGCTGGCCAGGCGTTCGGAATGCACCAGTTTGTCTTCGAGCATCTGCGTTTCGGTCAAATCCTCGACCAGTAACACCAGGCCACTGTTACCCGGGGCCAACGGCTCGTCGATTGCCGCTTTGTGCAGATTCAGCCAGCGGGTCTGACCATCGAGCGCCAGATGCTGTTTGTGCAAATGCTCGTCGGGCAGGTTGATGAAGCCTTGCAGCAACTCTTTCCACGGGTTGGCGATGGTACTCAGGCGCGAACCGACCACTCGCTGCGCGGCGATGCCGGTCAGCTCTTCCATGGCCTTGTTCCACATCAGGATCTCCTGATCCTTGGCCAGCGAGCAGACGCCCATCGGCAGTTCCTGCAAGGTCTGGCGGTGGTAGCGGCGCAGGGCGTCGAGTTCGGCGGCCAGGCCGGTGAGGCGCGAGTGATAATCCTCGAGACGGCTTTCAATGAAGTGAATGTCTTCGGTGACGTAGTTTTCGCCGCCAGCCTTGTAGGGCAGGAAGGTTTCCACCATATCCTGCGCAACGCTCGGACCCATCAGGCCGGACAGGTTGGCCTCGATGCGGTCGCGCAACCGGCGCAAGGCATACGGCCGGCGTTCATCGAAGGGCAGATACAGATCGCGCAGCGCTTGCTCGACCTCTTTCTGCGCAGCCTTGGCACCGAGCGGCTTGGCCAGTTGCGTGGCAAATTCCTGCGGCGAAGCGGCGTGCAGCTCGCGGCGTTGCGGGCGGCGCACGTTGTCCACGGCGCAGGCTTCGGCGGCGCTGGCTTCTTCCGGGCTGGCGTTGGTGAACAGTGAGATCAGGGTGAACATCAACACGTTGGCGGCCAGCGAGGCGATGGCCGCCATGTGCCAACTGGTGTCGTCGAGCACGTAGATCATGTTCAGCAGCGGGATATAGAAACCCTGCAGATTGCCGACCAGCGGCAGCAACATGGTCACCACCCAGACCGTGATCCCCGCCAGCAGCCCGGCAATGAAGCCACGGCGGTTGGCGGTCGGCCAGTACAGCACCGAGAGCACCCCAGGCAGAAACTGCAGGGTCGCAACAAAAGCGACGATGCCGAGGTTGGCCAGATCCTGCTCGACGCCGAGCATCAGATAGAAACCGAAACCGGCCATGATGATCGCCACGATCAGCGCCCGGCGGGTCCATTTCAGCCAGCGGTAGATGTTGCCCTCGGCCGGCGGCTGATAGAGCGGCAGCACCAGATGGTTCAGCGCCATGCCCGACAAGGCCAGGGTGGTGACGATGATCAGGCCACTGGCGGCGGACAGGCCACCGACGTAGGCAAGCAAGGCCAACGGTTTGCTGTTGGCGGCGATGCCGATGCCGAGGGTGAAATATTCCGGGTCTGTGGTGGCGCCGAGTTTCAGCCCGGCCCAGAGAATCAGCGGTACGGCAAGACTCATCAACAGCAGAAACAACGGCAGGCCCCAACTGGCGCTGACCAGCGAGCGCGGGTTGAGGTTTTCCGTAAAGGTCATGTGATACATGTGCGGCATCACGATCGCCGAGGCGAAGAACACCAGCAGCAGCGTGCGCCACGGGCCTTCCTGCAACGGCGTGTGCAGGGCGGCGAGGGCCGTCTGGTTTTGCAGCAGCCACAGTTCGAGCTGTTGCGGGCCGTCGAATACGCCATACAGCGCATACAGGCCAACGCCGCCGAGGGCGATCAGTTTGATGATCGACTCAAAGGCAATCGCGAACACCAGCCCTTCATGTTTTTCGCGCGTGGCGATATGCCGGGAACCGAAGAAGATTGTGAACAGAATGATCAGCGCACAGAACGCCAGCGCCACGCGGCTCTGCACGCGTTCGCCGGTGAGGATGCCGATCGAGTCGGCCACTGCCTGAATCTGCAGGGCAAGCAATGGCAAGACGCCAATCAGCATGAAAATCGTGGTCAGCGCGCCGGCCCAGGTGCTGCGAAAGCGGAAGGCAAACAGATCGGCCAGCGACGACAGTTGATAGGTGCGGGTGATCTTCAGGATCGGATAAAGCAGCACCGGCGCCAGCAGGAATGCACCGGACACGCCGAGATAACTGGACAGAAAGCCGTAACCGTACTGATAGGCCAGGCCCACCGTGCCGTAGAACGCCCAGGCGCTGGCGTAAACCCCCAGCGACAGGGTGTAGGTCAACGGGTGGCGAATGATCGCGCGCGGGATCATGCCCCGTTCGCTGACCCAGGCAACGCCGAACAGCGCCGCCAGGTACGCGGCGCTGATCAGGATCATCTGGGTCAGGCTAAAGCTCATCGGCATCTTTTTGGCTCTGCAGGATGAAGGTCACGACAATCAGGATCAGCCAGAGCAGATAAGGGCGATACCAGGCGCCCGTCGCGTCGATCCACCAATCCATGATGGCGGGGGAGAACAGGTAGATCCCGACGACCAAAAGCAGGACCAAGCGATAGATGTACATCCCGGCCTCTCTTTTTTATGCGCGTGCCCGAAAACGTGCGGCGATGGTAACGGATGGGCGCGCGACTGCAAGTGTCGTCATTGCAGTTGCGCTTCGGGCAGGGTCAGTGTGCGCGGGATCTTGGCAGCATCCCAATGTGCGCTGCCCCAGGCCAGCAGTTCGCGCGGCGAAGCGTGAGCCAGTTCGGTGCCGGGATGCTGCCCCAGCGCGCGCAAGGCCCGCAGCAGCAACGGCGTGGCCTGATCGGCTTCGAGCGGCGGCGAACGGTAGGACTTGCCGAGTTTGTTGCCGTCCGGCTGGGTGATCAGCGGCAGGTGCAGATAGCGCGGCTGTTTCAGGCCGAGCAGTTCTTGCAGGTACAGCTGACGCGGCGTCGAATCGAGCAGGTCAGCGCCGCGCACGATGTCGGTAATGCCTTGCCAGGCGTCGTCGAGCACCACCGCCAATTGATAAGCGTAGAGACCATCGCGCCGACGGATGACGAAGTCGCCGACGTCGCGGCCCAGGTGCTGACGGTATTCGCCCTGCACGCGATCGATGAAGTGGTATTCCAGTTCCGGCACGCGCAGGCGGATCGCGGCGTCGTGCTGATCATGCCCGGCATTGCGGCAAAACCCCGGATAAATCCCGTGATACGGCTCCAGTTGTTTGCGCGAGCAGGTGCAGGCGTAGGCCAGACCGTGGTTGAACAGGCTGTTGAGCACTTCGGCGTAGGCAGCGTGCCGATCGCTCTGGCGGACCAT
The DNA here is from genome assembly GCF_007293365.2 of Pseudomonas sp. ef1. Taxonomy (NCBI): domain Bacteria; kingdom Pseudomonadati; phylum Pseudomonadota; class Gammaproteobacteria; order Pseudomonadales; family Pseudomonadaceae; genus Pseudomonas; species Pseudomonas sp. ef1. The sequence continues at coordinate 6,084,193 of NZ_CM129815.1, read as the reverse complement.
TTCGCCGTCCCATTCGAAGCCGTAGCTTTCCAGCGCCTTGAGAATCGCCGCTTGCGCACCGGGCTCTTCGCGCGGCGGATCGAGATCTTCCATGCGCACCAGCCAGCGCCCACCGACGGAGCGCGCGTCGAGGTAAGACGCCAACGCAGCGACCAGCGAACCGAAGTGCAGGTGGCCACTGGGGGTAGGGGCGAAGCGGCCGATGTAGGCGGGGGATTTGGCAGTCATGGAGGCGATAAAGGCTATTCAGAATTTAAGCAGGTTACCCCTGTGGGAGCGAGCCTGCTCGCGAAAGCTGTGTCAGTCATGAAAGAGTTATCTGAGAGGACGCTTTCGCGAGCAGGCTCGCTCCCACAGAGGCAGACGCAGGTTCCGCGGGCAAAACACAGAAACAAAAACGGAGCGTTCACACGCTCCGTTTTTCGTTCAGGCCGAGATTACTTGCCGACCTGCTTTTCCTTGATTTCCGCCAGGGTCTTGCAGTCGATGCACAGATCCGCGGTCGGACGGGCTTCGAGGCGCTTGACGCCAATCTCGATGCCGCAGGACTCGCACCAGCCGTACTCTTCGTCTTCGATCAACTGCAGGGTCTTGTCGATTTTCTTGATCAGCTTGCGCTCGCGATCGCGGGCGCGCAGTTCGAGGGAGAACTCTTCTTCCTGGCTGGCACGGTCGGCCGGGTCAGGGAAGTTGGCCGCTTCGTCTTTCATGTGATCAACCGTACGGTCGACTTCCTGCATCAAGTCCAGTTTCCACTTGTTCAGGATCTTGGTGAAGTGCGCGCGCATCGGAGCGCCCATGTACTCTTCACCCGCCTTCTGAACGTAAGGTTCGAAGCCGCTGATCGACGTTTGCTGCTGTTGCTTTGCTTGGGTGGGCATGAAATGGACCGCCTCTACTCTTGTAATCCATTGCGCAGGATTGCTCCATCACCGACACCTGCCGGCCCTGCGGCTGCAAGCGGGCGAACTTACCAGATCAAATCAGCCTGCGCTACTCCCGGATGTCGAGCCCCCGGCGGGTGGCGCTTGCAGATGTCTGACAAGCCGTGTCTGTGGGAAGGGAGACCTGTTCAATCACTGATTTTAGTCAATCCTGGAGCGTACGTTCAGATCGTTACGGTCCAGCGTTCTTGAGGCTGTGACCTTCACGGGTTCTCGCTCGTTCCGGCAGACAGGTAGAATCGTCTCTTTTTTCCGTCGAAGGCAGTCCAATGGCCCCCTACAGTGCGCGCAGTCGTGCGATCGAACCGTTCCATGTGATGGCGCTGCTGGCGCGGGCCAATGAATTGCAGGCCGAAGGCCACGACGTGATCCATCTGGAAATCGGCGAGCCGGACTTCACCACCGCCGAGCCGATCATTCGCGCTGGACAAGCGGCGCTGACGGCGGGCAAGACCCGCTACACCGCCGCCCGTGGCATTCCCGAACTGCGCGAGGCGATCGCCGGTTTCTACCAATCGCGTTACGGCCTGAATATCGACCCACGGCGGATTCTGATCACGCCGGGCGGCTCCGGCGCGTTGTTGCTGGCCAGTGCCCTGTTGGTCGATCCGGGTAAACACTGGCTGCTCGCCGACCCGGGCTACCCGTGCAATCGGCATTTCTTGCGGCTGGTCGAAGGCGCGGCGCAATTGGTGCCGGTCGGGCCGGAGGTGCGTTATCAACTGACCCCGGATCTGGTGGCGCGGCATTGGGACCACGACAGTGTCGGCGCCCTCGTCGCTTCGCCGGCCAACCCCACCGGAACCCTGCTGACCCGCGATGAACTGGGCGGATTATCCACAGCCATCAAGGCCCGGCACGGGCACTTGGTGGTGGATGAGATCTACCACGGCCTGACCTACGGCACTGATGCTGCCAGTGTGCTGGAAGTCGATGACGGCGCTTTTGTCCTCAACAGTTTCTCCAAGTATTTCGGCATGACCGGTTGGCGCCTGGGCTGGCTCGTGGCGCCAGACGCGGCGGTCAGCGAATTGGAAAAGCTTGCGCAGAACCTCTACATCAGCGCGCCGAGCATGGCGCAATACGCTGCGCTGGCCTGTTTCGAGCCCGCCACCATTGCGATTCTCGAAGAGCGCCGCGCCGAGTTTGCGCGCCGTCGCGATTTTCTCCTGCCGGCGCTGCGTGAACTTGGTTTCAACATTGCCGTTGAGCCTGAAGGTGCGTTTTATCTGTACGCCGATATCAGCCGTATCGGCGGCGATGCCTTCGCGTTCTGCCGGCATTTCCTCGAAACCGAGCACGTCGCCTTTACGCCGGGACTGGATTTCGGTCGTTATCAGGCCGGTCATCACGTGCGCTTCGCTTACACACAAAATCTCGCACGATTACAGGAAGCCGTGGAACGCATCGCGCGCGGCTTGAAGAGTTGGCAAGGCTGATGCGCTTTTATCCTGCTCTGGAAGAAGCGCGGCTTATTCGACGTTACAAGCGTTTTCTCGCCGATATCGAGACCATTAGCGGCGAATTGCTGACCATTCACTGCCCGAACACCGGTTCGATGCTCAATTGCCAGGTCGAGGGCGGGCAGGTCTGGTTCAGCCGCTCCAACGACCCTAAACGCAAGTTGCCCGGCACTTGGGAAATTGGCGAAACCCCGCAGGGCCGGCTGTTTTGCGTCAACACCGGGCGCGCCAACGGCTTGGTTGAGGAAGCCTTGCAGGCTGGCGTGATCACCGAGTTGAACGGCTTTACCGCGTTGAAGCGTGAGGTTGCCTACGGACAGGAAAAAAGCCGCATCGACTTCCGCCTCGAATACCCCAGCGGCCCGGCGTATGTCGAAGTCAAAAGCGTCACCCTCGGCTTCGACGGCACGGCGGTGGCGGCGTTTCCCGATGCGGTGACCCAGCGCGGCGCCAAACATCTGCGCGAGCTGGCGCATCTGGCGCGCGACGGCATTCGGGCGGTGCAGTTGTACTGCGTGAACCTCACCGGCATCGATGCCGTGCGCCCGGCCGAGGAAATCGATTGGGCTTACGCCGAGGCGCTGCGTGAAGCGGTTGCTTGCGGTGTCGAGGTGTTGGCGTATGGCGTGCGCCTGGACCATGAAGAGATGGTCATCGACCGCCGACTCGACGTGCGGCTCAACGGTTAAACGTCGATCCACACGCCTTGTGTATCCTCCCGGCATTCAATTGCCGTGAGCGACTGCCCGGCGCAGGGGCCAGCGACGCATTCGCCGTCCTCGATCAGAAACAGTGCGCCGTGGGTGGCGCACTGGATCAGGCTGTTGCTGGGGTCGAGAAACTGGTCGGGCTGCCATTCCAGGCCGACGCCGCGGTGCGGGCAGCGATTGAAATAGACAAAGACTTGGCCACCTCGACGCACGGCAAACAGCTTTTTGCCTTCGATTTCGAAACCGCGACTGCCAGCTTCGGCCAGATCGCTGCCGGCGCAGAGAAACTTCATGGCTATCCTCTAATGTCCGCTCGTGTCTGGATATGTCCGAGCTTGACGTTCAAATGCAAACAATTATCAAATGGCGGCCTTCTCCCACAGGGAGTCTGGCCGTTGCCGAGGATACTTGGCTCGCTGCGCCGATGCCCGGGAAACCTTGTTCAAGGAAGCTGTGTATGCGCCTGAAAACCCGCGTTGCCGTGCTGTGCGCCGGCCTTTTGCTCTGCCATCAGGCGGCTGCGGCGGATTTACCGCAACGCTGGGTCAGCGCCGGTGGCGCGCTGTCGGAATGGGTCAGCGCACTGGGCGGCGAGTCGAAGCTGGTGGGGGTCGATACCACCAGCCAGCATCCCGAATCGTTGCAGGCGCTGCCGAGTATTGGTTATCAGCGCAGCCTGTCGGCGGAAGGCATCCTGAGCCTGCGCCCTGACATTCTGATCGGTACCGAAGAAATGGGGCCGCCGCCGGTTCTGGCGCAAGTCAAAGCGGCCAAGGTCAAAGTCGAGTTGTTTTCAGCCCAGCCTGATCTGCCGACGCTGGAAAAGAATGTCACTCATCTGGGCCAGTTGCTCGGCGCGCAAGAGAAGGCTGCGCAGTTGCTGGAGAATTATCAACAGCAGCTCCAGGCGCAGACAGTGCGAGTTGCCCAAGTGCAAACCACACAGAAAGCCCCCGGTGTGTTGCTGCTGCTCGGGCACGCCGGCGGCAAGCCGTTGATCGCCGGCAAGGACACTGCCGCCGATTGGCTGCTGCAACAGGCCGGCGGGCACAACCTTGCTACTCATACCGGCTACAAACCGTTTTCTGTCGAATCCCTCGCCAGCCTCGATCCCGAAGTGCTGGTGTTCGCTGACCGAGCGTTGACCGGTGAGGCGGCAAAAGCCGCGTTGTTCAAGGAAAACCCCATCCTCAATTCCAGCCGCGCGGCCAAGAGCGGGCGGGTGATGGAGCTGGACCCGACGCTGCTGGTTGGCGGTCTCGGGCCACGGTTGCCGGCTGCTTTGAAAACCCTGACGGACGGTTTCTACCCGGCCAAGGGCGGCCAATGACCACACTGGTCAAACCCCGTGGCTTGTTCATCGGCCTGACATTGCTGTGTCTGCTGGCGATCTGGCTGTCGCTGGCATTGGGGCCGGTGAGCCTGCCGCTGTTTGACACTCTGCGCGCCGCGCTGCGTCTGGTTGGCGTGCCGCTGGCGCCGGAGGGGCTGGAGCAGGCCGAGCTGATTCTCGGCCAGATCCGCCTGCCGCGAACCTTGCTCGGCTTGGCGGTCGGTGGCGTGCTGGCGCTGTCCGGCGTGGCGATGCAGGGCCTGTTTCGTAATCCGCTGGCGGACCCGGGGCTAGTCGGGGTGTCCAGTGGCGCGGCACTTGGCGCGGCGATTGCGATTGTCGGCGGCTCGTTCTTTGGCGGCCTGCCGGAGTGGTTTGGCCCTTATCTATTATCGGTGTGTGCATTTCTTGGCGGGCTCGGGGTGACGGCGCTGGTCTATCGGCTGGGCCGGCGCAACGGTCAGACCCACGTGGCGACCATGTTGCTGGCCGGTATCGCGCTGACGGCGCTGGCCAGTTCGGCGGTCGGTCTGTTCACTTATCTGGCCGATGACGCGACGCTGCGCACCCTGACCTTCTGGAACCTCGGCAGCCTCAACGGCGCCAGTTACGCGCGGCTGTGGCCACTGCTGATCATCACCATCGGCGTGGCGCTGTGGCTGCCGCGTCGGGCCAAGGCATTGAATGCCTTGTTGCTCGGTGAATCCGAGGCCGGTCATCTGGGCATCGATGTCGAACGGCTCAAGCGCGAACTGGTGTTCTGCACCGCGCTGGGTGTCGGCGCGGCGGTGGCCGCTGCGGGCATGATCGGTTTTGTCGGGCTGGTGGTGCCGCATCTGGTGCGCCTGCTGGCCGGCCCCGATCACAAAGTGCTATTGCCAGCCTCGGTGCTGGCGGGTGCGAGCCTGTTATTGCTCGCCGATCTGGTGGCGCGCCTGGCGCTGGCGCCGGCGGAGTTGCCGATCGGTATTGTCACCGCGTTTATCGGCGCGCCGTTTTTCCTTTATCTGCTGCTGCGAGGGCGTGCCTGATGTTGTCCGCGCACGATCTGCATATCCGCCGTGGCCGCAAAGCTGTGCTCAGTGGGGTTACGCTCGGGCTCGAACCTGGCGAGGTGCTTGGCGTGCTGGGGCCGAACGGCGCCGGGAAAAGCACGTTGCTTGGCGCCTTGTGCGGGGAGTTGCTCGCCAGTGACGGCAACGTTTCGCTCGATGGTCAGGCGTTGAGTCACTGGAGCGGAACGCAGCGGGCACAACGACTGGCGGTGTTGCCGCAGATTTCGACGCTGGATTTTGCCTTCGCCGTCGAAGAGGTCGTCGGCATGGGCCGTTTGCCGTACCAGACCGGGCGCGTACGTGATGACGAAATCGTCGCGGCAGCGCTGGCCGCCGCCGATGCCGGTCACTTGGGTGGGCGCAGCTATCTGGCATTGTCCGGTGGCGAGCGTCAGCGCGTGCATCTGGCGCGGGTGCTGGCGCAGCTCTGGCCGGGTCAGGCCGGGCAAACCTTGTTGCTCGACGAACCGACATCGATGCTCGATCCGCTGCATCAGCACACCACCTTGCAAGCGGTGCGCGAGTTCGCCGATCGCGGCGCGGCGGTACTGGTGATCCTGCATGATCTGAATCTTGCGGCGCGCTATTGTGATCGCGTGCTGTTGCTGGAGGAGGGGCGCCCGGTTGCGCTGGATACCCCGCAGCAGGTGCTGCGTCCGGATACGCTCAGAGCGGTGTTCGGCCTGGAGGTTTTGGTGCAACCGCACCCGGAGCGTGGGCATCCGCTGATCATCGCCCGCTGATCAATCATCGAGGTGTCGCATGCGTGGATTGTGGTTGTTGGCACTGGTGTTGCTCGCGGGGTGTCAGCACGTGGCGGCTCCACCGGTGGGCGGCGATATCCGCGATCTGCGCAGCGGCGAGATGCTCACCGCGCAGCAACTGCTGGTGCGTCTCGCTGAACCTGAGCGTTTGATCATCGGTGAGCAGCACGACAATGCCGATCATCATGCTGCGCAATTGTGGCTGTTGCAGTCGCTGGGCAAGCGCCGGGCGCAAGGCAGTCTGCTGCTGGAAATGCTCACGCCGGATCAACAAGCGAAAGTCGATGCGTTGCGCCAGTCGAATTCCGTTGCGGCTGATTTGCCTGCGGCATTGGCCTGGCAGGAGGGCTGGGACTGGAATCTTTACGGGCCGATCGTGCGCTTCGCTCTGACACAGCCATATCCGCTGCTGGCGGCCAATCTCGATGACAGGGAAATCCGTGCGTTTTACCGAAATCCACCTGCGCTGAACGGTCCTCGCAGTAATGCGTTGTCCGTGCAGAACACGTTGCTTGGACAAGTCAGTGAATCCCACTGCGGCCTGCTGCCCGAATCACGGATGCCGGCGATGTTGGCAATTCAGCAACAGCGTGATCGACGCATGGCCGAACGCATGCTGGCGGCGCCAATGCCTTCGATCCTGCTGGCCGGTGCCTGGCATGCGCGCAAGGATGTCGGCGTGCCGCTGCATTTGCTGGATCTTGGCGCTGACAAACCACCGATCGTATTGATACTCGCCGAGCAGGGCGATGCAGTCACGGCAGCGATGGCCGACTACGTCTGGTACACGCCGGCGACGCCGAAGCTCGATTACTGCGAGCAGATGCGCCAGCAATTCGGCAAATGACTTTTCTGCGGGCAAAAAAAGACCCGGTAAAAACCGGGTCAAATAACCGTGATTAGCCTGATGAGGAGATAATCTGAGAGTCCGAACCAAGGGCTTTTCAGAATATCGACTGATCTCGCGACCAGTTGTGATAATCATAGCGATTCTCATTACCGCGTCAACCACTGTTTTTGCAAATCTGTAATTTAGTTTTACGAACGACCGCGCGGCCCCGGAAATACGGGGGAGTCGCTAAGTGCGACCCGCTGTTAATTGCGTAATCTGCCGATTCAACTGACCAATGCGCCGAGCCATCCCCTCAATCAGGCTGTGGGCAATCTTCGGATTGCTGCGGGTCATGCTCAAAAACTGATCACCAGGAATCAACATCACCGTGCTCGGCTCGGACGTCACTACCGTGGCGTTGCGCGGCTCGCCGGTAAACAACGCCATGGCGCCGAAAATCTCGTCCTTCGGCACGTCACCGACCTTGTGCCCGTCAACAAATGCCTCAGCATGCCCATCGATAATCACGAAAACATGGTCCGCTGCATCGCCCTGTTGAATCAGCACGGCGCCGGCCTCGACCCGTTTGAAGCCGTTGGTGCTGCGGAACTCCCGGGGTTTCAACTCGGCCACAGCGTGGGCGAGCAGCGCCATTTGCCCGAGCAGATAGCTCAGAAGCTGCTCGGCTCGATCAGGGTCGGCATACAAATGCTGCAAAACCTCTGCGCGACCATAGGGCAGCAGGCGCACAGTGCTGTCGCTGCATACGCGACAGTCGCGCCATTGCTCGCCACGTTGCAGACCGAGCAGATCACCTTCCTGCCAATAGAACAGAGGGCGGCCCGCGATGCAGCCATGCACAACGCCCTCGCTCAGCAAAAACAGCTGATCGTCCGGCAACTGCGCAAACAAATCATCCGTGGCCTCCAGTTCGACAACAGGCGCGCACGGCGACAAATCCTGCAGCCACTGCCCAGGAAGATTCTGCAAGCGATTGATCAATGCGTCGGCGTGCGCCAACTGTTCCCCCAGCAAATACATGGCGTCAGCGCCTGTTCAGTTTTTATGGCGCGCGGAAATGGCTTCGAGCTGCTTGTTCAAGGCGTCCTTGCGCTCGGCAGGGATGTCATTCCAGTGCACGTCCATCAACGCCCCTTCGATCGCATACAACAACACCTTTGAAGCGCGAAAGCCTCGAGTACGCACGGCCCGGTAGGCATCCACTGCACCGAGGCGACGCAAGTCCGAGGCGCTGTGGATGCCCACGGCATGCAGCCATTGCGCCGATGTCTTGCCAAGATTTTTCAGGTGTTGCAGTTCATCATTCATCAAGCCTCCTTGCGACGGCCGAATGGTGCGTGGGCGAGCTTCTCAGCAGTGTAGCCATCAGTAGGAAAAGCGTGGTTGTTTGGTCGGATTCGACGCAAAAGCTTCTAAGAAAGGGGGGTAAAGGACCTGCGAACGCAGAGGGAAGGGAGGTAAACGATTATCAATGTGGGAGCGAGCCTGCTCGCGAAGAGGGCGTATCAGACACAATCAATATCGACTGACACTACGCCGTCGCGAGCAGGCTCGCTCCCATAGGGGCAAGGCGTGGTGTCAGGAAGATTTCCGGATATCAGCGGGTGCGATAGCGCAACCGTGTGCCGAAATTCATCGACATCAGGATCTCGTCGGCACTCAGCTCCGGCGGAAAGTACGCACCGGAAATCTGTGCATGGGCCAGGCTGGCGCCTTCGAGCGAAGCCTTGCGGAAATCGATGCCGCGCAAATCGGCGGAGCGGAAATACGCATCGCGGAAATCCACGTTATCGGCGTTCAGTTCACGCAGGTCGAGGCCACGGAAATCGCCGCCGACCATGTCGATCAGACCATCCTGTGGACGTTCTTTGTTGAAGCCTGCAACGTCATCTTTGTGCAGCAGGGCGTAAAGCGGAGTGTCGAGCAGTTTAGGCTGGCTCATGTCAGATCACCTGTTGGTTTTATGACGCCAGTATAGTGCCACTATTTGCCGGCCGTGAAGCGAGCGAGGGCTTCACGGCCGAAATAGTTTTTTACAGGCCAGGCAGGCGCTGACGGATCTGCGCGACCACGGTGTCCAGCGTGCCGGATTCATTGGTCTGCACGCGTTTGCTGCGCAGAATCTCCTCCGGGGTCAGCGCTTCGCGGTTGGCCTGTTGCGCTTCGATCACTGCCAGGGTGGCGTCGGACGGATCCTTCTGATCGGCCTGGCGCATCGCCAGCCAGCTCTCGATTACCGCTTGCGGGGCGTTGCAGTCGAGGATCAGGAACGGCGTGCCGGTGGCTTCGGCAATCTTCGCCGCGTTGTCGCGCTGTTCACGCTTGAGGTAAGTCGCGTCGATCACCACCGGGAAGCCGGCGTGCAGGATCACCTCGGCGATTTCATGCAGACGTGCGTAGGTCGCGGTACTGGCATCGGCGCTGTAAATGCCGGCCTGCACATCGTTGGCAACGGTCTGCTCACCAAACAGGCGCTTGCGCTCGACATCGGAACGCAGGCGAATCGCGCCCAGCGCTTCGACCAGGCGCATGGCCACATGGCTCTTGCCGACGGCGGAAACACCGTGGGTAATGGCCATGAAGCGCGAAGGAATGGTGCTGTAGCTTTCCGCCAGGTTGGCGTAGTTGCGGTACTGGCGCAGGGTGGTGGCGCGCTGCACCGCAGTCGCGTCCGCCGGCATGCTGAACAATGCCACCTTGGCCCGCACCAGCGCGCGGTAGGCTTTATAGAAGTTCAGCACTTCCAGGCCCTCATAGTCGCCGGTCAGTTCCAGGTACTGGCTGATGAGGCGACGCGCCAACGATTTCAGGCCACGGTCTTCCAGGTCCATGGCGAGGAAGCCGGTGTCGGCCCAGACATCAGTGAAACGGAATGGCTCGTTGAACTCGATGCAGTCGAAGATCACCACATTGCCGTCGATGACCGTGGCGTTGCCCAGGTGAATGTCGCCGTGGCATTCACGGGTGAAACCTTGCGTCTTGCGCTGGGCGAACAGGGGCTTGAGGCGCTCGAAGCTGCTTTCGGCCCAGGCTTTCAATGCCTCAAGTTGCAGCAAATCGTTTTTGTCGCTGAGGAACGGCAGGATCTGCTCGAAATTTTGCGCGACCGGCGCCATTACGCTGTCCGGTGTACCGGCGTCGTGTTCGGCCGGGACTTTCGGGGCGTTGAGATGGAAATGGGCGATCTGCTCGGCCAACGCGTCGATGTGCTGAGTGGTCAGTTCGCCATTGGCTTGCAGGGTGCTGAGCAAGCCGCTCTGCGGGAACTGGCGCATTTTCAGCACGTATTCGATAGCCGGGCCGTCGCCGCCCAATTGCGGTGCCTCGACGCTGCCGGTGATTGGCAACACGTCCAGATACAAATCAGCGGTCAGGCGCTGGTTCAGACGCAGCTCTTCAGCGCAGAAATGCGCACGTGCGTCGAGGCTGGTGAAATCAAGGAAGCCGAAATTCACCGGCTTCTTCACTTTATAGGCAAAGGGCCCGGTGAGAATCACCCACGAGATGTGGGTTTCGATGACCTGAAACCCTTCGACGGGATGCGGGTAGAGGGCCGGGTTTTGCAGGGCAGCGATCAGGGACTGGCTCACGGGCGATCCTTCAGAGGCGGGGGAATTCGAGGCGGCCATTATGGCTGCTTGCCCGCCTGACGCAAACCTCCGCGCGTGCCTGTTGAGGATCGATAAAGTGCGTATAATCCGCCGCCATGACTCGATCCCGATCCCCCCGTACCAAGAAAAAACCACCAGCCAAGGGCCTCAGCCCATGGTTGAGCTGGGCCATTAAACTCAGCCTGGTCGGCCTTGTAGTGCTGGCCGGCTTTGCCGTTTACCTCGATGCCGTGGTGCAGGAGAAGTTCTCCGGCAAGCGCTGGACCATCCCGGCCAAGGTGTACGCGCGCCCGCTTGAGCTGTTCGTCGGACAGAAGCTCAGCAAGGACGATTTCCTCACCGAACTCGATGCCCTCGGCTATCGCCGCGAAGCCGTGAGCAATGGCCCCGGCGCCGCCGCCGTCAGCGGCAATACGGTTGACCTGAACACTCGTGGCTTCCAGTTCTATGAAGGTCTGGAAAAACCGCAGCCGGTGCGTGTGCGCTTCTCCGGCGATTACGTCGCCGAACTGTCCTCGACCAACGGTTCGAAACTGTCGGTGGTGCGCCTCGAGCCGCTGATGATCGGCGGCATTTACCCGAAAAATCTCGAAGACCGCATCCTGATCAAACTCGATCAGGTGCCGCCGTACTTGCTCGAAACCCTGATCGCCGTCGAAGACCGCGACTTCTACAGCCACTGGGGTGTGTCGCCGAAATCGATCGCCCGCGCCGTGTGGATCAACACCTCCGGCGGCAAGATGACCCAGGGCGGCAGTACGCTGACCCAGCAGTTGGTGAAGAACTTCTACCTGACCAGCGAACGCAGCCTGACCCGCAAGCTCACCGAAGCGATGATGGCGTTGCTGCTCGAACTGCATTACGACAAGAAGGAAATTCTTGAGGCCTACCTCAACGAGGTCTTCGTCGGTCAGGACGGCCAGCGTGCGGTGCACGGTTTTGGTCTGGCCAGTCAGTTCTTCTTCGGCCAGCCATTGTCCGAGCTGAAACTGCATCAGGTTGCGATGCTGGTCGGCATGGTCAAGGGACCGTCCTACTACAACCCGCGCCGCAACCCGGAACGCGCGCTGGAGCGGCGCAATCTGATCCTCGACGTGCTGGCGCAGCAAGGCGTGGCAACCCCCGAACAGGTCGAAGCGGCGAAGAAAATGCCGCTCGGCGTTACGACTCGCGGCAAGCTCGCCGACAGCTCGTTCCCTGGCTTTATCGACCTGGTCAAACGTCAGTTACGCGAAGACTACCGCGACGAAGACTTGACCGAAGAAGGCCTGCGCATCTTCACCAGTTTCGATCCGATTCTGCAGATGAAAGCCGAAGCCTCGGTCAACGACACGTTCAAGCGTCTGGCCGGGCGCAAGGGCTCGGATGACGTCGAAGCGGCGATGGTTGTGACCAACCCGGAAACCGGTGAAGTCCAGGCGATGATCGGCAGCCGTCAGGCCAGTTACGCCGGTTTCAACCGCGCACTCGATGCGGTACGCCCGATCGGCTCGCTGATCAAACCGGCGGTGTATCTGACCGCGCTGGAGAAACCGAGCCAATACACGTTGACCAGTTGGCTGTCGGACGATCCGCTGTCGGTCAAAGGCGCCAACGGTCAGGTGTGGAAGCCGCAGAACTACGATCGCCGCTCCCACGGTACGGTGTTCCTCTATCAGGGCCTGGCGCATTCCTACAACCTGTCGACCTCGCGCCTGGGCCTGGAAGTCGGCGTGCCGAACGTGCTCAAGACCGTAGGTCGTCTGGGAGTTACCCGTGAATTCCCGGCGTTCCCGTCGATGCTGCTCGGTGCTGGCGGCATGACGCCGATCGAAGTGGCGACCATGTACCAGACGCTGGCCAACGGTGGTTTCAATACGCCGATGCGCGGCATTCGCAGCGTGCTGACCGCCGAGGGCGAGCCGCTCAAGCGTTATCCGTTCCAGATCGAACAGCGCTTCGATCCTGCCTCGATTTACCTGATCCAGAACGCCATGCAGCGGGTGATGCGTGAAGGTACCGGCAGTTCGGTTTATAACGTGCTGCCCAAGACCCTGACACTGGCGGGCAAGACCGGTACCAGTAACGATTCGCGCGACAGCTGGTTTGCCGGTTTCAGTCAGGATCTGCTGGCAGTGGTCTGGCTGGGCCGCGACGACAACGGCAAGACGCCGTTCACCGGGGCCACCGGTGCGCTGCAGGTCTGGACCAGTTTCATGCGCAAGGCCGATCCGCTGCCGCTGGACATGCCGCAGCCGGACAACGTCGTGCAGGCCTGGGTTGATTCGCGCACCGGCCAGGGTTCCGATGCCAACTGCCCCGGCGCGGTGCAGATGCCGTATATTCGCGGCAGCGAGCCGCCACCCGGCGCCGCGTGTGCAAGCGAAACACCTGCCTCGCCGGAATCGGTGATGGACTGGGTCAAGGGCTGGATGAATTAAGCAAAGAGGGTTTCAAGTGAACAAGTGGTTGATTCCAGCGGTGACCGCCGTGGCTTTGCTCAGCGGCTGCTCCACCGTACAGCGTGGTTCGATTCCGGTAGTGGATTCGGGTACGGCCGTGTCCAATAGCGAACGCATCGGCGCCAATGGCGGTTTCCGCCAGACCACGGTCAAGCGCCCGGCGCAGGGCCAGACTCAGGCGATTCCGCAAGGCGATACCGGCGTGGTGGTGATGGTGCCGGGCGGCGGTGCTGCGGTGTCAACACCGATCAGTTCTTCGCCGATCGTCCCGGGGCCTGCATCCGGCGGTATCACGTCGGGGCCTTACAACCCATCGGCGGTTGAGTCGGCACCGATCAACTCCGGCAGCTACAGCATGCCGTCGACGCCAAGTGGCATTCCTTCGGCCAGCAGCGGTGGCGGGCTGTCGGCGGATGAGCAACTGGACGGTCCGGTACTCGCCTTGCTGACCACCGCGCAACAGCAGCAGGCTGGCGGCGACCTCAACGGTGCCTCTTCCAGCCTGGAGCGGGCGCAACGTGTCGCCCCCCGGGAGCCACAAGTGCTTTACCGTCTGGCGCAGGTGCGCATGGCCCAGGGCGATGCGCCGCAAGCCGAGCAATTTGCCCGTCGCGCGTTGACCATGGCCAACGGTCGTCCGGATCTGCAAGCCAGCCTGTGGGAAATCATCGCTCAGTCTCGTGAGAAACAAGGCGATTCCGCCGGCGCCGCACTGGCCCGTCAGAAGGCCAAGGTTTCCCTGTGATGGACGTGCGTTTCCCGAAAATCGCCGATCAGCTGTTGTTGATTGAACGTGAGCTGCGCACCCAGGGCTGGTGGGATGAGGTTCAGCCGTCGGTCGAAGCCCTGAGCAGTGTCGAGCCGTTCTCGGTCGACACGCTGGACTTCGAGCAATGGCTGCAATGGATCTTCCTGCCGCGCATGAAGATGATCCTCGAACAGGATCTGCCCTTGCCGAACGCCTCGGGCATTCAGGAAATGGCGGAAATGGTCTTTGCCCAGCGCAACCTTGGCGGCAAGGATCGGCAGTTGCAGGTGCTGCTCAAAGAGTTTGACCTGCTGATCACTGCCTCCCGCTGAGCGCGGTTGTGTAGGAGCTTTGTAGGAGCTGCCGAAGGCTGCGATCTTTTGATTTTAGACGAGCAGGATCAAAAGATCGCAGCCTCGTTGCACTCGTCAGCTCCTACAAGTTCCGACGTCGCGATTACGAGCAATTCTCGGCAATCTGCTTCTTCGCTTCGACGATGCGTTCCTGACGCTGTGTATCGTCGAGCCTGCGCACATCCCCCTCGACCTCCTCACGCAAACGCGGATTGTTCTGCAGTTGCGCCAGGTTCGTGCGTGCCTGTTCGCAAAAGGCCTTGAGCTGCGCCTGCTGCTCGGCGACCTGTTTCTTCACCTTGGCATCAATGGCTTTCTGATCGCCGAGTACGGCGCCGCCCGGCAGCGGCGCGGCTTTCGGCGCGGGTGAGGAGGGCGTTTGCACGGTCGTCGCCGGTTGGCCCTGCGGCGGTTGTGCATCGAAATGCGTGACGCCTTGGGCATCGACCCATTTGTAGATTTGAGCGGCCGAGCACCATGGGCTGAGACCGATCAGCAAAGTGAGGAGGAGCGTTCGCATGCTGATTCCTTGGCAAAAATGCGCAATTGACGCTAACAGAGTAGCGCTTTTCAGGTTTTTTCTTGCGTTCTCATGTGCTTACCCACAATTAACCCCACAGACGACTTGACTTGCAGAGGGCGAAACAGAAGAATCCAAAGTCCGCTGTAGAGGGACTGCCAGAAGCAGACCCACTCGGTAGATCATGAGGCGCACATCCGCGCCGACCTGTTACACCCGCAACGCGTTACCTCGCGCTGGGTGGGAAAGGCCCGCAACACTTGGGACGATCCCAATACTTGCTCAGTCAGTGCTGACGTAGTCGGCGACCACCGTCGCTCATGCTCTGCCGAGAAGTAAACCTATTAAGACCCGCCCCTTTTTTGTGGACGGTATTCTGGCGTTTTAGAGGTGAACAACGTGGAGCTTTTATCTGGCGGTGAGATGCTCGTCCGCTTTTTGCGTGACGAAGGCGTCAAATATATCTACGGGTACCCGGGTGGTGCTCTCCTGCATGTTTACGATGCCCTGTTCAAAGAACCGGAAGTGACCCACATCCTGGTTCGTCACGAACAAGCGGCTACCCATATGGCTGACGGCTACGCCCGTGCCACCGGTAAAGCCGGCGTGGTATTGGTGACATCCGGTCCAGGCGCCACAAACGCCATCACCGGTATCGCCACCGCCTATATGGACTCGATTCCGATGGTGATCATTTCCGGTCAGGTGCCAAGCACCATGGTCGGCACCGACGCGTTCCAGGAAACCGACATGATCGGTATCTCCCGGCCGATCGTGAAGCACAGCTTCATGATCAAGCACGCTTCGGAAATCCCGGAAGTCATGAAGAAGGCCTTCTACCTGGCGCAGTCCGGTCGTCCGGGCCCGGTCGTGGTCGACATCCCGAAAGACATGACCAATCCGGCCGAGAAATTCGAATACGTTTTCCCGAAGAAAGCCAAGCTGCGTTCCTACAGCCCGGCCGTTCGCGGTCACTCCGGGCAGATCCGCAAAGCAGCAGAAATGTTGTTGGCGGCCAAGCGCCCGGTGCTGTACTCCGGCGGCGGCGTGATTCTCGGCAATGGCTCCGCGCAACTGACCGAGCTGGCGAAAATGCTCAACCTGCCGGTGACCAACACCTTGATGGGTCTGGGCGCTTTCCCTGGCACTGACCGTCAGTTCATCGGCATGCTCGGCATGCACGGCAGCTACACCGCGAACCTGGCGATGCACCATGCCGATGTGATCCTCGCCGTCGGCGCACGCTTCGACGATCGGGTGATCAACGGTCCAGCGAAATTCTGCCCGAACGCCAAGATCATCCACATCGACATCGACCCGGCGTCGATCTCCAAGACCATCAAGGCTGACGTGCCAATCGTGGGTCCGGTCGAGAGCGTCCTGACCGAAATGGTCGCGATCCTCAAGGAAATCGGCGAGACCCCGAACAAGGAGTCCGTGGCCAGTTGGTGGAAGCAGGTCGATGAATGGCGTGGCGATCGCGGCCTGTTCCCTTATGAAAAGGGCGACGGCAGCAAGATCAAACCGCAGACCGTGATCGAAACCCTCTGCGAAGTGACCAAGGGCGACGCCTTTGTGACCTCCGACGTGGGTCAGCACCAGATGTTCGCTGCGCAGTACTACACGTTCAACAAGCCTAACCGCTGGATCAACTCCGGTGGTCTGGGCACGATGGGCTTCGGTCTGCCAGCAGCGATGGGCATCAAGCTGAGCTTTCCGGACGACGACGTTGCCTGCGTCACCGGCGAAGGCAGTATCCAGATGAACATCCAGGAGCTGTCGACCTGCCTGCAATACGGCTTGCCGGTAAAGATCGTCATCCTCAACAACGGTGTGCTGGGCATGGTTCGCCAGTGGCAGGACATGAGCTACGGCAGCCGTCACTCGCACTCCTACATGGAATCGCTGCCTGACTTCATCAAGCTGGCTGAAGCCTACGGCCATGTGGGCGTACGCATCACCGAATCGAAAGATTTGAAGTCGGAGATGGCCGAAGCGTTCGCCATGAAGGATCGCCTGGTGATCATCGATGTTGCGGTCGACACCAGCGAGCACGTCTACCCGATGCAGATCAAAGACGGCTCCATGCGCGATATGTGGCTGAGCAAGACGGAGCGTACTTAATCATGCGGCACATTATTTCCCTGCTTCTGGAAAACGAACCCGGCGCTCTGTCTCGTGTAGTCGGCCTGTTCTCGCAGCGCAACTACAACATCGAAAGCCTGACCGTGGCGCCGACCGAAGACCCGACCCTGTCGCGTCTGACGCTGACCACCGTGGGCCACGATGAAGTGATCGAGCAGATCACCAAAAACCTGAACAAGCTGATCGAAGTGGTCAAGCTGGTGGACCTGTCGGAAAGCGCTCACATCGAGCGTGAGCTGATGCTGGTCAAGGTCAAGGCCACTGGCGCCCAGCGCGCCGAGATCAAACGCACTACCGATATCTACCGTGGGCAGATCGTGGATGTCAGCGCCAGCGTGTATACCGTTCAGTTGACCGGTACCAGCGACAAGCTCGACAGCTTCATTCAGTCCATCGGCACCGCATCGATTCTGGAAACCGTCCGTAGCGGCGTGACCGGCATTGCTCGCGGCGACAAAGTTCTCAGCATCTAAACCAAATTAGCGCATGGCCTGAACGGCCGGATATAAGGGGAAATTCATGAAAGTTTTCTACGATAAAGACTGCGACCTGTCGATCATCCAGGGCAAGAAAGTTGCCATCATCGGTTACGGCTCCCAGGGCCACGCTCAGGCGTGCAACCTGAAAGACTCCGGTGTCGACGTTACCGTCGGTCTGCGTAAAGGTTCGGCCACCGTTGCCAAAGCCGAAGCTCACGGCCTGAAAGTGACCGACGTTGCTTCCGCTGTTGCCGCTGCCGACCTGGTCATGATCCTGACCCCGGACGAGTTCCAGTCCTCGCTGTACAAGAACGAAATCGAGCCGAACATCAAGAAAGGCGCCACCCTGGCCTTCTCCCACGGCTTCGCGATTCACTACAACCAGGTTGTTCCGCGTGCTGACCTCGACGTGATCATGATCGCGCCGAAAGCCCCGGGCCACACTGTGCGTTCCGAGTTCGTCAAAGGCGGCGGTATCCCTGACCTGATCGCGATCTACCAGGACGCCTCGGGCAACGCCAAAAACGTTGCACTGTCCTACGCCGCTGGCGTCGGTGGCGGTCGTACCGGCATCATCGAAACCACCTTCAAGGACGAGACCGAAACTGACCTGTTCGGCGAACAAGCCGTTCTGTGCGGCGGTACCGTTGAACTGGTAAAAGCCGGTTTCGAAACCCTGGTTGAAGCTGGCTACGCGCCGGAAATGGCCTACTTCGAGTGCCTGCACGAACTGAAGCTGATCGTTGACCTCATGTACGAAGGCGGTATCGCCAACATGAACTACTCGATCTCCAACAACGCCGAGTACGGCGAGTACGTGACTGGCCCGGAAGTGATCAACGCCGAATCCCGTCAGGCCATGCGCAACGCCCTGAAACGTATTCAGGACGGCGAATACGCCAAAATGTTCATCAGCGAAGGCGCAACCGGCTACCCTTCGATGACCGCCAAGCGTCGTAACAACGCCGCTCACGGTATCGAAATCATCGGCGAGCAACTGCGCTCCATGATGCCGTGGATCGGTGCCAACAAGATCGTCGACAAAGCCAAAAACTAAGTCGTCGTCCCTTGTACGAAAAACGCGGCCTAGGCCGCGTTTTTTCGTTTGGGCCGGTGCTTCTGGTATAAAGCTGCATCGTTTGTGGCCGAACTGTCGTCCTCAAGCCTCTGTCGAATTTTTTCCAAACCGTTGCAAGGTAATGTCCATGAGCGAACGTCCCGAAGAGCCGAACAAGGCTTCCGACGCCGAAAGCCTGCTGCCCATCGATGAACACATCGAAGAAGGGCACGACGCCGAAGGTCGTAAAGTCCGGCATCGTGGTATCTATCTGCTGCCGAACCTGTTCACCACTGCCAACCTGTTCGCAGGCTTCTATTCCATCATCAACTCGATGAGCGCGCAGGCCGCGTTGAGCGCCGGCGACTCGGTGAATGCGAGCAAGTACTTCGCCTTCGCTGCGATCGCGATTTTCGTCGCGATGGTGCTCGACGGTCTTGATGGTCGCGTAGCGCGCATGACCAATACGCAAAGTGCCTTCGGCGCCGAGTACGACTCGCTGTCGGACATGGTCGCCTTCGGCGTCGCGCCGGCATTGCTGGCCTTCGGTTGGGCGCTGGGCGATATGGGCAAGGTCGGCTGGATGGTCGCCTTCATTTATGTGGCGGGTGCGGCGTTGCGTCTGGCGCGGTTCAACACCCAGGTTGGCACGGCGGACAAACGTTACTTCATCGGTCTGGCCAGCCCGGCGGCGGCAGGCGTTGTGGCCGGCATTGTCTGGGCGTTCAGCGATTACGGCATTCAGGGTTCGAAGATGTCGTTCCTGGTGGCGTTGATGGTGGCGGCGGCCGGCATGCTGATGGTCAGCAACATCAAGTACAACAGCTTCAAGGAGCTGGATCTCAAAGGTCGCGTGCCGTTCGTGGCGATCCTCGCGGTGGTGCTGGTATTCGCTGTCGTGTTCAGTGATCCGCCGCGCATTCTGCTGCTGGTGTTCCTCGCCTATGCGGCGTCCGGTCCGGTGCAGTATCTGTTGCGTCTTCGTCGTCACAAAAACGCCGAGTGATGTAATTTCCCGCATACTCCGCAGTCTATGGGTGCACCTGTCCTCCAAAGCTGCGGAGTTGTCATGTTGATCAAGATCCCCAAAGCATCCGACTGCCATGAGTCGGATGTCACGCCTGAAGACATTTATCTCTCCCGTCGCCAATTGCTCGGCGCCACTGCTGCCGGTATTGCCGTGAGCAGCCTGCCACGCTGGGCCAGTGCCGCTGATGCCCCTCGCTACTCTGATGTTGAATCCGGCAAGGCTCCGGCCTGGTTTGCCGAAAAGCTTCCTTCTACTCAATGGGGTGCGGTCAACGTCAAGGACGAGGCGATCACGCCTTATAAAGACGCCACGAACTACAACAACTTTTATGAATTCGGTACCGGCAAGGGCGATCCCGCGAGGAACGCTGGCGACCTGAAAACCGAACCCTGGAGCGTGGTGATTGACGGGGAGGTGGGTAAGCCGGGGCGTTATGCGCTGGAAGACTTCATGAAACCGTATCAACTGGAGGAACGTATTTATCGTCTGCGCTGCGTCGAGGCGTGGTCGATGGTCATTCCCTGGATCGGCTTTCCCATCTCGGCCTTGCTCAAGCAGGTCGAGCCGACTTCCAAGGCCAAGTACATCCGCTTCGAAACCCTGCAGGATCCCAAGAGCATGCCCGGCCAGCGTTCCGGTTTTGCCTTGATCGACTGGCCGTACGTCGAAGGCTTGCGTCTGGATGAGGCGATGAATCCTTTGGCGATTCTGGCGGTGGGCATGTATGGACGCGAACTGCCGAACCAGAACGGCGCGCCTTTGCGTCTTGTGGTGCCGTGGAAGTACGGCTTCAAAAGCGTGAAATCCATTGTGCGCATCAGTCTGGTCAGCGAGCAGCCGAAGACCACCTGGCAAAGCATTGCTGCCGATGAGTATGGCTTCTACGCGAATGTGAATCCTACGGTCGACCATCCACGCTGGACCCAGGCGCGCGAGCGGCGCTTGCCGAACAGCCTGTTCAAACCGAATGTGCGCGATACGCAGATGTTCAACGGCTACTCGGATGAAGTCGCTTCTTTATATACAGGGCTCGATCTGCGGAAGAACTACTGATGCGCTATCCGTTCTGGCGAGTGGGCGTTTTCGTTGCTGCGGCGGTCTGGCCATTGCTGTGGTTCTATCAGGCTTTCGCCGATTTGCTCGGGCCTGATCCGGGCAAGGTGCTGGTTGATCGTCTCGGGCTTGGCACGCTGGTGTTGCTGTTGATTACGCTGAGCATGACGCCGTTGCAAAAGCTGAGCGGCTGGGCGGGGTGGATTGCAGTGCGCAGGCTGTTAGGGCTTTGGTGTTTTGCTTATGTGACGCTGCATCTGTTCAGCTATATGGCGTTTATCCTCGGGTTTGACTGGTCACAGTTGGGCGTCGAGCTACGCAAGCGGCCTTACATCATTGTCGGTGCACTCGGCTTTCTCGGATTGCTGATACTGGCAGTGACGTCGAATCGTTATAGTCAGCGTCGTTTGGGGGCTCGCTGGAAGAAGCTGCATCGTCTGGTTTATCTGATTCTCGGGCTGGGTTTGCTGCATATGCTCTGGATCGTGCGGGCCGATCTGGAGGAGTGGGCGATTTATGCCTTTATAGGCGCTGTGCTCTTGCTGCTTCGTGTGCCGCCGGTGATGAGGCGAATCCCGCGTTTAATGGCTAAAAAGCAGAATCTGCAAGAAAAGCGAAATTAACGGTTGACGGCAGATTCCAGAGGTCTATAATTCGCCCCGCTTCCGGCGCAGTCGAAACGGAAAACTCCTTGAGATTCAAAGAGTTACGCGGTTTTCGACAGCGGCTTGCTTCAGATCATCGAAGCCTGGAAGGAGTTGAAAGAGCAGTGATGTGTAGCTCTTTTAACGGTTCGATCTTCTCGGTCGAAAGCGGAGAAAAAGAGGTGTTGACAGCAGCGATTAACGCTGTAGAATTCGCCTCCCGCTAACGAGAGATCGGAAGCGCAAGTGGTTGAAGTTGTTGAAGAATTCTTCGAAAACTTCTGAAAATAATCACTTGACAGCAAATGAGGCTGCTGTAGAATGCGCGCCTCGGTTGAGATGAAAGATCTTAACCAACCGCTCTTTAACAACCGAATCAAGCAATTCGTGTGGGTGCTTGTGCAGTCAGACTGATAGTCAACAAGATTATCAGCATCACAAGTTACTCCGCGAGAAATCAAAGATGTAACCAACGATTGCTGAGCCAAGTTTAGGGTTTCTTAAAAACCCAAAGATGTTTGAACTGAAGAGTTTGATCATGGCTCAGATTGAACGCTGGCGGCAGGCCTAACACATGCAAGTCGAGCGGATGAGAGGAGCTTGCTCCTGGATTCAGCGGCGGACGGGTGAGTAATGCCTAGGAATCTGCCTGGTAGTGGGGGACAACGTTTCGAAAGGAACGCTAATACCGCATACGTCCTACGGGAGAAAGCAGGGGACCTTCGGGCCTTGCGCTATCAGATGAGCCTAGGTCGGATTAGCTAGTTGGTGAGGTAATGGCTCACCAAGGCGACGATCCGTAACTGGTCTGAGAGGATGATCAGTCACACTGGAACTGAGACACGGTCCAGACTCCTACGGGAGGCAGCAGTGGGGAATATTGGACAATGGGCGAAAGCCTGATCCAGCCATGCCGCGTGTGTGAAGAAGGTCTTCGGATTGTAAAGCACTTTAAGTTGGGAGGAAGGGTTGTAGATTAATACTCTGCAATTTTGACGTTACCGACAGAATAAGCACCGGCTAACTCTGTGCCAGCAGCCGCGGTAATACAGAGGGTGCAAGCGTTAATCGGAATTACTGGGCGTAAAGCGCGCGTAGGTGGTTTGTTAAGTTGGATGTGAAATCCCCGGGCTCAACCTGGGAACTGCATCCAAAACTGGCAAGCTAGAGTATGGTAGAGGGTGGTGGAATTTCCTGTGTAGCGGTGAAATGCGTAGATATAGGAAGGAACACCAGTGGCGAAGGCGACCACCTGGACTGATACTGACACTGAGGTGCGAAAGCGTGGGGAGCAAACAGGATTAGATACCCTGGTAGTCCACGCCGTAAACGATGTCAACTAGCCGTTGGGAGCCTTGAGCTCTTAGTGGCGCAGCTAACGCATTAAGTTGACCGCCTGGGGAGTACGGCCGCAAGGTTAAAACTCAAATGAATTGACGGGGGCCCGCACAAGCGGTGGAGCATGTGGTTTAATTCGAAGCAACGCGAAGAACCTTACCAGGCCTTGACATCCAATGAACTTTCCAGAGATGGATTGGTGCCTTCGGGAACATTGAGACAGGTGCTGCATGGCTGTCGTCAGCTCGTGTCGTGAGATGTTGGGTTAAGTCCCGTAACGAGCGCAACCCTTGTCCTTAGTTACCAGCACGTAATGGTGGGCACTCTAAGGAGACTGCCGGTGACAAACCGGAGGAAGGTGGGGATGACGTCAAGTCATCATGGCCCTTACGGCCTGGGCTACACACGTGCTACAATGGTCGGTACAAAGGGTTGCCAAGCCGCGAGGTGGAGCTAATCCCATAAAACCGATCGTAGTCCGGATCGCAGTCTGCAACTCGACTGCGTGAAGTCGGAATCGCTAGTAATCGCGAATCAGAATGTCGCGGTGAATACGTTCCCGGGCCTTGTACACACCGCCCGTCACACCATGGGAGTGGGTTGCACCAGAAGTAGCTAGTCTAACCTTCGGGGGGACGGTTACCACGGTGTGATTCATGACTGGGGTGAAGTCGTAACAAGGTAGCCGTAGGGGAACCTGCGGCTGGATCACCTCCTTAATCGACGACATCAGCTGCTGCATGAGCTCCCACACGAATTGCTTGATTCATTGAAGAAGACGATAGAAGCAGCTTTAAGCTCCAAGCTGATAGCTCTGAGCTAACAGTTACAAGCTCGAAATTGGGTCTGTAGCTCAGTTGGTTAGAGCGCACCCCTGATAAGGGTGAGGTCGGCAGTTCGAATCTGCCCAGACCCACCAATTTTGTTATGGGGCCATAGCTCAGCTGGGAGAGCGCCTGCCTTGCACGCAGGAGGTCAGCGGTTCGATCCCGCTTGGCTCCACCATAAACTGCTTCGAAGTTTGAGAGTTTAGAAATGAATATTCGCACTGAATATTGATTTCTAGTCTTTTGATTAGATCGTTCTTTAAAAATTTGGGTATGTGATAGAAAGATAGACTGAACGTTACTTTCACTGGTAACGGATCAGGCTAAGGTAAAATTTGTGAGTTCTCTTAGTTGAGAAATTCGAATTTTCGGCGAATGTCGTCTTCACAGTATAACCAGATTGCTTGGGGTTATATGGTCAAGTGAAGAAGCGCATACGGTGGATGCCTTGGCAGTCAGAGGCGATGAAAGACGTGGTAGCCTGCGAAAAGCTTCGGGGAGTCGGCAAACAGACTTTGATCCGGAGATGTCTGAATGGGGGAACCCAGCCATCATAAGATGGTTATCTTGTACTGAATACATAGGTGCAAGAGGCGAACCAGGGGAACTGAAACATCTAAGTACCCTGAGGAAAAGAAATCAACCGAGATTCCCTTAGTAGTGGCGAGCGAACGGGGACTAGCCCTTAAGTGGCTTTGAGATTAGCGGAACGCTCTGGAAAGTGCGGCCATAGTGGGTGATAGCCCTGTACGCGAAAATCTCTTAGTCATGAAATCGAGTAGGACGGAGCACGAGAAACTTTGTCTGAATATGGGGGGACCATCCTCCAAGGCTAAATACTACTGACTGACCGATAGTGAACTAGTACCGTGAGGGAAAGGCGAAAAGAACCCCGGAGAGGGGAGTGAAATAGATCCTGAAACCGTATGCGTACAAGCAGTGGGAGCAGACTTTGTTCTGTGACTGCGTACCTTTTGTATAATGGGTCAGCGACTTATTTTCAGTGGCGAGCTTAACCGAATAGGGGAGGCGTAGCGAAAGCGAGTCTTAATAGGGCGTCTAGTCGCTGGGAATAGACCCGAAACCGGGCGATCTATCCATGGGCAGGTTGAAGGTTAGGTAACACTGACTGGAGGACCGAACCGACTACCGTTGAAAAGTTAGCGGATGACCTGTGGATCGGAGTGAAAGGCTAATCAAGCTCGGAGATAGCTGGTTCTCCTCGAAAGCTATTTAGGTAGCGCCTCATGTATCACTGTAGGGGGTAGAGCACTGTTTCGGCTAGGGGGTCATCCCGACTTACCAAACCGATGCAAACTCCGAATACCTACAAGTGCCGAGCATGGGAGACACACGGCGGGTGCTAACGTCCGTCGTGAAAAGGGAAACAACCCAGACCGTCAGCTAAGGTCCCAAAGTTATGGTTAAGTGGGAAACGATGTGGGAAGGCTTAGACAGCTAGGAGGTTGGCTTAGAAGCAGCCACCCTTTAAAGAAAGCGTAATAGCTCACTAGTCGAGTCGGCCTGCGCGGAAGATGTAACGGGGCTCAAACCATACACCGAAGCTACGGGTATCACCTTCGGGTGATGCGGTAGAGGAGCGTTCTGTAAGCCTGTGAAGGTGAGTTGAGAAGCTTGCTGGAGGTATCAGAAGTGCGAATGCTGACATGAGTAACGACAATGGGTGTGAAAAACACCCACGCCGAAAGACCAAGGTTTCCTGCGCAACGTTAATCGACGCAGGGTTAGTCGGTCCCTAAGGCGAGGCTGAAAAGCGTAGTCGATGGAAAACAGGTTAATATTCCTGTACTTCTGGTTATTGCGATGGAGGGACGGAGAAGGCTAGGCCAGCTTGGCGTTGGTTGTCCAAGTTTAAGGTGGTAGGCTGAGATCTTAGGTAAATCCGGGATCTTAAGGCCGAGAGCTGATGACGAGTTACCCTTTGGGTGACGAAGTGGTTGATGCCATGCTTCCAAGAAAAGCTTCTAAGCTTCAGGTAACCAGGAACCGTACCCCAAACCGACACAGGTGGTTGGGTAGAGAATACCAAGGCGCTTGAGAGAACTCGGGTGAAGGAACTAGGCAAAATGGCACCGTAACTTCGGGAGAAGGTGCGCCGGTGAGGGTGAAGGACTTGCTCCGTAAGCTCATGCCGGTCGAAGATACCAGGCCGCTGCGACTGTTTATTAAAAACACAGCACTCTGCAAACACGAAAGTGGACGTATAGGGTGTGACGCCTGCCCGGTGCCGGAAGGTTAATTGATGGGGTTAGCTAACGCGAAGCTCTTGATCGAAGCCCCGGTAAACGGCGGCCGTAACTATAACGGTCCTAAGGTAGCGAAATTCCTTGTCGGGTAAGTTCCGACCTGCACGAATGGCGTAACGATGGCGGCGCTGTCTCCACCCGAGACTCAGTGAAATTGAAATCGCTGTGAAGATGCAGTGTATCCGCGGCTAGACGGAAAGACCCCGTGAACCTTTACTATAGCTTTGCACTGGACTTTGAATTTGCTTGTGTAGGATAGGTGGGAGGCTTTGAAGCGTGGACGCCAGTTCGCGTGGAGCCATCCTTGAAATACCACCCTGGCAACTTTGAGGTTCTAACTCAGGTCCGTTATCCGGATCGAGGACAGTGTATGGTGGGTAGTTTGACTGGGGCGGTCTCCTCCTAAAGAGTAACGGAGGAGTACGAAGGTGCGCTCAGACCGGTCGGAAATCGGTCGTAGAGTATAAAGGCAAAAGCGCGCTTGACTGCGAGACAGACACGTCGAGCAGGTACGAAAGTAGGTCTTAGTGATCCGGTGGTTCTGTATGGAAGGGCCATCGCTCAACGGATAAAAGGTACTCCGGGGATAACAGGCTGATACCGCCCAAGAGTTCATATCGACGGCGGTGTTTGGCACCTCGATGTCGGCTCATCACATCCTGGGGCTGAAGCCGGTCCCAAGGGTATGGCTGTTCGCCATTTAAAGTGGTACGCGAGCTGGGTTTAGAACGTCGTGAGACAGTTCGGTCCCTATCTGCCGTGGACGTTTGAGATTTGAGAGGGGCTGCTCCTAGTACGAGAGGACCGGAGTGGACGAACCTCTGGTGTTCCGGTTGTCACGCCAGTGGCATTGCCGGGTAGCTATGTTCGGGAAAGATAACCGCTGAAAGCATCTAAGCGGGAAACTTGCCTCAAGATGAGATCTCACTGGAACCTTGAGTTCCCTGAAGGGCCGTCGAAGACTACGACGTTGATAGGTTGGGTGTGTAAGCGCTGTGAGGCGTTGAGCTAACCAATACTAATTGCCCGTGAGGCTTGACCATATAACACCCAAGCAATTTGCTGACCTGAAAAGGCGCCAGATTGCGGTGTGTGAAGACGAAACGAACCGAAAGTTCGAAACGCACAAACACCAGCTGTCACATACCCAATTTGCTGAAGCGAGGCCGTCTGGTCCCGAGTCAGTACCCGAATTTCTTGACGACCATAGAGCGTTGGAACCACCTGATCCCATCCCGAACTCAGCAGTGAAACGATGCATCGCCGATGGTAGTGTGGGGTTTCCCCATGTGAGAGTAGGTCATCGTCAAGATTAAATTCCGAAACCCCAATTGCGAAAGCAGTTGGGGTTTTGTTTTGCCTGCGAGAAAGTTTTTCAGAGCTTCAGAGAACAAAATTGCACAGTTATTTTCGAAGCAGAACACTAGAATAGCCCCATCTTTATCGGAGCCAGAGCCTGTATGTCAGAATCGGTTGACGCCCCCGGGCTGTCAGATTTACCGCTGGAAGACTTGATAGCCTGCCACGAGTGCGACTTGCTGATGCGCAAGCCGACACTTGCCCATGGTGAAAAGGCGCTCTGCCCGCGTTGTGGTTATGAGTTGTACGCCCACCGCCATAACGTGGTGCAGCGTAGCCTCGCCCTGGTAATTGCCGCGTTATTACTTTACGTGCCGGCAAACTTTTTACCCATCATGCAACTCAATATCCTCGGGCAGTCTTCGCAGGATACGGTCTGGAGTGGCGTGGTCGGCCTGTTCAACACCGACATGCAAGGCGTGTCGATTGTCGTCTTCCTCTGCAGTATGGCGATACCGTTACTCAAGTTGCTGTGCCAGCTGTTTGTGTTACTGACGATTCGTTTCGATGTCGGCCGCAGCTACGGTTTGCTGCTCTATCGTATTTACCACCACCTCAGAGACTGGGGCATGCTCGAGGTCTACCTCATGGGCGTCCTCGTCGCGATCGTGAAGCTGGCGGATATGGCAGCAATCACCGTCGGTCTCGGGCTGGCATGTTTCATTGGCTTGTTATTGGTGCAAGTCTGGCTGGAGGTGGTGATGTCACCGCATCAGATCTGGCAGGCATTATCAGGAGAGGATGCCCATGCGGGCGATTGATGCGGGCATTCTGGTGTGCACCGAATGCCACGAACTGAACAAGCAGGAAGCTGACGTCGATGAGCAGAGCTGTACCCGCTGCGGCGCGCAGGTGCACGCTCGCCGCCCCAACAGCCTGACCCGCACCTGGGCTCTGTTGATCACGGCAGCCATTATCTATATTCCGGCCAACGTCTTGCCGATCATGACGGTCAGTTCTCTGGGCCAGGGTGAACCGAGCACGATCATGTCCGGCGTGATTGAACTGGTTCAGCACGGCATGATTCCGATCGCCACCGTGGTGTTCATCGCCAGCATTCTGGTGCCCACGTTCAAGCTGGTCGGCATCGCCCTGCTGCTGTTTTCCGTGCAGCGTCGGCAGCCATTGTCGGCCCGTCAGCGTATCTGGATGTACCGATTCATCGAGTTCATTGGCCGCTGGTCGATGCTCGATATTTTTGTGATCGCCATTCTCGTGGCGGTCGTCAACTTCGGCCGGATAGCCAGTGTCGAAGCCAATCTGGGCGCCGTCGCCTTCGCCTCTGTGGTGATTCTGACGATGCTCGCCGCAGTAACTTTCGATCCCCGACTGATTTGGGATAACACGGAGTCGGACGACGACCATGACTGATTTGCCTGTAGCGAAAACCCGACCGGCTTCGAACTGGTCGGCCATTTGGGTGCTGCCTCTGATCGCGCTGATCATCGGCGGCTGGCTCGGCTGGCGTGCTTATTCCGAGACCGGTATCGAAATTCAGGTGCGCTTCGAAAGCGGCGAAGGCATCCAGGCCAACAAGACTGAAGTGGTCTACAAAGGCATGCCGGTCGGCAAGGTCAAGACGCTCAAGCTCGATGATGAAGGCAACTCGAAAGGGGTGATCGCCACCATCGAGATGAACAAGGATGTTGAGCAGTACCTGAAGACCAGCACGCGGTTCTGGCTGGTCAAACCGAGCGTGACCCTGGCCGGTATCACCGGTCTGGAAACATTGGTCTCGGGTAACTATGTCGCCATCAGTCCCGGTGAAGGCGAGCCGGTGCGTAAGTTCAAGGCACTCGCCGAAGAGCCGCCGCTGTCCGACGCGAAGCCCGGTCTGCACCTGACCATCAAGGCCGATCGCCTCGGCTCGCTGAATCGCGGCAGCCCGGTGTTCTACAAGCAGATCAAGGTCGGTCAGGTCAAAAGCTACGTGCTTTCCGAGGATCAGAGCACCGTTGAACTGAAGGTGTTCATTGAGCCGACCTACGCCAAACTGGTGCGCAAACATACTCGTTTCTGGAACGCCAGCGGCATCAGCATCGACGCTAACCTGTCCGGCGTGAAAGTGCGCAGTGAATCCCTGGCCAGCATCGTCGCCGGTGGTATCGCGTTCGCGACGCCGGAGAATCGCAAGGACAGTCCGGCGACCGACCCGAGCCTGCCATTCCGTCTCTATGAAGACTTCGACGCTGCCGCTGCCGGCATTCGCGTGAAGGTCAAACTCAGCGATTTCGAGGGCCTGCAAGCCGGTCGCACGCCGGTGATGTACAAAGGCATTCAGGTCGGCAACCTGAAAGCGCTCAAAGTCGATCCGGACCTGAACAGTGCAACAGCCGAGCTGACCCTTGATCCGTTGGCCGAAGACTATCTGGTTGAGGGCACGCAGTTCTGGGTGGTCAAACCGTCGATATCCCTTGCCGGTATTACCGGCCTGGAAGCGCTGGTGAAAGGTAACTACATCGCCGTGCGTCCGGGCGACAAAGGCGCTGCGCCGAAACGCGAATTCGAGGCGCGACCGAAAGCACCACCGCTGGACCTGCGTTCGCCAGGCCTGCATCTGGTGTTGTTCACCGACTCGCTGGGCTCGATCGATGTCGGCAGTCCGATTCTGTACAAGCAGGTCAAGGTCGGTTCGGTACAGAGCTACCAGTTCTCCCGAACCAAGAAGCAGCTGGTCATCGGCGTGCACATCGAGAAGGAATACGAAAACCTGGTCAACGCCTCGACGCGCTTCTGGAACGTCAGCGGCATCACCCTCACCGGTGGCTTGACCGGCGGCATTCAGGTCAAGAGTGAATCTTTGCAAACGCTGATGGCCGGCGGTATCGCGTTCGAAACGCCGCAAGCCAATGCGCCGTTGAAGAAACGTATCCCGCGCTTCCGTCTGTTCGCCGATCACGATGAGGCGAACAAGAAAGGTGCGGTCGTTACCATCAAAGTCGATCGCGCCGACGGTTTGAGCAGCGGTACACCAGTGCGTTTCAAGGGGTTGGACGTAGGCAAGATTGAAAGCGTCGATCTGACCGACGACATGCAGTCGGTGATCCTCACCGCTCGCATCACCGAAGTGCCGGAGAAGATTGCGCGAGTCGGCAGTCAGTTCTGGGTGGTCAAGCCGGAACTGGGTCTGATCAAGACGCAGAATCTGGAAACGCTGGTCACCGGCAAATACATCGAAGTCCAGCCGGCGGCGAAGAATCTCGGCCCGCAGAAGAACTTCGTTGCCTTGGCCGAAGCGCCGGAAGTCACCAGGCAGGAAGCGGGTCTGAGTCTGGTGTTGAGCGCCGCACGTCGCGGTTCCTTGAAGCCCGGCGTACCAGTGACCTACCGTGAAATTACGGTTGGCAAGGTGACCGGTTATGAATTGGGCCAGACAGCTGACCGTGTGTTGGTGCACATCCTGATCGAGCCGAAGTATGCGCCACTGGTGCGCAGCGGCAGCCGTTTCTGGAACACCAGCGGCGTGGGCTTCGATTACGGCTTGTTCAAAGGCGTGACGGTGCGCACCGAATCGCTGGAGACACTGATTCAGGGCGGGATTGCCTTCGCCACCCCGGATGGCGAGCGCATGGGCAATCCGGCGCGAGCCGAGCAGACGTTCCCGTTGTTCGACAAGTTCGAGGATGAATGGCTGACCTGGGCGCCGAAGATTCAGCTGGGTAAGTAGTGGCGCCTATTGAATAGCCTTCGCGAGCAGGCTCGCTCCCACAGGGGAACGCATTCCAATTGTGGGAGCGAGCCTGCTCGCGAAGGGGCCAGCCAAATCAACACAAAATCCACTCCATAAAAAAGGGCCGCGATCCCAGCAGATCGCGGCCCTTTTTTGCCTTCAGCTAAAGCCGATCAAACCGCATCCAGCTCCGGCTCATCCGCCTGCACATTCAGCGTGGCCTTGACCACATCATGGCGGCGGATGTACTTCCAGTCCGCTTCATCGATGTAGATCCCGGCCGGGCCGCTGCCGCCTTCCAGGTCGATTGCGACACTGGCGCAGACCTGCGGCTTCACACTTGCGAGAATCGGCACGAAGCCCAGTTGCAGACTGGTTTCCAGCAACGCCGCCTGGTTCTTCTCGTCGATGTCCGCCGCCTCGTCGAGGTAGTATGGCAGACGCACGCGGCCGGCCAGATCGCGATCCATCAAGTGCAGCAACAAGTACATGTTGGTCAGCGCCTTGATGGTCATGGTCGTACCGTTGGAGGCCGCGCCGTCGATGTCGGTGTGGATGACTGGTTGACCGTTGACCTTGGTGATCTCGAAAGCCAGTTCGAACAAGTCCTTGAGGCCGAGCTGGTTGTGGTTCGCTGCCACCAGCCGCGCCAGATATTCCTTGGCCTCTTCGTTCTTGTTGTCCTGCTCGGCGCTCTGGCTGAGATCGAACACCGACAGGGTTTCGCCTTCCTCATATTGCCCGGCGCTGTGGATGATCTGGTCGATGTGCTTGAGGGCTTCCTTGTTCGGCGCGAGGACGATGCGGAAGCTCTGCAGGTTGGAGACCTGCCGCTTGTTGATTTCGCGGTTGAACAGCGCCAGTTGATGCTCGAGGCTGTCGTAGTCGCTGCGGATGTTACGCAGGGTCCGTGCGATGTCGGTGACCGCCGCGCGCCGTGCTTTGCCGAGGGTCAGGGCTTCATCGGTGCGGTGCGCGTAAGCGTTGATCAGCAGCGACAGACGGCGTTCCATGTCGTCTTCGCTGTCGAACTTGGCCACACCTTTCAGACGCACCTGCGCGTACAGCGCTTCGATCTGGCCATCGGCACGCAGCAGGCCCTGCCAGCTGTCCTGATAGTCGTTGAGCAGCGGCAGCAGGTTGTCCATCGAATCATCGACCGGATCCATGAACGGCGTGCCGAACGGCAGATCCGCCGGCAGCAACTGACGACGACGCAGCGCATCGTCGAGCGTGCGTTGCTTGGCTTCCATGTCGGCGATCTGACGGCCGACCAGTTGCAGCTTGGCCGACAGTTGCTGGACGCGCTCGGTGAACGCATCGCTAGAGCGCTTGAGTTCGTCCTGCGCGGCTTCCATCTGCGCCAGTTGCTCTAGCTTGTCGCTTTCTTCGGCGCTCAGGGTCTGGGTGCGACGGAAATCTTCCAGCGCCTTCTGTGCGTCCAGCACCTGCTGGTACAGCGCTTCGGTCTGGGTCTTGCTCGCGGCGCGGTCGGCGGCCACGGCCTGCTGGGTTTTCAGTTGCTTGAGCTCTTTTTCCAGACGCTCTTTCTGATCGCGCAACGCGGCGCGGTCAGCCAGAGCCTGCAAAGCCGGCGGCTCGATGTGCGAGATGTCGATCGACAGGCCCGGCACTTCGAAGCGCTCGCCCTTGAAGCCATCAAGAATCAGCTCCACGGATTTGACCCACTCACCGTTCTCGTCGAGGGTGATGCCGTGTTCACCCAGCGGCAGGCTGAACAGCGCGCTGTTGAACAGGCGCATCAGGCGCTCGACGTCCTGTTGCGAGAACTCTTCGCGCAGGCGGGCGTAGCTGTTGTTGTCGGCGTGATCGAGTTGTTGCTTCACCGACTTCAGGCGTTTTTCCAGATCGCGCAGACGCTCTTCGAGATCTTCGGCGCTGAACTGACGCGACTGCGCCAAGGCACCGGCCAGTTCGTCGTGAGCGTCCTTGGCCGCGAGCAATTGTTGCTCGAGCACTTTGACGTCATCGACCAGGGCGAAGCGGTTCTTCAGCACCGACAACTCGCCGAGCCAGCGCTGAATACCGGAAATTTCCCGTTCCAGACGCATCAGTTCCTGAGTACCACCGCGTTGATCGTTCTGCAGGTCGTCCTGCTCGCGACGGTAGTGCTCGGCCTGGATGGTCAGCTCTTCCTTGCGCGCCGTGGCGTAGTCCGACCAGGTGCCGAGCAACGAGTCGAGCAGCGGCGACAGGCGATGCAGCTTGCCGCGCAGCACATCGCGCTGTTTCACGCCGTTGGCCAGCGCTTCGACCAATGGGCCGGCGGCGACCAGCGAGTTGTAGTCCTGCTCCATGCGCCGCACATCGCGGAAGGCTTCTTCGCAGGCAGCAATGTAGTCGACGCTGCCGGAACGCAAGCTGTGTTCGAAAGCATCGAGGAACAGTTGCTTGAGCTTGGCCGCGGTGATTTCGCGCATGTGCAGCAGGTTGATGAACAGCGCGCGGAAGGTCTTCAGGCTCTGCTCGCTGGTGGAGCGCAGCGGGATCAGGGTCAGGTCGAGCGGGATTGACGTGTGGCCGCCAACCAGCAAACGGCGCAGTTCATCCGGCTTGAGTTCGTAGGCTTTCAGGCCTTCTTTTTCGAGATTGCTGAACAGTTCTTTCTGGCGCAGGCAGGTGTCGTTTTTCTGGTAATGCGCCAGATCGAGCTTGCCGGCGTAGGCGAAGAACTGGTGCCCGAAACCGCCCCCCGGACCGCGACCGACCACGCCGATCACGTGGGGGCCGTGGGGCAGGTTGACTTCAACGAGGATGTAACTGGTGTCGGAGGCGAAGTAGAAGCGCCGCGATTGTTCGAGGCTGTACTTGCCGAAGCTCATGTCCGACATGCGCGCCAGAATCGGGAACTGCAACGCGTTGATCGACGCCGATTTACCGAGGTTGTTCGCGCCGTAAACCGACAACGGTTCTTCCAGCGGGAACAGACCGAGGCTGTAACCGGCGGTGTTCAAAAGGGCAAAGCGGCGGATGCCGTAGCGTTCCTGGCTCATGCATCGGACTCCTGTTCTTCGGCAATGGCGCGGGCCAGTGCGTCTTCTTCGCTTTCTTCTTCAAATTCGGAAAGATCGAGCGGATCGTCGGTTTCGAGGAATTTCGCTTCGGCTTCTTCGTCGATCAGCACCGGTGCCGGCAACGGCAATACGCTGTGCACGCTGGCTGCCAGGTCGCGGTCCTGCTGCACCGACAGGCACACGTCGAGGAAACGGTGCATCGGCGGCAGGAAGCGGTAGACACCGTTTTCTTCGCCGGCGAAACCGAGCTGAGTCATGCGGCGCATGATCTTTTCTTCGAGTTCTTCAACAGTCTGCACTTCGGCCTGGATGAACAGGTCGCGGTACTTGTCCAGCAGCGACGGCAACTCTTCGCGGCCGAGGCTGCCGCCGTCGAGCACGGCAATCGGGTCGCGGCCCTGATCGGCCAGGTGCTCGACGAGGATGAAGGTGAACAGCGCCAGACGCTGGGCGGTCTTGTTCACCGCTGCTGCGGCCATGTCCGGCACGAAATAGTAGAAGCCACGGGTGTCGCAGACCAGTTCAAAGCCCAGCGCCTTGAACAGCGTGCGGTACTGATCCTGGAAGTTTGACAGTTGTGCGTACAGCTCAGGATCACGGCGGCTGACGTGGTAACCCTTGAACAACTCGCGGAAGATCGGCGCCAGTTGCGACAGTTCGGAAAGATCAAGATGCATTTGGGATGCTCGCAGAATCCTCGGCGGCGGTATCGCTGGCCGAGAGCAGGGCGAAGGAGCGCAGGCTGACCTGGTGCTCGTGAGTGTGGTATTCGCGGCGTTCCAGACGCTCGCGCTTGAAGCGTTTTTCCCGCGACAGGCGCGAGAACCAGTAAAGCAATTCGTCGGTGGCGCCGTCCGGTTCCTGCTCCAGCAGCCAGGTCATCAGGTCCGGCATCGGCAGCGATTCTTCGCAACGATCGACCATCTCGCGCACGGTGCGCGGCGCTCGTGGCGCGTCGCCAGCCTTCTGGGTTTTGTGCGCCTTGGGGAAGCGCGCCGGTTTCGGCTCGAAACGCGCCAGCGCGTAGACGTAGGCTTCGACCTGACTGGCGCTGCCGAGGAAGGTGCTTTGCGGACGGGTGAACAGTGGCATCGCCGCTTGCGGCACGGCGTCGATGCCTTTGCGGCGAATTGCCGCCAGTGCCAGTGCGGCGCCGCGAGTGACGGCGTTGTGCCGACGCGCTTCTTCACGCAACGGCAGCAGCAATTCGCGGGCATGACGCAGGGTCAGTTGCGCGCTGGTCTGCATTTCGAGGATGCGCGCGTGGGTGCGCAGGAGCATGTCGTCATCGACCAGATGGCCGAGGCGCTGCTGTTCGCTGAGCATCTTCAGCAGCACGGTTTCGACCTTGCGCACGCCTTGTTCGAAGGCGCCATCGGC
The DNA here is from genome assembly GCF_007293365.2 of Pseudomonas sp. ef1. Classification (NCBI taxonomy): domain Bacteria; kingdom Pseudomonadati; phylum Pseudomonadota; class Gammaproteobacteria; order Pseudomonadales; family Pseudomonadaceae; genus Pseudomonas; species Pseudomonas sp. ef1. The sequence goes on along the minus strand of NZ_CM129815.1, from coordinate 6,049,114 downwards.
GTTGACCAGATCGATCATCGGCTCGACGTATTCGTCCCACGTCGCCAGGACCTCGGCGTAACGCTGACGCAGCGGAATCTGTCGGTCGCTGGTCTTCGCCCGTTCGGCCACGGCCACCAGGGCCTGTTCATCGTTGTCGAGTTTCTTCAGTACGTCGCGCACGCGCATGTCGAGCAAGCGCAGCTGGCGCGCCAGATCGTTGCCGTCACGGACGTCGAAAGCGTCCTGGATATAACCGGCCAGACGCTCGAGGTGACGCAGGTAGGCTTCGATTTCCAGGCACAGGCCGAGGCGGTGTTCGCGGCGCAGGTAGGCGAGGAAGTCGTGGATCTGCGCGTTGAGCTCGAAACGGTTCGGGCTTTTCGCCACCGGAACCAGAATATCGAGGCGAATCCACACGTCGAGCAGGCTGGTGATGTCCTGCGGCGTGCTGTCGAGTTGTTGGGCGGCCAGTTGCGTGCGCAGTTCGTTGAGGCTCAGGGTGCCTTGGTCGAAGTGCTCGCACAGTGGCTCCAGAAGTGCCCAGTGTTCAGCGAGGGCGCGCAAGACGCGCTTGGGTTCGATCATCGGAATGGCCGGCTGGTTGGCGATTAAAAGCGGCGATTGTACTGCATCACAGGCGCGGCGATTCACTCTCGGGACGGGCTGTCGCATTCTTTGCCCAAAGGGCAGCGGCGCAGCGCAGCGCGGGGTATCGATCAACAGCGAGCGATCTTGTGCGAAGGGCGGTAGAATCAGCGCACTTTCCGTTATCCACAAGTGGCCGACCTTTGCTTATCGAGTCCCGCCGCCGCGCCTATTTGAACGCCATGCAGGTGGTCAACTGGCTGCCGCGCACCGAACTGCCTTTCGCCGCACCGTCGCGGCCCGAGCTGCTGGAGATGCCCGAGCCTGAGCTTGAGGTACCGGTTGTTCCGGCGCCCCAGGCCGAAGCACCGGCGCAGCCTGCCGCGCGTCAGGCCGAACGACCGAAAATCGAAGTGCCGCGTCCGTCGCTGGCCAGTACCCGCAACGGCGCCAAACCGGTGGAGGAAGTCGACGACACGCCGGTGGTGGTCAAGCCTGCGCCAGTGCCGCCGCCGCGGTTCGCCCTGCAACTGCTGCGCGCCGGGCGTTGCCTGCTGCTGGTCGAGTTACCCACAGGCGAAGCGTTTCAAAGTCGCGATCCGGCCTACCTGCTGCTCAAGGATATGCTGCGCGCCGCCGGTTTGCCGGATGCGCCGCAGATCGTCGGCGAACCGGTGCGCTGGCCTTGGCTCAATCGCGGCACGCTGGATCAAGGCCCGGAAGCGGCGCGCGACTTCGTGCAAGGCTTCCTCTCGGTGCAAATGGAAGCGGCGCCCTGCGCCTGTCTGTGGCTGATCGGCCTGCCGGCGGTGAAATTTGCCGGGGAAGCGGACGCCGAAGCGTTCAATAGTGAATTGCAGATCGAAGGTCTGGGCCTGGCCTGGGCGATTCCCGGTCTGGAACTGTTAATGGAAGAGCCACAGCGCAAGGCCGCTGTGTGGCAAGCCATGCGTCGGCTGATGGCGCGCTGGAAACAATCCGATGAGTGAGGCTGTAACCTTTCGCCCGATGATCGAGGCGGACCTGGACGCTGTGTTGAAGATCGAATACGCCGCGTACAGCCATCCGTGGACCCGGGGGATTTTTCTCGATGGCCTGGGCAAATACCAGATCTGGCTGATGTTCGAAGGGCAGCAGCAGGTGGGCCACGGTGTGGTGCAGATCATTCTTGATGAGGCGCACCTGCTCAATATCACGGTCAAACCGGAAAATCAGGGGCGGGGGTTGGGCCTGACGTTGCTCGAGCATTTGATGTCGCGGGCGTATGCGGCTGAAGCGCGGGAGTGCTTTCTCGAAGTGCGCGACAGCAATACTGCTGCTTTCAAGTTGTATGAGCGGTATGGCTTCAACGAGATCGGCCGGCGTCGCGATTATTATCCGGCGGTGGGTGGGCGTGAGGATGCGGTGGTGATGGCCTGTACCTTGGTGGATTAGGCCTGTAGGAGCTGCCGAAGGCTGCGATCTTATGATCCTGTTTTTGTAAGATCCAAAGCAAAATCAAAAGATCGCAGCCTTCGGCAGCTCCTACAGGGGGCGAATTTCAAGTCAGCGGATCAGCGCTTGCCATCCAGCGGATCCAGATCCGCCAGTTCCGCTTCATCCAGCCCGTCACCGCCGCCGATGTCATTTTTATCGACCACGCTCAGATCCCAATCCGCCTGATTACCCTCGCCGAGTTCATCGGCATCGCGCGCACCATCCTCGCGAATCAGGGTTTCCGGGCTCAGGTCATCGTCAGTCGGCTGATGATCATCCACCGAAGCCCCGGTCATACCCGCCTCACGCACTCGCTCAGCCGGCATCAATTGTTCGCGTTCACGCTCGGGCAGTTCATCTCCGATTTTCGCGCTGGGCTCTTCGTCGTCGAAATCCAGCTCGTGCACCGAGCCCATGCGGTCTTCGTTATCGTCGATGGGTTCCGGTTGCACCGCATCATAAGGGCGTCGTGAATCAGTCATGGCAATTCCTCATACTGTGGGCCTTACTGAGTGGACTCACCGGGCGCGCGAGAATTCCAACGAAAACACTTTGCGCTGGTGGCGTGACTTCGACGGGTGGTCGTCTATCAAACCTGCGCATCTTTCTTGAGGCCTTATCCATGCACGATCTACAAGACCTGATTGATAACAACGAGCGTTGGGCTGACGCGATCACCAAGGAAGACCCGGACTTCTTCGCCAAACTGGCGCGCCAGCAGACCCCGGAATATCTATGGATCGGCTGCTCCGACGCGCGCGTACCGGCCAACGAAATCGTCGGCATGTTGCCGGGCGATCTGTTCGTACACCGCAACGTCGCCAACGTCGTGCTGCACACCGACCTCAACTGCCTCTCGGTGATCCAGTACGCGGTGGATGTGCTCAAGGTCAAACACATCCTCGTCACCGGCCACTACGGCTGCGGCGGCGTGCGCGCGTCGATGCAGGATCGCCAGTTCGGCCTGATCGACGGCTGGCTGCGGTCGATCCGCGACCTGTACTACGAGAAACGCGAAGAACTGGCCAAGCTGGCGACCGAAGAAGAGCAGGTCGATCGCATGTGCGAACTCAACGTGATCCAGCAAGTGGCCAACGTCGCGCACACCAGCATCATCCAGAACGCCTGGCATCGCGGGCAGCCGCTGTCGATCCACGGCTGCATCTACGGCATCAAGGATGGCCGCTGGAAAAGTCTCAATACCACCATCAGTGGTTTCGAACAGTTGCCGCCGCAATACCGTTTGCGTCCGGTCGGCGCGCCGTAGCCGCAGCTTTCAGCTTCGGCCTGGATGCCGCCAGCGCTGTAAAAAGCGCTGGCCTTCAGGCGTGGGTGGTTCGTCGTAACCGGTGATCCACCCACGGCAGCGCGACGAACCGCAATCGCAGGCGAACTGGCGTAGCAGTTTGTCTTCGGTCGATGCGTAATCGATGCTCAGATGTTCGCCGCTATGGATATCTTTCAAGGCCCACAGCCACAACTCGCTCATGTCGAGAAATACATTCGGATCGCAGGCGTGCTCGAGCACACCGCAAAAGCGCGGATCGTAAACGTGGATGCCGGTTTGCAACTGACGGGTCTGTCGACAGCGATAGGGCAGCAATTGCCCGGAAACCCGGCACATTCGGCTAATGCGCAGAAACTCGCGGCGCGCTACCACCGCCGTGGCCATACCACGTTCGTCGCGGATAATCTGAAAGTCCTGGCAGGATGGGAAGCCCAGCCGTACCGGAAGTCCGGCGAACGGATAGATGCCTTCTGTATCGCGCGGCAGGTGCCGGCCCATGGCTTGATTGTTCATAACGATCCTTGTTGGTGAGTATTGCCTCCGGGTTGTCCCCACGCCCGCCAGGCGAAGCATGATTGGATCCAAGCGTCGCGCAATTGAAGGTACCGGTCTACTGTCAAACCTGACAGGCGCGATCACCGTTATCCCGCGTCAGCATTGGCTGACACGGGGGACTTCAGCAGCGATTACAGAGTTGGTGCGGGCACGGCGGCCGCAGGCAGTGGCGCTTTCAGCTGTTGCAGCTGTGTTTTGATGCGTGGCGTGGCGCACTTGGCAGCCGCTTGTTCAGCGCTGAGGTTGCGGATCGAGGTATAGAACAACTCGCAGGTTTTGACCTTTTGCGTTACCTGCCATGTTTGTGTGCAACTGTTCAGCGTGGCCTGTGCATCGCTGCCCGGTTTGCTGCCCATCCCGGCCTGCCAGCAAGCCGCGCTCAAATCCTGGCCCATGACTTTCAGGCCCGCCGCGTCAGCCTTCGCCTGGGCATCGTCGCCGGTATAGCTTTTCGGATCGGCGGCGTACCAGATATAGCTCGGATGATTCGAGCCGAGCACCGGCACATTCACTCCTTCGGCCGGACTGATGCTCGCCAGCCCCAGCACCCCCACGGTCGGCCCGTATTGTTCCTTGATCCAGTTGCGCACCGGCGCCCCGAACGCAACCATCGGCAGCGTCGTGCCGCTGGCGGTCTGGCTGAACTGCTTGACCAGCGTGGTCTGGTAATCCTTGAAGTAGTCGTAGACGTCCTCCAGATCCCCGCCGGCATTGGACGGCGCGGCGATCGGCGCGATGTCGATGATGGTCTGGTAAGCCGGCGTCTGCCCGGCGGGGATGCCGTTATCGGTCAGCAACGTCGCCCAGCGATCGGTGGTGTTCGAGCGCAGATAGTCCTGCGCCTGGGTCAGCGAGTAGTCAGGCGGGAAGTGCAGCAACTCGACGCTCTTGCGATTTTCCAAGGCCATGCCCAACGGCAGGAACAGATACCAGCTGTAGGCCCATTTGCCATCGGCATTCAGCTTGCTGGCGCCGGCATAAGCCAGGTCGCCGGCGTCGAGCAACGCCGACAGCGGCTTGTCATAGCCGTCCGGCACTCCGGTGATCTCGGCGTAGAGCTGATCGTTGTCGGTTTTCACCAGCACCTTGGCATCGGCGTAACCGTCGCGCTGGACGCTCTGGCTCAGGTAGTGAGCAACGGTCTGCTCCAGCGTCCAGTTGCGAAAGCAGATCACGCTGCAATTATTGGGGTAGGCGAAGAGGCGGGTGACGCGCTCGGTGCTGCCCAGTTTCACGTCGACATCGGCGTGGACGGCGGCGCTTAGCGTCAGTGCAACGAGGGTAAGTCCTGCGAGTTTGAACATGCTCAGATCCTTTTCAGCGTGGGTTCCCCTCGATTTGGGGGCGCTTCATAGTGGATCAGTGGTGTTTGACAGAAAAGCGGTTGAGTGTGGATTCTTGCCTGAATGCGGTATTACCCAAGCAGCGCACATATTGTTACGGCTGTGCCAACAAGCACGCTGCCTGGTGCGCGTCCGCACTGCTAGACTGCAGCGACATCGAATTTTCCAAGGGTGAGTCATGAAGCCTTCTACTGCTCTCGACATGCAAAGGTCCGCCGTCCGCGAAGTGATCGGGCGCTTTCGCGTGGCCAACCCGCGTGTATTTGGTTCAGCATTGCTGGGGACGGATCTGGACGGTAGCGATCTCGATCTGCTGGTTGACCCACTGCCCGGCACGACGCTTTTTGATCTGGGCGGACTTCAGGTTGAGCTTGAAGACCTGCTGGGTGTTGCGGTCGAGGTGCTGACCCCCGGCGACCTGCCAGTGAAATTTCGTCAGCAGGTGCTTGATCAGGCGCGACCCGTCTAAAGCAGCGATCAAACCAAGTTTTGAGAGCACCTGCCCTTGAGCAGGTGCGTTTTTATCGACTTACGGCATCACCGGCGGCGTATACGCCAATGTCGTCCCCAGCGCCCACAACAACAGCAGCACCAGCGGCGTGTGCACCAGCAGTTGCACGAACGAGAAGCCTATCAAGTCCCGCGCCTTCAACCCGAGCACGCCCAGCAGCGGCAGCATATAGAACGGATTGATCAGGTTCGGCAGTGCTTCGGCGGCGTTGTAGATCTGCACTGCCCAGCCGAGGTGGTATTGCAGGTCATTGGCGACTTGCATCACGTAGGGCGCTTCGATGATCCATTTACCGCCGCCGGACGGGATGAAGAAACCGAGAATCGCCGAATACACGCCCATCAGCAGCGCATAGGTGTCGTGGGAGGCGATGCTGACAAAGAAAGTCGAGATGTGATGCGCGAGGGTTTGCGCGTCGGCGCCTTTGACCGTGGTCATCAGCGCGGCGATCGAGCCGTACAGCGGAAACTGGATCAACACGCCAGTGGTGGTCGGCACCGCACGGGCCACGGCATCGAGGAAGCTGCGCGGGCGCCAGTGCAGCAGCGCGCCGAGCATGATGAACAGGAAGTTATAGGTGTTCAGGCCGGAAATCGCGGTAATCGCCGGCTTGGTCGAAAACTCATGGAATAGCCATCCCGCCGCCAGAAGCACCAGCACAATGATCAGCAACGGGCTGTGTTCCAGCCATTCACCGGGGCGAGTGCGCGGTTGCAGCGGCGGCAGGTTGAACGCCGGGTCGATGCCGCAGGCCTTGGCGTCGCGTGCCGAGTTCGGCCCGGGCGCGGTGGCGTAGGCGATGATGATCGAGATCACGATCAGCGCCAGCAGCATGACCCCGGATTGCCAGAGAAAAATGGTTTCGGTGAACGGGATTACGCCAGTGATCGACAGGATCGACGGCGGCAAGCTGCCCGGGTTGGCCTGCAACTGTGCGGCTGACGATGACAAGCCCAGCGCCCACACCGCGCCGAGGCCCAGGTAAGCAGCGGCACCGGCGGCGCGGTAATCCATCTTCAGATCGGTGCGGCGGGCGAGGGCGCGTACCAGCAGCCCGCCAAATACCAGCGACAGACCCCAGTTGAGCAAAGATGCGACCATCGAAATCAATGCCACCCAGGCCACGGCGGAGCGGCCGTTTTTCGGGATGCGTGCCAGTTTGTCGATCAGTTTGACTGCGGGCGGAGAGCTGGCGACGACGTAGCCGCCGATCACCACGAAGGCCATCTGCATGGTGAACGGGATCAGGCTCCAGAAGCCGTCGCCGAAGGCCATCGCTGCAGCGGTGGGTTTGGCGCCCATGGCCAGAGTGGCCAGCGCAACGATGATCACGGCCAACGCGGCGAATACCCAGGAATCGGGAAACCAGCGTTCGGCAAAACTGGAACAGCGCAGGGCAAAGCGCGCGGATCGGCTATCTTCGATATCAACGGCCACAGGAAGTACCTCGGATTTTTTATGGTTATTTTGATCCGTGGGAGCAGTCGCCCGGCTCGACAGCCACAGAGAACCCTGTGGGAGCGAGCCTGCTCGCGAAGACGTCGGCACATTCAGCATCAGGTTGTCTGAACTGACGCTTTCGCGAGCAGGCTCGCTCCCACATGGGCGGCTGGTCGTTGTTGGCGTGGTCCCTTGGACAGGCGCTAACAGTAAATCAAGCGCCGCCCTTTTGTTGAGCAGGTTTTCGCAAACCGAGACTATGGTCTGACGGGTTGTCGATCCGTGCTTTTGCGTAGACCATGGGCGCCTTGGTTTTTGCCGATGCCTGAGTTCTTTGTCATGACTGCCAATTCTCCAGCCCGACCGGCGCCGTTCAGCCGTGCCGACTACAAGACCCTCGGCCTTGCGGCGCTTGGCGGGGCGCTGGAAATCTACGATTTCATCATCTTCGTATTCTTCGCGCTGACCCTGAGTCAGCTGTTCTTCCCGCCGGAAATGCCGGAGTGGCTGCGTCTGCTGCAAAGCTTCGGCATCTTCGTCACCGGTTATCTGGCGCGGCCGTTGGGCGGGATTCTGATGGCGCATTTCGCCGACCGTCTGGGCCGCAAAAAGGTCTTCAGCCTGAGCATCCTGATGATGGCGCTGCCGTGCCTGCTGATCGGGATCATGCCGACCTACGCACAGATCGGCTATTTCGCGCCCTTGCTGTTGCTGGCGCTGCGCATCCTGCAAGGCGCAGCGGTGGGGGGGAGGTGCCGAGTGCCTGGGTGTTCGTCGCCGAGCATGCGCCTGTCGGGCATCGCGGCTACGCCTTGGGATTTCTGCAGGCCGGCCTGACCTTCGGTTACTTGATCGGCGCACTCACGGCGACCTTCCTGGCGCAGGTTTTCACGCCTGCCGAAATTCTCGATTACGCCTGGCGCTATCCGTTTCTGCTCGGCGGCGTGTTCGGCGTGGTGGGCGTTTACCTGCGCCGCTGGCTCAGCGAAACCCCGGTGTTCATGGCCATGGAAGCGCAACGCGAGGCGCGGGTCGAGCTGCCGCTGCGCACGGTGCTGCGTGAACATCGTCTGGCCATGCTGCCGGCCATGTTGCTCACCTGCGTACTGACTTCGGCGGTGGTGGTGTTCGTCGTCATCACCCCGACGATGATGCAGAAAACCTTCGGCATGACCGCCAGCCACACCTTCGGCCTCAGTGCCTTGGGCATCGTTTTTCTGAATATCGGCTGCGTGATCGCCGGACTGCTGGTCGACCGCATCGGCGCCTGGCGCACGGTCATGCTGTACAGCCTGTTGCTGCCGCTGGGCATTGGCGTGTTGTATGGCTGCCTGATCATGGGCGGGCATTGGATCGGCATGGCCTATGCGGTCGCCGGCCTGGCTTGTGGGGTAGTGGGTGCGGTGCCTTCGGTGATGGTCGGGTTGTTCCCGGCGCGGATTCGCGTGTCGGGCATTTCCTTCACCTACAACATTGCCTACGCCGCCTGGGCAAGTATCACACCGCTGTTGCTGATTGGTCTGATGCCGTGGAGTCCATGGATCTGCGTGATCTTCTGTGCAGTGATGGGCGCTGTGGGGATTGTGACGGCGGCGTATTTCGGTGCGCGCATGCCACGTACCGGACCGTGTCAGGCTGCCGGCGCTGCCTGAACCGCAAGCGCCGGATTATTTTCGACTGACGGGTCTGGCGCTGGCTTCAGAAAAGCTGCGCAAGGCCGATGGCAAGGTTGTATCCGCTAACTACCCTGCCATCGGTGCTTTCCCATGTTCAATAAACGCTTGAAACAAGAGCTGGCTGCTCTGCGCGAAGAACTCTCCAGCCTTGTACAAGTGAAGGAAAGCCTGGAAAGCGAAATGCTCGCGCTGACCCTTGAGCCCGATGGGCGGATTCGTTCGGTCAACCAGAATTTTCTCGATGAAATGTTCTACAAGAGCCAGGACCTGATCGGCCGGGCAATCGAAGACATCGTCCCGGCCCACGTCAAAACCGACGAATTCCATCAGCGCTTCAAAAACTCGATGAGCCGTGGCGAGCACTTCGCCGGCGCCGTGCGCCTGTTGCGCGGCAATGGCGACGAGGCGTGGCTGCGTTCCATCGTGCAACCGGTGCGCTCGTCCGATGGCCGGATCAGACACATCTCCTTCTACGCCAGCGACCTGACCCGCACCATCGAAGCCTCCCGCGAGCATGAGAACCTGATCGGTGCGCTGGTGCGTTCCACCGCCGTGATTGAATTCGACCTCAACGGCAATGTGCTCAGCGCCAATGATCGCTTCCTCAACGGCATGGGTTACAGCCTGGCGCAGATCAAGGGTAAACATCACCGCACGTTTTGCGCCCCGGAAGAGTACAACAGCGCCGAGTACCAGAACTTCTGGCGGCGCTTGAACAGTGGTGAATTCGTCGCAGGCCGCTTCAAGCGTATCGACAGCCATGGTCGTACGGTGTGGCTGGAAGCGTCCTACAACCCGGTGGTCGATGCCAACGACAAACTGTACAAAGTGGTGAAATTCGCCACGGTGATCACCGATCAGGTCAACCGCGAGCAGGCGGTTGCCGACGCAGCGAGCATCGCTTACAGCACCTCGCAACAAACCGACAGCACCGCGCAACGGGGCACTACGGTCGTCACCGAAGCGGTGAACGTGATGCGTGATTTGTCGCGGCACATGCAAGCCGCTGGCGAAGGTATCGAGGCGCTCAACGAGCAGTCGCTGGTGATCGGCACCATCGTCAAAACCATCAGCGGCATTGCCGAACAGACCAACCTGCTGGCGCTCAACGCCGCGATCGAAGCCGCCCGGGCCGGCGAGCAGGGCCGTGGTTTTGCCGTGGTCGCGGACGAGGTCCGGCAACTGGCCTCGCGCACCAGCCAGGCGACGGACGAAATCGTCGGCGTGGTACGGCAGAACCAGGAAATGGCCCGCAATGCCGTGGCTCTGATGACCGACGGCAAGCTTCAGGCCGAACAGGGCCTGGCGCTGGCGGCGGAGGCGGGCACGGTGATCGTCGAGATTCAGGACGGTGCGCAGAAAGTGGTGGATGCGGTGGGGCAGTTTGCCAATCAGCTCTCTCACTGACACCGCACTGATCCCTCCCACGCTCTGCGTGGGAATGCCGCCCGGGAAGCTCCGCGTTCCTTCGCTGGCGTGACGCAGAGCGTCACAGGATGCATTCCCGCGCAGAGCGTGGGAACGATCACCGAGGGGCAGCGCCGCATCTGCTCGCTCCCACAGGTTCTGTGTTTCGCCAGTGACAGCGCTACAATCGGCTCCTTTTCCTCCGGAGCAGATCCCATGAGCGTTTCCCACCGCCGTCCGGTGCCTCTGAACAAAGCCTACCGCCTGCTCAACCACGGGCCGACCGTGCTGGTCAGCGCCGCTCACGACGGCCAGCGCAACATCATGGCCGCCGCCTGGGCCATGCCGCTGGATTTCGAACCGCCGAAAGTCGCCGTCGTCCTCGACAAATCCACCTGGACCCGCCAGTTGCTCGAAGCCTCCGGCACCTTTGTGCTGAACGTGCCTTGCGTCAATCAGGCCGATATCGTGCAAACCGTCGGCAATACGTCCGGCCTGGAAATCACCCGCAACCAGGGGCACGACAAATTTCAGGCGTACGGCCTGCACACCTTTGCCGGCGAACAGGTTGAAGCGCCGCTGCTCGAGGGTTGTGTTGCCTGGCTCGAATGCCGCCTGCTGCCGGAGCCGCGTAATCACGAGCAATACGACCTGTTCCTTGCCGAAGTCATCGCCGCCCAAGCCGACGAGCGTGTGTTCAGCGATGGGCGCTGGCATTTCGAAGGGCAGGATGGATTGCGCACGCTGCATCACGTTGCGGGCGGGCATTTCCTGAAGATTGGGGATGGGGTGGATGGCAAGACGTTGGCGGTCTGATTTATTCCTGGGAGAAGGCCTGCTGCTCGACAGGCCTTTTTCAATGCAGTGTTTCAGTCCCCCAACGCTTCTCCCTCACGCCGAGGATCGGCACCCCCGTCAAGGTCGCTTTGCCCTGCGCATCCTTCACCCGCACGATCGCTTGGGTGCCGCTGGTCATGTCGATTTCGCTGAGCGTGTGGCCCTTGTCCTTGAGTGCCTGGATCAGCGCCGGGCTGAATTGTCCCTGTTCCAGTTCGGTGGGGCCATTGCGGCTGCCGAAGTTGGGCAGGTTGATCGCATTTTGTGCATCGAGGTTCCAGTCGAGCAGGCCGATGGTGGTTTTCGCCACGTATTCGATGATTTGCGAGCCGCCGGGCGAGCCGACCGTGGCGACGAATTCACCAGTATTGCGATCAAAGATCAGCGTCGGCGCCATCGACGAGCGTGGGCGTTTGCCCGGTTCGACGCGGTTCGCGACTTTCTGCCCGTTCTCTTCGGGGATGAACGAGAAGTCGGTCATCTGGTTGTTCAGCAGAAAACCCTGAACCATCAGGTGCGAGCCGAACGCGGCTTCGATGGTGGTGGTCATCGACACGGCGCCACCAAGGTCATCCACCGCCACCACTTGCGAGGTCGAGATACGCAACGGCGAGCGGTCCGGTGCGTAGGCAACCTGCACGCCCGGCGGTGTGCCCGGTTTGGCGCTGCCCATGCTGCGCTCGCCGATCAGGATGGCGCGGCTGGCCAGGTAGGCCGGATCGAGCAGACCTTTGACCGGCACCGGGACGAAGTCGGTGTCGGCCACGTATTGCGCACGGTCGGCATAGGCCAGACGTTCAGCCTCGGCGATCAGATGCACCGCTTGCGGCGCCGGTTCAATGCCGGCCGGCCTGCTGCTGTTCACTGGTTTGAGCGGGGTCAGCGACAGGCGTGGATCGCGAGTCTCCAGCGCCTGCAACGTGCCGAGAATTTGCGCCACGGCGATCCCGCCCGACGACGGTGGCGGCATGCCGCAGACCTGCCAACGCTTGTAGTCGGTACACAGCGGCGCGCGTTCCTTGGCCTGATAGCGCTGCAAATCGTTCAGCGACAGGCTGCCGGGGTTGGCGTGCTGTTGAACCTTGGCGACGATCTCTTCGGCGATCGGACCTTTGTACAGCGCATCGGCACCTTCGCTGGCGATGCGTTTGAACACGGCGGCCAACTTCGGGTTTTGCAGGCGTGTGCCGACAGCTTTGACGCTGCCATCGTCATTCAGGAAGTACGCGGCCATGTCTGGCGACTGGCGTATCAGTGGATCGGCAGTCAGCAGCGAATGCAGACGCGGGGAAATTGCAAAGCCTTGCTCGGCCAGTTTGATCGCTGGCTCAAACAGCTTCGCCCATGGCAAGCGACCGTGTTGTCGATGCGCCAGCTCCAGCGCCCGCAATACCCCGGGCGTACCGACCGAGCGCCCGCCGATCTGCGCTTGCGTAAAGGCCATCGGTTTACCGTCAGCCTTCAGGAACAGCTTCTCGGTGGCCCCGGCCGGCGCCGTTTCGCGGCCGTCATAGGTGCGCACCTGCTTGCCATCCCACAACACAATCATCGCCCCGCCACCGATCCCGGAAGACTGCGACTCAACCAGCGTCAACACCGCCTGCATCGCAATCGCCGCATCAATCGCCGAACCACCCTGACGCAACATCTCCCGCCCGGCTTCGGCCGCGAGTGGATTGGCAGCAGCGGCCATGTGTTTATTGGCATGACGGGTTTGCAGATCAGTGCGGTAACCGGAAGCGGCTTCCGGTGCCAGCGGCAAGGAAGAAGAGGGCGGGGCGTTGCATGCGGTGAGGGTCAGAGCGCTGACAAGCAGTGTCAGGGCTGGCAGGCGAAAGCGCTTCAAGGGCTGGGCTGGAAACACGCGGGCTCTCCGTCCGTGGGGTAAAAGTCTTGAAGGACTTTATCGAGCGGGCCGGCGGGGTGCAAACCGCGTGGGGATTACAGCCCTTCCGATCAGCGGCCGCGCCAATCGATTGGCCGAAAACGATGCCCTTGTGGGAGCGAGCCTGCTCGCGAAAGCGGCAGCTCAGGCGGTGCGATCTTCTTGAGAGTATTGCAGGGTAATTTATTGCTTGAAGCCCGGCAGACCACGGGTAGAGCGCCAGTGTTTCACAATTTTGGTAATGCCCTCGGCTGTTTGTTGTTTCATATCCTCGGGCCAATAGATAAGGTCAGTGCCCGCTGGGTGCTCACACAGACGTACAAATTCAAACAACAGCGGATCGAGAATCTCGTCTGGGCTTGTGTTGGCTGCAAGAACAGATTGCACAAATTTCAAGAATTCTGCTTCGGTGTAGTCGGATATGTTAGTCATAACGTTCTCAAGTTGAAGTTCCACAGTTCAAATGAAACGGGCGGCAGGGTTCATGTCTTGAACCCGGGTAGTTTATTCGCTTCGCGCCATGCCATGACTGTACGAGCTATTCCGGCAGATGTTGTATCTGCTCCGGGCTCGGGGTAGTAGATCAGATCCATCCCGCTCGGATGTCCTACTATCTTGTTGAAGTGCATAATCAATGCATCTGCACGGAGATCTGTCGGCGCTATATCCTCCTTTCTTATTTCATCTATGAGATCAATGAAATCCTGCTCGGTATAGTCGGAAAAGCTGCTTTTGATGAATGGGTCGCTCATGCTATGCCCTTATTTACGGTGTACGTCGACATGGTTTTTGGGTGTGTAGACCCTTAGGTTATCTACGTTGTAGATATCACCACCTTCGGATATCGGTTCCACATGATGAATCTCATGAGAGATCCTTTTCCCTGCTGCATCACCTAAGCGGGCGCGGGGCGCATTTCCGTTGCGCATACGTCGTAGATTATCTTCGCTGACCTGTTGTGCCACTGCGCTGTCTTTTGAGGCAACGGCCCAAAAAGCCCGCCTAAACGAATCAAAACTAGAATATTCGCTCCCTCTGAGTTTATCCGCGATGCTGGTCGGAATAGGGGCGCCACCCTGAGCTTGAGCATGGTCAAGCCAAATACCGCCCACATCCTCACCCACCCCCGTAACGATCCCAGGCGTCTGCCTCGCCGGCCTTGAATAAACCACATACAACGACTTCAGCCCGGTGTCCGCCGGGAACACCAGAATACAATCCTCGGCTGTTACATCCTCGCCCGGCAGACCCTCAATCTGGCTATCGGTGTTGTCTGGGATCGGGTGGACGAGGATCGGGCCGAGTGCCTCACCGTGGTCGGGATAAACCAGCGGAGGCATCGACCCCAACGGCCCGCGCTGCGGCGTCCAGAGAATGGTGATGCCGTTGAGCTTGGCCTCCATGGCGGTCTTGTCGGCGTTCCACTTGACGTTCACCGTGCGTACGGCGTCGTCGCCAGAGGCGCCGGAGTGGATGCCGTAGACCCGCAGAACACCTTCGGCATCACGACGAAACTGGAAACGCACGCGCGTGGTGGCGCGGCTCATGCGGCGTAGTTCTTCGTCGGTGTGAAGCGTGCCGTCGGCCATTTTGCTCGGCAGCATTCCCAGCACAAAGACGCTGGCCGGCCCGCCGGCGCCACGGATGGCCCAGTTCAGGCGCTGTTGCAAAATCCCGCCGCCGGCCAGACGCCCCAAAGCCAGGTCAGCACCTATCGCCGTCGCGACCGCGGTACTGGCGGAGGGCATGAGCATGGCGCCGGCGACCATGATCTTGCCGAAGTTGCTGGCTGGCTCCTCGGCAGTGCCAGCGTCCGTGCGACACCAGTTGTCCGGCGTGCAGGACTTGGCAAAGACCCTGTCTTCGCGTGGCTTGGGCGCAGGCCACTCATCCTTCTCGATGTACACCGGCTCCGGCGCTTTCGGTGGAAGCAAAGTAAACCAGGCCCTGCCACCGCTATACGGATTTAATAACCAGTCATCGTCGAGAAGGTATTTGTATTGAGGCATGCCAACTCCCTGTATGGCGCTGAATCGAGCCAGGGGAGCTTGTCGGTATAGGAGCGATTCGGGGAGAGAGCGACAGGTGGCTGATGCTACGAAAGATCCGTTTCGTACCAGAGATCTACTTTTTTCTTACGGAGGCATCTGAATTGCATGCAGGGAGCGGGAGGAAAAGGACTTTTCTCGAGGCATAAAAAAACGGCCTACCTTTCGGTAAGCCGTTTTTAGTACTTGGTGGCTACACAGGGACTTGAACCCCGGACCCCAGCATTATGAATGCTATGCTCTAACCAACTGAGCTATGTAGCCAAGTGGCGCGCATTATTCCCCTGAAATGGCAAAGCGTCAAGCGTAAATCGAAAATATTTCTTCCTGTTTTCAACTGCTTATCCTCCAGCCCCGAAAATCGGGGCCGGGGAGGGCGTCAGCGCAGTTGGAATCTGGCGGTATTGGCGCTCAGGGCCTCGCTACCCTGGCTCAAGGTGTCCGCCGCGAGGTTTACGGCGCGTGCACCTTCAAGCAAACGCACCGCCGCTTGATCGACCTGCTGGATATTGCCGCTGACTTCGTCGGCAGTGCTGGCCTGTTCTTCAACCGCTGTGGCGATTTGCGCCAGGGTGTCGGTGACACTCTGTACGGCGCTGGCGATTTCTCCCAGGCGTTCGCCGAGTCCGGTGACGGCTTCGGCATCCGATTGCGCCTGACCACAGGCGGCTTCCATCAGGCTTACCGCTTCGTTGACCGTGGCGCGCAGGCTGTCGACGGTGCCGGCGATCTGCGCGGTGGACGATTGCGTGCGTTGCGAGAGGCTGCGCACCTCGTCGGCGACCACGGCAAAGCCGCGACCCTGTTCGCCGGCGCGGGCGGCCTCGATGGCGGCGTTGAGCGCGAGCAGGTTGGTCTGCTCGGCGACGCCGCGAATGGTATCCACGACCAGTTGAATCTGCTGGCCTTGCTCGCTGACCCGGCCAAGCGCGGCGGCGGTATCGTTAAGGCGCTGATTGAGCTGCTGAATGCTCGCCGTGGTGCGCTGGCTGTCGCGGCTGCTGTCGGCGGCGATGCGCCGGGTTTGCTGGGCGCTGCCGGAGGCCTGTTCGCAACTCTGCGCGACGCCTTGCGAGGTGGCGGCCAATTGCGTGGCAGCAGCGGCGATCTGGCTGATCTGCAATTGCTGCGCTTCGACTTCGCTCAGGGCGCCGCTGGAGTGTTGGTTGAGGCTGCGTACCGCGTTGCTCAACTGCGAGGTCTCGTGGTCGACGCCGAGCATGCTGCTGCGCAGTTGCACCACAGCGACGTTGAGCGCGGTGCTGATCGCCGCCAGCTCATCGCGCCCCACCACCGGCACTTGCAGGCTCAGATTGCCGTCGCGCAAGGCTTCAGCGAGCAAGGTGATGCCGCTGGCACTACGACGGATCGAGGCTTGCAGGCAGACGAACAGGTACAGCGCGGCCAACAGCAGGCAACCGAAGATTGCGGCGACAACAATGAACTGGCGGATCGCCGAGCTGTAATACGCATCGAGCCGCTGATCCAGCGCGACCAGGGATTGCTGGCGCAGGGAAGCGAGGTCGGAGAGCAGCGCGTCGAGGCTGCGTTCGAAGTCCTCTGGCTTGAGGTTGATGCTGCCGCCAAACACACCGTCGTCAAGGACTTTCAGGCCGCTGTCGAGGTGTTTCAGGCTGTCGTGATACTGGCCGGCCCAGGCTTGCAGCTCGACTGGCAGACGCGCCTCCAGCAGGCCGGCGGTTTTCACCAGTTGCTCGCGGGCGTCACCAATGCGACTGCGCAGGTCGCGCAACTGCAGGCGGCTCTGCAGGGTGAACTGCCCGGAGACCACCGAGGCTTGGCCGACCGCGGCGAGACGGCCGACCCGCTCGATCAGGTCCGGCGCGTGCTGCGTGGAAATCTGCGTCAGCAGGTAGGTTTCCAGCCACGGTGCGAGGGTCAGGCGATTGTCCATGACGATCTGCTCGCGCAAGGCTTGCAGCGCGGCCAAGGCATTGGTGAAGCGGTCATAACCGTCCGGCCACCAGCCGACACTGCTCAGGCTTTTCGAATCAAGGCCATTGAGCGCGGTTTGCAGCGCCTGAAAGCGTTCGAGGATTGCGCCGTCGGCGCCTTGCTGGTTCAGGGCATTGCCCAGCTCCGTGGTGGCTTGCAGCACCGCCGGTTGCACGCCGTCGAAGGCGGCCATGGCGGCGAGAGTGGCCGGTGTCGGCTGACGATTGGTCTCGGTGGCGCGCCAGCGGGCGGCGCGGTCGCGTTGAGCGGCGAGCAGGTTGTCCAGCGCATCCAGCGCGAGCAGCTGACGCACGCCGGCACGTTCGCCCGAGATCAGATTGAGCTTCTCGCGATAGTCATGGCCGATCATCAACAGGCTGCCGGCCAGCGGCAGAATGAACAGCAGAAACAACAATTGGAATTTACCTGCGAAGCCAAACCGCCCCAGCAATTTGATCCCCGGTGAAAGGAAAGCCTGCATGCCTCATGACTCCTCTGGACACCACGCACCATTGGCGTGCATCGCGAGCTGTTGGCTCACGACTCGTGCCCTCTAAAAGGCCTCGAAAGTTCACCCTCGCCCGCTCTGTAGGCCGGCTCTGTAGCGAAACTTCCCATTGTCGAGCGCCTTTGTAAGGCGATCGTGTTCAAGGGCAGAAGCAAGGCAAGATTCAGACCATGGCGTTGAGCTATCACCTTCGCCACCAGCGATCCCCTGTAGGAGCTGCCGAAGGCTGCGATCTTTTGACTTTGATGCTTAGAAGCAAGATCAAAAGATCGCAGCCTTCGGCAGCTCCTACGCGAGATAGGAATGTTGGTTAGTTAGCTGGCTAAGGGGATAGCGCGAGCGCACCGAAAAATGGCACATTGACGCACCTGCCTGCGGGCACCCATCTGCTGTCCGGAATTTTCCATGGCTATCAGCAACGTCCAGACCGCCGCTGCCTCGGCGACCGCTGCTCCGCAAAGCAGCCCCTTGGTGATGCGCATCATCGGCGCGGTGGCGCTGGCGCATCTGATCAATGACCTGATCCAGTCGGTGCTGCCGTCGATCTACCCCATGCTCAAGGCCAATTATGGCCTGACGTTTACCCAAGTCGGCCTGATCACCTTGACCTTTCAGTTGACCGCGTCGCTGTTGCAGCCGTGGGTCGGATATCACACTGACCGGCACCCTAAACCGTGGCTGTTACCGGCGGGCACGGTGTGTACCTTGATCGGCATTCTGATGATGTCGGTGGTCGGCAGCTTCCCATTGATTCTGCTGGCGGCGGCGCTGATTGGTATCGGCTCGTCGACCTTTCACCCGGAAGCCTCGCGTGTTGCGCGGCTGGCCTCGGGCGGCCGGTTTGGTCTGGCGCAATCGACCTTTCAGGTCGGCGGCAATGCCGGCTCCGCGTTCGGCCCATTGCTGGCGGCGGCGATCATCATTCCCTTCGGCCAGGGCAATGTGGCGTGGTTCGGTCTGTTCGCGGTGTTTGCGCTGTTCGTGCTGTACCGCATCAGCCGCTGGTACGCCAATCACCTGAACCTGTTCAAGCTCAAGGCCGGCCAGGCGGCGACGCACGGCTTGTCGAAGGGCAGGGTGACCAGTGCGCTGGTGGTGCTCGGGCTGCTGGTGTTCTCCAAGTATTTCTACATGGCCAGTTTCACCAGTTACTTCACTTTCTACCTGATCGAGAAGTTCGACCTGTCGGTGGCTAGCTCGCAGCTGCACTTGTTCCTGTTTTTGGGCGCAGTGGCGGCGGGGACGTTCTTCGGCGGGCCTATCGGCGACAAGATCGGGCGCAAGGCAGTGATCTGGTTTTCCATCCTGGGGGTGGCGCCATTCACCCTGATCCTGCCGCATGTCGATCTGTTCTGGACCAGCATTCTCAGCGTGGTGATCGGCTTCATTCTGGCGTCGGCATTCTCGGCGATCGTGGTGTACGCGCAGGAACTGGTGCCAGGCAATGTCGGGATGATTGCCGGGATCTTCTTCGGACTGATGTTTGGTTTCGGCGGGATTGGCGCAGCGCTGCTCGGGCATCTGGCGGATGTGCACGGCATTGAGTACGTGTATTTCCTGTGCTCGTTCCTGCCGTTGTTTGGTGTGTTGGCGATTTTTTTGCCGCGTACTAAAAAAGCTTGAGATCAAAAGATCGCAGCCTTCGGCAGCTACAGGGGATAGATGCACATCTGTAGGAGCTGCCGAAGGCTGCGATCTTCTAACAATCTTTCGGGCACAAAAAAGCCGCGTATCAAATGCGGCTTTTTCTTGTGCGGCTGTTGCTTAGACGTTGAAACGGAAATGCATCACGTCGCCGTCCTTGACGATGTAATCCTTGCCTTCCAGACGCCATTTGCCGGCTTCTTTGGCGCCGGCTTCGCCCTTGTACTGGATGAAGTCGTTGTAGGCGATGACTTCGGCACGGATGAAGCCTTTTTCGAAGTCGGTGTGGATCACGCCGGCGGCCTGTGGTGCGGTGGCACCGACCTTGACGGTCCAGGCGCGGACTTCTTCGACACCGGCGGTGAAGTAGGTCTGCAGGTGGAGCATTTCGTAGCCGGCGCGGATCACGCGGTTCAGGCCAGGCTCTTCCAGGCCCAGGGCCTCGAGGAACATGTCCTTCTCTTCGCCATCATCGAGCTCGGCGATTTCCGCTTCGATCTTGTTGCACACCGGAACGACCATGGCGCCTTCTTCTTCGGCGATGGCCTTGACCACGTCCAGGTGCGGGTTGTTCTCGAAACCGTCTTCGGCAACGTTGGCGATGTACATGACCGGTTTGGTGGTCAGCAGGTGGAAGCCCTTGATCACGGCTTTCTCATCCGCGCTCATGTTCTTCATCAGGCTGCGTGCCGGTTTGGCTTCGGTGAAGTGCGCGATCAGTTGCTCGAGCAGAGCCTTCTGAACTACGGCGTCCTTGTCACCGCCCTTGGCGTTGCGCGCGACTTTCTGCAGTTGTTTCTCGCAGCTGTCGAGGTCGGCGAAGATCAGTTCAAGGTCGATGATTTCGATGTCGCGTTTCGGGTCGACGCTGTTGGACACGTGGATCACGTTGTCGTCTTCGAAGCAGCGCACCACGTGAGCGATAGCGTCGGTTTCGCGGATGTTGGCCAAGAACTTGTTGCCCAGGCCTTCACCTTTCGAGGCACCGGCGACGAGGCCGGCGATGTCGACGAATTCCATGGTGGTCGGCAGGATGCGCTTGGGATTGACGATGGCCGCCAGCGCTTCCAGACGTGGATCAGGCATCGGCACGATGCCGCTGTTCGGCTCGATGGTGCAGAAGGGGAAGTTCTCCGCCGCGATACCGGATTTGGTCAGGGCGTTGAACAGGGTGGACTTGCCGACGTTAGGCAGGCCGACGATGCCGCAATTGAATCCCATGGTGTTTCCCCTCGGGTAAAAGTCAGGCCTTCTGGCTGTGCAGGTTTTTCATCGCGCGGTTCCATTCCCCGGCGAGGATATCCGGCAGCACGCCGAGGGCAAAGTCGATGCTGGCATCGAGTTTTTCCTGTTCGGCGCGTGGCGCACGACCCAGGACGAAATTTGAAACCATACTGGCAACGCCCGGGTGGCCGATGCCAAGCCGCAGGCGGTAGAACGTGTTCTGATTGCCCAGTTGCGCAATGATGTCGCGCAACCCGTTGTGACCGCCATGGCCGCCGCCCTGCTTGAGCTTGGCAACGCCCGGAGGCAAGTCGAGTTCGTCATGCGCCACGAGGATTTCTTCAGGCTTGATGCGGAAGAAACCGGCGAGTGCCGCCACGGCCTGGCCGCTGCGGTTCATGTAGGTGGTGGGAATCAGCAGACGAACATCCTGACCCTGATGCGAGTAGCGCCCGGTCAGGCCGAAATATTTGCGATCGGCCACAAGATTCACATTCTGTGCGTGGGCGATGCGTTCAACAAAAAGGGCCCCTGCGTTATGCCGGGTCTGTTCGTATTCAGCGCCTGGATTTCCCAGGCCAACGATCAGTTTGATGGCAGTCACGATAGGGGCCCTTCCTTGGAGTGGTGGATAACATCGCCGCGATCGGGGAAAGCGGCGAAAGTGGACGAAAAATGCTCATTTACCATGGATGTAAACTCCGCGTTCTCGCCCGCTTTCTCGCTACGTTCCAGTCCGCGATGTTACTTGCTCACTCCGGCATGACAGAGTGAATTACTCTGCTTCGCCTTCTTCGGTAGGTTCTGCAGCAACACGTGGAGCGTGGACGTTGGCAACAGCCTTGTCATCGCCGTGTGCCAGAGCAACGAACTCAACACCTTTAGGAGCTTTGAGGTCCGACAGGTGAATGATGGTGCCGATTTCTGCTTTCGACAGATCGACTTCGATGAACTCAGGCAGATCTTTTGGCAGGCAGGTCACTTCGATTTCAGCAACAACGTGCGAAACTTCGCCGCCTTTCTTCACTGGAGCTTCTTCGCCAACAAAGTGTACAGGCACGATGGCGGTCAGTTTCTGGTCGGCAACAACGCGTACGAAGTCAGCGTGCATCACGTGGCCTTTGGCCGGGTGACGCTGCAGAGCCTTGATGATGACGTTCTGCTTGGTGCCACCAACGTTCAGCTCGATGATGTGGCTGTAAGCCGCTTCGTTTTCGAGCAGTTTGGCAACTTCTTTGGCCAGCATGCTGATGGATTCAGGGGCTTTGTCGCCACCGTAAACAACAGCTGGAACCAGAGCGGCGAGACGACGCAGGCGGCGGCTCGCACCTTTCCCCAGGTCGGAACGCACTTCAGCATTCAGAGTAAAATCGTTCATTTTGTATCTCCAAAATAGCCATGACCGAGTGGCGTTTGCGACCAGCGCCGAACACGGTATGGGCAAAAAAGCCCCGCCCCGACAGGAATGCCGGGGCGGGGCGCTTTTCGTCAACGAGACATTTCGCGAAGGGCAGGGCCCTTAACGGAACATCGCGCTGATCGATTCTTCATTGCTGATGCGGCGAACCGCTTCGGCAACAACCGGTGCGATATCCAGTTGACGGATACGTGCACAGGCTTGTGCTGCAGCGGACAGCGGGATGGTGTTAGTGACCACCAGCTCGTCCAGCACGGAATTTTCGATATTCTCGATGGCCCGGCCCGACAGCACAGGGTGTGTGCAGTAGGCAAAGACCTTGGCTGCGCCATGCTCTTTCAGGGCCTTGGCCGCGTGGCACAGGGTGCCGGCGGTATCGACCATGTCATCGACGAGAATACAGGTACGCCCTTCGACATCACCGATGATATGCATCACTTCAGAGTGATTGGCTTTCTCACGGCGTTTGTCGATGATCCCGAGATCGACGCCCAGCGACTTGGCAACAGCCCGTGCACGCACGACGCCACCAATGTCCGGGGACACGATCATCAGGTTTTCGAAGCGCTGATCTTCGATGTCATCCACCAGAACCGGGGAGCCGTAGATGTTATCTACCGGAATATCGAAGAAGCCCTGAATCTGGTCAGCATGCAGATCAACCGTGAGAACACGGTCGATGCCGACTACGGTAAGCATGTCAGCAACGACTTTCGCGCTGATAGCCACACGTGCGGAACGCGGACGGCGATCCTGACGGGCATAACCAAAATAAGGAATAACAGCAGTGATACGAGTAGCTGAGGAGCGGCGGAAGGCATCAGCCATCACTACCAGTTCCATCAGGTTATCGTTGGTCGGAGCGCAGGTCGGCTGAATAATGAAGACGTCTTTACCGCGAACGTTTTCATTGATCTCGGCTGTGATTTCGCCGTCGGAAAACTTGCCGACAGAGATGTCACCGAGAGGGATATGCAGCTGACGTACGACACGCCGAGCCAGATCGGGGTTGGCATTCCCCGTAAAGACCATCATCTTGGACACGCGCAGTACCTAGAGGCTGAGGGTAACCTGGATGAGTAGAGAAAATGGCAGGGGCGGCTGGATTCGAACCAACGCATGGCAGGATCAAAACCTGCTGCCTTACCGCTTGGCGACGCCCCTGTATCTGTTGCTTTCAAGTGCCGGGCACTTGATTCCTTTAGAGCAGACTTTGCAGCTTGCGATGCAACATCGAAACGTTGCTTCCTTTCGCTACAAACCCTGTAAGGGTCTCTGTCAGAAGGGCCGAGACTTTATCAGCTTCAGCTTTGCTTGGGAAGCCCCCAAACACACAACTTCCAGTTCCGGTGAGCTTTGCTTCGGTAAATTTACCTAACAAATCCAATGCGTTACGTACCTCTGGATAACGCCTTGCTACCACCGGCAAGCAGTCATTTCGACTGTTTCCCTCGGGAACGGGGCGCACTTTAATGGGCGGTGTGTTACGTGTCAACAAAGGATCGGAAAAAATTTCTGCCGTACTAACAGCGACTTGCGGCACGAGCACCAGATACCACGGTTCTTCGGGGTCGACCGGGGTCAGTTTCTCGCCAACACCCTCGGCAAATGCCGCATGGCCACGGACGAACACCGGTACGTCGGCACCGAGTGACAGGCCCAGTTCCGCCAGGCGATCTTCATCCCAGCCCAGTTGCCACAAATGGTTGAGCCCGAGCAGGGTCGTCGCCGCATTCGAGCTGCCGCCGCCAATGCCGCCGCCCATGGGCAGGACTTTGTCGATCCAGATGTCGATGCCGAGCGCGCAGCCGGACTGTTGCTGCAACATCTTCGCCGCGCGCACGATCAGGTTGCTGTCGTGGGGCACGCCGGCGAACTCGGTGTGCAGCTGAATCACGCCGTCATCGCGCACGGCGAAAGTGATTTCATCGCCATAATCGAGGAACTGAAACAGCGTCTGCAATTCGTGATAACCGTCTTCACGGCGACCGAGAATGTGCAGCATCAAGTTGAGTTTGGCCGGCGAGGGCAGGGTCAGGCGTGCAGCGGTCATGCTTTATTGCCCCAACTTGCGCGGTTGCCAGGTCTTGATCACCAGCGTTACGTCGAGGTCGGTGCCGTGCAGCTTGATGCGCTCGGGCAGCCAGTAACCATTCTGTTCGGTGTAGGCGGTGTATTCGACTTTCCAGCCGTCCTGCTCAAGGCTGGCCAGACGGCTGTCGGCATCGAGATTCAGGCGACTCTTGCTTTCCGGAGCGGGCAGGCCGCGAACCCACCAGGCCAGATTCGACACCGGCAATTTCCAGCCCAGTTGTTCTTCGAGCAAGGCTTCGGGAGATTGCGATTCGTAGCGGCCCTGGTTGGCGACTTCCAGTGATACTTTGCCCGGACGCCCGGTCAGACGTGCCGCACCACGACCCAGCGGGCCGGACAGGCGAATGTCGTAATAATCCTGACGTTGCAGCCAGAACAGCGTGCCGCTGCCGGAATCCTTCGGCGCGCGGATGCCGATCTTGCCGTCGATCTGCCAGCCATCGAGGCCGGTCAGTTGCTGTTTGTTTGCCGCCCACTGGGCCGGGCTGCCGTGGCCCTCGACCGATTCGCGAGTGCCGAACCCCGAGCAGCCGGCGAGCAGGGCGATGAAGCTGAAAACAATAACGTGGCGCAAAAGCATGGTTTAAAGATTCTCGGATCCGGTCAGGCGCTTGATGGTGCTGCGCAGAATGGTGCTGTCGGGCTGATCCTTGAGGAACTTGCCCCACACTTGTTTGGCTTCGCGCTGATTGCCCTTGGCCCAGAGGACTTCGCCCAGGTGCGCGGCGACTTCGTGGTCAGGGAAACGCTCGAGCGCCTGGCGCAGGTATTTCTCCGCGTCGTCCAGATTGCCCAGGCGATAGTTCACCCAGCCGAGGCTGTCGAGTACCGCCGGATCTTCCGGATTGATCTGGTGCGCCTGCTCGATCAGCGTTTTCGCTTCAGCGTAGCGGGTGGTGCGATCGGACAAGGTGTAGCCCAGCGCATTCAGCGCCATGGCGTTGTCCGGGTCGCGCTTGATGATCAGGCGCAGGTCTTTCTCCATTTGCGCCAGATCATTGCGTTTTTCCGCGAGCATGGCGCGGGTGTAAAGCAGATTGAGATCGTCCGGGTATTTCTGCAGGGCTTGTTGCAGAACTTTCCAGGCCTTGTCGTCCTGTTTATTGGCCGACAGGCTTTCCGATTCGATCAGATACAACTGGATCGCGTAGTCGGGCTGCTCGTCACGCTCGGCCGCCAGCTTGCTCTGCGCTTCGGCGGTTTTGCCGTTGCTCATCAGGATATCGGCCTGACGCAGCTGTGCCGGCAGATAGTCATTGCCCGGGCCGACCTGGGCGTATTCGATGAGCGCGCCTTGTGGGTCGTTGCGCTCTTCGGCAATCCGGCCGAGATTCAGATGCGCTGAATCGACGTGGCTTTCGCGAGCGATCAGGTCTTCCAGATAGCCCTTGGCTTCATCCCACGCCTTGGCTTCCAGGCACACCAGCGCCAGCGAATAACGCAGTTCATCGTCTTCCGGGTATTGCTGAACGAGCGTGGAGAATTCGGCCTTGGCGTCGTCCATGCGGTCCTGTTCGACCAGCATGCGCGCGTAAGTCAGGCGCAGGCGCTTGTCTTCCGGGTATTTTCTGATGCTTTTCTGCAACAGCGGCAGCGCTTCGTCGCCACGGTTGAGCAATTGAAGCAGGCGCGCACGCAGCAGGATCGGTGCGATCTCGCCATCTTCCGGCGGATTGTCTTCAAGCAGAGTCAGCGCACCTTGATTGTCGCCGTCCTGCTGCAACAGCAGAGCCTTGCCGAAAATCAGCTGATTGTTGTTCGGGTGGCGCTCAAGCAAACGGTCGAAGCTTTTCATCAGGCCGTTGCGGGTTTCCTGATCGGTGTCGGCGGCCGACAGCGCGAGGAAATCGAAATGGGTGTCGCCCTTGCCCTGCAGGACTTTCTCCATGTAGACCATGGAGTCGTCGTAACGCCCGGCGCGGGCCAGTTGCACGGCGGCGGCGCGTTGCGCTTCGAGATCATCCGGAGCGTTGCGCGCCCAGATCAGCGCGGTGTCGAGGGCCGGTTGATCGGCGCCCAGATATTCGGCGATGCGGAACGCACGCTCGGAAACGCCCGGATCCTGGGTGTTGATGGCCTGGGTCACGTAATTGTCCAGGGCAATGTCGAAACGATTGCGCTGGCCAGCGAGTTCGGCGCTCAGCAGACTGAACACGGTTTCCTCACTGAATGAGCCGTAAACCTTGGGCTTTTCAGGTGCGGGCGTGGTGTCTTCGACCGGCGGGGTGCCATCCGGCGCAACGGGCGCCATGGCCTGGCAGCCGCTGAGGAAGACAAAAGCGAGGAGCAACGCGGAGGATCTATTCATATAGGAAGAGGACGACTAACCTGCGGTCGGATCATCATGACACAAGCCTTCGGCCAAACATAACCGAGACTCAATTGTGGCCATTATAGGGGCTGACGATTGGGACAATAGTCAGCGGTAGTTGTTCTGAATCTTTCGAAGTAGGACAATTGCCGGCTTCACGTCACCACCAGCGACCTTGAATGGCCTTCCTTGCACTCGGTATTAACCACAAGACTGCTTCAGTAGACGTCCGCGAGCGCGTGGCCTTTACCCCTGAGCAGCTGGTGGAGGCCTTGCAGCAGCTCTGCCGACTGACCGACAGCCGCGAAGCCGCGATCCTCTCCACCTGCAATCGCAGTGAGCTTTATATAGAACAGGATCAGCTGTCGGCCGATGTCGTGCTGCGCTGGCTGGCCGATTATCACCATCTGAGCCTCGACGAGCTGCGCGCCAGTGCTTATGTGCATGAAGACGATGCGGCTGTTCGTCACATGATGCGCGTCGCCTCCGGGCTCGACTCGCTGGTGCTGGGCGAACCGCAGATTCTCGGTCAGATGAAATCGGCCTACGCCGTGGCCCGCGAGGCCGGCACCATCGGTCCGCTGCTGGGGCGGTTGTTTCAGGCGACGTTCAATGCCGCCAAGCAGGTGCGTACCGATACTGCGATTGGCGAGAACCCGGTGTCGGTGGCGTTTGCCGCAGTGAGCCTGGCGAAACAGATTTTCAGCGATCTGCAACGCAGCCAGGCGCTGCTGATCGGTGCCGGCGAGACGATTACGCTGGTCGCGCGCCATTTGCATGAGCTGGGGGTCAAGCGCATCGTCGTCGCCAACCGCACGCTGGAGCGCGCCAGTCAGTTGGCCGAGCAGTTCGGCGCTCACGCGGTGCTGCTCTCGGACATTCCGGCGGAACTGGTGCGCAGCGACATCGTCATCAGTTCGACCGCCAGCCAGTTGCCGATCCTCGGCAAGGGTGCGGTGGAAAGTGCGCTGAAGCTGCGCAAGCACAAGCCGATCTTCATGGTCGACATCGCGGTACCACGAGATATCGAGCCAGAAGTCGGCGAGTTGGACGACGTTTACCTGTACAGCGTCGACGATCTCCACGAAGTGGTCGCCGAGAACCTCAAGAGCCGTCAGGGCGCTGCACAAGCGGCGGAGGAGATGGTCTCGGTCGGCGCCGACGATTTCATGGTGCGCCTGCGCGAACTGGCGGCAGTCGATGTGCTCAAGGCCTATCGTCAACAGAGCGAACGCTTGCGTGACGAGGAATTGCAGAAGGCCCTGCGTCTGCTGGCCAACGGCGGCAACGCCGAAGACGTGCTCGGGCAACTGGCCCGTGGCCTGACCAACAAACTCTTGCATGCGCCCAGCGTGCAGTTGAAAAAGCTGTCTGCCGAAGGCCGCCTCGATGCGCTGGCCATGGCCCAGGAACTCTTTGCCCTTGAGGGCTCACCGGATAGTTTTTCGGATAAAAAACCGCAATGAAAGCGTCACTGCTCAACAAGCTGGACATTCTCCAGGACCGTTTCGAGGAACTGACCGCGCTGCTCGGCGACGGTGAAGTCATTGCCGATCAGGCCAAATTCCGCGCCTATTCCAAGGAATACGCCGAACTCGAGCCGGTAGTGGCCGCCTATAAAAAGCTGCTCGGCGTACAAAGCGATCTTGAAGGCGCGCAGGCGCTGCTCAAGGATAACGACCCGGACATGCGCGAAATGGCCGTGGAAGAAGTTCGCGAAGCCAAGGAGTTGCTGGTCACGCTGGAATCCGATCTGCAACGCATGCTGCTGCCTAAAGATCCGAATGACGGCCGCAACGTTTTCCTCGAAATACGCGCCGGCACCGGTGGCGACGAGGCGGCGATCTTCTCCGGCGACCTGTTCCGCATGTACTCGCGTTATGCCGAGCGGCGTGGCTGGCGTGTCGAGATCCTTTCGGAAAACGAAGGCGAACACGGCGGCTATAAAGAAGTCATCGCGCGCATTGAAGGCGACAACGTTTACGGCAAGCTGAAATTCGAGTCCGGCGCGCACCGCGTTCAGCGAGTACCGGCTACCGAATCCCAGGGCCGGATCCACACGTCGGCCTGCACCGTGGCGGTGTTGCCTGAGCCGGATGAGCGCGAAGCCATCGAGATCAACCCGGCGGATCTGCGCGTCGACACTTACCGTTCCTCCGGGGCCGGTGGTCAGCACGTCAACACCACCGATTCCGCGATCCGCATTACCCACATCCCGACCGGCACCGTCGTCGAGTGTCAGGAAGAACGTTCCCAGCACAAGAACCGTGCCCGGGCGATGGCGTGGCTGTCGGCCAAGCTCAACGATCAGCAAAACGCTGCGGCGGCCAACGCGATTGCCAGTGAGCGCAAGTTGCTGGTCGGTTCCGGCGATCGATCCGAGCGTATCCGCACCTACAACTATGCCCAGGGCCGGGTCACCGACCATCGCGTCAACCTGACCCTGTATTCGCTGGATGAAATTCTCGCCGGTGGCGTCGAAGCCGTGATCGAGCCGCTGCTGGCCGAATATCAGGCTGACCAACTCGCAGCGATAGGTGAATAAATGACCATCATCGCCAGCCTGTTGCGCGCTGCCGAGTTGCCGGACTCGCCGACTGCGCGTCTGGACGCTGAATTGCTTCTCGCCGCCGCACTGGGCAAGTCGCGCAGCTTCCTGCACACCTGGCCCGAGCGCATCGTGCCAAGCGAGGCTGCGCTGACCTTTGCCGAGTATTTGCAACGGCGGCGTAGCGGTGAGCCGGTGGCCTACATTCTCGGCCAGCAGGGCTTCTGGAAGCTGGATCTGGAAGTCGCGCCGCACACGCTGATTCCGCGTCCTGACACCGAATTGCTGGTGGAGGCAGCCCTTGAGCTGCTGCCGGCAACTCCGGCCAAGGTTCTTGATCTGGGCACCGGCAGTGGCGCGATTGCTTTGGCCTTGGCCAGCGAACGGCCGGCGTGGAAAGTCACCGCCGTGGATCGTGTGCTTGAAGCCGTGGCCCTGGCCGAACGCAATCGCCAGCGTCTGCACCTGAACAACGCTACGGTGCTGAACAGCCATTGGTTCAGCGCACTTGCAGGCCAGCGCTTTCAACTGATCATCAGCAACCCGCCGTACATTGCCGCCGCCGATCCGCATCTGGTCGAAGGCGATGTACGCTTCGAACCGGCCAGTGCGCTGGTCGCCGGTGAAGATGGTCTCGATGATCTGCGTCTGATTGTTGCGCAGGCGCCGGATCATCTTGAAACCGGCGGCTGGCTGATGCTCGAACACGGCTATGATCAGGCCGAAGCCGTGCGTGATCTGCTGCTCACTCGTGGCTTTGAAGAAGTCCACAGCCGCACCGATCTGGGCGGCCATCAACGCATCAGTCTGGGGCGCCTGCCGTGCTGAATGATCAGGAATTGCTGCGCTACAGCCGGCAGATTCTGCTGCAACACATCGACATCGACGGGCAGCTGAAGCTCAAAGGCAGCCGCGTGCTGATCGTCGGCCTTGGCGGCCTCGGCGCGCCAGTGGCGTTGTATCTGGCAGCGGCGGGCGTCGGCGAATTGCATCTGGCGGATTTCGACACGGTCGATCTGACCAATCTGCAACGGCAGATCATTCACGACACCGACAGTGTCGGCATGTCCAAGGTCGACTCGGCGCTCAAGCGCCTGGGCGCGATCAATCCGGAAATTCAACTGGTCGCCCATCGCCAGGCGCTGGACGAGGATTCTCTCGGTGCAGCGGTGGCGGCGGTGGATCTGGTGCTCGATTGTTCGGACAACTTTTCCACGCGCGAGTCGGTTAACGCCGCTTGTGTTGCCGCGCGCAAGCCACTGGTCAGTGGCGCGGCGATTCGTCTGGAAGGGCAGTTGTCGGTGTTCGATCCACGGCGTGCCGACAGCCCTTGCTATCACTGCCTGTACGGTCACGGCAGCGAAGCCGAACTGACCTGCAGCGAGGCCGGCGTGGTCGGGCCACTGGTCGGTCTGGTTGGCAGTTTGCAGGCGCTGGAAGCGTTGAAGGTGCTGGTCGGCTTTGGTGAACCATTGGTGGGGCGACTGTTGTTGATCGACGCCTTGGGCTCGCGATTCCGTGAGCTTCGCGTCAAGCGCGATCCGGGCTGCAGCGTCTGTGGCGCCCGCCATGCGTGAAGCGCCGATCGGCGTGTTCGATTCCGGGGTCGGCGGCTTGTCGGTCCTCGGCGAAATCCAGCGCTTGCTGCCCAACGAATCGCTGCTTTACGTCGCCGATTGCGGGAACATCCCTTACGGCGAAAAAACCCCGGAATTCATCCGCCAGCGTTGCAGCGTGATGGCCGGGTTCTTTCGCGAGCTGGGGGCCAAAGCTTTGGTGCTGGCGTGCAATACCGCGACCGTGGCGGGGGTTGCCGATCTGCGTCGCGATTTCCCCGACTGGCCGATTGTCGGCATGGAACCGGCGGTCAAACCGGCCGCAGCGGCCACACGAAGCGGCGTGGTTGGCGTCCTGGCCACGACCGGCACGTTGCAGAGCGCGAAGTTTGCCGCGTTGCTCGATCGCTTCGCTGCTGACATAAAAGTCATCACCCAGCCCTGTCCGGGACTGGTCGAACTGATCGAAACGGGTGATCTGCACAGCGCCGAATTACGCACTTTATTGCAAGGTTACGTCGCTCCATTGCTGGCGCAAAACTGCGACACGATCATTCTTGGCTGTACCCATTATCCCTTCCTCAAGCCGCTACTCAGGTCGATGATCGCCGACGATGTCTGCCTGATCGATACCGGAGCTGCCGTGGCCCGGCAGTTGCAACGCTTGCTCGCCGAGCGTGATCTGCTGGCGCATCGTCCGAGCCAGGCGGTGAAGTTCTGGACCAGCGGCGATCCGCAATCTCTCAGAAAAATCCTACCGTTGCTGGGCCAAACTGCGTCGAATGTGCAAAACTTCGACTTGTAAAAAAAATGTGAAATAACAAAAAAAACGCTGAACTTCTGACCAAGCGCGGATTTCTATAGCGACAGCAGCAACTAAAAACCAAACGATCGTTCCGGAAAAGGAAGTTTCAAAGTGAAGCGACTATTCTGCTTGGCCGCGATTGCGGCCGCACTGATGGGGCAAAGCATTACTGCACAAGCCGCTGGCGTTGAATTCGCCGTCGGCGGTACCAGCGATTCGACAATGACGTATCGCTTAGGCATGAATTTCGACTGGGACAAGAGCTGGCTGCAGAGCGACGTCGGTCGCCTGACCGGCTACTGGAGCGGTGCCTACACGTACTGGGAAGGTGACAAGACTTCCAGCAACAACAGCCTGTCGTTCTCACCTGTATTCGTTTACGAGTTTGCCGGCCAGTCGGTCAAGCCATACGTGGAAGCGGGTATCGGCGTGGCGTTCTTCTCCAACACCGAATACGAAAGCAACAACCTGGGCGGCTCCTTCCAGTTCGAAGACCGCATCGGTGTCGGCCTGCGTTTCAACGGCGGCCACGAAGTCGGCATCCGCGCCACGCACTACTCCAACGCCGGCCTGTCCAGCGACAACGATGGTGTAGAAAGCTACGCGCTGCATTACACAATGCCGCTGTAATCCGCCTACGCGGAACCAACGTGGGAGCGAGCCTGCTCGCGAAAGCAGAGTGTCAGTCAATTCAAATGGTGGCTGACACACCGCATTCGCGAGCAGGCTCGCTCCCACAGTTGTTTCTGCGCCGTCAAAGAAATCAGCGGTAGGCTGTAGCAATTCCCCGGCGCTCTTCGATGCACTCCGGCGCGCCCATTTCAAACTCGCGGCAAATCAGCGGGCGTCGTTCATAGATCGTGCACATCATGCTGTCGCGATCCAGCGCCGCGCACCAGCCGTCGTCCAGACGCAGCATCACTTCGCCGCCCCATTCATCGGTATCGATAAAGCGATCAGGCACGCCGGTGTCGGTGATCAGCATCACTTCGAGCTGGCAGCAGCACGCCGCACAGGTCGAGCAGGTGACCGCCGGTTCGGCGATTTGTGTGTGAGGGATGGTTTTCATCGTGGCAGTGTAAGGCAGTGATCGCGGTGGGTGTGAAAGCGCTGACGGACGCTCACGGCGCCAGACGCCGTGCCATCAAGTGCAACAGCGGGAACAGCCCTGCCCAGAGCAGTCCGATGACGATCAGCGTCGACACTTCGCCGTAAGGGAAATGCACGCCGGCCAGGCGTCCGCCACCGTAGTACGACAATGCCCCGCCCACCGCGCCAAGTCCGCTGGCCAGCCACCATGGCCGCGCGCTCCAGGCCAGGCAGTGGCGCAACGTGGTGGCGAGCAGTGCCCATAGCAGCATCAGCCACAACGGAATCAGCGGTGACGCGTCTGCAAAGCGGAACACGCCGAGATAACGCAGAACACTGTCCACCGCCGTGCCGACAATCACCACGCACAGAATCAAACGACCTTCTGCCGCCCAACTGCTGATCCAGCGCAAATGAATCACCAGAGCCGCCAGTGCCAGCAGCAGCCACAAACTGTTGCCGCCAAGTACGCAGGCCAGCCAGCCGAGCTGAAACAGCACGGCATTGGCGATTCGCTCACGCATCGAAGCGTCCGAGCAGCGGCGCGGTCATCGCCGCCGGTTTGGCCAGCAGCAATTGCGCGGTGCCGATGGTGCGTTCGAGGAACCCGCCCTCGCAATAGCACAGGTAAAACTCCCACAAACGCAGGAAATAATCGTCGTAGCCCAGTTCGCTCAGGCGACTATGGGCTAGGCGAAAGTTCTCGTGCCACAGGCGCAGTGTCTTGGCGTAATGCAGGCCGAAATCTTCCATGTGCAGCAGGTTCATGTCGGTTTCGCGGCCGACCACATCGAGCATCTTGTGCACCGAGGGCAGGGCACCGCCGGGGAAGATGTAGCGCTGGATGAAGTCGACGCTGCGCTTGGCCTGTTCGTAGCGTTGCTCGCGAATGGTAATCGCCTGCAGCAGCATCAGGCCGTTGCTTTTGAGCAACTGCGCGCATTGCTTGAAGTAGGCCGGCAGGAAACGATGGCCGACCGCCTCGATCATCTCGATCGACACCAGTTTGTCGTACTCGCCGCTGAGGTCGCGGTAGTCCTTGAGCAGCAGGGTGACGCGATCCTGCAAGCCGAGTTGTTCGATGCGCTTGGCGGTGAACGCAAATTGCTCTTTCGACAGCGTCGTGGTGGTCACGCGGCACCCGTAATGCTGTGCTGCGTAAAGGGCCATGCTGCCCCAACCGGTGCCGATTTCCAGCAGGTGGTCGCTGGGTTTGAGCGCGAGTTTCTGGCAGATGCGCTCGAGTTTGTTCAGTTGCGCCTGTTCCAGGGTGTCGCTCGGCGAAAGGAACTGGGCGGCGGAATACATCATGGTCGGGTCGAGAAACTGTTCGAACAGTTCATTGCCGAGGTCGTAGTGCGCGGCGATGTTTTTCTGCGAACCCTTGCGCGTGTTGCGATTGAGCCAGTGCAGGCCTTGCACGAAGGGCCGGCCCAGGCGCGCCAGGCCACCTTCCATGGCGTCGAGTACATCGAGATTGCTGACGAACACGCGCACCACAGCAGTCAGGTCCGGCGAACTCCAATAGCCGTGGATGAATGCTTCGCCGGCGCCGATCGAGCCGCTACTGGCGACCATGCCCCACAGGGCCGGGTCGAGTACATGGACTTCGCCGAGCAGGGCGCTGCCCGGGGTGCCGAAAAGCATTTGTTCGCCATCCTCGACGACCATCAATTGTCCGTGTTTGAGCTGGGCCAATTGGCGCAACACGCCACGGCGCAGCAGCGAGCCGGTCAAACCGTTGGTGCTGAAGCGACCGAGCGGCAGGCTAGAGGATTTCATGGTGCGGCTCCTTCGGAGGCACAGTGGCGGTTTTAAAGCTGCCGTCGGCAGCCTGGTGAGGGAAGATCGGCGCGCGCTTGAGCAGCAGTCGCAGTGCTTGCCAATAAATCGCCAGAGCGGTTTTTGCGGTCATCCACGGGAAGCGCCGCAGATAGCGATGCAGGCTGCGACGATCGAGCGGTTCGCGGCGCAGATTCAGTGTGGCGTCGAACAGTTTCTCGCTGCCCTGCCAATCGGCCATGTGCACACCCAGGCTTTGCGCGGCCGGGCTGAAGCTCATGCGGTATTCGAGGTCGCGGGGCAGAAACGGTGAAACGTGAAACGCCTTGGCTACAGCAAAATGTTGGTGGAAATCCACCAGACTGGTCGGCGTCTGCGCCGGCAACACGTAATGAAAACGCTCGCGCCATGGCGTATTGGTGACTTCACAAACGATCGCCGCCAGTTGTCCGTCGGCTTCATGGCAGTAGAAGAAGCTCACCGGATTGAACGACAGCCCCCAACTGCGCGGCTGGGTCAGCAGGCATACCGCGCCTTGTGGTTCATGACCGATGGCTGCACCGACCTGCTGACGCACGGCGTCGATCAGGCGCATGCCCTTGCCGGTGAAGGTTTTCAGGTAATCGGTTTCTCGAAACGAGAACGGCGCGAAACGACTGCGCCCCGCCAGCGGCGACAAGGCCAGCACGGCGTCCTGTTCGCTCAGGTCGAGATAGAGCAGGCCGATGCGGTAGCGGAATTCGTGGCGGCGCGGCGCAAAACGTCGGTGGCCAATCACGCCGCTATACAGTGCGCTGTTCACAGGGTTTCACCGAACGCGGCGGCCACGCGCAAACCGCTGACCACGCCATCTTCATGAAAGCCGTTGGCCCAGTAGGCGCCGCAATAATGCGTGTGCTGCTCGCCATCGAGTTCGCCCCAACGGTTTTGCGCGGCTGCGGCGGCCAAGGTGTATTGCGGGTGGGCGTAGGTATAGCGGGCCAGTACCTTGTCCGGGCTGATGCCGGCGGTCTGGTTGAGGCTGACGCAGAACGTGGTGTCGCTTTCGATGCCCTGCAGGATGTTCATGTTGTAGGTGACCGCCGCGCGGGTATGGCCGGCGCCGCCGAGGCGATAATTCCAGCTGGCCCAGGCCAGTTTGCGCGTCGGCAGCAGGCGCGTGTCGGTGTGCAGCACGACGTCGTTGTCGGCGTAGAGCAGGGCACCGAGAATCGAACGCTCGGCGTCGCTCGGGTTGGCCAACAGCCTCAGTGCCTGATCGCTGTGACAGGCGAACACCACCTTGTCGAAATGTTCGAGGCCGGCCGGGCTGTGGATAACCACGCCATGCTGATTGCGCTCGACGCGGCTGACCGGGCAGTTCAGGCGAATCCTGTCGCTGAACGAAGCGGTCAGCGGCGCGACGTAGGCACTGGAACCGCCTTCGATGACCTGCCACTGCGGCCGATCACTGACCGACAACAGGCCATGATTCTTGAAAAAACGCAGGAAGAATTGCAGCGGGAAATTGAGCATTTCCGCCATTGGCATCGACCAGATCGCCGCGCCCATCGGCACGATGTAGTGCAGGATGAAGCGCTCGCCGTAGCCGCCGGCCTTGAGGTAATCATCGAGCGTGGTATCGGCGGCGATGCGCAGTTCCACCAGGTCGCGCTGGGCTTCTTTGTTGAAGCGCAGAATGTCGCGCAGCATCCCCCAGAACCCCGGCGACAACAGATTGCTGCGCTGGGCGAACAGGCTGTTGAGGTTGTTGCCGTTGTACTCCACGCCAGTGTCCGGGTCGGTTACCGAAAAGCTCATTTCGGTCGGCTTGAACGCCACGCCGAGCTGGTTGAGCAAG
The DNA here is from genome assembly GCF_007293365.2 of Pseudomonas sp. ef1. NCBI lineage: Bacteria > Pseudomonadati > Pseudomonadota > Gammaproteobacteria > Pseudomonadales > Pseudomonadaceae > Pseudomonas > Pseudomonas sp. ef1. The sequence goes on along the minus strand of NZ_CM129815.1, from coordinate 6,013,307 downwards.
CGAATGAAGTTCGGGTAGGTCCAGTCGTTGAAGACGATGAAACCGGTGTCGATGGCGAACGATTGCCCAGCCACGCTGACCGGTACGGTGTGGGTATGGCCGCCGACCCAGTCACTCGCTTCGAACACGGTGATGTCGTGGCGGCGGTTCAGCAGGTACGCGCAGGTGAGCCCGGCGATACCGCTGCCAATTACGGCGATTTTCATATCGGGTCCCGCTGCGGAGGGTTCTTGCGCACCATGCGTTTGCCGATCGCCAGTTGCGCGCGAGCGGGCAGCTTGGACAGCGGCCACAGCGCGGCCATGAACAGCCCCGGGAAGGCAATTTCCAGCGGACGGTCCTTGAGTTTGGCGAAGATGTGCCGCGCCGCTTTATCTGCGGGCCAGCTCAGCGGCATCGGGAAATCGTTCCTCTCGGTCAGCGGCGTTTCGACAAAACCCGGGCTGATGATGGTGACTTCAATACCTTCATCCGCCAGATCGATACGCAGCGATTCGAACAGGTAACGCAGCCCGGCCTTCGATGCGCCATAGGCTTCGGCCCGTGGCAGCGGCAGGTAAGTCACCGAGCTGGCCATGCCGACCAGATGCGGCGCCGTGCCTTTGCGCAACAGCGGCAGGGCGGCTTCGATGCAATAGCTGCTGGCGAGCAGATTGGTGCGCACCACGTGCTCGATGATCGACGAGTCGAACTGGCGCGCGTCGACATATTCACAGGTGCCGGCGTTGAGAATCACGCTGTCCAGCGAACCCCAGGCCTCGGTGATCTGCTCACCGATTTCGCGCACGGTCTGACTGTTGGTCAGATCGCCGGGCACCACCAGCACCTGGCCCGGATAACGCTGGGACAAGACCTTGAGCGGCGCGGCCGAGCGCGAGCTGACCGCCAAGTGCGCGCCGCTTTTCAGAATGTCCTCACACAAGGCTGCACCGATGCCACTGCTGGCCCCGGTCAACCAATACCGCCGTGGAGGTGTACGACTCATCCCATTCTCCTTTTCAGCCAGGCAATCACCCGGCCCAATATTGGCAAGTGTTCATACAGCAGCGCCCCGGCATCGAAATAATCCCGATGGCGATAAACCTTGTCGCGCCAGAGCAGGTGCGAACAGCCACCGACCCTGATTTCCCGGCCATTGGCCAGGCGCGGATGGCGATAACTCATGACCCAGCGCAGGTAACCCTCACCTTCGCGGATCTGGTCGAAACCATGAAAATCGAAACGCAGATCGCTGACGTTGGCGTACAGCTCGCTGAAGTAATCCTGCAGTTGTGCCAGGCCCTGAACTTCGTGCAGCGGATCGGTGAAATGAATGTCGTCGCTGTACAGCTCGCCGAGGCGATAGAGGTTGTCTTTGTTCAACCCGCAAAACTCGCGGGCGAAGCTGCGCAGGAACTCACTCATCGCTGCCGCCCACTGGCTGGCGCGACGGCAGGTTCTTGAACGCCGTCAGCGCACGCTCGCGTGAAGTGCTGAGATTAACGATCGGCGCCGGATAATCTGCCACGCCGAACAGTCCTCCAGCTGCCGCCGGATTGTGCACTTCCTTCTTGTTGAGCCCGGCCAGTTCCGGCAACCAGTGCTTGATGAACACGCCTTCGGCATCGAATTTTTCCGACTGGCTCAGCGGGTTGAAAATACGGAAGTAGGGCGCTGAGTCGGTGCCGGTCGATGAGCTCCATTGCCAGCCACCGTTGTTGGCCGCCAGGTCGCCGTCGATCAGGTGGCGCATGAAAAAGCGTTCGCCCTCGCGCCAGTCGATCAGCAGGTTTTTGGTCAGGAACATCGCCACGACCATGCGCAGGCGATTGTGCATCCAGCCGGTTTCCAGCAGTTGACGCATCGCCGCGTCGATGATCGGCAGCCCAGTGCGTGCCTCTTGCCAGGCCTTGAGTTCTTCCGGCGCATCGCGCCAGGCCAGCGCTTCGGTTTCCGGGCGAAAGGCGCGATGCCGGGAGACACGTGGGTAGCCGACCAGAATGTGTTTATAGAACTCGCGCCACAGCAGCTCGTTGATCCAGGTCACTGCGCCGACCTTGCCGCTTTCGAACTCGCCCTGATTGCTTTGCAGTGCAGCGTGCAGGCACTGGCGTGGCGAGATCACGCCGGCGGCGAGATACGCCGACAGTTGGCTGGTGCCAGGTTTGGCCGGGAAATCGCGTTCGCTGCGGTAGTAGTCGATCTGCGCATCGGTGAAGGTGTCGAGGCGGCGCCGCGCCTCATGCTCGCCGGCCGGCCACAGGGCGCGCAGGGATTCGCTCGGCGTGGCGAAGCCTTTTACCGCCTCCGGAATTGCATCGCTGGCGATATCCGGCGCGGCCTGCTTGCCGGGTGCCTTGACCAGTGCCGGCATCGAGCGATGCAGGCGTTCGTAGCAGACTTTGCGAAACTGACTGAACACCTGGAAGTAGGTGCCGGTCTTGGTCAGCACTGTGCCGGGTTTGAACAGCAACTGATCCAGGTAACTGTGGAATTCGATGCCTTCGGCTCGCAACGTTTCGGCCACGGCTTCATCACGGCGGCTTTCGTGAACGCCGTATTCCTCGTTGACGTGCACCGCCTCGATCTTCAAATGCCGGCAGAGTTTGAGCAGCTCCGCCGGTGCCTGATCCCAGTGCGGTGCGCTGCGAATCAACAACGGGATGTTCAGCGCGCCGAGGCTCTGACTCAGTTCGCGCAGGTTGCGCAGCCAGAAATCCACTTTGCACGGCGCATCGTCGTGCTCCAGCCATTGCTGCGGACTCACCAGATACACCGCCACGGTCGGGCCGCGCGCTGCGGCGGCCGCGAGGGCAGTGTTGTCATGTAGGCGCAAGTCGCTGCGCAGCCAGATCAGTTGCATGTGATTAAACCCATCATCAAATCAATCCGCGCTCGAGCAGCGCCTGGTGTGCGGCAAGCGGATCTTCAGCCAGGAACAGGTCGGCAGTCTGCGCGGTGCGTGCGGACAACTCGGTGTGGTGGATGTGCACCGTGGGGCCGGCAATCATGGTCGGGCAATTGACGTTCGCCAACAGCTTGGGCAACTGCGCCAGTTGCATGGCTTTGCTCGAATACAGCAGCACGCCACGGGCTTGCAGATGCTCGACGGTCAGCGCCAGTTCACCGGCCGGCAGTGGCCAGTCGAACACTTGCACCGGGCAATCGGCACTGCTGATCAGCCATGCGCACAGCCACAGATGCGGCTCCAGCGGCAGGTCGGAATGATTGATCAACAGCAGCGGCGCCGAATGCAGCTGACGGTTGTTATGGTAGATGCGTGCGCCGAATTTGCTGCGCAACCAGGAAAAGAAAAACGTCCGTTCCATCTGTGCGCCGAACTGGCCCTGCCAGCGCTGTTCGAGCTCGGCCAGCAGCGGCATCAGCAATTGCTCGCACAACGTCCGTGGCGGATACAAGGCGATGGCCTGATTGACGCTGTCATCCAGCGCGCGCTCATTGAGCGAGGTGACCGCCGACAGCAACGTCTGATGCAGACGCTGCCAATCGTTTTCCACAGTTTCCGTGAAGGCCTGCGGCGCATCGAGCAGTGGCTTGACCTGGCTCACCGCAACGCCACGGTTGAGCCAGGTGAGGATGGCCATGATCCGCTGCACATGTTCAGCGCTATACAGTCGATGGCCCTTGGGCGTGCGTTGAGGCACCACCAACCCATAGCGACGTTCCCACGCGCGCAGGGTGATGGCGTTGACGCCGGTCTGCCGCGCGACTTCGCGAATCGGCAACCAGCCCTCGTCGAGGGCTTTCTTGAAGTCGGCGCCGAGGTCTTCCTGGGCGCTGCTGTCGGTTTTATCGTTCATTAGATCGCGTTTCGCAGACTGAGGTTTTCCGGATGCGGCTGCAGGTAAACCTGCTGCGCGATGTACGGGTCCGGATGGAGTCGAAAATGGTGTTTGAGCAGCGTCAACGGCACCACGAGCGGCACGATGCCCTGGCGGTACTGGCCGATGATCTGCTGCATTTCCTGTTTGTCTTCGGCGCTCAGCGATTGTTTCAAATAACCGCTGAGGTGCAGCAGCACGTTGCAATGGGTGCCGCGAGTGGCGCATTTCTTCAGCGCGGCCATCAGCTCGCTGAAATAGCGCGGGCCGAGCTCGGCGGGATCGCTGTCGGCCATGTTGCCGAGCATCTTGCCGAGGTTTTTGTATTGCAGCGGGTTGTGCGCCATCAGCAGGTACTTGTAGCGCGAATGGAACTCGGTAAGGGCGCGGCGGCTCAGGCCCTCGGCGAGCACTTGCTGCCAGGCGCTGTAGGCCAGGACGCGGGTGATGAAGTTTTCCCGCAGCACCGGATCGTTGAGGCGTCCGGCTTCTTCCACCGGCAGATCCGGATGCTGTGCACAGAATGCCTGCGCATAGATGCCGCGTCCGCCACCATTCACTGGCGCGCCGTTGTCGTGATAGACCTTGACCCGTTCCAGCCCGCAGGAGGGCGACTGCTGCATGAAGATGTAGCCGGAAAGGTCCTGCAGCTCGGCGGCCATTTTCTCGCCGTACTCGGCCAGCGGCCTGGTTACGTTGATGGTCCGGTCAACGGTGCCGACTGCCTCGGGTTGTTCAGGGTCGCCGACCAGCCGAATCGGCTCACGGGGAATACCCATGCCGATAGCAACTTCCGGGCACAGCGGGACGAAATCGAAATATTCGGTAAGGGTGCGGCTGCACAGCCGCGATTCCTTGTGCCCACCGTTGTAGCGCACTTCTTCGCCCAACAGGCAGGCGCTGATGGCGATCTTCGGCTTGGACAGGGAAGCAGTAGACATGAGCACCTCGAATCTATACCTGTACAGAGAGTTATCTCTGTACAACTTTTCCTCAGCATAGATCGATGGATGTACAAGTCAAATGATTTGTATAAGATTTTTTCTACAGCGCTGAATATGTGGGAGCGAGCCTGCTCGCGAAAGCGGTGGGTCAGTGAATGAAATTGCATTTGATACAGCGCTTTCGCGAGCAGGCTCGCTCCCACAAGGGAAATCTATTTCCAGCCGAGTAACCAGTGCTCGCTGTCTTTCAGCACCTGCCAATCCATCCGCTCGCTACGCTGGGTCAGCACCGCCTGCAATTCAACTTCCAGCACCGTACCTTCCTCGTCGCGGATCAGTTCGGTGACCAGAAAATGTTTTTCGCGATTTTGCGGGTGGGCTGCTGTCCACTTCGACAGCAGCAATTTGCGCGGATTGATGCGATTCATTGCAGATGTTCGTGCAAGCGACGTGCAGCCTCCTGACCGCTCAGCCAAGCGCCTTCAACGCGGCCCGACAGGCACCAGTCGCCGCAGGCGTACAAGCCCAGGTCGGCGTCGGCCAGCGTGGTCCACTCGTGGCCGGTAGCGGGGCGCGCATAGAGCCAGCGGTGGGCGAGGCTGAAGGTCGGCGCAGGCATGGCGCTGTGCAGCAGTTCGGCGAAGGCGCCGTGCAAATGCTCGATCACCGCTTCCTTGGAGAGGTCGATGTGTTGCCGGCTCCAGGCGCTGGTTGCATGCAGCACCCAAGTGTCGAGAGTGCTGTCGCGCCCGGGTTTGCTGCGGTTGCGCGCCAGCCAGTCGAGCGGGCTGTCCTGTACGAAGCAGCCTTCGATTGGCGTATCCAGCGGGGTTTCGAAGGCGAGGGCGACGGCCCAGGTCGGCTCCATTTTCACCCCGGCTGCGACGCCGGCAAGTTTCGGTGCGGCGGCGAGCAACGCGGTGGCTTGCGGTGCCGGTGTGGCGATCACCACATGGCTGAAGGGGCCGTGGGTGCAGCCGTCGGCGTCCTGCAGATGCCAGTGTTCTTCGCCGCGATAGACCTCGGTGATGCGGCAGGCAAACTGCACGTCCAGGCCATCGAGCAGGCCACGGGTGATGGCGCTCATGCGCGGCGTGCCGACCCAGCGGGTCTGCTCGTCCGGCGACATGTTCAGTTGGCCGCCCTGGAAGGTGTACAGCTGCGGCGTCCACTCGGCGGCCCAGCCCCGGCTCTGCCAGCGCTGCACTTCGGTGACGAAGCGCCGGTCGCGCGCGGTGAAGTATTGAGCGCCCAAGTCCAGCGAGCCGGCGTCGCTGCGCTTGCTCGACATGCGCCCCCCGCTGCCGCGGCTTTTATCGAACAGTTGAACGGTATGCCCGGTCTCTGTCAGAGCCTGAGCGGCGGAGAGCCCGGCGATGCCGGTGCCGATGATTGCGATAGGTACAGTCATAGGGGCCTCGTTTACCTTTCTGTACAGACTACGCCGTCGATGAAACCTGTACAATTATGTTTTTTGGTATAACTTCTAGCGTTCTCGTTCTGACAGCTTGGCCTATTGTTAAACCATAGAGCCTGCCCGATCGAAAAGATCCCTGCCTATAAAAATAGACTAGTGATCCGGGTTAAACGCCACGCGAGGAAGATGTCATGCACATATTGCTGACCGGCGGTACTGGTTTGATCGGACGTCAGCTCTGCCGGCACTGGCTGGAGCAGGGTCATCGGCTGACGGTGTGGAGTCGCCGCGCGGAAAAAGTCGCGCAGATCTGCGGCTCGCAGGTGCGCGGGATTGCCCGTCTGGAGGACCTCGGCGAAGAGCCGCTGGACGCGATCGTCAATCTCGCCGGCGCGCCGATTGCCGACCGCCCCTGGACCCATCGTCGCAAGGCGTTGCTGTGGAGCAGCCGCATCACCCTGACGGAAACGCTGCTGGCGTGGCTGGAAACTCGCGCGCAGAAACCGTCGCTGCTGATTTCCGGCTCGGCGATCGGCTGGTACGGCGACGGTGGCGAACGCGAGTTAACTGAAGAATCACCGCCCGGCATCGACGATTTCGCCAGTCAGTTGTGCATCGCCTGGGAAGAAACCGCGCTGCGTGCCGAGAATCTCGGCATCCGCGTGGTACTGGTGCGAACCGGTCTGGTGCTGTCGGCTGAGGGCGGCTTTTTGTCGCGGCTGTTGCTGCCGTTCAAGCTCGGGCTGGGCGGGCCTTTGGGCAATGGTCGGCAGTGGATGCCGTGGATTCACATCGACGATCAAATCGCCCTGATTGATTTTCTTCTGCACCGGAATCAGGCCAGCGGTCCTTATAATGCCTGCGCGCCGAAACCTGTGCGCAACCGCGAATTTGCCAAGACCCTGGGCAGTGTGTTGCACCGCCCGGCGTTCATGCCGATGCCGACCCTGGCGCTGAAAGTCATGCTCGGCGAGCTGTCACTGTTATTACTCGGCGGCCAGCGTGCGACGCCGGCACGCCTGGTGGAAGCGGGGTTCAGCTTCCGCTTTACGGATTTACGCGCGGCTCTGGATGATCTCTCCAGCCGCCTCTGAAATAGGACGTTGCATGACCGATCACGCTTTGCTTCTGGTCAACCTGGGCTCTCCGGCCTCCACCTCGGTGGCGGATGTGCGCAGCTATCTCAATCAATTTCTGATGGACCCCTACGTGATCGACCTGCCATGGCCGCTGCGGCGGCTGCTGGTGTCGCTGATCCTGATCAAGCGTCCCGAGCAATCGGCCCATGCCTATGCCTCGATCTGGTGGGAAGAGGGCTCGCCGCTGGTGGTGCTCAGCCGCCGCTTGCAGGAGCAGATGACCCGGACTTGGAAACACGGCCCGGTGGATCTGGCGATGCGTTATGGCGAGCCGTCGATCGAAACCTGTCTGCTGCGTCTGGTCAAAGCGGGACATAAGAAGATCACTCTGGCGCCGCTGTACCCACAGTTCGCCGACAGCACCACGACCACGGTGATCGAAGAAGCCCGCCGCGTGCTACGCGAGAAGAAGCTCGACGTGCAGTTGTCGATCCTGCAACCGTTCTACGATCAGCCGGAATACATCGAGGCACTGGCCGCCAGCGCGCGTCCGCATCTGCAGCAGGATTACGATCATTTGCTGCTGAGCTTTCACGGCTTGCCTGAGCGCCATCTGAGCAAACTCGACCCGACGGGCAATCACTGCCTCAAGGGCGCCGATTGCTGCCAGACCGCCTCGCCGGAGGTATTGGCGACCTGTTATCGCGCGCAGTGTTTCCGCACCGCCGCCGCTTTCGCCAAAAGCATGGGGCTGGCTGACGGCAAATGGTCGGTGTCGTTTCAGTCGCGCCTGGGCCGGGCGAAATGGATCGAGCCGTACACCGAAGCGCGGCTGGATGAACTGGCCAAAAGCGGGGCGAAAAAGATTCTGGTGATGTGCCCGGCGTTCGTCGCCGATTGCATCGAGACACTGGAAGAGATCGGCGATCGCGGTAGGGAACAGTTCCGCGAAGCGGGGGGCGAGGAGTTGGTGCTGGTGCCGTGCCTGAACGACGACCCGCAATGGGCCAAGGCGTTGGCGACCCTCTGCGAACGAGCGCCGCTGGCCTTTAAAAACTTCGCGAGCAGGCTCGCTCCCACAGGGGAAATACATTCCAACCTGTGGAAGCGAGCCTGCTCGCGAATGCTATCTGTCAGGCGATGAAGATCTGAAAGCCTTAGATCAGCGGCTCATCCGCCTTCTTCTGCTTCCAGCCATCATTGCCCGGCAGGATCAGGTTCAGCGCAATCGCCACCACCGCGCACAGCGCGATGCCTTTGAGGCCGAAGTCATCAGGACCGGTGCCGGTGCCAACCAGCACGCCGCCGATACCGAACACCAGCGTCACCGAAACAATCACCAGGTTGCGCGCTTCGCCCAGGTCGATCTTGTGGCGGATCAGGGTGTTCATGCCCACTGCCGCGATCGAACCGAACAGCAAGCACAGAATCCCGCCCATTACCGGCACCGGAATGCTTTGCAGCAGCGCGCCGAACTTGCCGATGAACGCCAGGGTGATGGCGAAGATCGCCGCCCAGGTCATGATTTTCGGGTTGTAGTTCTTGGTCAGCATCACCGCGCCGGTCACTTCGGCGTAAGTGGTGTTGGGCGGGCCACCGAACAGGCCGGCGGCCGTGGTGGCGATGCCGTCACCGAGCAGGGTGCGATGCAGGCCTGGCTTCTTCAGGTAATCGCGACCGGTCACGCTACCCACGGCAATCACGCCGCCGATGTGTTCGATCGCCGGGGCCAGCGCTACTGGAACAATGAACAGAATCGCCTGCCAGTTGAACTCGGGCGCGGTGAATTGCGGCAGAGCGAACCATGGCGCTGCAGCAATTTTCGCTGTGTCGACCACGCCGAAATAGAACGACATGGCAAAGCCCACCAGCACGCCGGAAATGATCGGCACCAGACGGAAGATGCCCTTGCCGAAGACCGCCACGATCAGCGTGGTCAGCAGCGCCGGCATGGAAATCATCATCGCCGTCTGATAGTGAATCAGCTCGGTGCCGTCGCCGGCCTTGCCCATCGCCATGTTCGCGGCAATCGGCGCCATGGCCAGGCCGATGGAAATGATTACCGGACCAATCACCACCGGTGGCAGCAGACGGTCAATGAAGCCGGTGCCTTTGATCTTCACGGCGAGGCCGAGGAAGGTGTAGACGAAACCGGCTGCCATCACCCCGCCCATGGTCGCGGCGAGGCCGAACTGGCCCTTGGCGAGAATGATCGGCGTGATGAAGGCGAAGCTCGACGCGAGGAACACCGGCACCTGACGTCCGGTGACGATCTGGAACAGGATCGTCCCCAGACCTGCGGTGAACAGTGCCACGTTCGGGTCCAGGCCGGTGATCAGCGGCATCAGCACCAAGGCGCCGAAGGCCACGAACAGCATCTGCGCGCCGGACAGCACCGTGCGCCAGAGCGGATCGTTGAACTCTTGCTGCATGGTCACGCGTCCTTCTGCTTGGTGCCGAAGATCTTGTCACCGGCGTCGCCAAGCCCAGGAATGATGTAGCCGTGCTCGTTCAAGCGTTCATCGATGGACGCGGTGTAGATGGTCACGTCCGGGTGCGCCTGTTCGACCGCAGCAATGCCTTCCGGCGCGGCCACCAGGACCATGGCGCGGATGTCGCGGCAACCGGCCTTTTTCAGCAGGTCGATGGTGGCAACCATGGAGCTGCCGGTGGCGAGCATCGGGTCGATGATCATCGCGAGGCGCTCGTCGATTTCCGGTACCAGTTTTTCCAGATAGGTGTGCGCTTGCAGGGTCTCTTCGTTGCGGGCAACGCCCACAGCGGAGACCTTGGCCCCCGGGATCAGGCTGAGCACGCCTTCGAGCATGCCGATACCGGCACGCAGGATCGGCACGACGGTGATCTTCTTGCCGGCGATCTTCTCCACCGACACGGTGCCGCACCAGCCGGCAATGTCGTAGGATTCGAGCGGCAGATCTTTTGTAGCTTCATAGGTCAACAGGGCGCCGACTTCCTGAGCGAGCTCGCGGAAATTCTTGGTGCTGATGTCAGCGCGGCGCATCAGGCCGAGTTTATGACGGATCAGCGGATGGCGGATCTCGAGGATGGGCATGGGAAAGGCTCCGGCGGCGGGCAAAAAAACCGGCCTAGATTAATCTATCCGAGGGTGATGTCCTATAGGACATTCTGTACGTTAGTCCATAAGAGCTTGATTCGACCTCGCGGGATGCGTACCTTTGCCCGCTTTTCCAATTCCGCCAACCCCTGGAGAGCGCCATGTCCGCTGATCTCGAGCATATCCGTCAAATCATGCGAGAGGCTGACTGCCTGTACACCGAATCTGAAGTCGAGGCGGCCATCGCCCGCGTCGGTGCACAAATCAACGAACAACTGGCTGACAGCAATCCGGTGGTTTTCTGCGTGATGAACGGCGGCCTGATCTTCTCCGGCAAACTGCTGACGCATCTGCAATTCCCGCTGGAAGCGTCCTACCTGCACGCGACCCGTTATCGCAACGAAACCAGCGGCGGCGACCTGTTCTGGAAAGCCAAGCCGGAAGTCTCGTTCATCGACCGCGACGTGCTGATCATCGACGACATCCTCGATGAAGGACACACCCTGGGCGCGATCATCGACTTCTGCAAACACGCCGGCGCACGCAAAGTGCACACCGCCGTGCTGATCGACAAGGACCACGACCGCAAGGCACGTCCTGACCTGAAAGCCGATTTCGTCGGCCTGCCATGCATCGACCGCTACATCTTCGGTTATGGCATGGACTACAAAGGCTACTGGCGCAACGCCAACGGGATTTACGCCGTTAAAGGCATGTAAGAACCTGCATTGCCCCCTGTGGGAGCGAGCCTGCTCGCGAATGCGATGTGTCAGTGACATTGATGTTGACTGACACGACGCTTTCGCGAGCAGGCTCGCTCCCACAGTTGTTTTTGTGTGTGCTGATCCTTGCGCGACAGCCATGCTAGAGTGCTCGGCCCCGCCTTCCGGAGCCTGTCATGAGCCTCTTGATCCGCAGTCTCGCCGCCCTGTTGCTGTCTCTCAGCCTGCCGTTGTCCGCTGCGCCGATGCACAGCCAGTTCCTGCCGCCGGACGATCTGACCCTGCGCGACGCTGAACCCGAGCAGCAGCAACTGCTGCAGGTCAGCGAGTATTCGGTGGTGGTCGGTGCGCAGCGCCAGTCCAATCAGCAGCCGATTCCGGTCACCTCATCCTTGTTGATCCGCCTCAAGGGCAAGTCTCTGAACAAAGGCGCGAACATCAACCAGGTGCTGGTGAGTTTCGACGGCGAAAGCAAGAGCCTGAAGAAACCGGCCTACGACGATAAAAGCAAAACCCTGACGCTGTTCTATCCGCTCGCTCAATACCGCGTGGTGATGGATCTGCTGCGCAACGACACGGTGTATGTGCAGTTCCTCAGTTATACCAACGGCCATATCTGGGCCGATTTGCACACCGGGGCGATTCGTCCGCGTTGAGCCGGGCGGTCGGGCAGGGGTAAACTGCCCGCCCCGTGTCATGTCTGCGAGCTGGAGTCGGCAATGCGTAAAGATAAGAAACAAGTGATTGGTGACGAGATCGGCGATGAGCAGATCAAGCTGTTCCTCGATTTTGAGCCGGTCGACGCCACTTCGCCGTCGCTGCACAAACTGATCAAGGCCTATCGCGGTTTGCGCATCGATGATTTCGAGCGCTTTCTGGGCTTCTTCGTTGCGGCGGGTTATGACGTTGATGGCAAGGATGAGCAGGGCAAGACCTTTGTTGACCTGATCGCCGATCAGCGCAACGCCCCGGACTACATCGAGCTGATCGAAAAGTCCCGCTCCTGAGATCAAAAGATCGCAGCCTGCGGCAGCTCCTACATGGGATTTATGTTGGCCCTGTAGGAGCTGCCGAAGGCTGCGATCTTTTGCTTTTCAAGGCCATAAAAAAACGCCCCGATCGGGGCGTTTTTTATGCCGCAAGATCAAGCGAAGCTTGGCGTCTCGCTGCTTTCTTCAACCAGTTCCAAAGCGATGTTGTTCTGCGTGTTGATCTTGCGATACAGCGCAGCATCGGTTTCCAGAACCTTTTCACGGGCCGGGAAGATCTCGGCCAGTTTGCTTGCCCACTCGCCTGACGCCTTGGCCGGGAAGCACTTCTCGATCAGCTCAAGCATGATCGAAACGGTCACCGACGCACCTGGCGAAGCGCCGAGCAGGGCAGCGAGGGAGCCGTCTTTCGCTGCGACCAGTTCGGTACCGAACTGCAGGATGCCGCCCTTTTTCGGGTCCTTCTTGATGATCTGCACCCGTTGGCCGGCCACTTCCAGGCGCCAGTCTTCGGCTTTCGCCTGCGGGTAGAAACGTCGCAGGGATTCCAGACGCTGTTCCATCGATTGCATCACTTCGCTGACCAGGTACTTGGTCAGGTCCATGTTGTTTTTCGCCACCGCCAGCATCGGCCCGATGTTGCCGGCGCGCACCGACATCGGCAGGTCCATGAAGGAGCCATGCTTGAGGAACTTGGTGGTGAAACCGGCGTATGGCCCGAACAGCAGGGATTTCTTGCCGTCGACGACGCGAGTGTCGAGGTGCGGCACCGACATCGGTGGCGAACCCACGGCTGCCTGGCTGTAGACCTTGGCCTGGTGGTGCTTGACCACTTCTGGGTTATCGCAACGCAGCCACTGGCCACTGATCGGGAAGCCGCCGAAGCCTTTGCTTTCTTCGATGCCCGAAGCCTGCAGCAACGGCAGGGCCGCGCCACCGGCACCGAGGAAGACAAACTTTGCGTCGACTTCGCGGGTGTTGCCGTTGTTGACGTCTTTGATGCTGACGGTCCAGCCGGCGCCGTTACGCTTGAGGCCGGTCACGCGCTTGCAGTATTTGACCTGGGTGTCCGGGGCGCTGCTCAGGTGCTTGAGCAACTGATTGGTCAGGGCGCCGAAGTTGACGTCGGTGCCGTTCATCACGCGGGTGGCGGCGAGGACTTCGTCGGGCGAGCGGCCCGGCATCATCAGCGGCATCCACTCGGCCATCTTGCCTTTGTCTTCGGTGTACTCCATGTCGGCAAACGCGTGGTGTTTGCTCAGGACATTGAAGCGCTCCTTGAGGAACGACACACCGCTCTCGCCCTGAACGAAACTCAGGTGCGGAACCGGGCTGATGAAGGATTTGCACGAGCCGAACGTGCCTTTTTTGGTCAGGTACGACCAGAACTGCTTCGACACCTCGAACTGGGTGTTGATGTGTACGGCTTTCTTGATGTCGACGCTGCCATCGGCGGCCTGCGGCGTGTAGTTCAGCTCGCACAGGCCGGCGTGACCGGTACCGGCGTTGTTCCACGGATTGGAACTCTCGGCGGCGCCGGAATCCATCAGCTCGACGACTTCCAGCTTGATCGCGGGGTCGAGCTCTTTGAGCAGTACGGCCAGGGTGGCACTCATGATGCCGGCCCCTACCAGAACTACGTCGACTGCTTCGTTATGCGCCATTTAACGCGTCTCCCAAATCTGCAGCACCAAATTGTCGGCATGGCTGCCAGGCGTTCCAGGGCAGGTCAGTGGGCCCGGGCTATCCGTGGTCAGGTGGGCCATGTCCGAATCTTCGCAATTTTTCGCAACTTCGACGGATGCGTGCGGCCTGGTTTCAAGCGTTCCATGAACGCATTTTCGCGCAGGGCTGGCAATTCGACTTATGGTCGAGTCATCCGTTTTCGTGCAACCAAATCCGTAGCGGACAGGCTTCAGGCTCCGATGTTCGAGGTATACCCGGTCCTGTGTCGTTGGGCTGTTTCAGACGCTAATGGTGCATGTTCAGACGCAAAACTATTCATTTGCTCGCCACACTCTTGTGAAGTTGTGAAAACCCGTTTTTTTCACGCTCTTTTGAAGACGTGAACCTCAAAAAGGGCTGCCTTGGCCTGGCACCTGCCCGCTAGGGCAAAACAACGCGGTGGCCGAGCGAATGACAGCTCTGCAGATTCGCGAAAAGCGGGTTTTTGCCGGAAGAACAGGCAAGCGCGCCAACTTCACTCGATCTGTGTGGGCGGCTCTCTGTGGGCGATTTTGATGTCGATGCATGCGCATTGACGCTGTTGCGGGGCCCGATCAGGAGACGTCCTTATAATCGGGGGGAGATTGTAGCGAAGAAATGCGCGCAGTTGCTCGTGTTTAATGACTTTTATTAGGCATCCGGTCAGATGCTCAACTGCACCTGACCCCGTGCGCGCATTTGTCGCGGTACGACCCGGGCGCTGGCGGGCAGCGGCTGGTTCAGCCAGGTCAGGCGGATTTCTTCGATTTCCACCCAGCCGTCGCCCATCGGTTGCAGGCTGCGCTGCTTGAAGGCCTGGCAATGACCGTTGCGGTCGAGCAGGGCAAAGCTGCGATGCAGCGGGCGTGGGGCGAACAGCGAGATCAGATAACGCATGGCAGAGTTCCTTGAAGGAGGACTGCTGTGAAGCTTGCCGGTGGGCCGTGACGTCGCGGTGTATGGACGGTGAAGAATGTGTGACAGGAACCGCTTTCGGCGGGGTTTGTCAGACATTTCAGTATTCACTGTGCGACGCTGGTTACGCGCAGTGGCCCACCGCTATACTGCCGGCCTGTTTGTGCCTGATTCTGGAGAGAAGAGCATGTTGCAACGCCTGTTGTTCGGTTTGATCACTGTCGCCGGTTTGACCCTCGCCGGCTGCGCCCACAGCCCGCAACAACTGAATCCGGAGCCGAAGCTGACCACGCAACTGCCAGCGGTCGGTCGCGGCCAGCCTGTCATCGTGCGTGTGGTCGACGGTCGTCCGTCGCCAACCCTCGGTACCCGTGGCGGTCTGTACCCGGAAACCAGCGCCATCACCGTGCAGCGCGAGCAGATCCTGCCGAAGCTGCAGGCCCAGGCCGAAGCCGCCGTGCGTCTGCTCGGCTTCACCCCGACCACCAGCGCACCTAACGCGCCGCAGCTGACCGTGACCCTGGCCGAGCTGAAATACCAGTCGCCGAAAGAAGGCATGTACGTGACCGAAGCCACCATCGGCGCGACCTTCCGCTCCGACGTGCAGAACGCCAACCGCCGTTACAGCGGCCGTTACGGTGCGTCGCTGGACCAGCGCTTCGGCATGGCGCCGAATCAGGAGACCAATACCAAACTGGTCAGCGATGTATTGAGTGACGCACTGACGCGTCTGTTCAAGGACCCGACCGTGGGTCAGGTGCTCGCTGAGTAAGCTTGCAGCGAGTATGAAAAAGCCCGGGGCCAGTGATGGTTCCGGGCTTTTTTGTGGCCGCATGTTTTGAATACCGCATAAACCTGCGGGAGCGAGCCTGCTCGCGAAAGCGCTGGCTCAGTCGAATCAATGTTGACTGACCCAATGCATTCGCGAGCAGGCTCGCTCCCACCGGGGGGATCTGCTGTGTTTCAGGCAGCCTGGGAATAGAAATCAAGCACGCTCACGCCAGTCAGCAAATCGGTCTCGGGCAAGTCCGCATGCTGATGCCCGCCCAGCGCGCAATACACCAGCCAGTGCCGATCCTGCACGTTGAAGGCAAGGCTGCCGACCAGGCTTTGCTGGTCGTCGTAAGGAGTGATGAGGTACAGGCGATCCTGGTTTTCCGCGTGCAGCATGTCGCATTCCATTCGGGTTTCGAGGCGCGCAGGGTGAAGCATCCACGTGACGATGCCATGACACAGGACAGCCATCGGTCGATTGTCAGGTTATTTGTCGCAAAGGCTGGGGCAGGGCGCCAGGGTTTGGGTAGAATCCGCGCCGCGGTCGTCGGTCTGGCGTCTGCCACACCGGTTAAGTTCGAGGTCTGTGATGTCGCTGCACTTGATGACGCTGTTTACCGCCCATCCCGCCAAATTGATCAACCTGCTGGCCTTGCTGCTGGCCTTTCCGGGCAGCTGGCTGCTGCACGCGACCCGCCGCCGAGAGCAACGCGCCCAGGCCAGTCTCGCCGCCCAGCGCCAGGCGCAGCCCAATGCCGAGCCGATGCTCGATTGGGCGACGTTGCGCATGAACCGGTTTTTCTATCGCTTCGGATTTGCTTGCCTGGGGCTTGCTTTGATCGTCTCCTGGATCAGCACCCGCTTTTAAAAGCAAAAGATCGCAGCCTTCGGCAGCTCCTACAGGACGTACATCATTCCCATGTAGGAGCTGCCGAAGGCTGCGATCTTTTGATCTTGCTGTTGCTTTACAGCGGCAATCCAGCCTTGACCCGATACTGATTACGCACCGGCGTCGCATATTGCAGCACCAGATACGGACGATGCTCAGCGGGGCAGGCGTCCAGACGGCTTTGCCATTCATCCTGCGCCTTGGCCAGTTCGTCAGCCGGGAACACCTCGGCCGCCGTTGGCACATTCAGTTGCGGATCGGCATCCGCCCACTGCGCGTACGCCAGATAATGCACCGGGAACAACCGGTAGCCGCCGAGAATCTGCTTGTCCATTTCGATCGCCAATTGCTTGGTGTCCTCGAACACCTCAGTGATCGGCGCGGCAAAGTTCACGTGCACGCGACCCTTGTAGCCGGTGATGCCCTTGGCAATGCTCACGTCATCCTCGCCCGGCGCCTTGGCGTAGGTGCCGGTGGTGGCGCGGATGTAGAGTTCGCGGGCCTTGGCCTGGTCGCAGGGGTCGTACTCATAGCTGATCGACACCGGCGTCACGTTGAGCGAGCGGATCACTTCGCCGAACGGCTCGTCCTTGCGGCTCATGTGGAACATCTTGAGGATCGCCGACTCGGTGCGGTCGTCGCCGTCCTTCGCCCGACCTTCAGCCTGAGCAATCCAGATCGAGGCGCAATCGTTGCGGATCGAGTGATTGATGTACGCCGACAGCAATTGATACGCAGCCATTTTCTCGCGACGGCCGGTGATCGAACGGTGGACGATGAAGCTCTTGTTCAAGCGCATCAGGTCACTGACAAACGGCTTTTGCAGCAGGTTGTCGCCAATCGCGATGCGCGGCGTCGGCAGGCCGGCGTGGTACACGGCGTAGTTGACGAAGGCCGGGTCCATGACGATATCCCGGTGGTTGGCGATGAACAGGTAGGCGCTGCCGGACTTGAACTGCTCGACACCGGTATACGTCACGCCGTCGGTGGCGCGCTCGATGGTGTGGTCGACGTAGAACTCGACTTTGTCCTGTAAGGTAGCCACGGAATTCACGTCGGCAAACTCACGACGCAGCCGATGGGCTATAAGAGGTTTGAGCATCCAGCCGAAGGCACCGGCAAAACGCGGGAAGCGGAAGTGGGTGAGGATATCTAGAAACGCCTTGTCGCCGAGCAGCCTTGCCAGTACCGCAGGTACTTCGCTGTCGTCGTAAGGTCGGATGGCATCGAATTCGCCCATCATGCTCTCTTGTTGGAAACGGCTAGGGTAAGTAAAGGGTTTGATCGAAAACCCGCGGGGCACGGTCTGAAAAGTAGCCAGACAAAAATAGCCCTGCAAATAGACCGGCGATTATACGCACAAGTCACTTGGGAGACCGCGATGCTGGAAGATGCACGGTATGAATGTCCGTATTGCGGTGAGGAAGTCGAGACCACGCTGGATTTGTCCGGCGGCGATCAAACGTATATCGAGGATTGCCAGGTGTGCTGTCGTCCGATCACGTTCGTCCTGCAAGTACATGAGGACGAGTGGCATCTGGAAGTCTTCAGCGAAAACGAGTGAGGGCCGCGTATGCAGCGCATCTACGAACCGGCGAACCTGATGGAAGGCGAGATGCTCAAGGGCATGCTCGCCAACGAAGGAATCGAGGCGCACCTGATCGGCTGTGATCTGGTGGGCGGTACGGGTGAACTGCCGATCTTCGGCCTGCTCGGGCTGTCGGTGGATAACGATCAGGCCGAATACGCCCGCGAGCTGATCAACTTGTACAATGCCGCGCTGCCGCTGCACGGCGACGAACCGGAGAGCTTCCCCGGGACGCTGGTCTGTTAGGCTGGCGCTGGTTTTATTCAGAGTTATGTTGCCCCATGTGTGGACGTTATGCCCTGTTTCGCTGGAACCGCGACTTTGCGGCCCTGCCAGGTTTTCCCGCCGATCAACAGGCGCAGTGGAACATTTCCCCCAATGATTCGGTGTTGATGCTGCGTGCCGACGAAGACGGCCAGCGCACGTTGGCCCGTGCGCGCTGGGGCCTGACACCGCCGTGGCTGACCGATCTGTCGAAGACCCCGGCCCATGCTCGCGCCGAAACCGTGGCCGAGCAGCCGATGTTTCGTGAGGCGCTGCGTCTGCGGCGTTGCCTGCTGCCGGCCAACGGTTTCTACGAATGGCGCGGTACCCAGCGCAAGCGGCCGTACTGGTTGACGCCGGGGGAGGGCTCGTCGTTGTTTTTCGCCGCGATCTGGGAAGCGTATCCGGTGCAGGAACAGGTCTGGCTGAGCACGGCAGTGATCACTCAATCGGCGGCGAGTCAGCGGCGACCGTTGATTCTCGATGAAGCGGGGCAGGCTGCCTGGCTTGATCCCGAAACGCCGCTTCATGTTTTGCAGGGTTTGCTCGCCAGTGAACCGGCGGCGCTGCGTGAGCGGGTGTTGGCGAATCTGGTGAATGATCCGAAGTTGAACGGGCCGGAGTGTTTGACCCCGGCTTGATGAGTGATCTGTGCCGGCGTATTCGCGAGCAGGCTCGCTCCCACAGGGGAATGCAATCCAACTGTGAGGGCGAGCCTGCTCGCGATGAGGATCTAAAGATCAAACCTTGAACTGATTGATCAACCGCCGCTGCTGCTCGGCCAGTTTGGTCAAGCCGGCGCTCGCCGAGCTCGATTCATCCGCACCGCCCGCCACTTCATTCGCCACCTGACCGATGTTGATCACGTTGCGGTTGATGTCGTCGGCCACTGCGCTTTGCTCTTCCGCCGCACTGGCGATCTGCGTGTTCATGTCGTTGATCACCGACACCGCTTGAGTGATCGTTTCCAGCGCTTCGGCCGCTTTCGCCGCGTGCTGCACGCTTTCGTCGGTGCGGTTCTGGCTGTCTTCCATGACGCGCACCACATCGCGGGTGCCCTGTTGCAACTGCTGGATCATGCTCTGGATTTCTTCGGTGGCCTTCTGGGTTTTCTGCGCCAGATTGCGCACCTCGTCGGCGACCACGGCAAAACCACGACCCTGCTCGCCGGCGCGCGCGGCTTCGATTGCCGCGTTCAGTGCCAGCAGGTTGGTCTGTTCGGCGATGCCGCGAATCGCAGTGAGGATGGCGTTGATGTTTTCGCTGTCCTTGGCCAGCGTCTGCACCACCTCGACAGCCTTGCCGATTTCCACCGCCAGTACGCCAATCGAATTCGAGGTGTCGCGCACGATCTGCATGCCCTGGCTGGCGGCCTGATCGGCGTGGCTTGCCGCTTGTGCTGCCTGGGTCGCGTTGCGCGCCACGTCCTGGGCGGTGGCGGTCATTTCCTGCACCGCTGTCGCCACTTGATCGATTTCGGCCATTTGTTTCTGCACGCCGATGTTGGTGCGGATGGCGATGTCGGCGGTGTGTTCCGAGGAATCGCTGACGCTCTGCACCGAGGTCACCACCTGGGTAATCATCGCCTGCAACTTCGCGAGGAAAGTGTTGAAGCCTTTGGCAATCGAGCCCAATTCGTCGCTGCGGTCACTGCTCAAACGCCGGGTCAGATCGCCTTCGCCCTGAGCGATGTCATCAAGCATGGCGACCATTTGCTTGAGTGGCCGCGCGATGCCGTGACCCACCAGCCAGATCACCAGCAGGCCGATGCCGGCGATGATCAGGCCGACCATGGCCATGCCGAAGGTGTCGGATTTGCGCTGGGCATCAAGATCAGCCTGGAGGTTTTGCAGATCGGCCATGACGGCGTTGAGCGGCAATTGCAGCATCAGTGTCCAGCGTGCGTCGGTCTGGCCGATGCCGAACGGCAGGTACAGTTCGATGCGGCCCTTGGCCTGATTCACCGAATAGGTGACCTCGTCGCGCTTGAGGTTGGCGAGATTGCTGGCCTGTTCGGCGTCGAGGATGTCGCTGACTTTTTCACCAAATTTGCTCGAGTCCTTGGTGTAGGCAACGATCCGCCCGTTGCCGCCGACCAGCGCCATTTCACCGGCACCGCTGTAGAGTTTCTGGTTGGCGGCAAGGAGCATGTCCTGAATGAAGTTCACCGAGAGGTCGGCGCCGACGATGCCCTGGAACGCCCCGTTGACCATGATCGGTTCAATGAACGAGGCGAGCATGACGATCTTGTCGCCGACCTTGTACGGTGCCGGGTCGATCACGCAGGCTTTCTTCGTCTCTTTCGAGCACAGGTAGTACTCGCTGGCGCGCACCCCGGTGGACAAGGTTTTCTGATCGTCGACATCGGCCAGTTTGTCCACGCCCAGACTGCCGTCGGTATTGCGGAACCACCACGGCAAAAAGCGCCCGGTGGCCGGATCGATACCGACCACGGCGCTGCCGATGTAGGCCGCGTCATTGTGGTCCAGTGCGTTTTTTTCCCAGCCGATGTAGGTGCCGAGAACCTTCGGGTTCTTTTCTACGTTTTCCTTGATCAGGCTGATCAGTTGCTCGCGGCTGACGCTCAGGCGCGGCTGGCCGTCGGCGCCGGTTGTACCGAGCAGGGCGTTGACGCGCACCAGGCCGCCGGCAATCAGCAGCGGCGCTTCGAGTTCGCGCTGGATCTGGCTGACCTGGGTCTGCGCCAGCGAGGTCAGGCGCTGTTCGATGACTTGCTCGAACTGCGCCTGGGTGCGCTGTTGCACCATTTCTTGAGTGCGGGCGCCGGAGAACAGCGCGTACAGCACCAGCGCCGCGACCACGCTGAGAACGATGGCGCCGGCCAGGGCGGCGACGGAAAACTGGATCGACTTGAACTTCATGGGAGCTCCGCACGCAAGAGGACAATCTGCGAGGGATTTATCGGCGGGGTGTGCGGGGCCATGAGAGACGTTGGTCGGAATCGCCGCGCGATGTCGCTGATGGATCGGTGCACGGCGGATTCAATGCGCGTCGAGGAATTTCCAGCCAGTCTTGCGGCCTTAGGTGGATGTACGCGCAATGCGTCCGTTGTATCTGGCGCCAATACAATTAGCCGCCTAGGATACGCCTCAGGTTTTCAGGGAGCTTTTGAATGAACAAGACATTAGTGGTAAGTGCTTTGAGCGCAGCGCTGTTGCTGGCCGGTTGTCAGTCGGTCAACACCACCAGCGGCGGCGCCGTGGGTGTGGAGCGCAAGCAGTACATGTTCAGCATGCTGTCCTCGCAAGAGGTCGATCAGATGTACGCGCAGTCGTATCAGAAGACTGTCGGCGAGGCGTCGAGCAAAGGTGTGCTGGACAAGACCAGCCCGGAAGCCAAACGCGTGCAGACCATCGCCAACCGCTTGATCGCCCAGGCGCCGACCTTCCGCCCGGACGCGGCGCAGTGGCAATGGGAAGTCAATCTGATCAAGAGCGATGAGCTCAACGCCAACTGCGGTCCCGGCGGCAAGATCATTTTCTACACCGGGCTGATCGACAGCCTGAAACTCACCGACGATGAGATCGCTGCGGTCATGGGCCATGAAATCGCCCACGCCCTGCGCGAGCACGGCCGTGAGGCGATGTCCAAAGCCTATGGCATGGAAATGGCCAAGCAGGGCGCCGGTGCTTTGTTCGGTCTGGGCCAGGACAGCCTGGCGCTGGCCGACACCGTGGCCAACTACGGCATGACCTTGCCCAACAGCCGCGCCAACGAAAACGAAGCTGACCTGATCGGCCTGGAACTGGCCGCCCGCGCCGGCTACAACCCGAACGCGGCGATCACCCTGTGGGACAAGATGAGCAAGGCTTCCGAAGGCGCGCCACCGGAATTCATGAGCACTCACCCGGCATCGAGCAGCCGCATTGCTGCGTTGCAGGCAGCCATTCCGAAGGTGATGCCGTTGTACGAAAAAGCCCCGAAGTCCTGAATAGAGCAGTTACAAGCTTCAAGCGGCAAGCTACAAGTCAAAGCAGACTCGCTGGGCTTGCAGCTTGCAGCTTGCAGCTTGCAGCTTGCAGCTTGCAGCTGCTTCAAACCCAGCCACTGCTCTGCATCGCTTTATAAACCGCAACAATCGCCAGAATCATGAACGCCGAAGCCGCGAGGCGGCGGATCAGGGTCAGCGGCAGTTTCTCTGCGGCAAAATTACCCGCCAATACCACCGGCACGTTGGCAATCAGCATGCCCACGGTGGTGCCGATGATCACCAGCCAAAGTTCCGGATATTGAGCGGCGAGCATCACCGTGGCGATCTGCGTCTTGTCGCCGATTTCCGCGAGGAAGAACGCGATCAGTGTGGTCAGAAACGGCCCGAACTTGCGCGCCGTGCTGGCTTCGTCGTCATCCATTTTGTCCGGGACCAGGGTCCACAGTGCCGTGGCGGCGAAGCTGGCGGCGAGGATCCAGTGCAGAACGGCGTCGGAGAAGAAACTGCCGACCCAGGCACCTACCGCACCGGCTGCTGCGTGGTTGGCCAAAGTCGCGGCGACAATCCCGGCGATGATCGGCCAGGGTTTGCGAAAGCGAGCGGCGAGAATCAGCGCGAGCAGTTGCGTCTTGTCGCCGATTTCGGCCAAGGCAACGATAGCGGTGGGAACGAGTAACGAGTCCAGCATCAGGGATTTCCTAAGGGGCGGGTCGACACGGCTATGACACGTACAGCCTTCCCGCCCCGGGTAAGGTGTGCGTGTCATAGGTCTTGTCAAACCCTGCGATCCGTCTGGTGCGGACGCTTGGGTCGCATACGCCATGATCTGAGGATCAAGTATGTTGACGTATGCCGGACGAGCTTGGCGCTCGTGGGAGACTACTCCCCTAGGACGGAGCGGATTCTGCCTAGGCAAATCCGATTGGGCAAGAACAAATTTTCAACCGCGCTTGGCCCGGTAAATCCGGAAACCATTGCCTTCAGCCTTGATCGCACACACGCCCAAGTGCTCCTCGATCAGCGGTTGATACTTGAGAAAGCTGTTCGCCACAAGGCGCAGTTCGCCACCGTTTTTCAGATGTTTCGCTGCTTTTCGCAGCAGGTTCTCCGTAGCGAAATAATCGGTGTGCACGCCGACATGGAACGGCGGATTGCTCAGAATCGCGCTCAAACCCATCGGCGCGGCGTCGATGCCGTCGCCGGTCAGCACTTCGGCTTCCAGGCCATTGGCAGCCAGGGTCAGACGGCTGCTGGCGGCGGCGAACGCGTCGACATCCAGCAACGTCACCTGATTGTGCGGATAGCGACGTTTCACCGCAGCCCCGAGCACGCCGGCGCCGCAACCGAAGTCGAGCAGATGGCCGCTCGGCAGTTTGTCCAGATGCTCCAGCAGCAGGGCGCTGCCGCGATCCAGTCGACCGTGGCTGAACACGCCCGGCAGGCTGATGACTTTCAACGGCCCTTCGGCCAGCGGCAGTTCGTAAGTCTGCGCCAGGCTTTCCAGTGGTTTCGCTTCAGGTGCATTGGCCACGGTGACTTGCCAGAGCTGGCAGTGGCGGGCACTGTCGAGTTTGCGTGGCTTGCCGAACGGATTGAGCTGCTTGGATGCGCCTTCGATGCCGCTGCGTTTTTCCCCGACCAGAAACACCTCACACCCGGCCAGACGCGACGCCACGGCGTTGAGGATGTAATCGGTCAGGTCCTTGGATTTGGGCAGAAACACCACAGCGCTGTCGAACTCACGCTCGGGCACGTTCACGCCGAACTGGCTGCGGCCCTCGAAACGCGCGTCCAGTGCGGCTTGATCGCCAGCGTGCCAGCACCAGCCGAATGCGTTGGGCAGGCGTCCGAGCAAATCATCGGCGGGCAGGCCGGCCAACAGCAGCGAACCCTGGAATAACTCGGCCTGACGAAGCAGTACTTCACTGCGCGGATCCATAACTGCTCCTTGAAAAAAGTGCCGCAGTTTATCAACTGACGACCCGCAGCGCCTCACCGCTGAAGAACGCCTGGGCGTTTTCGCTCAGTTGCCCGACGATACGCTGGCGTGCCTCGCGGCTGCCCCAGGCGTTGTGCGGGGTGACGATCAGGCGCGGGATATCGGCGGCGAGCAGCGGATTGCCCTGGGTCGGTGGCTCGACACTCAACACGTCGGTGGCCGCACCGCCGAGGTGACCGCTGCGCAAAGCGTCGGCCAGCGCCTGCTCATCGATCAGGCCGCCCCGGGCGGTATTGACCACAAATGCGCCAGGCTTCATCGAGGCCAGTTCGCGGGCACCGATGAAATGCCGGGTGTGCTCGTTGAGCGGGCAGTGCAGGGTGAGCGCGTCGATCTGCGGCAGCAGTTCTTCCAGCGGCAAGCGATCCGGCCGAGCCGGGCGCCCGGGAATCTGCCCGAGCAATACACGCATGCCGAACGCTTCGGCCAACCGCGCCACGGCGCCACCAAGTTCGCCATGCCCGAGCAGGCCGAGGGTTTTGCCTTGCAGTTCGACGATCGGGTAGTCGAGCAGACAGAACTGTTTCGCCTGTTGCCAGCGGCCTGCGCCCACAGCTTTCCGGTAATCGGCCAGGCGCGTGGCGAGGTTGAGCAGCAGCATGATCGTGTGTTGCGCCACCGACGGTGTGCCGTAAGCCTGGCAATTGCACACGGTGATGCCGTGGGCGCTGGCGGCGGTGAGGTCAACATTGTTGGTGCCGGTGGCGCTGATCAGGACCAGTTTCAGCTGCGGGTTGGCAGCCATGGCAGCAGCGTCGATCACGACCTTGTTGGTGATCGCCACTCCGGCGCCTTGCAGGCGTTCGCTGACCTGTTCCGGCAAAGTCTGGGCGAACAGCTGCAAGTCGCTGAAGCATTCGCGCAACGGACCGAGGTCCAGATCGCCGAGATCCAGCGAAGGGTGATCAAGGAATACCGCGCGGCGCGTGTTCGTCATCAACTGTACCTTTTGTGCTGTGAGCGGAGGGCGTACTCTGCCGAGCCTACCAGATGAAACAAATCGTTACGCTGACCCCGCAGCGGACACATAACCTTGTGGCGAGGGGATTTATCCCCGTTCGGCTGCGCAGCAGTCGCAAAATCACTGCCTGCGGGCCAGGCAGAAGTTTTTGGCGCTGCTTCGCAACCCATCGGGGATAAATCCCCTCGCCACAGGACTGCGTTCTTTTCAGATTTTTTATTGACCAAGCTGCCCCAAAGGAGCCCCCATGTACTGGACCGAGTTCTTGACCGTTGCCCTGATCCATCTGCTCGCCGTGGCCAGCCCCGGGCCGGACTTTGCCGTGGTCGTGCGTGAGAGCGTGACCCACGGGCGCCGCGCCGGCACCTGGACCGCGCTGGGCGTGGGCTCGGCGATTTTCCTGCATGTCGGCTATTCGTTGCTCGGCATCGGTCTGATCGTGTCGCAGTCGATCGTGCTGTTCAACGCGCTGAAGTGGGCGGCGGCGGCTTACCTGCTGTACATCGGCTTCAAGGCCTTGCGCGCACAACCGGCGAAAACCGTCACCGATGAATTGCACCGGGAAACCGGCGTACGCACCGCGCGGGGCGCGTTTACCTCGGGCTTCGTCACCAACGGCCTGAACCCGAAAGCCACGCTGTTTTTTCTCTCGCTGTTCACCGTGGTGATCAACCCGCACACACCGCTGGCCGTGCAGGCCGGTTACGGCGTTTACCTGGCGGTGGCGACGGCGATCTGGTTCTGCCTGGTGGCGATGTTGTTCAGCCAACACCGCGTGCGCGCCGGCTTCGCGCGCATGGGCCACTGGTTCGACCGCACCATGGGCGCGGTGCTGATTGCTCTCGGCGTGAAAATCGCGTTCACCGAGATGCATTGAGAACTGGAACACATCAATCCCTGTGGGAGCGAGCCTGCTCGCGAAAGCGCCAGTCCAGTCACCAAAAATGTCGACTGACCCGACGCCTTCGCGAGCAGGCTCGCTCCCACCGGTCGTGTTTTCTTCAACTTCGGCCCGAAATGCTGGCGCAAAGCTAGCATTTGTACGGCTCTGCAAATCATTCCTTTGGCTGATTTGACTGTCATGCAGGCGCACTAGAGTACGAATCTCTCCGCCAACACCGTGCAGTCAGAAAAGGGATTCTTATGTTGCAGACTCGGGTCATTCCGCCGGCCGATGGGGCCTACCAGTATCCATTGCTGATCAAACGGCTGCTGATGTCCGGCGCCCGTTACGAGAAAACCCGCGAAATCATCTACCGCGACCAGTTGCGCTACAGCTATCCGACCCTGATCGAGCGGGTTGCGCGGCTGGCCAACGTGCTGACGGCTGCCGGCGTCAAGGCTGGTGACACCGTGGCGGTGATGGACTGGGACAGTCACCGTTATCTGGAATGCATGTTCGCCATTCCGATGATCGGCGCGGTGATCCACACCATCAACGTGCGCCTGTCGCCGGAGCAGATCCTCTACACCATGAACCACGCCGAAGACCGCTTCGTGCTGGTCAACAGCGAGTTCGTCGGGCTGTATCAGGCCATCGCGCCGCAGCTGACCACGGTGGAGAAAACCCTGCTGCTGACCGATCTCCCGGAGAAAACCGCAGAGCTGCCCAACCTCGTCGGCGAATACGAGGAACTGCTGGCCGCTGCGAGTGCGCAATACGATTTCCAGGACTTCGACGAAAACTCGGTCGCCACCACGTTCTACACCACCGGCACCACGGGCAATCCGAAAGGCGTGTATTTCACCCATCGGCAACTGGTGCTGCACACCATCGGCGTGGCGACGATCATGGGTTCGATCGACAGCGTACGCCTGCTCGGCACCAACGATGTGTACATGCCGATCACGCCGATGTTCCATGTCCACGCCTGGGGTTTGCCGTACGTGGCGACCATGCTCGGGCTCAAGCAGGTTTATCCGGGGCGCTACGATCCGGAGTATCTGGTGGAGTTGTGGCGCAAGGAGAAGGTCACCTTTTCCCATTGCGTGCCGACTATCCTGCAGATGCTGCTCAACGCCAAAGCCGCGCAGGGTGCCGACTTCGGCGGCTGGAAAATCGTCATCGGCGGCAGCGCACTCAATCGCAGTCTTTATGAAAACGCCAAGGCCCGTGGCATTCAGCTGACAGCCGCTTACGGCATGTCGGAGACCGGGCCGCTGGTGTCCTGCGCGCACCTCAACGACGAATTGATGGCCGGCAGCGAGGACGAACGCACCACCTACCGGATCAAGGCCGGTGTGCCGGGGCCATTGGTCGAGGCGGCGATTGTCGACGGCGACGGCAACTTCCTTCCGGCCGACGGCGAAACCCAGGGCGAACTGGTACTGCGCGCGCCGTGGCTGACCGAAGGCTATTTCAACGAACCGCAGAAGGGCGCCGAGCTCTGGGCCGGCGGCTGGCTGCACACCGGCGACGTCGCTACGCTCGACAGCATGGGCGTGATCGATATTCGTGATCGCATCAAGGACGTAATCAAGACCGGCGGCGAGTGGATCTCCTCCCTCGACCTCGAAGACCTCATCAGCCGCCATGCGGCGGTACGCGAAGTAGCAGTGGTGGGCATCGCCGATCCGCAGTGGGGCGAGCGCCCGTTTGCCTTGCTGGTGGTCCGCGAAGGGCAGGTGATCGGTGCACGGGAACTGAAGGAGCACCTCAAGCCGTTCGTCGAACTGGGGCACCTGAGCAAGTGGGCGATCCCCAGTCAGATCGCCCTTGTTACCGAAATTCCCAAGACCAGTGTCGGCAAGCTCGACAAGAAGCGCATCCGCCTCGACATCACCGAATGGCAGGCCAACAACAGCACCTTCCTTTCGACTCTTTGAGTGTCTGCTGGCGCGCCGAAACCGGCGCGCCAGACCCACCAAGCAAGCGCTTGGCTTGTGAAATCGAAAAAATCAGCCATCCTTGCCCTGCCGACTTGTGTCGGACTGGCGAAAGGACTGTTCCAGAGTGGTTGGCGGCTGCAAATCACACTTTAGAGGGATCAAGCACTACCACCCGCTGGATATAGTCCGCTCAAGGACTTTTTAGAAACGGAGCACACGCACTGATCGGGGCGAGCAACTCTGGAGCGATTTCGGGCAGCCTTGGCGCCCGGTCCTCCACAGCGTTTTTAAAAGTACTCACTGCCATAACAATAATGCACATGGAGTAGCGTCGATGACCTCAGTAAACCAGTTCTGGCGCCGGGCGAAACTGCCTCTGGCGGTCAGTCTTGCCTCCTCGCTCGCCGGGCCTGCATTCGGCGTCAGTTTCAACGTCGGTGAAATCGAAGGCCAGTTCGACTCGTCCCTGTCGATCGGTGCCAGTTGGTCTACTCAGAGCCCGAACAAGAACCTTATCGGCGTCAACAACGGCGGCCGTGGCCTGTCGCAGACTTCCGATGACGGGCACGCCAACTTCAAGAGCGGCGAAACCTTTTCGAAGATCTTCAAGGGCATCCATGACCTTGAATTGAAATACGGCGACACCGGCGTGTTCGTCCGTGGCAAATACTGGTACGACTTCGAACTGAAGGACGAGAGCCGCGAATTCAAGGACATCAGCGACAGCAACCGCAAAGAGGGCGCCAAGTCCTCCGGCGGGCAGATCCTCGACGCCTTCGTCTACCACAACTACGCGATTGCCGATCAGCCGGGCTCCGTGCGTCTGGGCAAGCAGGTAGTGAGCTGGGGTGAAAGTACCTTCATCGGCGGTGGCATCAACTCGATCAACCCGATCGACGTCTCCGCGTTCCGTCGTCCGGGCGTCGAGATCAAGGAAGGCCTGATTCCGGTCAACATGTTCTATGTGTCGCAGAGCCTCACCGATAACCTCTCTGCCGAAGCGTTCTACCAACTGGAATGGGACCAGACCGTCGTCGACAACTGCGGCACCTTCTTCTCCCAGCCGGACATCGTTGCTGACGGTTGCGACAGCAATCTGCGCGTACTGAACAAGCGTTCGCAGATTCCGGCGATCGCTTTGGGGCCGTTGGCCGCCAACGGTGTGAACGTCGACCAAGAAGGCGTGCTGGTGCGCCGTGGGCCGGACCGTGACGCGCGCGACAGCGGTCAGTGGGGCGCGTCCCTCAAATACATGTTCGAGCCACTCGACACCGAGTTCGGCGCCTACTTCATGAACTACCACAGCCGTGCACCGATCTTCAGTGCAACCGGCGCGCCGCAATCGGTCTACAACACCGCTGCCGGGTTGCCGGGGCCGTTTGCCGCACTCGCACCGCTGCTGGTTGCGGGCAATTCGAATTACTTCATCGAATATCCGGAAGACATTCGTCTCTACGGTCTGAGCTTCTCCACCACTCTGCCTACCGGTACGGCGTGGAGCGGTGAGATCAGCTACCGTCCGAACGCGCCGGTGCAACTGAACTCCACCGACATCCTGTTTGCCGGCGTGCGTCCACTGGGCGGCGCGCTGACCAACGCTTCGTTGCTCACTGGCGTGCCGGGTCAGGATCTGCATGGCTATGAGCGCAAGGAAATCACCCAGATCCAGACTACCTTCACGCACTTCTTCGATCAGGTCATGGGCGCCAGCCGTCTGACCCTCGTCGGTGAAGTCGGCGCGACCTACGTCGGTGGCCTGGAAAGCCGTTCCGACAAGCGTTACGGCCGTGATCCGGTCTACGGTCCGGGTGAGTTGCCGGCTACTGGCACAGTCGATACCTGCGCCAACATCCTCAACAACAGCACCATCAACGGCGCAGGCCCGGGTTCGCCGCAGAACAACCGCAGCCGCAATTGCGAAAACGACGGCTTCACCACGTCGATGTCGTGGGGCTACCGTGGTCGGGCGATCTGGGAATACAACGACGTGTTTGCCGGTGTGAACCTCAAGCCGAACGTGGCCTGGTCCCACGACGTGAGCGGTTACTCGCCAGGCCCTGGCGGCAACTTCGAGGAAGGTCGCAAAGCGGTCAGCCTGGGCGTCGACGCCGAATACCAGAACACCTACACCGCGAGCCTGGCTTACACCAATTTCTTCGACGGCAAGTACACCACCGTGGATGACCGCGACTTCGTGGCGCTCAGCTTCGGCGTGAACTTCTAAGCACTGCATTTCAGGACGAATGAATTTATGAAAATAACAAAGAGTCTGTTCCACGCCGGTGTTCTGGGCCTGTCGCTGCTGGCGACCAGCGTCATGGCGGCGGTGCCTGCTGCCGAAGCGGATAAACTGGGCAAGAGCCTGACGCCGATGGGCGCGGAAATGGCCGGTAATGCCGACGGTTCGATCCCGGCCTGGAAACCGCTGCCAAAAAATGCCGGCAGCGTCGACAGCAAGGGCTTCCTGTCCAACCCTTACGCCAGTGAGCAGCCGCTGTTCACCATCACCGCAAAGGATGTCGACAAGTACAAGGACAAGCTTGCCCCGGGCCAGTACGCGATGTTCAAGCGCTACCCGGAAACCTTCAAGATGCCGGTCTATCCGTCCCATCGCGGCGCCACCGTGCCGGATGACGTGTTCGCCGCGATCAAGAAGAACGCCACCAGCACCAACCTGGTGTCCGGCGGCAACGGTCTGGAAAACTTCGATACCGCCGTGCCGTTCCCGATCCCGAAAACCGGTGTGGAAGTGATCTGGAACCACATCACCCGTTATCGCGGCGGCAGCGTGACCCGTCTGGTGACCCAGGCCACGCCGCAACCGAACGGCTCGTACAGCCTGGTCTACTTCCAGGATCAGTTCGTGTTCCGCGACAAGATGAAGGATTACGATCCGGCGAACCCGGGCAACATCCTGTTCTACTTCAAGCAGAAAGTGACCGCGCCGGCGCGTCTGGCCGGTGGCGTACTGCTGGTGCACGAGACGCTCGATCAGGTCAAAGAGCCGCGTTCGGCGTGGGTCTACAACGCCGGTCAGCGTCGTGTGCGCCGTGCACCGCAAGTGTCGTATGACGGCCCGGGTACTGCCGCCGACGGCCTGCGTACCTCGGACAACCTCGACATGTACAACGGCGCGCCGGATCGTTACGACTGGAAGCTCGAAGGCAAGAAAGAGATGTACATCGCCTCCGACAGCTACAAGCTCGACGATCCGAAACTGAAGTACTCGGACATCATCAAGGCCGGTCACATCAACCAGGACCTGGCACGCTACGAGCTTCGCCGCGTCTGGCACGTCGTCGCGACCCTGAAGGAAGGCCAGCGCCACATCTACGCCAAACGTGACTTCTACATCGACGAGGACACCTGGCAGGCAGCGGTCATCGACCACTATGACGGTCGTGGCCAACTGTGGCGTGTAGCCGAGGCACATGCCGAGAACTACTACGACAAGCAAGTGCCGTGGTACGCCCTCGAAACCCTCTACGACCTGCAGTCCGGCCGCTATCTGGCACTGGGCATGAAGAACGAAGAGAAGCAGGCGTATGACTTCGGCTTCACCGCTACCACCAGCGACTTCACCCCGGCCGCTCTGCGTCAGGATGGTGTTCGCTAAACCTGCGTAAACCCGAGGCCGCATCCTCGTGAAAACGCCCCGACCGGTTCGGGGCGTTTTTTTGCGTGCGGTTTCACGCCGCACCGCTCATGTAGGAGCTGCCGAAGGCTGCGATCTTTTGATCCTGTTTTTGATTCTGGAAAAAGCAAAGTCAAGAGATCGCAGCCTTCGGCAGCTCCTACACGGATTCATCGTGGTCGCGATTGGTCGGTGATGCCGGATTTTGGCGGCGCTGTGTAGGCTTTTTGTAGCCATTTGTAGCAGCGACCTTCATTACCTCTTCGTTTAAGGCTAGGCTGCGGACATCTGCAACGCCGCCAATCGCCTTCGAACAAGAGCCGGCCATGACTGATCTGTCCCCACTTCCGGGTCCCGCAAGCATCACCGTCGCAGCACTGGACGGGCGTTTTTTCCGCCCGCCGCTGCCTGATGGCTATGTCTTGCGGCCGCGCCTTTGCCAGCGTCTGCAGGCCGGGCTCGGAGGTCGGTTGCTGCTGGTCAGCGCCCCGGCCGGGTTCGGCAAAAGCTCGCTGGCGGTGGAGTTCTGTCAGAGCCTGCCGGCGCACTGGCAAAGTCTCTGGCTGGGCTTGAGTCCACGTGACAGCGATCCCGGACGCTTTCTTGAGCGCTTGCTCGAAGGTCTGCAGGACTACTTTCCGGCCTTGGGCGCTGGCGCTCTTGGTCTGCTGAAAATGCGTCAGCGTCATCAGCCATTCGCTTTTGAAGAATGGCTCGACGGTCTGCTTGATGAGCTGGCGCTGCATCTCGATCCTGCTGCACCGCTGCTGCTGGTGCTCGACGACTACCACCTCGCCCAAGGGCCGGTGCTGGATCGTTGCCTGCAATTTTTCCTCAATCATCTGCCCGATGGCTTGCTGGTGATGGTCACCAGCCGTCAGCGCCCGGACTGGCATCTAGCGCGTCTGCGCCTGTCGCGGCAGTTGCTCGAGCTGCACGAACAGGATTTGCGCCTGACCCACGACGAGGCCCTGACCTTGCTCGATCGCCACAGCAGCTCACTGCGCGGCGAAGCACTGGAAAGCCTGATCCAGCGCAGCGAAGGCTGGGTCGCCGGCCTGCGCTTCTGGCTGCTGGCGGTGGCCGAGGCGGGCAACGATGCCGCGCTGCCGCAAGCGCTGAACGGCGGCGAGGGGTTGATACGCGACTATCTGCTCGAAGAAGTCATCGATTGCTTGCCGGCCGAAGTGCAATCGTTTCTCTACGAAACCGCACCGCAGGAACGCTTTTGCAGCGAGCTGTGTGACGCTGTCCGTGAAGCCCATGACAGCGCGGAAATCCTGCGTTTTCTACTCGCCCATCAAGTGTTTCTGGTGCCGCTGGACGAGCACGGTCATTGGTATCGCTATCACCATTTGTTCTCCGACTTGTTGCGCAGCCGGCCAATCGCCCAGGCGATGGTGCCGAACGCCACCCTGCATTTGCGCGCCTGCCGCTGGTTCAATGCGCAGGGCCTGCTCGACGAAGCGGTGGAGCAGGCGTTGCGTGCCGGGCATCTCGATGTTGCGGCGAATCTGGTACAGAACCTGTCCGAAGAACAGCTGCTCGCCGAGCAGAACGTCGGCATGCTGCTGCGCTGGAAAATGGACTTGCCCGACAGCCTGCTGATCAGCACGCCACGGCTGATCGTGCTCTACAGCTGGGCGCTGGGGCTGGCCTGTCAGCTCGACGCCGCTGAAGAGCTGGCCAGCCATTTGAGCCGTTTCCTGCCGGCGCCTTCGGCCACCGCGCAAAAATCCATGCTGGCGCAATGGCTGGCGCTCAGCGGGATCATCGCTCGCGGGCGCGGCCATCGCGAACTGACCCTGCGTTATTGCAGCGAAGCACTGGAGAGCCTGCCGGCCAAACGTTATGGCCAGCGGCTGATGTGCCTGTCGACCTTGTCCAATCTGGCGATCGCCGACGGTGATCTGTGGCGCGCCCGTGGGCTGAACCGTGAATCCCTCGAGCTGGCGCAACGGGTCGGCAATCCATTATTCGAAGCACTGGCTCACTACGACAGAGCTCGAGTCTTGCAATCGCGGGGCGAGATTCTGCGTGCGCTGGATGAAGTGCATCAGGGTCTGGAGCGCTTGCGCGGTCTGTCGCCGCAACGCCTGTACGCCGTACGCGCACGGCTGACGTTGTATGAAGGTTTCCTGCTGGCGATGCGTTTGCAGCCGCAAGCCGCTCGCGTGCGTCTGCTGGCCGGCATTGGCGAGGCGCGCGCCTGTCGCGACATCAGCGTGCTGATCGGGCACTGCGTGATCGCTCGCCTGGACGGCGCCAGTGGCGAATTCGCCAAGGCCTTCGCCGAACTCGCCGAAGCCGAACGCCTGATGCACATCTGGGACGTACCGCCGATCTACTATCTGGCGATGATCACCCTGGTCAAATGCGAACTGTGGCTGGCCCAGGGCCGGATTGATCTTGCCGAGGCGTGGCTTGCACGATTGGGCCAGACCTACACCGGCGAACACGCTGCGGCACCGCCAGAGTTTCATCCGCAGCTGCCGTTGCACGTCGAATTGCAGCAGGCGCTGCTCGATGTGATTCAGGGGCAGCCTATGCTCGCCGAAGGACGCTTGAATGTGTTGCATGAGAACGGCCAGCAGACCGGGCGGCAGTTGCTGAGCGTGATGGCATTGACGCAGAAGGTGGCGCTGTTGCTGTCGAGTGGACGCGAGCCCGAGGCGCGCAAGGTGTTGAGTCAGGCGCTGGAAGCTGCGGCCGGCGGCGTCTACCAACCCTTTGATGCGCTGCTGAAAAACCATGCCGACTGGTTGCGCGGGCAATTGCAGGCGCTTTCCTGCCTCGCCGTCAGCCAGCAATTGCTCACACAGTTCCCAACAGCCGCGCCACGCCCGGCTGTGGAAAGCTCCGCTACCGAACAACTCAGCAGCCGCGAACTGGCGGTGCTGCGCCTGATCGCCCAAGGCTGTTCCAATCAGGAAATCAGCGAGCAGTTGTTCATTTCCCTGCACACCGTGAAAACCCATGCCAGCCATATCAACAGCAAGCTCGGGGTTGAGCGGCGTACGCAGGCAGTGGCGCGGGCGAAGGCGTTGGGGTTATTGCTCTAGCGGCGGTAAAATTCGCCATCGGCCGTTGCCAACGGCGTTGACCCTGTCCAGGATTTTTCCATGACCACGCCCAGCCCTGCGCTTATCCGCGAAACCTTCCCCGTCGGCCCGCTCCAGTGCAACTGCACCATCATCGGCGACCCGCTCACAAAAAAAGCCATCGTCGTCGATCCCGGCGGCAACCCTGATCTGATCATGGCGCGTCTCGATGCCCATGGCCTGAAAGTCGTCAGCATCATCCACACCCACGCGCATCTCGATCACTTTCTCGCTTCCGGGCAGATGAAGGAGAAAACCGGCGCGACCCTGCATCTGCACAAGGAAGACCAGTTCCTTTGGGACAATCTGGAGATGCAATGCCAGATGTTCGGCGTGCCTTACACCCCGGTTCCATCGCCGGATCGCTGGTTGAGCGATGACGAAGAACTGGCCTGCGGTTGCGGTGTGGCACTGCACACGCCGGGACATACACCCGGGTCCATGAGCTTTTGGTTTTCCGAGGCTAAGCTGTTGATAGCCGGCGACACGCTGTTTCGTCGCGGGGTAGGGCGCACGGATTTGTGGGGTGGCGATCAGGCGACCATCGTGCGTTCGATCAAGCAGCGGCTGTATACGCTGGACGAGGATGCAACGGTTGTCACCGGGCACGGCCCGGATACGCGTCTGGGTGATGAGATGCGCGAGAACCCGTTTGTGCGTGCCTGAATTTTTTGTCACGGGCAGCGGGCGGAATTTTTAGGCATTGTCATGATCCAACGCCCGCGCAGGTCCATTGATTGATCAGTGGCCGCTGCACCACAGAATGCAGAAAACCAGGAGCTCTCCATGTTCACCACGCGTCGTTTGATTATTGTCGCTACTGCCGTGGCCGTGCTGTCCGGCTGCGCCTCGCCTAATCCGTATGACAATCAGGGTCAGGCCGACGGTGGCTCGCAAGGCATGAGCAAAACCGCCAAATACGGTGGCCTCGGTGCACTGGCCGGCGCACTCGCCGGTGCCGCCATCGGTCACGACAACCGTGGCAAGGGCGCCTTGATCGGCGCTGCTGTCGTCGGTGCCTCCGCAGCAGGCTACGGCTACTACGCCGACCAGCAGGAAAAGAAACTGCGCGCGAGCATGGCCAACACTGGCGTTGAAGTGCAGCGGCAGGGCGATCAGATCAAGCTGATCATGCCGGGCAACATCACCTTTGCCACCGATTCGGCGAACATTGCCCCGAGTTTCTACCAGCCGTTGAACAACCTGGCCAACTCGCTGAAGGAGTTCAACCAGAACCAGATCGAAATCGTCGGTTACACCGACAGCACCGGCAGCCGCCAGCACAACATGGACCTGTCACAACGTCGTGCGCAGAGCGTGGCGACCTACCTGACCTCGCAAGGTGTCAGCGGTGCCAACCTGTCGGCCCGTGGCGCCGGCCCGGATAACCCGATTGCCAGCAACGGCGACGTCAACGGCCGCGCGCAGAACCGCCGCGTTGAAGTCAACCTGAAAGCGATTCCGGGTCAGCAGTATGGTGGTCAGCAGCAACAGCCGGGTACGGTGCAGCAGTATCCATAAGCGATTGCCTGAATGAAGAAATGCCCGATCCTGTGATCGGGCATTTTTTTGTCTGGGCAGTGCCGGCCTCTTCGCGGGCAAGCCCGCTCCCACAGGGGTCAGGTGTGGAACACAGACTTTGTGGCCACCGCCAATACCGGTGGGAGCGGGCTTGCCCGCGAAAAGGCCAGTGTTGTCACCGCAAAATCAGCCGATACAAAAAAGCCCCCGGACAACAGCATTGTTCGGGGGCTTTTTGTTGGGCGCGAAACCCGATTACTTCTTCAGACCATAATGTTCATCGAGCATGCCAGGGGAATTTGGCGATTTCGGTGCGTAGTCACGCGGTGGCTCCTGATCGCGCGGTGGCGTCAGGCGTTCGCGAGGTGCTTGCGCTGCGTCGGCGTGCAGGGCGGCGATCAGGCGCTGGCGGGTCTGCTCGTCCAGGGCCAGACGATTGGCGCCCTCGGCGAGGTGGTCCTGCACTTCCTGATAGCTCTGGGTCAGTTTCTTGACCAGCATCGCGGTGCTGTTGAAGTGGGTGACCACCTCGTTCTGATAACTGTCGAAACGCTCCTGGATATCATCCAGTTGACGCTGCGTGCGGCTCGGTGCGGCGTTCGGCGCAACGCGCGCGATCAGGAATCCAATGGCGACACCCACAACCAGGGCAAGAGTCGGTAACAACCAAACTAAGAGCGAGTGTTCCACGAGTCCTTCCTCTATAAACGGCTTTGCTTTACGTTAACGGCTCGAACCTGCGCTGTATACCGCGATTCACTCGCAATAGATTGGCACAGACAATTTGCTAGACGAGTCGACCCGATTCGAGGTCACGGAGTTCCTCCCTTGCTGATGCGTGAAACCCCTGTAGTGATTGACGGCCCTGTCGGCCAAATTGAGGCTTTGTATCTGGATAACGAGCAGCCGCGCGGCATCGCGCTGATCTGCCATCCGAACCCGGTACAGGGCGGCACCATGCTCAACAAGGTCGTCTCGACCCTGCAGCGCACCGCGCGCGACGCAGGCCTGATCACCTTGCGTTTCAACTATCGCGGCGTCGGCGCCAGCCAGGGCACGCACGACATGGGCACCGGTGAAGTCGACGACGCCCAGGCCGCCGCCACATGGCTGCGGAAAAAACACCCGGATCTGCCGCTGACCCTGTTCGGTTTCTCCTTCGGCGGATTTGTTGCAGCAAGTCTCGGCGGCCGTCTCGAAGCCCAGGGCGTGCAGCTTGAGCACCTGTTCATGGTTGCCCCGGCGGTGATGCGTCTGGGCGAGGAGGATCAACTGCCGCAGCACGGCGGGTTGACCGTGATCCAGCCGGAAACCGATGAAGTCATCGATCCGCAACTGGTCTACCAGTGGTCGGAACAACTCCAGCGCCCCCATGAGCTGCTGAAAGTGGCAGAATGCGGACACTTTTTTCACGGCAAGCTGACCGATCTCAAGGATCTGCTGCTGCCGCGTCTCTCGAATTGATTGCAGTCTGACAAGCGATTACCCATGACCAACCGTACCCGCATTCTCACCGGCATCACCACCACTGGCACGCCGCACCTGGGCAACTACGCTGGGGCCATTCGCCCGGCAATCCTCGCCAGCCGCGACAGCCAGGCAGATTCGTTCTATTTTCTGGCCGATTACCACGCCCTGATCAAATGCGATGACCCGCTGCGCATCCAGCGCTCGCGTCTGGAAATCGCCGCGACCTGGCTGGCCGGTGGCCTCGATGTCGACCGCGTGACGTTCTACCGCCAGTCCGACATCCCGGAAATCCCCGAGCTGACCTGGCTGCTGACTTGCGTCGCCGCCAAGGGCCTGCTCAACCGTGCGCACGCTTACAAGGCGTCGGTGGACAAGAACCTCGAAACCGGTGAAGACCCGGATGCCGGCATCACCATGGGCCTCTACAGCTACCCGGTGCTGATGGCAGCGGACATCCTGATGTTCAACGCGCACAAGGTGCCGGTCGGTCGTGATCAGATTCAGCACGTGGAAATGGCCCGCGATATCGGTCAGCGTTTCAACCATCTGTTCGGCCAGGGCAAAGAGTTCTTCACCATGCCCGAAGCGCTGATCGAAGAAAGCGTGGCGACCTTGCCAGGCCTCGACGGTCGCAAGATGTCGAAGAGCTACGACAACACCATTCCGCTGTTCAGCAGCGCGAAAGAAATGAAGGACGCGATCTCGCGGATCGTCACCGACTCCAAGGCCCCGGGCGAAGCGAAAGATCCCGATAACTCGCACCTGTTCACTCTGTTCCAGGCCTTCGCCACCCCGGCGCAGGCTGACGAATTCCGCAGCGAACTGCTCGGTGGTCTGGGTTGGGGCGAGGCGAAGAATCGCCTGTTCCAGTTGCTCGACAATGAGCTGGGCGAGGCGCGCGAGAAGTATCACCAGTTGATCGAGCGTCCGGCGGACCTGGAAGACATCCTGCAGATTGGTGCGAAGAAGGCTCGCGCCGTGGCCACTCCGTTCCTCAACGAATTGCGTGAAGCCGTTGGCCTGCGTTCTTTCGTCAATCAGGTTCAGGTGGCCGCGACTACCAAGAAGAAAGCCGCGAAAGCCGCACGTTTCGTCAGCTTCCGCGAGGACGACGGCAGCTTCCGTTTCCGTCTGCTGGCGGCCGATGGCGAGCAATTGCTGCTGTCGCGTAACTTCGCCGACGGCAAAACCGCCGGCCAGGCGACCAAACAGTTGCAGTCCGGCGAGCCCCTGGATGTGCGTACTGAAGAACTGAGCTTCAGCGTCTGGCTGGCCGGTGAGTGCGTGGGCGACAGCCCGGCGTTTGCCGACATCGGTGCGCGGGACGCCGCCATCGAGGCGTTGCGCGTCGCGCTGACTCCAGCTCAAGACTGATCGGCGGCACGACCCGACCAAGGGCCGATTGCCATTCCCACAGGCCGTCGCTACAGTGACGGCCCGTTTTTGTTGCCTTGCTAACGAATTATGACGCCCCTAGAACGATATCAAGCTGATCTGAAACGCCCGGACTTCTTCCATGACGCCGCGCAGGAAACTGCTGTGCGTCACTTGCAGCGTCTGTACGACGACTTGATCGCCGCTGACCAGAACAAGCCGGGCTTGCTCGGCAAGCTGTTTGGCAAAAAGGATCAGGCACCGGTCAAGGGCCTGTATTTCTGGGGCGGCGTCGGTCGTGGCAAGACTTACCTGGTCGACACCTTCTTCGAAGCGTTGCCGTTCAAGGAAAAGACCCGCACGCACTTTCACCGCTTCATGAAGCGTGTGCACGAAGAAATGAAAACCCTGGGCGGCGAGAAGAACCCGCTGACCATCATCGCCAAGCGCTTCGCGGCCGAGTCGCGGGTGATCTGCTTCGATGAATTCTTCGTCTCCGACATCACTGACGCGATGATCCTCGGCACGCTGATGGAAGAGCTGTTCAAGAACGGCGTGACCCTGGTCGCGACGTCGAACATCGTGCCGGACGGCCTGTACAAGGATGGCCTGCAACGCGCGCGCTTCCTGCCAGCCATCGCGTTGATCAAGCAGAACACCGAGATCGTCAACGTCGACAGCGGTGTTGACTATCGTCTGCGTCACCTCGAGCAAGCCGAGCTGTTCCACTATCCGCTCGACGAAGCCGCCCACGAAAGCCTGCGCAAGAGCTTCAAGGCACTGACGCCGGAGTGCACGGCGGCGGTTGAAAACGATGTGCTGATCATCGAGAACCGCGAAATCCGCGCTCTGCGCACCTGCGACGACGTGGCCTGGTTCGACTTCCGCGAACTGTGCGACGGCCCGCGCAGCCAGAACGACTACATCGAACTGGGCAAGATCTTCCACGCCGTGCTGCTTAGCGGCGTCGAGCAGATGAGCGTCACCACCGACGACATCGCCCGGCGCTTCATCAACATGGTCGACGAATTCTACGACCGCAACGTCAAACTGATCATTTCTGCCGAAGTCGAGCTGAAGGATCTGTACACCGGCGGACGCCTGACCTTCGAGTTTCAGCGCACGCTGAGCCGACTGCTGGAGATGCAATCCCACGAGTTTCTGTCGCGGGCGCACAAGCCTTAAGCGGAGTCTCGGCGACAAAAAAGGGCCTGCGATTGCAGGCCTTTTTTATGCGCTGAAGTTTTTCCCTGTGGGAGCGAGCCTGCTCGCGAAAGCGCAGTGTCAGCAACGTCAATGTTGCAGGTAAGTACGTATTCGCGAGCAGGCTCGCTCCCACATTGGATCGCGCAGTTGAGTTACGCAGCCTGCTGAAACTGTTGCCGATACTGGTTAGGCGACAGTTCGGTGTGCTGGCGGAACAATCGCGCAAAAAAGCTCGCATCGTCGTAACCGACCTCGTAACTGATGGTCTTGATGCTTTTGCGCGTGCCCGAAAGCAGGCCCTTGGCCGTCTCGATGCGCAGGCGTTGCAAGTAATGCAGCGGCTTGTCGCCGGTGGCGGTCTGGAAGCGGCGCATGAAGTTGCGGATGCTCATGCCGTGCTCGCGGGCGACGTCTTCGAAGCGGAACTTGTCGGCAAAATGTTCTTCGAGCCACTGCTGGATCTGCAGGATGATCACGTCCTGATGCAGCTTCTGCCCACCGAAACCGATACGTCCCGGCGAATAGCTGCGCTGCACTTCGTAGAGGATGTCGCGGGCCACGGCTTGCGCCACGTTCGCGCCGCAGAAGCGTTCGATCAGATAGATATAGAGATCGCATGCCGAGGTAGTACCGCCGGCGCAGTAGAGATTGTCGGCGTCGGTCAGGTGCTTGTCCTGATTCAGATAGACCTTGGGGAAGCGCTCGGCGAAGGCATTGAAGAAGCGCCAGTAGGTGGTCGCTTCCTTGCCGTTGAGCAGCCCGGCTTCGGCGAGCCAGAACACCCCGGTAGCTTCGCCGCACAACACCGCACCGCGCGCATGCTGTTCGCGCAGCCACGGCAGGATTTGCGGGTAACGGCCGCACAGCGTATCGAAGTCGTCCCAGAACGCCGGGAGGATGATCACATCGGCGTTTTCCAAGCCACCGTCGACTGGCATGACCACGTCGCTGAAGCTTTTTACCGGTTTGCCATCGGGGCTGACCAGGCGCGTTTCAAACGCCGGTGTCAGGCCGTGGCCCAGTTGTTTGCCGTAACGCAGGCTGGCCACATGGAAAAAATCCTTGGCCTGCATGAGGGTGTAAGCGAAAACCCGGTCGATGGCCAGGATGCTGACGCGCCGCAAGGGCGGGGAGACGTGCTTAGACATAATTCAACTTTTGTTTTGTTTTTATAAGGGAAAGTGGTCACCAGACGGCTGGATCGTCTTATTTTTTGTCGGATGTGTCCAGTGTCCCGTAGCGGAAGCGGGGCTTAGTCTCTGAGAGCCGAATCCCTCCAACAACAAAGAAAGGTGCCGCATGATCCCTAGAACCCTGTTCAGCCCCGAACACGAATTGTTCCGCGACAGCGTGCGAACTTTCCTCGAAAAAGAGGCCGTGCCGTATCACGCGCAGTGGGAGAAGCAGGGGCACATCGATCGCGCGCTGTGGAACAAGGCGGGGGAGGCGGGGATGCTTTGTTCGCACCTGCCGGAAGAGTACGGCGGGCTGGGCGCGGATTTCCTCTACAGCACCGTGGTGATTGAAGAAGTCGGGCGTCTGGGACTGACCGGCATCGGCTTTTCGCTGCACTCGGATATCGTCGCGCCGTACATCCTGCATTACGGCAGCGAGGCGCTGAAACACAAATACCTGCCGAAACTGGTCTCGGGGGAAATGGTTACGGCGATTGCCATGACCGAGCCTGGCGCCGGTTCCGACCTGCAAGGGGTGAAAACCACGGCGGTGCTGGACGGTGACGAATATGTGATCAACGGCTCGAAAACCTTTATCACCAACGGCTTTCTGGCTGACCTGGTCATCGTGGTGGCCAAGACCGACCCGAAGGCCGGGGCCAAGGGCACCAGCCTGTTCCTGGTGGAGGCGAATACGCCGGGCTTCGAGAAAGGCAAGCGCCTGGAGAAGGTCGGCATGAAAGCGCAGGACACCTCCGAATTGTTCTTCCAGGACGTGCGCGTGCCGAAGGAAAACCTTCTCGGCCAGGCGGGGGCCGGGTTTGCCTATCTGATGCAGGAGTTACCGCAAGAGCGCCTGACCGTGGCGATTGGCGGCCTGGCCTCGGCTGAAGCGGCGTTGCAATGGACGCTGGATTACACCCGTGATCGCAAGGCGTTCGGCAAGTCGATTGCCGATTTCCAGAACACCCGCTTCAAACTGGCCGAGATGGCTACCGAGATCCAGATCGGCCGGGTTTTTGTCGACCGTTGCCTGGAGTTGCATCTGCAAGGCAAACTCGATGTGCCGACGGCGGCGATGGCCAAATATTGGGGCACCGACCTGCAATGCAAAGTGCTCGACGAATGCGTGCAACTGCATGGCGGCTACGGCTTCATGTGGGAATACCCGGTGGCCCGGGCGTGGGCGGATGCGCGGGTGCAGCGGATTTATGCCGGCACCAATGAAATCATGAAAGAGATTATTGCGCGGTCGCTCTGATGATCGTTCCCACGCTCTGCGTGGGAATGCCGCCGGGGACGCTCCGCGTTACGCTGTTGAGGTAATCCGACTGGCCCCTTCGCGAGCAGGCTCGCTCCCACAGGGGATCACGGTACCTGTGGGAGCGAGCCTGCTCGCGAAGCTTTTGGCGGTCAGTTACGGCGCGGGATTCGGATGATCCTTGTGAATCGCCTCGATCCCGGCCAGCACTTCATCGGACAGTTTCAGATCAAAACTGGCAATGTTGCTGTCCAGTTGCTCAAGCGTCGTCGCGCCAATGATGTTGCTGGTGACGAACGGTTGCTGGGTCACGAAGGCCAGTGCCATTTGCGCCGGGTCCAGACCGTGTTCACGGGCCAATGCAACGTAACGGCTGCACGCCGCTTCGGATTGCGGGTTGAAATAGCGGCTGAAGCGGCTGTAGAGGCTCAGGCGTCCTTTCGCTGGACGGGCGCCGCCTTCGTACTTGCCGGAGAGGAAGCCGAACGCCAGTGGCGAGTAGGCGAACAGGCCGCACTGTTCGCGGATGGCGATCTCGGCCAAGCCGACTTCGAAGCTGCGGTTGAGCAGGTTGTACGGGTTCTGGATCGACACTGCACGCGGCCAGCCACGGGCTTCGGCCAGAGCCAGAAAGCGCATGGTGCCTCACGGCGTCTCGTTGGACAGACCGATGTGGCGAATCTTGCCGGCCTTCACCTGTTCGTCGAGGGCTTCGAGGGTGTCTTCCAGCGGCGTCAGGTTGGCTTCGATCTTATGCTTGTAGCCCAGCTGTCCGAAAAAGTTGGTGCTGCGTTCCGGCCAGTGCAGTTGATACAGATCGATGTAATCGGTCTGCAGGCGCTTGAGACTGCCGTCCAGCGCCTCGGTGATGTGCTGGCGGTTGTGGCGCAGGTTCTTGTCGCGGATGTAATCGATGGTGTTGCCGGGGCCGGCGATCTTGCTGGCGAGGATCCAGTCGGCACGGTCACCGCGACTCTTGAAGTAATTGCCGATGTAGCGCTCGGTGGTGGCGTAGGTTTCGGCTTTGGGCGGCACCGGATACATTTCGGCGGTGTCGAGGAAATTGATCCCGGCTTCCTTGGCCCTTCCGATCTGGGCGAAGGCTTCAGCTTCAGTGTTTTGCTCGCCCCAGGTCATGGTGCCGAGGCAGATTGCACTCACGTTCAGATCGGTACGGCCTAGCTGGCGATAGTCCATCGGGTGCTCCTTGGGCAAAACAATCATAAAAGCAGGTTGAAAAATTTTTCGCAATCTGCATAATTGCCGACCTCTTTCTGCAGTGGAAGTGATGCGCCGCCGCCGAAGAATCTTGCCGTTGAACGGACGCGCCGACCCGAGCCCCCGAAAGCGTCTGTATCCGGCTGCCTTTGACTTGTCAAAGTACGCACTATTCAGTAAGATCCGCCGTCTTATTTACAGGCGGCCCCTGAGGCTATAAAGAATGAAAACTTTTACTGCTAAACCGGAAACAGTAAAGCGCGACTGGTTTGTCGTCGACGCTGCTGGTCAGACCCTGGGTCGTCTGGCCACCGAAATCGCGAGCCGTCTGCGTGGCAAGCACAAGCCTGAGTACACTCCTCACGTTGACACCGGCGACTACATCGTCGTCATCAACGCTGAGCAGATCCGTGTTACCGGCGCTAAAACCACTGACAAAATGTACTACTCCCACTCCGGTTTCCCGGGCGGCATCAAGTCGATCAACTTTGAAAAGCTGATCGCCAAAGCCCCTGAGCGCGTGATCGAGACCGCGGTTAAAGGCATGCTGCCTAAAAACCCACTGGGTCGCGACATGTACC
This sequence comes from Pseudomonas sp. ef1, assembly GCF_007293365.2. NCBI lineage: Bacteria > Pseudomonadati > Pseudomonadota > Gammaproteobacteria > Pseudomonadales > Pseudomonadaceae > Pseudomonas > Pseudomonas sp. ef1. The sequence goes on along the minus strand of NZ_CM129815.1, from coordinate 5,968,843 downwards.
GTAAGCTGAAAGTCTATGCGGGCGCTGCACACCCTCATACTGCTCAGCAGCCCCAAGAACTGAAGATTTAACGGAATAGTTCATTATGTCGGCGACTCAAAATTACGGCACTGGCCGTCGCAAGACCGCAACCGCACGCGTTTTCCTGCGTCCGGGTACTGGTAACATCTCCATCAACAACCGTTCGCTGGATAACTTCTTCGGCCGCGAAACTGCCCGCATGGTAGTTCGTCAGCCGCTGGAGCTGACCGAGACTGTCGAGAAGTTCGACATCTACGTCACCGTGATCGGCGGTGGTGTAAGTGGTCAGGCTGGCGCAATCCGCCACGGCATCACCCGCGCTCTGATGGACTACGACGAAACCCTGCGTAGCGCTCTGCGCAAAGCTGGCTTCGTTACCCGCGACGCCCGTGAAGTTGAACGTAAGAAAGTTGGTCTGCGTAAAGCGCGTAAGCGTCCGCAGTACTCGAAGCGTTAATTCCGCTTCCGCGTTCAAAAAAGAACGCCCGCCTCCTCACGGAAGCGGGCGTTTTTTTATGCGTGCGATTTATCAAAGAATTGCGTTGTGACAACTTGCCACAGCCGTAGACCCCCTATACTCCAAGGCTTAAGGGGTTGAGCCCCGGGGAATTAACCTTGTCAGAATTGGGGGTTTTCATTACCATTCGGGCAAAATTTTTATAAGTAACATTTGATTTATTTAGTAGACGCCTGATTTAACAGGCCAAAAAAGCTGATGGGAGAGGACTGAATGAGCAATGACGGCGTGAATGCAGGCCGGCGTCGCTTCCTGGTGGCAGCCACATCCGTGGTGGGTGCTGCAGGAGCGGTGGGGGCTGCGGTCCCGTTCGTGGGGTCATGGTTTCCCAGTGCCAAGGCGAAAGCTGCCGGTGCACCGGTGAAAGTGAATGTCAGCAAAATCGAGCCAGGCCAGCAGATGATTGCTGAATGGCGCGGCCAGCCGGTGTTCATTGTCCGCCGTACCGAGGAAATCCTGGGGAATCTCAAGAAGATCGAGGGTCAGCTCTCCGATCCGACCTCCAAAAACTCCACGCAACCCACTTATGTCGACCCGGAAGTACGCTCGATCAAGCCGGAAATTCTCCTGCTGATCGGGATCTGTACGCACTTGGGTTGCTCACCGACCTTCCGTCCCGAAGTGGCACCTGCGGATCTGGGCAAAGACTGGGTAGGCGGCTATTTCTGCCCGTGCCACGGTTCCCACTACGATCTGGCTGGCCGCGTCTACAAGTCGCAACCTGCGCCTTTGAACCTGCCAGTTCCCCCGCATTCCTATGAGACCGATGAGCTGATTGTCATTGGCGTCGATACGGAGAAAGCGTGATGAGCAAGTTCATGGATTGGGTTGATGCGCGCTTTCCCGCGACCAAAATGTGGGAAGACCATCTCAGCAAATATTACGCACCAAAAAACTTCAACTTCTTCTATTTCTTCGGCTCGCTGGCGCTGCTGGTGCTGGTCAACCAGATCGTTACCGGCGTCTGGCTGACGATGAGCTATACGCCGTCGGCAGAAGAGGCATTTGCTTCCGTCGAATACATCATGCGCGACGTCGAGTACGGTTCGATCCTGCGTCTGCTGCACTCGACCGGCGCTTCGGCGTTTTTCATCGTCGTCTATCTGCACATGTTCCGCGGCCTGCTCTACGGCTCGTACCAGAAGCCGCGCGAGCTGGTCTGGGTGTTCGGCATGCTGATCTACCTGGCACTGATGGCCGAAGCGTTCATGGGTTACCTGCTGCCTTGGGGCCAGATGTCGTACTGGGGCGCCCAGGTGATCATCTCGCTGTTCGGTGCGATTCCGCTGATCGGCGATGATCTGACCCAGTGGATTCGTGGTGACTACCTGATCTCCGGAATCACCCTGAACCGCTTCTTCGCCTTGCACGTTGTCGCGCTGCCGATCGTGATTCTCGGTCTGGTGGTGTTGCATATTCTGGCGCTGCACGAAGTGGGCTCGAACAACCCTGACGGCGTCGATATCAAGAAGCACAAAGACGAAAACGGCATCCCGCTGGACGGCATCGCCTTCCACCCGTACTACACGGTGAAGGACATTGTCGGCGTTGTGGTGTTCCTGTTCATCTTCTGCTTCATTGTGTTCTTCTTCCCGGAAATGGGCGGCTACTTCCTCGAAAAACCAAACTTCGAGCCGGCTAACCCGTTCAAGACGCCTGAGCACATTGCCCCGGTCTGGTACTTCACTCCGTTCTACGCAATCCTGCGTGCGGTGCCGGACAAGCTCATGGGCGTTATCGCCATGGGCGCGGCGATTGCGGTGCTGTTCGTGCTGCCATGGCTGGATCGCAGTCCGGTGAGATCGATGCGCTACAAGGGCTGGATGAGCAAAATCTGGCTGGTGGTGTTCTGCATTTCTTTCGTGATTCTCGGCATCCTCGGCGTTCTTGCGCCGACGCCGGGGCGCACGTTGCTGTCGCAGGTCTGCACCTTCCTGTATTTCGCCTACTTCATTCTGATGCCGTTCTACACCCGGCTCGAGAAGACCAAACCGGTTCCGGAAAGGGTGACTGGCTGATGAAAAAGTTATTTCTTGCTCTGATTTTTACTGCGCTGCCTTCCCTGGCTTTTGCTGCCGGGGGGCATGGTCCGGAACTGGAAAGTGTCGATATCGACGTCTCCGACAAAGCCGCCCTGCAGGATGGTGCACGGACCTTTGCCAACTATTGCATGGGGTGCCACAGCGCCAAGTTCCAGCGTTACGAGCGCGTTGCCGATGACCTCGGCATTCCGCACGAGTTGATGCTGGAGAAGCTGGTGTTCACCGGTGCCAAGATTGGCGACCACATGAACATCGGCATGCAGCCGGCCGACGCCAAGACCTGGTTCGGCGCAGCGCCGCCGGACCTGACTCTGGTAGCGCGGGTACGCGGCACCGACTGGCTGTACGGTTACCTGAAGTCGTTCTACGAAGACCCGGCGCGTCCATGGGGCGTGAACAACAAGGTCTTCCCGAACGTCGGCATGCCTAACGTGCTGGTCGGCCTGCAAGGTCGGCAGGTCGTCGGCTGCAAGCAGGTGCAGATCGTCGAGGACGGCAAGAAGCAATACGATCCGCTGACCGGCACGCCGCTGACTCATGAAGCGTGTGATCAGTTGACCATCGTGCCGAAGTCCGGTGCTCTGAACCAAGAGCAGTTCGATGAGAAGGTCAAGAATCTGGTAACCTTCCTGGCTTACTCGGCTAACCCGGTTAAGCTGCAACATCAGCGCATCGGTACTTATGTCTTGCTGTACCTGGCGTTCTTCTTTGTGTTCGCCTACCTGCTCAAGCGTGAATACTGGAAAGACGTGCACTGATACGCTTCAAGCATTGCTGTTAATCGCGCGCGCCCAAGGGCGCCTCCGCTAAAGCAGGGTCTGCTCAGTCAGACCCTGCGGGAGGTGCCCTCTGGGCGCGCGCGTTTTTCCGGTTCCGACAAATTCAACAAGCGAGGAGGATCGCCATGGGCGTGACCAATCGGTTGGCCTGTTACTCCGACCCCGCCGACCACTATTCCCACCGAGTGCGCATCGTGCTTGCAGAGAAGGGTGTCAGCGCCGAAATCATCTACGTGGAAGCGGGCCGCCAGCCGCCTAAACTGATTGAGGTGAACCCTTACGGCAGTCTGCCGACGCTGGTCGATCGTGACCTGGCGTTGTGGGAGTCGACCGTGGTGATGGAGTATCTGGATGAGCGTTACCCGCACCCGCCGCTGATGCCGGTTTATCCGGTGGCGCGGGCCAACAGTCGTCTGCTGATCCACAGGATTCAGCGTGACTGGTGCGGGCTGGTGGATCTGATTCTGGATCCCAAGAGCAAAGAGGCTGCACGGGTCGTGGCGCGCAAGGAACTGCGCGAAAGCCTGACCGGCGTTTCGCCGCTGTTCGCCGACAAACCGTTCTTCCTCAGTGAGGAACAAAGTCTGGTGGATTGCTGCCTATTACCCATACTCTGGCGTTTGCCGATTCTGGGTATTGAACTGCCGCGGCCGGCCAAGCCGCTGCTTGATTATATGGAGCGTCAGTTTGCGCGTGAGGCTTTCCAGGCAAGTCTGTCTGGTGTCGAACGCGATATGCGCTAAGGCTTAAGGAGCCGCTATGAACTCCAGTCGACCTTATCTGGTCCGCGCGCTCTACGAGTGGATTGTGGATAACGATTGCACCCCGCACATGCTGGTCAACTCCGAGTACCCGGCGGTGCAGGTGCCACAGGGTTTTGCCAGTGACGGCCAGATCGTCCTGAACATCTCGCCCAGTGCCGTGCGTCATCTGCACATGGATAACGACGTGGTGACGTTCGAAGGCCGCTTCGGCGGTGTTCCGCACAGTCTCTACGTGCCGATCAGCGCGATCCTGGGCATCTACGCCCGGGAGAACGGCCAGGGCATGGTGTTTGACCTCGAGTTGCCGATGGACGACGAGGAAGACATTGATCCGGATGACGACTCGCCGCCACCGGGCAGCGAGCCGCCACGTCCGAGTGGCCGGCCAAGCTTGAAGGTTGTGAAATAAAAAAAGGCGATCCGGATGGATCGCCTTTTTTGTGCCTGCATTGGTCGTGTAGGAGCTGCCGGAGGCTGCGATCTTTTGATTTTTAAAAGCAAGATCAAAAGATCGCAGCCTCGTTGCACTTGTCAGCTCCTACACAACTCCTGCGTAATCAGGTCAGTCGATGTATTCGAAAAGCTTCACGATCTTCTGCACACCGGACACACCCTGAACCAGATTGGTTGCCTGAGTGGCTTCCTGTTTGGTCAGCAGGCCCAGCAGGTAGACGATGCCATTCTCGGTCACAACCTTGATGCGCGAGCCAGGAATGCTGGCGTCGGTGAGCATCTGGGTCTTGATCTTGGTGGTCAGCCACGCGTCGTTCTGGCGCGCGAGCAGGGAGGACGGTTGCAGCACTTGCAGCTCGTTATGCACCTTCTTCACGCGCTGGACGTTGGCGGCGGCCTGTTCGGCTTTGGCCTTGAGGTCTTCGCGTGGCGTCTGGCCGGCGAGCAATACCACACCGTTGAAGCTGGTAATGACGATGTGCGAGTCGTTGTCCAGTGCCGGATCGGCCTTGGCGATGTTCACGCCTGCTTTGGTTTCGATCAGCGAGTCGTCGATCTTGCTGCCGAAGGTGCGCGTGCCACGGTCGTCTTCGATCGGCGCTTCACGGCTGGCATTTACCACCGAGGTGCAGCCGCTGATGCCGAGGCACAGGGTCAAGGCCAGAAGGCCAAGGCGATTAGGGGTCATTCTTCACTCCCGAACAGTTGGCTGTCGATCAGATCGCAGAGGCAATGGATCGCCAGCAAGTGGACTTCCTGAATACGTGCAGTGACGTTGGCCGGTACGCGAATCTCGACGTCCTCGGGCAACAGCAGCGACGCCATGCCGCCGCCATCGCGTCCGGTCAAAGCTACGACAATCATTTCGCGATCATGTGCGGCCTGGATCGCTTGAATAATGTTCGCCGAGTTGCCACTGGTCGAAATCGCCAGCAACACATCGCCCGGCTGGCCGAGCGCGCGGATCTGCTTGGAGAACACTTCGTTGTAGCTGTAATCGTTGGCGATCGAAGTGATCGTCGAAGTGTCGGTGGTCAGTGCTATTGCCGGCAGGCTCGGACGCTCACGCTCGAAGCGGTTGAGCAGTTCCGAGGAAAAATGCTGGGCGTCGCCGGCCGAGCCACCGTTGCCGCACGAGAGCATTTTGCCTTCGTTGAGCAGGGCGTTGACCATGATCTGGCTGGCTTGCTCGATGTGCGGTGCAAGTACGTCCATCGCCTGTTGCTTGGTGTCGATACTGGCCTGAAATAGCTGGCGAATTCGGGATTGCATGTCCATCTGTGTGACCTTAAGTGGCGCGGCTGTTCGGCACGTGAATGTGCAGCCGGCAAAGCAAAGAGCAAAATGTGTCGGACGAAAACGGGGCAGGGTGCAGGCGATCAACTGTCGAAAGCATTCTGCAACCAGTTCAGCTGATTCGGGTGGCTGTCGATTGCCACCACATCGAAGCGGCAGGGGGAATTGGCCCAACGCGACTCGCGCTGAAGAAAATACTGTGCTGCAAAAATCAGTTTCTGCTGCTTGCGCTCGTCGATACTGGCGAGCGCGCCACCCCATTGAGTGTTTTTTCTGTAGCGAACTTCAACGAATACTACTGTATCGCCATCAAGCATGACCAGATCAAGCTCGCCGCGTTTGCATAACCAGTTCTGCGCCAGCAGGCGCAGCCCTTGTTGTTGCAGATGTTCGAGCGCCTGGCGCTCGGCATCCTTGCCGCTTTGCGAGCGTGACCTGTCGGGCATCAGCGCGGGGTGTCCGGCAGGCGCTGCACCTGACCGCTGACGAACTGTGCCCACGGCAACTGGCGCACAACGCGCTGGGTCTGGGTCATGCCGAGGCTGCCCGACTGACCTTCGATGCGGCTGTCCGGCAGGGCCTTGAGTTGACCCAGGCGCGGTGCCAGGCGATAGGCATCGGCGCCCATGGCGTACAGGCGACCGAGGCTGCCATTGGCTTGCGGCCATTGCGCAGCTACTTGCTGGCGCAGCGGATCGCTGGTTTCCAGCAGCCATGGGGTTTCGCAGAAGCGAATGCCGTTCATGTCGTTGTACTGATTGACGTCGCCGCTGGCGCTGTAGACGTGGGAGGTCGCGTAGACCGGCACGTCACCGGCGTACTGGAAATTCAGGGTCGGCTTGATCTGCTGGGCCTGTTGCGGCGTGGCGGCCAAGAAGATGAATTCGATGTCCTGACGACGCGAAGGCTGCGCGGCGACATTGGTGCCGGCAACATTCTGCAGGCTCTTGGCGCGAGCTTCGCTCTGACGCAGCTGGAACATGTCGGCAATCTGCTGGGCCAGTTGCACCGGCTGATCGACACGCTCGGTGGCAACGATGCTGCCGCCATTGGCTTGCCAGTCCTGGCTGAAGGCGCGTAGGACGCGATCGCCCCATTCGCCCTTCGGCACCATGATCGCGGCGCGATGCAGGCCGTCGGCACGGGCGCGACGGGAAACTTCGCTAGCTTCGTCTTCAGCCGCCAGACCGAACTGGAACAACTGCGCCGGGCCTTGCTCGCCTTCGCTGTAGTTCAGCGCCAGGGTGGTGATCGGCAGTTGCGGGCGAGTGCTCAGTTGCTTGACCAGTGGTTTTTCCAGTGGGCCGACTACCAGTTGCACGCCGTCAGCCTGAGCCTTGCGATAGAACTCGTCCATCGAGGTCAGCTTCGAGCTGTCGTAGAACTCGATGGCAGGTGGGTTCTGGCCGGCCTGTTGCGCCTGATAATGCGCGGCCATGAAGCCTTCACGCAGCGCTTTGCCGACCGACGCCAACTGGCCGTCCTGTGGCAGCAGCAGGGCGATTTTGCTCAGTGGCTGGCTGGCCAGTTCCTTGAGTTTGGTCAATGGCAGCGGCAGGTTGACAGCCGCCGGGTGCTTTGGATTTTGCCCACGCCAGTTGTCGATCGCGGCTTGTTGCTGTTCCAGCGTGCCTGCGGTTTTCACCGCTTGCGCCAGTGCCATCCAACCGCCGAGATCGTCGGTGTTGTTCGGTTGCAATTGATCGGTTGGCAGCGAAGCGATCAGGGTCCAGATCGCTTCGTGGTTCTTGCTCGCCGCTTCGCCTTCCAGCATCGGTGCAATGAACACACGCTCACGGGCAGCGGCCAGCGTCTGGCCATCGGCTTCAAGGGCGCGGGCGTGAACAGTGCCAGTGCGCACTTGCTGCTCTTCCGGCATTTCCCCGAGCTTCTGGAAGCTCGGATGGCTCAGGGCGGTCAGCGCAGCTTTCGGCTGATTGCGCGTCATGGCCAGTTCGGCGGACAGCGTATTGGCGAAAATCTGCTGGCCTGGCTTGAGTTGCTCCACCGGCACTTGTTGCAGGATTTGCGCGGACTGGCCGGCATTGCCTTGGCGGTAGGCCTGGTCCGCCGCGCTCAGGCGCAGCAGGGCGGCTTGTTCCGGGGTTTTAGCCTGCGCAGCCTGTTCGAGCAGTTGCTCGATGCTGGCGTCCGGAGTCCGTGGAAGTTCGCCAAGGCTGGAGGAAGGGGAGCTGGCACACGCGGCCAACAAGGCAGCGAGGCAGAGGGCAGTGAACAGCCGCAGGCAAGCGATCATGTAAGTGTTCCTGATACTCGATCAAATTAGCGTGGAATTGTACCCAAGCACTGGCCGGGGCGCGATGTTACTGGCGTGAATCGGTCAATTTAGCTGGAGTAAATGTTGCGGCAGCGCACAACCGGGCGAAAAACCGCACTCGGCCGGAGCGCATCGCAAGCCTCATGACGCGCTACAATGGCCGCTTTTACCGATCACGAGGTGTGCGCTTTGACTGCTCCAGGTCCTTTGAATTCCGCTGCTGGCTCGCTTTATGTGGTGGCGACGCCCATCGGCAACCTGGACGACATCAGCGCCCGGGCCTTGAAAATCCTCCGTGAAGTGGCCCTGATTGCAGCGGAAGACACCCGGCATTCGGCGCGCCTGATGCAGCACTTCGGCATCGGCACGCCCTTGGCCGCATGTCACGAACACAACGAACGGGATGAGGGTAGCCGCTTTATTACGCGGTTGTTGGCGGGCGACAACGTCGCGCTGATCTCCGATGCCGGCACGCCGCTGATTTCCGATCCGGGTTATCACCTGGTGCGTCAGGCCCGTGCGGCCGGGATCAACGTGGTGCCGGTGCCGGGTGCCTGTGCGTTGATCGCAGCGCTGTCGGCGGCGGGCTTGCCGTCCGACCGTTTTATTTTCGAAGGCTTTCTGCCGGCCAAGTCGGTCGGACGCAAGGCGCGTCTGGAAGCGGTTAAAGAAGAGCCGCGCACATTGATTTTCTATGAAGCGCCGCATCGCATTCTCGAATGCCTGCAGGATATGGAAGCAGTGTTTGGCGGCGAGCGTCAGGCTCTGCTGGCGCGGGAAATCACCAAAACCTTCGAAACCCTTAAAGGCCTGCCGCTCAGCGAGCTGCGCGCGTTCGTCGAGTCCGACAGCAATCAGCAGCGCGGTGAGTGCGTAGTGCTGGTGGCCGGCTGGACCGCGCCGGAGTCGGAGGACGCGGTCAGCAGCGAAGCCATGCGCATCCTCGATCTGCTTCTGGAGGAAATGCCACTCAAGCGCGCCGCCGCACTGGCAGCGCAAATCACTGGCGAGCGCAAAAACGTGTTGTATCAGGTGGCGCTGGATAAACAGAAAGACGTGTAAGCCGTCGCCCATGGCATTCTTGAGGGTTTTAGCGCTTGTTCTTCCGGCGCTCTGCCGTTAACCTTCGCGGCGGAGAGTCGATCGGACAGTCGCTGCCCTCTATGAAAATTAGGGGGGAGGAAAGTCCGGGCTCCATAGGGCGAAGTGCCAGGTAATGCCTGGGAGGCGTGAGCCTACGGAAAGTGCCACAGAAAATAACCGCCTAAGCGCGCAAGCGCCGGTAAGGGTGAAAAGGTGCGGTAAGAGCGCACCGCACGTCTGGCAACAGTTCGTGGCTAGGTAAACCCCACTTGGAGCAAGACCAAATAGGGTCCCAAGGCGTGGCCCGCGCTGGGACCGGGTAGGTTGCTAAAGATGTCCAGTGATGGCCATCGTAGACGAATGACTGTTCAAGACAGAACCCGGCTTACAGATCGACTCTCCACCTTTTTCTTTCCCTGCTTGAAACAAAGAAGACGCGGCTGTGTAATATCAGCCGGCCTGGTCTGAAATTCCGGCAGCGGCAAACGCGGTAATAGCCTTTTCCCACCCTGCTTCAATCAACAGCCGAAGCGCCTTTGTAATACCGAAAAAATCTTACTCTTAACAAACTACTTTAACTTTCGAGCGCAGCTTTCAGTGCTGCATCAAGTTATTGACCAAAACTTCACGTCAGATTCTCGTTGAGCCTCCTTTTACGTCGCTAAATCTCCGTTCTGTAAGGCTTTTCCTTTAATCCGCGCCTTGACGGTGTGGTGGGCGCATTCCTATAGTGTGCGCAAGTGGCGGAAAGTGGCATGAAGTGGGTTTTTTGAGCTCAAAACGATAAAAATTGGAGAAACGCTGACGTGTTTCGCGGAGCTAACGCTATCAGTCTCGATGCAAAGGGCCGTCTCGCCATGCCGAGCCGGTACCGTGACGAGCTCGATTCGCGCAGTTCCGGCCAATTGATCGTGACCATTGATGCCGTTGATCCATGCCTGTGTGTCTATCCGCTCGATGAGTGGGAAATTATTGAAACCAAGTTGCGCGCACTCCCTTCGCTTCGCGAAGAGAACCGTCGCCTGCAACGTTTATTGATTGGTAATGCCGTCGACCTCGAACTCGATGGCAGTGGTCGTTTCCTGGTTCCGCCGCGTTTGCGCGAATACGCCAAGCTCGATAAGCGCGCGATGCTGGTCGGCCAACTGAACAAGTTCCAATTGTGGGACGAGGATGCATGGAACGCGGTATCTGCCGCTGACCTTGCTGCTATTCAACAACCGGGCGCGATGCCTGATGAACTGCGTGATTTGATCCTGTGACTATTGATAGCGGCTTTAACCACATCACCGTACTGCTTGACGAAGCCGTCGAGGCTCTCGCCGTACGTCCTGATGGCTGCTATCTGGACGGCACGTTCGGGCGCGGCGGGCACAGTCGGTTGATCCTCAGCCAGCTCGGGCCGGACGGTCGACTCATCGGATTCGACAAGGATCCTCAAGCGATTGCCACCGGGCAAACGCTAGCGGCCGAAGACGGCCGCTTTGTCGTTGTGCAGCGCAGCTTTGCCGAGCTCGGTTCGGTGGTTGCCGAGCAAGGCCTGACCGGCAAGGTCAGCGGCATTCTGCTCGACCTCGGTGTGTCTTCGCCGCAGCTCGATGACGCCGAGCGCGGCTTCAGTTTCCTCAATGACGGGCCGCTGGACATGCGCATGGACCCGTCCCGTGGCATCAGCGCTGCCGAATTCGTCAACACCGCGCCTGTGGAAGAAATCGCCCGGGTGTTCAAGGAATACGGCGAAGAACGTTTCTCCGGGCGTATGGCCCGTGCCGTTGCCGAGCGTCGTGACATCAAGCCGTTCGAGCGCACCGCCGATCTGGCCGAAGTGCTGAAAGTCGCCAACCCGGCGTGGGAAAAGGGCAAGAACCCGGCCACCCGCGCGTTCCAGGGGTTGCGCATTCACGTCAATAACGAACTCGGCGATCTGGAAGCCGGTCTCGACGCCGCGCTGGAAGCGCTGGAAGTTGGCGGCCGTCTGGTGGTGATCAGCTTCCACTCGCTGGAAGACCGCATCGTCAAACTGTTCATGCGCAAGCTGGTGAAAGGTGAGGCCGACAATTTGCCGCGCAACCTGCCGGTTCGCCACGTCGCCTTCGAACCGAAAATCAAAATCCACGGCAAAGCGCAGACGGCCTCCGACGCCGAACTCAAAGCCAACCCACGTTCCCGTAGCGCCGTCATGCGTGTCGCGGAGAAGTTGCGGTGAGCAAGCTTTTCGCCAAACCACTGCCCGGCGGCAGCTTTCTGATGCTGCTGCTGTTTATCGGCGTGCTGTTTTCGGCCATTGCCGTGTCGTACAGCGCACACTGGAACCGGCAGTTGCTCAACACCCTTTATAACGAACTCAGCGTGCGCGACAAGGCGCAGGCCGAGTGGGGCCGCTTGATTCTCGAGCAGAGCACCTGGACTGCGCACAGCCGCATCGAAGTGCTGGCCACCGAACAACTGAAGATGCACATCCCTGGCGCCGCCGACGTGAAGATGGTGGCGCCATGATGAAACTCGAAGGCGCGCTGTTCCCATGGCGCTTCCGCCTGATGGTGGCGCTGCTCGGTCTGATGGTCGCGGCGATCTGCTGGCGCATCATCGACCTGCAAGTGGTCGACCGTGACTTCCTCAAAGGGCAGGGCGATGCGCGCAGCCTGCGGCATATTCCGATTCCGGCGCACCGTGGCCTGATCACCGACCGTAACGGCGAGCCTCTGGCGGTCAGTACGCCAGTGACCACGCTGTGGGCCAACGCCAAGGAAATGCAGTCGGCCAAAGAGAAGTGGCCGGCACTCGCCGCCGCGCTGGGCCAGAACCCGAAAGCCCTGAGCGAACGCCTCGAAGCCCAGGCCAACAAAGAATTCATTTATCTGGTGCGCGGGCTGACCCCCGAGCAGGGTCAGGCTGTGCTCGATCTGAAAGTGCCGGGCGTCTACGGCATCGAAGAATTCCGCCGCTTCTACCCGGCCGGTGAAGTCACCGCGCACATGGTCGGCTTTACCGACATCGACGATCACGGTCGCGAAGGCGTCGAGCTGGCCTATGACGAATGGCTGGCCGGGGTGCCGGGCAAACGACAAGTCATCAAGGATCGCCGTGGCCGGTTGATCAAGGATGTTCAAGTCACCAAGAACGCCAAGGCTGGCAAGCCCTTGGCGTTGTCGATTGACCTGCGTCTGCAATACCTGGCCAACCGCGAGCTGCGCAACGCGATCATCGAAAACGGTGCCAAGGCCGGCAGTCTGGTGATCATGGATGTGAAGACCGGCGAGATCCTGGCCATGGTCAACCAGCCGACCTACAACCCGAACAACCGTCGCAACCTGCAACCGGCGATGATGCGCAACCGCGCCATGATCGACGTGTTCGAGCCGGGTTCGACCATGAAAGCCATTTCCATGAGCGCGGCAATCGAAACCGGCCGCTGGAAACCGAGCGACACCGTCGAGGTGTATCCGGGCTCGTTGCAGATCGGCAAATACACCATTAAAGACGTGTCGAAGACCGAAGGGCCAGTGCTCGATCTGACCGGCATCCTGATCAATTCCAGTAACGTCGGCATGAGTAAAGTCGCCTTCGATATCGGCGGCGAAACCATTTTCCGTCTCGCGCAGAAAGTCGGCCTCGGTCAGGACACCGGCCTGGGCTTCCCCGGCGAACGCGTCGGCAATCTGCCCAACTACCGCGAATGGCGCAAGGCTGAAACTGCAACCTTGTCTTACGGCTATGGTATTTCCGTGACCGCGATCCAGTTGGTGCACGCGTTCTCGGCACTGGCCAACAACGGTCGTCTCGCGCCGCTGACGCTGATCAAAACCGACAAGATGCCGCAGACCACCCAAGTGCTGCCGGAAGCCGTGGCGAAAACCATGCAGGGCATGTTGCAGCAGGTAATCGAAGCGCCGCGCGGCGTGTTCCGTGCGCAGGTGCCGGCTTATCACGTCGGCGGCAAGTCGGGTACCGCGCGCAAGACCTCGGTCGGCACCAAGGGCTACGCAGAAAACTCCTACCGTTCGCTGTTCGCCGGCTTCGGCCCGATGAGCGATCCGCGTTACGCCATCGTTGTGGTGATCGATGAACCGACCAAGGCCGGGTACTTCGGTGGTCTGGTGTCCGCGCCGGTGTTCAGCCGTGTGATGTCCGGCACCCTGCGTCTGATGAACGTGACCCCGGACAACCTGCCGACCACCCAACAAGCCAACGCCACCCCGGTCGTTCCGCTGAAAGCCAATGGAGGGCGCGGCTGATGTCATTAAGTCTGAACAAGATATTTCCCCACGCCGGCCACGATCTGTTGATCCGTGAACTGGCGCTGGACAGCCGCAACGTGCGCGCCGGCGATCTGTTTCTTGCCGTGCCCGGCGGCCGTTTCGATGGCCGTGCGCATATCGCCGATGCCTTGCAACGCGGCGCAGCTGCCGTGGCGTATGAGGTCGAAGGCGCCACCGTATTGCCGATCACTGACGTGCCGCTGATCCCGGTCAAGGGTCTGGCGGCGCAACTTTCGGACATTGCCGGGCGTTTTTACGGTGAGCCGAGTCATCACCTGAACCTGATCGGCGTCACTGGCACCAACGGCAAGACCAGCGTGACCCAACTGGTCGCGCAGGCACTTGATCTGCTCGGCCAGCATTGCGGCATCGTCGGCACCCTCGGTTCCGGTTTCTACGGTGCGCTGGAAAGCGGCCTGCACACCACGCCGAACCCGATTGCCGTGCAAGCGACCCTGGGTGACCTGAAAAAGGCCGGTGCCAAAGCCGTGGCCATGGAAGTCTCGTCCCACGGTCTGGATCAGGGCCGGGTCACCGCGCTGGCGTTCGACGTGGCGGTGATGACCAACCTGTCCCGCGATCATCTGGATTATCACGGCACCATGCAGGCGTACGCCGAGGCCAAGGCCCGGCTGTTCGCCTGGAATGACCTGAAGTGCCGCGTGGTCAACCTCGACGACGATTTCGGCCGGCAACTGGCGGCGGAAAAACGCGAGTCGCGTTTGATCACCTACAGCCTGCTCGACAGCAGTGCCTACCTGTTCTGCCGCGAAGCGCAGTTCGACGACCATGGTGTACGCGCCACGCTGGTCACGCCGCAGGGCGAGCATCACCTGCGCAGTACGCTGCTTGGTCGTTTCAACCTGAGTAACGTGCTGGCCGCAGTCGGCGCCTTGCTCGGTCTGGATTACGCCCTCGACGAAATTCTCAAAGTGCTGCCGAAGCTCGAAGGCCCGGCCGGTCGCATGCAGCGTCTGGGTGGTGGCACGCAGCCGTTGGTGGTGGTCGATTACGCCCACACCCCGGATGCACTGGAAAAAGTTCTCACAGCACTGCGCCCGCACGTCAAAGGCCAACTCCTGTGCCTGTTCGGTTGCGGTGGCGATCGTGATCGCGGCAAGCGTCCGTTGATGGCCGAAGTGGTCGAGCGTCTGGCTGACCAAGTGTTGGTCACCGACGACAACCCGCGCACTGAAGATCCGGCAGTGATCTTCGACGACATCCGCGCCGGTTTCACCGCTGTGGATAAAGTCACTTTCGTCGCCGGTCGCGGCCAGGCCATCGCGCAACTTATCACCGGTGCGACCGCTGACGACGTGATTGTTCTCGCCGGCAAAGGTCACGAGGACTATCAGGAAATCAACGGCGTGCGCCATGCCTTTTCCGATCTGGTCGAGGCCGATCATGCCCTGACCGCGTGGGAGGTGGCCCATGCTTAAGGCCCTGACACTCAGTGAACTGACCAACGTCCTCGAAGCCCGTTTGATCGGCGCTGATGCGAGTTTCGACGGCGTCAGCATCGACAGCCGTGCGATCCAGCCCGGCCAGTTGTTCATCGCCCTGACCGGCCCGCGTTTCGACGGTCATGATTATCTGAACGACGTTGCCGGCAAAGGCGCCGTGGCGGCATTGGTCGAGCGTGAAGTCGCCGACAGCGCGTTGCCGCAATTGCTGGTCAAGGACACCCGTCAGACGCTGGGCCAACTCGGCGCGTTGAACCGTGCTGCGTTCACCCAGCCAGTGGCGGCGGTGACCGGTTCCAGTGGCAAGACCACGGTCAAGGAAATGCTCGCGAGCATCCTGCGCACGCGCGGTCCGGTGCTGGCGACCCGTGGCAATCTGAACAACGACCTCGGCGTGCCGCTGACCCTGATCGAACTGGCGCCGGAACACACCTCGGCTGTCATCGAACTGGGCGCTTCACGTCTGGGCGAGATCGCTTACACCGTCGGCCTGACCAAGCCGCACGTAGCGATCCTGAACAACGCCGGCACCGCTCACGTCGGTGAGTTCGGCGGTCCGGAAAAAATCGTCGAAGCCAAAGGCGAAATCATCGAGGGTCTGGCCGCCGATGGCATCGCCGTGCTCAACCTCGATGACAAGGCTTTTGGTATCTGGAAGACCCGCGCGGCCGGCCGTCAGGTGCTGACCTTCGCCCTGAGCAACAGCGAGGCGAATTTCCACGCCAGCGATCTGGCCACCGATGCCCGTGGTTGCCCGGCGTTCAATCTGCACACGCCTGAAGGTAGCGAGCGCGTGCAACTGAACCTGCTCGGTACTCATAACGTCGCCAATGCCCTGGCTGCCGCCGCTGCTGCTCACGCCTTGGGCGTGTCGCTGTTCGGCATCGCCACCGGGCTGGGCGCGGTGCAACCGGTCAAGGGGCGCACCGTCGCGCAACTGGCGAAAAACGGCATGCGCGTCATCGATGACACCTACAACGCAAACCCCACCTCGATGTGCGCGGCCGTTGATATACTCGCCGGCTTTTCCGGCCGCACCGTCCTGGTGCTCGGGGATATCGGCGAGTTGGGCGACTGGGCGGAGCAGGGGCACCGCGACGTGGGCGAGTACGCCCGAGGCAAGGTTTCCGCGCTTTACGCGGTCGGGCCGAACATGGTCCACGCGGTAAACGCTTTCGGTGAGCAGGCGCAGCACTTCGGCACCCAGGCCGAGCTGATCCAGGCCCTCGCCGCCGAGCAGGACACAAACACCACCATTTTGATCAAGGGTTCGCGCAGCGCAGCGATGGAAAACATCGTTGCGGCTCTGTGCGGGTCCAGTCTGGAGAAACATTAATGCTGCTGCTGCTAGCGGAGTATCTGCAACAGTTCTACAAAGGCTTCGCGGTCTTCCAGTACCTGACCCTGCGCGGGATTCTCGGTGTGCTGACCGCGCTGGTCTTGTCGCTGTGCTATGGCCCGTGGATGATCCGTACTCTGCAGAACCGTCAGATCGGCCAATCGGTGCGCAACGACGGTCCGCAATCGCACCTGTCCAAATCCGGTACGCCGACCATGGGTGGCGCGCTGATTCTGTCTTCGATCGGCGTCAGCACCTTGCTCTGGGCTGACCTGAGCAACCGCTACGTCTGGGTGGTGCTGCTGGTGACCCTGCTGTTCGGCGCCATCGGCTGGGTCGACGATTACCGCAAAGTCATCGAGAAGAACTCCCGTGGCCTGCCGAGCCGCTGGAAGTATTTCTGGCAGTCGGTGTTCGGCCTCGGCGCTGCGATCTTCCTTTATATGACTGCCGCGACGCCGGTGGAAACCACGCTGATTCTGCCGATGCTCAAGGACTACAGCATCCCGCTGGGCGCCGGTTTCATCGTGCTGACCTACTTCGTCATTGTCGGTTCGAGCAACGCGGTCAACCTGACTGACGGCCTCGACGGCCTGGCGATCATGCCGACGGTGATGGTCGGCGGCGGCCTGGGGATTTTCTGCTACCTGTCGGGCAACGTGAAGTTCGCCGAATACCTGCTGATTCCTTACGTGCCGGGCGCAGGCGAATTGATCGTGTTCTGCGGTGCACTGATCGGTGCCGGCCTCGGTTTCCTCTGGTTCAACACCTATCCAGCGCAGGTGTTCATGGGCGACGTCGGTGCCCTGGCACTCGGCGCGGCACTGGGCACCATCGCGGTGATCGTCCGTCAGGAAATCGTCCTGTTCATCATGGGCGGCGTGTTCGTGATGGAAACCCTGTCAGTGGTCATTCAGGTTGCCTCCTTTAAGCTGACCGGTCGCCGCGTGTTCCGCATGGCGCCGATTCACCACCACTTTGAACTCAAGGGCTGGCCCGAGCCGCGCGTGATCGTCCGTTTCTGGATCATCACCGTGATTCTCGTCCTGGTCGGCCTTGCCACCCTGAAGCTGAGGTAGAACGAGTGTCTCTGATCGCTTCTGACCACTTCCGCATCGTTGTCGGCCTCGGCAAGAGCGGCATGTCCCTGGTTCGCTTCCTGGCGAATCGGGGCACGTCGTTTGCTGTGGCCGACACGCGGGAAAATCCACCGGAACTGGCCACGCTCAAGCGTGACTATCCGCACGTGGAAGTGCGTTGTGGCGAGCTGGACGTCGAATTCCTCTGCCGTGCCGACGAGCTCTACGTGAGCCCCGGCCTGGCGCTGGCGACCCCGGCCCTGCAAGCCGCCGCTGCCCGTGGCGTGAAAATGTCTGGCGACATCGAGTTGTTCGCGCGTTACGCGCGGGCGCCGATCGTCGCGATCACCGGCTCCAACGCAAAAAGCACCTTGACCACGCTGGTCGGCGAGATGGCGGCTGCGGCGGGCAAACGCGTCGCCGTTGGCGGCAACCTCGGCACCCCGGCGCTGGACCTGCTCAGCGATGACGTCGAGTTGTATGTGATGGAGCTGTCGAGTTTTCAACTGGAAACCACCGACCAGCTCAACGCCGAAGTCGCCACCGTGCTGAACATCAGCGAAGACCACATGGATCGCTACAGCGGTCTGCCGGCCTATCACCTGGCCAAGCACCGGATCTTCCGGGGCGCGAAGCAGTTTGTGGTCAACCGTCAGGACGCCCTGAGCCGTCCATTGATCGGTGAAGGTCAGCCATGCTGGACCTTTGGCCTGAGCAAACCGGATTTCAAGGCGTTCGGCATTCGCGAAGAAGACGGCGAGAAGTACCTGGCCTTCGAATTCCAGAACCTGATGCCGGTGCGTGAACTGAAGATTCGCGGTGCGCATAACCAGTCCAACGCTCTCGCCGCATTGGCACTGGGGCACGCTGTGGGTCTGCCGTTCGACGCCATGCTCGCGGCGCTGCGCACGTTTGCCGGGCTCGAACACCGCTGCCAGTGGGTGC
The DNA here is from genome assembly GCF_007293365.2 of Pseudomonas sp. ef1. Taxonomy (NCBI): domain Bacteria; kingdom Pseudomonadati; phylum Pseudomonadota; class Gammaproteobacteria; order Pseudomonadales; family Pseudomonadaceae; genus Pseudomonas; species Pseudomonas sp. ef1. The sequence continues at coordinate 5,950,525 of NZ_CM129815.1, read as the reverse complement.
GCGATCTCGACGGCGTGGCTTATTACAACGACTCCAAAGCCACCAACGTTGGCGCCGCTCTGGCCGCGATCGAAGGCCTCGGTGCGGACATCGACGGCAAGGTCATTCTGATCGCCGGCGGTGACGGCAAGGGCGCCGAATTCAACGATCTGCGCGATCCGGTGGCGGCCAACTGCCGCGCTGTGGTCCTGATGGGCCGCGACTCCGACAAGATCGGCGCAGTCATTGGCGATGCCGTGCCGCTGATCCGCGCGACCTCGCTGGTCGACGCCGTCGCGCAATGCCGCGCAGCTGCCCAGCCGGGTGACGTGGTGCTGCTGTCTCCGGCCTGCGCCAGTTTCGACATGTTCAAGAATTACGAAGACCGTGGTCACCAGTTCGTCCGCGCTGTGGAGGAACTGGCATGAACCTGAGAAACATCATCAAGCCGTACCCGTCGCCGCTGATCACCGGGCGTGGCATCGACCTCGACTTCCCGATGCTCGCCGGTTGCCTGGCGCTGCTCGGCCTGGGCCTGATCATGATCGCTTCGGCGTCCACCGAAGTGGCGGCGGCGCAGTCGGGCAGTCCGCTGTATTACATGATTCGCCACCTTATCTATGTGGTGCTGGGTCTGGGCGCGTGCATTGTCACCATGATGATCCCGATCGCCACTTGGCAGCGCCTCGGCTGGATGATGCTGATCGGTGCGTTCGGCCTGTTGGTGATGGTGATCATCCCCGGCATCGGCCGCGAAGTGAACGGTTCGATGCGCTGGATCGGTTTCAGCTTTTTCAACGTGCAGCCGTCGGAAATCGCCAAGGTGTTCGTGGTGATCTACCTCGCCGGTTATCTGGTGCGCCGGCAGAAAGAAGTGCGCGAGAGCTGGATGGGCTTCTTCAAGCCGTTCATCGTCCTGCTGCCGATGGCGGGTCTGTTGCTGATGGAACCGGACTTCGGTGCCACCGTAGTCATGATGGGCGCGGCGGCGGCGATGCTGTTCCTTGGCGGGGTCGGGCTGTTCCGCTTCTCGCTGATGGTGGTGCTGGCGGTTGGCGCGGTGGTTTTGTTGATCCAGATGCAGCCGTATCGAATGGCGCGTCTGACCAACTTCGCCGACCCGTGGGCCGACCAGTTCGGCGCCGGTTATCAGTTGTCGCAGGCCTTGATCGCTTTCGGTCGCGGCGAGTGGCTGGGCGTCGGCCTTGGCAACAGCGTGCAGAAACAGTTTTATCTGCCGGAAGCGCATACCGACTTCGTGTTTTCGGTACTTGCCGAAGAACTCGGTGCAGTCGGTTCGTTGTGCACCGTCGCGCTGTTCGTGTTCGTGTGTATTCGCGGCATGTACATCGGCCTGTGGGCGGAGAAGGCCAAGCAGTTCTTCGCCGCGTACGTGGCTTACGGCTTGTCGTTCCTGTGGATTGGTCAGTTCCTGATCAACATCGGTGTGAACGTCGGCCTGCTGCCAACCAAGGGTCTGACCTTGCCGTTCCTCAGTTACGGCGGCAGCTCGCTGGTGATCTGCTGCGCCTGTCTGGGCCTGTTGCTGCGCATCGAGTGGGAGAGTCGAACCCACCTGGGCAGCGAAGAGATGGAATTCCAGGAGAGCGACTTCGCCGAGGAGCCGACTCATGGGCGCTAACGTATTGATCATGGCCGGCGGTACCGGCGGCCACGTGTTCCCGGCGCTGGCCTGTGCCCGCGAGTTTCAGGCGCGCGGCTACACCGTGCATTGGCTCGGCACGCCACGGGGGATTGAAAACGAACTGGTCCCGGCGGCAGGGCTTGAACTGCACCGGATCAACGCCAGCGGTCTGCGCGGCAAGGGCAAGCTGTCGCTGCTCAAGGCGCCGCTGATGCTGCTGAAATCGGTGTGGCAGGCGCGGGCGATCATGCGCCGCCTGAAACCGGTGTGCGTGGTTGGCTTCGGCGGTTACGTGACCGGCCCCGGCGGTCTTGCCGCAAAACTGGCCGGCGTGCCAGTGATCGTTCACGAGCAGAACGCTGTCGCCGGCACCGCCAATCGGTTGCTGGTGCCGTTCGCCGCCCGAGTGTGTGAAGCGTTCCCCGACACCTTTACTCTGTCGGACAGCCGCCGTACCACCGGTAATCCGGTGCGTAGCGAGCTGTTCCTCGACACATCGCGACCGGCGCTGGCCGGACGCAAAGCGCGTTTGCTGATCCTTGGCGGCAGCCTGGGCGCAGAACCGTTGAACAAATTGCTGCCTGAAGCCCTGGCCCAAGTCGCTCCCGACCTGCGCCCGGAAGTGTTTCATCAGGCCGGCAAAAATCACGATGAAGTGACTGCCGAGCGTTACCGCGCCGTGGGTGTGGAAGCGCAGGTGCAGCCGTTCATCAAAGACATGGCCCAGGCCTATGGCTGGGCTGACCTGGTGGTGTGCCGCGCTGGCGCGTTGACCATCAGTGAGCTGGCGGCCGCCGGTCTGCCCTCGATGCTGGTGCCCTTGCCCCACGCGATCGACGATCACCAGACCCGCAACGCCGATTATTTGGCCCGCGAAGGCGCTGCCTTCCTGATGCCGCAAAGAACGACTGGTGCCGCGGATCTTGCCGCGCGCCTGACAGAGGTCTTGATGCAACCGCAACGACTCGAAGCAATGGCCCAAGCGGCCCGCCGACTGGCCAAACCCGATGCCACCCGTAGCGTGGTCGATACCTGTCTGGAGGTGGCCCATGGTTGAGAATCAGAAAGCCATGCCACAACCGGAAATGCGCCGCATCCGTCGCATCCACTTCGTCGGCATCGGCGGCGTGGGCATGTGCGGTATCGCTGAAGTGTTGTTGAACCTGGGCTATCAAGTCTCCGGTTCCGACCTGAAAGCCTCGCCGGTCACCGAGCGCCTGGAATCGTTTGGCGCGCAGATCTTCATCGGTCACCGTGCCGAGAACGCCGCTACCGCCGACGTGCTGGTGGTGTCGAGCGCAGTGAACACGTCCAACCCGGAAGTGGCGACTGCCCTTGAACGCCGCATTCCAGTGGTGCCGCGTGCAGAAATGCTCGCCGAGCTGATGCGCTATCGCCACGGCATCGCCGTCGCCGGTACCCATGGCAAAACCACCACCACCAGCCTCATCGCTTCGGTGTTCGCGGCCGGTGGTCTGGACCCGACATTCGTGATTGGTGGTCGACTCAATGCAGCGGGCACCAATGCCCAGCTCGGCACCAGCCGTTACCTGATCGCCGAAGCCGACGAAAGCGATGCGAGCTTCCTGCATCTGCAGCCGCTGGTGGCCGTGGTCACCAACATCGACGCCGACCACATGGCGACCTACGACGGTGACTTCAACAAACTGAAGAAAACCTTCGTCGAATTCCTGCACAACCTGCCGTTCTACGGTTTGGCGGTGATGTGCCTGGACGATCCGGTGGTGCGCGAAATCCTGCCGCTGGTCAAGCGTCCGACCGTGACCTACGGCTTCAGCGAAGACGCCGATGTGCGCGCGATCAATGTCCGTCAGCAGGGCATGCAGACCTTCTTCACCGTCCTGCGCCCGGATCGCGAGCCGCTGGACGTGTCGGTGAACATGCCCGGCAACCACAACGTGCTCAACTCGCTGGCGACCATCTGCATCGCCACCGACGAAGGCGTCAGCGATGAAGCCATCGTTCAGGGCCTGTCAGGCTTCCAGGGTGTTGGCCGACGCTTCCAGGTCTACGGCGAACTGCCGGTGGACGGCGGCAACGTGATGCTGGTCGACGACTACGGTCACCACCCGACCGAAGTCGCTGCCGTGATCAAAGCCGTGCGCGGTGGCTGGCCGGAGCGTCGTCTGGTGATGGTCTACCAGCCGCATCGCTACAGCCGCACCCGTGATCTGTACGACGACTTCGTCAATGTACTGGCCGACGCTAACGTGCTGCTGCTGATGGAAGTCTATCCGGCCGGCGAAGAGCCGATCCCTGGCGCCGACAGTCGCAAGCTGTGCAACAGCATCCGTCAGCGCGGTCAGCTCGACCCGATCTACATCGAGCGTGGCGTTGACTTGGCGCCGTTGGTCAAGCCGCTGCTGCGCGCCGGCGACATTCTGTTGTGCCAGGGCGCTGGTGACATCGGCGGTCTCGCGCCGAAGCTGTTGAAAAGTGAATTGTTCGCCGGCGCCGTGGCGGCGCCGGTCGAGGGGAAGTTGAAATGACTGCTGCCTACGCCAAGCTGTTCTCCACCATCGCGCCGAAAGACTTCGGCCGCGTCGCCGTGCTCTTCGGCGGCCTGAGTGCCGAGCGTGAGGTTTCGCTGAAATCCGGCAACGCCGTGCTCGAGGCGCTGCAAAGCGCTGGCGTCGATGCGTTCGGCATCGATGTCGGTGAGGACTTCCTGCAGCGTCTGCTCAGCGAAAAGATCGACCGCGCGTTCATCATTCTCCACGGTCGCGGCGGTGAAGACGGCAGCATGCAGGGCCTGCTCGAGTGCGCCGGCATCCCTTACACCGGCAGCGGCATTCTTGCTTCCGCACTGGCGATGGACAAGCTGCGCACCAAGCAGGTCTGGCACAGCCTCGGGATTCCGACGCCGCGTCACGCCGTGCTGTGCAGCGAAGCCGATTGTATTTCCGCAGCGACGGAACTGGGCCTGCCTTTGATCGTCAAACCGGCGCATGAAGGTTCAAGTATCGGGATGGCCAAAGTGAATTCTGCGTCCGAGTTGATCGACGCATGGAAAGCGGCCAGTACCTACGATTCGCAAGTCTTGGTTGAGCAATGGATTCAAGGTCCGGAGTTCACCATCGCCACCCTGCGTGACCAGGTGTTGCCTCCAATCGCCCTGGGTACACCGCACACATTTTACGACTACGACGCCAAGTACATCGCCAACGATACCCAGTACCGCATTCCGTGCGGGCTGGACGCGGCCAAGGAACAGGAACTCATGGAACTCACGGCCAAGGCCTGTGAGGCGCTGGGTATCGCCGGTTGGGGCCGGGCGGACGTGATGCAGGACGCCGACGGGCAGTTCTGGTTCCTCGAAGTCAATACCGCACCGGGCATGACCGATCACAGCTTGGTGCCGATGGCGGCGCGGGCTGCCGGTCTGGATTTCCAGCAACTGGTTCTGGCCATTCTGGCCGCCAGCGTTGAAGACGCAGGCGCAACAGAGGCGCGAGGTTAAGACCATGCAAGGCGCTCATCTCAGACATCAGCCACCCGCACCCGGCCGCAAGCCGGTGCCGCGGGGTGCCAGCCGAATGGTGGCGAAAGAGCCGATGTCCGCGCGCCTGCCGAAAGCCAATTTCAGCTTTCTGAAAAGTCTGTTCTGGCCGGTGCTGCTGGTGGCGCTGGGCTTTGGTACGTACGAAGGCGCGCAGCGTTTGCTGCCTTACGCCGACCGGCCGATCAGCAAGATCGCGGTGCAGGGCGACCTCAGCTACATCAGCCAGCAGGCGGTGCAACAGCGGATCGCGCCGTTCGTGGCGTCGAGCTTCTTCACCATCGACCTCGCCGGTATGCGTACCGAGCTCGAGCAGATGCCCTGGATCGCCCACGCCGAAGTGCGTCGGGTGTGGCCGGATCAGGTAGTGATCCGCCTCGAAGAGCAATTGCCGGTGGCGCGTTGGGGCGACGAGTCATTGCTCAACAACCAGGGCCAGGCGTTCACGCCCAAGGAACTGGCGAACTACGAACACCTGCCGCAGCTGTTCGGTCCACAACGGGCTCAGCAGCAGGTGATGCAGCAGTATCAGGTGCTGAGCCAGATGCTGCGGCCGCTGGGTTTTTCGATTGCACGCCTGGAATTGCGTGAACGCGGCAGCTGGTTCCTGACCACCGGTGCCGGCAGTTCCGGCCCCGGCATCGAGTTGCTGCTGGGACGCGGCAACCTGGTGGAAAAGATGCGCCGCTTCATCGCCATCTATGACAAGACGCTGAAAGAGCAGATTACGAACATTGCGCGCATCGATCTGCGCTACGCCAACGGCCTCGCTGTTGGCTGGCGGGAACCCGTAGCGCCGACGACAGCCCAACCCGCTGTCGCAAAGAATTAAGAAGAGGCAGGACCCATGGCAAACGTGCAAAGCGGCAAAATGATCGTCGGTCTGGATATCGGCACCTCCAAAGTGGTGGCGCTGGTAGGCGAGGTCGCGGACGACGGCCAGCTGGAAATCGTCGGGATCGGCACGCATCCGTCCCGCGGCCTGAAGAAGGGCGTGGTGGTCAACATCGAATCCACCGTGCAGTCGATCCAGCGCGCGATCGAAGAAGCCCAGCTGATGGCCGGCTGCCGCATTCACTCGGCGTTCGTCGGCGTGGCCGGCAATCATATCCGCAGCCTGAACTCCCACGGCATCGTCGCGATCCGTGATCGCGAAGTCAGCTCGGCCGACCTTGAGCGTGTGCTCGACGCCGCTCAGGCCGTGGCGATCCCGGCTGACCAGCGCGTGCTGCACACCCTGCCGCAGGATTACGTGATCGATAACCAGGAAGGCGTGCGCGAGCCTCTGGGCATGTCCGGCGTGCGTCTGGAAGCCAAGGTTCACGTGGTCACCTGCGCCGTCAACGCTGCACAGAACATTGAAAAATGCGTGCGCCGCTGCGGTCTGGAAATCGACGACATCATTCTTGAGCAACTGGCCTCGGCCTACTCGGTCCTCACCGACGACGAAAAAGAACTGGGCGTGTGCCTGGTCGACATCGGCGGCGGCACCACCGACATCGCGATCTTCACCGAAGGCGCGATCCGTCACACCGCCGTGATCCCGATTGCCGGTGATCAAGTGACCAACGACATCGCCATGGCGTTGCGCACCCCGACCCAGTACGCCGAAGAGATCAAGATCCGTTACGCCTGCGCCCTGGCCAAACTGGCCGGTGCCGGTGAAACCATCAAGGTGCCGAGCGTTGGCGACCGTCCACCGCGTGAGCTGTCGCGTCAGGCCTTGGCCGAAGTGGTCGAGCCGCGTTACGACGAACTGTTCACCCTGATCCAGGCCGAGCTGCGTCGCAGCGGCTACGAAGACCTGATCCCGGCGGGCATCGTGCTCACCGGCGGTACGTCGAAAATGGAAGGCGCCACTGAACTGGCCGAAGAAATCTTCCACATGCCGGTGCGCCTCGGTGTGCCGCATGGCGTGAAAGGTCTGGATGACGTGGTGCGCAACCCGATTTATTCCACTGGCGTCGGCTTGTTGATGTACGGCCTGCAAAAGCAGTCCGATGGAGTTTCGTTCTCCGGCATCGGCAGCCGCGACAGCTACAGCAGCGAAGAGCCTCAGGCGCCGCTGCTGGACCGACTGAAAAAGTGGGTTCAGGGCAATTTCTAAAAGCAGCCTGGAGCGACAAGCTTCAAGCGGCAAGCAACTGCAGTAGATACACCGCAACAAACAGCAGTAGGCGAAAAAAACTAGAGAATGTAAGGAGAGGGAAAATGTTCGAACTCGTAGACAACATCCCCGCAAGCCCGGTAATCAAAGTTATCGGTGTCGGCGGTGGCGGCGGCAACGCTGTCAATCACATGGTCAAGAGCAACATCGAAGGCGTTGAGTTCATCTGCGCCAACACCGATGCTCAAGCGCTGAAAAACATCGGCGCGCGGACCATCCTGCAACTGGGCACCGGCGTGACCAAAGGCCTGGGTGCCGGCGCCAATCCTGAGGTCGGCCGTCAAGCCGCTCTGGAAGACCGCGAGCGCATCGCTGAAGTGCTGGCCGGCACCAACATGGTGTTCATCACCACCGGCATGGGCGGCGGTACCGGTACCGGTGCAGCGCCGATCATCGCTGAAGTGGCCAAGGAAATGGGCATCCTGACCGTTGCGGTCGTGACCCGTCCGTTCCCGTTCGAAGGCCGCAAGCGTATGCAGATCGCCGACGAAGGCATTCGCATGCTTTCGGAAAGCGTCGACTCGCTGATCACCATTCCGAACGAAAAACTGCTGACCATCCTCGGCAAAGACGCAAGCCTGCTGTCGGCTTTCGCCAAGGCTGACGATGTTCTGGCCGGTGCCGTTCGCGGTATCTCCGACATCATCAAGCGTCCGGGCATGATCAACGTCGACTTCGCCGACGTACGCACCGTGATGAGCGAAATGGGCATGGCGATGATGGGCACTGGCTGCGCCAGCGGTCCGAACCGTGCACGTGAAGCTACCGAAGCGGCGATCCGCAACCCGCTGCTGGAAGACGTCAACCTGCAAGGCGCGCGCGGCATTCTGGTGAACATCACCGCCGGTCCTGACCTGTCCCTGGGTGAGTACTCCGACGTGGGTTCGATCATCGAAGCCTTCGCTTCCGAGCACGCAATGGTCAAGGTCGGTACCGTTATCGATCCGGACATGCGCGACGAGCTGCACGTAACCGTGGTTGCCACCGGTCTGGGCGCGAAAATCGAGAAGCCTGTGAAGGTCATCGACAACACCGTTCACACCTCCATGGCTTCGGCGCAGGTGCAACAACCGGCTCCGGCCCGTCAGGAGCAGCCTGCAGTGAACTACCGTGATCTGGACCGTCCGACCGTCATGCGCAACCAGGCTCAGGCCGGTGCTGCGGCTGCCGCGAAGATGAATCCGCAGGATGACCTGGACTACCTGGACATTCCGGCATTCCTGCGTCGTCAGGCCGATTGATGGAATGTATCAGGGCTATGAAGGTGATTGGTGTTCAGCAAAGGCATGGTCTGCTATCATCGCCAGCCTTTGTTGATACCAGTTCGCAATTTGCGCTGAAGCGGCCCAAGCCATGATTAAACAACGCACACTGAAAAATATTATCCGTGCCACAGGTGTAGGCCTGCATTCCGGCGAGAAGGTCTATCTGACCCTCAAGCCTGCGCCTGTCGACACTGGCATTGTGTTTTGTCGCGCTGACCTCGACCCTGTGGTGCAGATTCCTGCCCGCGCGGAAAACGTCGGTGAAACCACTATGTCGACGACGCTGATCAATGGCGACGTCAAAGTGGACACGGTAGAGCACTTGCTCTCGGCCATGGCTGGCCTGGGCATCGATAACGCCTACGTCGAGCTCTCCGCGTCCGAAGTCCCGATCATGGATGGCAGCGCTGGACCCTTCGTATTCCTGATTCAATCGGCAGGCCTGGAAGAACAGGACGCCGCCAAGAAATTCATCCGCATCCTGCGTGAAGTGACAGTGGAAGACGGCGACAAGCGCGCCACTTTCGTCCCTTTCGAAGGCTTCAAGGTGAGCTTCGAGATCGATTTCGATCACCCGGTATTCCGGGACCGCACCCAGAGTGCAAGCGTGGATTTTTCCAGCACTTCGTTCGTAAAAGAAGTCAGCCGCGCCCGTACCTTTGGTTTCATGAGTGACATCGAGTACCTGCGCAAGCACAACCTCGCACTCGGCGGCAGCGTGGAAAACGCGATCGTGGTCGACGCTGATGGCGTGTTGAACGAAGACGGTCTTCGTTATGAAGACGAATTCGTCAAACACAAGATCCTCGACGCGATTGGCGACCTGTACCTGCTGGGCAACAGCCTGATTGGTGAGTTCAAAGGCTTCAAGTCCGGTCATGCACTGAACAACCAGCTGCTGCGCAAATTGATTGAGCAGACAGATGCTTGGGAAGTGGTGACGTTCGAAGACGCCAGCACCGCACCGATCTCTTACATGCGCCCGGTTGCGGCGGTGTAAGTAAAAAACCTCTCTAGTTTTTTGAAGGCCATCCTCGGATGGCCTTTTTTTATGCCCTTTAAAAGATCAAAAGATCGCAGCCTTCGGCAGCTCCTACATCTGAAATGCGGTATCCCTGGAGGAGCTGCCGAAGGCTGCGATCTTTTGACTTTAAACTGACACTACAACGCGATTACGCCCGCCTTCCTTGGCCTGATACAGCGCCTTGTCCGCTGCAAACAGCAGCTGCTCCAGGGTCATCTCGCTCGCCGTCGTCCATGTGGCCATGCCGATACTCACGGTCATCGCCCGCTCAGCGCCTTCAACCCATGGCAAGTTTTCCACAGCCCGGCGAATCTGCTCGGCGATCTGCTGCGCCCCGGCGCTGTCGGTCTCGGCGAGAATCACCGAAAACTCTTCACCGCCATACCTCGCGACCAGATCCGCCGGGCGTCGCACGTTCGCGGTGATTACCTTGGCCAGTTCGCGCAAGACCTGATCCCCAGCCTGATGGCCATGGCGATCATTGAATGCCTTGAAGTGGTCGGCATCGATCATCATCACCGACAGTGGCTGGCCCGAGCGTTGCGCGCGGAACCATTCGTGGCGCAGGGTCTGATCGAGCATGCGTCGGTTGGCAACGCCGGTCAGATCATCGGTGGCAGCCAGTTGCGCCAGTTCTCGTTCGGCGCGATGGCGCAAACGCAGTTCCCGGGCGAGCAACCAGGTCAGCCACAACAGGCCCAGGCACAACACGCCGGTGGCGCCGCTGATCAGGATCGCCGTGCGCCGCCAAGTGCCGAACACCTCCTCGCTGGACAGCGCGACCATCACCGTCAACGGCAGATTGCCGACCCGCGAGTAGGTATAGAGCCGGCGTTGTTTATCCATGCTCGAGGTACTGGTGAAACTGCCGCTGCCATCGCGATCGTTGAGAATCCGCACGACGTTGGGCCGGTTGCCGAAACTCTTGCCGACCGAATCGCTTTGCAAATAGGGCTTCTGCGCGAGCAGCACGCCATCGCTGTTGATGATGTTCAGTGTGCTGTCGGTGCCGATGTCGAGGCTTTTGAACAGGTCGTCGAAGTAGTCGAGTTTCAGCGACGCCACTGCTACGCCGAGGAATTCGCCGGTCTGCGAGGAGATGCGCCGGCTGAAGCTGATGCGCCACTGATCGGCTTCTTCACAATCGCAACGGGTCTTGAACGGGCGGCTGATGAACATGCCCATGTCACGGTTGAACGCATGGGCGAGGAAATAATCGCGGTCGGCGAAATTGCCCGGTTTCGGTTCGATGCGCGAGGAGTCGGCGATCACCTCGCCATGCTTGTCGAGCAGGAGGATGTCGCCCTTGAAACGCGCGGTGGCAGAGCGATCGAACAGTGCCAGATGTCGGATCTGCGGCGAGACGTTCTGCAGGTCGTCACGCTGGGCGGCGGCGATCAGGCCTTGCAGCGTCAGGTCGTACAGCTCGACGGTGCGCAGCACATCGGCATCGATCAATTGCGCGATGGTCGTGGCGCGGCGCGTGGCGACTTCCTGCGCACTGGCGTACTCGCGGATCAGCAGAAATGTGACGATGCACACCATCGCAATCACCGTCAGCAGGCTGCCGAGGATCAGCAGGCGCTCGGGGCGACCGGTAAGGCCTGTGATGGAAGGCGTGCGGCTGGCGATCATGATGGGGAGCCGGTTGAAGTGGTTTCATAAGCTTAGTTGGGCTGACGCCGGACGAACCTGTGGGAGCGAGCCTGCTCGCGAAAGCGGTGTGTCATTCAACACAGATGTTGACTGACAATCAGCTTTCGCGAGCAGGCTCGCTCCCACAGGGTAGATCACAGGATCTGAAAAACGCAGCGCCGATCTTAGAAGACGTTGACCGGGTAGTCGATGATCACGCGGTATTCATCTGTATCCGAATCAATCGCGCCGTAGCCGTTGCCGCCACGGTTGGTGGCCCATTGCAGGCGCACCGCGAGATCCTTGGCCTGGCCGCTTTGCACGACGTACTGCAAATCGATGTCGCGTTCCCAATGCTTGGCGTTATGGCCGTCGGCGCTGTACCAGCTGGAATAGCCTGCGCTGTTCGGGTCGGCTTTGGTCAGATCCACCGTGCCGCGTGAATAGGACAGCGCCGAGGTCAATCCGGGCATGCCGAGGCCAGTGAAGTCGTAAGCGTACTTGAGCTTCCAGGAGCGTTCGTTCGGACCGTTGAAGTCCGAATACTGCTGCGAGTTGTCTAGATAAACGCTGTCGCCCTGGCTGATGTAGTCGAACGGCGTATTACCGTTGACCCGCTGAAAGGCGGCGGTAACGCTGTGATGACCGACGCCAACGGTGAAGTGCAGGCTGTAGGTGTTGTTGTCGATATCGCCGAGCAGCGCATCACCGGTGTCTTGCGTGTGATAGAAGTGCAGGCCCGGGTTGAGGCTGACCAGATCGTTCAAGTGCCAGGTGTAGTCGAGGTCGTAGTAGTACTGGTTCCAGATGTCCTTGAGCTCGGACGCATAAAGGCTGCTGGTCAGGCCCTCAACGCCGCTCCAGGCCACACCGGCCCAGTTCAGGTGGCGGCTTTCGTCACCGTCGCTGAGGGTGCCGTACGACGTACCAATTCGCGTATGACCGCTCTGGTTATAGGGCTTGGTGAAACTGGCCTGGCCACCTTCGATCAGCCAGCCGTCGAAGCTGCGGTTACTCAGGCTGATGCCACGAAAGGTCTGCGGCAGCATCCGCGTGTCGCCGCCGGCAATCACCGGGTTGGTGAGGAACAGGTCACCGGCCTTCAGTTCGGTATCGAATGCTCGCAGCTTCAGGGTCCCGCCGGCGGTTGAAAACGAGCCCGGCGCTTTGCCGTTGCCGTCGCTGATCGGCAGGATGCTCGAACCGTCGGTACCGCCTCCGCCATCGAGTTTCAAGCCGAGCATGGCATGAGCATCGACGCCGAAGCCAACCGTGCCTTCGGTATAACCCGATTCGAAAACCCCGAGAAAACCTTGCCCCCATTCAATGTTGTCGTCCGCTTTCTGCAAGCGGTTGCGATTCATGTAGTAGTTGCGGGCATTGAGGCTGAGGCTTGAGCCTTCGACGAAACCTTGTTCAGCGGGCTCGTCGGCGTGGGCGGCGGGAGCAATCGTTGCGGCAATTGCAATGAACAGCGGGGTGAGGCAGGCAGGGTAGAACACGTGCGGTGGAGCTCCTTGGGTCAGCGGGCCGCTCTGGTTCATGAGCGGCTTGATGTTTCTTGTTTTTTCAGACGCGCCAGACGGCTTTCAGACCACAACGAAAAAAGGCCGCTGAATGGCAGCGGCCTGGAGTGACGACGGTTGAACGGGAAGAGCCAAACAACCGCGTCGAGGGAAACCTTTCGCGGTGAGACTCAGCTGTCTTTCTCGAGCGCTTGAGCCTGGGAAGTAGCGGCCTGCGGGGGGGATTGCGTCGCGTCTTGAGCCTTGGCCATCACTTCGGCCTGATGCTGATCGAATGCCTGCGCGCGCGCGACGTTGTGCGCCACGAACGCTTGCGATTCTTCAGCCATCGCCATCGGCGACAGGATCAATGAGGACAAAACGAATGCGCTGGCAATACCCATACTGTTGGACATCTTGAAAACCTTCTCGCTTGGCGAGTGCTGTTTGGTGCGGGCAAAGATAAGGTTGCCGGGGGTTGGGAAACAGCGCGATTTTCATAAATGACTGTTACAGCAAAAGCAAAGATCGCAGCCTTGGGCAGCTCCTACAAGGGCTTGGCGTACACCTGTAGGAGCTGCCGAAGGCTGCGATCTTTTGATCTTTTCAGACCGGGAGATGGATGCCAAAGGTGTTCATGCCCCGATCACTGCGCACAAACACATCCCCGCCATGCATCAGCGCAATCGCCTTGACGATCGCCAGCCCCAGCCCGTGGTTATTGCCGCTGTTGCTGCGCGAAGCATCGACCCGATAAAACCGTTCGAACAACCTCGGCAGATGCTCGCTGGCAATCGGCGTCCCGGGATTGGCCACGCCAATGCTCACCTGGTGTTCTTCAACCTCGATGCGCACCTCGATCACCTGGCCCGGTTCGGTGTGCTGCACCGCGTTGCTGAGCAAATTGATCAATGCCCGACGCAGGTGCGCGACCTCGATTTGCACTTGCGCATCGCCGCTGACCTGCACTTCAACCTGCGCGTCTTCAAGGATGAAATCCAGATAGTCCAGTGTCGTCGCCACCTCATCAGCCAGTGACGTCGAGGTCAGTTTGGTCGCCTTGTTGCCCTGATCGGCGCTGGCCAGAAACAGCATGTCGTTGATGATCGAGCGCAGTCGCTCAAGCTCTTCGAGATTGGATTGCAGCACTTCGAAATAGTGTTCGGCGGAGCGCCCGCGAGTCAGTGCGACTTGGGTCTGGCCGATCAGGTTGGTCAGCGGCGAGCGCAGTTCATGGGCGACGTCGGCGTTGAACGATTCCAGCCGCGAATAGGCCAGTTCAACCCGTTCCAGAGTTGAGTTGAACGATTCGACAAACTGCTCCAGTTCCGGCGGCAGCGGCGACAGGCGCAAGCGTCCGGCGCGCAGTGGTGGGGCCAGACGCTGGGCTTCCTGCGACAGTTTGATCAGCGGCTTCAGACCGATTCTTGCGACCCAATAGCCCAATGCCGAGGCCAGCAGCACCCCGACAATCGCCAGACTGATCAGGGCGATGAGCAAGTGATGCTGGGTCTGATGCAGCGTCTCGGTGTCGATGCCGATCATGAAACGCAACGGCGGGCGCTGATCCTTGGCGGGGAACTGACTGACCAGCACTTTCAGCGGGTAGGGCTGATCGGGCAGTTGCAGATCATGCATGCCCAACGGGCCGTTGATGGCGGCACGAATCTGCGGGGTGAGATTGCCGTATTCGTAGCGCGGATCACCGCTGCTGATCCAGAAGCTGATGCGCTTGTCTTCCTCACCGAGCAGTTTGAGCTTGTTGTTGATCTTCAACCAATGCTCCGGCGTGCCGTAACGGCCGACGGTGGATTCGAGCACGCTGTACCGCGCATCCAGCTCGGCTTCGGGCAACAATCCCAAGCCCTTGTCGACCTGTTGATACAGCGCGCCGCCAATCAACAGAAACACCACCAGCGCCACCAGCGTGAACATGCCGCTGAGGCGCAAGGCAATCGAGTTACTGGACACCACGGCTCTCCAGCACATAACCCATGCCGCGAATGGTGTGCAGCAGTTTTTCGTTGAACGGCCCGTCAAGCTTGGCCCGCAGGCGTTTGATCGCGACTTCGACGACGTTGGCGTCGCTGTCGAAATTGATGTCCCAGACCATTTCCGCGATAGCGGTCTTCGAGAGAATTTCGCCCTGGCGCCGGGCCAGCACGCTGAGCAGGGAGAACTCTTTCGCCGTCAGGTCCAGGCGCGTGCCGGCGCGGGTGGCCTTGCGGCTGATCAGGTCGATCCACAGGTCGGCGATGGTCACTTGTACCGGTTCGTGGCCGCCGCTGCGCCGGGTCAGCGCTTGCAGGCGGGCGACCAGTTCGAGAAAGGAAAACGGTTTGCCGAGGTAATCGTCGGCGCCGTCGCGCAGGCCCTTGATGCGATCTTCGACGCGCTCGCGGGCGGTGAGCATGATCACCGGGGTTTGCTTGCGCGCACGTAATGCGCGCAGTACGCCGAAGCCATCGAGCCCCGGCAGCATGACGTCGAGCACGATCACGGCGTAGTCGCATTCCAGTGCCAGATGCAGGCCTTCGACGCCGTCGCGGGCAAGGTCCACGGTGTAGCCCTGTTCGGTCAGGCCCCGGTGCAGATAGTCCGCGGTTTTTTCTTCGTCTTCGATAATCAGAACGCGCATGACCGCCTCAGTCTGTGGTCGCCAGTGCCGTTGCGGGCGTTGGGGCTGGTGGGTGTGAGTGCCGGTGAAACAGCCGTTCGAGCCATAAGTATATGACCGGCGTGGTGAACAGCGTCAGCATCTGGCTGACCAGCAAACCACCGACCACGGCAATGCCCAACGGCTGGCGCAGTTCGGCGCCGGTGCCGTAACCGAGCATCAGCGGCAACGCACCGAGCAGGGCGGCGAGGGTGGTCATGATGATCGGCCGGAACCGGGTGATGCACGCTTCGAAAATCGCCTCCTGCGGCGGCAGGCCACGCTGGCGCTGCGCCTCGAGCGCGAAGTCGATCATCAGGATGCCGTTCTTCTTGACGATACCGATCAGCAGCACCAGCCCGATCAACGCCATGATCGAAAAGTCCTGGCCGCAGATCCACAGCATGATCACCGCGCCGAGGCCTGCTGCCGGCAGGGTCGAAATGATCGTCAGCGGATGCACGAAGCTTTCATAAAGCACGCCGAGGATGATGTACACCGCCACCAGCGCCGCCAGAATCAGCCACGGCTGACTGGCCAGCGAACTCTGGAACGCCTGCGCCGCGCCCTGGAAGTTGCCGCTGATCGCGCTGGGCATGCCGATCTCGGCCTTGGCCTGATTGAGCTGAATCACCGCATCGCCCAATGCCACGCCAGGGGCGAGGTTGAATGACATGTTGGCGGCGGGGAACATGCCGTCATGGGCAATCGACAGCGGGCCGATGGTCGGCGCGTCGAATCGGGCCAGAGCCGAGAGCGGCACCATTTCCCCACTGAGTGGTGAGCGCAGGTAAAAATAGTTGAGGCTTTCGGCCTTGCCGCGTTGTTTGGTATCCAGTTCC
The DNA here is from genome assembly GCF_007293365.2 of Pseudomonas sp. ef1. Lineage (NCBI taxonomy): Bacteria > Pseudomonadati > Pseudomonadota > Gammaproteobacteria > Pseudomonadales > Pseudomonadaceae > Pseudomonas > Pseudomonas sp. ef1. Next base: position 5,934,287 of record NZ_CM129815.1, on the reverse strand, counting down.
AGAATCACGTTGTACTGATTGACCTGGGTCTGGAATTCATTGATCTGCCGTTGGCCGAATGCATCGTACAGCGCCTCGTCGACATCGCTGGCGGTCAGGCCGAAACGCGCGGCGGCGCTGCGATCGATGCTGATGTGGGTGATGCTGCCGCCCAGTTGCAGATCGTTGGAAATGTCGCGAAACGCCGGGTTGCTGCGCAGTTTCTCGGTCAGGCGCTGGGTCCAAGTGGCGAGGGTCGCGCCGTCGTTGCTCTTGAGTACGTATTGGTACTGCGCACGGCTCGGGCCGGAGCTGAGGTTGATGTCCTGCCCGGCGCGCAAATACAGGACGATGCCGGGGACTTTCATCAGTTGCGGGCGGATGCGATCGATGAACTGGCTGGCGCTGACATCGCGATCGCCACGTTTTTTCAGGGCGATCCAGAAGCGCCCGTTGGCGATGGTCTGGTTGCTGCCGGAAACCCCGACCGAGTGCGAGAACGCCTGCACCGCCGGATCGGCTGCAACGATTTCGGCCATCGCCAAGTGTTTTTTCACCATGTCGCCGTAGGAGATATCCGCAGCGGCTTCGGTGGTGCCGAGGACAAAACCGGTGTCCTGCACCGGAAAGAAACCCTTGGGAATAAAGATGTAACCGGCAACAGCCAGCGCCAACGATAAACCGAACACACCAATCATCAGTTTCTGGTGGTCGAGGGCGCGGCGCAGGCCTTTTTCGTACCAGCCGAGCAAGCGCTCGCTGAAACCCGGTTTGGCGCTGGCGTGATGCACCGGTTTGCGCATGTACAGCGCAGCAAGGGTTGGCGCCAGCGTCAGCGAGACCACCACGGAAATCATTATGGTGGACGTCGCGGTCAGGGCGAACTCCTTGAAAAGGCGCCCGACCACACCGCCCATGAACAGCAGCGGAATGAATGCCGCCACCAGCGAGAAACTGATCGAAACGACGGTGAAGCCAATCTCGCCGGCTCCCTTGATCGCCGCCTCGCGCATATCGTCACCGGCCTCGAGATGGCGATGAATGTTTTCCACCACCACGATCGCATCGTCCACAACGAAGCCGACCGCGACGACGATCGCCACCAGCGTCAGGTTGTTCAGGCTGAAGCCGAGGACGTACATCAGGGCGAAACTGGCGATCAGCGAGACACCGAGCACCGCCGAGACAATCAGCGTCGCCGACAACTGGCGCAGGAACAGCGCCATGACCGCGACCACCAACAGGATCGCGATCAGCAAAGTGATTTCCACTTCATGCAGCGAGGCGCGAATGGTCTGCGTGCGGTCGATCAGGGTTTTCACCTGCACCGAGGCCGGCAGCATCGCTTCGAGGCCGGGCAGGGCGGCCTGAATGCGGTCAACGGTTTCAACAATGTTGGCGCCGGGCTGGCGGAAAATCACCAGATTTACGCCGGGTCGATCTCCGGCCCAGGCCTGCACGTAGGCATCTTCCGCACCGTTGACGACTTTGGCGACATCGCGCAGGTGAACCGGGGCGCCATCCTTGTAGGAAACGATGAGTTGGCTGTAGTCCTCGGGGTGGAACAACTGATCGTTGGTCGACAGCGTCGAGATGCTCGATTCGCCGTACAGCGCACCTTTGGCCAGGTTGAGGCTGGTCTGCTGAATCGCCAGCCGAATGTCGGCCAGCGTCAGGCCAATCGCCGCGAGTTTGTCCGCCGAGGCTTGCACTCGGATCGCGGGGCGTTGCTGACCGGTGATGTTGATCTGGCCGACGCCGTCGATCTGGCTGATCTGACGCGAGAGCAGGGTTTCCACCAGGTCGCTGAGTTCGGTGCCGGGCATTTGCGTCGAGCTGACGCTGAGGATCAGCACCGGGCTATCGGCCGGGTTGACCTTTTCCATGTTGGCAGCGTCGGCATGTCTTTGGGCAACTTGCCGGCGGCGGTATTGATCGCCGCCTGTACTTCCTGGGCGGCGGTGTCGATGCTTTTGTCGAGGGTGAACTGCAAGGTCAGCAGAGTTGAGCCCAGCGCACTGCTGGAGGTCATCTGGGTCATGCCGGGGATGGCGCTGAATTGCACCTCCAGCGGCGTGGCCACTGAGGAAGCCATGGTGTCGGGGCTGGCGCCGGGCAACTGTGCCGAGACCTGGATCGTCGGAAATTCCGCTTCCGGCAGTGGCGCAATCGGCAAACGCGGGAAGGCAATTACGCCGACCAGTACCAGAGCGAACGTCAGCAAAATCGTCGCTACCGGGTGATCGATGCACCAGGTCGAGATGCCCTTGTGCGAGTTCATGGCTTGGGCTCCGCCTGCACCACTTGCGGCGGCTCGCTCATGATTTGCACGCTCGACCCCGGCTTGAGCCGCGACTGGCCGTCGGTCACCAGTACGTCACCGGCGTTGACGCCTTTGATGATGTCCTGACCGCTGCCCTGATAAACCATTTGCACCGGTACTGCCTCGACCTTGTCGTCCTTCACGCGGTAAACGAAGTGTTGTTCGAGGCCTCGCTGTACGACGGTGGGCGGAACCACCAGCGCGTCTTTATCCACAGCGGTCTGAATTTTCACCGTCACCAGCAAACCCGGCCAGAGTTTCTGGCTGGCATTGGCGAATTCGGCCTTGGCGCGGATGGTGCCGGTGTTGGCGTTGATCTGATTGTCGATCAGGGTCAGCTGACCTTCGCCGAGCAGATTGCCGGTTTCGCCATCAGTATCGGCTCCGATGTACGCCTTGACCGGGGCGCGTTGCGGGTCGCTGATCAGGCTCTGCAGGGTCGGCAGCATCTGCTGCGGCAGGGAGAACTCGACGGCGATCGGGTCGATCTGCGTGACGGTGAACAGGCCCTGGGTGTCGGTCATGCGCAGGAAGTTGCCTTCATCGACCGTACGAATACCGACGCGCCCGGTAACCGGCGAGCGAATCTGCGTGTAGGACAGCTGCACCTGCGCCGCATCGATCGAGGCCTGATTGCCTTGTGCCGTGGCTTTGAGCTGATTGACCAAGGCCTGTTGCTGGTCGAAGGTCTGTTTCGATACGCCGTCGTCGACGCTGAGCAGTTTGTAGCGCTTGAGATTGACCAGCGCGACCTGCAACTGCGCCTGACTCTCGCCCAACTGCGCCCGGGCCTGGTCGAGGCTGGCGCGGATCGAGCGGTCGTCAATGGTCGCGAGCAGGTCGCCTGCTTTGACCCGTTGGCCTTCCTTGACCAGAATTTTCGTCAGAATGCCGTCGATCTGCGGACGCACCACCACGCTGTGCAGCGACAGCACCGAGCCGATGCCGCTGGTGTAACGCGGCACGTCTTTGGCGCTGACCGTCACCACCCGCACAGGAATGGCGGTCGGGCTGGCCAGTTTGGCCGGTGCCGGTTTGAGCACAAACCACAGGCCGGCGGCTGCCAGCAAAATCAGGAGAGAGGCGAGCAGGATTTTATTTTTCTGAATGGACATGCGCGGCGCCGAAGTCTGGAGTTTGGGCAGATTGACCAGTTATAAACCGGTCAGGCGGTCGGCAGGGTGACGGCTGCCTGTCAGGATTGTCAGTTTCGTTTGTATAGATGGGGAGTAGCAGTGTGCGGCGATGATCTTGTGTTGGATTCGCCCCTCACCCCAGCCCTCTCCCCAAGGAGAGGGAGCCGATTTGTGGGCTTTTCGAACCTGAGTTCGACTCGGTATCCCATGTCGGCGAACCTCGAGTAAACACCTCGGTCTGTCCCCTCCCCAGGGCGAGGGTTAGGGTGAGGGGAAAACCGTTCAGCGCACCGTGCAAATCTTCAGATGCCGAGCCAGAGCGCACAGGTATACTGCGCGCCTTTGCGGCTCACTGATCGGGCCGACTTTTTGTTCCCGGAGCTTTTATGACTTCCCCGACCCAACCGCCGGTTGACGACGCTGTGAGCGACGTCCCGGCTGAAGTGGCTGATGCCAGCGAAACCAAGGCCGAGATCCCGGCGTTCAAGTTCCCGTTCAAGCCGGGCGAGCTTGCCTCGGCGAAAGGCTCGAATCAGCCTTGGTACAAGAATGGCGCGAAGAATGGCCACACCAAAACCCCGGGCATGGCGCCGCCGGGGACGCGTCGGTCGATGGGTAAGCGCTGACATCGGAAAGTGATGGTGCTTGTGCTGGCCTCTTCGCGAGCAGTCTCGCTCCCACAGGTTTTGTGTTTGGCGCAGATCCAATGTGGGAGCGAGCCTGCTCGCGAATGCGACAGCCGCTACAGCACAAATGTCAGATCAAGCCGCGCGCAATGAAATGAACGCATAAGTCTGCGCCGGTTCCGTCACCACCAGCCCACCCGCAGCCAGTACCTGTCCGGCCACGTCATCGCCGGACAAATGAAACAGCCATTCACTGGTTTGCGCCGCTAGCGGTTGCGCGCTCACTTGGTCGATCACTGCCGCAAAGGCATCCATGTTCGGCAAGTACGCGGTGAACCCGTCGCCCTTGAGCGCCGTGGTGCGAATTCCCAGGGTTGCGCAGATCGCATCCTTGAGTTTGATCTCATCCCGATCCGCCTGACGCGAACGCTGAATCAACTCCAGCAGTTGCCGATCAACCAACTCGCCCCCCACGATCAGCTCCGGTCCCTGTTCCCAGGACTCCGGTGGGCAATCCTTGGCAGCAGGATTGAGCGGGATGTGCGGATTGATTTCCGCCGGGTAAATCCGGCACACCAGCGGGCGACGCTCGTAGATCCGGCAGCGCTTGTCGTCGTCAAGATTCCGGCAGGGGCCGACGTTGTAAGCGGCAAAGGTGATCGCCACATGAGCATCAATAGTGCCACTGCGGACCACGGCCGAACGGCGCTCGGCATGTTCGCGCTGCTGCGTTGGCAGGCCCAGGCCATTGCCGAGAAACGCCTCGACCAGCACGATCACCTGACCGCCATCCGCCGCCCACATGCGGGCTTCGGCGAGCGTCAGCGGGACATGGTGATCGGTGCAGCATTTGCCGCAACCTACGCAGGAAAACGTCGTATTCATTGAGCGATCTGTCTTCAATCAGGGTGTGAAACGGTGGCGGAAAACCACCGCACAGGGCCGGGTCGAAGCAAGTTGTGCGCCATTCACTGAGGTTTGGCGGTTGGGCGAATCGAATCCCACTCGGTGACGTACGCGGTTTTCGACTGTTTGTTGTACAGGCACAGCTCGCTGCCTTGCTGGCCTTTCATGTGTTTTTGCGGGTATTGGCCTTGCAGCAGAACGGCGGTGTAACCGACGCGGTCGTCGAATTGCGCCGGTGTGCCGACCGGTTTGACGTTTTTCAGACCGCTGGCCTTGGTGCAGCTGGCGAGGACGGTCTTGTCATAGGCAGCCCAGGCGTCGGGGCTGGAGGCATGGGCCTGGGAGGCGAGGGCGGTGAGGCTGAGCAGCGCCAGGGTGATGGCTTTCATGGTTGGGGCATCCTTGGTTATGGCCAAGGTTGGAGTCTGTCGGATAGCGGAAGTTGCCAGTGCTGCCCTTCGCGAGCAGGCTCGCTCCCACAGTTTGAAATGCAATCCACCTGTGGGAGCGAGCCTGCTCGCGAAAGCGGTAGATCAGTCGGGCACAGGCTCGCGCCGAACCACAACCATCCCGGCATTTTCATACAACCGCCGCGCCCGCAGGTTGTCCTCCAGAACCCGCAAATCGACAAACCCCTCGCGCCGCTGTTGAAAGACGCTGAAGGCATGCAGCAACAACGCGCGTCCAAGCCCCCGGCCCTGCATTCGCGGGTGCACCACCAGATTCTTGATATACGCACTGGTCCAGCACTGCGCCACGCCCACCACACCCTCGGCATCGCAGGCGACGAAACACAGCGCTGGATCGTATTCAGGGTCGCTGGCAAAGCGCCGCTGCCAATCGTCCAGTGACGGCACTCGACCGCCACCTTCCAGCTGTCCGAGGTACATCAACTGATGCACCGCCGGCGCCAGTTCCTCGCGGTAGACGGACAGCTCAATCCCGTCCGGCCGCTGAGCATCCGGCAGAGGTCCACTCAAGTCGCGGCGCAGCAGAAAGCAAAACGTCTCGGCCAAGACTCAGTGCCCGTTGGCCGCGACGTGCTTGGCGGCTTCGATCAGGCGTTGTGTCAGCTCCGGCGAGGAGAACTTGGTCAGCACCGCGTTGGCACCGGCCAGGCGAGCTTTTTCACTGTTCATCGCGCTGTCGAGCGAGGTATGCAGCAAGACGTACAAGTGAGCGAAGTCCGGGGTTTCACGCAGGGTGCGGGTAAAGGCGTAGCCGTCCATTTCCGACATTTCGATGTCGGAGACGATCAGATTGATCTGTTGCGCGGTGCCTTGCAGGTCGAGCAGGCAGTCGATGGCTTCCTTGGCGCTGCGCGCAGTGTGGCATTGGAGGCCGAGGTTGCGCAGGGTGTGCACCGATTGCTGCAGCGCCACCTGGCTGTCGTCGACCACCAGGATGCGCGCGTTGCCGAGCACTTCGGCGTCTTCCATGGTCAGGTCGGTCGGCGCCATTTCGATCTGCGCCGGGGCGATGCTGTGGATGACTTTTTCGATATCCAGCACCTGCACCAGCGTGCCGTCCACCGAGGTCACGCCGGTGATGTAGGCGCGCGAGCCGCCGGAGCCGAACGGTGGTGGCTTGATGTCGGTGGTCAGGCAATGGACGATCTTGCTCACCGCCTGCACATGCAGACCCTGCTTGGAACGGCTGACATCGGTGACGATCAGGCAGCCACCGTTGGGATCCTCCAGCGGCCGTTCGCCGATCGCGCGGCTGAGGTCGATCACCGACAAAGAGGCACCGCGCAGGGAGGCGATGCCTTTGACGTGCGGGTGCGACTCCGGCAGCTTGGTCAGCGGCGGGCAGGGGATGATTTCACTGACTTTCAGCAGGTTGATCGCCATCAGCTTGCCGCTGCGCAAGGTAAACAGCAGAAGCGATAGTGAATCTGCGCGGGCTTTGGTGGAGGACATAAGAACCTTCTGTGGGGCGAGAGTGGAAATCGCCAGAAACCTTTGATGCCGTGTTATCGGCGTCAGAAGGTTGGGCTTTAGCTCAGTTGTCGGCTGGACAAAAAACATCTGTGTCGAGGGGATTTATCCCCGTTGGGTCGCGTAGCGGGCGCAAAAGACGGGACTGCTGCGCAGTCCAACGGGGATAAATCCCCTCGACACAGGTCATCAAGCAAGCTACATGGCGTGGTTATTTCATGCCCAAACGCTTGGCCATGCGCCCAAGATTCGCCCGATCCACCCCCAACTCCCGCGCCGCACTTGCCCAGTTATCCTGATGACGCTCCAGCGCTGCACTGATCAGGCGCCGCTGAAACTCATCGGTGGCACTGCGCAAATCACCACCGATCATCGGCATCTCATTGGCCAAATCTGCATAGGCAGGCGCAACCACGTTATCCACAACCTCTCGTGGCAAATCCAGATCCGCCGCGCTCAGACTCAAAATCTTCGGCCGCACTTTGCAGTTACCCAGCGCCTTCAGCGCACTGCGTCCGATCAAATGCTCCAGCTCCCGGACATTCCCCGGCCAGGTGTAGGCGAGCAGCGCTTCCTGAGCATCACTGTTCAAACGCAGGCTATTGAGGCCCATGCGCGAGCGGTTCTGCTCGAGAAAGAAGCCACTAAGCAGCAACACATCACGCCCACGATCACGCAGCGCCGGCACTCGCAGCGGATACACGCTCAAACGGTGGTAGAAGTCGGCACGGTAGCGACCGCTGCGCACTTCCTCGGCCAGATCGCGATTGGTTGCCGCAATCAGCCGCACATCGACCTGATGCTCCTTGTCCGAACCCAAGCGCTGCAACTGGCCGCTCTGCAATACGCGCAGCAACTTGGCCTGGACCGTCAGCGACAGTTCGCCGACTTCATCAAGAAACAGCGTGCCGCCATTGGCCAGTTCGAACTTGCCACGCCGATCGCTGGTGGCGCCGGTGAAAGCGCCGCGCACGTGGCCGAACAGTTCGCTTTCGACCAGCGTGTCGGGCAGGGCGGCGCAGTTGAGACTGATGATCGGTTTGTCGGCGCGCGCGGAGGCGGCGTGGATGGCTTGGGCTACCAACTCTTTGCCGACGCCGGTTTCGCCGGTGATCAGAACAGTCAGATCACTGCCGCCGACCAGATTGATTTCTTCCACCAAACGTTTATGCGCCTTGCTCTGGCCGATCATTTCGCGGTGCTGTTGGCCGCTGGCCTGACGGTAGACCTCGGCGCGCTGATGCTCGTCTTCGGCGCGGGTGGCCAGACGTTCGATGCGTTCGGCCGCATTGACCGTGGCCGAGGCGAGGCTGGCAAAGGCTTGCAGGGCGTCGAGTTCGATCGGCTCGAAACGCTCCGGGTCCAGCGCGTCGAGGGTGATCAGGCCCCAGAGTTTTTCATCGACGAATAAAGGACAGCCGAGGCAGTCGTGAACTTCAAGATGATCGTCGAGGCCATCGACCAAACCGTCATAAGGATCGGGCAAGTCGCTGTCGGCGGCGAAGCGCGTCGGCCCGGCGCCGGCCAGCAGAATCTCGAAACGCGGATGCTCGCTGACCTTGAAGCGCCGGCCGAGGGTGTCGGTACTCAAGCCATCCACCGCCAGCGGCACCAATGATTCGCCATCCAGACGCAACAACGCGGCGGCATCGCAAGGCAGCAAAGCGCGCATGGCTTCGAGCAGGCGCCGATAGCGCTCGCCCTCGGGCAGTTCGCGGGAGAGGTCAGCGACCAGAGGCAGCAGGGCGGTAAGCAGGGATTTAGCGGTCATGGTTATGTAGTCAAAGAGACAAGGTATAGTCGCGATGACTATACGTTCATTTGTGTCGAAATGACTATGAAGGTTTCAAGCTATTGAATTTAAAAGATTAATTAGTTGGCATGGAAGCTGATATCCCTAAGGCAATCTTTCCAGAAAGCCCAGGAGTCACCTTATGCTTAGCGTCCAGGATCGTGCCATCGTCAAATCCACCGTGCCTCTGCTGGAAAGCGGCGGCGAGGCGTTGATCACGCATTTCTACCGCATGATGCTCTCCGAATACCCGCAGGTGCGGCCGCTGTTCAACCAGGCGCATCAGGCCAGTGGCGATCAGCCGCGTGCCTTGGCTAACGGCGTGCTGATGTACGCGCGGCACATCGATCAGCTCGACCAGTTGGGCGATCTGGTGGCGAAGATCATCAACAAACACGTCGCCCTGCAGATTCTGCCGGAGCATTACCCGATCGTCGGCAGCTGCCTGCTGCGCGCCATTTCCGAAGTGCTCGGCGAAGAGATCGCCACGCCTGAGGTGATGAGTGCCTGGGGCGCTGCGTACGGGCAACTGGCCGACATCCTGATCGGCGCGGAAGCCGCGATCTATGACCAGAAGGAACAAGCTGTCGGCGGCTGGCGCGGTGCGCGGGAATTCATCGTGGCGGCGAAGGTGCAAGAGAGCGCCGAAATCACCTCGTTCTACTTCGAACCGGCGGACAAAGGGCCGATTCTTGCGGCCGAACCGGGTCAGTACATCGGCATGAAGCTGACCCTCGAAGGCGAGGAGATCCGTCGCAATTATTCGCTGTCGGCACTGGCCAACAATGGTCAGTACCGCATCAGCGTCAAGCGGGAACCGAATGGTCGCGCGTCCAACTATCTGCATGATCAACTGCACGTCGGCTCGAGCATCCAACTGTTCCCGCCGTCGGGCGAATTCACCCTGGCGGCCAGCGACAAGCCGCTGGTGCTGATCAGCGGAGGCGTCGGCATCACCCCGACGCTGGCGATGCTGGAAGCAGCGCTGGCCACCGAACGTCCGGTGCACTTTATCCACTGCGCGCGCAATGGCAGCGTCCACGCATTCCGTGACTGGGTCGATGGGCTGGCGGCGCGTCATCCGCAACTCAAACGCTACTATTGCTACGCCGAAGAAGATGGGGTCAGCCCGGCGGCGGACAAGGTTGGGATGCTCAACCAGGAGCTGCTCGGCGAGTGGCTGCCGGCGCAGCGTGATGTCGATGCTTACTTCCTGGGGCCGAAAGGGTTCATGGGCGCGATCAAACGGCACCTGAAAGCGTTGGGCGTGCCGGAGAAGCAGAGCCGTTACGAGTTCTTCGGGCCGGCTGCTGCTCTGGAGTGATCCGAGACCGAGTTGTCTCGTTCGCGAGCAGGCTCGCTCCCACAGGATTTGTGTCCGACGCAGATCCATTGTGGGAGCGAGCCTGCTCGCGAATCTTCTGCGCGCCGCAAAGCCATGTTGGTTAATCATTCCTTAACCGCTCTATCGTTTATTGCCCCGGTGTAGACTTGCGACAATTTCAGCCGCCGGCCGGCTGGACCATGGACTTACAAAGGAAAGGCAATGAGCGAGGAAACGATGCGGTTGGGGCGTGAGCGGCGCTATCTGGTGTTGCTGGGGATCATCTGCCTGGCGTTGATCGGCGGCGCACTTTACATGCAGGTCGTGCTCGGCGAAGCACCTTGCCCACTGTGCATTCTGCAGCGCTATGCACTGTTGCTGATTGCAGTGTTCGCCTTCATCGGTGCGGGCATGCGTAGCCGTCGCAGCATCACCGTGTTCGAGACACTGGTAGTGATCTGTGCGATTGCCGGGGCCGGTGTGGCCGGGCATCACGTCTATACGCAGTTCTATCCGGCGGTGAGTTGTGGCGTCGATGTGCTGCAACCGATTGTCGATGATCTGCCGTTGGCGAAAATTTTCCCGCTGGGCTTCCAGGTTGACGGTTTCTGCTCGACGCCGTATCCGCCGATCCTCGGCCTGTCGCTGGCACAGTGGGCGCTGGTGGCGTTCGTGCTGGTGGTGATTCTGGTGCCTCTGCTGACTTCGCGTAATCGAAAAGCGCTTCGCTGAGTCAACTTCTCGGCAGAGCTGCCGATAAACAAAACGCCCCGATTTTCGCTGATGAAAATCGGGGCGTTTTGCATTTCAGAGCGTTTGTGAAAACACCGTGACGAACGGCAATGAAGCGTGCGGCAAATGTGCGACATGTTGTCACACAGGGGCTGTCGCAGGGACTCGGGAGGCGGCGGATTGGCCGCCTGTTACATAAAAACATTGGCCAGTTTTAGTGTTTTCGGGCTTGAGCACGGACGTACCAGAGCAGGCAGTTTTAACAGGCGCCGGCAGATGGACGAAGCCCTTGGAACATCGGGCTTTGCGCCCCTCCAGCGTTTGTAGATCGGGTGCAGAGCTGTCTGATTTGAGGCGGTTACGCTGGCAGATTTTGCCGCTTTTATTGAGAAACGCTTTCGATAACTTGCGCAACTTTTGCAAAAATGGCGATGGATTGTTGCTCTGAGTGATAAAAATTATTTCGGGATAAGACATGGTGTATAGGGCGCTACCTATCTACAATCGCCCGCACTGAATTCCCGACGCTGTTCAGCCTTTATCAAGGAACTGATCAGGAGGTCGGGTGTCGAGCGAGCCGCGAGGCTTTCGAGACACCCTGGTGTCGGTGCCTTTCCAATTTTCCGCACCAAATGGAATTGGTCTGTAACAAGGCCTTTGACCACGAATTCGAATAAGAACTGAACGCTGTCCCAAGGTTTTGTCGAGCGTGAGACGCGCGACGGGCGGCCCTTATTCAATCCAAAGAAAATGCCAACCCTTGGCAGGGTGAAGTGTTGGCGATCAAAACCCAACTGCATTGCGCAAGCTGCTTTAGAGGTCGTGAGATGAGTAAAAACAGGTACCCCAGATTACTAGGCCTAGTGCCGCTGCTCGGCACGTTGTTGCTGGGAGGCTGCAACATGACCTTGCTCAATCCAACGGGCCAGGTCGGCCTGGAACAGCGCAACCTGATCATCACCGCCACGCTGCTGATGCTGTTGGTCGTCGTGCCGGTCATCGTCATGACCTTCCTGTTTGCCTGGAAGTACCGCGCTTCGAACAAGAACGCCGTCTACACGCCGAAGTGGTCGCACTCGACCAAGATCGAAGTGGCCGTATGGACCATCCCGGTGCTGATCATCATCGCCCTGGGCTACATCACTTACATCTCGACTCACGAGCTGGACCCGTATCGTCCGATCGAGTCTGACGTCAAGCCGGTGACCATCGAAGTCGTCGCGCTGGACTGGAAGTGGCTGTTCATCTACCCGGAACAAGGCATTGCCACGGTCAACAAGATCGTGTTCCCGGCGCACACGCCAATCAACTTCAAGATCACCTCCGACGCCGTGATGAACTCGTTCTTCATCCCGGGCCTGGGCGGCCAGATCTACGCGATGGCGGGCATGCAGACCAAGCTGCACCTGATCGCTGACCGCAACGCTGAAATGGACGGTATCTCCGCCAACTACAGCGGTGCCGGTTTCACCGGTATGAAATTCAAGGCTATCTCCACCACTCAGGAAGATTTCGACGCCTGGGTAAGTGAAGTCAAGAAGTCGCCTAAACAGCTTGATCAGGCTGAATACGCGGCCCTGGCCAAACCGAGCCAGAACAACCCAGTCGAACTCTACTCGTCGGTCACGCCGAACCAGTTCCAGATCATCGTCGACAAGTACGAAGGTATGAAGCCGGGCAAGCCGCTGAAGCACGAGAAGAAAGAGAAAGAAGTGGCGGCCACGGATATTGACGCGGGTTCGCATTCAGCTGCCGGGGCAGAGGAGTAAACGATGTTTGGTAAATTAAGTTGGGAAGCAGTCCCATTCCACGAGCCGATCGTGATGGTGACCATCGCCATGATCGCCCTCGGTGGTCTGGCGCTGTTCGCTGCGATCACTTACTTCAAGAAGTGGACGTACCTGTGGACCGAGTGGCTGACTTCGGTCGACCACAAGAAAATCGGCGTGATGTACATCATCGTCGCCATGGTCATGCTGCTGCGCGGCTTTGCCGACGCGATCATGATGCGTACCCAGCTGGCCATGGCCACCGAGGGTTCGCCTGGCTACCTGCCACCTGAACACTATGACCAGATCTTCACCGCTCACGGTGTGATCATGATCATCTTCATGGCGATGCCATTCTTCACCGGCCTGATGAACCTTGCAGTGCCGCTGCAGATCGGCGCGCGTGACGTTGCGTTCCCGTTCCTGAACTCCCTGAGCTTCTGGCTGCTGGTGTCCGGCGTTGTGCTGATCAACCTGTCGCTGGGTGTCGGCGAGTTCGCCAAGACCGGTTGGGTTGCGTATCCGCCGCTGTCGGGTCTGCAATACAGTCCTGGCGTGGGTATGGATTACTACATCTGGGCGCTACAGCTATCCGGATTGGGTACGACGTTAACCGGGGTCAACTTCCTCGCGACCGTACTGAAAATGCGTACCCCTGGCATGAAACTGATGGACATGCCGATCTTCACCTGGACCTGCACCTGGGCAAACGTTCTGATCGTGGCTTCGTTCCCGATCCTGACCGCTACCCTGGCACTGCTGACCCTTGACCGTTACATGGATTTCCACATTTTCACCAATGAACTTGGTGGCAATCCAATGATGTACGTCAACCTGTTCTGGGCCTGGGGCCACCCTGAGGTTTACATCCTGATCCTGCCGGCATTCGGCATCTTCTCGGAAGTGATCTCGGCGTTCACCGGCAAGAAACTGTTCGGCCACCACTCGATGATCTACGCCTCGGGCGCGATCTCGGTACTGGGCTTCATGGTCTGGCTGCACCACTTCTTCACCATGGGTTCGGGTGCGAGCGTCAACGCCTTCTTCGGTCTGGCGACGATGCTGATTTCCATCCCGACGGGTGTGAAGCTGTTCAACTGGCTGTTCACCATCTACCAGGGCCGTCTGCGCTTCACCAGCCAGGTAATGTGGACACTGGGCTTCATGGTGACCTTCGCCATCGGCGGCATGACCGGCGTACTGCTGGCCATCCCGGGTGCTGACTTCGTGCTGCACAACAGCCTGTTCGTGATCGCGCACTTCCACAACGTGATCATCGGCGGTGCGGTATTCGGTTACATCGCTGGCTTCGCGTTCTACTTCCCGAAAGCGTTCGGCTTCAAGCTGCACGAAGGCTGGGGTAAAGCAGCGTTCTGGTTCTGGATCTCGGGCTTCTTCGTCGCGTTCATGCCGCTCTATGCACTGGGCTTCATGGGCATGACCCGTCGTCTGAACGCCACCACCAACCCTGAGTGGGTACCGTACCTGTACGTTGCCATGTTCGGTGCGGTGATGATTGCTGTGGGTATCGCCTGCCAACTGATCCAGCTGTACGTCAGTGTGCGCGACCGCAACAAGCCAGAGAACGTTTGCGATCACGGTGACCCGTGGAATGCACACACCCTGGAATGGTCGACCTCGTCGCCACCACCGTTCTACAACTTCGCTGTGCTGCCTAAGGCTGACTGCATCGACCCGTTCACCGAAGCCAAGGAAAACGGTACTGCGTACCAGCGTCCGGCCAAGTACGAGCCGATCCACATGCCGAACAACACCGCCACTGGCGTGGTGATGGGCGCGCTGTTGACCGTCTTCGGTTTCGCGATGATCTGGCACATCTGGTGGCTGGCGATCGCGAGCCTGGTGGGCACCGTCGTTTACTTCGTGATCCACGCTGCACGTGACGACCAGGGCTATATGGTTCCGGTTGAAACGATCGAGCGTATCGAAGCCGAGCAGCACAAGCGTCTGGTCGCGGCAGGGAAAATCCCGGCCAATGCCACCCGTGTTGAAACCTCGTTGGAACAGGCTTAAACCATGTCGAACTTAGTGACCAATGTTGGACACGCCCATGGTGACCATGGGCACGATGACCATCACCACGACTCGGGCGAGATGACCGTATACGGTTTCTGGCTCTACCTGATGACCGACTGCATTCTGTTTGCGTCGATCTTCGCGGTGTACGCAGTACTGGTAAACAACGTTGCCGGTGGCCCGTCGGGCCACGAGATCTTCGAACTGCCTTACGTGCTGGGCGAAACCGCTCTGCTGCTGTTCAGTTCGATCACCTACGGCTTCGCCATGCTGGCGTTGTACAAGGGCAAGAAGCAGGCGGTCCTGGGCTGGTTGTTCATGACCTTCCTGCTCGGCGCGGGCTTCATCGCGATGGAGATCAACGAGTTCCACCTGCTGATCTCCGAGGGCTTCGGTCCTAGCCGTTCGGGCTTCCTGTCGGCGTTCTTCACCCTGGTCGGTACCCACGGTCTGCACGTTTCGGCCGGTCTGATCTGGATGGGCGTCATGATGTATCAGGTCAACAAGCATGGCCTGACGTCGACCAACAAGACCCGTCTGAGCTGCCTGAGCCTGTTCTGGCACTTCCTGGACGTGGTCTGGATTTGCGTCTTCACCGTTGTTTACCTGATGGGGACTCTGTAATGGATAATGCACACTCCCATGACAGCCACGATGCTGGCCACGGCAGCGTCAAGTCGTACGCCATCGGCTTCATCCTGTCGGTAATCCTGACCGTCATTCCGTTCGGTCTGGTGATGTACCCGACCCTGCCGAAGTCGACGACGCTGGCAATCGTTCTGCTGTTCGCAGTGATCCAGGTGATCGTTCACCTGTATTACTTCCTGCACCTGGACCGTTCCATTGCACAGCGTAACAACGTGATCGCGTTCGTCTTCACGGCGATTGTGATCGTGCTGCTGGTTGGCCTGTCGCTGTGGATCATGTTCAGCATCCACACGTACATGATGGCGAAGTGAGGTAGACCCGATGTCGCTCAAGCACTTTATCCAAATCACCAAACCGGGGATCATTTTCGGTAACGTGCTTTCTGTGGCAGGCGGGTTCTTCCTGGCCTCGAAAGGGCATGTCGATCTGGCGGTGTTTCTGGCCGCCATGATCGGTACTTCCCTGGTCGTGGCCTCCGGTTGCGTGTTCAACAACTGCATCGACCGCGACATCGACCTGAAGATGGAACGCACCAAGAACCGTGTGCTGGTCCAGGGCCTCATCTCCCTGAAACTGGCCCTGGTTTACGCGACCATTCTGGGTGTTCTCGGCGTTGCCTTGTTGTACAAGGTGGCCAACCCGTTGGCTGCCTTGTTCGCAGTAATCGGCTTCATCATCTACGTCGGCTTCTACAGCCTGTACCTCAAGCGCAAGTCGGTTCACGGCACGCTGGTGGGCAGTCTGTCGGGGGCCATGCCGCCAGTGATCGGTTACGTTGCCGTGACCAACAGCTTCGACATGGCCGCACTGACCCTGCTGGTGATGTTCAGCCTGTGGCAGATGCCGCATTCCTACGCCATCGCGATTTTCCGTTTCAATGATTACCTGGCCGCATCGATTCCGGTGCTGCCAGTGAAACGCGGCATTCAAGTGGCGAAGAAGCACATCCTGCTCTACATCCTGGCGTTCCTCGTGGCGACCTTGATGCTGACCTTCAGCGGCTACGCCGGCATGAGCTACCTCGCCGTCGCCGCCGCCATGGGCATGTACTGGCTGTACATGGCCTGGACCGGCTACAAGGCAGTCGATGACACCGTCTGGGCACGCAAGCTGTTCGTGTTCTCGATCTTCACCATCACTGCGTTGAGCGTCATGATGTCCCTTGACTTCAAGGTGCCGACAGAGCTGTTGCTGACGTACGCGCCGTAAGGTTTGCAAGCTTCAGGAAAAACCCCGCACGTTGAGAGATGTGCGGGGTTTTTTGTTTATTCGAGCAGCGATTTGTTGATAGGCTGTCTATAGTCAAGCTGCTTATAGTTTGGCTATGCGAACAATCTTTTTTGAAACAACGATATTTACCAAAAGCGTTGGCCGCTATCTGACGGACGACGAATATCGAACATTGCAGAACTACCTTCAGAGCAATCCGCTTGCGGGCGATGTAATGCCTCGAACGGGTGGCTTCCGTAAGCTGCGCTGGGCTGATTCTCGCCGTGGCAAGGGAAGACGAGGCGGCTTGCGGGTTCTCTACTATTGGCTTATGAATGATGGTCAGTTCTGGATGTTCGCCATTTACGACAAAGATGAGCTTGAGAAGCTGACTGCCGAGCAAGAGAGGGCACTCAGGACAGCCATTGATAAAGAGTTGAAAAAACGAGGTACCCCATGAAAAAACGCGACCTGTTTGCAGAGTTAATGCAGGGCGTTGATGAGATGGCGGCTCAACGCGAGGGCAAGATCACACTGCGCAATACAGTGCTTGAGGACAAGCCTGTACCTGAAGTGGGCGCACAGGAAATTGTGGCTCTTCGAGAAAAACTGCATATGTCTCAAGCTGTTTTTGCCAGTCGAATCAGGACAAGTCCAAACACCCTTCGAAATTGGGAGCAGGAAAAGTCGAAGCCCAATGCTCAAGCAGCCTTATTGATACGACTGGTTGAAAAATTTCCAGATATGGTTGAGCGCTTGAACACTGTTTGAGCGCCGCTGAAGACCAGCTTGTGGTCCGGGGCATCCGAAAGGTTTAGGGCTTTTTGTTCCATCTACGCTGGTTGCACAACTTAGGCAAACGCCATAGATTTGGATCCAACCCCGACAGTAGTAGCTCCAAGCCATCTCCGGTGCTCGACTGTCTAACCCGTGCATTGATCAAAAGGCTGGGCGCAATGACCGAACGGATGACCTGCGATGAGCGCTTTATCGCCCTGGCCGAAGAACTCAACTATGAGATCTATGGCGAGAACACCGCCGGTGGCAATTACGCGCCGCTGATCCGTCATCACGACGAGCTGTACATCAGCGGGATGGTGCCGCGGGTCAATGGCAAGATTCTCTATCCCGGTCGCGTGGGGCTGGAATTGAACCTCAAGGATGCACAAGCAGCGGCGAGCATCAGCGCCATGCGTTGTCTGGCGCTGATCGTCGATGCGGTCGGTTCGCTGGACAAGATTCGCGCGTTGTTGCGGGTCACGGTGTATGTGAAGTCGACTGCTGACTTTGTCGACCTGAGCGAAGTAGCCAACGGCGCTTCGGATGTGTTCAGCCATGTGCTGGGCGATGCCGGACGGCATACGCGCACGACCATCGGCGTGTATCAGTTGCCGAAGAATGCGGCGATTGAAGTGGACATGATTGCGGCGTTGCATCCGTCGGCTTGAGGTTATCCCCGCCTCAAACAAAAAGCCCCGCCTGAATCTCAGCGCGGGGCTTTTTTGCAAGCGCTTGGCAGATTACTGCGCCGCGATGCTGTAACCATCAAACGCCGTCTGCTGCTGCAGCGCGGTGATGATGTTCTTGCGGTTCACCGCCTGTTCCGTACCGGCGTTATCGACGAAGGTTTCGCTCTCCAGCTCGGCTTCATCGCCTTCACCCACGAAAGTGAAACCGAG
This sequence comes from Pseudomonas sp. ef1, assembly GCF_007293365.2. NCBI lineage: Bacteria > Pseudomonadati > Pseudomonadota > Gammaproteobacteria > Pseudomonadales > Pseudomonadaceae > Pseudomonas > Pseudomonas sp. ef1. The sequence continues at coordinate 5,916,187 of NZ_CM129815.1, read as the reverse complement.
GAATTCCAGTGCCTCACGATCAACGTTCAGACGCGAACGCGGGGTGCGCATTGGCAGGGTCACGCTGGCGCCGTCCTTGCGGATGGTGAAGATTTCCACTTCTTTCTTCTTCGCAGCTTTGCTCTTGCCGCCGCTCGGATTGCTGATCGCCTGATGGGTCTGATTCAGCACTTTCAGCGCCAGACCATAGACGATTTCCTGAAACGCCGGATCGTCCTTGAAGCTGGACAGAATGCGTCCGATCGAGAACTTGCTGCTCAGATCTTCCAGCGCGGCGATGTCGGCTGCCTCGGCGTCTTTCAGGCGCTTGAGTTCGCCCATCAGCTCGTACGCCTTGTCGTCATCAAAGCTGTCATGCGCCTGACGGATCGCCGCACGCAATTCGCGGATCTGGTCGCTCTCGCGGGTCGACTGGAACGCGTCCAGGACCATCTCGCTGATGATTTTGGCCTGTGGCAGGTGTTGTGAAAGATTGATGGAGTTTTCGTATTCCGCTTTGGACGACTGGGTGACTACGGATTCAGCGGTGTTGAAATCGGACATTGAAATTTCACTACTTTTTAACTTGAGTTGAGGCGAGAAAGCACGAGGTCTTTTTCAGGCCGACTAATTTAGGGGAGCGGGGCGGCGTTGTCACGGAGCAACGGTCTGGTGGTCGGGATTTTTCCACTGCGCGCTATTTGCGGCGCTGACGTTCCATAGCAATCGCGGACGTCTCGAAGCCCACGCTGGCAAAGAAAGCTTCAGCGCCCTCGCGTCCAGCGCGTAGCACCCAAGTGATATCGGGGTTATCGCCCATGACATGCTCCACCAGTGCGCGGCCGATTCCCATGCGCCGATGCTGGTCATCGACCACCACCATCGACAGATAGCCATTAGAAACCTCATCAGTGATCGCCCGAGCGAAACCGACAATTTGCTCGCCTAAGAGCGCAACAGCTGTGCGCTGCGAATTGTGAATCAAACGAGCAAAAGATTCGGCATCGCCAATGCGATGGCCCCAGCCATGCTGGCTGAGAAACAGCCTTGCTGATTCTGTTTCGCTGGGATGCAATTCACGCACGGTAAGGCTGTCGTTCATGGGATGTTCAAGTCCTTATCAATTTCCATCGTGAATGATTACGGCCTGCCGACGTCAGGTTTCCCCCACGTACGCATCGCAAACTCGACAAAGCGTCTCAGCTTCGGCAGTCGATAGCGATCCTGCGCATACAACAGGTGCATCGGCCTGCTCGGTGGTTGGTAGTCCGTCATTACCCTGACCAGTTTGCCGTCGCGCAGATCCTGCTCCACCAGCGCGTCGGGCAGCATCATGATGCCCATGCCATTACGCGCCGCCTGATGCAAACCGGCGGAGCTGTTGATCAGCATCGGCCCGCTGACGTCGACTAGGACTTCACTTTCCGGGCCACTGAGACGCCAGCGTTTTTCCACCGATTGCCAGTCATCCCCAGCCGGATAGGCGAAGGACAGGCAATCGTGTTGCTGCAAATCCTGTGGCGTATGCGGCATGCCGCGCCGCGCGATGTATTGCGGGGAGGCGCAGACGGTCAGGGTGTAGTCGATCAAGGGCCGGGCGATCAGGTTGGACTGGTCGAAATTGCCTAAACGGAAGGCAACATCGAGGCCGTTCTCCAGCAGATCCGGACGGCTGTTGGTCAGCACCACGTCGAGCTTCACTTGCGGATAGAGCAAGGAGTATTCGCTGAGCGCCGGGGTCAGTCGTTCAACGCCGAAGGTCAGCGGCGCGGTGATACGCAGCAAGCCGCGCGGCTCGTCCGACGCTTGTTCGGCAAGGCGTTCGGAGTCGGCCACCAGGCCGAGCACTTCCAGGCAGCGCTGATAATAGACGCTGCCGAATTCGGTCAGGCGCTGGCGGCGCGTGGTGCGTTGCAGCAGTTGCACGCCGAGCCGTTGCTCCAGCGCGCGCAGATGATTGCCCACCATCGTCGTCGACATTTCGCACTTCGCAGCGGCGGCCGTCATGCTCCCGGTTTCGACCACTTTGACGTACACGCCCATCGACTGAAACAAATCCATTATCAAGCTCGGCTTTTAAATGATTGAAGTTTTTCCGGGTTTATCCAGCTCAGGTGGCTAACCATACTGCAAAAACACCGACCTGCAATGGAGTTTCACGTCATGACCGCCGCCCTGATGAACACCTACCAACCACTGGCCCTGAGTTTCACCAAGGGCCTGGGCACGCGCCTGTGGGATCAGGCGGGGCGCGAGTATCTGGATGCCGTTGCTGGTGTGGCAGTGACCAACGTCGGCCACTCGCATCCGCGCATCGTCGCGGCGATCAGCGAGCAAGCGGGGCTGCTGCTGCACACCTCAAACCTGTACAGCATCGACTGGCAGCAACAACTGGCCAAACGGCTGACGGTGTTGTCGGGCATGCAGCGCGCGTTCTTCAACAACTCCGGCGCCGAAGCGAACGAAACGGCGCTGAAACTGGCGCGTCTCTACGGCTGGCGCAAAGGCATCGAGGAGCCGCTGGTGGTGGTCATGGCCAACGCGTTTCATGGCCGCACCCTCGGCACGCTGTCCGCCAGCGATGGCCCGGCGGTGCGGCTTGGCTTCAACGAACTGCCGGGGGACTTCGTCAAAGTGCCGTTCGGCGATCTCGCCGCGCTGGAGCAAATACAGCGCAAACACGGCGCGCGCATCGTGGCGATTCTGGTCGAGCCGATTCAGGGCGAAAGCGGCGTACAAGTCGCACCGCCGGGTTATCTCAAGGCCCTGCGCGACCTGTGCAATCGCCACGCGTGGCTGCTGATGCTCGATGAAATCCAGACCGGCATCGGCCGCACCGGGCAGTGGTTCGCCTTTCAGCACGAAGGCATCGTGCCCGATGTCATGACCCTGGCCAAAGGCTTGGGCAATGGCGTGCCGATCGGCGCCTGCCTGGCCCGTGGCCGGGCGGCCGACCTGTTCACCCCGGGCAGCCACGGCAGCACTTTCGGCGGCAATCCGCTGGCCTGCCGGGTCGGCTGCACGGTGCTGGACATCATCGAAGAACAAGGCCTGCTGGCGAATGCGCGGGTGCAGGGCGCACGGCTGCTGGAACGCCTGCGCGCCGACCTTGCAGACAACCCGAACGTGCTGGCAATCCGGGGGCAGGGCCTCATGATCGGTATCGAACTGAAACAACCGGTGCGCGACCTGACGCTGATCGCTGCACGGGATCACGGCTTGTTGATCAACGTGACTCGTGGCAAGACCATCAGGTTGCTACCGCCGCTGACGATTGATGAGCGCGAGGTGGGGATGATTGTCAGAGGGGTTGGGCGGGCTCTGGCCGCACATTGATTGGTCTGCGCAAAACCCTGTGGGAGCGAGCCTGCTCGCGAAAGCGGTCGACTATTCACAGTAGGTGTCGACTGAAATTGCGCCTTCGCGAGCAGGCTCGCTCCCACAGATCAGCGCATGGCTTTAGTCCGGCGCATTTGCAAACTCCGGCGCCAGCATCCTCGTCTTCTCCGCCCCATTCGAGTTGTGCTGAACAATCTCGCTCGGCTGCCCCTGTTCATTGAAAAACACCTGTCCGATCCCCGCCGAATTCCACAGCCGTTCCCCGGCCTCGGCATGTTCCGGCGTGTACGGGACGATGCGCATCAGGCGGCGTTTGGTGAACCAGTTCAACGGTGAGCGTGGTGAGTAGAGCCAGCGGTTGAGACGGTCGAACCATTCCAGCAGCGTTGGCGGAAATTCGTTCTTGATGCCGCTGCTGGTGATCTGCCAGATCCGTGGGCCGGCCTTGCGGTGGCGGATCAGGACTTCGTAGACGAAGGAATAATGCACATCGCCGGACAGCACCACGTAGTTCCCCGGTGTGCGCGAGTGTCGGAAAATGTTCAGTATCACCTGCGCCGCGCCGCGATGGGCCATCCAGTTTTCCGCGTCGACCAGCAGCGGATAACCGCACCAGCTGAACACTTTCTGCACGGTTTCAATCAGCTTCACGCCAAAGATCGGCGCCGGCGACACGATGATTGCCGAAGGGTGATCGAGCAGTTCCTGTTGCAGTTCGCTCAAGGCTTCCCAGTCGAGCAGGCCCGACGGTTGCTTGAGGGCCATCTCGCTGCGCCAGCGCCGGGTGCGCGTATCTATCACCACCAGTGCCGGACTGCTCGGCAACACAAAATGCCACTGCTGAAAACGCAGCAACTGATCAATCAGATCGTCCTGCACCGGCATGTCCAGATAGCCGTCATCACCGCTGGCGCTCAGTTGCGCGGTCTGTTCCAGCACGTCCTTGAAGGCATCCGGATTGTTGCCCCAGCCCTGACACAACAGATAAGCAATCAGCGCGTTGCCGATGATGCGTTTGGAGAACGGATGGCCGTAGGCGGTTTCCTCCCACTGCGCAGAAAGATTCCAGTCATCGGTGATGTCGTGGTCATCGAAAATCATCAGGCTCGGCAGATGCGCCAGCGCCCGCGCGACATTGCCCAGGCCCGTCTTGAAGGCATCGATGCGCGTCTGCTCGAGGTGGTAGCGCTTGCGGCGTTCCGGCGTCAGCGTCGGCGCGCTCGGATTGATCAGCGACCACGGCGTCGGCGACCACACCAGCATGTACATGGCCATGACTTCGGCGAACGTCACCAGATGGTTGTCGGCACTGCTGCTGGTGAAAATCGGCTTACGCGCGCCACCGAAAAATCGCTCGCGCAAGGTCTCGTTGCTCTCTAGCGCCGGTAACAAATCCGCACGGTGGTAGTAGCTGGCCGGGTGTTGATAGAGCTTGGCGCTGTCGCTGACCACGGCACCGTCAAGGTGCTCATCGAACAGACCGAGACGCTCGATCAGGGCATGAATCGCCCGCAGCATCGGCCCGGCGACGTCGTCGGCATAAACCTGATCACCGCTCATCATCAGCAGCGCCGGACGAAGTTGCGCATCGGCTTCGTCGGCCAACAATTGATCGACGCAGAGCAAACCATCGGTTGCCGGATGATGCGGCTTGCGGCAGGAGCCGTGGAGCAATTGGTCGATCCGCGAACGCACGACGAGGTTCGCGCAGCTGGCACCAGGGTAAAGCAGATGAGGCGCCCACTCAGCCATACCGATGGCGTCATCGATCAGCAGGTCGTAAGCGATAAACGTGTCGCAGGGCAGGGCGCTTTCAAGCTGAACGTCTATCAGATGCACGAACGCATGACGGCCTACGGCAATGACCGTGCATTTCTGCGAGTCGAGCGGAATATCTCCTACACCTTGCAGGCGCAAGGTCAGCGACAGTTCACGCGAGCCCACCAGCCACAGCACCACGCGCGTCGGCTCCAGCCGCCGCAGCAACGGACCGGCCAGGACAGGAGGCAGCGAGATCAGGTCATCAGGTGTTGAAAACATCGAGGGCAAAGCTCAAGGCGCACAGGCCGGCGATGATAGCGCAGCCGGCGCCTTGATCCCTTAAATGAGTCTTAAGAGTCGGCTTTTTGCAGTTTCAGCGCCAGCAAACGCCACTCCCCAGCCGTCGCATCAACCCGTGGCAATTCCTGCACGGAGCAATCGAAACGGTAGGTGACATCGTCGCCATTCATGTTGCGCGCAGTGACGCTGTTGCTGAAGCTGTAGACCTGATCCTTGTAGCGATGACTGACCAGCGCTTTGCTGTCAGCAAAACGCGCCGAAGCGGGATAACGCAGGGTGCTGGTGACAAACGGGCTGCACATGACATACGCGATCATCGACTTGTCGGCCTGTGCGTCGCCGCGCAACTTCTTGTTCAGCGCGGCGAGGGCCATGCGACCCTCGTAGTCGCTTTGATTCAGCACCGTCTGTACCGCCATTGATTTCGGTGCCCGGCTGACGTTATTCGGCAACAGTGCGGAGTCCGGGGGGAAGGCTTGTCGTCCGCTTCGATGGCAGCATAAACCGGCGCATCTTTCAGCTCGGTGACGGGCGTGACTGCCTCGGCTTCAGGCAGTACAGAGGTCGACTCGACGACTGGCGTGTTTTGCGCCTGCGCCTCGTGATCGAACGACGAAGGAAACAGCGAAAAGGTGATCGACAACATCACCAGCCCGACAATGAACCCACCCGCCGCGCCAACGATGTTGCCGTAGAAAATATTCCAGCTGCCGCGGTTCTTCACCACCCAGCGCCACATGAAACCCCAGACAGCGACGAACGCCAGAAAACGCAAAAACTCCATTTGATCCTTTCCTTACCTTTCAACAATCCAAGCGCGGCGCGAGACGATCAGCGAGCCCCGACGATGCGCGGCAAGATAGCAAAATAGACGCGCCGTCCGGCTACGGTTGCGGAAAATAATTCGCCGCCAGAAAAATCAACGTGACCATGCCGGCGGCAACGCCACAGACGCCCGCGAGCAGTTGACGTGCAACCGGATGCGCCGGCTGTCGACGCTTGGCGATCCACAACCACACACCCGCCAGAACGCCCGCGCTGGTCATGAACACCACCAGGCTGTTATGCAGTCCCGGCGCTGCCATGGTGGTGCCGAACAGACCGTCATAGAGCAGTGTGAAGACAATGCCCGCCACCACAGCGCTGCCCGCTCCGGCGAGGTTTGCCAACAACAGATTCCAGTGCCCACGCTGTCGTACCACCCAGAACCACATTGCCGCCATGACCACTAAACACAACACAGCATCCATCGGATTTCTTTCCTTGCCACGAGACAGAGGCGACAACTTGGTCGCCTGTTGAGAGTGGACGGAACGATAGCAAAATAGTAGCGTCGCGCCATGCCTTCTCTGTAATGGACTACTCATGTTTTCCACAACTCGTTTGCCGCAACTGCTCGGCGTACTCACCCTTGTCGCCGTCATCACCCCGACCTTCTGCTTCGCGAAAGAACACCCGCAAGCCAGCTGGGATTACTACCTCGCCAATTGCCAGCGGATGCAGGAGACAATCGCCGACGTCCAGAGCGGTCGCGTCTCCGCTGCCTATGCACTAACGTCCGGCCTGCAAGACAGCCTCGCCTCCATGAACGAGCGCCGCCTTAACCTGCTACCGCAACACCTCGACTCCAGCGAGTATGCCCACTGCGAAAACGTCGCGGCCCATGCCGAGGCAACCCTGGCCCAAGGCAAAGCCGAGTTCGCCGCGCAAATGCAACGCGGTGTGGAGGAGGGCCGAATTGCGCACCAGAACTCCCCCGCCTATCAACGCGCCCGTTCCCTCGGCTACAGCGACGTCGGCGACATCTCCTTCCTGAAACTGCACGAAGACACTGACGGCGAAGCCCGTCTGAAAACCATGCTCATCACCGTCGACGAAATCTGCGGCCAATACTTCCGCGCCACGCAATACGTGAAGCCGTATGTGATCTACACAGTGCGACCGTCGGATGGCGGCTGTGGCGAAGTGAAGCGTGTTGCGATAGTTGGCGGAGGGCAACCAGAGAAGGGCGACTACATCGATCCCAATGGCGAATTTCAATACATGGGCTGGAAAAAACTGGTGGGCGCTGACGGCTTCCCAACGGATATTCGAGTGCTGAAAGCACGTCGCTGACAGGAGAGATACTGGCGTGGCTGTAGCGTGGCACTCAAAGAATGTCGCGCAGATACCCTTTCAGCGCGAGCAGCGGCTGACCCAACTGCTCCACCGACCGCGCCTGAGCCAACTCCGCCGACAACTTGCCCAACTCCCGCCCCAACGGCTTCTCGACCCCACCCAAGGCATCCAGCGCCAGGTTCAGGCATTCGTTCATCTTGAACTGAATGGCCTCGACATCGCCGCGTTTCACCAGTAACTCGAAAACGTCTTTCTGATAATCGCCCATGACCATGTCATCGCGCAGGATCGGGCTCAGGCCCTCTTCTTCGTAGGCAAGTTTGAGGGAGAAGAGGGCGACGGTTTCCAGTGAGGTTTCCATGGGGATGTCTGTCAGTGAAGTGAAGGGCTTGAAACCAATGCGCGAAATGCCAGAGGAGGTTTGACGTGCGGGCGTGATTATACGGGCGGGGATCGCACTCGAGGCAACCAGCAATCGGGGATCTAAACCCACAAGCTCGCAGCATTGACATCCACTTTGATACGACGCTTTGATTACAAAAACTGAACATCAGCGGAGCGATCATCATGGAATACGACATGAAACTGATCGACGACGCCGTCCTTGCTCTCCTGGCTGCCTATAGCTCCGACGACGGCAATGCGTGGAACGGCTATGACTTCGAAATCATGAACCGCTTGCACGAACAGGGTTTGATCAGTAATCCGGTGAACCGGAACAAATCGATATGGTTGACAGAGGAAGGGTTGGAGCGGGGGCGGGAGATTGCTGGGCGGATGTTTGGGGCTAAGGAATAGGTTGGGCAAGCGCCCGATTCTGGACTTGAGCTGTTGCTCGGCAAGATGACGTCAGTTTTGGCCATGGCTCGCCATAGCGATATGCATACGATTGTCGTCGGTGCGGTTACACGCAGATCTGCAGACGAAACGGTAGCGAGTTACTGGATAAGGAATCGGAGGATTTTTGCATTGGGACATCATCTGAATGAACCACAACTGACTAGGGTCAGAGATGCCTTATCGGAGCCTTTCAATCATTTCCCCACTGATTACGACTACGTCGTTCGTCAGCTCAAGGGCGTTGATCCAGCGGTGCTCTACAAGATTTTTTATTCAGAAGTAGCGCCAGTGTGTTTCACAAACATTGCTGCAGTTCTGCCCACTGTATGGACTGGGTTTGACCCTGACTGGCTCAGAACCGAGATAGAGGAGAGGCTCGCGGCGCGACGGCGCAATTGGTTTCGCAGGCAGTACGACAGATTGTTGGTGCGTTGGTTGGAGTACAACTATGACTACATGTGGAAGGAGATAGCCTCTAGGCTATGAGGACGGTTGCATGCGGTTTGGTATTCCTCGATGGTAAAAGCCACCTTTTGTTTCACCTATGCGGTGATTCAGGTCGCTTCAAGCTCAATCGTCGGGCGGGGCTTTAGTGGCCGGCATTGCACCAACCACTTTCCACCAGACGAAAAAAAAGGCCCTGCTTTCGCAAGACCTTTTTTTCTGTGTTGGTGCCCCGAGGGAGACTCGAACTCCCACTCCTTTCGAAAACGGATTTTGAATCCGCCGCGTCTACCAATTCCGCCATCAGGGCTCAATGGCGGCGAAGTATAGAGAGGTGATTACCGTTGGTCAATCACGTTTCATGGTCAATTTTCGATATTTCCGCTAGACTTTCCGGCCCTGCTAGACGAACCCCATCATGCGCGTTGCTGACTTTACTTTCGAGCTTCCTGATTCGCTGATCGCCCGCCATCCGTTGGCCGAGCGTCGCGGTAGTCGCCTGCTGACCCTTGATGGGCCGAGCGGCGCCCTGGCACACCGTCAATTCACTGATTTGCTTGAGCATTTGCGCCCGGGCGATTTGATGGTGTTCAACAATACCCGGGTGATTCCGGCGCGGCTGTTCGGGCAGAAAGCGTCCGGCGGCAAGCTGGAAATTCTCATTGAGCGCGTGCTCGATGCGCACCGCGTGCTGGCTCATGTCCGCTCCAGCAAGTCGCCGAAGCCGGGTTCGAAGATCCTTATCGATGGCGGTGGCGAAGCCGAGATGCTCGCGCGTCATGATGCGCTGTTCGAGCTGGGTTTTGCCGAGGAAGTCTTGCCGCTGCTCGACCGCGTCGGGCACATGCCGTTGCCTCCTTATATAGACCGCCCGGATGAAGGCTCGGATCGCGAGCGTTATCAGACCGTGTATGCCCAGCGTCTGGGTGCGGTGGCGGCGCCGACGGCGGGGCTGCATTTCGATGAGCCGCTGATGCAGGCGATTGCTGCCAAGGGCGTCGAGACTGCATTCGTGACATTGCACGTCGGCGCGGGGACGTTCCAGCCGGTGCGTGTCGAGAAGATCGAAGATCACCATATGCACAGCGAGTGGCTGGAAGTCGGCCAGGATGTGGTCGATGCGGTCGCTGCGTGCCGTGCGCGTGGCGGTCGGGTGATTGCGGTCGGCACCACCAGCGTGCGTTCGCTGGAAAGTGCGGCGCGCGATGGTGTGCTCAAGCCGTTCAGTGGCGACACCGACATCTTTATCTATCCGGGCCGGCCGTTTCATGTAGTCGATGCCCTGGTGACCAATTTCCATTTGCCGGAATCCACGCTGTTGATGCTGGTTTCGGCGTTTGCCGGTTATCCCGAAACCATGGCCGCCTACAAGGCCGCCGTGGAAAACGGCTACCGCTTTTTCAGTTACGGGGATGCGATGTTCATCACCCGCAATCCCGCTCCAACTGCCCCTGAACAGACAGGCCCAGAGGAAACAGAATGAGTCGCGAATGTCGAATGTCCTTTGAGCTGCTGGCCACCGATGGCAAGGCTCGTCGTGGTCGCCTGACCTTCCCCCGTGGCACCGTCGAGACCCCGGCGTTCATGCCGGTCGGCACCTACGGCACGGTCAAGGGCATGCTGCCGCGCGACATCGTCGCCACTGGCGCGGAAATCATTCTGGGCAACACCTTTCACCTGTGGCTGCGTCCCGGCACTCAAGTGATCAAGGAGCACGGCGACCTGCACGATTTCATGCAGTGGAAAGGCCCGATCCTCACCGACTCCGGCGGCTTCCAGGTGTTCAGCCTCGGCGCGATGCGCAAGATCAAGGAGGAGGGCGTGACCTTCGCTTCTCCGGTCGACGGCGCCAAAGTGTTCATGGGGCCGGAAGAGTCGATGCAGGTGCAGCGCGATCTCGGTTCCGACATTGTGATGATCTTCGACGAATGCACGCCGTATCCGGCTGACGAAGACGTCGCGCGGGTATCGATGGAGCTGTCGTTGCGTTGGGCCCAGCGTTCGAAGAATGCCCACGGTGACAACACCGCAGCGCTGTTCGGCATCGTTCAGGGCGGCATGCATGAAAACCTGCGCATGCGCTCGCTCGAAGGCCTCGACAAGATAGGCTTCGACGGCCTCGCCATCGGCGGTCTGTCGGTGGGCGAACCGAAGCACGAAATGATCAAGGTGCTGGATTATCTGCCGGGCCAGATGCCCGCTGACAAACCTCGTTACCTTATGGGCGTTGGCAAACCGGAAGATCTGGTTGAGGGTGTGCGCCGCGGGGTGGACATGTTCGATTGCGTGATGCCAACCCGTAATGCCCGCAATGGGCATCTGTTCATCGATACCGGTGTGCTGAAGATCCGTAACGCGTTCCATCGCCATGATGAATCGCCGCTGGATCCGACCTGCGATTGCTACACCTGCCAGAACTTCTCGCGCGCTTATCTGCATCACCTGGACAAGTGCGGCGAAATGCTCGGCAGCATGCTCAATACCATCCATAACTTGCGCCATTATCAGGTGCTGATGGCTGGTTTGCGCGAGGCTATTCAACAGGGTACATTGGCCGCCTTTGTCGATGCCTTCTACGCCAAACGCGGACTTCCCGTCCCGCCTTTGGACTGAGTTTTCTGACCCCAAGATTCAACATTTGCAACTGGAGTGCTAAATGAGCTTTTTTATCTCTAACGCCATGGCTGACGCAGCTGCACCGGCTGCTGCAAGCCCAATGGGCGGCGGCTTCGAGTGGATTTTCCTGGTCGGCTTCCTGGTCATCTTCTACCTGATGATCTGGCGTCCACAGGCCAAGCGCGCCAAAGAGCAGAAGAACCTGCTGAGCAGCCTGCAGAAGGGCGACGAAGTCGTGACCACTGGCGGCATCGCCGGCAAGATCACCAAGGTTGCCGATGATTTCGTGGTTCTGGAAGTTTCCGACACCGTGGAAATGAAGTTCCAGAAAGGCGCCATCGCCGCCACGCTGCCAAAAGGCACGCTGAAAGCGATCTAAGAGCAACAACTTCTACTCAATCGACGGGGCGCGCAAGGCGCCCCGCGTTCATAACGGGCGGCGTGATGCTGAACAAATACCCTCTGTGGAAATACATTCTGATCCTGGCGGTGCTGGCGATCGGTCTGATTTATTCCGCTCCCAATCTTTATCCTGATGACCCGGCCATTCAGATCAGCGGCGCCAGCACGGCTCTGCAGGTCAATGACGCCGATCTGGCTCGCGTCAGCACAGCGCTGAAAGAGTCCGGCATCAACGTCAAGGCGGCTACGCTGACGGCAGGCGGCAAGGGCGGTCTGATCCGTCTGAGCAAGGCTGAAGACCAGCTGCCGGCCAAGGATGTTGTGCGCAAGGCATTGGGTGATGACTACGTCGTCGCGCTGAACCTGGCACAGACCACCCCGCAATGGCTGCGCAACCTCGGTGCGCACCCGATGAAGCTGGGTCTGGACTTGTCCGGTGGTGTGCACTTCCTGCTCGAAGTGGACATGGACAAAGCCCTCGATGCGCGCCTGAAAGTCTACGAAGGCGACGTCAAGAGCCTGCTGCGCAAAGAGAAGCTGCGCTATCGCAGCCTGCCGCAACTGGGCGGTGCCATTCAGTTGGGCTTCAGCGATGAAGATTCTCGCGAACAGGCCCGTGCGCTGATCCGCAAGAATTTCAACGATTTCGACATTGTTCCGGCCGATCTCAACGGTCAACCGGTGCTGCGTCTGGCGATGACCCCGGCCAAGCTGGCGGAAATCCGTGAATACTCCATCAAGCAGAACCTGACCACGGTACGTAACCGCGTCAACGAGCTGGGTGTTGCCGAACCGATCGTGCAGCGTCAGGGCGCCAACCGTATCGTGGTTGAGCTGCCGGGCGTGCAGGACACTGCCGAAGCCAAGCGTATCCTCGGCAAGACGGCCAACCTCGAGTTCCGTCTGGCCGCCGAGCCGGGCGCTTCGAAAGCCACTTCCGAGTCGTTCGAATTCCGCGAAGGCAACCGTCCGCCAGCGCAGATCGAGCGTGGTCTGATCATCACCGGTGACCAGGTCACCGACGCCAAGGCCGGTTTCGGCGAGCACGGCACGCCTGAAGTGAACATCCGTCTGGATGGCCACGGTGGCGAGCTGATGAGCCGCGCGACCCGTTCCAACGTCGGTCGCAGCATGGCGGTGATCTTCATCGAACAGCGTCCGGTCACCACTTACACCAAGCAAGTGGTCGATGGCGTCGAGAAAGACGTTGCGGTGCAGACGTTCAAGGAAGAGAAGAAGATCATCAGCCTGGCGACCATCCAGTCGCCGCTGGGTGCGCAGTTCCGCATCACTGGCCTGAACGGTCAGGGCGAGTCGTCCGAGCTGGCACTGCTGCTGCGTGCCGGTGGTCTGGCTGCACCGATGTACTTCGCTGAAGAGCGCACAATCGGTCCGAGCCTGGGTGCTGACAACATCACCAAAGGTATCGACGCTTCCCTGTGGGGCATGCTGTTCGTATCGCTGTTCATCATCGCCATCTACCGCTTCTTCGGCGTCATCGCCACCGTCGCGCTGGCGGTGAACATGGTGCTGCTGCTGGCATTGATGTCGTTGCTGGGCGCCACGCTGACCCTGCCGGGTATCGCCGGTATCGTCCTGACCATGGGTATGGCGGTCGACGCCAACGTACTGATCTTCTCGCGGATTCGTGAAGAGATCGCCGCCGGCATGACTGTGCAGCGGGCAATCAACGAAGGCTTCGGCCGGGCATTTACTGCGATTCTCGACGCCAACCTGACCACTTTGCTGGTCGGCGGCATTCTCTTCGCCATGGGCACCGGCCCGGTGAAGGGTTTCGCAGTGACCATGTCCCTCGGGATCTTTACCTCGATGTTCACGGCCATCATGGTGACCCGCGCAATGGTCAACCTGATCTTTGGCGGACGTGACTTCAAGAAGTTGTGGATTTAAGGGGCTGCCATGTTACGTACAATCAACTTCATGGGCGTTCGCAACTTCGCGTTCGGCGTCACCGTGTTGCTTACCGTCATCGCCTTGTTCAGTGTCGCCACCAAGGGCATGAACTGGGGTCTGGACTTCACCGGCGGTACGCTCATCGAGCTGACCTACGAGCGTCCGGCCGATGTCACCAAGGTGCGCGAGCAACTGGCGACTTCCGGTTATCACGAAGCTGTGGTGCAGAACTTCGGCGCCACTACTGACTTGCTGGTGCGCATGCCGGGTGAAGACCCGCAGCTGGGCCATCAGGTCGCAGACGCATTGCAGAAAGTCGGCGGCGACAACCCGGCGACGGTCAAGCGTGTCGAGTTCGTCGGCCCGCAGGTTGGTGAAGAACTGCGCGACCAGGGCGGCCTCGGCATGCTGCTGGCGCTCGGCGGCATCCTGATCTACCTGGCGTTCCGCTTTCAGTGGAAGTTTGCGGTCGGCGCGATTGTGTCGCTGATCCACGACGTGATCGTGACCGTGGGTATCCTCTCGTACTTCCAGATCACCTTCGATCTGACAGTATTGGCGGCGGTGCTGGCGATCATCGGTTACTCGCTGAACGACACCATCGTGGTTTTCGACCGGGTACGTGAGAACTTCCGTGTGCTGCGTAAGGCGACGCTGATCGAGAACATCAACATCTCGACCACCCAGACCCTGCTGCGCACCATGGCGACGTCGATCTCCACTCTGCTGGCGATCGCGGCGCTGCTGTTCTTCGGTGGCGACAACCTGTTCGGCTTCTCCATCGCGCTGTTCATCGGTGTACTGGCGGGTACCTACTCGTCGATCTACATCGCCAACGTGGTGCTGATCTGGCTGAACCTGACCACCGAGGATCTGATTCCTCCGGCCAACACCGACAAGGAAGTCGACGACCGTCCATAACGGTCAGCGATTTCCCGGCTGTCAGCCAACAAAAGGCGCGAGTTGAACTCGCGCCTTTTTTTGTGCTCCAAGGCTGGGAGAAGCGCGGGCGCGTCCCGCATGTGATGGTCAGGAGGTTCATGTGAACAAGTCGTTGCTGGTTGGTGCGGTATTGGGTGCTGTCGGTGTCACAGCCGGGGGTGCTGTTGCCACCTACAGCCTGGTTAAAAGCGGCCCTGAGTATGCGCAAGTATTAGCCGTTGAGCCGGTCAAGACACAGATCAAGACTCCACGTGAAGTATGCAAGGATGTAACCGTGACCCGGCAGGCGCCGGTCAAGGATCAACACCAGATTCTCGGCACGGCGATCGGTGCCGTAGCCGGTGGTCTGTTGGGTAATCAGGTGGGCGGCGGTACCGGCAAGAAGATTGCCACCGTGGCCGGTGCAGTTGGCGGCGGTTATGCCGGTAACAAGGTGCAGGAAGGTATGCAGAACCGCGACACCTACACCACCACGCAAACCCGTTGCAACACGGTCAATGACATCAGCGACAAGGTCGTCGGCTACGACGTGCGTTACTCGCTCGATGGCAAGGAAGGCAAAGTGCGGATGGATCGCGATCCGGGCAACCAGATTCCGGTCGACAAGGAAGGCAAGCTGATCCTGTCGCAGAATGAGCCGGCTCAGTAAGGCTCCACAGTTGTGAAAAGAAGCACCCTGCGGGGTGCTTTTTTTGTGCTCGCGATTTCTTCAGTCAACCGATCTCCTGTTGATTCACCTGATTAGTGTAGGAGCTGCCGAAGGCTGCGATCTTTTGACTTTGTTTTTTTGATAGCAAGATCAAAAGATCGCAGCCTTCGGCAGCTCCTACAGGGAACGGTGTTGAATCGCAGGGATAAAAAAAGCACCCCGAAGGGTGCTTTTTGGTTTCGCGGAAAGCTTAGCGCTTCAGCGAAGCCGGCAGGTGCGGCTGGATCGCCGTCAGCACTGCCTTGAAGCATTTGGTGTTGCCGGCAACGATGTGGCCTTTTTCCAGGAAGTCGTGGCCGCCGGTGAAGTCGCTCACCAGACCGCCGGCTTCTTGAATCAGCAGGGCGCCTGCAGCCATGTCCCACTCGGACAGGCCCGACTCCCAGAACGCATCGAAACGACCGGCAGCCACGTAAGCCAGGTCCAGGCTCGCCGAACCGGCGCGGCGGATGCCGGCAGTCTGGCCAACCAGGGCGCGGAACATGCCCAGGTAGTTGTCGAGGTTGTCCATCTGATCGTCACGGAACGGGAAGCCTGTGCCGAGCAGGGCGCCGTCGAGGCTGGTGCGACCACTGACGCGCAGACGACGACCGTTCAGTTGAGCGCCGCGACCACGGCTGGCGGTGAATTCTTCCTGGCGAACCGGGTCCAGAACCACTGCGTGCTCCAGGCGGCCACGATATTTGCAGGCAATGCTCACTGCAAAGTGCGGAATGCCACGGAGGAAGTTGGTGGTGCCGTCCAGCGGATCGATGATCCACAGGTACTCTTCGCCTTCGATGCCGGTGCCAGCGTGCAGGCCGGTTTCTTCACCCTGAATCGAGTGATTCGGGTAAGCCTTGCGCAGGGCATCGATGATTTTCTGTTCAGCGGCGCGATCGACCTCGGATACATAATCCTTGGCGTCTTTTTCGTCGACCTTGATGGTATCCAGGCGCTCGATGGAGCGGAAGATCAGTTCACTGGCGCTGCGGGCGGCGCGCAGCGCGATATTCAGCATGGGCTGCATGGATGTGTCACCTAAGGTTGTTAAAGAAAGCCGCGCATTCTATCAGAACTTTTCTTCAGGTGAAGGACGCTGTTCGCTTTCATAGCTTAACGGTAGGCTGTTCTGTAAGATTTGCCCCCCTTTCCTGTGTCCGAGAGCGCCTCCCTTGCTGCAGAACATTCGTGTCGTCCTGGTCAACACCAGCCACCCCGGCAACATCGGCGGGGCCGCGCGCGCCATGAAAAACATGGGTCTGTCGCGACTGGTGCTGGTCGATCCGCGGGTCTTCCCGCACCACGAGGCCGATGCCCGCGCCTCTGGTGCCGGTGACATCCTTGAAAACGCGCAAGTCGTCGCCACGTTGGAAGATGCTCTGGTCGGCTGCAATCTGGTGCTCGGCACCAGCGCCCGCGACCGGCGTATTCCCTGGCCGCTGCTGGATCCGCGCGAGTGCGGCAACAAAGTGGTCGAGGAAGCCGGGCAGGGCGCCGAGATTGCTTTGGTGTTCGGCCGTGAAGATTCCGGCCTGACCAACGAAGAGCTGCAGCGATGTCACTTTCACGTACACATCCCTTCCGACCCGACGTTCAGTTCGCTGAACCTCGGGGCGGCGGTGCAGGTGTTGAGTTATGAAGTGCGCATGGCCTGGCTGGCCGCACAGGGTCAGCCGAGCAAGGTCGAGAAAGAAGAAGTGGCCTCGGTGAAAAGCGCCGAGCTGGCGACCATGGATGAGCTGGAGCGATTCTATGAGCACCTGGAGCAGACGCTGGTCGCCATCGAATTCCTCGATCCGGAAAAGCCACGGCACTTGATGGCGCGCCTGCGCCGGTTGTACGGACGCAGCTCGGTCAGCCGGGCGGAAATGAATATTTTGCGTGGCATCCTCACGGAAACCCAGAAAGCGGCCCGTGGCGAGCTTCTAAAGCGGAAGGATTGAATGATGTTTGAGCGTTTGCGTGAAGATATCCAGAGCGTATTCCATCGAGACCCGGCGGCGCGTAACGCTTTTGAAGTCCTGACCTGCTACCCCGGCATGCATGCGATCTGGATTCATCGTCTGGCCGGCATGCTCTGGCGCAACGAGTTGAAGTGGCTGGCGCGACTGGTGTCGAACTTCGGTCGCTGGCTGACCGGGATCGAGATTCATCCGGGCGCCAAGGTCGGTCGGCGTTTCTTCATCGACCACGGCATGGGCATCGTCATTGGTGAAACCGCCGAGATCGGCGACGACGTGACTATCTATCAAGGTGTGACCCTCGGCGGCACCAGCTGGAACAAAGGCAAGCGCCACCCGACGCTGGGTGATGGCGTGGTGGTCGGCGCTGGCGCCAAGGTGCTTGGCCCGTTCACTGTGGGTGCCGGCGCCAAAGTCGGTTCCAATGCTGTGGTCACCAAAGAAGTGCCGCCGGGCGCCACGGTGGTGGGGATTCCGGGGCGGATCATCGTCAAGACCGATGAAGAGCAGGACGCCAAGCGCAAAGCCATGGCGGAAAAGATCGGTTTCGACGCCTACGGTGTCAGCGAAGACATGCCTGACCCGGTGGCTCGCGCCATCGGCCAGTTGCTCGATCATCTGCAAGCAGTGGACGGGCGCCTGGAAGGCATGTGCGGCGCGCTGAAGGATCTGGGCAGCAATTACTGTGCGAAAGATCTGCCTGAACTGCGTGAAGAAGACTTCGCCTGCGTCAAGGGCAAGGACGAATCGAAAGCCGGCTGAACCGCGCGCTGCTTTTCGCGAGCAGGCTCGCTCCCACAAGAGCAATGCATTCCAATGTGGGAGCGAGCCTGCTCGCGAAGAACGATCACGCGGTTCCGCTGGCTGTCCGCAGCCCGTCTTTGCTATAGTGCGCGCGCTCTTTTGCGGGTAAACCCGACTAAAGCACTAGGTCTTATAGTTGACTTAAATGCTCGGGAATTGCATACTCCCGCCCATTCCGAACTCCGTGGTAACTGTCCATGCGACTGACTACAAAAGGCCGATACGCCGTGACCGCCATGCTTGACCTGGCGTTGCACGCGCAGCACGGGCCGGTGTCTCTGGCCGATATCTCCGAGCGCCAAGGCATCTCCCTGTCCTACCTCGAGCAGCTGTTTGCCAAGCTGCGCCGCAGCAACCTGGTTTCCAGCGTTCGCGGTCCGGGTGGTGGCTACCAGTTGTCCCGCGACATGCAGGGCATCCAGGTCGCCCAGGTGATCGATGCGGTGAACGAATCGGTCGATGCCACCAAGTGCCAGGGCCAGGGCGATTGCCATTCCGGTGATACCTGCCTGACCCATCATCTGTGGTGCGACTTGAGCCTGCAGATTCACGAATTTCTGAGCGGTATCAGCTTGGCCGACCTTGTCACTCGCCGTGAGGTACAAGAAGTGGCCCAGCGTCAGGACCAGCGCCGTTGCAGCAGCAAGGCGCCACGCCTGGACAAGATTGAAGCGTCCGCCGTCGAATGACAGCCGAAGAGCTACCCGCGGCACGCCAGCCCTGATTTAGGAGATAGTCCATGAAATTGCCGATTTACCTTGATTACTCTGCAACCACCCCGGTTGATCCGCGCGTTGCGCAGAAAATGAGTGAATGCCTGCTGGTCGACGGAAACTTCGGTAACCCGGCGTCCCGCTCCCACGTGTTCGGCTGGAAGGCTGAAGAGTCCGTCGAAAACGCCCGTCGTCAGGTGGCCGATCTGGTCAACGCCGACCCGCGCGAAATCGTCTGGACCTCCGGTGCCACCGAATCCGACAACCTGGCGATCAAGGGCGCGGCACATTTCTACGCCTCCAAAGGCAAGCACCTGATCACCAGCAAGATCGAGCACAAGGCTGTCCTCGACACCATGCGCCAGCTGGAGCGTGAAGGTTTCGAAGTGACCTACCTCGAGCCGACCGAAGACGGTCTGATCACTCCGGCAATGATTGACGCCGCACTGCGCGAAGACACCATTCTGGTGTCGGTGATGCACGTCAACAACGAAATCGGCACCATCAACGACATCGCTGCAATCGGCGAGATGCTGCGCGCCAAAGGCGTGCTGTTCCATGTCGACGCGGCTCAGTCCACCGGCAAGGTCGAAATCGATCTGCAGAAGCTGAAAGTCGACATGATGTCGTTCTCCGCCCACAAGACTTATGGCCCTAAAGGCATCGGCGCGCTGTACGTCAGCCGCAAGCCGCGTGTGCGCATCGAAGCGACCATGCACGGCGGCGGTCACGAGCGCGGCATGCGTTCCGGCACCCTGGCGACCCACCAGATCGTCGGCATGGGCGAAGCGTTCCGCGTAGCCAAGGAAGACATGGCCGCTGAAAACGTGCGCATCAAAGCCTTGAGCGATCGCTTCTACAAGCAGGTCGAGCACCTGGAAGAGCTGTACGTCAACGGCAGCCTGACCGCCCGCGTTCCGCACAACCTGAACCTGAGCTTCAACTACGTTGAAGGCGAGTCGCTGATCATGGCGCTCAAGGATCTGGCGGTATCGTCCGGTTCGGCCTGCACCTCGGCGTCGCTGGAGCCTTCGTACGTACTGCGCGCCCTGGGCCGCAACGACGAACTGGCACACAGCTCGATCCGCTTTACCTTCGGCCGTTTCACCACCGAAGAAGAAATCGACTACGCCGCGCAGAAAGTCTGCGAGGCCGTTACCAAGCTGCGCGCTCTGTCGCCGCTGTGGGACATGTACAAAGACGGCGTCGATATCTCGAAAATCGAGTGGGCGGCACACTAACTATAGAAGCCGCCGGATACAGATCCTGTAGCGACGCGGCGTTAACGCAGCGCAGTTGCAGGGTCTCAAGAGCGGCCCTGATGAGTGAGGATTGAGAATCATGGCTTACAGCGAAAAGGTCATCGACCACTACGAAAACCCGCGCAACGTCGGCAAGATGAACGCGGAAGATCCTGATGTCGGCACCGGCATGGTCGGCGCTCCGGCGTGCGGCGACGTGATGCGTCTGCAGATCAAGGTCAACGATCAGGGCGTTATCGAAGACGCCAAGTTCAAGACCTACGGTTGCGGTTCGGCCATTGCATCCAGCTCCCTCGCCACCGAGTGGATGAAGGGCAAGACGCTGGACGAAGCCGAAACCATCAAGAACACTCAGCTGGCCGAAGAACTGGCCCTGCCGCCAGTGAAAATCCACTGCTCCGTGCTCGCTGAAGACGCTATCAAAGCGGCTGTCCGCGATTACAAGCAGAAGAAAGGCTTGATCTGAATTTCAAGATTCGGCGACGAGTAAGGAGTCAACGATGGCTATCAGCATGACAGAAGCGGCTGCTCGACACGTGCGGCGCTCCCTCGATGGGCGCGGCAAAGGTGAAGGGATTCGTCTGGGTGTTCGCACCACGGGCTGTTCCGGCCTTGCCTACGTGCTGGAGTTTGTCGACGAGGTAGTGGCGGAGGATCAGGTGTTCGAGAGTCACGGCGAAAAAGTGATCATCGACCCGAAAAGCCTGGCCTACCTGGACGGCACCGAGCTCGACTTCGTCAAGGAAGGGTTGAACGAAGGCTTCAAGTTCAACAACCCCAACGTGCGCGGTGAATGTGGCTGCGGCGAAAGCTTCAACATCTGAGGCTGGTCGTGGGTATTCCTTGTCATTTCGCTTTATTCGAGCTGCAACCGAGCTTCCGCCTGGACCTCGAGCAGTTGGCCACGCGCTACCGTGAGTTGGCGCGCGGCGTCCATCCTGACCGCTTTGCCGACGCTTCCGAGCGCGAGCAGCGCTCGGCACTCGAGCAATCGGCGCGGCTCAACGACGCCTACCAGACGCTCAAGAGCCCGGCCCAGCGCGCACGCTACCTGCTGAAAATCAGCGGGCATGAAGTGCCGATGGAAGTCACCGTCCACGATCCCGAGTTTCTTCTGCAGCAGATGCAATGGCGCGAAGAGCTCGAAGATCTGCAGGACAGCGCCGACCTCGACGGTGTCGCGGTATTCAAGCGTCGTTTGAAGGCGGCTCAGGAACAGCTCAACGAAAGCTTCGCAGCCTGTTGGGATGATGCAGCGCAACGTGAACAGGCCGAACGCCTGATGCGGCGCATGCAGTTCCTCGACAAGCTCACCTACGAAGTGCGCCAGCTGGAAGAGCGCCTCGACGATTAACCCAGTGCTGCCCTGATTGCACGCTGACAGACAGACAAGACCTGATCACCATGGCTCTACTGCAGATCGCCGAACCCGGCCAAAGTCCTCAACCGCACCAGCGCCGTCTGGCTGTGGGCATCGACTTGGGTACTACCAATTCGCTGGTCGCTGCGCTGCGCAGTGGTCTTTCCGAACCGCTGGCCGACGCCAACGGGCAGGTCATCCTGCCGTCCGCCGTGCGTTATCACGCCGACCGCGTCGAAGTCGGTGAGTCCGCCAAGCTGGCGGCATCCTCCGATCCTCTTAACACCGTGCTTTCGGTCAAGCGCTTGATGGGTCGTGGTCTGTCCGACGTCAAGCAATTGGGCGAGCAACTGCCGTACCGCTTTGTCGGCGGCGAATCGCACATGCCGTTCATCGACACCGTGCAAGGCCCGAAAAGCCCGGTTGAAGTTTCCGCGGATATCCTCAAGGTCCTGCGTCAGCGCGCTGAAGCGACCTTGGGTGGCGAACTGGTTGGCGCGGTAATCACCGTTCCTGCCTACTTCGACGATGCGCAGCGTCAGGCCACCAAAGATGCGGCCAAACTCGCCGGTCTGAACGTGTTGCGTCTGCTCAACGAACCGACCGCTGCCGCTGTAGCTTACGGTCTGGATCAGCACGCCGAAGGCCTGGTTGCAATTTATGACCTTGGTGGCGGTACCTTCGATATTTCCATTCTGCGTCTGACTGGCGGCGTCTTTGAAGTTCTGGCCACTGGCGGCGACAGCGCGCTGGGCGGCGATGACTTCGATCACGCGATTGCCGGCTGGATCATTGAGAGCGCTGGCCTGTCCGCGGATCTCGACCCGGGCGCACAACGCAATCTGCTGCAAACCGCTTGCGCGGCCAAAGAGGCTTTGACCGATGCGGCCAGTGTGGAAGTGGCTTACGGCGACTGGAAAGCGCAACTGACCCGCGAAGCCTTCGATGCGCTGATCGAGCCAATGGTCGCGCGCAGTCTGAAAGCCTGCCGCCGCGCGGTTCGCGATTCCGGTATCGAGCTGGAAGACGTCCACGCCGTGGTTATGGTCGGCGGTTCGACCCGCGTACCGCGCGTGCGTGAAGCCGTTGCCGAAGCCTTCGGTCGTCAGCCATTGACGGAAATCGACCCGGATCAAGTGGTGGCCATTGGGGCCGCGATCCAGGCCGACACCCTGGCTGGCAACAAGCGCGATGGCGGCGAACTGCTGCTGCTCGACGTGATTCCGCTGTCCCTGGGGCTGGAAACCATGGGCGGGCTGATGGAGAAGGTGATTCCGCGCAACACCACCATCCCCGTCGCGCGCGCTCAGGATTTCACCACCTATAAAGACGGCCAGTCGGCCATGGCGATCCACGTGTTGCAGGGTGAGCGCGAGCTGATCAGCGACTGCCGCTCTCTGGCGCGTTTCGAATTGCGCGGCATTCCGGCGATGGTGGCCGGTGCGGCGAAAATTCGCGTGACCTTCCAGGTCGACGCCGACGGTCTGCTCAGCGTGT
Organism: Pseudomonas sp. ef1; assembly: GCF_007293365.2. Lineage (NCBI taxonomy): Bacteria > Pseudomonadati > Pseudomonadota > Gammaproteobacteria > Pseudomonadales > Pseudomonadaceae > Pseudomonas > Pseudomonas sp. ef1. Next base: position 5,893,244 of record NZ_CM129815.1, on the reverse strand, counting down.
CTGCTCGTGAATTGGGCTCGGGCGTTGAGGCGAGCATTCAGGTCAAACCTTCCTATGGTCTGACCGATGGCGAAATCGCCAAGATGCTCAAGGATTCGTTCCAGCACGCCAATGACGACAAGGTCGCCCGTGTTCTGCGTGAGCAGCAAGTCGATGCCCAGCGCCTGCTCGAAGCGGTGCAGGGCGCGCTGGAGGCCGATGGCGAGCGTCTGCTCGACGCCGAAGAGCGCATGGTCATCGAACTGCAAATGCAGGAACTGGCCGAACTGATGAAAGGTACCGATGGCTACGCCATCGAGCAGCAGACCAAGCGTCTGTCGCAAGTGACCGATGCTTTTGCTGCCCGCCGCATGGATCTGACGGTGAAAGCCGCTCTGTCGGGGCGCAACCTGAATGAAATCGAGGATATCTGATGCCGCAGGTCATTTTTCTGCCCCACGAGAAGTTCTGCCCTGAAGGCATGGTGGTCGAGGCTGCGCCCGGCACATCGATTCTCGAACTGGCCCACGAACACCATATCGAGATGGAAAGCGCGTGCGGCGGCGTCTGCGCCTGCACCACGTGCCACTGCATCATCCGCGAGGGTTTTGACTCGCTGGAAGAGGCTGACGAGCTGGAAGAGGATTTCCTTGATCGTGCCTGGGGCCTTGAGGCGCAATCGCGTCTGGCTTGCCAGGCCATCGTCGGTGAGGAAGACCTCACCGTCGAGATTCCGAAATATTCGCTTAACCATGCGGCCGAAGCGCCGCACTGACTGGTAAGACTGTCATGAGCTACGGTTGGAATGATGTTCAACGCATTGCCGAAGAGCTGGCCGAGGCCCACGAGGGGCTCGATCCATACTCTGTAGGTTTTGTCCGTCTGCAGCAGATGATCCTTGAGCTGCCTGACTTCGATGCTACTTCTGGCCGGGTCGGCGAGAAGGTGCTTGAAGCGGTTCAGGAGCTTTGGGCCGCAGAATTGGACTGATCGTCTCGCAGGTTAGGCAATACCCAAGAACCCGCGTATAATTCGCGGGTTTAATTTTTCGCAAATTACCGTTTCTGGAGTTACACCATGGCTGTTCAACGTACTTTCTCCATCATCAAGCCTGACGCCGTTGCTAAAAACGTGATCGGCAAGATCACCACTCGCTTCGAAGACGCTGGCCTGCGCGTTGTAGCTTCGAAACTGAAGCAACTGTCCAAAGCCGAAGCCGAAGGCTTCTACGCTGAGCACAGCGAGCGCGGTTTCTTCGGCGACCTGGTTGCTTTCATGACTTCCGGTCCGGTTGTCGTTCAGGTTCTGGAAGGTGAAAACGCTATCGCTCGCAACCGTGAGCTGATGGGCGCTACCAACCCTAAAGAAGCTGCTCCAGGCACCATCCGTGCTGACTTCGCTGAATCGATCGACGCCAACGCCGTTCACGGTTCGGACTCCGAAGCTGCTGCCGCTCGCGAAATCGCTTACTTCTTCGCAGCTACTGAAGTAACCACTCGCTAAGCATTGCTTGCAGAGTGAAGGTGAATCCATGACTACATCGACTGTTAAAACAAACCTGCTGGGTCTGACCCAGCCGGAAATGGAAAAATTCTTCGACTCAATCGGGGAGAAGCGTTTCCGTGCCGGTCAGGTAATGAAATGGATTCACCACTTTGGCGTCGATGATTTCGACGCCATGACGAACGTCAGCAAAGCCTTGCGCGACAAGCTCAAGGCCATTGCTGAAGTGCGTGGTCCGGAAGTGGTCAGCGAGGACATCTCCAGCGACGGCACCCGTAAATGGGTGGTGCGCGTGGCGTCCGGCAGCTGCGTCGAGACCGTGTACATTCCCCAGGGCAAACGCGGCACCTTGTGCGTTTCGTCCCAGGCAGGCTGTGCCCTGGATTGCAGTTTCTGCTCCACCGGCAAGCAAGGCTTCAACAGCAACCTCACCGCCGCCGAAGTCATCGGTCAGGTGTGGATTGCCAACAAATCTTTCGGCAGCGTCCCGGCCACCGTCGACCGCGCCATCACCAACGTGGTGATGATGGGCATGGGCGAGCCGTTGCTGAACTTCGACAACGTCGTCGCCGCCATGCATCTGATGATGGATGACCTCGGCTACGGGATCTCCAAGCGCCGCGTGACCCTGTCCACCTCGGGTGTGGTGCCGATGATCGATGAGCTGGCCAAGCACATCGACGTATCCCTGGCGTTGTCCCTGCACGCACCGAATGACGCATTGCGTAACCAATTGGTGCCGATCAACAAGAAATATCCGCTTAAGATGCTGCTCGAGTCGTGCCAGCGCTACATGTCCGCCCTTGGCGAGAAACGTGTGCTGACCATCGAGTACACCTTGCTCAAGGACGTCAACGACAAGCTTGAGCACGCAGTGGAAATGATCGAGCTGCTTAAAGACATCCCGTGCAAGATCAACCTGATCCCATTCAATCCGTTCCCGCACTCCGGGTACGAGCGGCCGAGCAACAATGCCATCCGCCGCTTCCAGGATCAGTTGCATCAGGCCGGTTTCAACGTCACCGTGCGCACCACCCGTGGTGAAGACATCGACGCCGCATGTGGTCAATTGGTAGGGCAGGTGCTGGATCGCACCCGTCGCAGCGAACGTTACATCGCCGTGCGCGAGTTGAGCGCCGACAGCGATCTGGCACAGAACGCCGCGAACACTAACTAAGAGAGGATCTCTATGTCCCTGCGCTTTGCGCTGCTGTTGCTGTTGGCCAGCCTTTGCGCTGGCTGTGTCCTGTCGGGTGACTACAACCCGATGAAGACCAGCAAGGGCCGCGATGAAGCGCGGGCTGCCTACGTGCAGCTGGGGCTGGGCTATCTGCAGCAGGGCATGACCGAGCGCGCCAAGGTGCCATTGAAGAAAGCGCTGGAGCTGGACGGTTCCGACCCCGACGCCAATGCGGCCCTCGGTCTGGTGTTTCAGGCCGAGATGGAGCCGGCACTTGCCGACGAGCACTTTCGCAAGGCCCTGTCCTCACGTCCCGCCGATGCGCGCATCCTCAACAACTACGGCAGTTTTCTCTACGAAGAACAGCGCTACAAGGAAGCCTACGAGCGTTTTGAACAAGCGGCCGCCGATACCCTGTATCCTGAGCGCTCGCGGGTCTTCGAAAATCTCGGCATGACCGCCGCCAAGCTTGGCCAGCGTGATCTGGCCCAGCAACAGCTGGAAAAAGCCCTGCGCCTGAATCGCCAACAACCACGCGCATTGCTGGAAATGGCTGAGTTGTCCTTCGAAGACAGGCATTATGTGCCCGCGCGTGACTATTACGACCGTTTCAGCCAGCTCACCGAACAAAATGCACGTAGTCTATTGCTCGGCGTTCGACTGGCAAAAGTGTTTGAAGATCGCGACAAGGCAGCCAGTTACGGTCTGCAATTAAAACGACTCTATCCCGGTACGCCGGAATATCAGCAATACCTGTCGGAGCAATGATGAAAGCGGCGCATCCCGAAGTTGTAGCAGCGAATCGCGTAAATCCCGGTGAGACCCTGCGCCAGGCCCGCGAAAGCAATGGCTGGTCGCTGGCCGAAGTGGCCCTCAAGCTCAACCTCACCGTGACGTCCCTGAGCAATCTTGAAGCCGGCGCTTTCGACAAGCTGCCGGGGCATACCTTTGCTCGCGGTTACATTCGCGCCTATGCCAAATTGCTCGGCATGGACCAGACCGTTCTGGTTCAGCAATTCGACCAGTCCACCGGCACCGATTCCCAGGGCAGCAACGTTCACGCCCTCGGTCGTATCGAAGAGCCGGTGCGCGTTTCCCACACCATTTTGCGTATCGTCAGCCTGTTGCTGCTGATCGCGGTCATCGGCGGCGGTTTCGTCTGGTGGCAGGATCAGACCTCCCAGCGCACCCGCGATCTGACCAGCCTGGCGCCGGAACACGTCGAAGTCGAAGGCGCGGACGGCACCACGCAGATCCACCCGATCGACGAGCCGGAAGATCAGGCTGTCGCCGAAAATCAGGCCGACAGTTCGACAACGCTGGCCTTGCCGCAGTCGGAAACCAGTGCTGAATCGACCGGCGCCGAATCTGCTGCGCCAGCTACCGAGCCAGCTGCCCCGGCAGTTGCGCCAAGCGCACCGGCACAGACGCCTGCGCCAGTGGTGGCGGCTCCGGCCACTCCAGCGCCGAATGTCCCAGCGACACCTGCCCCGTCCGCGCCGGTTGCTCAAGCGCCAAGCGCTGAAGCAGCTGCGCCTGTTGCCGGCGAAGGCCAGGTGCAGTTGCAGTTCACCGGCGATTGCTGGGCACAGGTGACCGATGGCCGTGGCAAAGTGATTTTCAGCGGCCTGAAGCATAAAGGCGACAGCGTGAGTGTTTCCGGCAAGCCGCCGCTCGCCGTACGTCTGGGCGTTGCCCGCGCGGCACAGGTCAGCTACAACGGCCAACCGGTCGATATCGCTCCGTTCACCAGTGGCGAGACTGCTCGCCTGAAGTTGGGTCAATAAGTCATGCACGGCGAATCTCCAATCAAACGTCGCGAATCGCGCAAGATCTGGGTCGGCAACGTACCGGTGGGCGGCGACGCGCCGATCGCTGTGCAGAGCATGACCAACAGCGACACCAATGACGTCGCCGCGACCGTGGCGCAGATCAATCGTCTGGAAGCCGCCGGCGTCGACATCGTTCGCGTCTCGGTGCCGGACATGGACGCCGCCGAGGCGTTCGGCAAGATCAAGCAACTGGTCAAAGTGCCGTTGGTGGCCGATATCCACTTCGACTACAAAATCGCCTTGCGCGTGGCCGAACTGGGTGTGGATTGCCTGCGCATCAACCCGGGCAACATCGGTCGCGAAGACCGCGTGCGTGCCGTGGTCGATGCGGCGCGTGATCGCGGCATTCCGATCCGCATCGGCGTCAACGCCGGTTCCCTGGAAAAAGACCTGCAAAAGAAATACGGCGAGCCGACCCCGGCGGCGCTGGTCGAATCCGCGCTGCGCCACGTTGAACACCTCGAACGCCTGAATTTCCAGGACTTCAAGGTCAGCGTGAAAGCCTCCGACGTGTTCATGGCCGTCGAAGCCTACCGCCTGCTGGCGAAAGAAATCGTTCAGCCGCTGCACTTGGGCATCACCGAAGCCGGCGGTTTGCGCTCGGGCACGGTGAAATCCGCCGTGGGCCTAGGTATGCTGCTCGCCGAAGGGATTGGCGATACTATCCGCATCTCGCTGGCGGCCGACCCGGTCGAGGAAGTGAAGGTCGGTTACGACATTCTCAAGTCCTTGCATCTGCGTTCCCGTGGCATCAACTTCATCGCCTGCCCGAGCTGCTCGCGGCAGAACTTCGATGTGGTCAAGACCATGAACGAGCTGGAAGGGCGCCTTGAAGACCTGCTGGTGCCGCTGGATGTCGCGGTCATCGGTTGCGTGGTCAACGGCCCCGGCGAAGCCAAGGAAGCCCATATCGGCTTGACCGGCGGCACGCCAAACCTGATTTACATCGACGGCAAGCCGTCGCAGAAGCTGACGAATGACAATCTGGTGGACGAGCTGGAAAAGCTGATCCGCCAGAAAGCGGCCGAAAAGGTCGAAGCTGACGCTGCCGTTATCGCGCGCGGCTGATCGAACGAATTAAGGAAATTTTGTGAGCAAGTCTCTGCAAGCCATTCGTGGCATGAACGACATCCTGCCCGAACAGACCCCGCTGTGGCGTTATTTCGAAGGCACTGTGGCGCGTCTGCTGGATAACTACGGTTACAAGCAGATCCGCATGCCGATCGTCGAGTTCACCGAGCTGTTCAAGCGCTCGATCGGCGAAGTCACCGATATCGTCGAAAAAGAGATGTACACCTTCGAAGACCGCAACGGTGATTCCCTGACCCTGCGTCCGGAAGGCACTGCGGCCTGCGTGCGCGCCGTGCTCGAACACGGCATCACCGGCGGTGGTCAGGTGCAGAAACTCTGGTACATCGGCCCGATGTTCCGCCACGAGCGTCCGCAGAAAGGCCGTTATCGCCAGTTCCACCAGATCGGTCTGGAGGTGTTCAACCTCGATGGCCCGGACATCGACGCCGAGCTGATCATCATGACCTGGCGCCTGTGGGGCGAGCTGGGCATTCGTGATGCGGTCAAGCTCGAACTCAACAGCCTCGGCACCAGCGAATCCCGTGGTCGCTATCGTGAAGCGCTGGTCGAGTACCTCTCGGCGCACCACGACAAGCTCGATGAAGACAGCCAGCGTCGCCTGAAAACCAACCCGCTGCGCGTGCTCGACACGAAAAATGCCGACACCCAGGCCGTGCTGGTCGATGCGCCGAAAATGGCCGATTACCTGGACGACGAGTCCCGCGCTCACTTCGAAGGCCTGAAGGCGCGTCTGGATGCCGTCGGCATTCCTTACGTGCTCAACCCGAAACTGGTGCGTGGCCTCGATTACTACAGCAAAACCGTTTTCGAATGGGTCACCGACAAGCTCGGCGCCCAGGGCACCGTGTGCGCGGGCGGCCGTTACGACGGTCTGGTCGAGCAGATGGGCGGCAAGCCAACCCCGGGCGTCGGTTTCGCCATGGGCATCGAGCGTCTGGTGTTGATGCTCGAAACCCTTGAGCAGATTCCGCAGGAAATTTCCCGTCAGGTCGACGTCTACCTCTGCGCCTTCGGTGAAGAAGCCGAGCTGGCCGGTCTGGCCCTGGCCGAACGGGTTCGCGATGAACTTCCAAACCTGCGCCTGCAAGTCAATGCCGGCGCCGGCAGTTTCAAAAGCCAGTTCAAGAAGGCCGACAAGAGCGGTGCGCTGTACGCATTGATCCTCGGTGACGACGAAATGGCCCAGCAAGTGGTAGGTTTCAAACCCCTGCGTGGCCAGGGCGAACAACAAAGCATTGCCTGGGATGCGCTCGCCGCTCACCTGGCCACCTGCGTCGTGCAGGGTTGAAGCTGTCTTAACAGCCGATTTAGCGATTAAGGAGTATTGGGGTGTCGAGTACCGAAGACGAACAGTTGGCGGATTTGAAGGACTGGTGGACACGCAACGGCAAACCTCTGGTCACCGGCGGCCTGTTGGCGCTGGTCATCGTGTTCGGCTGGCAGGCCTGGCACAAGTACCAGAGCAACCAGTCGCAAGGCGCTTCGGTGCTCTATCAGCAATTGCTGGAAACCACGCTGACGCCTGACGGCAAGCCTGATGCCGCCCGCGTTGCGGATCTGGCCGGCAAGCTCAACAGCGAGTACGGCGGTTCTGCCTATGCGCAATACGGCAGCCTGTTCGTCGCCAAAGTGGCGGTCGACAGCGGCAAGCTGGACGACGCGGCAGCCGAACTCAAAGCCATCGTCGACAAACCGGCGAACCCGGCGCTGGGCGAAATCGCCCGTCAGCGTTTGGCGCAGGTACTGGGCGCGCAGGACAAGGCCGAAGACGCCCTGAAACTGCTCGACGGCGATGCCGACAAAGCGTTCCTGGCCACTCGCGAAGAACTCAAGGGCGACCTGCTGGTGCGCTTGGGCCGTACCGATGACGCGAACAAGGCGTATCAAAAAGCCAAGGCGGCACTGTCGGATGAAGCGGCGGTCGGTGGCCTTCAAATCAAGCTCGACGACCTGGCCAAAGGGGATGCGTGACGTGATCCGTTGGAAGCATGCAGCATTGCTGGCTCTGGCCCTTCTGGCCGCGGGTTGCAGCAGCAACAGCAAGAAAGAATTGCCACCGGCCGAACTGACCGACTTCAAAGAAGAAGTCGTTCTGCAGAAGCAGTGGAGCCGCTCGATCGGTGACGGTCAGGGCGAAACCTACAACATGCTGGTGCCGGCGATCGACGGTGACACCATCTACGCCGCCGATGTGACCGGTGTGGTGATGGCGCTGGATCGCAGCAACGGCGACGTGAAGTGGGACCAGGATCTGGAACTGCCTGTCTCCGGCGCCGTCGGCGTGGGGTATGGTCTGGTACTGATCGGTACGCTGCGTGGCGAAGTCGTCGCTCTGGACACCAGCAACGGTGAAGAGAAGTGGCGTGCCCGCGTCAACAGTGAAGTGCTCGCGCCGCCGGCCAACAATGGCGACGTGGTGGTGGTGCAGACCCAGGACGATCGTCTGATCGGTCTGGACGCTGCCACCGGCAACCAGCGCTGGGTGTATGACAGCACCCCGGCGGTCCTGACCCTGCGTGGCACCAGTGCTCCGCTGGTGACCAACCGCCTGGCGGTAGCTGGCCTGTCGACCGGTAAAGTGGTCGCGCTGGACATCTCCAACGGCGTGCCGGTGTGGGAACAACGCATCGCCATTCCACAGGGTCGTTCGGAACTGGAGCGCGTGGTCGACATCGACGGCGGTCTGCTGCTGTCGGGCGGCACGCTGTACGTGGCCAGCTATCAGGGTCGCGTTGCGGCACTGGACCTGGAAAGCGGTCGTCAACTGTGGCAGCGCGACGCGTCGAGCTACGCGGGTATCGCTCAGGGTTTCGGCAGCGTCTATGTGAGCCTGTCCTCGGGCACCGTTGAAGGCGTCGACGAGCGTTCGACCACCGCACTGTGGAGTAACGATTCGCTGGCTCGCCGTCAATTGTCGGCACCGGAAGTGTTCTCCAGCTACGTAGCTGTGGGTGACCTGGAAGGTTATCTGCATCTGCTGAGTCAGGTCGACGGTCGTTTCGTCGGCCGTGAGCGCATCGACAGCGACGGCCTGCGTGCCCGTCCGCTTGTGGTGGGCGACACGATTTATGTGTATGGCAACAGCGGCAAACTGGAAGCCCTGACCATCAAGTAACAACTATGCTTGGGGTTCATCCCCAAGCGGCCCTGCATCAGCAGGGTTTGCAGCGCCCCCGGGTGTTGCCCCGAGCACCAGCCGCTGCCTCGCAGCGGCTTTTGTATTTTCTGAAATAACGAAGTGGAGAGCCGCATGGTTCCCGTAATCGCCCTGGTGGGCCGACCGAACGTCGGCAAGTCCACCTTGTTCAACCGCCTGACCAGGACTCGTGACGCCATCGTCGGCGACCTGTCCGGTCTGACCCGTGATCGCCAGTACGGTGAGGCCAAGTGGCAAGGGCGTTCCTACATTCTGATCGACACCGGCGGTATCTCCGGTGACGAACATGGTATGGACGAAAAAATGGCCGAGCAGTCGCTGCTGGCCATCGAAGAAGCCGATGTGGTGCTGTTTCTGGTAGATGCCAAGGCCGGTTTTACCGCTGCCGACCAGATGATCGCCGAGCATTTGCGCAAACGTAACAAGCGTTCCCACGTGGTCGCCAACAAGGTCGACAACATCGACCCGGAAATGGCCCGCGCCGAATTCGCCCCGCTGGGCATGGGCCACGCGATCCCGATCGCCGGCGCCCACGGCCGTGGCATCACGCAACTGCTGGAAGCCGCTCTGAGCGAATTCCCGCGCGATGATGACGAGCCGGCTGAAGGCGAAGAGGAAGAAGTCGTTGCCGAAGGCGAGGAAGCCAAGCGCATTCCTGGTCCGAGCGAAAAAGACGGGATCAAGATCGCCATCATCGGTCGTCCGAACGTCGGCAAGTCGACCCTGGTCAACCGCATGCTTGGTGAAGACCGGGTCATCGTGTACGACCAGCCGGGCACCACCCGCGACAGCATCTACATTCCGTTCGAGCGCAATGAAGAGAAGTACACGCTGATCGACACCGCCGGTGTGCGCAAGCGCGGCAAGATCCACGAAGAAGTCGAAAAGTTCTCCGTGGTCAAAACCCTGCAGGCGATCAAAGACGCCAACGTGGTGATCTTCGTGATGGACGCCCGCGAGGGTGTGGTCGATCACGACCTGAACCTGCTGGGCTTCGCGATCGAATCCGGTCGTGCGCTGGTCATCGCGATCAACAAGTGGGATGGCATGACGCCGAGCGAGCGCGACTTCGTGAAAGTCGAGCTGCAACGTCGGCTGTTCTTCGTCGACTACGCCGACATTCACTTCATCTCGGCGTTGCACGGCACGGGCGTGGGCAACCTCTACGCTTCGGTGCAGAACTCGTTCAAGTCCGCTGTTACCCGCTGGCCGACCAACCGTCTGACCCAGATTCTCGAAGATGCGGTGGGCGAGCACGCGCCGCCGATGGTCAACAACCGCCGGATCAAGCTGCGTTACGCTCACCTCGGTGGTGCGAACCCGCCGATCATCGTGATCCACGGTAACCAGATCGAGAAAGTGCCGAAGTCGTACGTGCGCTATCTGGAGAACACTTACCGTCGTGTACTCAAGCTGGTCGGTACGCCGATCCGCATCGAGTTCAAGGGCGGCGAGAACCCGTACGAAGGCAACAAGAACACGCTGACCGACCGCCAGGTCAACAAGAAGCGTCGCTTGATGTCGCACAACAAGAAAGCCAGCAAGAAGCGCCGCGACAAGAAATAAAACAGCAGCTTCAAGTTGCAAGCTGCAAGCTTCAAGTAAAAGCAGTAGAAGCAAAGAGGGCTCCGTATGGAGCCCTTTTTTGTGGGCGAGGGTTTTTGCTTGCAGCTTGCAGCTTGACGCTTGAAACTTGCGTTTCACCTGCAAGGGGCTTCCGATGATCACCAGCAAGCTGCCGAATGTCGGCATCACTATTTTCACGCAGATGTCTCAGCTCGCGGCGCAGACCGGCGCGATCAACCTGTCCCAGGGTTTCCCGGATTTCGACGGCCCGCAGTCGTTGCGTGATGCGGTCGGGCGGCATATCGCCAGTGGCCATAACCAGTATTCGCCGATGACCGGTTTGCCGGCGTTGCGTCAGCAGATCGCGGCCAAGATCGCGCGCAGCTATGGCGTGACAGTCGATGCCGATCATGAAGTGACGGTAACGCCCGGTGCGACTCAGGCAATCTTCTGCGCGATTCAGGCAGTGATTCACAGCGGCGATGAAGTCATCGTGTTCGATCCGTGCTACGACAGCTACGCACCGGCGACGGAGTTGGCGGGCGGTCGTTGCGTGCATGTGCAGCTGAATCCGGACGATTTCTCCATCGATTTCGATCAACTCGCAGCGGCCCTCAGTCCGCGGACGAAAATGATCGTCATCAACACCCCGCACAACCCCAGCGGCGCATTGATCAGCCGCGACGAGCTCGATCAACTGGCGGCGTTGATCCGTGATCGCGACATCTATCTGATCAGCGACGAAGTCTACGAACACCTGGTCTTCGACGGCGTGCCGCATGTCAGCGTGCTGGCCCATGAAGAGCTGTATCAGCGCGCGTTCGTGATCAGTTCGTTCGGCAAGACGTACCACGTCACCGGCTGGAAAACCGGCTACGTCGTCGCCCCGCCAGCGCTGACGGCCGAGCTGCGCAAGGTGCATCAGTACGTCAGTTTCTGTGGCGTCACGCCGCTGCAATACGCGCTGGCCGATTACATGGCCGAGCACCCGGAACACGTTGAAGAGCTGCCGGGTTTCTATCAGGCCAAGCGCGATCTGTTCTGCGATCTGCTTGCGCCATCGCGCTTCAGCTTTACCCGAGTCACCGGCACCTATTTCCAGTTGGTCGATTATTCGCAGATCCGTCCGGATCTGAACGATGTCGACATGGCCATGTGGATGACTCGCGAGCACGGTGTCGCGAGCATTCCGGTGTCGGTGTTCTACCAGAATCCACCGCAAGGCCAGCGCCTGATACGCCTGTGCTTTGCCAAACGCGAGGAGACGCTGCGTGAAGCGGCGGCAAAACTATGCGTGATCTGAGTGCATTGCCAGACCTGACCCTGGCGCTGATCCAGACCAGCCTGGCCTGGCATGATCGCCGGGCCAACCTCGAGCATTTCGAGCTGTTGCTGGAACAGGCCCGTGGCGCCGATCTGATTATCCTGCCGGAGATGTTCACCACCGGTTTTTCCATGGAGTCGGAAACCCTCGCCGAGGCGGAAAACGGCCCGACCAGCAAATGGCTGCGGGCGCAGGCGGCCAAGTTCGATGCGGTCATCACTGGCAGCGTGATCATCCAGGCGGCTGACGGCAGCCATCGCAACCGCTTGCTGTGGGCGCGGCCGGACGGCGAAGTGCTGCATTACGACAAGCGTCACCTGTTTCGTATGGCCGGCGAGCACAACCATTACACGCCGGGCGAGCGTCAGGTGCAGTTCGAGCTCAAGGGCTGGCGGATTCGTCCGCTGATCTGCTACGACCTGCGTTTCCCGGTGTGGAGCCGCGACGCGCAGGACACCGATCTGCTGCTGTACACCGCCAACTGGCCGGGCGCACGGCGTCTGCACTGGAACCGCCTGCTGCCGGCACGAGCGATTGAAAATCTCTGCTACGTGGCAGCGGTAAATCGGGTGGGCAGCGATGGCAAAGGCTTCGCGTATACCGGCGACAGTCAGGTGCTGGATTTCCAGGGCGAGACGTTGCTGGCGGCGGGGGAGGCGGATGGCGTGTTCAAGGTGATTCTGGAAGCGGCGCCGTTGGCTGCATATCGCGAGCGCTTTCCGGCTAACCTGGATGCCGACACTTTCGAGTTCACCTGATACTCCCAGCGCCTGTCAGGACGCCTTCGCGAGCAGGGAAATGCATTCCAAATGTGGGAGCGAGCCTGCTCGCGAAGGGGCCATAAAAGTCAGCCAGAAACCTGTAGGCAAAAAAAGGCCCCGGAGCTCACACTCCGGGGCCTTTCGCATTTCAGCAGTCGGATTACGCCGCTTTCGCCTCTGGCTGGCTCAGCGAGCGGTTCAGCGCGCTGAACAATGCCTTGAAACTCGCCGTGGTGATGTTTTCATCGATACCCACGCCGTGCACTGCACGTTCACCGTTCACCCGCAATTCGATATAGGCCGCTGCTTTGGCATTGGTGCCCGCGCCGATCGCGTGTTCGTTGTAGTCCATGATTTCCACTGGAATCGGCAGGCCGGCGACCAGGGCTTCCAGCGCGCCGTTGCCCTTGCCGCGCCAGTGCAGGTTGGTTTCGCCCTGACCTTTGCTGGCCACTTCCACTTCGACGGCGCTGTTGCCGTTTTCTTCCTGCAGACGATGGCTGACCAGCGCGTACGGGGTGTTGGCCTGCAGGTATTCGCTGATCAACAGCGAGTGAATCTGCTTGGCGGTCATCTCCAGGCCCAGGCGATCGGTCTCACGCTGCACCACCTGGCTGAATTCGATCTGCATGCGCCGTGGCAGGCTAATGCCATATTCCTGCTCCAGCAGGTAAGCGATACCGCCCTTGCCCGACTGGCTGTTGACGCGGATCACCGCCTCGTAGCTGCGACCGATGTCGGCCGGGTCGATCGGCAGGTACGGCACTTCCCACAGGGTGTCCGGTTTCTGCTGGGCGAAGCCCTTGCGGATTGCGTCCTGGTGCGAGCCGGAGAACGCGGTGTGAACCAGGTCGCCAACGTACGGATGACGCGGGTGCACCTGGATCTGGTTGCACTCTTCGACGACCTTGCGCACGCCGTCGATGTCGGAGAAGTCCAGCTCAGGGTCGACGCCCTGGGTGTACATGTTCAGCGCGACGGTGACGAGGTCGACGTTGCCGGTGCGCTCGCCGTTGCCGAACAGGCAGCCTTCGACGCGATCGGCGCCGGCCATCAGGCCCAGCTCGGTGGCCGCGACGCCGGTGCCCCGGTCGTTGTGGGTGTGCAGGCTGATGATCACGCTGTCACGACGGTTGATGTTGCGACCAAACCATTCGATCTGGTCGGCGTAGACGTTCGGCGTCGCGCATTCAACCGTGGCCGGCAGGTTGAGAATCATCTTGTGCTCAGGCGTCGGGTTCCACACCTCGATCACGGCGTCGCAGACTTCCTTGGCGAATTCCAGCTCGGTAGCGCTGAAGGTTTCCGGCGAGTATTCGAAGGTCCACTCGGTCTCCGGCTGCATGGCCGCATATTTGACGAACAGCTTGGCAGCGTTGACGGCGATGGCCTTGATACCGTCCTTGTCCTGGTTGAAGACGATGCGACGGAAAGAAGGCGAGGTGGCGTTGTACAGGTGAACGATGGCTTTCTTCGCCCCGCGCAGGGATTCGAAGGTGCGCTCGATCAGGTCTTCACGGCCCTGGGTCAGTACCTGAATGGTGGTGTCGTCCGGGATGTGGCCTTCTTCGATCAGCGTACGCACGAAGTCGAAGTCGGTTTGCGACGCGGCCGGGAACGACGCTTCGATCTCCTTCACGCCGACCTGCACCAGGGTTTTCCAGAAGCGCAGCTTCTTCGCCGCGTCCATTGGCTCGATCAGCGACTGGTTGCCGTCACGCAGGTCGGAGCTGCACCAGATCGGCGCGGCGTCGATGGTCTTCGACGGCCAGGTACGATCCGGCAGGTTGATGACGGGAAACGCGCGGTATTTCGAAGACGGGTCTTTGAGCATGCTCATCGGGAAATTCCTTGTTGTCTGGGCCGAAAAGAGGCGGCCTGCCGGTTGAACGAATGTTCTTGGAAAAGCGTGGGACGAGGCGCAGCGATTCAGCCTGGCAGTCGTGCGCTGACGAGGCACAGGCTGCGGTGCTGGCGAAGCTGAATGAGGGTGTGAGAGGTTTTCATGGCTTCAACCCTAACCGCGAGGGGAAAGGATGGCAAGCAGTCGAAAAAAATTGAGAGGAATACCCGAAAAGCGGGATTTTGCAGGAATTTATTGCGCTTAAGGCGTTGGAAGTTGTTGATGTTTGCGTAAGGCTAGATTGGGGCGCAATTGAGTTTTTGGAGATTCATTGAGTATGGCAGTGTGTTATAGGCCGCCTTCGCGAGCAGGCTCGCTCCCACAGGGGATCTTTGTTGTGAACAAGATCCAGTGTGGGAGCGAGCCTGCTCGCGAAGAGGCCGGTCGCCTCAACCCATATTCAAGGTTGAAAGGCACCAATGAAAATCGCCGGATCCACCCGCGCGTCATTCAGGCTGACGTTCCAGTGCATATGCGGCCCGGTCGCGCGGCCGGTCGCGCCGACTTTGCCGACCACCGCGCCGCGCGCCAGCTGCTGGCCGTTTTTCACGTCGATCTTCGACATATGGCAGAACATGCTGATAAAGCCTTGGCCGTGGTCAACAAATACCGTGTTGCCGTTGAAGAAGTAATTGCCGATCAGAATCACCTTGCCCGCCGCCGGGGTCTTGATGGGCGTGCCCGCCGGCACTGCGAAATCGAGGCCGGCGTGAGGATTGCGCTCTTCGCCATTGAAGAAACGGCGCACACCGAACTTGCTCGACAGCGGCCCGTTGACCGGTTTGTCCAGCAGCAGATTGCTCGGCGTGTTCGGGCTGAAACTGCGGTAAGCCGCGATCTGTTCCGCCAGTTCGCCTTCAATGCGCTTGAGGTTGTCGGCGTTCGGATTGACCTGCTGTTTGTTCTTCAGGGTGATGTGCTGTTCCGGGTATTTCTTGCTGCCCACGGTAAACGGCAGGTTACGCCCGCCACTGCTGATCTGCTGCGAGCCAGGTTTGACCGTCAGCGGCACGCCAACGATCGCCAACCAGTTGTTCTGCTCTTTGACCACCAATACCGGTTTGCCTTGATAAGTGGCTTTCGGCGCCTGCGCGGCGGTGCCCAGATCCACCACGGCGACGCCGCCCGGCACCGGTTTGTTCAGCAGCCGAGTGATGTAGCTGTCGGCGTGGGCGTTGAAAGTCAGGCAGAGCAACAGCAGCGGAGCGAGAAAACGCGGCATGGATCAGTCCAGTAAAGAGAGGGTGACGGGCGTCAGGTGATTGTCCTCGACGCGCACTTGCAGTTCGCCTTCGCCGAGCTTGGCTTTCAGGCGCTGGCCGGTGTGGGTCTGCGCAGCGTTGCGGATCGCGTGGCCACGCTCGTCGAGCAGGATGCTGTAACCGCGACCGAGGGTCGCCAATGGACTGACCACGTGCAGGGTCTGCATCTGACTGTGCAATTGCTGCCGACGCTGTTTCAGAGCATCGCGCATGGCCCGGGGCAGACGTTCGGCGAGGCTGTCGAGGCGCTGACGAAGCATCGCCAGTTGGCGCCCCGGATGTTGCCCGGCGAGGCGGGTTTCCAGACGGATCAGACGTTCTCGACGCGTATTGAGGCTGCGCTCGAATGCCCGGCGCATGCGCATGTCCAGATCATCCAGACGCTGAGCCTGCTGACGCAGACGTTCGCCGGGATGACGCAGGCGCCGCGCCATGCCTTCGAGGCGCAGGCGATCACGCATCAAGCGATCGCGCATGCGCATCACCAAGCGGCGATGCAGGCTTTCGACCTGGCGGATCAGATGGCTGGAATCCGGGGCGAGCAACTCAGCGGCAGCGGACGGCGTCGGCGCCCGGACGTCGGCAACAAAGTCGCTGATCGAAACATCGGTTTCATGGCCGACGGCGCTGACAATCGGTGTCACACAAGCATCGACCGCGCGCGCCACGGCTTCTTCGTTGAAGCACCAGAGGTCTTCCAGCGAGCCGCCGCCACGGGCGAGAATCAGCGCATCGAAGCCGCGGGCATCGGCCATTTTCAGCGCGCGGACAATCTGCGCGGTGGCCTCGCGGCCCTGCACGGCGGTGGGAATCAGGGTCAGTTGCACTTGCGGCGCACGGCGGCGGAATACGCTGATGATGTCGCGAATCACCGCGCCGGTCGGCGAACTGATGATGCCGATGCGTTGCGGATGCGCGGGCAGCGGCACTTTGCGTTCGGCACTGAACAGGCCTTCGGCGCTGAGCTTTTCCTTCAGCGCATCGAAGGCCAGACGCAGCGCGCCGTCACCGGCCGGCTCCACGGTGTCGAGTATCAGCTGATAGTCGCCACGGCCTTCGAACAGCGAAACCTTGCCCCGCACCTTGACCGCCAGACCATCCTTCAACGCCTGACGTACGCGCGCGGCGTTCTGCCGGAACAATGCGCAACGCACCTGCGCGCCGCTGTCCTTGAGGGTGAAATAGACGTGGCCGGACGCCGGGCGCGCGAGGTTGGAGATTTCGCCTTCGACCCAGATGTTGCTGAACACGTCTTCAAGCAACACCCGCGCGCGGCCGTTGAGCTGGCTGACGGTCAGGACTTCACGGTCCAGGCCAAGTCTTGCAAAGGGATCTTTAATCATGGGGCGCAGTTTAAAGGCATTCTTCTGCTCATTGCACGAACCCTGTAGGAGCTGTCGAGTGCAACGAGGCTGCGATCTTTTGATCTTGCTTTTTCAACATCAAGATCAAAAGATCGCAGCCTTCGGCAGCTCCTACAGGGCGAGTGTCAGTCGTAACCGTCGGCGGACTTATTAAAGGAAACGCGTTGATGAGCGTGATGGAGCTGTTGGGGGCGTGGTCGTGGGGCGCTGGCGGTTGGGCGGTCATCGGGTTGGCCATTGCCCTGGCCTACATCGTCTTCGGCATCGCCGGTTTCGGCACTGCGCTGGTCGCGGGGCCGATGCTGATTCTGTTCATGCCGCTATCGAAAATCGTGCCGCTGCTGGTGCTGCTGGATTTCGTCGCGGCGTTCGGCAATCTGCTGCCCTCGCGGCGCGACGTCGCCAAGCCGGAATTGCTCAGGCTGCTGCCGTGCATGGCAATCGGCTGCACGCTGGGGGTGATCTTCCTGCTGAATCTGAAATCCGATCTGTTGCTGTTGTTGATGGGGCTGTTTATCAGCGCCTATGCGGTCTACAGCCTGTGGGTCAAAGCGCGTCCGGCACAGTTGTCGGCCGCGTGGGCGGTGCCGATGGGCACGGTGGGCGGGCTGTTCGGCGCTTTGTTCGGCAGCGGCGGCTTTCTTTATGCAATTTATCTGAACAGCCGCCTGCCCAAGGAAGCGGCGCGGGCCACGCAAAGTGCGTTGATCAGTTGCAGCACCGTGGTGCGCTTGAGTCTGTTTGTCATCGCCGGCGTGTATGCCGAGCTACCCTTGTTGATGCTGGCGCTGTGTCTGTTGCCGGCGATGGCGCTGGGCTTGTGGATCGGGCGGCGGCTGACCATGAGATTGTCGCGCGAGGCGTTTGTGCGGCTGGTGACGTGGCTGGTGCTGGCCAGCGGGATCGCGTTGATCGTGCGCTATTTCAGCACTTGACCGGATTTCTTCAGGGATTAAGCTGCCGGCCGCAGTTCCTTGTGGGAGCGAGCCTGCTCGCGAATGCGGTGGGTCAGCAACAAAAATGCAGTCTGACACTGCGCTTTCGCGAGCAGGCTCGCTCCCACATTGGAAATCTTAAATACTGGCAGCAGGCTCCACCATGAACTCGCAAAGCATTATCGTCCCGAAAATCTCCACCCTGCCGGTGCACGAGCCCCGGGCGCGGGCGATCGTGCGCTGGCTGGTGCGCAAGAACATCATCGAAGAACAGCTGACCACCTGCGGCCGCACCGGCAACCGTATGGCCCACGCCATCGCTGATGGTGCTCGCGCCGTGGTGCTGCACCCGCAAGCGCTGCCGTTCGGCGAGCCGGTCAATGGCCTGGAGATCGTCACCAAACGCTGCATCTACACCCCGGCCAAAGGCTTTCTCGAGGAGGCTGGTTGCGCCGAGTGCCGCCGCGAAGTGGGCGAGGCGCTGTTCGAGAGTCTTGAAGACTGGTTTCCAGGCCGCACCGACAATTTCACCTGCCCCGAATGCGGGCATGAGGACGACATCAACGGCTTTCTGTTTTTGCAGGAATGCGCGTTTTCCAACCTCGGCTTCATTTTCAACAATTGGCTGGAGGCGGGGTTCAAGCAGAGCTTTATCGACGAGTTCGCCGATTGGCTCGATCAACCTGTCTCTTGGGTCAAGGTGGAGCTGTAGGGCCGGGCTTTTCCATCTATCAATTAGGCTGAGTTTTACATTGAACAGCAGGGGGTGTCTGACTATAATGGCGCGCTTCCATTTTCCCGCTCGGGAGCCCCCGCGATGCTGCGTATCAGCCAAGAAGCTCTGACATTCGACGACATTCTCCTAGTGCCCGGTTATTCCGAGGTACTTCCCAACGAAGTCAGTCTCAAGACCCGTCTTACCCGTGGCATCGAACTGAATATTCCTCTGGTTTCTGCCGCCATGGACACCGTTACTGAAGCCCGTCTGGCAATCGCCATGGCTCAGGAAGGTGGCATCGGCATTATCCACAAGAACATGACCATCGAGCAGCAAGCTGCCGAAGTGCGCAAGGTCAAGAAGTTCGAAGCCGGTGTGGTCAAGGATCCCATCACCATCGAGGCCGATGCCACGGTGCGTGATCTGTTCGAACTGACCCGTCTGCACAATATCTCCGGCGTTCCGGTCCTGCACGATGGCGACCTGGTCGGCATCGTCACCTCCCGCGACGTACGTTTCGAAAACCGTCTGGAAGCCACTGTCCGCGAAGTGATGACGCCTAAAGAGCGTCTGGTCACGGTCAAGGAAGGCGCCGACAAGAACGACGTCCGTGAACTGCTGCACAAGCACCGCATCGAGCGCGTGCTGATCGTCGACGACAAATTCGCCCTCAAAGGCATGATGACCGTCAACGACATCGAAAAAGCCAAGGCCTACCCGCTGGCCAGCAAGGACGATCAAGGTCGTCTGCGCGTTGGCGCTGCGGTCGGCACCGGTAAAGACACCGGTGATCGCGTGACTGCACTGGTCAACGCCGGCGTGGACGTAGTGGTGGTCGACACCGCGCACGGTCACTCCAAAGGCGTGATCGACCGCGTACGCTGGGTCAAAGAGAACTTCCCTGAAGTGCAGGTGATCGGCGGCAACATCGCCACCGGCGCTGCCGCCAAGGCCCTGGCCGAAGCCGGCGCCGACGCAGTCAAGGTCGGTATCGGCCCTGGCTCGATCTGCACCACCCGTATCGTCGCTGGTGTCGGTGTACCGCAAATCAGTGCCATCGCCAACGTCGCCGCCGCCCTTGAAGGCACCGGCGTGCCGTTGATCGCAGACGGCGGTATCCGTTTCTCCGGTGACCTGTCCAAGGCCATCGTGGCCGGTGCGTCCTGCGTGATGATGGGCTCGATGTTCGCCGGTACCGAAGAAGCACCGGGCGAGATCGAACTGTTCCAGGGCCGTTCGTACAAGGCTTATCGCGGCATGGGTTCGCTGGGCGCCATGTCCCAGGCCCAGGGCTCGTCCGACCGTTACTTCCAGGACTCCTCGGCCGGTGCCGAGAAACTGGTTCCGGAAGGTATCGAAGGTCGTGTGCCGTACAAAGGCACCCTGAGCGCGATCATTCACCAGTTGATGGGCGGTCTGCGTTCCTCGATGGGTTACACCGGCAGCGCCAACATCGAAGAAATGCGTACCAAGCCCGAGTTCGTGCGGATCACCGGTGCCGGCATGGCCGAGTCCCACGTTCACGACGTGCAGATCACCAAGGAAGCGCCGAACTACCGGGTCGGCTGACGCCGACAGCTCTAAGCCACAAGTTACAAGCTGCAAGCGGTGCTGCGTCAGAGCAGTGCCGCTCGGCTTCCGATTACTTGCAGCTTGCAGCTTGAAGCTTGCAACTGCTTTTCAGAGTTTCTTTCATGGCCCTCGACATTCACGCTCACCGCATCCTGATCCTCGACTTCGGTTCGCAATACACCCAGCTGATTGCCCGCCGCGTGCGCGAGATCGGCGTGTACTGCGAACTGCACCCGTTCGACATGGACGAAGATGCGATCCGCGAATTCGCCCCTAAAGGCGTCATCCTCGCCGGCGGCCCCGAGTCCGTGCACGAAGCCAACAGCCCGCGCTGCCCGCAGGCGGTGTTCGACCTCGGCGTTCCGGTGTTCGGCATCTGCTACGGCATGCAGACCATGGCCGAGCAACTGGGCGGCAAGGTTGAAGGTTCCGAACTGCGTGAGTTCGGTTACGCCCGCGTTGACGTGGTCGGCAAGAGCCGCCTGCTCGACGGCATCGAAGACCACATCGACGCCGACGGCCTGTTCGGCCTCGACGTGTGGATGAGCCACGGTGACAAAGTCACGAAGATGCCGGAAGACTTCCACATCCTCGCCAGCACCCCGAGCTGCCCGATCGCCGGTATGTTCAACGACGACCGCGCTTACTATGGCGTGCAGTTCCACCCGGAAGTGACCCACACCAAGCAGGGCGGTCGCATCCTCTCGCGCTTCGTGCTCGACATCTGTGGCTGTGAAGCCCTGTGGACGCCGTCGAAGATCGCTGAAGACGCCATCGCCAACATCCGCGCCCAGGTCGGTACCGACAACGTGCTGCTGGGTCTGTCCGGCGGCGTTGACTCCTCGGTGGTTGCCGCGCTGTTGCACAAGGCCATCGGCGATCAGCTGACCTGCGTCTTCGTCGACAACGGCTTGCTGCGTCTGCACGAAGGCGAGCAAGTGATGGCCATGTTCGCCGAGAACATGGGCGTCAAGGTGATCCGCGCCAACGCTGAGGAGCAGTTCCTCAACAACCTGGCCGGCGAAGCCGACCCGGAAAAGAAGCGCAAGATCATCGGCCGTACCTTCATCGACGTGTTCGATGCCGAATCCTGCAAGCTGGACAACATCAAGTACCTGGCTCAGGGCACCATCTACCCGGACGTGATCGAGTCGGCTGGCGCGAAAAGCGGCAAGGCCCACGTGATCAAGTCGCACCACAACGTGGGCGGCCTGCCGGAAGAGATGAACCTGAAACTGGTCGAGCCACTGCGCGAACTGTTCAAGGACGAAGTCCGTCGTCTGGGTCTGGAATTGGGCCTGCCGTACGACATGGTCTACCGTCACCCGTTCCCAGGCCCGGGCCTGGGCGTGCGCATCCTTGGTGAAGTGAAGAAGGAATACGCCGACCTGCTGCGTCGCGCCGACCACATCTTCATCGAAGAACTGCGCAAGGCCGATTGGTACCACAAGGTCAGCCAGGCGTTCGTAGTGTTCCAGCCAGTGAAATCGGTCGGCGTGGTCGGCGATGGCCGTCGTTACGCCTGGGTCGTGGCCCTGCGTGCCGTGGAAACCATCGACTTCATGACCGCGCGTTGGGCACACCTGCCTTACGAACTGCTGGAAACCGTTTCCGGCCGCATCATCAACGAAATCGAAGGCATCTCCCGCGTCACTTACGACGTGTCGAGCAAGCCGCCGGCGACGATTGAGTGGGAATGATCCTGCTGCGGTTCGAATAACGAAAAACCCTTGGCGTGAAGCCAAGGGTTTTTTCGTTTCAGGACCCTGAAAACAGGTCAGGCGGGTAAACGACTTTGCAGGGTCATGCCGAGCTCGATCAGGCGCTCGGCTACTGCGGCGATGTCGCGGAAGACCATGCCGGTGATGCGACGCATCGACTGGTCCCAGATATAAAACCGGCCATCTGCGGTGCAATGCACCCTTGTTTGCACGATGTTGCTGGTGCTGTTGCGCCGCACGAGTGTGTATGTGCTTGGTTCTGTTTTCCGTATCACGAACATGCCATTGCGAGGCAGAAGCTTTTCCAGCGTTGCATCATTCCATGGCGGCACGGGGGCCTTGACCTGCAATCGCAGGTCAGCGAACAGAGGGTCGAAGGCGCTGTTTGTCGTCGCCCCGTTGTAAAACGGGCCGCGAGCGACTTCCACTCCCGGGTCGATCCTGAGGTCGGCCACCTCGTCGGGCCAGACTTCTTCGATACGCAAACCGATACCGCCCCTGAGTTCGCTTATGCCTGGCAGGTCCCTGAAGGTATTGGTGTTCGTGGCATCGACCAGAGCCACCCACTTGCCGGGTCTGTTGAGGAGCTTGTCACGCTCCATGATCTGCGTTGCCAGGCGGGTCTTGATCATCTGCTCTTCGATCGACGTGAGCGGGACTTTCAGCGTGCAGGTTTGTGCTGCATCCAGTCCATGAACCCGGACGCCATTGGCTTGGGCAGCCCGGATCAATTCGAGCATGTTGAACCGGTTCTCAGGGTCAGTGCCCAGGCTGGACAAATAGGTACTGAGGTCTTCTGACATGTCCCCCGACAGGTAGAAATGGTTGAGGTCATGCTGGGCGAAATCACTCAGCAATCCACGCACGTAGAGGGTTTTGATATGCCGCGCGAACGTTGGCATGTTCTCGATCATGAAGCGGGTGCTGGCGATGCGATCGAGGGTTTCACCGACGGCCAGTCCATCGGTATTGGCAAAGATGAGATCAATCAACTCATTGATCTCCATCTGCGGACTGACGGGCGGAATGACCGGGCGCTGGGGCAGGTTGATCCATTTCAACTCCCGATAGAATGCTTCGGCGTCGTTCAGCAGAGCCGTGCGTTGTTCGCCGAAATGGGCCACGTAGCGGTCGGTCGCCAGCAGATAGCGGCGTCCGGCGCTTGTGGTCTCGGCGGAGGCGTTGGGCAAGTTCATTGCCCATCTTCTCATTCCCGGTATTTCCGTCTCTGAGATACCCTTGAGCTTCGTAACCAGGCGTAGCGGACACGGAACGCCTGGAAGCGGTTCGACGCGTGGCAGGTCCACCGACGGTGTTGCCTCGGTTGAGCTCACATCAGTCTCCGGCAAACATGCCTTGCCCACGCATTGACCGCCTCCGCGCAGCCGCAGCGCTGGCATGCGCTCCCACTTGCCGGCGCTTCCCAGGCGGACCGGCAACGAATAAGCGAACTGATTGGGACGCTCGGGATTGATGATTGCCCAGTTGCCACCGTCTTGCGAGTCGGCGAAGTAGCGCACGTAATAGGCGGCGCCATCCATTTCGATGGCATGACCGGGCTCTTTGTCGAGGCGGTAAATGCCTTCGTATTTCCCCGGCGTCGCCTCTACAGCGTGTTGCGCAAGTAACTCGTTGCATCGATAGCTGGCCGGTACTTGCGCAAAAGTCGAACCTTGCCGCGGAGCAGGCGTAATCAATGGCTCAGTGACGTCGACGAATGTCGATTCGTCGGGGATTTCGTTTGCCAACTCGCTGGCAGTTTCGTTGGACGACCTGACGGGCGGGGGATCCAGAGGCGGCAATAACCGTGAGTCAGCCGAAGTAAGTTCGATCAGCCCGCGCATCTCTTCAGCCTCGGCATACTCGACCTGTGGCCCAACTTCCAGTTGCGCGCCAGTGCCAATCAGGAACGGAACATTGAATACGGTTTCGATCGCGCTGAGCACCGCACCGATAACCCCGGCTCTACGCTCGGTCGCCGTAATGCCGTTGATCGCCTGATCGATGTTCAGCCCCGTGTTGACGACGCCCGCCCCAATCAACGGCAAAGCTGCAGGCCAGCCCACGGCCGCCATCGGGCCGAACACTTTCAGCCCGGCGCTCAGATAGCCGGTCCAGAGTTTCTTGCGCAGGTCAGTGTTGGACGTGAGCACCAGATGCGCCTCGGCAACCATGCCCGTGCGGGTCGACTCGCTTAACCACGTGAAGGCGTCACCGCTGATCGCAACGTTGCTGCGGTTGATCATCCGATGATCGCTGTGGCCCCAGGTGCTCACCAAACGGTTCATCAGATCAGTGAGGTTCTCGGTGATGTGATTGCTGTCAGCCAGCGAGAAGTGCTTGAGAAACAAAGAGCGTTTCTGCTCTGAATTCATCTGCTCAAGCAGCCACCAGTGCAGATCCGCGGCAGTGTCCATCAGCCGAAAGGCCTGGGCCTGTCCCGGCAGGTAAAGGGTCTGCCGGCCACTGTCTTCGACCAGACGCAGCACGTTGGTGGCGACGTGACCGTCCAGATCCAGGGTGCGCACTTGCGCGCCGACCGGGTACGTCGATCGGAGCATTTGCAGGGTTACCGGCCAGCTTACGGGGCCGATCAGCGAGGTGACGATGCGTTGAAAATCATTGCCGTCAACGTCCCCCTGTTGCAGCGCCTGCACCGCCTGACTGAGAAAATTGCACTTGGCCAGGGCGCGGAAATCGTCCGACGAGGTTTGCCAGAATTTGGTCAATTGACCGCTGTAACGCGTGCTGAAATCAACGGCCCAGAATGCCTTCAGCACATCGCTGCCCAGCAGTCGCACTTCGTTGCTCTGATTGAAATTCTCCGCGTCCGGGCCATCCGAGTAGAAGCCGCAGTAAAGGCCCAGCAAATCTGCGTTGTCTTGGTCGGTGGCGCGAAATCGATGGACGACCAGTTGCGTGAGGGTGAGCGTTTCATAAGGCTTTTCGAGCAAGTGCTCCCAACCGGTAAAGGTCAGCGTGCTGCTTTGCGCCGTTTTGAAACGATGGAAATAAACCTGGTCGGGATCAAGGCCAGATAGGCCCTTGGCGCTCAGCAGTTCGATCGCGACTAGCCGGGCCTCATCCAGCAGGCTTGGGCAGTTCTGCACAATGGTAGTAGCGATGGCTTTGAGGGCGGTTTTGTCCGCTGCGTTTGGCAGCAGACGACGTTCGGGAGCGGTCATGCGGGTGTTCATCCTTGAGACACAAAGGCCGAAGATGGCCCATGCGCTCAAGGGGAGGGTGTTAGCCGGTTATCGCGTGTTGTCCTTTTGAAAGTGAGCCAATGCCTTCGCAGATATCAAAGATATTCAGACCGAATAAGATCCGTATCGAACGGAGTCAGTCCTTGTTCAGGTGCGAACACCCTCTGCGCCTGCTCTGCAGAGGCCACTCGTTCGCCTCGTGCCCGCACATGTAAATCGAAAAGCGTGTGCAGATCCGGCCTTGGTGTATGTACCAAGGC
The DNA here is from genome assembly GCF_007293365.2 of Pseudomonas sp. ef1. Classification (NCBI taxonomy): domain Bacteria; kingdom Pseudomonadati; phylum Pseudomonadota; class Gammaproteobacteria; order Pseudomonadales; family Pseudomonadaceae; genus Pseudomonas; species Pseudomonas sp. ef1. Next base: position 5,867,909 of record NZ_CM129815.1, on the reverse strand, counting down.
GCGCAGCATCAACGAAACTCCGCTGAGGTTGTTGTCTACGTTGTTCCAGCGGGGCGATGAAGTCAGCCCCAGATCGGCCCAGATCATGCGTCGCTCCTGTAAGTCCATCACGAAAGGTAGACAGATACCGGTGTCGGAGGCGATATCGATGCGGTCGACTACGGTGCGCGGCTCGAACACTTCGCCAGATGCCGTGTCGGCGCGGGCCATCCAGCCTGCGAAGCATTCCGGAAGATCACAATATGGCTGCCAGGTAAACGAGTTGAGGGACGTAACGACATAGCGGACGCCCTTTTTGACGAGAGCATCAAGGTCGAGGTCGATGAACTCGGAAGCGCCATTAGGCGCGTCGACGATGTCGCCGCTGTGGTAACCGCCATAACCTTTGAGGTTGTAATAGGCGACCGCTTCCTTGAAGACGAAGTCGGTGTCGAAGAAGGCGGCGGACAAGTCGATGTCCGTGCGGTCACGACCGTTCTTCCACCACAGGAATAGGCGAATGAATCGCGTATCGGGCATTGGCAAGCGACTGCCGCGTACAAGTGTTCGCAGTGACTTCGCTGCGGCGCGCTGTGCCAATGGCACCCGGTATTCGCGCAATACCGGATCGACAAAGCAACGGCCCAGCGGTGGCAGCGACGCGAAACGTGTGATCAGGGCGTTCTCGCAAATCTGTGCGGCACGTGCCAATACCTGCGGTGCGATCGACTCTCGACGATCAGCAGTGCCGAAGACTTTCGCCAGCGCTCCTTTAGGTGTGAACGCTCGCAAGGGCAGGGGGCGCGGGGCATTTACCTGGGCCAGTAATTGCAGCAGCACAGGTGAGGACACTTGCGCCGCGACAGCCGCAAAGGCGTCGAGCACCGCGTCCGGTTCTGTGGCACGCCGTAACATCACGTCCAGACGGCGCGCGAATTCTCCGGGACGATCCTGCAGCACCGACGTAAGCGCGGCGATCTGGCGTTGGGCAAGCATGGTTTCGACACGCGACCCGAACGAGGCCGGCGGATCATTGCGTCGCGCTGCGGTGATGGCCGCAAATGCTCGCGGATACTTCTCAGCGTAATCGCCTGGATGCAGGACTTCGGCCAGACGTTTCCAGCGTTCGGCCTGGCGCATCACATCCTCGGTAGCGTTGGGCATGCGGTCGAGCAGGCGCAACAGCTTGCGACGCATCGAACGTTTCATTTTGCTAAAGCGCGTCAACGCTGTCGCCAGCGACACGTCTCCACCATGCAGTGCGATCGCCACGCGCAGCACGTCCGTCGCCGTTTCGACATTTTGCTCAAGGAAAGCCTCAACCTGTGCATCGTCGCCGATATGCAGGATTAGCGCGCCGCCAACGAGCGCGCGAATCTCGCGAAACGGAACGGTCTCGGGCAGTAGACGGAACACATCGCTTTTGTACGTTCGGATAAACCAGCTGACATCCGCAGCTTCCTCTTCGGACAGCGAGGTGCGCGATGAGACCAGCGGCTCGAGCAATGCCTCGAACTCGCTGACACTTCCCGGTTCGATGACCCAATGGATGAAGTTGCCTTCAAGCATGGCTGGCCGAACCTGTTCGCTGGGTGGCAGGCGCCGAAGTGTGTGGTAGTGAATGACGGCGTTGAGATACAACTCCGCCTCTGTCGCTTCGAGGACTTGATTGGGGAAGTCAGGATAAAACGGTCGGTGATGTACATGAGCACCGCTGCGACGGCGCAGGACTCGAATGACTTCACGCAGCCAGCTCTTGAGTTCTACCGCAGAGAGCATGCCGATTCGCTCGATCAGCGGTTCAGAGAGTACATATCGAAACGCCGCGACTTCTTTGACCGCTGATGCGACCTGCGCGCGTGTGGCTCCGCCAGAGCCGGCAGGGACGTGAAGTTTTGTACGGCGCCGCAGGAACAGCTCCTGATTGATCATGATTTCTTCCTTGGTCGCCGTTTCCAGTGAGCTGAAGCTCACCTGTGCAATCGATACGAAAACGCCTGCAATAAGCAGGCGCGGTGTGGAGAGCGGAACCCCTAGTTCATGGAGGATAGAAGGAAGGTGTTCCATAGCCACGGCGGCATACTACCGGAGGTCATCGCGGCTTGTCAGCCAATCACATATTTTGAAATGGGCTCGCCTGTTGGCGAACGTCAGCGCCGCGCCACATCGGAAAAATAGAACTTGTCCAGCGTATGCCGCGATTCGGTGTACTCGAACTGGCGGCCGTCCTGCAGGAAGGTCTGGTTGCTGACCACGATGACATGGCTCTGGCCGTCGAGGTCCAGATGGTGGTGGTCGTCCTTGCTGCACGGCACGGCTTCGATGGTGCGCTGGGCGTAGGCGATCTGCAGTTGCAGGGTCTGTTCGATGTGGGCGTAGATCGAATGTTCGGCGATGTCTGCAGACAGGTCGGGAATCACCTCGCTGACGAAGTGGTTGATGTCGAGGATGACGCGTTTGCCGTCGATGCGCCGCACCCGTTTGATCCGGGTGATCGGGCTGCCGGGCTCTGCATTGATATGTTCAAGCAATGCACCTTCCAGCGGCACCTGACACATCTCGACCACTTCGGTGCTGACGTCGTTGCCCAGTCGCGGGTGGGTCTCCTGGAAACTGACGATGCCGCCGAGCTGGAATTCGATCGGGTTGGTCGCCAGCACGAACGCGCCTTTGCCGTGAATCTTCTGAGCGAAACCGCGCTCCTGCAACTGGTCGATGGCCTTGCGCACCGTGCCACGGCTGGCCTGATAGGTGTCCATCAGTTCGGTTTCGGAAGGCAGCCGGGCGCCGCGCTCCAGGCGCTGCGTGGTGATGCTGGCAAGCAAATCGCTATAGATCTGGTTGTATTTGCTCATGGCTGGACTCTGTGCCGACGGTGCTCAAAACCCCGAACCTTAAGGGCAGGGTAGGGGTTTGTCCATGCGGACGAAGGAAAACATCTTAGGTCAGAGTAGGAAGAATCCGCATTTTTCTGACGTTCATCCACGGACGCAAACTCGTACAGACGAGTTGTTGCATAAACTCGTACAGACGAGTATTTTTCCTCTCGGCGTGCTGCCAATAACAACAATCCACGACGGAAGAACAAGCATGAGCCATGACTACCCGAACATCGCCAAGGAGCTGCTGGAAAGCCTCGGTGGCCGCGACAACATCGAGCAGGCGGCGCATTGCGTGACGCGTTTGCGCCTGGCGCTGAAGAACCCCGCGCTGGTGAATGTGGCCGCGCTCAATGGCGTCGATCTGGTCAAGGGTTCGTTCTTCACCGGCGGCTTGTATCAGGTGGTCATCGGCCCGGGTGATGTTGAAAAGGTCTACGCCGAACTGCGCCAGCAGACTGGCCTGGCGGCGTCGACCATCGCCGACGTTAAACAGAAAAGCGCCGAGAAGATAAACGCCATGCAACGGCTGGTGCGGGTGTTTTCCGATGTGTTCATGCCGATCCTGCCGGCGCTGATCATTGCCGGCCTGTTGATGGGCATCAACAACCTGCTTGGCGCCAAGGGCATGTTCATCGAAGGCCAGACTCTGCTGGATGCCTATCCCAACCTCGACGGGTTGTGGAGCCTGATCAACCTGATGGCCAATACCTCGTTCGTGTTCCTGCCGGCGCTGGTGGGCTGGTCGGCGGCCAAGCGTTTCGGCGGCAGCGAAATTCTCGGCATTGTCCTCGGTCTGATGCTGGTACACCCGGACCTGCTCAATGCCTGGAATTACGGCAAGGCCGTGGCCGGGCTGGATGGGCAGCAACTGCCGTACTTCGACATCCTCGGCCTGTTCCAGGTGGAAAAGGTCGGCTACCAGGGGCAAATCCTGCCGATCCTGCTGGCGGCGTACGTGATGAGCGTCATCGAAAAATGGTTGCGGGCGCGAGTGCCCAACGCCGTGCAATTACTTGTGGTGCCGATCACCACCATCGTTGTCACCGGCGTGCTGGCGCTGGCAATCATCGGCCCGGTGACCCGGCATATCGGCATCTACATCACCGAAGGGCTGGTGATGCTGTTCGATCTGGCGCCGCTGGTGGGCGGTCTGATTTTCGGCCTGTTGTATGCGCCGCTGGTAATCACCGGCATGCACCACATGTTCCTCGCCGTGGATCTGCAACTGATCTCGAGCCAGGGCGGCACCTTCATCTGGCCGATGATCGTCATGTCCAATCTGGCGCAGGGCAGTGCGGCCCTGGCGGTGTTCTGGATGACCCGCAATGCGCGAGACAAGAGCATGGCTTCTACCTCGGCGATTTCTGCGTATTTCGGCATCACCGAGCCGGCGATGTTCGGTGTCAACCTGCGCTACAAGTTTCCGTTTTACGCCGCGCTGGCCGGTTCGGCGCTGGGCTGCATGTTCCTTTCGCTGAACAAGATCCAGGCCTCGGCCATCGGCGTCGGTGGCCTGCCCGGTTTCATTTCAATCATTCCGCAGTTCATCCCGATGTTCGTCATCGGGATGCTGATCGCCATGCTCGTGCCGTTTGCCCTGACCTGCGTGCTGAGCATGAAGATCGTCCGCCCGGGTTACCGGGTTGCCTGAAATTGAACTGTAGGAGCTGCCGGAGGCTGCGATCTTTTGATCTTGCCTTTCAAAATCGAAAGATCGCAGCCTCCGGCAGCTCCTACAGAGATCGTAAAATTCAAGAGGGAAATCCGCCATGCAAGACTGGCAACGTTCGGTGATCTACCAGATCTACCCGAAGAGCTTTCACAGCCATGCCGGCAACGCCACCGGCGATCTGCTCGGCATCGTCGCCAAGCTCGATTACCTGCAATGGCTGGGAGTCGATTACCTGTGGATCACGCCGTTCCTGCGCTCGCCGCAGCGCGATAACGGCTACGACATCAGCGACTACTACGCGGTCGATCCGAGCTACGGCAGCATGGCCGACTGTGAACTGCTGATCGCCGAAGCGGGCAAACGCGGGATCAAGCTGATGCTCGACATCGTGGTCAACCACACCTCGATCGAGCACGTCTGGTTCCAGCAGGCGCGCAGCAGCCTCGACAACCCTTACCGCGACTTCTATATCTGGCGCGACCAGCCGAACAACTGGGAATCCAAATTCGGCGGCTCGGCCTGGGAGTACGAAGCGCAGACCGGCCAGTATTATCTGCACCTGTTCGACCACACCCAGGCGGATCTCAATTGGGACAACCCCAAGGTCCGCGACGAAGTGTTCAAGATGATGCGCTTCTGGCGCGACAAGGGTGTGGGTGGTTTTCGTCTGGACGTGATCAACCTGATCTCGAAACCGGCGGACTTCCCCGAGGACGACAGCGATGGTCGGCGCTTCTACACCGACGGGCCGAACGTGCACACCTACTTGCAGCAGATGCACCGCGAAGTCTTCGAAGGGCATGAGCTGATCAACGTCGGCGAGATGTCTTCGACACGTCTGGAACACTGCATTCGTTACTCCAATCCGCAGTCGAAAGAACTGTCGATGACCTTCAACTTTCATCACCTGAAGGTCGATTACCCGAATCTGCAGAAATGGGTGCGCGCCGATTTCGATTTCCTCCAGCTCAAGCAGATTCTCTCCGACTGGCAGACCGGCATGCAGGCGGGTGGCGGCTGGAATGCGCTGTTCTGGTGTAACCACGATCAGCCACGCGTGGTCTCGCGGTTCGGCAATGACGGCGAATACCGCGAGCTGTCGGCGAAGATGCTTGGTACCGCGCTGCACTTTCTGCAGGGCACGCCCTTCGTTTATCAGGGCGAAGAACTGGGCATGACCAATCCGGGGTTCGAGAGCATCGAGCAATACCGTGACGTCGAGACCCTGAATATCTTTCGCCTCAAGCGTGAAGCCGGCACCAGCGACCTCGACAACATGGCGGCGATCATGCAGAAGTCCCGCGACAACGGGCGCACGCCGATGCACTGGCACGCCGGGCACAACGCCGGCTTCACTCGCAGCGAACCATGGATCGGTGTGCCGGCCAATGCTGCACAGATCAATGTCGCGCATCAACTGCACGACCCGGAATCGGTGCTGCATCACTATCGGCGCCTGATCGCTTTACGCCGCACTGAAGCGTTGATCTCTGATGGCATCTATCGGCAGTTGTTGCCGGAGCATCCACAGGTCTGGGCGTACCTGCGCGAGGGGAAGGGAGAGCGCTTGTTAGTGGTGAACAATTTCTATGGCGCCGCATGTGAGGTCGAGCTACCGGCGCTGATCGACGAAGCCCAGGAGCAGCGCTTGTTGGTTAGCAACTACCCGGACTGCCCGCAACGCGCGAGTTTGCTGCAGTTGCGACCTTACGAATCCTTCGTGCTGCACCTGACCGACCCCTGATTTTTTAACTGAATAACAACCTTTGAAAAAACACGCAGAACGCTGCGCGGGGGATTTGTGCGCGCTGAATTCCTGCAACCACACAATAAAAACAATGGGTGGCATATATGAGAGCAACCATAAATTACAGTCTGGCAGTCGCGGGGATTTGTCTGGCAATGCCCACGTCATCACATGCGCTGGAGTTCGGCGGCTATCTGCGCAGCGGTGTCGGTACTTCGGTCAACAGCGGCAGCCAGTCGTGTTTCCAGTTGCCCGGCGCGCAGACCAAATATCGCCTCGGTAACGAGTGCGAGCAGTACGGTGAGCTCGAGCTGCGCCAGGATCTGTACACCCTCGACGACGGCTCGGTGCTGAGCGTCGACGGCATGGCCTCGCTGTACAACCGTTACGACCGCAGCCTGACGTTCAAGGAAGACAACGGCTCGATTCGCCTGCCCCAGGCTTACGCGCAATGGTCGGCGATGCCTGCGCTCAATGGCGGCTCGCTGTGGGCCGGTCGGCGCTACTACAAACGTAACGACATCCATATTTCCGATTTCTATTACTGGAACCAGAGCGCCACCGGTGCAGGCATTGAAGACGTGTTGCTCGGTGGCCTGAAATACAGCTACGCCTTTTCGCGCAAGGACGACCTTTATCAAAAGGATTACATCAACCGCCACGACTTCAACGTAGGCGGTTTCAACAGTAACCCGGGCGGTGAACTTGAGTTCGGCCTCAGCTACATCGACAAGCCCGACAGCCGCGACGCCCACCGTGGCTGGGCGATTACCACTCAGCACGTGCAGCAGGACTTTCTCGGCGGCAAGAACAAACTGGCGCTGCAATACGGTGAAGGGCCGGGCACCGGATTGGGCTATACCGGTAACGTCAGGCTCGATGACCGCAACAAGAGTTATCGGATCGTCGAGTTCTTCGACTGGCAACTGACGCCACGTTTTGGCGGACAATTCCAGGCGGTGTATCAGAAAGATATTCGTCAGGGCGGCGCCGGTCAGAACTGGCTGTCACTCGGTGTGCGTCCCGCCTATGCACTGAGCGAGCAGTTCAAACTGGTGACCGAACTGGGTCACGATCAGGTCGAGGCGGCGGACGGCACGCGCAAGCTGAGCAAGTTCACCTTTGCACCGACCTGGTCACCAAAAGGCCCGGAATTCTGGGCGCGGCCCGAGGTGCGTCTGTATTACACCTATGCCAGCTGGAATCAGGCAGCCAAGCGTGCCGCCAACCTGTTGGCCAAAGGTTCGGCACTCTCCGACACGGGCGCCTTCGGCAACGCGCGGCACGGCGCCAATGTCGGTTTGCAGGTTGAATACTGGTGGAAATAAGCAAGGCGGCTGCGACCGCTCATTCAATCAATACAAGCTCAGGTGATGTCATGGCCACACCCCAACAATTGCAGCTGCTGGCTCCTTTATCCGGCGTGCTGATGGCGCTGGACCAGGTGCCCGACCCGGTATTTGCCGGGCGGATCATCGGCGACGGTTTGTGCATCGACCCGACTTCGTCAACGCTCTGCGCACCGTTGGCCGGTGTGGTCAGCGACGTGCAGGCCAGCGGGCATGCGCTCACCATCACCAGTGATGCGGGTGTTCAGGTGTTGATGCATATCGGCCTGGACACGGTGAATCTCGCCGGCGAAGGATTCACCCGCCGCGTTGACGCGGGGCAGCGGGTCGAAGCGGGGCAGGCGCTGATCGACTTCGACGCTGACTACATTGCCCTGCACGCGCGCAGTTTGTTGACCTTGATGCTGGTGGTCAGCGGCGAGCCGTTCGATTCACTCGTTGGCTCAACCGGGTTGGTCGAAGTGGGCCAGCCAGTGCTGGACGTCGTGGTCGGCGCAGCCGTTGGCGAACATCCAGCGCCGGTGCCGGGCGATGCGGTGTTCTCGCAGCCGATCAACCTGCCCAATTCCAATGGTCTGCACGCGCGGCCGGCGGCAGTATTCGCCCAAGCGGCCAAAGCATTTTCAGCGACCATCCATCTGCACAAGCTGCACGCGCAAGCCAACGGCAAATCCCTGGTGGCGATCATGGCGTTGCAGACGGCCCATGGCGACAGCGTGCAGGTCAGCGCCGAAGGCGAAGATGCCGTAGCCGCCGTCGATGCGCTGACACGCTTGCTGAGCGAAGGCTGCGGTGAAGCGGTGACAGCGCCCGCACCGGTCGAAGCCGACGCAGCAGAAATGCCGAACATCCTGCGCGGTGTCTGCGCCTCGCCCGGTTCGGCGTTGGGGCAAGTCATGCAGATCGTCGAAGCGTCGCTCATGGTCAACGAGTTCGGCGCCGAGCCGCCAGTTGAACTGGAGGCGTTGAGCCAAGCCCTGATCGAAGCCGACATGGCCCTGCAACATCTGCGCGACACCGCCAGCGGCCAGGCGCAGGCGGAGATCTTCAAGGCGCATCAGGAACTGCTGGCCGACCCGAGCCTGCTGGATCAGGCCCGGGCGCTGATCGACGCGGGCAACAGCGCGGCGTTTGCCTGGAAGACCAGCACCGACGCAACGGCGGCGATGTTTCGCTCGCTGGGCAATGCCTTGCTGGCTGAGCGCGCGGCGGATCTGGATGATGTCGGCCAGCGCGTGCTGAAGCTGATCCTCGGTGTTCACGAGCAAGCGCTGGAGTTGCCGGACGACACCATTCTGATCGCCGATCAGTTGACCCCGTCCCAGACCGCCGGGCTTGATACGCGCAAAGTGCTCGGGTTTGCCACCGTCGGCGGTGGCGCCACCAGCCATGTCGCGATCCTCGCGCGAGCCTGCGGCTTGCCGGCGATTTGCGGTATGCCGCTGCAAATGCTCGGGCTCGGCAACGGCACGCGGGTGCTGCTCGATGCCGACAAAGGCGAATTGCAGTTGCACCCGGACGCCGAGTCCATTGATCAATTGCGCACGCGACATGAGCGCCAGCGCCAGCGTCATCAGCAGGAACTGGCGCAGGCCAGCGAGGCGGCCTGTACCCGTGACGGTCAGCACATCGAAGTCACCGCCAACGTTGCCTCGCAGGAAGAAACCGTCCAGGCCATGGAGCTGGGCGCGAATGGCGTGGGGCTGCTGCGTTCGGAGTTTCTCTACCTGGGCCGTCAGCAATCGCCGAGCCATGACGAACAGGTGGCCACTTACAGCGCCATCGCGCGCACCATCGGGCCGGCACACAATCTGGTGGTGCGCACCCTCGATGTCGGTGGCGACAAGCCGCTGGCTTATGTGCCGATGGACAGCGAAACCAATCCTTTCCTCGGTTTGCGTGGTATTCGTCTGTGCCTTGAGCGACCGCAACTGTTGCGCGAGCAGTTCCGTGCAATCCTCGCCTGCTGTGAACTGACGCGTCTGCACATCATGTTGCCGATGGTCACGAATTTGGCCGAACTGCGTCTGGCGCGGCAGATTCTCGAGCAAGAAGCGCGGGTGCTGGGCCTGGCGCACCTGCCAAAGCTGGGAATCATGATCGAAGTGCCTGCCGCTGCGCTGATGGCCGATGTGCTGGCGCCGCACGTGGATTTTTTCTCCATCGGTACCAACGACCTCACCCAATACACCCTGGCCATGGATCGTGACCATCCGCGTCTGGCCAGTCAGGCGGACAGCTTTCATCCCTCGGTACTGCGCCTGATTGCCATGACGGTGAAGGCTGCGCATGCCCACGACAAATGGGTCGGCGTCTGCGGCGCCATGGCGTCTGAACGCCTTGCGGTGCCGTTGTTGCTGGGGCTGGGTGTGGATGAGCTGTCGGTGAGCGTGCCGTTGATTCCGGCGATCAAGTCGGCGGTCCGCGAAGTGGATCTGGCCGACTGTCGAATCATCGCCGAACAGGTTTCGAACCTGGAAAGCGCCGCCGACGTGCGCGCAGCCTTGCAGCAGTTTCATGGGGCGAAAGTCGATGCCTCGCCGGTTATGGAGAATTGAACATGTTCGACAAATTGCAGCAGGCATTCTGGAAAGCACTGACGCCGGATCTGGTACCGGACGAGGCAAACATTACCGCCGATGCGGTTGCCGGCTTGAACGCCGAGATCGTAGCGGCGCTGGGCGGTGTGGATAACCTCAAGTCGCAGCAACCGCTGGCGCTGACTCGGGTGCGCGTGGCGCTGCACGACGCGGCCTGTGTCGACCGTCAGGCGTTGAGTCTGGCCGGTGTGGCGGGCGTCATGCCGCTTGAGGGCGGCGTGCTGCACCTGATTACCGGGCTGCGCGCATAAGGCCGACAAGACGTGCGGCCTCAGGTCGCCCTTACTGTTTCTCAACTGCGGGTGTATCGTATTCGCCTTTTGCGGGTCCCTCGGGGTCTGTCGCTGATACGTGAGGTAGTTGAGTTCATGTCCTTTACCCGTCGCCAAATCCTCGGTGGCCTGGCCGGTCTTGTTGTCGTTGGCGTGGGCGCGGGAGGCGCGTCGCGTTACTGGCTGGGCAAGATGGCCGACGCCGAGGCCGGCCACGACTATGAACTGATCGCCGCGCCGCTCGATGTCGAACTGGTGCCGGGCCACAAGACCGAGGCCTGGGCGTTCGGCCCGTCGGCGCCGGGCACCGAGTTGCGCGTGCGCCAGGGTGAATGGTTGCGGGTGCGCTTCATCAATCACCTGCCGGTGGCGACTACCATTCACTGGCACGGCATCCGTCTGCCGCTGGAAATGGACGGCGTGCCTTATGTGTCGCAACTGCCGGTGCTGCCGGGCGAATACTTCGACTACAAATTCCGTGTGCCGGACGCCGGCAGCTACTGGTATCACCCGCATGTCAGCAGCAGCGAAGAACTCGGACGCGGGCTGGTCGGGCCGCTGATCATCGAGGAACGCGAGCCGACCGGTTTCAAGTACGAGAAAACCCTGAGCCTGAAGAACTGGCATGTCGACGAGCAAGGTCAGTTCGTCGAATTCAGCATCCCCCGCGAAGCGGCCCGTGGCGGTACCGCCGGGCGCTTGTCGACGATCAATGGTGTGCCGCTGCCGGTGATTGATCTGCCGGCCGGGCAGGTCACCCGGGTGCGTCTGCTTAATCTCGACAACACCCTGACCTATCGGATCAACATCCCCGGTGTCGAAGCGAAGATCTACGCGCTGGATGGCAACCCGGTCGAGCCCCGCCCGTTGGGCAAGGAATACTGGCTCGGCCCCGGCATGCGCATTTGCCTGGCGATCAAGGCGCCGGCGGCCGGTGAAGAGTTGTCGCTGCGCAACGGCCCGGTGCGCCTTGGCACGCTACGTTCGGTCGCCAACACCGATGCGCCGACGGACTGGCCGAAAGCGCTGCCGGCCAACCCGGTGGCCGAGCCGGATCTGGCCAATGCGGAGAAACTCAACTTCAATTTCGAATGGGTCGGCTCGGTCTCGGTGAACACCGAAAACGGCAAGCCGCCGAGCCTCTGGCAGATCAACGGCAAGGCCTGGGACATCACCGACAAGACCTGTGCTGACCGACCGATTGCCAGCCTGAAACTGGGCCAGAGCTATATTTTCGAATTGAAGAACATGACTCAGTACCAGCACCCGATCCACCTGCACGGCATGAGCTTCAAGGTGATCGCGTCGAACCGGCACAAAGTCGTGCCGTATTTCACCGACACCTATCTGCTGGGCAAGAACGAGCGTGCGCAAGTGGCGCTGGTGGCGGATAACCCGGGGGTGTGGATGTTCCACTGCCATGTCATCGACCACATGGAAACCGGCCTGATGGCCGCGATCGAGGTGAAGTGATGCGCCAGATCCGCCCGGCGGCGATCATCGACCGCAGCCGCGACCGCGACTTCATGCGCGAAGCCTTGACCCTCGCCGCGCAGGGCGCCGCCCTCGGTGAGGTGCCGGTGGGCGCGGTGCTGGTGCACGATGGCGTGATCATCGGTCGCGGCTTCAATTGCCCGATCAGCACCAGCGACCCGAGTGCCCATGCGGAAATGGTCGCGATCCGCGCCGCTGCGCAGGCAGTGGATAACTATCGCCTGCCGGGCAGTACGCTGTATGTGACGCTGGAGCCTTGCAGCATGTGCGCCGGGCTGATCGTGCATTCGCGGGTGGCGCGGGTGGTGTACGGCGCGCTGGAACCCAAGGCCGGGATTGTGCAAAGTCAGGGGCAGTTTTTTACCCAGGGCTTTTTGAATCACCGGGTGTTGTATGAGGGCGGAGTGCTGGCAGAAGAATGTGGTGCGGTGCTGACCGAGTTTTTCCGCGCCAGACGCACAAAAACTGCTGAATAAACACAGCTTCAATGTGGGAGCGAGCCTGCTCGCGAAAGCGTCGGTACATTCAAAATGAATGGTGACTGGCACACCGCTTTCGCGAGCAGGCTCGCTCCCACAGGTGGATCTCCGTTGGTGGGGAGATCGGGTTATTTCTTCGCGACGATAACCGCCCGCATCGGCGCCGGCAGCCCTTCAATGGTTTTGCTGTGGTCCTCGGGATCAAGAAAATCACTCAGCGACTGATACTTCATCCACTCGGTCCCGCGCTGTTCCTCAACCGTGGTCGTGCTGACATCCACGCAACGAATATCGCTGAAACCCGCCCGCCGCAGCCACAATTCCAGCGCCGGCACCGACGGCAAAAACCACACGTTGCGCATCTGCGCGTAGCGATCTTCCGGCACCAGCACCTGATGCTTGTCGCCTTCGACCACGAGGGTTTCCAGCACCAGTTCGCCGCCCTTGACCAGGCAATCCTTCAGCGCCAGCAAATGCTCGATCGGCGAGCGACGGTGATAGAACACGCCCATGGAAAATACTGTGTCGAAGCCTTCCAGATTCGGCGGCAGGTCTTCGAACGGGAACGGCAGGTGCCAGGCATTCGGCTCGGACAAGTAACGCTGCACCGCCTGGAACTGGCAGAAGAACAGCCAGTTCGGGTCGACACCGATGACGCTGTCGGCACCGGCGCCGAGCATGCGCCACATGTAGTAGCCGTTGCCGCAACCAACATCAAGGATGCGTTTGCCCTTCAGGTCGAGGTGCGGGGAGACCCGCGACCACTTCCAGTCCGAACGCCATTCGGTGTCGACATGCACACCGAACAGGTCGAACGGCCCTTTGCGCCACGGCGAGAGGCCCATCAGCGCGGTGCGCATCTGTGCGCGGGTGTCGTCGTCGCAATCGGTGTCGAGTTTCAGGCCGTTGAGCAGGTCGACTTCGCTTGGCTGGATCTTCGGCAAGGCGTCCAGCGCACTTTGCCAGCGCTCCAGATCGCCGTGGCCTTTGTCCATTTTCTTGTCGAGTTGCGCTTGCAGCGTGTTGGCCCATTCGGCCAGCGGTGTACCGGCCAGACGCCGGGCGAGGGGGGACAGATCAATCATGGCAAGGCAATCAACGAGGCAAAGTTAAGACACTGGAACCACGGCACGACTTTCGAGAACCCGGCGGCCAGCAGGCGTTCGCGGTGTTCTTCGAGGCTGTCGGGCTTCATGACGTTTTCGATGGCGCTGCGCTTCTGGGCGATTTCCAGTTCGCTGTAGCCGTTGGCGCGTTTGAACGCTACGTGCAGGTCGGTGAGCAGGGCGTGCTCTTCGGCATCGTTGAAGCGCAGCTTTTCCGAGAGAATCAGCGCGCCGCCGGGCAACAACGATTGGCGAATCCGCGAGAGCAACGCGGTGCGCTGATCCGGGGCGATGAATTGCAGGGTGAAGTTCAGCGCGACTACGGAGGCGGGCTCAAATTGCAGCGCGAGGATATCGCCCTCAATTACCTCGACCGGCAGCAGTTCCTGAAACATCGAATCCTGACCATTGAGATACTCGCGGCAACGCTCGACCATCGCCGCCGAGTTATCCACAGCAATAACCCGGCAGCCGTCGGTGCGCACATGACGGCGCAGGGCTTGAGTCACTGCGCCGAGCGACGAGCCGAGGTCGTAGAGCACGCTGTTCGGCTGGGCGAATTGCGCCGCGAGCACGCCGAGGTTTTCGACGATGGTCGGGTAACCCGGCACCGAGCGCTTGATCATGTCCGGGAACACCCGCACCACGTCTTCATTGAAGGCGAAGTCAGGCACCTGGGCCAAAGGCTGGGCGAATAGGCGATCGGGTTCTTTGCTCACGGCGGCGTCCGGCGGTGTCGGTGGAAAAGGCCGGCATTTTAGCCAAAGTGGCGCGGGGATGCTTGGGTTGTCTGATAAAGCACCGAACCGGGTGTAATTCTCGCCGTCTGGGATATGGCTTTCGCGAGCAGGCTCGCTCCCACAGGGGGGCGCGGTGATCTGTCGGAGCGAGCCTGCTCGCGAAGAAGCTGCAGTCAGTTCACCGAAATGGCGCAGTCGAAGGTCTCAACAGGCAGCACTTCCGGAGCCCACGGTTGTTGCGAGGTCAGGCGCAAACGCCCGGTGCCTGCTGCGAAGGCCTGGAAGCGCCAGGTCGAAACCCCCGCTGCGCCAACCACGCCGGCATCTTCCGGATTGCTGTAAACCTCGGGGCTGAGGGCGCGCAACACGCCGCCAGCTGAATCCTGAATCGCCCAGCGGTAGCCGGTGGTCGGGTTGCTTGGCAGGCTGATGATCAGGTTTTGCCCGACGTTGAGCCGCACGGGACATTCGCTTTGTTTTTCCACGGTCACGTTGTGTTTCAGTTGCGTGGCGCAGGCCGCCAGCAAGGAAAGGGCGAGGGGGAAAAACAGGCGAATGGGGGACATGAGGTCAGCAGCTCCGGCGGTTACGACGAACGGCGAGCATAACTGAAGATGGGACAAAGTGTGACAGTCAGGGGAGGGGTTGTCAGGACTGACGCCTTCGCGAGCAGGCTCGCTCCCACAGTGGGCAGCGGTGTTCACAATTTCTGTGTTCACTGCACAACCCTGTGGGAGCGAGCCTGCTCGCGAAAGCGGTAGAGCCGGCGCTATCGAGTTATCAGAAGAGCACCTTCGCCACATCCGCAAACCGCTTGGCAAAGTGCACGGTAATCCCTTCCTTCAGATAATCCGGCAATTCCTCAAAGTTACCCCGGTTCGGTTCCGGCAGAATCAATTCGAAAATCTTCTGCCGGCGCGCCGCGATTACCTTCTCGCGCACACCGCCGATCGGCAGTACATGCCCGGTCAGGGTCAGTTCGCCGGTCATCGCCACGCCTTTTTTCGGCGGTTGATTGCGTGCAAGCGAGAGCAGGGCGCTGGCCATGGTCACGCCGGCGCTCGGGCCGTCCTTTGGTGTTGCGCCTTCCGGTACATGCAGGTGGACGAAGGCTTCGTCGAAGAACTTCGCATCACCACCAAATTGCTTGAGGTGCGAGCTGACGTAGCTGTAGGCGATCTCCGCCGATTCCTTCATCACATCGCCCAATTGCCCGGTGAGCTTGAAGCCCCGGTTGAGCGTATGAATCCGCGTGGCCTCGATCGGCAAGGTCGCGCCGCCCATGCTGGTCCAGGCCAGACCGGTAATCACGCCGGTGCCGGACAGCACTTGCTCATTGCGGAACACCGGATGGCCCAGCGAGGCTTCGAGGTCTTTCGGCCCGAGTTTGATCACCGCTTTCGGATCGTCGATCAGCTTCATCACCGCTTTGCGCACCAGTTTGCCCATCTGCTTTTCCAGCTGCCGCACGCCGGCTTCGCGGGCATAGCCATCGATCAGTGCTTTGAGCGCGCTGTCGCTGATGCTCAGGCTGCCTTTTGATACGCCGGCCTTTTCCAGCAGTTTCGGCCACAAGTGACGCTTGGCGATGGCGACTTTTTCTTCGGTGATGTAGCCGGACAGACGAATCACTTCCATTCGGTCGAGCAACGGGCCGGGAATTGAATCCAAGGTGTTGGCGGTGCAGACGAACAGCACCTTCGACAGATCCATACGCAGGTCGAGGTAGTGGTCGAGGAATTCAACGTTCTGCTCAGGATCGAGAGTTTCCAGCAGCGCCGAGGCCGGGTCGCCCTGGTAGCTCTGGCCCATCTTGTCGATCTCGTCGAGCATGATCACCGGGTTCATCACTTCGACGTCTTTCAACGCCTGCACCAGTTTGCCCGGTTGGGCGCCGATGTAGGTGCGGCGGTGGCCCTTGATTTCGGCCTCGTCGCGCATGCCGCCGACGCTGAAGCGGTAGAACGGCCGCCCGAGGGATTCGGCGATGGATTTGCCGACGCTGGTTTTACCCACGCCCGGTGGGCCGACCAGCAGCACGATCGAGCCGCTGATCTCGCCTTTGTAAGCTCCAACGGCGAGGAATTCGAGGATGCGATCCTTGATGTCGTCCAGACCCGCATGGTGCTTGTCGAGGATTTTGCGGGCGTGCTTGAGGTCGAGTTTGTCCTCGCCGTATACGCCCCACGGCACCGATGTTGCCCAGTCCAGATAATTGCGCGTGACGGCGTATTCCGGCGAGCCGGTTTCGAGGATCGACAGTTTGTGGGTTTCTTCCTCGAGGCGCTTCTGCACTTGCGCCGGCAGGGTTTTGCCTTCGAGGCGCTGCTGGAACTGTTCGAGGTCGGCGCTGCGGTCGTCCTTGGTCAGGCCGAGTTCCTGCTGGATGACCTTGAGTTGCTCCTTGAGGAAGAACTCACGCTGATGCTCGCCGATCTTACGGTTAACTTCGGCGGAAATTTCTTTCTGCAGGCGCGCGACTTCGACTTCCTTGCGCAGCATCGGCAGGACTTTTTCCATGCGCTTGAGCATCGGCACGCAGTCGAGCACTTCTTGCAGCTCGGGGCCGGTGGCGGAGGTCAGCGCGGCGGCGAAGTCGGTCAGCGGCGACGGATCGTTGGGGCTGAAGCGGTTGAGGTAGTTCTTCAGCTCTTCGCTGTACAGCGGGTTGAGCGGCAACAATTCCTTGATCGCATTGATCAGCGCCATGCCGTAGGCCTTGACCTCGTCGGTCGGCTCGGTGGGCTGGTGCGGGTATTCGACTTCGACCAGGTACGGCGGGCGATGGTGCTTGAGCCAGGTCTTGATGCGCACGCGGCTCAGGCCTTGGGCGACGAATTGCAGTTTGCCGTTTTCGCGGCTGGCGTGGTGCACCTTGACCAGCGTGCCGTATTCGGGGAGGGCGCCGGTGTCGAAGTGGCGCGGGTCTTCCTGGGGCGTGTCCATGAAGAACAGGGCCAGGGAGTGGTGTTCGGATTTGCTGACCAGTTCGAGGGTTTCGGCCCACGGTTCTTCGTTGACGATGACCGGCAGGACCTGGGCCGGGAAGAACGGACGGTTGTGGATCGGAATGATGTAGACCTTGTCCGGCAGGTTTTGCCCGGGCAGCGCCAGGCCGGTGCCGGAGGAGGTGTGTTCGATGTGGTCGTTTTCGTAATCGTCGTGGTTGTCCGGGCGATCTTGCTGGTCGGTCATGGGGCACCTGCGCAATGGGGTATGGGGTCTTAGATGGGGCAGGGGTGGGGTGGTTTCAATGGGGCGGGTGTGTTTCTGCTTGTGTGTTCAGGTTTGCAAAGTTTTTCACCTTGTTAACCTCGGCGGCCTTTGGGCGGTGGCGAGATCCTTCAGGTCGGCACGGGGGGCCTATTGGAATCTAACAATGTCTGTGCATAACTAGCGAAAAACGCGAGTGTTGGTTAGCTTTAACTATTAAATGGAGTTTTGATGGATTCCGTTCGGCTTATTTCGAACTGGCCTTTAGTCCCTGTAATTTCTGACAGTAGACAACTGACTCAATCGGCCGAAGATTGCGGTTCAATCTCGAACGACAGAGAGGTGTTCGAGAATTTACCAACGTCAAGGAATCGAACCATGAGTCATACCGATACGAAATACAGGGATTTCATCATTCGCGAATATTCTTCCGACACGCCGGGTTTGCGTTTCCAGGTGATCTACAGCGAAACGGATAAGAGTTTGTTGCTGGAAACCCGCAAGCATGCCGAGCAACTGATCATCGATCGATTGCAACGGATGGCAAATGGAGGAAAAGCCTTTTGATTCTGTCGGGTCACGCTGACGACAAGCGTTCGAAGGTTGCGATCTTTTGATTTTTTCTTGAAAGCACCGAATTGCCCAAGGCGAAGTGGACAGACTTCATTGATGCCATACACCTTGGTGCGAATGGAGCATGTTGGGCACGCCTCCATGCAAAAAGGCGCCACCCCTCACAGGGTGGCGCCTTCTTTTTTACCGCCGCTACCGCTTATTCCGGCAGTTTGTACGCAATGATGTAGTCACCCATCTTGGTACCCAGCGAGCCGTGACCGCCAACAACGAGCAGCACGTATTGCTTGCCGTCCTTGCCGGTGTAGGTCATCGGAGTCGCTTGGCCGCCTGCTGGCAGGCGCGATTTCCACAGTTCTTTACCGGTATTCACGTCATAAGCACGCAGGTACTGGTCAAGGGTGCCGCTGAGGAAGCCGACGCCGCCGGCGGTGACCATCGAACCGCCCATGCTCGGTACGCCGAGGGTGAAGCCGATCGGGATTGGCGAGCTGTCGCGGCTGGTGCCGTTCTTGCGTTTCCACACGACTTTGCCGGTGGTCAGGTCGATACCGGCGACGTAGCCCCAGGCCGGGGCCTGGCACGGTACGCCGAGTGGCGACATGAACGGGTGCATGATCACCGCGTATGGCGCGCCAGTGTTTGGCTGCACGCCCGAGGTTTCGCTCTCGCGCTTGCTGCCGGCTTCGACTTGCTCGCGTGGCACCATTTTCGAGACGAAGGCCATGTAGTTCGGGCTGGTGAACAGCAGTTGGCGAACCGGGTCGACCGAGACGCCGCCCCAGTTGAACACGCCGACGTTACCCGGATAGATCAGGCTGCCCTGTTCCGATGGCGGGGTGTACTGGCCTTCGTAACGCAGTTCCTTGAACTGGATGCGGCACAGCATCTGGTCGAACGGGCTGGCGCCCCACATGGCTTTTTCGGTCAGTTCCGGGGCCAGCAGGTTGAGGTCCGAACGGGCCTGGGTCGGTGCGGTGTGGTCGCCTTTCACGGCACCCTGCGGTACCGGGATTTCCTTGATCGGAATGATCGGCGTGCCGTCACGACGGTCGAGGACGTACAGGCTGCCCTGTTTGGTCGGAGCGATCAGCGCAGGTTTCACCCCGTCGGCGGTTTTCATGTCGAGCAGGGTAGGCTGGCTGCCCACGTCCATGTCCCACAGGTCGTGGTGGGTGAACTGGTAGTTCCAGCGCACTTTACCGGTGGCCAGGTCCAGCGCGACGAGGCCGGCGCTGAATTTCTCGGCGCCGGGGGTGCGGTTGCCGCCCCATTGGTCAGGGGTCTGGTTGCCCAGTGGCAGGTAGACCATGCCGAGTTTTTCATCGACGCTGGCCAGCGACCACATGTTCGCCGAGTTGCGGCTGTAGGTTTCGCCCGGAGCCAATGGCTCGGTGGCGTCCGGCTTGTCGCTGTCCCAGTTCCACACCAGGTGCCCATCGCGCACGTCGAAGGCGCGGATCACGCCCGATGGCTCGTTGGTCGATTCGTTGTCGGTAACGTGACCGCCCATGATCACCAGATCACGGGTAATCGCTGCTGGCGAGGTGGAGTAGTAACCACCAGCGGTGAACGGGCCGATGCCTTGGGTCAGGTCGACCACGCCGTTGGTGCCGAAGCCTTCGCAGATCTTGCCGGTGTCGGCGTTCAGTGCGATCAGGCGGGCATCAGCAGTTGGCAGGTACAGGCGACGCGGGCAGGCCTGAGCAACGGCCTGGCCGGCTTCAGAGATGACAGCGGAACCGGCATTTTCAGACTTGGCATAGGCGGCTTCGTCGTAGTACGACACGCCACGGCAGGTCATGTGGGCGAAGCCCTTGAAGCCGACCGGGCTCTTGATCTGTGGATCGAAGCGCCAGATTTCCTTGCCGGTGTCCGGGTCCAGTGCCAGCACTTTGCTGTGCGCGGTGCAGGCGTAGACCATGCCGTTGGCTTTGAGCGGGGTGTTTTCGTTGGTCAGCTCGACCGGGTCATCCGCAGTTGGCAGGTCGCCGGTCTGGATGCGCCAGGCTTCTTGCAGCTTGCCGACGTTTTCCGGGGTGATCTGCTTGAGCGGCGAGTAGCGGTCACCGAACTCGGTGCGACCGTACGCCTGCCAGTCGCCATCCGGCATGGCCGGTGCGGTGCTGGTCATGTCCGCAGTGTCGCGGCCCAGTTCACCGAAGGTTTCGCCTGGATGAGTGAAGAGGCTGGCCAGGGCGGTAACGCCGGCCAGGATCACCGCCACGGTCAGACCGCCAGTGCCGATTTTCGCCGGACCGTTGAGCAGCAGCGGGCGACGGAACCACGGCAGCAGCATCACGAAACCGAGGACAAACCACAGCGCCAGACGCGGCACCAGTTGCCACCAGTCCAGACCGACTTCCCACAATGCCCATACCGTGCTGGCAAACAGCACGGTGGCGTACAGGCCCAGCGCCGCGCGGCGACGCATCAGCAGCAGGAGGCCACTCAGCGCGATGCCGATACCGGCCAGCAGATAATAAAGCGAGCCGCCGAGCATGCTCAGCTTGACTCCCCCGGCCAGCATGGCCAGGCCCATCAGTAGAAGCAGAATGCCGAGCAGGCCCGGTAGCAGACGGCCCCGACTCGAAGCACTTTCGGTGCTCATAGTGTGATTCTCCGTGACGTTTATGTAGTCCCGCGCTGTAGTCACTTTAGATGACGATCTGGCGCAGGCATGGTTCAGATAAAAACTTGTTCGGCTAACGAATTTCATGGATCCCTGTGGGAGCTGGCTTGCCAGCGATGGCGATTGCACATCCAACACTTAAATCGCCAGACAGATTGCTATCGCTGGCAAGCCAGCTCCCACAGGGCCTTGTGGCGTTTTTTAGAACGACGACTGGATCTTGATCCCGCCGATCAGGGCGTCGTCGACGTCGTTCACGCCACCGGGGTGGCGGATGTATTGCAGGTTCGGGCGTACGGTCAGCCAGTTGGTCACGTGCACGCCGTAATACAGCTCGGCGCTGTATTCGGTGTCCTGCGGTGGCAGGAACGCCGGATTGTCGTAGTCGTAGACGGCGTTGGCGCGGTTTCTCGCCTCGGCGTTCTTGCGATAGGCCGGGTTGACGTGCACACGAGCGAGGGCAAAACCGATGTCGTCCTTGGCGCGGGCATCGAACGGACCTTTGTAGGTCAGGCCGGCCTGCACGTAGTTGTCGATGGCATTGGTTTTCTTGTCATGCATCGTCGCGTTGGCGAACAGACTCAAACCACGGGAGTGGTCGCTGGCGATACTGGTGACCTGCTGCTGAATGCCCAGCCATACGCCGTGCTTGCTCGAGGCACTGCGATAGGCTTCGCCGCTCAGCGCTGCCGGTTGGCCGTTCTGGTCTTTATAAACGTCAGAGGCTTTGGCATTGCTGTAGTAGTAACCGGCGCGGTATTCGCCCGGCAGACCGTTGAGCTTCGGCGTCCACACCAGTTCGACCGGCAGGATCGCGCCCTGGGTGCCGCTGCCGCTGAGTTTGAAACCGTTGCCGCGATCGAGGTTCGACGGGTTCTGCTCGTAGGCGCCGACCTGCGCATACAGCTCGGGCGTCAGGTGATATTTGACCCGCAGCGCCCACTGGCTGACCGGCCAGTTGTACCAGATGCCGCCGACCCAGTTGCCGACCTGCGAGCCGCAGAACGCGAGGTTCTGGAAGTCGCAAGGGAAGCTGTTGAAGTCTTCGCCTTCGCCGAAACGGCCGACCTTGATGTCGAGTTTCTGATCGAAGAATTTCTGCTGATACCACATCTGCGTCAGGCGTGTGGTCTGGCCACGACCCCAGACTTCCTGCGCGGAAGTGAAGCCGCCAACGCGCGGGTCGTTGATGCGGTCGTTGCTGATGTTGTTGCCGCTGCGCTTGGTGATGGTCAGCTGAAATTCAGCGTCGTTCCAACCGAGGATCTTCTGCAGATCCAGATGGGTGCCGAGGCCGAACTGGTCGCTGTAGCGGGCAGTGCGGTCGTGATCGTAACCGCCGTGCAGGTTGCTGCCCATTTCGCCGGTGTAATCGAGTTTGAAGTCGTAGCCTTTTTCCGCAAGTTCCGTGCGCGTGCCGTTCCAGTCACCGAGCATGTACGGTGATTCACTGTCGAAGGCCGGCGCCGCGTGGGCGCAAGTGGCAAGGCCGAGGGCGGTGCAGCCGCCAAGGGTGCGCAGGGCAGAGATAGCGCTGTCTCGGGAGAAGGAAAAGTCAGGCATGAAGAAGTCTTTTTTTGATGTTTTCAGGTGCAGGCCGAGCGCTTCAGATTGTCGCAGGCAGTGAAGCGTTTCAGCGGAAGGGCGGCAGGATAATGATCTGTAACAAATTGAGAAAGCGCTTTTGCAGACATGCAGCGTTTCGGATTCGGTAACAGTGCGGCAAACGGGCGCATTGTGAGTCGGGCCACAGCCTGCGATCTTCCCGGGTTGGCCTACATTTGCAGGAAGGCCTTCCACCCGCTCAGCCCCTCGGCTAAGGTGCGCGGCTTCTGCATATCACTTCGCCCAAAGGCCCGGCATGAACGAACAAACCCCCGATCCGCTGCACGGCGTGACCCTCGAACAGATCCTCAATGCACTGGTGACTCACTACGAGTGGTCGGGGCTGGCCGAGCGTATCGACATCCGTTGCTTCAAGAGCGATCCGAGCATCAAGTCGAGCCTGACCTTCCTGCGTAAAACCCCGTGGGCGCGGGAGAAGGTCGAGCGCCTGTACGTGAAACTGATGCGCACCAAGCGACCGCTCTGAGATGGACAGCGCGAGGCGCCGACGCCTGATCACCGGCCTGGCCGTGTTGGGCTGGGCCGGATTGACGATTCAGCTGTACCTGATCTTCTTCGCACGATTGAGCATCGGCGCCAGCCTGCTGGGCGGGCTGGTGAGTTTCTTCAGCTACTTCACCATATTGACCAACACACTGGTGGCGACGGTGTTGACCTGCGCGGTCACCGAGCGCGAATCCGCCGCACGGCGCTGGTTTCTGCAACCGTGGGTCAGCAGTGGAATCGCAGTGAGCATCGCCGTGGTCGGTCTGGCCTACAGCATCCTGTTGCGACACTTGTGGCACCCCGAAGGCTGGCAGTTTGTTGCCGATGAGTTGCTCCACGACGTCATGCCATTGCTGTTTCTCGGCTATTGGTGGCGCTGCGTCCCCAAAGGCACGTTGCGCCTGTGGCATCTGCCGCTGTGGCTGATCTATCCGCTGGTGTATTTCATCTACGCCTTGCTGCGCGGGCATCTGCTCGGCGCGTATGCGTACCCGTTCATTGATGTAGCGGTGTTGGGTTATCCACAGGTGCTGGCGAATGCCGGGGGGATATTGGTGGGGTTTGTGTTGGTGGGGTTGCTAGTGATTGGTCTGGATCGATTTCGGCCGTAACGATCAAAAGATCGCAGCCTTCGGCAGCTCCTACATTTGGAATGCATACCCCTGTAGGAGCTGCCGAAGGCTGCGATCTTTTGCTTCTCGGATTTACTCTTCCTCGGAAGTGCCTTCCGCGCGCCAGTAGCCGACCGCCTTGATGAACTGGTCATCGAGCCCATGCTCATCGATCAGTACCCGGCGGATCTGCCGTGAGACCTTGGTTTCGGTCGCCACCCATGCGTACAGATTGCCCTTGGGCACCTGTAATTGCTTGACGGTAGCCAGCAGGTTGTCCTTGCCGCCTTCGCGCAGGACCCAGATCACATTGAACGGCGCTGCGCTTTCCAGCACTTGCTGCTCAGCGCCGTTTTCCACTTCGATCACCACCAGCGCCTTGCGATTCGCCGCGAGGTGTTCGAGGCGGCGGGCGATGGCGGGGAGGGCGGTTTCGTCGCCGATCAGCAGATAGCTGTCGAAGATGTCCGGTACGATCATCGACCCGCGTGGCCCGCCGATGTGCAGGAACTGCCCCGGTTGTGCCTGCTCGGCCCATGTCGAGGCGGGGCCGTCGCCGTGCAGGACGAAATCGATGTCCAGCTCCATTTTTTCCAGGTCGTAACGACGCGGCGTGTAGTCGCGCATCTCGGGCATCGGCCCGTTGTCCTTGCCGGCGCCCAGTTGCATCGTCTCCAGCGCCGCCGCTTGTTCGGCGTTCTGCGGGAACAGCAGTTTGACGTGATCGTCCGTGCCCAGGCTGATGAACCCGGCCAGTTCCGGCCCGCCGAGGGTGATGCGACGCATGCGCGGGGTCAGGTCGGTGACGCGCAGCACTTCAAGTTTGCGCCGTTTGATTTCGTGCATCACGCGGTGAATGGTTTGAGTATCGACTGCAGTCATTCGGCTTTCTCCGTGGCAGGTTGAACGGCAGGGCCGTCGACGATGGCTTTGGCGGTGTCGTTGAGCAGGTCGCGCACGCGCAGGATTTCCTCGGCGCTCCAGCGCCCGTGGTGCAGCTGCAAGGCATGGCGCAGGTTGTGCACCGCTTCGTGGATTTCCGGCGGACGATCATGGCCGCGCAGCGAGCGCTTGCTGACGTCAATGCGCATGCGTACGCCGTCGAGCGCCACCGCTTGTTCACTTAAAGACAAACGACCTGCGTCGGTGACGCTGTAACGCTTTTTGCCGGCCTCGGCATCACCGGCAATCAAATCGCTCTCTTCGAGAAAGGTCAGGGTCGGGTAGATCACCCCGGGGCTCGGGCTGTAAGCGCCATCGAACATGCCTTCGATCTGGCGGATCAGGTCGTAGCCGTGGCAGGGCTGCTCGGCGATCAGCGCCAGCAACAGCAATTTCAAGTCGCCGGGGGCAAAAACGCGCGGGCCGCGACCGCCGCGTTCGCGACCGGGGCGTTTCTCGAAGCCGTCGCGGCCATCGCCGTGCTCGCGATGGGGGGAATGATGGTCTCTCATTTCGCTTCTCTCTCGTCGTATTTAGATACAACTTAAGATATATCTTAAGGGTTGCGCAAGACGTTTTTGGCCTTGTCCTGAGCTTGACGGACGAGTGGTCAAAGCGAAAAAGAGCCGGAAAAAGTTTTTTGATCAATAAGACACAGCGGTGACCTTGAAGTTAAAGTTATCGCTCTAGTTGTACTTGAGTATATGTTCTAATTCCTCGCAAGTTACCGCGTTAAAGCGGCTAAGTTGCTGTATGGTTTTTTGCCTGTAACTGTGTGTAGGGCGCAACTTACAGCGAATGTTGCAAGTATCTGTTTTTTGTTCTTTTTTCTGGCGGGGTGTGAGGTTGTTTAACTACGAGTTTGTCGGAAGTTGCCTGCTTACATTCCAGAGGCAACAGCCGATGATGCCCGCCATTGAAGGTTCAAGTTGCTCCGGCGGTCGATGAGCAAATGGTTTGTGAACTTTCAATGACACCCCTATATAAAGCAAACAGGTACTGAACGATGTTCAAGAAAATCGCAATCGCTGCTCCACTGGCTCTTCTGGCAATGTCCTCCACTGCCTTCGCTGCGGGCGAAGCGTCGCACTCCATCAGCCTGATCGCTCATGTGCCAACCAACGGTTTCTATGTGGTGCCGACCGATCCGGATCTGGTCAACAAGGACCAGGACATGAGCTATCAGCCGACCACCGGCAAGATGGCCGACGTCAACGGTTTCTTCGATGTGCGCAATAACAACGGTTCGGTTCACGCCAGCCTGGAAAGCCTGCCGAAACTGGTTGCCGGCAATACCTCGATCGACCTGCAGGTCATGCTCAACAACAAGGAACTGACCCTGACCCCGCAAATGGTCGTCGGTGAATCCGAGTCGGATGTGAACTACCGCGCCCCGCTGAAAATCTCCGCCAAAGGCAGCAACTTCCAGCCGGGTGACTACACCGGTTCCGTGGCGATGATCTTCGACGCCGTGCCACCGGTTGGCGGCAACTGATCGACTGATCAGGTCCAAAACGCTCGCTTTTCAGCAGTGGCGTCAACCGACGGGGCAGGCAGTGATGTTTGCCCCGACGGACTTTCATTGTCAGTCAATCAGAGTACGAGTTCATGTTCCCGATGACACCCATCGCGGCTGCGCTTGCGCTGTTGTTTTGTGCCAGCGCAGCCGTCGCATCCAACACCGCCGGTACGACGCCACGCAGTTTGCTGGCCCAGGCCAAAGGCTTGCCAGCGGATTTCGAGGAGCATTTCTTTGATGTGCCTCTGGCGGTGCGGGTCGAAGTCGACCAACAGCCGTTGGGTGAGGCCATGGTGGTGTTGTCCCGCGATGATCGCATCACCCTTCTCGAATTCACCGACACCAGCGAAAACCGCTTCGGCCCCGCTGAACGGGAAAAATGGGCAAGCTACCTCAAACCCGGCGTGCCATTAGGTGCGTGCAGCGGTTCCTGCCCCGACCAGTTTCTCGCGGTGCATTACAACCTGGAAAGTTCGCTGGTATCGATCGTCACCGAAAACGCCGAACGCGACCTTCAAGCCAAGCGTTATTACGAGCAACCGAGCGGCGGTAGCAGCGGCCTGATGGTGCGCAACCAGCTCAACCTGAACGGTGGCCAGGATCAGGACCTCGGCGGACGCTTCGGCCTGGAAGCCAGTTCAAGCCTGGGCAACTGGAGCCAGACGCTGAATCTGCAATTGGCCCGGCTTGGTGGCCCCGACGAAAAGCTCTACCACGCCGTGCACGAGCTGCACACCCAGCGCGAACTGCAAGGCAGCTTCTTGCGCCTGGGCTATTTCACCCCCAATTCCGAAGGGCTGACGCGCCAGCCGCGCACGTTTGGCACCAGCCCCGATACGGCGGTCGGCCTCATGTACGGCAGCTCCGACAGCCTCGCGATCAACAGCCCGATGCCCAGCGTTTACCCGATCTACGTGACAGCCAACCGGCAGGGTTCGGTGGAGATCTGGCGCGACGGTCTGTTGATCAATACCCAATCG
Source organism: Pseudomonas sp. ef1 (assembly GCF_007293365.2). NCBI lineage: Bacteria > Pseudomonadati > Pseudomonadota > Gammaproteobacteria > Pseudomonadales > Pseudomonadaceae > Pseudomonas > Pseudomonas sp. ef1. The sequence continues at coordinate 5,841,007 of NZ_CM129815.1, read as the reverse complement.
GTGCCGGCCGGTTTGCAGACCCTCGACACCCGGCCGCTGCCCGGCGGTATTTATGAAGTGGAAGTGCGCCTGATCGAAGACGGCCAGATCACCTCCACCACCCAGGAGTTGGTGTACAAGCCCAGCAACTGGCGCAACCTTGACGAACGCTGGCGCTACAACGTGTTTGCCGGTGAAGAAAGCAAACTGCTGAGCAACTGGGACACGCAATCGAGCGGCAGTCCCACCGCCGGTGCGGCGGTCAATTACCTGCTGCACCCACGGGTGATTGTCGGCGCGTCGGCGCGGCAGATCCGCGAAAAACTGCAATACGGTACTTCCATCGACTGGACCCTGGCCAACCACGTCAGCCTGTATGCCAATGTCTACAAGACCGAGGATTACGGCACCGGTCTGGACCTGCAAAGCCTTTACAACTATGGCGCGGGCAGTCTGGTGATCAGCCACAACCGCAGCTGGCTCGACACCACCAACACCTACGACACGCTGCCGGACGGCACGCGCGTTCGTCCACGTAACGTGTTTGTCGGCCAGACCAGCAATTCGTCGCTGGCGCTCAACCATCGGCTGAGCAGCAAGAGTTCGGTCAATGCCCGGGTCTCGCACAGCGAAGGCAATGTCGAAGGCGTGGGCGTGGATCTGGGCTGGACCCAGCGCGCCGTATTGCTGGGCAGTGATGCCAGTTGGCGCCTGTCGGTCTTTGATCGGCCGGGCAGTTTCAGCAGTGGCGATGCGCGCAATCGCGGCGTCGATCTGAGCATCAACCTGGCGTTGGGCGCTCCCGGTCAGCAGCTCACCGGCAGCATCGGTTCACGCACGGCCCGCGACGGCAAACGCGACAACAATGCTTCGCTCGGCTGGCGCAAGGATTTCAAGGATCACGTGCTGCAAAGCGTCTCGGTCACGGCGCTTACCGACACCTACGGCCTGGGCATGTCGAGCCTGACCAATTTCCGCACCGACGCGGTAAACGGCGACGCCTTCGTCCAGCGCTCCTCCTACAACGGCAACTTCACCGGCGGGCTCAACCTCGACAGCACACTGGTGGTCGGCGGTGAAAAGATGCTTCTGACCAGCCAGAGCGACGTGCGCGGTGCCGGAATGATCGTCGACGTCGAGTCGGATATCGACGACATCGTCCTGCGGGCCGATGACTACAGCGGCGGCGGTGCCGCGCTGAAGCCGGGGCGCAATTTCATTCCGATCACCGCTTATCAGAACAGCTCGGTGAGCTTCGACTTCGAAGGCAACACCGTACCGGCCGCCACCATCGAACCGGCGCGAACCCGCTATCACCTGAACAAGGGCGGCATCGAGTATCGCAAGGTTCGCGTGATGAAAACCCTCACCGTGCTCGGTCGCCTGGTCGATGCAAGCGGGCGGCCGCTCAAGGGCCACCACGTGATCAACCACGCCAGCCGTGGCGTGACCGAAGTCGACGGTTTCTTCTCGATGGAAATGAACGCCGGTTCACCCACCCTGGAAGTGCGCCAGGGTAACCAGTTGCTGTGTCAGTTCCGCTTGAACGAGGCCGACCACCGCAGCGAAAACGACGTGTTGATGATCGGCGATCTGCGTTGCACCCCAGACACTCTCGCCGACGTCACTACCACCGAAATGAAGGCAGGCTGAGCATATGAAAATCTTCCAGGCAGGCTGCGTGCTGACGCTGGCGTTGGCCATGTCCACCGCCCATGGGTTCAATCAGGAAATCCGTGCGACGTTTCAGCCTGACCCGACGCAGCCAGGCAAGAATCTGTTCGTGAACAAAACCCCCAACACCGGCTACTGCGCAAACTACCCGGCGCAATGCGCCGACCACAACATTTTCAGCATCGAGATGCCTGTACGGTTCGACTCCACACGCTTCATCTCACGCGGTGAACCGATGCTCGTGAAAGCCCCGGCCGACTGGCGACAATTGACAGTTACCAATATGCAAACGCAGGAAACCGAAACCGTCGAAGTGCGCATCATCGGTATCGGCTCCACGTACATTCTGGGCGATTCCGCGACCAGCATCACCGGCGTGTCAGACGTGGCTCAAGCGCATGACAAATTATGGGACTCCAGCGGTTGGGTTTATGTGCCGCAACCCTGCCGGTTCAGCGGTGTGGCGTCCTACGGTACGCACAGTTATCGCTTCTTCTGGAAGACCCCGGTACAAGCTGGCTGCACCAAAAACGCCGCTTACCGTCTCCCGTCAATAGCTTTCGACAAGATGGATTTTGCTTATGAATTAAGGACTCCCAATCCGTTGGGCATGTCTACCGGGCAATATACCGGCTCGGTTACTTACACCTTGGGAGGCGGCCGCGATTTTGTTCTGGGCGGCCTCTTGCTGCAGCCGGACGACCCCACGCTGACCCTGGATTTCGTCCTCGACGTGCAACACACCCTCAAGGTCGACCTGCCCCCCGGCGGCACTCGGGTCACGCTCGAGCCCGTGGGTGGCTGGGAGCCATGGATCAACAGTGGACGCAAACCCACGCGGATATTTGCCGACCAGGTCTTCTACATTTCGGCCTCGTCGCGTTTCAAGGTCATGATGTTGTGCAATTCCTACGGCGGAAACGTCTGCAACCTGGGTAGCCCGAAGGGCGATACGGCCCCGGTTCATGTCTCGATGAGTTTGCCGTCGGGCATCAACGGCCCCGGCGGCGGTCCGGTTAACCGGATTTCCCTGGATTTCAATCGCTGGTCAGCGCCGTTTCAGCCTGGCGTGTATGTCGAGCGCAAGCCTGGCTATCTGCATTTTGATATGACATCGAAAGACATCGACTTCCTGCTCAGGCCGGGCAAGAACGACCGTTTGCGCGGCAACGTCACCATTATCTGGGATTCGGAAGTATGAGCGTCCCGGTCCGCTTTCACTCAACGTTCATGGAGTTCAACACGATGAACCGTGGTCTTTTGCTGGGCCTGCTCAGCGTTTTTTGCCTGACGGCGCAGGCCGGGCCGCAGATCAATGTCGGCACCGTTTACGACTATCTGGAAGCCGACAAGAGCACCTATCTCAAACGGGTTTTCAACAGCGGCGACGCCACCGCATTCGTCAAGATCAATGTGCTCGAAATCGTTTACGACGACGCCGGCACGCCCAAGGAAATTGCTGTCGAGAACGCCGCCGATGGCGCCTCGCGCAACGGCCTGATGGCCAGCCCGGCGCGGCTGATCGTCCCGGCGCAAGGCATGCAGGGCACACGCTTGCTGTACATGGGCGAACGGGATCGAGAACGCTATTTCCGCGTGCGCTTCGTGCCCGTGGTGCCGGAAAAGGAAGACGATTTTGTCGTCACCGGTGAAGAGCGGGAGGATTACAAAAAGTCGTTGTCGGCCGGCGTCAACGTCATGACCGGGTTTGGCACGATCTTCTTTGTCCGCCCCAGGGAAGCGCGTTACGCCACGGCGATCAACGAAACCGAGAGTCGCTACGAACTGCGCAACAACGGCAATACCGTGGTGATCGTCGATGAGTTCAAGAGCTGTTCGCTGAGCAAGGAAAGCGATTGCGGGGCGACCACCAAACACCATGTGCTGGCGGGCAAATCCTTTGCCTTCAACAAGGAAAAGGGCCGTGAGTACCGCTTCTTTCTGATCGAAGGCAGCGACAAGAAAACCATGAAAGTCGCCAGCCGCTAGGCCGGTTTTCCATTCACGCATCAGGTAGCCAACATGATCAAGCAATGCACCGCCGCCCTGCTGGCGGTCGCCGCCGCGTTGACCGCGGCAGTGACGTGGGCCGCCCGGGAGGAGCACACCTTCGAAGTGTCGCTGACCATTCCCAGCCGACCCTTTTACATCATCCCGGCACAACCGGACTGGATTCACCGTCCGCAGGTGCTGGCCTGGCAACACGCCACGGACAGCCTGGGCAATCTGGAAAAATCTTTCGACATGCGGCATGACAGCAGCGCCATCGAGGCGCGTCTGGCCACCGAGCCATTCCTTGATACCGGCACAACGGGTGAAGTGATTGAGCTGCGGGTGACGTTCAATGACGTCGTGCTGAGTTCGCACATCATTCCGCAACAAGTGCTTTCGGAAGAAGAGGCGGCTGTCGGTAAACGTGTGCTGCTGAAAATCGAACCCATCAAACCGCCGGGTGGCTACCGCCCCGGTCATTACAGCGGCAACGTCGTGCTGTTGTTCAGCGCCAGCGCGCCAAACGGCAATGACGCTGATGCCTGAATGTCATACGCGGTGGGTATGGCAAGCACGACCAGGGTCCGTCGGCAGATTCGGCCAGCCTGAAACGCTCGCCGAATGCCGTGTGATGGTTTCAGAGTCCGGCCCTGTCGAGGGCTTCGCGACTCAAGGCGCGGGATAGCTCGTTGCGCTCGTAGCTGATTTTGTCGGCCAGTTTCCTGTACTCCCGGTCGCTGCTGAACATCTGGCTGTCGAGCTGACGGAATTTCTCTTCGTACAGGCGCAGATTTTCCTGATAACGGTCAGGATAGGTATTGCGCAGGTAATCCTCCCAGAAAGGATCGGTATAGAGATCGATCATGCCGTTGACCAGGCCATCCCCTTGTTCGCGCTGGATGATTCTCTGGTAGGCAGCGTTGAGCTTTTCCTCGGTGACCCCGGCCCGTGGCTGCACAGGCATGCCCTCCGCTTGCCAAGGCAAATCCAGACGCTCGCCCAGGCCCGCTTCGAACGCCCGATGAATCTGGATTTCGTCCGGCGTCGGCAGGCGCGGATCGATCAGGTGTTGCTGCTGCTGACGACTGACCTCCATGGCGGCCTCATCGCTGACCCGATCAAGGCGCGCCGCGCTGCGCGCCAGACGCACAAGTCTGTCTTCCAGCTGCGGGGCCGATGCCGTTTCGTTCCAGGCCTTGGACACCAGGACTTTGAGCCCCAGTGAATTGAACAGCTGCTGGCCCAGATCAGCGCAATCCTGTGCAGACACGTTCTGCTCGAAGAGCTTTTTGCGCAGATGTTCGTCGAGCGCCGCCGCATCGACCATGTCCCAGACCCGTGCGGTCAAATTCCGCCGCCCCGCGTCAGTCCCGTAATCGGCGGATTCGCGTTGCTTGCGGATCACGCTGAAAAAGCCGGCGGAATCAGGCTCGGCCATCAGGTCATGCCAAGACTGCTCGCGGTATCGGCTGAAGGCTGCCGAGGGGTGGGACGGATCAGCATTGGCGGGCATCAACTTCCAGTAATCAAGCTCATCGGCGGCGGCGGATGAATAACCGGGCACGACGCTCAACCCTACCGACTGGCGATACTCGCCAAGACGCCGCAACTGGTCACTGTCGAATTCGGCAACACTGATCCGTGCGCGAGCCAGCAGGCGCGCCTGATCGCTACCGGGTTCGACCCGGGGCAGGGTGTCCAGCGGATTGTCTCGCATGTCCAGGTAGAAGCCTTTCGGGCGCTGCCGTATCTGTCCATCGACTTCAAGCCATCCTGCCGGCCAATCGCGAATGCGCGTATTGACCAGGTTCAGTTCGACCAGTTGCTCCATGCGCCCGATATCCGGCGGCACACGCAGGTTGTTGCCATTGAGATTCAGGCTGTGCAGGCGGGTGAGATTGCTCAGGCGCGTGCTTGAGTCATAGGTCAGTTCAATGCTGTTGTGCGACAGATCCAGCGTCTGCAACTGATGCATTTTTCCGAGGGCAGCCGGCACCTCCTTGAAACCGCAGCGCTGGGCGCTCAATTGCCGCAGATTCGGGAAACTCGCCAGCAGGCTGTCCGGTGTGGTTGAAAGCGCAACGTTGGCGATGTTCAGTCCGGTAATCCGGTCGAAGTATTGCTGCATCCCGGGACGCCGTCGCAAGTCGCGCCACCATGACTCAAGGTTCGGTAGCGGCAGTTCGGCTGAAAGGTCCAGCGTATAGCCGTGTTCCGGATGGGGATTGCGTGCGCCGGGCCGTTCGTTCTCGCGTTTGAAGCACTTCCTCAACTGCTGCTCGATGTACAAGCCGCCCTCGCGCATGAAATCCGTTGGCAGCGCGATCAGTTCCCCGTTGTCTTCAATGACGGGGGTGTAACTGCTGCGCCAGCTGTCGAGGGCGTTGTCGAGCACTTCGCGTTCGCGCTCAAGGTCGGCGATGGCGCGTTCGCTGTTGCCCTTTTTTTCCAGCGTCATGAGGAAACCCGCGACCTCTCTGTCGTTCAGTTTCGGGTACAACTGTCTGAGCCGCTGTTCCGGGGTTTTTGCCGCCCAGGGCCAGCCGCGTAGAAGAATCTCCGTCTCGCGGGGGGCGATCGTTCGGATCGGCGGTTGCGCCAGAGCAATACGGCGTGCGGCTGGCTGGGCGCTTTGTTCCATGATCCACAGTCTCAAGGCGCGGCCCTGACCGCGCTGATAACCGGTACTCGCCAGCGTTTCGAGCGGTACGGCGCGCAGGATGGCTTCGTGGAAATCGCTACTGTCATGCAGAACCTGACCCTTGGCGTCGCGCACTTCATAACGGCCTTCGCCACGCCTCAGCAGTTGCCTTACGGTGCTGGCGTCCTGCGGCCCGACACTGCAGCGCAACGGACCGTGCGGGCTGCCGTCGAACACTTCGATGCGCAGGTCGGCAAAGGTGTCGGTGTGGATTTTCAGCGTATTGAGCGCCAGGCGTTCGGTTTGTTCGGTCATCAGATCGTCCCGATAAAAACCGTCGTACGCGCGACTGGCCGACGCCTCGAAATCCAGCTCTCGGGCCTGATTCTTCAGGCGTAGCGGCAAGTGCTGTTCATCGCTGATGCGTTGCCGTTCGGCGACGCGAGCCTGGCTCAGAACCGTCTCGGCCAAGGGCAATGGCAGATCCGGAAACGACTGTCTGATCACCGCTATGTCGGCGTCGCCGCTGCGCTGCCCGGCCTGGTACAGATGGCGGGCGACGGCGCTGCGCTGCTCATTGAGCGCGTCGGCCAGTTGACCGCGCAGGACCTCGACCCGTTGCTCGGCAGTGACCATCGGGCCGAGCAGATGATTGAACTCGTCGTCGCGCAGGAACCCGGCGACCCGCTCGGGCAAATGTCCGGCGTTGAGATCAGCCTGGCTGATGCGCAACGTGTCGGCTTCGGACGCCAGCGGGTTGCCGTATTTATGCGAGTAGCCGGTCAGGTCCTGACGCGCGAAAACCTCCAGCGCGCGTCGCGGCGGCCAGCCCGGCAGGCTGGTCAGTATCGGCTCCAGCCATACCGCATCGGCATCGATCGGTTTGCCGTTACGCAGGTTCTGCGCAGCCTCGATGACATCCTCGTATGCACTGACGCGCCTGACCGTGTCGGCCAGCAGCGGCGGTGGCGGGCTGTTGTCGCTGTGCATGCGACGCAGTTCATCGTGGCTGGTGCCGCTGCTGCGCCGGATGTCCTCCAGTTGCACAGGCGTGAAGCGCTCGACGCTGTGGCCCAGGCGAGGCATCAGCCGGGCGTCGGGCCAGTCGCCTGGCGATTCTGCTTCATGCAGCCAGGCGCCGTGACCGTTGTGTTCGATCCTTGGCTGGTAGGCATTTTCTCGATTCGGATGTTTGATCCGGTGAGTTTTGCTGCTGGCATCGGCGGAGGCTTTTTCCACCACATAGAGCTTGCCCTCCAGCGGCAGGACGCTGGCGCTGGCATGTTGATGCAGACCGTGACGATCGGGCTTCGATTGCGCTGCCAGGCTCAGCTCGTCGCGTGCATAAGGGCTTAGGTCGCGATGCCACAGGCTTGGTTTGCCGTCGGGCAATTTGACCTGTTGCATGGCATCGACCTGCGGTGAGAGTTTTATCCGCAACGTTTCGCCAATCTGCGCGCCGGCGCCGAACGCCGCCAGTTGAATGACATCGGTCACCACACTGATGACATGTCCGGCAGCTTCCTCCCAGACGCCTTCGGCCAGATCGACGATGCCTTCAATCACATCGCTGGTCAGTTGATAGGCGGTATAGGCCATCATCACCTCGCCCAGACCAGGCACAAAGGGCGTGGCAATCAGCAGGGCGACGTTGAAAATGTCCGAGACGATCCGCTTGAAGTTGTCCCACCATGCCCAGCGTGCGTTGCTGTCGGCATCGGCGGTCGAGACAGCGATTTGCCGCGCATCGTTGATGATCTTGTTGAGTTTCTGCTGATAGACGTGCCGCCAGTAATCGCCCTGCAACGGCAAGCGGGTGAATTGCAGCCTGGGCTTTTCCACCGGGTCCTTGCGCCACACCGGGCGCTGGTCGGTGCTCTGCTCGCGTTCGTGATGGCGGACGACGAACAATCGCTGTTCGAGTTCGGCAAAAAAATGCCCACGTTGCTGCTGATCGACAAACTGGCTGAAGAATTGCCGGTACGTATGCCCGGTCGAGGCGCTCAGGCGGTCCTCGCGCAACTGGCGGGTCAGTTCGTCACGAAACGCAGCCAGCGACTCGTACTCCTTGAGTGGATGATCCGGATCGTGCGGCACGTAGACGATCAGGCGTCGAACGCCACGACTGTCGGGATGGCCATGCATCAGCAACAGAATGCCGGTCAGGCGGGTACCGAGCATGGACAGGTCATTGCAGCGAATCGAACGATTGTTGAGACGCAAGCGCGGGTTTTCCTCTGTACTGAAGCTGAGCACCATCCTGAAGGTGTCGTACTGGATCTCTGCCTTGAGCAAGGCGATGTGCGCCGCGACGGCGAGGGCATCTTTGAGGCTGGCGCCGACCTTGTATTGCAAAAGGCTCTCGGCCAGCGCTTCGCCGGGCAGCAAGTAGCCCTGCAAGTGCCTGGCATATTGCCCGCCCAGGTCGAGGTCGCGGCACAGTGTCTGGAACTGGCTGATGGGCATTTGGTTTTTGAGCGGCAAGACGTCGAAGTGGCCGCGCGCATCAGGCTGGCTGATGTAGTCCGAGCCTGCGCCGACTGTCTCGTTGGCGGCAAAATTGTGCAGAGCGGCATCGAGCAGTGAGACCGTACGGGTCGTCGAACCGTCAACCACGTCGATTGCATACCAGGGACTGCTGGCGGGAATGTACAGGCGCAGCCAGGTCTTCCTGACGTCCGGCTCGATGCCATGGCATTGCTTGATCCTTGCTTTGAGCAGCGGCTCGGCGAAGGCGTACAGGTCGGTTCTGGCCAGCAGATGATCGACCTTGTTCTGCGAGTCCCAGGCCTTGAGATTGGCGGCGGCGAGTCGGCTCGCATACGTACCGGGTGCGCTGTACCAGGGTTCGCGCTTCAGTGGCGTGGCGGCGAGTGCCAGGCTGCGGCTGAGCGTTGCAGTTTTGAACGGCGCGCTGACAGCCGATTCGATGAACGCGTAATGCCGGCCTTTGTCGGCGGCAGCGGCAGGCTGAGGGGAGTCAGACATGGCCAATCATCCTTGATTGTTTGAGGAATGATCAGCGTACCGGCGGCAGGGCAAAACAAAAGTTCAAAGATCGGGAGCCAAACGTGTGATCGCCTCAGCGATGCGACAAGAATTCGAATCGGAACAATGCACGAATACCACCTTTTGCGCCGATGGCCTTCGGCGCGACGTGCAGGCCACGTTCGGTCAGTGCAGCGCCGATGCCACCACGGGCGCCTGTGGCGGTTGGCACTGTGAGTCGCTGCCCGGTTGCAGATACGGCGTGAGAATCGGCGCCATGCCTTTGAGTACCTGCGTGGGCAGAGCCGAGGTGAACTTGAAGTTCTCCGCCGAGCGCCCCGGGACGAACGCGGTGAGGGTGCCGAAATGATGGTCGCCGATGTAGAACACAAAGGTCGCCGTGCGGTTGATCGACTTCGAACTGATGATTCGCCCGCCAGACCCGATCGCCGCAATGCGGTTGTCGCCGGTGCCGGTCTTGCCGCCCATGGCCAGCGGTGTGCCGTCGGGCAGTTTGAAACTGCCGGACAGCCGTTTGGCGGTACCGGCGTCGACCACTTGCGACAGCGCCTCGCGCATGGCTCGGGCCACTTCCACCGGCATCACCCGTTTGCCCACGTGCGGGTCGTTGATCAGCCTGGTTTCATACGGCGTATCGGCGGCGAAGTGCAGGCTGTCGATGCGCAGCGTCGGCATGCGCACGCCGTCATTGAGAATGGTGCCGATCAGCTCGGCGAGCGCGGCGGGACGGTCGCCGGAACTGCCGATGGCCGTGGCCAGTGACGGCACCAGGTGATCGAACGGGTAGCCGACTTTCTGCCAGCGCTGATGAATGTCGAGGAACGCTTCGATCTCGAGCATGGTGCGAATACGACTGTCGCGCGCACCCTTGTGCCGGCTCTTGAACAGCCAGCTGTAGACTTCCTGGCGCTCGAAATGGCTGGCCTTGACGATCTCGCTGAAGGTCGCTTCCGGGTGATGCAGCAGATAACCCATCATCCACAGGTCCAGCGGATGCACCTTGGCGATGAAGCCTTGGTCAGGCAAATCGTAACTGCCGGGGCCATAGGAATCGTAGAGGCGGATCAGACGGTCGTCGGTGAGTTTTTCGTTGAGCTTGGTGCCCTTGAGGTGCGAGCGCACGAAGCGGTTGAAGTCTTCCTGACTGGCCTCCGGCAGCAGATAGCGATGCACCGCCGCCATGCGAATCGGCGTCGGGCGGATGCTGTCGAGGAAGGTTTCCAGGCGCGCCTGGGTGTCCTTGTTCTTGTACTTCTTCCAGAACTTGAGCAGGAACGAGGTGCCTTCGCGGTCGGCGAAACTGGCCAGGTATTCCTGGCGGCGGGGGTCGCGGTCATCCTTGAGCAATTCGCCGTTGGGGCCTGAGTAGGTGGTGTAGCGGACGATGTCGCGCATCAGGCGAATGAATGGCAGGTTGATCGACTCGCGCAGCGAATCGCGCAGGGTCGGCAGGCGACCGTTGTCCTCTTTGCGGAAGTTGTTGAATCTGTGCAGGCCGCCGCCGGTAAAAAACGCTTCGCCGGGGCTGGCCGAGTATTTGCGATCCAGCGCGGCGCCGAGCAGCTTCGACAGGTCGTGATCCTTGTTCTGGATCAGGTAGTCGATGACCCAGCGGCTGAGGCGATCCTGATCGGGCACTTCGACTTTTTTCAGTTCTGCCACGCCCATCGCGCCGTATTTGTCGTGCAGCTCGGCGACGATTTGCAGGTACGTGGTCAGCACACGCATTTTCGCCGTCGAGCCGAGTTCAAGCTTGCTGCCTTCGTTGATGTCGAACGGCTGATCGGTGCTGTCGGTCTGCACGCGCACCCGCGAGCCGTCCGGGGTCAGTTCGAAGAGGGTGAAGCTGTAGCGTACTTGCGTGGTGCTGGTCGGCGTCAGCAAGCGTTCGCCGAGCAGACCGATTTCTGCTGCGTAGGCCGGGTCGGCAAGTTTTTTCAGATAAGCCGTGGCCTGGGTTTGCAGATCGCCCTGCAGGGTGCTGGTGGCCGACAGGTCGAGGCGATCGAGGTCGTACAGCGGGCGATTGAGCATGCTCGCCAAGCGGCTGCGGGCAACACTGATGCCCTTGTTGGTTTCAATCGGCTGCATCGTTGGCTGGGTCTGCCAGTCGCGATACGACACGGTGCTCGCCAGCGCAGCGTCAGCGAGGGCGCTGTCGATCACGCCGTTCTGCTTGAGCAGGCGCAGGTGGCTGTCGGTGAGGCTGGCCAATTCGTCGCGACCCTTGGTCAGGTAATGCGAAGGGCGGCGCTGGGCGATCATCAGCGAGAGCATTTCACGCAAGGCCAGGCCTTTGGCGGCCATGGTTTGTGGGTCGCTCTTCGGGCTGTTCAGTTGCTCGTTGGCCTTGTTGAAATCACTGCCGTACCAGACCCGCAAACCTTCGGCCATGCCGTGCACTTCACCGTGGCCGGGCACCGCCGAGAGCGGCACGCTGTTGAGGTAGTCGCGCACGATGTTCTGCCGCGAACCGAGGGTCTGCGGGCCATCCTGATAGGCGCGCACGCTGGCGGAAATCATCTGGCGGATCTTCTCCGCGCCCGACACGGTGAGGCCGTCGGGTGAGTGGCGATACTTCTCCAGTTGCGTTGCCAGGGTGCTGCCGCCGGCCGATTGCCCGGGCAGGTGCAGCAACTTCGCCACTTGCGACCACGCGGCCATGCCGAAGCGCGGCCAGTCCACCGCCGGGTTGGCCAGCGGCTGTTTCGGGTCGAGGAGAAAGCGGTTTTCGATGAACAGCAGGCTGCTGACCACCACCGGCGGAATCGCCGCGAAGTCGGCATACAGTTGCTGCGGATAGTTGTATCGATACAGCGGCGCGCCTCGGCAGTCGGTGATCGACAACCCGGCCTGGATCTTTTCCGAATACGGCACGAACAGGCCTTTGTCGGTGTAACCGAGCAGGGCGGGGGAGAAGCGCGTCTGCTCGGTGATCACGTAATTGCGCTTGAGCAGGCGTGGCAGGAATTCGTCCAGAGAGCTGTAACCCAGGCGCAGATCGAAAGGGCCGTTGCCCGGATAACGAATCGCTTCGCTGGGACCGGGTTCCAGCTTGTAGGTCAGCGAAGCGGCGTACTGGCTCAGCTCCCGCGCCTGAAAGCGCGAAGTGCGCATTTCCTTGGACGCGGCGAGCCCCACCACCACCGCAATGATCAAAAACAGCAACCAGAAAGCCTTCCACCCGTGCCGCTGACGACGGGGTTTTTCAGGGACAGGCGCTTCATTCACACGTTCAGTCTGAACCACGGTTTTACTCGAATCGGTTTGCCACAAAGCGCCCATAGTCGACTGATCCATTCACGCAGATTGATCGGACTTGTCTGAAGCTTAGACGGTGGTTGGAGCCGGTGAAGAAAATGTGCAGAGCGGAGGACACGGCTTGTCTGAATAACTGGAACACAAACTGTGGCGAGGGGATTTATCCCCGCTGGGCTGCAAAGCAGCCCCAAAACCTGCCAGCACGGTTTCTACAGGCACACCGAGTCTGAGGAAGTTGCGCCTGCTGCGCAGCCGAGCGGGGATAAATCCCCTCGCCACAAGGATGCTGTTCACATCCCCATGATGTGTCTGTGCGAGCGATGGACTCCCTGTGGCTAGCAGATTCATCAGTCATGCGGGGACTCCCTGTGGCGAGGGGATTTATCCCCGTTGGGCTGCGAAGCAGCCCCAAAACCTGCCAGCACGGTTTCTACAGGCCCACCGCATGTGAGCAAGTTGCGCCTGCTGCGCAGCCGAGCGGGGATAAATCCCCTCGCCACACAGAGGCTGTTCACATGCCGGGATGTTGTCAGTGTGAGGGATTCAGTTGGCTAGCCGATTCATCAGTCATGCGGGGACTCCCTGTGGCGAGGGGATTGATCCCCGCTGGGCTGCAAAGCAGCCCCAAAACCTGCCACCACAGTTTCTACAGGCCCACCGCATGTGAGCAAGTTGCGCCTGCTGCGCAGCCGAGCGGGGATAAATCCCCTCGCCACAAAAAGGCTGTTCACATGCTGGGATGTTGTCAGTGTGAGGGATTCAGGCGGCTAGCAGATTTATCAGTCATGCGGGGACTCCCTGTGGCGAGGGGATTCATTCCCGCTGGGCTGCAAAGCAGCCCCAAAACCTGCCAGCACGGTTTCTACAGGCACACCGCATGTGAGCAAGTTGCGCCTGCTACGCAGCCGAGCGGGGATGAATCCCCTCGCCACAAGGATGCTGTTCACATCCTCATGATGTGTCTGTGCGAGCAGTGGATTCATTGGCCACAGCGATGCTGTTCACATCCCGGGAGGTTGTCTGTGTGAGGAATGAATCTACTTGTTTCATAGAGCTGTTGCGCTCAGAGCCAGCAGGCATCCCAAAGCGGGTAATCACCGAGGTTATCGACCAGCCCGGCTCGCAAGGGATTATTGATGATATAGCGGGCGATGGGCTCCAGATCCTCGCCGTCACGGATCGCTCGGTCATGGTAGCCGGTTTGCCACAGCGGTCCGTGACGTCCGGTTTTTCTGTTAACCGCATGCGTACAGCGAGCCTTTACACCGCCAATGACTTCACCAAGTGAGCCGCGTTGCAATTGCATCAGCCAATGAAAGTGGTCAGGCATGACAACCCAGGCGATGGACTGCGCGGCTCCTTGCTCATGAGCCCGGCGCACTTCTGCAACCAGAAGCCGGCCTGTCTGCCAATCTGCATACACAGGCTGGCGTTCGTGGATGACAGAGGTGATGAAGTAGGCACGACCGTTTTCCGAGAAACGACCTTGGCGCAGACGGTGGGAATTGGGGCGGACTGGCATGTGAGCTTCCTTGCATATGCTCCTGGCTTTTTCAAAGGTTAGTGGTTGGCCGCCCCGGTCGGCGCTGCAACTGTTGAGCGAAATTTCTGAATCCGCCGGGCGATTTATCCGTGATGTAACGCGAGGAGAGACATCGCACAGTGAATCAAATACCCCAGGGCTGAAACATGACGCTGCACCATTGCTGTGCAATACTTCGCGGCTTTTTCAGTGGCGACTTTTCCTACGTAATACAGGTAATGCCTCTCCGCAGAACCCACTATTGCCGAGAGTTGTCGCTGAATGTTGTGACTTTTAGAGTGAAAAATCCTGCCCTGAGCTTTTTATACTGCACGTCCCGCTGATCTTTCAGGCCTGCCCTGCAAGACGCGTCTGCCCACAAAGCCGACGCGGTTTCCTGCCCAGCCAAGGCCTATCGGCCGATGCTTCGAAACCCGGTGGTCATATCCAATAACAAGACGAGGTTGTACCCCTATGCCAGTTGGCAATCCTCTGCCGCACGGCGACACCGCTTCGGGCGGTCTGCTCAAACGTGAACTCGGCGAACGGCATATCCGCCTGATGGCGCTCGGTGCCTGTATCGGCGTCGGTCTGTTTCTCGGTTCGGCCAAGGCTATCGAAATGGCTGGCCCGGCGATCATGCTGTCTTACATTCTTGGTGGTCTGGCGATCCTGGTGATCATGCGCGCCCTCGGTGAAATGGCCGTGCATAACCCGGTGGCCGGTTCGTTCAGCCGCTACGCGCAGGATTATCTCGGTCCGCTGGCCGGCTTTCTCACCGGCTGGAACTACTGGTTTCTGTGGCTGGTGACCTGCGTCGCGGAAATCACCGCCGTGGCCGTGTACATGGGCATCTGGTTCCCCGATGTGCCGCGCTGGATCTGGGCCCTGGCGGCGTTGATCAGCATGGGCTCGATCAACCTGATCGCGGTGAAAGCCTTCGGCGAATTCGAATTCTGGTTCGCCCTGATCAAGATCGTCACCATCATCGCCATGGTCATTGGCGGCGTCGGCATCATCGCTTTCGGTTTCGGTAACGATGGCGTGGCGCTGGGCATTTCCAACCTGTGGGCGCATGGCGGTTTCATGCCCAACGGCGTGACCGGTGTGCTGATGTCACTGCAAATGGTCATGTTCGCCTACCTCGGTGTCGAGATGATCGGCCTGACTGCCGGGGAGGCGAAGAACCCACAGAAGACCATTCCTGACGCAATCGGCTCGGTGTTCTGGCGGATTCTGCTGTTCTACGTCGGCGCGCTGTTCGTGATTCTGTCGATCTACCCGTGGAATGAAATCGGCACCCAGGGCAGCCCGTTCGTGATGACCTTCGAGCGTCTGGGCATCAAGACCGCCGCCGGCATCATCAATTTCGTGGTGATTACTGCGGCGCTGTCGTCGTGCAACGGTGGCATCTTCAGCACCGGGCGCATGCTCTACAGCCTGGCGCAGAACGGTCAGGCCCCGGCGGGCTTCGCCAAGACCTCGAACAACGGTGTGCCACGCCGGGCGCTGCTGCTATCGATCGCGGTGTTGCTGCTGGGCGTAATGCTCAACTATCTGGTACCGGAAAAAGTCTTCGTCTGGGTCACCTCGATCGCCACCTTCGGTGCGATCTGGACCTGGGTGATGATCCTCCTCGCCCAGCTGAAATTCCGCAAAGGCCTGAGCGCCAGCGAACGTGCCGGGCTCAAGTACAAGATGTGGCTGTACCCGGTCAGCTCGTACTTCGCGCTGGCGTTTCTGGTACTGGTGGTCGGCCTGATGGCGTACTTCCCGGACACCCGCGTGGCGCTGTATGTCGGGCCAGCGTTTCTGGTGTTGCTGACGGTCTTGTTTTATGTGTTCAAGTTGCAGCCGACGCAAGTGACGCAAGGTTCGGTGCGTTCGGTTTCTTGAACCTTAAGTGCGTAAACAACGAAGCCCTGATCGAGAGATCGGGGCTTTTGGGTTTTATGGGCAAGACGATTAACGGTCTACGCCTTAAAATCGCACGGGAAGAGCTATTGACACGTGAGTACGACAAGATGACCGCTGGTCGGATAAAGCCCTCGACCTGTAATTTCTGACAGTAGACCGTCTTCAAGCTCTGGCCTAGTTTGGAGGTCCGTCCTCTGGCAGCGGCTGGCCCTCACCATGAAAGGATTCTCTGCAACCACCGCCATCGGAGTGGCCGATGCGCTCATCCATTGGCAAATATTTTTCGTGCTCTGTCAGGCGGCCGCCCTGAGTCAGGCGGCCAGCAACTTTGCGGCGTTCTGCGTAGCTGCTGCGCTCTCTTTCTATCTGAACATGCTTTATATCTTTGAAAGGGAAACGCCGGTATTTCCCTATCTGATGTTCATCGGCCTGATGGGCGGCGTCAGTTTTGGCGTGGGTGTCATCGGGGACGTCTGGCGCTTGTCCGGGCTTGTGACGGTCGCTTCGTTTTCGCTGGTGAATATTGTTTTAGGGTACTGCGTTTTCCGCTTTGTCCTTTTTCGAGGGCGACGGGCATGAACGTCTCTCCGCCTGACGTACTGCCGATGTCAGCGTCCTGCGCTGCTTCAATGCCCTTCGTAGTTGATCTGGACGGTACCCTCGTCAAATCTGATCTGCTGTTCGAATGCGCGATGTCCTTTGTCCGCAGCAAACCATTGCACTGCCTGAAACTCTTTCCCTGGCTCTGGCACGGCAAGGCGTATCTGAAAGATCGACTGGCAACGACATCGGACGTCGATCTCGCGACTTTGCCCTATGATCCCGACGTACTCCGGATGATCGAGGAACAGCGCAACGCCGGTCGGAAAATTGTTCTCGCCACAGCCAGTCATTACACATTGGCAGTGCGGATCGCTGAGCATCTGCAGGTGTTTGATGACGTTCTGGGTTCAACCCTCGAGCAGAACCTTTCGGGAACGAACAAACGTGATGCGCTGGTGGCGTTATATGGGGAGAAAAGTTTCGATTACATCGGCAATTCGCTGGACGATCTGCCGATCTGGCGGTCGGCCAGGCAAGCTTATATCGTCAATCCGCTAGCGGGCGTCCAACGTGCCGCCCGGCATCTGGATAACGTAGCCCAGGTGGTTCACTCTCGCGTTACGTATTTCAGAAGTTTGTACAAAGCCTTGCGCATTCATCAATGGATGAAGAATGTGCTGATTTTCGTTCCCCTGCTTGCAGCGCATCAAGTGGCTAACCCGCTGCTATTGGGGCGCGGCTTGCTGGCCTTCATGCTTTTCGGCTTGTGTGCATCCAGCGTCTATCTTCTGAACGACTTGCTCGACCTGAACGATGATCGCAGGCACCCGAGCAAACGCAATCGACCCTTCGCCAATGGTTCGTTATCCATCCAGTCCGGTCTGCTGATTTTCCCCCTGCTGTTGTCAGTGTCGTTCATCGGCGCGTGGTTGTGGCTGCCTCACCCATTCATTGCCGTGCTGGCCTGCTATTACGGCCTGACGCTGGTGTATTCGCTGGTGCTCAAGAGGTTGATGGCGCTGGATGTCATCGCTTTGGCGCTGCTTTACACCTTGCGCATCATTGCCGGTGGCGCCGCTTTCGGGCTCGACCTGACGGGGTGGATGCTGGCTTTTTCCATGTTCATGTTTTTGAGCCTCGCGCTGGTCAAGCGTTATGCCGAGCTGTTGCTGGCGCTGCACGGCGGCATCACCGGTAAGACCGGCGGCCGCGACTACTTTCCTGCGGACCTGGCAATGCTCTCCTCTTTGGGGGCCGCATCCGGTTATCTCGCTGTCCTGGTGCTGGCGCTTTACATCCATGACAGCGCAACTACCGAGTTGTATGCATATCCCCGATGGCTCTGGTTTGCCTGCCCATTGATGCTGTTCTGGATCACTCGTATCTGGCTGCTGACGCATCGCGGCCGCATGAATGAGGATCCGGTGGTTTTCGCACTGCGTGATCGCTTGAGTCTGGTGATGGGAACAGTGTTCTGTCTGATTTTCTGGGTGGCGGCATGACGGCCTCGCTGGCTTCCTGGGGAAACTATCCCCATGCCCCGCAGAGCGGTCGTCCCTGTCACTGGCAAGCGGATATCGGACCGCAGTGGCAGCAGTTGATCGAATCACACGGGACAACTTTGCCGTTTGGCAATGGCCGCAGCTATGGCGATAGCTGCATGGCCGCAAGCGATCACGTGCTGCAATTACGTCCCCTGAAGCGCTTCATTGAAGGCGACTGGGAAAAGGGTGAGATCTGCGCTGAAGCCGGCGTGACACTGGGCGAGATTTTACAACTCGCCATTCCCCGTGGCTGGTTTTTGCCCGTCACACCCGGTACGCGGCATGTAACGCTGGGTGGGGCGGTGTCCAATGACGTCCACGGGAAAAATCACCATCGCTGCGGCACGTTTGCCCATTCGCTGGTGTGTTTCGGGCTGCACCGTTCCATGCAATCGCCGATGGTGTGCTCGGCGACGCTAAACCCACAGTGGTTTGCCGCCACCATCGGCGGGCTCGGCCTGACGGGTGTGATTACCTGGGTGCGCATTCGTCTGCGCAAAATCCAGTCCAGCCTGATCGACAGCACACGGGTGCGTTTTGACTGTCTGGATGACTTTTTTGCCCTGTCGGTCGACATGGATGCGCGGCATGAATACAGCGTCGCGTGGATCGATTGCCTGGCCAAGGGCAATGCGCTAGGGCGCGGATGCTTCACGGCTGGGGATCATTGCGAGGCGGGGCCGCTTGAGGTCGCTGCACCACGTTCTCTGTCTGTCCCGATCCGCCCTCCGGTATCGCTGATCAATTCGCTCACCTTGAAACTGTTCAACGATCACTACTGGAAACGGCAGCCAACGAACGGACAACATCAAAAGGTTGGTTACAGCTCGTTCTTCTATCCGTTGGACCGTATCGAAAACTGGAATCGCATCTACGGACGCAGAGGTTTCCAGCAATTTCAGTGCGTATTGCCGGCCTCGGTTGCAGCCGTGGCACTGGCCGAATTACTCAAGTCGATTGCGCGTAGCGGCAGTGGCTCCTTCCTCGCGGTGCTCAAGCGTTGTGGCGACATTCCTTCGCCGGGATGGCTTTCCTTTCCTATGCCCGGTACTTCATTGGCGCTGGACTTTCCACAGAACAATGAACTGACGAGAAAACTTCTGTCGCGTCTCGATGCCATCGTCCGTGAAGCCGGGGGGCGCTTGTATCCGGCCAAGGACGCTCACATGAGCGGCAGCGATTTTCGCCAGGCCTATCCCGCTTGGGAGCAGTTGGAAGCGATGCGCGATCCGACCCTGATGTCCCGTTTCTGGCAGCGAGTCACTCGATGAAAAAAATACTGATTGTGGGCGCCACCTCGGCGATTGCCTGCGCTTGCGCACGATTGTGGGCGGCTGATCGCAGCGAATTGTTCCTGGTCGGCAGGGATGCGCAAAAACTCCAGCAAACCAGCGTCGATCTTCAGGTTCGAGGTGCCAGAGCCGTGACCACGTACGTCATGGACGCCAGTGATATCGCGGCACATCCGGTCATGTACGAGAAATGCCTGGCGACGTTGCAGACGGTGGATATCTGTCTGATTGCCTATGGCTCGCTGCCAGATCAGTACGCGTGCGAACAACACGTTGAACAGGCTATGGAGCAGTTCGCCAATAACGGCAGTTCAATGATCGCGCTGTTGACGCTGTTGGCAAATCGCATGGTTGTCCAGCAGCACGGCACGCTGGCGGTCATTTCCTCGGTTGCCGGGGATCGAGGACGACCTTCCAATTACCTGTACGGCGCGGCAAAGGCGGCCGTTTCCACGTTCTGCGAAGGCTTGCGGGTACGTTTGTTCAAAGCGGGTGTGCATGTGATCACGATAAAGCCTGGGTTAGTCGACACGCCCATGACGCGAGGGTTGGCGCTGCCCTCCGTGCTTGTAGCGCAACCGGATACGGTTGCCCGGCGAATAGTCAGAGGGATCAATCGACAGGTGGCGGTGCTGTATGTGCCCGGCTTTTGGGCGGTGATCATGTGGCTGATTCGGGTGATGCCGCAGCCGCTGTTCAAGAGGCTGAACCTGTGAATCAGACGCTGATGTTATCCGGGTGGCGTTACCGCGTTTTGATTGGCTCGGTGATCTGCTCCGCCCTCGCTTATCTCGCTGTTTCCCTGTGGGGTGGGTGGTCGGCGGTGAGCGTGGCGGTCAGTCGAGTGGGCTGGTGGCAGTGCGGGCAAATCGTCAGCGTGGTTTTGCTTGGATACGGTCTGCGTTTTTTGCGTTGGCAGGGTTATCTGTCTGCCTTGGGCCACCGGTTGCCCTGGCGGGCGAGCTTGAACATCTACCTGGCCGGATTCGCCCTGACGACTACTCCCGGCAAGGCCGGGGAGGCGTTGCGCGGTGTTTTGCTCAAACGTTTGGAGGTGCCTTACGCACAGAGCTTTGCCGCGCTGTTCAGTGAGCGGCTTGCGGACCTGCTGGCGATGACGGGCCTGGCGTTGTTCGGCTTGAGCGCGCATCCGCAATGGTTGTCGATGGTCGTTGCCAGTCTCGTCCTCCTGGCATGCGGTGCATCGATGATGTTTTCGCCAAGCCTTGCCAGCGCGATTGATCGTCGCACTGAGCAACGGCACGACAGATTCTCGCGGTTGCTGGGGCATGCCGTTCAGATATTGCGTCAGTCGCGCCGCTGTCATTCCCCTCGTCGCGTCATGGGCGCAACGCTATTGAGCCTGCTGGCCTGGGGGCTTGAAGCATTGGCGTTTTACTGGATTTTGCAGGCGATGGGCGCGGACGTGAGCCTGACGTTAGCGATCTTTATTTATGCGGTGGCCATGTTGGCGGGGGCGTTGAGTTTCATGCCGGGTGGGCTCGGTAGCACCGAAGCAGTAATGGTGGGGTTGCTGGTGTCGAGTGGCGTGGAATTGGCAGATGCGATTGCGGCGACGGTTTTGTTGCGGTTGGTGACGTTGTGGTTAGCAGTTGGGTTGGGAACGGTTGTACTAATTCAAATAAAAGTCTGATTCCGGACAAGGCTGTTGTTCGGAATGTCGAGAGGGGACTATGCCTATCCTGACAAATAAGAATACTTTAATAGTTTATATTTTATTAGGGTCCTGTACTGCGCTTGGTGCAATACTTAGAAGTTATAATATTTTTGATAAAAGTCTGTGGATGGATGAGCTTTTTAGTGCGTGGGCTAGCGATCCGGAAAATAGTCTCGAAACGGTTTTTCATAGGACTGTCGAAGACGTACATCCGCCACTATTTCAAATATTGCTTTGGGTTGCGTATAAGATTTTCGGTTATGACGAAAGGGTGGGGCGGGTTTTTTCAATGGTTTTGGGTGTTGCGGTTATCCCAGTCATGTACGTTCTTGGGTATAAATTGTTCAATGTGACAGTGGGGTTGTTTGTTGCGTTCTTGTCGGCAATTAATTTTTACTTGATTGTGTTCTCTCAAAATTCTCGATCTTACGAGTTGCTGGTGTTTTTAACTGTTGTGTCTTTTGTTTTACTGCTTGATTTGATCAGGAAGCAAAATTATTCAAGCGCAATATATTACGCGCTGGCGTGCGCGGCTTTGGTCAATACGCATTATTTTGGTTTTCTGCTGGTCATGAATCAGGCCTTGTTTTTAATGTGGTTTTCATTTTGTCCGCGTTTTAAAAAGCGTGTTTTTTTCTCGGTGCGGGAGCTGGCATTGTTATCCTGGCGTCAATTGTTCCAATAATTCCCTATATTTTGATCAGTATGGAAAGAAAAGATACCTGGATTCAGGTTCCTGTTGGAACATTTGCAGTTGAATCATTGGTGTTGCCCTTCGGTGATCTATCTGCGGCGTTGTTGAGTCTTGTGCTTCTATTATTCGGGTTGAACTCGTTGATTAAAAAAGATGCGGAGCGCTTGCCCTTGTCACTACTCTTGAGTTGGTGGTTGATAAGTTACGCAGTCGCATACGTGAAATCGATTTTTTTACCCCTGTATTATCGGAGAAGAATATTATTGTTTTTGTTCCGGTGTTGCTGGTTTTTATTGCTTGTGGTGTCGAGCAAGTAAGAGGGGGTGGGGCAAGAGTAGTGTTGCTCGCATTCCTTGCGTTGGTGTCTGTTTCCTATTTTTTAAAAGGAGCAGATTTGCCTGAAAGTGTAAGGATTGAACACGACTTGAGGTCTCCGGCTATCAAGATAATTAATGAAGGGGAAAATATTCCCGTGTATGGACGTTGGGATACTCTCCATGCGACCTACTTTAAATTATTAGGTGCTTCAATTGACGTGGCAGGTCTTGATGTTATTGAGGATGGTATGGCTGCAGGTAAGGCGCCGGTCTGTTTTTTTATGATCGCCGATCAATGGGATAGGGAACGCATCAATAACTATCCGAATAAGTATTCGGTCGAATTAAAAGATACGGCCGAATTCAAGAATTCGGCCGTTCTCAAGTACTGTGTCATGGGACATTCAGTTGAGCAACCATGATATTGCTTTTCTGAATTCAAGAATCGGAGTTCCGAATAGGCACGATGTTCCGTCTGTTCTCTAAGCTGCGACGACCTCGCTCGGCTCAAAACTATCCGCCCGCGCCATCTGCCACATCCGCGAATAGAACTCGCCATTCACTTCACCGGTGAGCAATTCCCCCGGTTTCAAAAACACGTGCAACTGCGAGAACAGTTTGATCTCGGTCGCCGACATGCGCCGCACCAGATGCTTGGCCGACAGTTGCGACGGATGCTCAAGCCCGGCCGCCGCGAGCATTTCCGCCAGTGCTTTGAGCGTGCTGCGATGGAAGTTGTAGACGCGCTGGGCTTTGTCCGGTACCACCAGAGCGCGTTGGCGCAGGGCGTCCTGGGTGGCGACGCCGGTCGGGCATTTGTTGGTGTGGCACGACTGTGACTGGATGCAGCCGATGGCGAACATGAAGCCGCGCGCCGAGTTGGCCCAGTCAGCGCCGATGGCCAGCACGCTGGCGATGTCGAAGGCGCTGACGATCTTGCCGCTGGCGCCGAGTTTGATCTTGTCGCGCAGGTTCAGGCCGACCAGCGTGTTGTGCACGAACAGCAAGCCTTCGCGCATCGGCACGCCGATGTGGTCGGTGAACTCGACAGGGGCTGCGCCAGTGCCGCCTTCCTTGCCATCGACGACGATGAAGTCCGGAAGAATCCCGGTTTCCAGCATGGCCTTGGCAATGCCCATGAATTCCCACGGATGGCCGAGGCAGAATTTGAAGCCCACCGGTTTGCCACCGGACAGTTCGCGCAGTTGCTGGATGAACTGCATCATCTCGACCGGCGTGGAAAACGCACTGTGGCGCGACGGCGAGACGCAGTCCTCGCCCATCAGGATGCCGCGTGTTTCCGCAATCTCCCTGGTGACCTTGTGCTTGGGCAAGATCCCGCCATGGCCGGGTTTGGCGCCCTGGCTCATCTTGATTTCGATCATGCGCACTTGCGGATTCTGCGCCTGCACGGCGAAGCGCTCAGGGTCGAAACGGCCGTCGCTGGTGCGGCAGCCGAAATAGCCGCTGCCCAGCTCCCAGGTCAGATCGCCGCCGTGTTCGCGGTGATACGGGCTGATGCTGCCTTCGCCAGTGTCGTGGGCGAAGTTGCCGAGTTTGGCGCCCTGGTTCAAGGCGCGGATGGCGTTGGCACTGAGCGAGCCGAAGCTCATTGCCGAGATATTGAAGATCGACGCCGAGTACGGCTGCGTGCATTGCGGACCCCCGACAATGACGCGGAAACCGTTCGGGTCACTCAACGGCGCCGGGCGCATCGAGTGGCCGATGAATTCGAAGCCGGACTGGTAAACGTCGATCAGCGTGCCGAACGGTTTGTCGGCGGTTTCGTTTTTCGCTCGCGAGTACACCAGCGAACGCTGGGCGCGGGAGAAGGGCAGGGCATCGCTGTCGGACTCGAGCAGGTACTGGCGAATCTCCGGGCGGATGCCTTCGACCAGATAACGGATGTTGCCCAGAATCGGATAATTGCGGCGCACTGCATGGCGCGTCTGCAACAAGTCGAACACGCCGAGCAGGCTCAGCACAGCGGTGGCGGCGGTGATCGGCCACAGCCAGTCATGTTCGAGAAAGGGCAGGCTGGCGAGGGTGAAAATCACGCAGACGGCAAAGAAGGCGTAGCGGCTCAGCAAAGACAGGCTCATACGGTTTCCTTGGTTCGGATTGTTTGTGGCTGGCAGGCATATTGCGCCAACGACGGAACCGTGAACAGGCAGACGTCCCTCTCCTCGCCTACATCGGAGCCGTCTCGCTTACGATGCCAGTTGACTTGGCTGTTGAACGCGAGAAGCAGCCATGCAGCAATACTGGTGGGCAAACTTGTGGCATTGACGAACGCCTTCGCGAGCACGCTCGCACAAGGAATTGCAGTGAAAGGTGGAAGCGAACTTGCACGCGAAATCGACGATTGCCTTTTTGTTTATGCCGCGACTGATTCCTGAGGCGTTTGCCGTTTCTGGTCATGTTTGTGCTTGGCCCTGGCCATATCGTTGATGCAGTAATTGATGTGATAGAAGGTAAACAGGACTGAATACAAGCGGTTTATTCGCGGTTCGAAGTTGTGTTTGGTCAGCGTGTAGGCGCGCAAGGCTCTGCGAACTCGAAAGCACCAAGCAATGGCGATGAGCTGGGCAATGACCGTCATCGCATACCCCGTGGCTATGAACCGCGGATCAGATACGGTGAAAAAGATCCCTCCGATACCACAGAGCGCCAGATAAACGA
This sequence comes from Pseudomonas sp. ef1, assembly GCF_007293365.2. Lineage (NCBI taxonomy): Bacteria > Pseudomonadati > Pseudomonadota > Gammaproteobacteria > Pseudomonadales > Pseudomonadaceae > Pseudomonas > Pseudomonas sp. ef1. Next base: position 5,816,262 of record NZ_CM129815.1, on the reverse strand, counting down.
CCAGACCGGTCTGGCTCAGTGTCTTGATTTGAGTGACCTCCTCAACCACGGTTGTTGTTTTGTGCAGCCATACAACCGAGTAGAGACCCATGGTGACTACGGTCAGGAGAATGAAATGGAACGTCTTGAGATTGTTCTTTTCCTTGAGCGTCGAAATGTCAGACATGCAGCGTTTTCCCTCTTAGGCGATGTAGCGAATGGCTGCCGGGCAGCGATGAATAACGCTACCAAATTCGCGAGTGGGAAATTTCCGAGCCTTTTGGCGGACTTGTCGTCAGAGTCAGGCTGATCACGGATGCTTCTTGTAGGGATCTTCTGATGACGCAGGCGCGTCGGGCGTGGGATCCTGCGATCTTTTCGCACAAGGCATTTTTCGACTCATGACGCCGACATCCGCCGTTTCGCCCTGCATCATCCATATCGCCGCCGCCCTGTTGCTCAACGCCCAAGGCCAGACCCTGCTGGTGCGCAAGCGCGGCACCACGGCTTTCATGCAACCGGGCGGCAAGATCGAAGCCCACGAGTTGCCAGTACACGCATTGGCCCGTGAACTGGAAGAAGAACTCGGGCTGCAGATCGACCCGGCGCAAGCGATTTTCCTCAACAGTTTTTCCGCCCCCGCCGCCAACGAGCCGGGCTTCATTGTCCATGCGGAAATCTTTCAACTGACCATCGATAGCGACGTCTGCCCGGCGGCGGAAATCGAGGAAGTCATCTGGGTCGATCCGGCCACTGATCCGGCGCTCGAGCTGGCGCCATTGACACGCGAACACATCCTGCCGTTTTATCGCCGTTCACTGACTGCACTCGCCTGATCATTCCCGCAAAGGACGTTGCCATGATCCCGTTGCAAGACCTGCTGATCTTCGCCGCCGCCGCGTTGCTGATGGTGCTGACACCGGGGCCGAACATGATCTATCTGATCTCGCGTTCGATCTGTCAGGGACGCCGCGCGGGGGTGACTTCGCTACTCGGCGTGGTCGGCGGATTCTTCGTGCATATGTTCGCCGCGGCGGCGGGTTTGACGGCGGTGTTTCTCGCCGTGCCGATGGCTTATGAAGTGTTGAAATGGGCCGGTGCGCTGTACCTGCTGTGGCTGGCCTGGCAAGCAGTGAAACCCGGCGCGCGTTCGCCCTTCCAAGCGCAGCAATTGCCGCCGGACTCGACGCGCAAGCTGATCACCATGGGTTTTCTCACCAGCGCACTGAACCCGAAAATCGCCGTGTTCTATCTGTCGGTGTTCCCGCAATTCATCAGCCCTGAGCACGGCTCGGTGTTCACCCAAAGCATCGTCCTCGGCCTGATGCAGATCAGCGTCAGCTTCAGCGTCAATCTGTTGATCGCGCTGTTCGCCGCAGGCATCGCCTCATGGTTCGTGCGCAACCCGACGTGGCTGGCGATGCAGCGTTATTTCATGGGCATGGTGCTCGGTGGCCTTGCCGTACGGCTGATGCTCGAACAACGGCGGACTGCCTGACATGTGGATCGAACGGCTGGACGCCAGCCACGCCTTGGCTTACCGCGAACTGATGCTGCAAGCCTACGACCGTCATCCGCAGGCGTTCACCTCCAGCGTGCGCGAACGCGCGGTGATGCCATTGAGTTGGTGGGAGGGGCGCCTGACCAGCAAGCTCGATGTGATATTGGGTGCATTCGATGCCGGGACGTTGGCCGGGATTGTCGGCCTGGCCTTCGAACCGCGCGAGAAGGCACGACACAAGGCCACGCTGTTCGGCATGTATGTCTCGGCGGATTTTCGTCGCAAGGGGCTGGGCTTTGATCTGGTGCAGGCGGCATTGGTCGAAGCGCAAAAGCATCCGGCGCTAAAATTGCTGCAGCTCACCGTGACTGCCGGCAATGACGCGGCTTTTCAGTTGTACCAGCGTTGCGGCTTCATTCAGTTCGGCCTCGAACCACTCGCCGTGCGGGTGGGCGAAGACTACTTCGACAAGATCCACATGTGGCGCCAGCTCTGACCCACCACGACAATCCTTGTGGGAGCGAGCCTGCTCGCGAAGGCGTCCGTCCAGCCGACATCATCGCTGAATCATCCACCGCTTTCGCGAGCAGGCTCGCTCCCACAGGGAGATCTCTTGCTCTGGAGAATCAGCGTACGGCGCTGACACCATCCAGGGTCGAGAACGAGGTGTCCTTGGCGGTCAGCAGGAAATCGCGCATGTACGGCGCGTCGAGCATGTCCGTGCGAATCGCCGCGTACAGCGTCGCGAACAAGCCCTTCTCACCCAACCGTTTGCCCTTCACATAGCCGCGCGAGCTGTATTCATGCAGCGCCCAGTGCGGCATTCCGCAGACGCCACGGCCGCTGGCGACCAGTTGCATCATCATCACCGTCAGTTCCGAAGTGCGCACCTGCGCAGGTTCGATGTCGGCCGGTTCGAGGAAGCGGGTGAAGATGTCCAGACGATCACGCTCGACCGGGTAGGTGATCAGCGTTTCGGTCAACAAGTCTTCAGGAACGATGTACGGCTTGCTCGCCAGTGCATGCTGATTGGCCACGGCGAGCATGGCTTCGTAAGTGAACAGCGGCACGTAAGTGATGCCGGCAATTTCCAGCGGATCGGAGGTCACCACCAGATCCAGATCGCCGCGCGCCAGTGCCGGCAGTGGGGCGAAAGCGAAACCCGAAGCCAGGTCCAGCTCGACCTCCGGCCAGGCATCGCGGAACTGGTCTATGGTCGGCATCAGCCACTGAAAGCAGCTGTGGCATTCGATCGCCATGTGCAGACGCCCGGCGGTGCCACCGGCCAGGCGACCAATGTCCCGTTCAGCGGCGCGCAACAATGGCAGGGTGGCGTCGGCCAGTTGCAGCAGGCGCAAACCGGCGCTGGTGAAACGCACCGGTTTGGTCTTGCGCACGAACAACTGCATGCCCATGCGCTCTTCCAGCTCTTTGAATTGATGCGATAGAGCGGATTGCGTCAGATGCAGGCGATCAGCGGCATCCACCAGGCTGTCGGCTTCGCGCAGGGCGTGCAGGGTTTTCAGATGTCGGATTTCAAGCACCGGCGGGGCTCCATGAAGAAAACTTGTGACGAATGCGGGGAAGGTGAGTTTGTCTCATGACGGTGGCTTTGTCGATCTGTCGGCGAGGATCCGGCGGGCATTCGACAGACGACCGCTCGGCACTCTTCATCAAACTGTCATGCAACTGTGGCAGCGCGCTCGTACGAACTTCATCAGACTCGCGCTCTACTGGGGTGCTGCGTTTTGGTGTTTTTCATGTTCAAGAGAGTTTTTTCAGTCGCGGCCGCGTTGGCCGCGCTTTTGTTCGGGGCCGGCTCGTTTGCAGCCGGACGCTGTGATGTCAACGTGCCGACCGAGCACGCCGATCTGGCGCAGGTCAGTCTTGCCTATCAAAGTATCGGCCGCGCATCGGACCCGGCGCTGTTGCTGGTCATGGGCCTGGGAGGGCAGTTGATCCACTGGCCGGACGAAGTCGTGGTCGCGCTGTGTCAGCAGGGTTTCCGGGTGATCCGTTATGACAACCGCGACGTCGGATTGTCGACCTGGCGGCAAGCGCCGATCGAGGCCAACCTGACCTTCGAAGTGCTGCGTTACAAGCTCGGTTTACCGGTCTCGGCCCCGTACAGCCTGACTGACATGGCCGACGATGCGCTGGGTTTGATGACGGCGCTGAAGGTTGAGCAATTCCACGTGCTCGGCGCGAGCATGGGCGGGATGATCGCCCAGCACATGGCGGCAATGGCGCCGCAGCGGGTGGAAAGCCTGACGCTGATCATGACCACTTCCGGCGCTGAAGGCCTGCCGGCACCGAGTGCGGCGCTGGTGCAATTGCTCTCGCGGCGGGGCGCGCCGAATCGCGAAGTGGCACTGGAGCAACAGGCCGATCTGCTCGCGGCACTCGGTAGCCCGGCGGTAACCGATGATCGCCAGGCCTTGCTGCAACAGGCGGCGGCGTCCTACGACCGCGCGTTCAACCCCGAAGGCGTCAAGCGCCAGATCATGGCAATCCTTGCCGAACCGAGCCGGGTGGCATTGCTCAATCAGCTGCGCGTGCCGACCCTGGTGGTGCACGGCACGGCAGATCCGCTGCTGCCGGTGATGCACGGCGTGCATCTGGCGGCGCACATTCAGGGCAGTCAGTTGAAACTGATTCCGGGACTGGCGCATCGCTTTCAGGAGGCGTTCAAGGAGCCGTTGCTGGCGGCGGTGCTGCCGTATTTGCAGGCGCATCGCGAGGACACTTCGCATTGGGCTCGGGTCGATCCGGCGGCGCAGAACAATCTGCTGTAAGAGTGCGCCAGCATCCTGTCGCCAAAAAAATATCAATGTGCCACTATTGTTTGCCGCGTTGTTGCCGATAAGGCGCAGGAACGTTTTCAGACATAGGGACTTGATCCATGATTTTTCGCGCTACACGTCAATGGGCCGCGCTGGCCCTGCTCGCCGTACTGACTCTCACCGGCTGCGCCCATGTGCAACCGCCCGTGGCCCTGGACAAACAGTTCTGGGATGCCAAAGAGCCGACCATCGGTGTGGCCATTACCGTCGTACCGTCGCCGGTGCTGGCGCTGACCGGCAATCAGGGCATCCTCGATTACGCCATCAACGCCGGCGTCAACAGCAAGCTCAGCGCCAACGTCGAGACCTGGCAGGTGCGCGATCTGGAAACCCTGCCCGACGCCATCGTCGCCAAGTTGCAGGCCAAGGGCTACAAGGCCAAGCGCATTGATGAAAAGGTCGATCTGAAGACCTTCAAGGAAGTCGATTTCCGCGAGGGCTACATGACCAAGGACCTGTCGCCGATGAAAGCTGCCCACGGCATCGACCGTCTGTTGCTGGTGTCGATTTATGCCACCGGTGCCACCCGCAGCTACTACAGCATCGTGCCCACCAGCGTGCCGATGGCCCAGGTCGGCGGCCAGGGCATGGTGATCGATCTGTCGGACAACAAACTCTTGTGGTACCAGCCATTCGCCGCTGTACAGGCCGCGCAAGGCGAGTGGGACGAGCCGTCCTACACCAACCTGTCCAACGCGTTTTATCAGGCGATGGATAACAGCCGTCAGCAAATGATCGCCCCGTTCGCGCAATGAAACGTCTGGCGCTGACCCTCGCGGCGATCTCGCTGCTGGCGTTGCCTGGCTGTGCGCAGAAACCGGCACCCGAGGCCGGTTTCAAGGATCAGGCCGCCATGAGCTATGTGCAGGCACACGGGCTGAAAGTCGACGTGCAACTTCCGGCGGAATTTGTCGGCGCCAGCACGGTGATCGACAGCAAGGCGGCGGTGAACGCGGCGAATTCCAGTTACACGCTGGTGTCGAGCTCCGGCGCGGGCGCCGGGCTGGCGGGGATTCTGGTAGCCAGCCTGATCAACACGCAAATGGGTTCCGGTACGTTACAGCGCGATGCCGAAAAAGCCGCGCTGAACGAATCGCGGCCGCTGGCCGACCTGCTCGCCGGCGTGCCGTTGCAGGAGCGCTTGCAACAGCGTTTTCAGGCGGCGTCGCAGGTGTCCGGATTCAAGCAGGGGGCAGGTGCGGTCACGGCACGGTTGCTGATCGAACCGAAGCTGATGCTGACGCCCGATCGCGGCAGTTTCGTGCTGGTCAATCAGGTGCAATTACAGGATATCGCCGGCTCGCCGCTGTACCGCATGCGCATCGAAGTGGCCAGTCAGCCGATCCGTCGTTGCGGCAAGCAATGCATCGATGACGGCGCCCTTGACCTGGCCAAGGTCACCGCCGTGCTGGATGAATGCATTGATGAATCCATGCGCGTGTTGAGCGCCGATCTGATGCAACCGACGCCACCGCCGGCCGCGCAGGAAACCCTGCGTTACGTGCTCGACGGCCAGCGTGTGGTCGAGCGCGGTTATCAACTGGCGCAGAACGGCAACTACTGGCGCTACCGCAATCTCTACGGTGCGGTGAAGTCAGTGCCAGTGCCGTTCGAGGATGCTCTGTCGTCCGCGCAACTGGCCAGAGTCTACGATCGCTAGTGGCTGATGCGCGTGGGTTCAGGCATGCAGCCGGACCCACACGCTCACCAATACCGTCGCCGCCATCAGCCACGCCACCGCCGCCACGGCCAGCGATGCTTCCAGGCGCATGCGGTCGACCATCACGTACAGCGTCGCCAGATAGATAAAGTAGGGAATGATCGACCACATCCCAAACACGATCGTGGTTTTCAGATCGTCGACCGAGCGGCCTTTGCCGACGATGTAGTGCGCAATCAGGGCAAAGGTCGGGAACAGCGGTACCAGCCCGGCGATGTAATAGTTTCTGGTCTTGGACAGTGCCGCGAGGATCAGCACGACTGCGGCGCCGATCGCGGCTTTGAGAATCAGATCCATCAGTGGCTCAGCCCGTACTTTTTGACTTTATCGAACAGCGTGGTCTTGGCCATGCCCAATTCCTGGCTGGCCTGGGTCAGGTTGCCGCCGCTGCGTTGCAAGGCGTCGACCAGCAGATTGCGCTCGAACGCTTCCACCGCTTCGGCAAACGCCAGACCCTGGCCGGCGCTGGCCCCGGACTTCTTGAAGGCCGGCAGGCCGAGGGCGAAGCGTTCGGCGACGTTGCGCAGTTCGCGCACGTTGCCCGGCCAGTCGTGGCTCATCAGGTTCGACAGGGTCTGGTTGTCCAGCTCCGGCAGCGCGCGGTCGAAGCGCAGCGCCGACTGCTGGGTGAAATGCTCGAACAGTTGCAGGATGTCTTCGCGGCGTTCGCGCAGCGGTGGCAATTCCAGGGTCACGACGTTGAGGCGGTAGTACAAGTCGCTGCGAAATTCCCCGGCCTTGCTCGACTCATCAAGGTCGGATTTGGTCGCCGCAATCACCCGGCAATCCACGGCCACGCTCTGGTTCGAGCCGAGGCGCTCAAGGGTGCGTTCCTGCAGCACGCGCAGCAACTTGATCTGCAACGGCAGCGGCATGCTTTCCACTTCATCGAGGAACAGCGTGCCGCCGTCGGCGTGCTCGATCTTGCCGATGCGCCGTTTGCCGGCGCCGGTGAAGGCGTTGGCTTCGTGGCCGAAGATTTCGCTTTCAAAAAGGTTTTCCGGCAGGCCGCCGCAGTTCAGCGCGACGAACTGTTTGCTGTGGCGCCGACTGAAATCGTGCAGGCACCGAGCGACCAGTTCCTTGCCGGTGCCGGTCTCGCCTTCGATCAAGACGTTGGCCGAAGTGTCGGCGACGTTGGCGATCAGTTCGCGCAGATTCTGCATCGCTGGTGAGCGGCCGATGATCCGCCCTTCAAGGGAGTCGCGTTCAGCCAGTTGTCGACGTAGTGATGAGACTTCACGGGCGAGGCTGCGTTGCTCCAGCGCCCGCCGCGCGACATCGACCAGGCGTTCCGGCGAGAACGGTTTTTCCATGAAATCGTAGGCGCCTTTCTGCATCGCGCCGACAGCCATGGAAATGTCGCCGTGGCCGGTGATCAGCACTACCGGCAGGCTGCGATCACGCTGCTTGAGGCGGGTGAGCAATTCCAGGCCATCGATGCCCGGCAGGCGGATGTCGCTGATGACGATGCCGGCAAAGTTGTCGCCGACCTGCGCCAGCGCCTCTTCGGCACTGCCGACGCCGATGCACGGAATGTCTTCGAGGGTCAGCGCCTGTTGGCAGCCGAGCAGCACATGGGGGTCGTCTTCGACAATCAGCACACTGAGTTCAGGGTTCATATTGGCTCGGCAGAAAGAGGGCTTACCAACGGTAAACTGAGGACGAAAGTGGTGCCACCGCCGGCCGGGTGTTCGACACCCAGGTGCCCGCCGGTGGCGGCGGCGAGGCTGGCGGACAGGGTCAGGCCCAGTCCCAGGCCTTGCTCGCCGGGCTTGGTGGTGAAGAACGGTTCGAACAGATGCTTGCGCGCTTCGGCGTCGATACCGTGGCCGTTGTCACGCACCCGCAAGCGGTACTTGCCGTTGAATTCTTCACCCTCCAGCCACAGCTGCGGCTGCGGTTGCGCGTGCATGGCGTCGAGGGCGTTGCCGATCAGGTTGACGAGGATCTGTTCGAGGCGGGTCTGATCGATCAGCAGCTGCACATCGGCAAACTGCCGGTGAATCTGCAGCGCGGTGTTTTCCACGCGCGCGCCGAGCACTTGCAAGGCGGCGTCGACGGCTTTGCCGAGACTGGCCTGACCCTTGTTGTCGCCGCGCCGGGCGAACGAACGCAGGCTGGCGGTGATCCGGCCCATGCGGTCGATCAGGTCGTTGATGGTCTTGAGGTTGGTGCTGGCGACGTCGAGCTGGCCGCGCTCGAGAAAGCGCACGGTGTTGCCCGACAGCGTGCGCATCGCCGCCAGCGGCTGGTTCAATTCATGGGCGATGCTGGTCGACATCTGGCCGATGGCCGCGAGTTTGCCCGCCTGAACCAGTTCATCCTGAGCGCGGCGCAACGTCTCCTCGGCCTGGCGGCGTTCGCGGATCTGACTCTTCAGGCGTTCGTTGCTGGCGCGCAGATCGGCGGTGCGTTCGGTAATCCGACGCTCCAGTTGGCTGTTGGCTTCCTGCAACGCTTCGCGGGCGGCGAGGCGGGTGGCGAGGACTTTGCGCCGCTCGTTCCAGGCAATCAGCAGGAAGGCGAACAGGGCAAACGCAACGGCCACCAGAATGCCTTGGTTGATGGCTTCGCGGCGCAGGTCCTGCAATGGCGTGAGCAGGGTGAAATTCCACGGCGTGTCGCTCAGCAGTCGGGTTTGCGCCAGATAACTGATGTCGTCTTCGTCGGGCTGCAATTCGCTGTTGGCCGGGAAAGTCAGTTTCTCCACGCCTTCGGCCAGCGTCTCGCGGGCCAGCGGTTGCAGTTCGTTGAGCGGGAACCAGTAATACTGCAGGCTGCGGGCGAGTTTTTCCTTGATCTCATCGCTGAGCGGGATCACCGATTTCAACCGCCTGGCCGGATCGCTGGAGAGAATGATGATGCCGTTCTCATCGCTAACGAACGCTTCCAGACGCGCCCGCTGCCAGCGCTCTTCCATGGCTTCCAGACGCACCTTGACCACCGCGACACCGATGATCTTGCCGTGCTCTTCGAGGCCGTGGGCGAGGTAGTAACCAGGTTCGCCATTGGTGCTGCCAATGCCGTAGAAGCGTCCGGGCTGGCCGCGTACGGCGTCTTTGAAATAGGCGCGGAAGGACAGGTCCTCACCCAGGTAACTGTCGACATCGCGCCAGTTGCTGGTGGCCATGACCCGGCCGGTGGTGTCCATGACGTAGATGGCCCGGCTGCGGCTGCGGCGGTTCAGGCCTTCGAGGTAGTCGTTGACCGTCTGCCGGTGCTCCGGGGTCGGATCGGCCAGCAACTGCGGCACACTGGTTTCGAGTTCCAGCAGACTGGGCAGGTAGGTGTATTTGCTGATCTCGCTTTCGACCGCGCGGGCGTGCAGTTCCAACTGACGCTGACCGTTCTCGCCGAGGCTGCGGATGCCGAAGTGTTCACTGGTCCAGAAGCCGATGAAACCCAGCCCGACCATCAGGGCGATGATCAGTGGCGGCAGGAACAGATGACGGATCAGACGGGGCTTCACGGCAAGTGATGGCTCGGCAGCGCGATAAAGAGTGGGGTCGCATTTCATCACAGATGCCTTGGGTCAACCACAACACTTGTTTGTGCCTGTGGCGAGGGGATTTATCCCCGTTGGGCCGCGAAGCGGCCCCAAAACCATCACTGCGGTTTAACTGAAAGACCGCATGCACAGGTTTTACGACTGCTGCGCAGCCGGACGGGGATAAATCCCCTCGCCACAGGGGATCTCATTGTCAGGCTGCCCGCACCCCACAGACAGGGTGCGGGTGTGTTGCTTTTAGTGCTGCAGGATTTTCTCGAGGAAGTGCTGCGCGCGTTCGGAGCGGGCGCTGATGTCGCCGAAGAATTCCTCTTTCGGGCAGTCTTCGATGATCTTGCCCTGGTCCATGAAGATCACCCGGTCGGCGACTTTACGGGCGAAGCCCATTTCGTGGGTTACGCACATCATGGTCATGCCTTCGTGGGCCAGTTGCACCATCACGTCGAGCACTTCGTTGACCATTTCCGGGTCGAGCGCCGAGGTCGGTTCGTCGAACAGCATGACGATCGGGTCCATCGCCAGCGCACGGGCAATCGCCACACGCTGCTGCTGCCCGCCGGACAGTTGCCCCGGGTGCTTGTGGGCGTGCGCCGACAGGCCGACGCGCTCAAGCAGCTGCAGACCCTTTTTGGTCGCCTCTTCCTTGCTGCGGCCGAGCACCTTGATCTGCGCGATGGTCAGGTTTTCGGTGATGGTCAAGTGCGGGAACAGCTCGAAATGCTGGAACACCATGCCCACGCGCGAACGCAGTTTCGGCAGGTTGGTTTTCGGGTCGGCGATCGACGTGCCGTCAACCACCACGTCACCTTTCTGGAACGGTTCCAGGGCGTTGACGCATTTGATCAGCGTCGACTTGCCGGAACCCGACGGGCCGCAGACCACGATCACTTCGCCTTTCTTGACCTCGGTGCTGCAATCAGTCAGCACCTGGAAGTCCCCATACCACTTGTTGATGTTTTTGATAGAGATCATACGGCGAACCTTTTTTGCAGACGCTTGACCAACCGCGAGGCGGCGAAGCTGATGATGAAGTACACGAGACCGGCGAAAATCAGGAACTCATTGGAGCGGCCGATGATGTCGCCGCTGGCACGCGAGGCGTTGAGGAAATCCACCAGGCCCACGGTGTAGACCAGCGAGGTGTCCTGGAACAGGATGATGCTCTGCTGCAGCAGCAGCGGGGTCATCTTGCGGAACGCCTGCGGCAGGATGATCAGGCGCATCATCTGTCCGTAGTTCATGCCCAGTGCCTGAGCAGCACCCATCTGGCCCTTGGAAATCGACTGCACACCGGCCCGGACGATTTCGCAGAAATACGCCGCTTCAAACATCATGAACGCCACGACGCACGAGGTGAATGCACCGATCGGCGTGTCTTCGCCGGTGATCCAGCGCAGCACGAACGGCACCGCCAGGTAGAACCAGGTGATCACCAGCAGCAGCGGAATCGAGCGGAAATAGTTGACGTAGGCGCCAGCGATGCTCGACAGCAGCTTGTTGTGCGACAGACGGCACAGCGCGAGGATCGTGCCGAGAATCATCCCGCCGATCACGCCCATGGCCATCAGCTTGAGGGTCATCACCATGCCGTTCCACAAACCGGGAATGGCCGGGACGATGCCACTGAAATCGAATTCCATTATTTACCCCCCACGGAGATCAGGCCGGGCACCGCGACTTTCTTCTCGACCAGGCGCATCAGCAGCATCAGGCTCATGTTGAGGGTGAAATAGATCAGGGTCGCCAGGGTGAACGCTTCGAACAGGTTGGCCGAGAACTCGGCGGTCTGTTTGGTCTGCGCCAGCAATTCCATCAAACCGATCAAGGACGCCACGGAGGAGTTCTTGAACACGTTGAGGAATTCCGAGGTGAGCGGTGGAATGATGATCCGGTAGGCCTGGGGCAGCAGCACGTTCCAGTAGATCTGCGGCAGCTTGAAACCCATCGCGCGGGCGGCGGATTCCTGACCACGGGGCAGCGCCTGGATACCGGTGCGCACTTGCTCGCAGACACGGGCGGCGGTGAACAGACCGAGGCAGACGACAACGCTCAGGTAGGCCGAGGTGGTCGGATTGAGGTCCTGCTTGTACCACTCCTGAAGATCCGGCGGCAGCAGATCGGGCACCAGGAAGTACCAGATGAACAGCTGCACCAGCAGCGGCACGTTACGGAACAGCTCGACGTAGCAGGTCGCGATGCCCGATACGATGCGATTCGGCACGGTGCGCATGATGCCCAGCAGCGAGCCGAGCAGCAGGGCGATGATCCACGCCACGATGGCGATGGCGATGGTCCAGCCCAGACCGGAGATGAACCAGTCGAGATAGGTCTCGCTGCCCACACCGGTGGACTTGAAGAACACGCCCCAGTCCCAGTTGTAATTCATTAGGGTCTCCCCTCGATTCGATCGATGTACAAGTGCCCGCCTGGGGAACTCCGTTCCCTCCCCAGTCTTTTTTCAAAGACCGGGCACACGCGATCGGCTCGACAGCCACCGGTTCGAGTGTTTCCAGAAAAATGCCAGCAGGGAGTGACCATCCCCTGAAAAGGCAGGCGCCTCCTCAGGGGATAAGGTTAGTCAGAAAATCAGGACTTCTTGTCGTCAGCCGCTTTGTCGGTCGGATTGGCGATCAGCGCCTTGAGCTCGTCGCTCATCGGGAAGTTCAGGTTCAGGCCTTTTGGCGGAATCGGCTGCATGAACCACTTCTCGTAGATCTTGTTGATTTCGCCCGAAGCGTAAGTGGCCTTGATCGCGTCATCCACAGCCTTTTTGAACGGCTCGTCGCCTTTGCGCATCATGCAGCCGTAGATTTCGTACGACTGTGGCGTGCCGGTCACTTCCCAATCGGCGGCTTTCTTGGCCTTGGCGGCTTCGCCGGCCAGCAGTGCGTCATCCATCATGAAGGCAACGGCACGGCCCGATTCCAGCATCTGGAAGGACTCGCCGTGGTCTTTGGCGGAGATGACGTTCATGCCCATCTGCTTGTCGGCGTTCATCGCCTTGAGGATGCGCTCGGAGGTGGTGCCGGCGGTGGTTACGACGTTCTTGCCTTTCAGATCGTCGAAATCCTTGTACTTGGAGTCTTTCTTGGACAGCAGACGAGTGCCGATTTCGAAAATGCCGACGGAGAAGTCGACCTGCTGCTGACGCTCGACGTTGTTGGTGGTCGAACCGCACTCGACGTCCACGGTGCCGTTCTGCACCAGCGGGATACGGGTCTGCGAGGTGACGAGGTTGTATTTGACTTGCAGGTTCGGCAGGTCGAGGTCTTTCTTGATCGCGTCGACGATCTTCATCTGGATATCGTGCGAGTAGCCGACCGGCTTGCCGGACGCATCAGCGATGTAGGAGAACGGAATGGAGGCGTCACGGTGGCCCAGGGTGATGACACCGGACTCTTTGATCTTCTTCAGGGTGCCGGTGAGTTCGGCGGCGAAAACTGGCGTGCTGATCAGAGCGGCAGCAATGGCTGCGCCCAGGATATGGGGAACGATGCGCATCAAATTTTCCTCGACATTGTTTTTTTTATGGAGCCAGTTTGTCGGCCCTTTTTGTGCTTCGAATGCCTGACGGCTCCTGAAGTGCTGGCACAGCAGGCATTCGTCGAGAGAGTGTAGAGCATGACTCGTGCCAGAGCAGTCGAAGTCCGTTAACCGGTTGTTTTATAACGTTATTAAAGTTTTATGGCGGTAATTTTATGAAGGTATGATCCGGTTAACCGAATCGACTGTGGAGTCGTGTTCGGAAAACCGAATATCTTGTGGCCTGGTCTCAGACTTGCCGGCTCAGTGGCGTTTCATGCAAATACACCCACTTCACCCCTTCAGTTTGTCCGCTCAGGATCGCCACTGCGACCCGCGAGTGTTGAGCGCCGTCCAAGCGTTGGGTTTCGACGTAGCTCACAGCCAGCATGTCGTCCTCCTGCCACACCGTGTGCAAATCACTGATCTCGATATCGAGTCCCGCCTTGGCGCCTACGGCTCCTTTGAACAGTTGTTCTACTTCGACGCGGGTCAATGCGTCCCCCGAAATACCAACCATGCTGAAATCCTCAGCAAATGCCTGCATCAACGGCTCGATGCTCGCGGCGCCAGCACCGTCGGCATCAGTGAATACCCGAAGGATCAGCTCGTGGACGTGGTGGATACTGTGTTCGGCCTGTTCGATCAGATCGTATGTCATGGGCGTTCCTTCGCAGGGGGCAGTTGATTCATCTGCAGCAACGGCAGCAGCCCGACCAGCGCGGCAATTGCGAAGGTCGCGTGATAGGCCGGCGTGGTGCCGAGCGTCGGGAGCAGCACGTTGAAGATCATCAGAAACAGTGCGGCGCCGAGGCTGAAAGACATCTGCCGATTGATGTTCCAGATGACACTGGCCTTGTGCGTATCGCCGCCGGTGAAGTCCATCAGTGAGGTAGTTTGCGCGGTATTGGCACCGATGCCACCGCCAATGCCCATCAGGCTGTAGGCGATCATGATGAGCCAAAGATCAGTTGGCGCATTGACCAGCACCAGGGTGGCGATGCCGGCGCTGTGCAACAGCATGCCGAGGGTGAACAGGCGTCTGGCGCCGATCCGGTTGTAGACGCGACCGCAAAGGATCATTGCGATGAACGCACCGATGGCATAGAGGATCATGAACATTCCGGTCAGCCGGGCGCTGAAGTGCAGGGTGTTCTGCAAAAAGAAAATACTCATCAGGTTGACACCGGTGAACACCCCCGGAATTGCGTAATAGATGAAGATCGAGGTGCTGAGTTTTCTGCTCCTGAGCAGGCTCAAGTCGATGATCGCGTTACTGCAGCGGCGGTAATGCAGCAGATACAGCGCGATGAATGTCAGGCCCGCGATGACAAAACCCAGCGCTGCCAGCGGTGGGTAATCGCCGCCGTACAGCGACATACCCATCAGCAAACTGGCGAGCACCGCGCTGACCAGCAACAGGCCTTTGATGTCCGGACGCTGAAGCTCGGCGGGTTTGCCTTCCCTGATCCACCACCACGACAGCCCGGCGGCAAGCAGCGAAAACGGGAGGGTGCTGTAGAACACCCAGCGCCAGGAGCTGATGTCGACAATGAGGCCGCCGACGGTGGGTGACATCGCCGGGGCAATCAGGGCAACGGCCATGATCAGCGTGGATATTTTCGCGCGTTGCTCGCCATGAAAAAGATTGAACGTCAGTGCCTGTCCGACCGGGATCAACAAGCCGCCGCCGATGCCCTGAACGAAGCGCCAGATCACCAGTTCATGGAAGCTGTCGGCCTGGCCGCACAGCCACACCGAGCCACTGAATACCAGCATTGAAGCGGTGAGGATTTCACGACTGCCAAAACGCGCGGCCAGCCAGGTGCTCAGCGCAATGATCAACGTCAGTCCGAGGATGTACGCGTTGGCGACCCACGCCACCGAAGCGCTGCTGACCTGCAAGGTAGCTGACAGACTGGGCAGCGCCACCGCCGACATGAAGATGTTGATGCAATCGATAAAGAAGCCGAGCAGGAAAATCGACGCGACTTTATAGCGGTAACTCATGGTGTTTCCCCTTTGTCGTCGAGCATAGGGGCGATAGACTCCGACCGTCGATGCAATGGAGCTGAACACAATGTTTGAAGGGATTGAACCGTGACTCAGGGCGCTCTGCACACGCACTTGAACCGGGTGCAGACGTTTCTGGCGATTGCCGAACTGGGTTCTTTTACCAAGGCTGCCAGCCATCTGAATCTCAGCCGGGCCATGGTCAGTCTGCACATCAAGGCCCTGGAGGCAGCGTTGTCGACCAGCCTGTTGCTGCGCAACAGTCGTGCCGTGACCCTGACCGAGGCCGGGCAAAGCTTTTACAATGAATTCAAAACCATCGTTGCCGATATCGACACAGCGTTTGACAGGGTATTGCACCGCACAAACCGCGTTTCGGGAACGCTGCGGATCAGTTCCACCAGTGAATACGGCGAGCGATTCATCCTGCCGCTGATTCCGCTGTTCGCCGAGCGTTATCCCGACATCCGCCTGTGCTACGACTTCAACTCCTCGCTCAATGATCTGCTTGCCGACCGGCTCGATCTGGTGGTTCGCCTGGGCAACCTGGCGGACTCGGCTTTCAAGAGCCGGAAACTGGCCGACTATGAAATTGTGCTGGTGGCTACTGAAGGGTTTCTGCTCCGCTACCCGGTAAAAACACCGCAGGATCTCAATGCCGTGCCGTGGATTGCCAACAGCAATCTGTTGGCGCCGACGCAGTGGGTTTTACGCGATGGTGTGGGGGAAGCAGTCGAAATCAATGGTAGCCGTCATTTCCAATCGAATTCATCGACTGCGATTCGTTCGATGACCTTGTCGTCGCTGGGCGTGTCGGTGCTGCCGGCGTGGATGGTTGAAGACGATACGGACCGTGGGCATCTGGTACGTGTGCTGCCGGAATACTCGCTGCCCTCACAGCCGATCAGCCTGGTGTTTGCGGACACGCCGCACCTGCCGCCCAAGTCGCGGGTGTTTATCGATTTTCTTTTGGCACATTTAGGCTCGTGAGGGAGTGGAGCCGGGCCTTGCGGGCATAGCAAAAAGCCCCTGAATCTTGCGATTCAGGGGCTTTCGTTCAAACGATAGGGCGAAGATCAAGCCGCCTCGATCTTCCGGTTCTGCTCAACCTTGCCCAGATACGTCGACAGCTTCTGCTGTTGCTCCGCTGTGGTGAACAAGCCTAGCTTGGTGCGGCGCCACAGGATGTCGTGCGCCGTAGTGGCCCACTCTTCGCTGCACAGGTAATCGACTTCGCGGGTGTAGAGCCCGCCGCCGATGTGCTCACCCATGTCGGCCAGGCTTTCCACGCCTTCAAGCATGCGCCAGGTGCGGCTGCCGTAGGTGACGGCCCAGCGCCGGGCGATTTCGGTCGGGACGAAATCGAACTTGTCGCGAATCCGCGCGCTCAGGGCCTCTGGCGTGGTCATGTCTTCGCCGCCGGGCAGGGTGGCGGTCGCGGTCCAGCTCGGGCGCATCTGGGTGAAGAACGGCATCAACTGCGCCATCGCCGACTCGGCGAGCTTGCGGTAAGTGGTCAGCTTGCCGCCGAACACCGACAGCAGCGGCGCTTCCTCGGCGTTGCCCGACAGCGCCAGGGTGTAATCGCGGGTGACGGCCGACGGATTGTCGGACTCGTCGTTGCACAGCGGCCGAACGCCCGAGTAGCTGTGCAGGATGTCTTCGCGGCTGAGCTGCTTCTTGAAGTGGGCGTTGACCACTTTCAGCACGTAATCGGTTTCGCCTTCGGTGATCGCTACTTTCGCCGGGTCGCCGGTGTACTCGCGGTCGGTAGTGCCGATCAGGGTGAAGTGGTTCAGGTACGGAATAGTGAAAACGATGCGCTGATCTTCGTTTTGCAGAATATGCGCATGTTCGCCTTCGTACAGTTTCGGCACGATGATGTGGCTGCCCTGGATCAGACGGATGCCATACGGCGATTCCATCTTCAGGTCGTCACGGATGAACTTGGCCACCCATGGGCCGGCGGCGTTGACCAGTGCCTTGGCGGTGATCGAAAACAAACTGCCGTCGGCGCGCTCCAGATGCAGATGCCACAAACCTTTGGTGCGGCGGGCACTGACACAGCGGGTCTGGGTATGCACATGCGCGCCTTTTTCACGGGCGGCCATGGCGTTCAGGACCACGAGGCGGGCGTCATCGACCCAGCAATCGGAGTATTCGAAGCCTTTCTTGATTTCGCTTTTCAGCGCGCTGTCGGCGCCGAACTTCAGGCTTTTCGAACCTGGCAGCTTTTCGCGTTTGCCAAGGTTGTCGTAGAGGAACAGGCCGGCACGAATCATCCACGCCGGACGCAGGTGCGGGCGGTGTGGCAGGACGAAACGCATCGGTTTGACGATGTGCGGCGCCTTGGCCAGCAACACTTCACGCTCGGCGAGCGCTTCACGCACCAGACGGAATTCGTAATGTTCCAGATAGCGCAGGCCACCGTGGATCAGCTTGCTGCTCGCCGACGAGGTGTGGCTGGCCAAGTCGTCTTTTTCGCAAAGGAACACCGAAAGACCGCGACCGGCGGCATCCGCTGCGATCCCCACGCCGTTGATCCCGCCGCCAATCACGGCAACGTCATAGATCTCGGAGAGAGGGGGCGTACGCAAGGTAGAGGTGGACATCGGCTGGCCTCGGTTCTTTTGATTTTGTCTTGGAAATCGAACATAAATGTTCATTTGCGAAAATGGTAGCCCATAAACACGCGCGCAGCCAGTCGCGTTCGATTGAAAAAACTCATCGAAGGGCCGAGAAAGGAAAATATCCGAACATTAAAAGCAAAAGATCGCAGCCTTCGGCAGCTCCTACATGAGGAATGCATTCCAGATGCAGGAGCTGCCGAAGGCTGCGATCTTTTGATGCCTGGAAGCGTTAAACGACTTCCAGACGAATCTTGTGCTGACTCAGCAATTGCGCCAGCGCCGGTACCGGCTGCTGATCGGTGACCAGGCAATCGATCAGGCTGATCGGCCCCAGTCGAATCATCGCGTTACGCCCGAACTTGCTTGAGTCCGCCGCCAGAATCACCTGCCGCGCATTGGCAATGATCGCTTGGGAAACGCGAACTTCCTGATAATCGAAGTCGAGCAGGCTGCCGTCCTCATCGATCCCGCTGATCCCGACCAAGGCGAAATCGACCTTGAACTGATTGATGAAGTCCACGCTCGCCTGACCGACCACACCGCCGTCGCGGCGCACGTTGCCGCCGGTCAGCAGTACATCGAAATCATCCTTGGCGCTGAGCATCGAGGCGACGTGCAGGTTGTTGGTGATGATCTTCAGGTGACTGTGATTGAGCAGGGCGCGAGCGATCGATTCGGTGGTCGTACCGATATTGATGAACAGCGAGGCGTGATCGGGGATCTGCGCGGCGATGGCTTCACCGATGCGTTGCTTTTCATCGCGCATCTGATCGGCACGCATGGCATACGCGGTGTTTTCGACACTGGAATCGTAAGCGGCGCCACCGTGGTAGCGACGCAGCAGATTGGCTTCCGCGAGCTGGTTGATGTCGCGGCGGATGGTTTGCGGGGTGACAACGAACAGCGTGGCCATTTCCTCGATGCTCACATAGCCGCGTTCGCGGACCAGCTCGAGGATTTGCTGCTGACGGGGAGGCAGATTCATGGGGCTTCCTTTGGGCTGCCAAGCAAAATTTGCCCATGATGCCGCAGGAATCTGCTCCCTACCAGTTAGATACCCTTCTGGAACTGCACGTTGGCTTATTCGGCGTCCTCGCGCGCCCAGTCACGGGTGCGGCTGACGGCTTTTTTCCAGCCTTTGTAGAGTTTCTCTTTCTCGGTTTCGTCAAGGCTCGGTTCGAACTCGCGCTCGATCACTGCCTTGCCGCGCAGCTCTTCCAGGCTGCCCCAGAAACCGCACGCCAGACCGGCCAGATAAGCCGCGCCGAGTGCGGTGGTTTCGCGCATTTGCGGGCGTTCGACCTGGGTGCCGAGGATGTCGGCCTGGAACTGCATGAGGAAGTTGTTCGCCACCGCACCGCCGTCCACGCGCAGAGCTTTGAGGCGTTCGCCGGAATCCTGTTGCATGGCGTCGAGTACGTCGCGGGTCTGGTAGGCGATCGACTCCAGCGCGGCGCGGATGATGTGATCCACACGTACGCCGCGCGTCAGGCCGAACAGTGCGCCACGGGCATACGGGTCCCAGTACGGCGCGCCGAGACCGGTGAACGCCGGCACCAGATACACGCCGTTGCTGTCCTTGACCTTGTTGGCAAAGTATTCGGTGTCGTGGGCGTCGTTGACGATTTTCAGTTCATCACGCAGCCACTGCACGGTCGAACCGCCGTTGAACACGGCACCTTCCAGAGCATAAGCCACTTCGCCGCGCGGGCCGCAGGCGATGGTGGTGAGCATGCCGTGCTGGGATTTCACCGCTTTGTCGCCGGTGTTCATCAGCAGGAAGCAACCGGTGCCGTAGGTGTTTTTCGCCTGGCCCGGCTCGACGCACATCTGCCCGAACAGTGCCGCTTGCTGGTCGCCAGCGATACCGCCGATGGCGATGCCGCTCTTGGTGCGACCGTAGATTTCCGAGGACGCTTTGACTTCCGGGAGCATCTCGCGCGGGATGTCGAGGATCTCCAGCATCTTCGAGTCCCACTCCAGCGAGTGAATGTTGAAGAGCATGGTGCGCGAGGCGTTGGTGTAGTCGGTGACGTGCACCTTGCCGCCGGTGAATTTCCAGATCAGCCA
This sequence comes from Pseudomonas sp. ef1, assembly GCF_007293365.2. Taxonomy (NCBI): domain Bacteria; kingdom Pseudomonadati; phylum Pseudomonadota; class Gammaproteobacteria; order Pseudomonadales; family Pseudomonadaceae; genus Pseudomonas; species Pseudomonas sp. ef1. Next base: position 5,796,473 of record NZ_CM129815.1, on the reverse strand, counting down.
GCTATCGACGGTGCCGAACAGCAGCTCGCCGTTGCGCGCACGCTCGCGGCTGCCTTCGACGTTGTCGAGGATCCACTTCAGTTTGGTGCCGGAGAAGTACGGGTCGGTGACCAGGCCGGTGGTGTCGCGGATGTAGTCTTCGTGGCCATCGCGCTTGAGCTGCTGGCAGATCTCGGTGCTGCGGCGGCACTGCCAGACGATCGCGTTATACACGGGGCGGCCGGTGGTCTTGTCCCAGACCACGGTGGTTTCACGCTGGTTGGTGATACCGATCGCGGCAACCTGGTCGTGGTGCAGGCCGGCCTGGGCCAGCGCTTCAACCATCACCGCGCTCTGGGTGGCGAAGATTTCCATCGGGTCGTGCTCGACCCAACCGGCCTGCGGGTAATGCTGAACGAATTCGCGCTGCGCGGTGCAGACTACGTTCGCGTCGCGGTCGAAGATGATCGCGCGCGAACTGGTCGTACCCTGATCAAGGGCAATGATGTAGTTCTTGTTCTGAATGTCGGTCATGTCGATTGCCTTGGACGAAAAAAACGAGAGTGGGCCGTGGCGCCGGCTCGGATGGGCAGGAGCCGGCGCCGACTGTTTCAAGAAGTTCTTGGTTTGCCGTCAATGGCCGGTTCTGCATCCTTTGTAGCAGGTGTGGCGCCGGTCAGGTGTCGGGCAATCAGCCCGCGATACCCGGCAGCGCCGAGGCAGGCACCGACAATCGGTGCAAAAATCGGAATCAGGAAATAAGGGATATCACGACCACCGGTGAAGGAAATTTCACCCCAACCGGTAAAGAAAGTCATCAGTTTCGGACCGAAGTCACGCGCAGGGTTCATCGCGAAACCGGTCAGCGGGCCCATCGCACTGCCGATCACGGCGATCAGCAGACCGATCAGCAGCGGCGCCATCGGGCCGCGTGGCAGGCCGTTGTTGTCATCGGTCAGGGCCATGATTACGCCCATCAGGATCGCGGTGATGATCATCTCGACCAGAAAGGCCTGGGCCGTCGACAGCACCGGGTTCGGGTAGGTCGAGAACACCGACGCCAATTCAAGGCTGGCGGCCGAGCCACGAATCATCTGGTGGGTTTGTTCGTAATCGAAGAACAGATTGCTGTAGAGCGTGTAGACCAGCAATGCGCCGCAGAAGGCGCCGGCAATCTGCGAAAGGATGTAGAACGGCAGTTTGCGCTTTTCGAAGTCAGCGAAGATTGCCAGAGCAATGCTCACGGCCGGATTCAGGTGCGCGCCGGAGACCCCGGCGGTGAGGTAGATCGCCATGCTCACGCCGACGCCCCAGATGATGCTGATCTCCCACAGGCCGAAGCTGGCACCTGCGACTTTGAGCGCGGCGACACAACCGGTGCCGAAGAAGATCAGAAGGGCGGTGCCCAGAAACTCGGCCATGCATTGGCCGGAAAGCGATGGTTGCGGTAAAGCAGCTGTCATTGAAAACCTCGGTTCTTTTTCTTGTGTGGCGCCTTGCCAACGGAGCAGGGCGCGATCTTCACCGGGTCGGAATCCCCATTCGGTTCCCGGGTTACTGCTGGGTACTGCGTTAAGCATGATTCTTACATTATTCAGATTCGAAAAAATATAGACAAGAAACAAACCTGTCAAAGGTCGAAAGTGAACCGCCGGTCACAATAAAACTATTCGCCGTGTGAATGATCAGCGCGGCGATCAGCTTGAATGCAGCGCGAAGCCACGGGATTCGCGGCTTGGAATAGAGCCTTTTGCCCAACGATGACCTAGAATCTGCCGCAGGTTTTTTCAAAGATTGCCGAACCCGGAGCTGCCATGACCCCAGCGTTGGACTTGTTGAAAAAGTTCGTGCCGAACATCGCGTGCACAGTTACGAACATGATCCGAAAGCCGCGTCCTATGGGCTGGAGGCGGCGGAGAAGCTCGGGCTCGAACCGGCGCAAGTGTTCAAAACCTTGCTGGCCGCCAGTGAAAAAGGCGAACTGCTGGTGGCTGTGGTGCCGGTCGTCGGAACGCTCGACCTCAAGGGCCTGGCCCATGCCGCTGGAGTGAAGAAAGCCGAAATGGCTGACCCGGCTGCCGCGCAACGCTCTACCGGCTACCTGTTGGGCGGCATCAGCCCGCTCGGGCAGAAGAAACGCCTGCGCACCTTCATCGACAATTCCGCTCAGGGGTTCGCGACTATCTATGTGAGTGCCGGGCGGCGAGGACTGGAAGTGGAATTGGCACCGGCGGTGCTGGCCGAGCACACCCAGGCGCAGTTCGCCGATATCGGCCGGGCTTAAAATGCGCGCCGGCTGTATGAAGAAAAAATTGCGCTTCTGTCACTGGCACTGATCCGGGCCGCCGATGCATGCTCGGTCGACCAATTCAGGGAGAAAATCATGCAGCTTGCGTTTCATCAGGTCGACGCGTTCAGTGATCGGCCGTTCAGTGGCAACCCGGCGATGGTCTATCGGCTCGACAGCTGGCTGGCCGATGACTTGATGCAGAAGATCGCCGCCGAACACAACCTGGCGGAGACTGCGTTTCTGGTGCGCGAAGGGCAGGCCTGGCATATCCGCTGGTTCACTCCGACTACTGAAGTGCCGCTGTGCGGGCATGCGACCCTGGCCAGCGCGTTTGTACTGTTCGAAATCTATAAGGAAAGCGCCGAGCGCATCGACTTCATCTGCAAGTCCGGGCCGCTGAGTGTCAGCCGCGAAGGCGACCGGCTGTGGCTGGATTTCCCGACCATCGTGCCTTCGGAAATCGGCGTGACGCTGGATGTCGAGCGGGCGCTGGGTGTCGAGGCTGTTGATGTGCTCGGCTCCAACGAACTGTTCGTGGTGCTGGAATCGGAGCAGGCCGTGCTCGACTGCAAACCGGACATGGCGGCGCTGGCGAAACTGCCATGGCTGGGCGCAATCGTCACCGCGCGTGGCAACCAGCATGATTTCGTCTCGCGCTATTTCGCCCCGGCGATCGGTATCAATGAAGACCCGGTGACCGGTTCGACGCATTGCAGCCTGATTCCGTACTGGTCCAAGCGTCTGGGCAAAACGAACCTGACCGCTTGCCAGCGCTCGGCGCGGGGCGGCGAGTTGTTCTGTCGGCTGGAAGGTGAGCGGGTGAAGATTGGCGGCAATGCGACGCTGGTGGCCAGCGGTACCCTTCATCTGAGCTGATCGCAATCCCCCGTGTAGGAGCTGCCGAAGGCTGCGATCTTTTGATCTTGATCTTGAAAGTCAAAAGATCGCAGCCTTCGGCAGCTCCTACACGAGAATGGTGTTCGATCAGAAGCTGGTGCTGAACCGACGGACGCCGTTTTCCACCGCCGGAATCTGCGCCGCCGTGCTGCCGGATGCCTGGAACAGCACCAGGTGATCCGCCGCTACGCGAATCCCGACCTGCGCGCCAACCAGATGATCGGCGTGGCTGGGGAAGATCGATTCCAGCTGCGCGCCGGTCGGCAGTTGCAGGCGATACAAGGTCGCCGCGCCGAGGAATGTCTTGCCGACAATCTGCGCCTTCAACGCGCTGTCCGGCGCGTAAACAATGTCATCCGGACGCAACAGCACATCCACCGCACCGCCAATCGGCCAGGTGTAAGCACGGTTGCCACGCAGTTCACCGAGTTCGGTCTGCACTGATTCCGGGGTGACGAGCTGGCCGCGAATGAAATAGCCCTGACCGATGAAACTGGCGACATACGGCGTCGCCGGTTCGTGATAGAGGTTGTAGGGCGTATCCCACTGTTCCAGCCGACCCTCCTTGAACACGCCAACGTGATCGCTGACGGCGAAGGCTTCTTCCTGATCGTGGGTGACCAGAATCGCACTGGTGCCACGGGCCTTGAGGATGTCGCGCACCTCATGGCTGAGCTTGCGGCGCAGTTCGCCATCGAGATTGGAGAACGGCTCGTCGAGCAGCAGCAACTGCGGCTCCGGCGCCAGGGCGCGGGCGAGGGCGACGCGCTGTTGCTGACCGCCGGACAGCTCGTGGGGGAAGCGCTTGCCGAGGTTTTTCAGGTTGACCAGTTCCAGCAGCTCTTCGACCACGCGCGCCTTGTTCGGGTGCTTGCGAATGCCGAAAGCGATGTTGTCGGCCACGCTCAGGTGCGGGAACAGCGCGTAGTCCTGAAACACCATGCCGATCCGGCGTTTCTCCGGCGCCAGGGTGAACCCGGCACTGGACAGGGTTTCGCCACCGAGGGTGATTTCGCCTTCATGCACCGGTTCGAAACCGGCGATTGCGCGCAGGGTGGTGGTCTTGCCGCAGCCGGACGAGCCGAGCAGGCAGCCGATGTCGCCGGCGTTGAGGTGCAGATTGAGGTTCTGCACCACGCGTTGATCTTGGTAGCCGCAAGCGAGGTTGCGCAGGTTCAGCAGTAATTCATGGCTCATGCGTGGTGATATGCCGGTTCAACGAGGAACTCGAGCAGGGCCTTCTGTGCGTGGAGACGGTTTTCTGCCTGATCCCAGGCGACGGAGCGCGGGTCATCGAGCAGGTCGAGACTGATTTCTTCGCCACGGTGCGCCGGCAGGCAGTGCATGAACAGCACGTCCTCGGCAGCGAGGTCGAGCAAGGCACGGTTGACCTGAAACGGCGCGAACAGCTTGAGGCGCTTGGCAGTTTCCTCTTCCTGGCCCATCGAAGTCCAGACGTCGGTGCTGACCAGATGCGCACCAAGCACGGCGTCTTGCGGATCGCGGACGATGGTCACGCGATCACCAGCCTGGGCGACGAATTCCGGGTTCGGCTCGTAGCCTTCCGGGCAGGCAACGCGCAACTGGAAGTCGAACTGGATCGCCGCTTCTATATAGCTGTTGCACATGTTGTTGCCGTCACCGATCCAGGCCACGGTCTTGCCCTGGATCGAGCCACGGTGCTCAAGGAAGGTCTGCATGTCGGCGAGCAACTGGCACGGGTGCAGATCATCGGACAGGCCGTTGATCACCGGCACCCGCGAGTTGGCGGCGAATTCGGTGAGGGTGCTGTGGGCGAAGGTGCGGATCATCACCGCATCGAGCATGCTCGACATGACGATGGCGCAGTCGCTGATCGGCTCGCCACGGCCCAGTTGGGTATCGCGCGGGGACAGGAAGATTGCCTGGCCGCCGAGCTGGATCATGCCGGCCTCGAAGGAGATCCGGGTACGGGTCGAGGATTTTTCGAAGATCATCCCCAGCACGCGGTTTTTCAGAGGCTCGAACAGTACGCCGCGGTTACGCAGGTCCTTGAGCTCAACGCCTCGACGGATCACGCTGACCAGCTCTTCGGGCGTGCAATCCATCAGGGAGAGAAAGTGCCTTGCGCTCATCATTGACTACCTTTTTGCTACAGACCGCAGATGCTCAAAGCCTTGTTTAACGGAACAACGGGCGAGACCTGCGGCGTAAGCCGCACGGGGCGACGAAATAGGGGAAGGCGCGATATTGACACTAAATGTCGCGTTTTTCCAATAGGGTACTTTTTCAGCGGGATTCGGAGCGCGGACCGAGCATTTCGATCACGCATGTTGAAGCCGGATTCAGTACAGCGGTGAGCCTCTTTGTACACTGGCGCCGCCGGGCTTGGCAATCCGCCGCGACGGCAACGCAGCGGTCCTGGTCGGTTTACGAACGCGGCGCCACCGATTCGCTTGGTCGGATGTTCAGACTGAAACATTTGCTAAAGCAAAGTGCTGGGTTATAAATAAGTTTCGAGCGACGCAGGAAGCCTCCGCATGGAATCGAAAGAACAACTGTTAATGGAGCTGCTGGGCCACACGGCTCGCTCTCTGACCCATCTCACCGCGTCAGTCACCTCGATGTCTTTCGAGTTGCTGCGCAGTGACGACGAAGTGGTCAAATCCGCCGGCCGACACATGATCGATCGCATGGCCACCATCAGCGCCGGGCTCGATGAGCATTGGCGGTTGATCGGCGAGCTCACCGGCGTCCACGTCGCCCACGAGCAGATCGAAACCATCCAGGAAATCCAGCTGGCCGCACCGCCGCAGTTGCCTTCGAACTGATCGCGACGGTTTATCGGCTGCCCTGATAACCGTCGATTCACGAGACGAACGTCGCTGGCGCCTGCTCCGCGCACGGGCCATAGTTTTGTTCCCGCGGGCGTGATTGCCCGCCCCCGAACAAGACAGAGACTGGCCATGACCAAGACTCTTCACCACCGTGCGTGCCACCTGTGCGAAGCCATTTGCGGGCTGACCATCGAAACTACGGAAACCGATGGCGATGTCGCGATCACCTCGATCAAGGGCGATTCCCTCGACACCTTCAGCCGCGGCCATATCTGCCCGAAAGCCGTGGCTCTGCAAGACATTCAAAACGATCCCGACCGGCTGCGGCAGCCAATGCGCCGCGTCGGCAGCGAATGGCTGCCGATCGAATGGGACGAGGCGTTTGCGCTGGTGGCCGAGAAACTCGCGGCGATTCAGGAACGTCACGGCCAGAACGCCGTTGCGGTGTATCAGGGCAACCCAAGCGTGCACAACTACGGCCTGATGACCCACAGCAATTACTTCCTGGGGTTGCTGAAAACCCGCAATCGTTATTCGGCCACTTCAGTCGATCAATTGCCGCATCACCTCAGCAGCTATCTGATGTACGGCCACGGTCTGCTGTTGCCGATCCCGGACATCGACCACACCGATTTCATGCTGATTCTCGGCGGCAATCCGCTGGCGTCCAACGGCAGCATCATGACCGTGCCGGATGTCGAGAAGCGCCTGAAGGCAATTCAGGCACGTGGCGGCAAAGTGGTGGTGGTCGATCCGCGCCGCAGCGAAACCGCAGCGATGGCCGATCAACATGTATTCGTTCGCCCGGGCGGCGATGCGGCGCTGTTGTTCGGCATGCTCAATACGCTGTTCAGCGAAGGCCTGACCCGCGACAGCCATTTGCCGGTCGATGGCCTGGATGAGGTGCGCAACGCCGTGGCGGCGTTCAGCGCAGAAGCCATGAGCCCACTTTGCGCGGTGCCTGCCGAGCAGATTCGGCAACTCGCCCGCGACTTCGCTGCCGCGCCAAGCGCCGTCTGCTATGGACGCATGGGCGTTTCGACCCAGGCCTTCGGTACCTTGTGTCATTGGGTGGTGCAGTTGATCAACCTGGTCACCGGCAACCTCGACCGCGTTGGTGGTGCCCTGTGCACCGAGCCAGCGGTGGACCTGGTGGCGTCGACCTCGGGCGGGCATTTCAACAAATGGCAGAGCCGCGTTTCCGGGCGTCCTGAATACGGCGGCGAGTTGCCGGTCTCGGCGCTGGCCGAAGAAATGCTCACCGACGGCGAGGGGCAGATCCGCGCGCTGATCACCGTGGCCGGCAACCCGGTGTTGTCGACACCCAACGGCCGGCAACTGGAACAGGCGCTGGACGGCCTCGACTTCATGCTCAGCATCGACCTGTACATCAACGAAACCACGCGCTATGCCGATCTGATCCTGCCGTCGACCTCGGCGCTGGAAAACGATCACTACGACACCACTTTCAACCTGTTTGCGGTGCGTAACGTGACCCGCTTCAATCGCGCGATCCTCGCCAAGCCCGAGGGTGCGCTGCACGACTGGGAGATCTTCGTCGGTTTGGCCAAGGCCTTCGCCGAGAAAACCGGCAAGGAGCTGAAACCGACGATGCCGCCGGCGAAGATGATCGACATGGGCCTGCGCATGGGCCGCTACGGCGATGCGTCCGAGCACAAGTTGTCGTTGGCGACGCTGTTCGATCATCCGCATGGCGTGGATCTGGGTGCGCTGAAACCGAATCTGGCATCACGTCTGAAAACGCCGAATCAGCGTATCCAGGCCGCACCGCCGGAAATTCTCGCTGACCTCGCTCGCTTTGCCGCGTTGCAGGCGCCGGCTGCCGATGAGTTGTTGATGATCGGCCGCCGCCATGTGCGCAGCAACAATTCGTGGATGCACAACTTCCATCGACTGGTGAAGGGCAAGCCGCGGCATCAGTTGCTGATGCACCCGGATGATCTGGCCAGCCGTGGCCTGGCCGACGGGCAACGGGTTCGGGTGAGTTCGCGGGTCGGGCAGATCGAGGTGGAAGTGCTCGCCAGTCTCGACATGATGAAAGGCGTGGTCAGCCTGCCCCACGGTTGGGGCCACGCGCGCCCGGGCGTGCAGATGGCGATTGCCAGCGGCCAGCCGGGGTCGAGCGCCAACGACCTGACCGACGAGTGCCAGCTTGACGAACTGTCGGGCAACGCGGCGTTGAACGGTGTGCCGGTGACAGTGGCGGCGGCTTGAGCGGGTCTGTCGGGGAGACCGAGCATGGCGCTCGGGATTCCGTTACAATGCGCCACCGTGCCGACCTCTGAGTCGGAAAGTTCAGCCGAGGTGCTCCATGGATATCATCGAAACGATTAAAGAGCAGATTGCCAACAACACCATTCTGCTTTACATGAAAGGCTCGCCGAATGCCCCGCAGTGCGGCTTCTCCGCAAAAGCTGCGCAAGCCGTGATGGCCTGTGGTGAAAAGTTCGCGTACGTGGACATCCTGCAGAACCCGGAAATCCGCGCCAACCTGCCAAAGTACGCCAACTGGCCGACTTTCCCGCAACTGTGGGTCGGCGGTGAGCTGGTCGGCGGCAGCGACATCATGACCGAGATGGCTGCAGACGGTTCGCTGCAAAGCACCATCAAGGCGGCTGTCGAAGCGGCAGCGGCGAACAAGTCCGAAGCCTGATTCTACGTTCATAGAGTTTCGCTCGACGACGCGTCTCCCGTAGGAGCTGTCGAGTGAAACGAGGCTGCGATCTTTTGATTTTCGGCCAGCAAAAAGCCCCGCACCTCGAAAGAGGGCGGGGCTTTTTGTTGGTTATACGAGTTGACTGAGTATCAAGGCTGAAATCGATAAAGATCGCAGCCTCGTTTCACTCGACAGCTCCTACTCTTCGCCCATCTGCGACTGCAGATAGTTTTCCAGGCCGATCTTGTCGATCAGGCCGAGCTGGGTTTCCAGCCAGTCGATGTGTTCTTCTTCCGACTCAAGAATGTCTTCGAGCAGTTCACGGCTGCCGAAGTCGCCAACGGTTTCGCAATGGGCGATGGCGGCTTTCAGGTCGGCGTGGCCGGTCTTTTCAATGCGCAGGTCGCATTCGAGCATTTCGCGGGTGTGTTCGCCGATGTGCAGCTTGCCCAGGTCCTGCACATTTGGCAGGCCTTCAAGGAACAGGATGCGCTTGATCAGCTTGTCCGCGTGTTTCATCTCGTCGATGGATTCGTGGTATTCGTGCTTGCCGAGCTTGTTCAGACCCCAATCTTCATACATGCGCGCATGCAGGAAGTACTGATTGATCGCGACCAGCTCATTGGCAAGGATCTTGTTGAGATGCTGGATGACTGTAATGTCGCCTTTCATGATCGGAGTCCTGCCCTGTATTAACTGTATATAAGGCGGAGTTTGAGCTTGGTGTTTATAAGTGTCAAACCTAAGTTATTGAATAATAAATGAAAATTAATCGGAATAAGAATGTTTGTGTTCCGCGTCTGGACGCTAAGCAATTGATTTTCAGGCATAAAAAAACCGGACGCGAAGTCCGGTTCTTTGAAATGGGGGCATTTACGCAGCAGTAAATTCTACAGGGTAGGGGATCGCGGCTTGGGCGGTTTGCAGCTTGGTCAGGGTTTCGCGGACCACTTCCTTGGCAAGGCAGGCGCATTTGCCGCACTGGCTGGCGACGCCGGTGGCCTGGCGAACTTCTTTGTAGCTGCAGCAACCTTCATAGATCGCTTCGCGGATCTGTCCGTCGGTGACGCCAGTGCAGAGGCAAACATACATAAGTAAGAACCGTCGCTGGTTGTGACTCAATTGCGATGGATCTTAATGGTAACGAGAATGATTGTCAAAGTGCTTTCGGAACGCTTCCCAGCCAATTTGCCTGCGACTGACGAACGGTATTTGCCAGGCGCTGCCTTGACCCAATGAATACGCCGTGGATAACCGAACAGGGAAAATCCGTTACGGACAGGCCAAACACGCAGTGTATGATGGTCGTCTCTTGCGAAGAGGGTTCGTGTCACAGGGCTGTCGCCTGAGGGTGACAGGCTGGCCCGGACCCTGAACTTCAAGTTTCTACACCAGGAGATATCAATGAGCGTACTCGTAGGCAAACAAGCCCCAGACTTCACCGTCCCGGCCGTACTCGGCAATGGCGAGATCGTTGACAGCTTCACCCTGTCCTCGGCCATCAAAGGCAAATACGGCCTGGTGTTCTTCTACCCGCTGGACTTCACCTTCGTCTGCCCGTCCGAGCTGATCGCTCTGGACAACCGCATGGCTGACTTCAAGGCGCGCAACGTTGAAGTGATCGCTGTGTCGATCGACTCGCACTTCACCCACAACGCCTGGCGCAACACTCCAGTGAACAATGGCGGCATCGGCCAGGTGAAATACACCATGGCTGCCGACATGAAGCACGACATCGCCAAGGCTTACGACGTTGAATCCGAAGGCGGCGTGGCTTTCCGCGGCGCGTTCCTGATCGACGACAAAGGCGTGGTTCGCTCGCAGATCATCAACGACCTGCCGCTGGGCCGTAACATGGAAGAGCTGATCCGTCTGGTCGACGCGCTGCAATTCCACGAAGAGCACGGCGAAGTCTGCCCGGCCAACTGGAAGAAAGGCGACAAAGGCATGAACGCTTCGCCAGAAGGCGTTGCGGCTTACCTGACCGAGAACGCTGCTGCCCTGTAAGGCGCAACGTCGAGGTACAAAAAAACCGGCCTATGTGGCCGGTTTTTTTATGCGCGGGATTTGTTCGCCGACGATCAGTCGTCGAAGTCTTCCCAGCCGCCCATCTGTTTCCAGCGATTGACGATGCCGCAGAACAGCTCAGCGGTCTTTTCGGTGTCGTAGCGCGCCGAGTGCGCCTCACGACCGTCGAAATCGATGCCGGCGGCCTGACAGGCTTTCGCCAGCACGGTCTGACCGTACGCCAGACCCGCCAGGGTCGCGGTGTCGAAACTGGAGAACGGGTGGAACGGGTTGCGCTTCATGTCCAGCCGCGCGACTGCGGCGTTGAGAAAGCCCAGATCGAAGCTGCTGTTGTGCCCGACCAGAATCGCCCGCTTGCAGCCGTTGGCTTTCAGGGCCTTGCGGATGCCACGGAAAATATCGGTCAGCGCGGTTTCTTCACTGACGGCCATGCGCAGCGGATGATCAAGCTTGATCCCGGTGAACTCCAGCGCTGCCGCTTCAACGTTCGCACCTTCGAATGGCTCGACGCGGAAGAAGTAGGTGTGATCCGGGTAGACGAAACCCTTTTCATCCATGGCGATGGTGGTCGCGGCAATCTCCAGCAGGGCATCGGTGGCTGCGTTGAAGCCACCGGTTTCTACGTCGACGACAACCGGCAGGTAGCCGCGAAAACGCGCTGCCATCGGGTGACGGGAACCGCCGCCACCACTTTGACCGTCCAGCTCATCGTCGAAATGCTCTTCACTCACGCGTGTTCCTCCAGCAGGCGCCAGCGCAGTTTTTCACCGGCGCGCAGCGGGATAACGGTCAGCTCGCCAAATGGCAGGCTGGTTGGGGCGGTCCATTCTTCGCGAACCAGGGTGATGCGATCGGTGTTTGCCGGCAGGCCGTAGAAACGCGGGCCGTTGAGGCTGGCGAAGGCTTCGAGCTTGTCCAGCGCATTACGCTGTTCAAACGCTTCGGCATACATCTCGATGGCGGCGTAGGCGGTGTAGCAACCGGCGCAACCGCAGGCGGCTTCCTTGGCGTGCTGGGCGTGGGGCGCCGAGTCGGTGCCGAGGAAGAACTTGGCGCTGCCGCTGGTGGCGGCATCGAGCAAGGCTTCCTGATGGGTGTTGCGCTTGAGGATCGGCAAGCAATAGAAATGTGGCCGAATCCCGCCCACCAGCATGTGGTTACGGTTGTACAACAGGTGGTGCGCGGTGATGGTCGCGCCGACGTTGGCCGAAGCCTCGTTGACGAATTGCACGGCGTCACCGGTGGTGATGTGCTCGAACACCACTTTCAGCGTCGGGAAACGCTCGACCACGCGGCGCATGTGCTCATCGATGAAGATTTTTTCGCGGTCGAACACATCGACGTCGCCACGGGTGACTTCACCGTGGATCAACAGCGGCATGCCGACTTCGGCCATGGCTTCCAGCGCCGGGAAGATCTTGTCGATGCTGGTCACGCCGGAATCGGAATTGGTGGTCGCGCCGGCCGGATAGAGCTTGGCGGCGTAGACGAAACCGCTGGCCTTGGCCTGACGAATTTCTTCCGGTTGGGTGCGGTCGGTGAGGTACAGCACCATCAACGGCTCGAACTGACTGCCGGCCGGGCGGGCAGCGAGAATGCGCTGACGATAGCCGTCGGCTTCAGCGGCGTTGCGCACCGGCGGTACCAGGTTCGGCATGATGATCGCGCGCCCGAAGGTGCGGGCCACATCGGCAACGGTATTGGTCAACACGGCACCATCGCGAAGATGAATGTGCCAGTCGTCGGGACGCAGCAGGGTCAGGCGGTCGGACATGAGGGGATTCCAGGCGGGTCAAACTGAGGCGAATGCTACCGGAAAAGACTCTTGCAGGCACCCGCTATCAAGTTTTGCCACAAGCGTCCGATATCCCGAAGGTATGCCGTAAACATTGTGTGAATCGGTGTTTGTGTTTCACAAGCCAATGGAGCCTCCCGTGCGCCAGCGTTATTTAGCCCTGCTCAGTGTGTTTGCCAGCCTTCCCGCGATGGCGCTGACTTACCAGACCCGTCTGGAGAACATTGAGTGGACGGTCGCCGGCGACCAGTTCGAATGCCGCCTGACGCAACCGATCACTGATTTCGGCTCGGGCGAGTTCGTGCGCAAGGCCGGTGAGCAGGCGATCTTTCGCCTGAATGCCTACAACGCCATGCTTGGTGGCGGCTCGGCGACGTTGCTCGCTGCCGCTGCACCGTGGCAGCCGGGGCGCGGCGATATCAATCTGGGCTCGGTACGGCTGGGCAGTGGCAATGTGTTGTTCAACAGCTCGCAATCCCAGGCCGGTGGGCTGATCAGCGGTCTGCTGGACGGCCGTAGCCCGGTAGTTCGCCGTGCGTCTGGCGATGGCCGGGTGTCGGAAGTGCGTTTGTTGCCGGTGAAATTCAGCAAGGCGTTCAACGACTACCAAGGCTGCGTGGCGAAATTGCTGCCGCAGAATTTCGACCAGATCAAGCAGTCGCAGATTGGCTTCCCCGGCGAAGGCGTTGAGCTGGACCCGGCTGCCAAGGCCAAGCTGCAAGTGATGCTCGAATACATGAAGGCCGACCCGACGGTGAACCACATTGACCTCGACGGCCATTCCGACAACAGCGGCAATCGCCTGACCAACCGCGAATTGTCGCGCCGCCGCGCGCTGGCGGTAGTCGATTTCTTCAAGGCCAACGGCATTCAGGAATCCCAGATCACCGTGCGTTTCCACGGCGAGCAGTATCCGATCGTGCCGAACACCAGCAAGGCCAATCGTGCGAAGAATCGCCGGGTCAACGTGAAACTGTCGCGTGTGGCACCGACCACAGCCCCTGCGCCAGCGCCGCAAGCGAGTACGCCAGCCACCGCCGCAGCGACTTCCTGACTCGCCGGTCATCGTCGCGCTCTCGACAGATTCTGTCGCTTTGTCGTCTTAAGCTGTCGCGCCTCTGTAAATTATCGCGTTTGAGCGGTAGACTCCCCGGCTTTCCGTAGAACCCCGTGGAGTGATGGCATGGCGGACGTAAACAAGGTCGTTCTGGCGTATTCCGGCGGCCTGGACACTTCGGTGATCCTCAAGTGGCTGCAGGATACTTATAACTGTGAAGTGGTGACTTTCACCGCCGATCTCGGTCAAGGCGAAGAGGTCGAGCCGGCCCGCGCCAAGGCTCAGGCCATGGGCGTCAAAGAAATCTACATCGACGATCTGCGCGAAGAGTTCGTGCGTGATTTCGTGTTCCCGATGTTCCGCGCCAACACCGTTTACGAAGGCGAGTACCTGCTGGGTACTTCCATCGCCCGTCCGCTGATCGCCAAGCGCCTGATCGAAATCGCCAACGAAACCGGCGCCGACGCCATTTCCCATGGCGCCACCGGCAAGGGCAACGACCAGGTGCGCTTCGAACTGGGCGCCTACGCGCTCAAGCCAGGCGTGAAAGTGATCGCCCCTTGGCGCGAGTGGGACCTGCTGTCGCGCGAGAAGCTGATGGACTACGCCGAGAAGCACGCGATCCCGATCGAACGCCACGGCAAGAAAAAATCCCCGTACTCGATGGACGCCAACCTGCTGCACATCTCCTATGAAGGCGGCGTGCTGGAAGACACCTGGACCGAGCACGAAGAAGACATGTGGCGCTGGACCGTCTCCCCGGAGAAGGCTCCCGACACCCCGCAATACCTGGAACTGACTTACCGCAACGGCGACATCGTCGCACTGGACGGCGTCGAAATGACCCCGGCCACCGTACTGGCGACGCTGAACAAGATCGGCGGCGAGCACGGCATCGGTCGTCTCGACATCGTCGAAAACCGTTATGTCGGCATGAAGTCCCGTGGCTGCTACGAGACCCCGGGTGGCACCATCATGCTGCGCGCTCACCGCGCCATCGAATCGATCACTCTGGACCGCGAAGTCGCTCACCTCAAAGACGAGCTGATGCCCAAGTACGCCAGCCTGATCTACACCGGCTACTGGTGGAGCCCTGAGCGTCTGATGCTGCAACAGATGATCGACGCTTCGCAGGTCAACGTGAACGGCGTAGTGCGCCTGAAGCTGTACAAGGGCAATGTCATCGTCACCGGCCGCAAGTCCGACGATTCGCTGTTCGATGCCAACATCGCCACCTTCGAAGAAGATGGCGGTGCTTACAATCAGGCGGATGCGGCGGGCTTCATCAAGCTCAACGCGCTGCGCATGCGCATTGCTGCCAACAAGGGCCGCAAGTTGTTCTGAGTGGCTCAGACCGACGCGCAATAAAAAAGGCGGCCTGTTCAGGGCCGCCTTTTTTCATCTTTTTTTCTGGTTCATCAGGCTCCCTCGTGTATCTGCGCGCAGTCTTGACCCGGTTCAGCTGGTTCGTCCCAGTAATGTCACCGTCTGCGAACACAGGTTATATACGATGCACAGTGTGGCTCCTGAGCCTTTCCTGGCCTGCCTGATCTGTTGCAATGCGGAGTGGGCAAGCGCGTCCGACGCATGATTACAAAGAAATACGAGAACCCGCGCGTGCTTTTTATCGACGCCTTTTAGCGTTTCGAAGATGGCATCGAATTCCTTCGCTGCATCAACTTCTCTTGCGTCAATGATGTTCAGTTCACTTACCCAGGGTGACAGCTTGATATTCTGCATAACCGGATGGGTTGGGTCGCGTGGACCGAGCGGTGGGTCCGGCGCGTTGTGAACTCTGCAGGGAATCGGCACTCGGCCTGGTCCGGTTTTACCCGACACGATGCAACTGGTCAGCTCAAAAGCACAACGCTCGCCTGCTTCGCGAAAGGATTCGTCCCTCTGGTTATTTTGAGTGGTTTTCAAAAAGCTTTTGTCTTTGCCGAAGTCTGAAGGCGAGTAAAGCGAGCGATGATTGAAGTTGAGAGTGATAAAGAACAGGAATAACAAGTAAAAGGGGAAACTGATCAGAAACCAGACGTAAATTTCCCGGTCCTTGTTATCGAGAAATGGTAACGACACCGCCGCCGAGGTTTCCGAAAGAATTGCAAATATGGCGATGACTGTCATGGGGTTGGTGATTTTGTTTTTTATCTTTAGCATTGTTTTGCTTCTACATGGTTTGTCTAGTTTAAGTTGGTTATTTCAGCGATAGCAAAGGCGCTTGTGTAAGTGCGCGGCTGTTAACTAAAGTTTTATAGAATCAACGATGTTGTGTCGAACAGGTGGTTGTGTCGGTTCGTTACGTCGTATGTCCCAGTGCTTGCCCAAGGCCAATTTGACAGGTAAATCATCGTGTATGAAGGTTCGTAATTGCGCCTGTTGAAGTTTTCCAACGACCCACCACGGCGTAGGACTCGGCTGCATGAAGATCAAACTCCGCCGGCGTATGAAAGATCGGAAGGCGGTTGCAATGGGGCAAGGGCAGCGAATTTGTGGGAATTATCCTCAATGCCTGTAGGGAATGTCTCTGGATGCAAATGCGTGTAAAAGTTGCCATGCCTTGAAGCAAGTGACTGGGATATCGTGCGTGTTCTAAAAATTCGAACAGCGAAAACTGGACTTGCCCATGAATAAAGTGCTGATCGTGGATGACCACCCCGTCATTCGACTTGCGGTACGTATGCTGATGGAACGGCATGGCTACGAAGTCATTGCAGAAACGGATAATGGCGTTGATGCACTACAAATTGCTCGTGAACAAATACCCGATCTTGTCATCCTGGATATTGGAATACCCAAACTCGACGGACTGGAAGTTATTGCGCGCCTGACCTCCACTGCCATGCCGGTGAAAGTGCTGGTGCTGACTTCCCAGGCTCCCGGGCATTTTTCAATGCGTTGCATGCAATCGGGCGCAGCGGGCTACGTGTGCAAACAGCAGGATCTGACCGAATTGCTCAGTGCGATCAAGGCAGTTCTGTCCGGCTACAGCTATTTCCCCAATCAGGCGCTGCACACTGTGCGCACCAGTCTGGGCAATGCGAGTGAAGCGGACATGGTTGATCGTCTGTCCGGGCGGGAAATGATGGTGTTGCAGCAGTTGGCGCGCGGCAAGACCAACAAGGAAATCGCCGATGGCATGTTTTTGAGCAACAAGACTGTAAGCACTTACAAGACTCGCCTGTTGCTGAAACTCAATGCGCGTTCTCTGGTTGATCTGATCGAGCTGGCGCAGCGCAACGGCCTGGTTTGAACGATTCGACAGCTGAGAACGTCATGGGCCGATCAAGCTCGGTTGTCGCAGAAAATGAAAAGCCTCCGTCTAGGGAGGCCTTCAGATATCACAGATCATAATCGTAGTCGGCCAATTGCCTTTGCAGTCGGCGCTCCTCAAGCAGGTTGTCGATTGTGCGACGCTTGCTAAGGTTGGTCT
Organism: Pseudomonas sp. ef1; assembly: GCF_007293365.2. Taxonomy (NCBI): domain Bacteria; kingdom Pseudomonadati; phylum Pseudomonadota; class Gammaproteobacteria; order Pseudomonadales; family Pseudomonadaceae; genus Pseudomonas; species Pseudomonas sp. ef1. The sequence goes on along the minus strand of NZ_CM129815.1, from coordinate 5,779,501 downwards.
TGGCCACTTCAACCACCGGTTCGACCTCATCGGCGTCGGTGGCAATAAGATCCTCTTCTACATCCAGTTGCTCTGTGTCGGTACTCATGAAGTCAACTCCCGGCTAAGACTGCCTTTGGCGCTCCTTATATCGACATTACTGCGGCGGGTAAAAAAGATTTTTTCAATCGATGGATGTGAAAAACCGATGACCGCTCAATCGTCAGAAGTTTTATGTTTGTATTCGCATAGATCTTCGATGCGGCAGCTGCCGCAGCGCGGTTTACGCGCCAGGCACACATAACGACCGTGCAAAATCAGCCAGTGATGAGAGTCGAGCAGGAATTCTTTCGGTACAAACTTCATCAACTTCATTTCAACTTCCACCACATTTTTCCCCGGCGCGATGCCGGTGCGATTGCTGACGCGGAAAATGTGCGTGTCGACCGCCATGGTCAATTGGCGGAAAGCGGTGTTGAGCACCACGTTGGCGGTCTTGCGCCCGACGCCCGGCAAGGCTTCCAGTTCTTCCCGGGTTTGCGGGACTTCACCGCCATGACGCTCAACCAGCAAACGGCAGGTTTCAATGACGTTTTTCGCCTTGCTGTTGTAGAGGCCAATGGTTTTGATGTACTCGGACAGCCCCTCGACACCCAGCGCATGAATCGCGGCGGGTGTATTGGCGACGGGAAAGAGTTTGGCAGTCGCCTTGTTGACGCCGACATCGGTGGACTGCGCCGAAAGAATCACCGCAATCAGCAGCTCGAACGGCGAAGAGTAGGCCAGTTCGGTTTTCGGCTCGGGATTGTCTTCGTGCAGTCGGCGAAATATCTCAAGACGTTTTGCAGCATTCATGGGCGATGCGTTTCCTTGATGACAGAGTTGCGGCGTGTCCACGCCTGACGGGCGGCGAGAAGCAGGCCCAGTAAAACGAAAGCGCCGGGAACCAGCGTAATCAGGCGCAGTCCTTCGGGGAACAAAACCAGACCTGGCCAATGCTCCGAAAGGCCTCGGCCAAGGCTGCCATAACCGATGATCTCGCGCAGCCCGCCGACTACCAGCATGAGCGCGCCGAACATTGCGCAGCGTTTGAAGCTGATAGCGACGGGCTCGCGGAAGGCACCGTGGTATTCAAACACGACGCAGTGCAAGGCGATCAGCCCTATGTAGAGCTCAGACGTCTGCTGCCATGGCAAAAACCAGCGTTGCGCCACAATATCCGCGCAACTGGTCAACGTCGCAGCAAGTATCAGGCTGGCGAGCAAGGCACGGGTGCCCGTCAGGCGCTCGCGCAGCGGCGACATGCAGACGGCAAATACACCGAGTACCGCGCTGAGCATCAAGGTTATCCCCAGTGCAGCGCTGAATGTTGGTGTGGCGCCCAGTAGCGGCACCAGCATCAATAAATTCACCGTGCGCTTCATGGGCCAGTCCCCAAGAGCAGCGCCCGATGCTCATCGAAATAACGCAGTGCGTCATGAATTGCGTCAATGGCGGCACGGGAGGTAATGGTCGCGCCAGCGATCTGATCGAACTGCCCCTGATCCTTTTTCAGCGCCCAGCCGGCGTCTGTCGGCTCAGTACGGGATTTGCCGATGAAGGCCTGAAGCCAGGCATTCGGCCATGCACCGATGTAACCACCCAATCCTGGCGTTTCGCGCTGCTCAAGGGTTTTCACGCCTAAAACTTTGCCATTAGCATCAATGGCAATCAGCAGTTCCAGAGTACCTGCGTAACCTTCACTGCGACTGCGCAACAGCACCGCGACTGTCTGACCGGAGCGGGTCGCTCGATAGCCGCCTGACAGCGTGCTATGGCGCAAAGCAGGCTCGGCGAGCGTCAGCGGTAGCTCCAGCGGCTGATTGTCGTAGAGCGCGGCAGGCATGACATCAAGCAATTTGCGGCTGTCGAGCAAGCGCTGCTCGCTGGCAATCTGCGGTGCACTGCTGCGCTGCAACACGTATGTCGCACTCATGCCAACGAGTGCCAGCAGCACCACCGTCGCGACACTCGCTGAGCGGTTCACGCGTTCACCTTCGACTGGCGGTTGAGGGCGAAGCGTTCGAGTGCCGGCACCAGAAGATTCATCAGCAATACCGCAAACGCGACGCCGTCCGGGTAACCTCCCCACGTGCGAATCAGATAAGTCAGCAGGCCGACGCCAACACCGAACAGCAGGCGGGCGAGGGCGCTTTTCGCGCCGGACACCGGCTCGGTCACAATAAAAAATGCACCGAGCATGGTCGCGCCGCTGAGCAGGTGAAAGAGCGGCGAACCATGGGAATCCGACCCCGAGCCGTTCCAGCACAACAGGCTGATGACGAACAGACTGGCGAGCATCCCCAGCGGTGCGTGCCAGGAAAAGATCCGCCGCTGCAACAGCCACAGGCCGCCGAGCAGAAACGCCAGATTCACCCATTCCACACCGCGCCCGCCGAAACGGCCGAAGGCCGGGTTGCTGGCGAACAGCTCCTGCATGGTCAGGCTTTTATTGATGCGCAGACTGTCGAGTGCCGTGGCTTGCACCCACGCGTCCGGCGCCTGCGCTGGACTGAAAACCTGTTGCAGCGCCGCAAGAAAGTCCAGGCCATGAGCGGGCCAATGGGTCATCGCTTGCGGGAACAGCACCATGCTCAGGACAAAGCCAAGCATCGCCGGGTTGAACGGGTTTTTGCCGACGCCGCCATACAGATGTTTGCCGAACAACAGACCTGAAGCGGTCGCAATGACCGTCAGCCACCAAGGGCAATAAGCCGGCAGCGCGGCGGCCAGCAACATCGCACTGACCAGCGCGCTGCCATCACGCATTGCCGCTTGCACCGCTTGCCGACGCAGACAGGCGACGCCCGCTTCGACGAGCAAAGCACTGACAACCGCCAGGGAAAGGTTGATCAACACGCCCCAGCCATACAGCCAGAATAAAGCGAGCAGACCCGGCAAAGCGGCCAGCAGCACGGTGTTCATCGCCTGTTGCAGGCGATCGTCCACTGGCTCAAGGGGCGGCATGGTCTTGCACCCGGCGCTCGGCGTCAGTCACGGCTTGCTCCAGTGCTGCGATCTGCTCCGGCGCAGCCTCCGCTGCCTGAGCCTTTTTCAACTCGGCGCGGCGCATGGCCAACTGGATCTTGGCTCGCTTCAGGTCGGCGTCGTTGGTCGGTGCGGGAGCGGCGGGAACGGCGGGAATTGCCGGTTGGCTGCTTTCCAGATTCGCCAGCGCCTGCTCGGCGGCTTCGAATTGTTGCTGCAGGACGATCAATTGCGACTGCTGCTCGAACGTCGGCGGGTGACCGAAGGCTTTCAGCGATTTGTGCAATTGAGCGCGACTCATCGCCACATCGACCTTGGCCTTCTTCAGCGCCGCATCTGCGTTCGCGGCTTTTTGCGCACGCACCCGCTCCAGTGCAGCCTGCACCGGGTCGGCGGTCGATACTTGCGGTTGTGCCGCACGCGCGGCTCGCGCTTCACGTTCAGCCTGCTTTTGCTGTTCTTCACGCAGCAAGCGCTGGTTGCGGCGCTCGAAACGCTGGCGCGCATGGTCACGCTTTTCAGCGCGGGCGCGCTGTTCTTCGAGATCGAATGCGAGACCGCCAACCACTGGGATCGTGTGCGCAGGCAACGGATGCATTTCTATGCAGTCGACCGGGCACGGCGCAACGCACAGATCACAACCGGTGCACTCGTCGATCAGCACCGTGTGCATGAGTTTTGCCGCGCCGACGATGGCGTCGACCGGGCAGGCCTGAATGCACTTGGTGCAGCCGATGCATTCGGCCTCGCGGATAAAGGCGATTTGCGGCGGTGCCGGGCCACGGCTGATGTCCAGTTCCAGGACCGGTATTTTCAACAGCTCGGCCAGCGCAGCGATAGTCTCCTCGCCTCCCGGCGGGCACTTGTTGATCGGCTCGCCATCAACAATGCCTTGCGCATAGGGTTTGCATCCGGGATGGCCGCACTTGCCGCATTGGGTCTGCGGCAGCAGGGCATCGATGCGTTGAAGCAGACTCATGTTTTGATCAATCCACTGAATCCGAGAAAAATCACTGCGAGCAGTCCGGCGCTGATCAGATCGATCGGCAGGCCGCGAAAGGGCAGGGGAATATCGTTGTCGACCGTGCGCTCGCGCAGGTCGCAAAACACACTCAATACCAGCCAGAAACCCAGCCCTGCACCCAAACTCAAAGCTGTCGCGTGCAGCAGGCCATGATCGTTTTGCGCATTGATCAAGGCCAGCCCGAGTACCCCGGCATTGCCCAGCAGCAGCGGCCACAATCCAGCGAACGGCCAATCGGGCAGGCCGCGCGCCAGCAGTTTCAGCAGCGGCGCGATCAACAACACACTCAACGGCAGAAACACGAACAGGCGCAGCGCTTCAAGCTGCAACGGCAGCAGTATCCACTGCCAGATCGCCTGACCGATAACGCCGACCACCACCATCAGGCACAACGTCGCCAACCCCAGCGCATGGACTTGGCGACGGCTGCCCGCCAGCAGCGGAGCGACGCCCAGCGGCCAGTGCAACACGAAGTTGTTGAGCAGCGCAGCACTGATCAGCGTTAACACGAGTTCGGTCATGGTTCTGCCAGCGAAACGGGCGGGTGTCTCTTAAGGGTAGGCACTATCGGGCCAGATATGAAAAATCCCACCGGCATGCAGAGCACGTCGGTGGGATCGTTTTACGGCAACCTCTTACTTGATGCGCTGACCCGGCTTGGCGCCGCTGTCCGGGCTCAGCAGGTAGATCTCTTCACCGCCGGGACCGGCTGCCATCACCATGCCTTCGGAAATACCGAACTTCATTTTCCGTGGCTTGAGGTTGGCGATCATCATGGTCAGGCGACCGTCGAGCTTGGACGGGTCCGGGTAGGCGCTCTTGATCCCGGAGAACACGTTGCGTTGCTCGTCACCGATGTCGAGGGTCAGCCGCAGCAACTTGTCGGCGCCTTCGACGTGTTCGGCCTTGACGATCAAAGCGACGCGCAAATCGATGGCGGCAAAGGCGTCGAAATCGATTTCCGGCGACAGCGGATCCTTGGCCAGTTCGCCGTTGCCCGCAGGCTTGGCTTCGCCAGTGTCGGTCTGGCTGGCGGTCAGATCTTCTTTCGAGGCGTCGGTCATGGCTTGCACTTTTACCGGGTCGATGCGGGTCATCAACGGTTTGAATTCGTTGAGCTGGTGATTAGCCAGCAGGGTGGTGTGGTCATTCCAGGTCAGCGGCGCGACGTTGAGGAACGCCTCGGCATCTGCGGCCAGCAGCGGCAGTACCGGTTTGAGGAAGATCACCAACTGGCGGAACAGGTTGATGCCGGTGGCGCAGATCGCCTGGACTTCATCCTGCTTGCCTTCCTGCTTGTTCAGCGACCACGGCGCCTTGTCGGCGATCCAGGCGTTGGCGCGGTCAGCCAGGGCCATGATTTCACGCATGGCGCGGGCGAAGTCGCGGGCCTCGTAGGCGTCGGCAATGCTCGGCGCGGCGGCGAGGAAGGCCTCGGTCAGCTCCGGCGCGGCATTGTTGTCGACCAGCAGGCCGCCGTTGCCTTTGTGGATAAACCCGGCGCAACGGCTGGCGATGTTGACCACTTTGCCGACCAGATCGGAGTTGACCTTCTGCACGAAGTCTTCAAGGTTCAGGTCGAGGTCATCGACGCCACGGCCAAGCTTGGCCGCGTAGTAGTAGCGCAGGTATTCCGGCGACAGATGATCCAGATAAGTGCGGGCCTTGATGAAGGTGCCGCGCGACTTGGACATTTTCTGGCCGTTGACGGTCAGGTAGCCGTGCACGTTGATGCCGGTCGGCTTGCGGTAGCCGGCGCCTTCGAGCATGGCTGGCCAGAACAGCGCGTGGAAATTGACGATGTCCTTGCCGATGAAGTGATACAGCTCGGCGGTCGAGTCCTTGCCCCAGAACGCGTCGAAGTCCAGCTCCGGCGTACGGTTGCAGAGGTTCTTGAAGCTGGCCATGTAACCGATCGGCGCATCCAGCCAGACGTAGAAATACTTGCCCGGCTCGCCCGGGATCTCGAAGCCGAAGTACGGCGCATCGCGGGAAATGTCCCACTGCTGCAGGCCGGCATCCAGCCATTCGGCGATCTTGTTGGCCACGGCGTCCTGCAGGGTGCCGCTGCGGGTCCAGGCCTGAAGCATTTCCTGGAAATCCGGCAGCTTGAAGAAGAAGTGCTGGGAATCCTTGAGCACCGGTGTGGCGCCGGAGATCGCCGACTTCGGATCCTTCAGGTCGGTCGGTGCGTAGGTCGCGCCGCATTTTTCGCAGTTGTCGCCGTACTGGTCTTCGGTGCCGCATTTCGGGCAGGTGCCCTTGATGAAGCGGTCGGCCAGGAACATTTTCTTTTCCGGGTCGAAATATTGGGTGATCGAGCGCTGGGCGATGTGCCCGGCGTCGCGCAGCTTGAGGTAGATCTGGCTCGACAGCTCACGGTTTTCTTCGGCGTGAGTGGAGTGGAAATTGTCGAAATCGACGAGGAAGTCGGCAAAGTCGGCGCTGTGTTCAGCCTGCACGTTGGCGATCAGTTGTTCCGGGGTGATGCCTTCCTTTTCCGCGCGCAGCATGATCGCCGAACCGTGGGCGTCGTCGGCGCAGACATAAATGCATTGGTTGCCGCGATGCTTCTGGAAGCGCACCCACATATCGGTCTGGATGTATTCCAGCATGTGGCCAAGGTGAATCGAACCATTGGCGTAGGGCAGGGCGCTGGTGACGAGGATCTTGCGTGGCTCGGACATGGGGCTTCGCTACTTGATGAAACGGAGGTCGGCCACTATAAAGCGCCGGCGCATATTTTTCACCCCTGCGCCACTGGGTACTTTGAGAGCTCTTGTGGCGAGGGGATTTATCCCCGCTGGGTGGCGAAGCCGCCCGAAAACCGCAAACTTCGATGTATCAGATAGTCCGAGTGCAATGGCTTTACGACTGCTGCGCAGCCGAACGGAGATAAATCCCCTCACCACAGTGGCTTTTCAGCGCAAGTAATCTGTTCGCCTCAAATCGGTGTCCAGCGTACGATAGCCGCCATTCTTTCCAGTCTTGTTATCGGAGTTGCCCATGAGCGCCGTCACTCGCGCAGCGGTGGAAGCCGTCCTCAGCCAATACACCGACCCTTACCTGAACCAGGACCCGGTCAGCGCCGGTTGCGTGAAAAACATCGAGATCATCGGTGACCGCGTCAATGTGCAGCTGGAAATCGGCTACGCCGCCGGACTGTTCAAGAGCGGTTGGGCGCAATTGCTGCAACTGGCCATCGAAAACCTCGACGGCGTGGTCATCGCTCGCGTCGAGGTCACCAGCGTGATCGCCGCGCACAAGGCCCAGGCGCAGATTCCCGGGCTGGCCAACGTCAAGAACGTCGTCGCCGTCGCTTCCGGCAAGGGCGGCGTGGGCAAATCCACCACCGCTGCCAATCTCGCGCTGGCGCTGGCCCGCGAAGGCGCCAAAGTCGGCATCCTCGACGCCGATATCTACGGCCCGAGCCAGGGCATCATGTTCGGCATTCCCGAGCGCACCCGTCCTGAGGTCAAGGATCAGAAGTGGTTTGTGCCGCTCAAGGCTCACGGCGTGGAAGTCATGTCGATGGCCTTCCTGACCGACGACAACACGCCGATGGTCTGGCGCGGGCCGATGGTTTCCGGGGCGCTGCTGCAACTGGTCACGCAAACCGCGTGGGGTGATCTGGATTATCTGGTCATCGACATGCCGCCAGGCACCGGCGACATTCAGCTGACCCTGGCGCAGAAAGTCCCGGTGGCGGGGGCGGTGATCGTCACTACGCCGCAGGATCTGGCGCTGCTTGACGCGCGCAAAGGCGTGGAAATGTTCCGCAAGGTCAACATTCCGGTGCTCGGCGTGGTGGAAAACATGGCGGTGCACATCTGCTCGAACTGCGGGCATGCCGAGCATCTGTTCGGTGAAGGGGGTGGCGAGAAACTGGCGACCCAGTACGGCGTCGAATTGCTGGCCTCGCTGCCGCTGTCGATGCTGATCCGCGAACAGGCCGATGGCGGCAAGCCAACCGTAATCGCCGAGCCGGACAGCCAGATCGCCATGGTCTATCAGGAGCTGGCCCGCCACGTCGGCGCGCGGATCGTGTTGCAGGAAGCGGCGACACCGGCGATGCCGAACATCACCATCAGCGACGATTGATCAGCGTCGCCTGCAAAAAGATCGCAGCCTCGCTTCGCTCGTCAGCTCCTGCACATTTACCGTAGGAGCTGACTCGCGGAGCGAGGCTGCGATCTTTTGATTTTGCTTTAGATTCGCAACCCGCCATCCATCTCCAGAATCCGCCCGGTGTAGTAGTCGTTCTCGAAGATATACGCCGCCGAATGGGCGATCTCCTCAGGCTTGCCCATGCGCTTGAGCGGAATTCCCGACGTCATCTTCTCCAGCGCTTCCGGCTTCATGCCCAAAGTCATTTCGGTTTCGATGAAGCCCGGTGCGATGCCCGCGACACGAATGCCGTAACGCGCCAGCTCCTTCGCCCAGGTCACGGTCGCCGCTGCGACGCCGGCCTTGGCTGCGGAATAGTTGGTCTGCCCGACGTTGCCCGCGCGGGAGATCGAGGAAATATTGATGATCGCGCCACTGTTCTTCAGCTCGACCATCTTCGCCGCGACTTCACGGGTGCAGAGGAACACGCCGGTGAGGTTGACGTCGATCACCGCCTGCCACTGCGCCAGGCTCATCTTGGTCATCTCACCGTCCTTGACCTTCAACAACAGACCATCGCGCAGAATCCCAGCGTTGTTGATCAGGCCGTGGATGGCGCCGAAGTCTTCGGCCACTTGCGCGACCATGTGCTCGACCTGTTCTTCATTGGCGACGTTGCACAGGTAGCTGCGCGCTTCGACACCTTTGGCTTTGCAGGCGGCCACGGCGGCGTCGAGTTTTTCCTGATTCAGATCGACCAGGGCCAGTTTCGCGCCCTTGCCGGCGAAATACTCGGCCATGGAACGGCCCAAACCCTGGCAACCGCCGGTGATAATGATTACTTTGTCGTTGAGTTGCATTCGCATGTCCCGCTGGCAGGTCTGAGTTGTTTTTGTTGTCGGCAACGCTCGATCGGCACCGGTCAGGCCTGGTAGCACACGAACATTTGCCCGATGCGCGCCGGTTACTTTTCGCTGCGCGCCTGTCCGTTTTCTAGACGGAACCCATTTAAGGAGTCACAAATTGAGCGCTGAAGTGGCGAAGAATGCCCGAGAATTGCTTCTCAAGGAATACCGAGGAGTGCTGTCGACCCACTCCAAATCGATGCCGGGTTTTCCCTTTGGCTCGGTTGTGCCGTATTGCCTGGACGAGCAGGGCCGGCCGCTGATCCTGATCAGCCGCATCGCCCAGCACACGCATAACCTGCAGAAAGATCCGAAGTGTTCGATGCTGGTGGGCGAGCGCGAGGCCGACGATGTACAGGCGGTCGGGCGGCTGACTTATCTGGCCGAAGCGCAGAAGCTCGCAGAACCGGCAGCCATCGACGCTGCCGCCGAACGCTATTACCGCTATTTCCCCGACTCGCAGAATTATCACCAGGCCCACGATTTCGATTTCTGGGTGCTCGATCCGGTGCGCCATCGCTACATCGGCGGCTTTGGTGCGATCCACTGGATCGACGATCTGACCCTGGCCAACCCGTTCGCCGGCAAAGCGGAAATCAGCATGGTCGAGCACATGAACAGCGACCATGCCAAAGCCATCGCCCATTACGTCGAGCTGGCCGGGCTGCCCAACAGCACGCCGGCGCAACTGGCCGGCATCGACAGCGAGGGCATGCACCTGCGCATCGGTCAGGCCGTCTACTGGTTGCCCTTCGCGGCGCCATGTAATACGCCGACACAAGTGCGCGAGGCCTTGGTTTCTCTGGCTCACGCCCAGTCCTGGCCGAAAAAAGCGCAAAGTTAAGCTTGAATTCACGCAAGGGCGACGTCATCTAGGGCTTACTGCAAGGCATTTCTTGCGTTGAGGAAACTTTGATGCGCCCTTTTCTGTTGCTCTTTCTGCTGTTTCCAGTGCTGGAGCTGTTCGTATTCGTCAAAGTGGCAGGCTCTATCGGGTTCTTCCCGGCCCTGCTGCTGATCATTCTCGGCTCGATGTTCGGTGTGTTCGTGCTGCGCGTCGCCGGTCTGGCCACCGCATTGCGTGCCCGGGAAAGCCTGAATCGCGGCGAGTTGCCCGCGCAGACCATGCTCGAAGGCCTGATGCTGGCACTCGCCGGTGGCCTGTTGATCATTCCCGGCTTCATCAGTGACGTGGTCGGTCTGGTGATGCTGTTGCCGGTCACCCGTCGTCTGCTGGCGAACAAGATGCGCCAGCGCGCCGAAGATCAGGCCATGCGTCAGCGCGCCTTCGCCGACGACCTGCAACCACGTGGCGGCCCGGCCCCGCGCGAGCCGCTCGGTCGAGAGCCGAATGTGATCGAAGGCGAGTTCGAACACCGCGACAACAAGTGATATCAGCATCGACACGGCACCCTCGGGTGCCGTGCTCGTTTATGGCGCTTTTTTACTGGGTGGCGATGAAAAATTTTTTCCGCCAGCCCTTGTAATCGGCTTGTACGCCCCTATGTATCGGTCACCGAAAGGTTTCCGGTATTCAAACCGGACAGACTTGCGCGGTTCGCTCGACGGACCGCAACCGGCGCAGGCCGGATTCGTTAAACCCGCCGGGACTACACCGGCCGATGAAAACCACAATTAGGAGAGATCGACAATGAAGCTTCGTCCTCTGCATGACCGCGTCGTCATCCGTCGCAGCGAAGAAGAAAAGAAAACCGCTGGCGGTATCGTCCTGCCAGGTTCGGCTGCTGAAAAAGCCAACCACGGTGTGATTCTCGCTGTAGGCCCGGGCAAAGCTCTGGAAAACGGTGAAGTGCGTGCACTGTCCGTGAAGGAAGGCGACAAGGTTGTGTTCGGTCCTTACTCCGGCAGCAACACTGTGAAAGTCGATGGCGAAGACCTGCTGGTAATGAGCGAGAACGAAATTCTCGCGGTTATCGAAGGCTGATACTCCCGTTCATTTTCCCGTTACTACAAAGTATTTAAGGAATATCGATCATGGCTGCTAAAGAAGTTAAGTTCGGCGATGCCGCCCGCACCAAGATGCTCAAAGGCGTCAACGTTCTGGCTGACGCGGTAAAAGCGACCCTGGGCCCGAAAGGCCGTAACGTGGTTATCGAGAAGAGCTTCGGCGCTCCGACCATCACCAAGGACGGCGTTTCCGTCGCCAAAGAAATCGAACTGGATGACCGCTTCGAAAACATGGGCGCGCAGCTGGTCAAAGACGTTGCCTCCCGTGCCAACGATGACGCTGGTGACGGTACTACCACCGCTACCGTTCTGGCTCAGTCGATCGTCAACGAAGGCCTGAAAGCCGTCGCTGCCGGCATGAACCCGATGGACCTGAAGCGCGGCATCGACAAGGCGACCATCGCCATTGTCAAAGAGCTCAAAGCCCTGTCCAAGCCATGCGCTGACTTCAAAGCCATCGCTCAGGTAGGCACCATCTCGGCCAACTCCGACAACTCCATCGGCGACATCATTGCCGAAGCCATGGAAAAAGTCGGTAAAGAAGGCGTGATCACCGTTGAAGAAGGCTCGGGCCTGGAAAACGAACTGTCGGTTGTAGAAGGCATGCAGTTCGACCGTGGCTACCTGTCGCCATACTTCGTCAACAAGCCGGACACCATGGTTGCCGAGCTCGACGGCCCGCTGATCCTGCTGGTCGACAAGAAGATCTCGAACATCCGCGAAATGCTGCCAGTGCTGGAAGCCGTTGCCAAAGCCGGCCGTCCGCTGCTGATCGTGGCCGAAGACGTTGAAGGCGAAGCCCTGGCGACTCTGGTTGTGAACAACATGCGTGGCATCGTCAAAGTCGCTGCCGTCAAGGCACCGGGCTTCGGCGACCGTCGCAAGGCCATGCTGCAGGACATCGCTGTTCTGACCGGCGGTACCGTTATCTCCGAAGAGATCGGTCTGAGCCTGGAAAGCACCACCCTGGAGCACCTGGGTAACGCCAAGCGTGTAACCCTGTCCAAGGAAAACACCATCATCGTTGACGGTGCTGGCGTGCAGGCAGACATCGAAGGCCGTATCGCCCAGATCCGCGCCCAGGTTGCCGAAACTTCCTCGGACTACGACCGTGAAAAACTGCAAGAGCGTCTGGCCAAGCTGTCCGGCGGCGTTGCAGTGATCAAGGTTGGCGCTGGTTCCGAAGTTGAAATGAAAGAGAAGAAAGCCCGCGTTGAAGACGCCCTGCACGCAACCCGCGCAGCCGTTGAAGAAGGCGTGGTACCTGGCGGTGGCGTGGCGCTGATCCGTGCTCTGGAAGCACTGACCGAGCTGACCGGCGACAACGCTGACCAGAACGTCGGTATTGCTGTGCTGCGTCGCGCTGTTGAAGCGCCGCTGCGTCAGATCGCTGCCAACTCCGGTGACGAGCCAAGCGTCGTCGTCAACGAAGTGAAGAACGGCAAAGGTAACTTCGGTTACAACGCTGCTTCCGGCGAATACGGCGACATGATCGAAATGGGCATCCTGGATCCAACCAAGGTAACCCGTTCGGCTCTGCAAGCTGCAGCCTCGATCGGCGGTCTGATCCTGACCACCGAAGCAGCGGTTGCCGACGCACCGAAGAAAGAAGGTGCAGCTGGCGGCGGTATGCCAGACATGGGCGGCATGGGTGGCATGGGCGGCATGATGTAAGCCAGCCCTGGCCCTGTAACGCAAAACCCCGCTGGCGAAAGTCAGCGGGGTTTTTTATTACCCCAATTTCGAAGCTCACTGGTATCCCCCCTGTGGGAGCGAGCCTGCTCGCGAAAGCGGTCTGTCATCCGACATGCAAGCCAGTTGAGCCGACAATTCGCGAGCAGGCTCGCTCCCACAGGTGCTTTATTTCAGGCATTGATCGGCTGTGTGTTCATCGCCGTCGAAGTCTTGCCAGCCGGGCGATACAGCACCCAGTAATAAGCCCCCAGGCAAATCAGCCAGCAGAAAATCGCCGTCCACACGTTGTGCGAGAAGAAGTGCGCACCCTGCATCATGCGGCTGATCGAGAACACCGAGCCCAGTGCAAAGGCAAACACAAACGCCTGCCGCGCCAGTCGTGGACGGCGGTCACGCAGCACGAAGAACAGTGCAAACAGGGTGAACCCGGTCGCCGCATGGCCACCCGGCCAGCAACGTCCCGGCTTGTCCGTGGCGGGGCGATGTTCCATGAGTTTGCTGTAGGTCTCGTGGCCGCCGAATTGCTCCAGGCTCCATGGGCACTGCACAGCGGTGACGGCTTTGACCGGAGTGACAAATGAAGTCGCCAGCCCCAGCGACAGCACCAGGCAGCCCAGTTCGCGCTTGAACGGTTTCAGCCGTTCGATGAAAAACGCGCCGATGAAACCCAGAATGGCAAACACCGAGAAGCCGATCACCAGCTGTTTTGCCCGGTCATGCAGGATGTCTTCAAGCACATAGCTGTGCCGCCCGATGAAATCCCCCGCGACCGGGTCGTAGAACATCTGCGCCAGAACCATGTCCAGATCGGTCAGTTCGAGCAACAGCAGAATGATCGCCGCCGCTGCGGGAATGCCCAGACACAACCACCAGTTGAGCGGTCTTGAAGCGGGAAGGGCAGAGGTCGACACCATGGCAGGTTCCTTGGTCGATGAACGGAGGAGAGAGCGTAATCGCGCGGAGTCTGCGCGCGCTGGCGTCGGCGATTTGTTAACCGAAAGTGAAAAAAACGTCGCAGCGCGCGCAGTGCAGGTTTATCGAAAAACGCCCCTAGCCCTGAGCCACACTTGGCCGTAAGCTGCGCGGGCCAAGACGGCCGTTACCCCGTTCGGAGGAGATGTCCATGCGAATTCTGCTGGTCGAAGACAACCGCGACATCCTGGCCAATCTGGCCGACTACCTGGGCCTCAAGGGCTATACCGTCGATTGCGCCCAGGATGGTCTGTCCGGTCTGCATCTGGCGGCGACCGAGCATTACGATCTGATAGTGCTCGACATCATGCTGCCCGGCATCGACGGCTACACCTTGTGCAAGCGCCTGCGTGAAGACGCCCGGCGTGACACGCCGGTGATCATGCTGACCGCCCGCGACCAACTCGACGACCGTCTGCAGGGCTTCAAGTCCGGTGCCGACGATTACCTGATCAAACCGTTTGCGCTGTCTGAGCTAGCGGCCCGCGTCGAAGCGGTCATGCGCCGTGCTCAGGGCGGCGGTCGCCGGGCGTTGCAGGTCGGTGACCTGAGCTACGACCTCGACACCCTGGAAGTGACCCGCGAAGGCAAGCTGCTCAAACTCAACCCGGTGGGTCTCAAGCTTCTCGCGGTGTTGATGCAGAAGAGCCCGCACGTGCTGCGTCGGGAGATTCTCGAAGAAGCGCTGTGGGGCGATGACTGCCCGGACAGCGACAGCCTGCGCAGCCATGTCCACCAATTGCGCCAGGTGATCGACAAGCCATTCGCCAAGCCACTGCTGCACACCGTGCACGGTGTCGGTTATCGCTTGGCCGAGGGCCGAGATGGAGTTTAAGCAGAGTCTTTCCCAGCGGATCATCATCGCCTTTGCGCTGATGAGCGCACTGGTCGCCGGCGCTTTCGCCATGGGCATCGTTGCGACGGTGCACCTGGTGGAAGAGAAACTGATTTCCGCAGGGCTGGGCGGCGACCTGCAACGTTTGCTGCTGATGGACAATGTCTCCGACTGGAGCCATCGGCCCGAGCCGGATCAATTGTTCTACTTCAGTGGCGGGCCGGGGGATTTCGACCTGCCCAAGGATCTGCGTCACCTCGATGCCGGTTTCCATGAGGTCTTTCGCGAGCAGCTGTCCTATCACGCCATGGTCGAAGTGGTGGATGGTCGGCGTTATGTCTTGCTGCAGGACCAAAGCGATTTCGAAGAGCGCGAGCGCGTGCTGTTTGCGGTGGTGCTGGTGGGCTTCGTGCTCAGTCTGGCGCTGGCGGTGTTTCTTGGCTGGGTGCTCGCGCGCAAGGTGATGGCGCCGGTGGTGCGCCTGGCGCGGCAGGTCCGGCATCGCGACCAGCTGCTCGGGCTGGCGCCGCCCTTGGCGCCGGACTACGCGGCGGATGAAGTCGGTGAACTGGCGGTGGCGTTCGATGCCACCTTGGGGCGCTTGCGTCAGGCACTGACCCGCGAACGTCTGTTCACCAGCGACGTCAGCCATGAATTGCGCACGCCGCTGATGGTCCTGGCCAGTTCCTGCGAACTGCTGCTGGAAAACCCCGGAATCGATCAGCGCGGTCGCGCCCAGGTCGAGCGCATTGCCCGGGCCAGCGAGGAGATGCGCGAACTGGTACAGACCTTCCTGATGCTGGCGCGCACGCAGAACGAAGAGGCCGCAGCGGCGCCCCAGCAGAACCTCACACAAGTAGCCGAGAGCCTGCTGTGCCTGTGGCGTGAGCCGATCGAGCGCAAGGGGTTGACACTGATATTCGAGCCGGGCACCCCAGCGGATACTCGCTACAACGCGACCTTGCTGAACGCGGTGATGGGTAACCTTCTGCGTAACGCACTGCATTACACCGAACAGGGTTTCATTCGCCTGACGCTCACCGCCAACGGTTTCGTCGTTGAGGATTCGGGCGTGGGCATTCCCGAGGAAAAACGCGAGGCGATGTTCGAGCCCTTTGTGCGCGGCAGCGAGAAGCGTGGCGAAGGGCTGGGCCTGGGTTTGTCGCTGGTGCAGCGTATCTGCGAAAACCAGGGCTGGACGGTCAGCTTGAGCACGATGGACCCCAATGGCTGCCGATTCGAGGTAGATCTTGGCGTGAATGCCAGCAAATAGTGGCTCGAGGCTACTCCCGTACACCTGTCTGAATCCTGTATAACGTTGTAATAATTTACGGATTTACCTGACAGATTTTTCACAATTGGATGACCTGACGCTGACACGCCGCTGTTTAAGGTGGCGTCATCAGAACAGGAGTCCAGATGATGGCCGGCCCGATCAAGCTCGATTTTTCCGAAAAGTACGACGACCAACACGCACAACGATATCTGCGCAAGCACCAGCAAAGCCTTGGTCGCCGCCTGTCGCACCTGCGCGATGAGCAAGTCGGTCGCAAGGCCTTGGCGCTGGCGGGAGATCCCGGGCTGGTGCTGGATCTGCCCTGCGGTGCCGGGCGTTTCTGGCCAATGCTCGCGGAGAAGCCCAACCGGGTGATCATCGGCGCGGACAATTCCGAATCGATGATCAAGACCGCGATGCAGGGACAACCGGCCGAGGTGGTCAAGCGTGTACAACCGCTGCACACCTCGGCATTCGATATCGCTCTGCCGGATAACTCGGTCGACAGCATCTTTTGCATGCGTCTGTTGCACCACATCGGCGAGGCCGAGCACCGTCGGGTGATCCTGCGCGAGTTCGAGCGGGTGACCCGCGACAGCGTGATTGTTTCGTTGTGGGTCGACGGCAATTTCAAGGCCTGGAAGCGCAAGCGTGCCGAGCGGGATCGGCCAAGTCATGATTACCAGAATCGGTTTCTGATTCCGGCGGCGACGATCGAGAAAGAATTTGAACAGGCGGGTTTCCGCATTCAGGAACAACTGGACTTCATACCGCTCTATGCGATGTGGCGAGTTTACGTATTACGCAAGAGGTAGAGGATGGCAGTGCAAGCAGCGGTTGAAGCGGATGTCGCTCCCCAGGATCGTTTCGATTATTACTGGAACCAGCGCGGCGAATGGGTTGAAGAGCCCAATGTGCGCCGTGGTGGCGAAAGCGGGGTGCAGCGCATCGTCGACCGTGACGGGCAGCTTTTGTACGCCAAGCGCCAGACCGGGCACATCTATCGCAGTTGGTTGCACCCCTTCGGTCGCCCGACCGTATTGCGTGAACTCGACGCCCTGACTGGCGTTAGCAAACTCGGCGTGCGCGTACCGCAGATCGTCTTTTGCGGCGCCCAGCCGGATCCGCAGTACAAATGGCGCGCGCTGCTTGTCACCAAATCGCTCGATGGTTTCCAGGAACTGGAACACTGGCTGGCCGCTGCCGGTGGTCGCGATCAGTGTGGCGACGTGGTTTACGAGAAAGTCCTCAAGGACCTCGCCGAAAACTTGGCGCGCATGCACAAGGGCCGCTGGCAGCACAGCTGCATTTACATCAAGCACGTTTTCGTTCGGGTCACCGGCGAGGGCGAAGCGGCGAAGGTTGAAGTGGCGTTGATCGATCTGGAGAAGTGCCGCCAGCGTCTGACCCCCTATCGCGCCGCGCAGCATGACATGAAGCAACTGCGTCGCCATTCGTCGTTCCGCGATGCCGACTGGAAGAAACTCGTCTACTTTTATGAGACGGCGTTTGGCAGCGCTATCAAAGGTTTATAGCGATGAAACTCGAAATTGCACGAGGTTTGTTCCTGATCGGGGCCTTGGCAGTTGCTTCACTGGCGGTGGCTGCCTGGGAGCAGCCGCGCATGCAGGTCATAGGGGCGTCCGGGAACGACGCTCATTGTTCGGTTCCACGGGTGGCCAAGGCTTCCGTGGCGACCCAGCCCGATCATGATCTGCTGTTGTTCATGTTCGGACTGTCTCAAGGGATGAGGCCAGCCAGTTGAAACGATTCAAGCCCAAATAAAAGGCCTCGCAATTGCGAGGCCTTTTATTTGGAATACGGATTGTGTAGGAGCTGCCGAAGGCTGCGATCTTTTGATCTTGCTTGATCGTTCCCATGCTCTGCGTGGGAACGCCTCAAAGGACGCTCCGCGTCCCAATGGGACGCGGAGCGTCCCGAGCTGCATTCCCACGCAGAGCGTGGGAACGATCAATCAAAGATCGCAGCGTTCGGCAACTCCTGCAGGGTCACGTCCTGGCATCCGGTTTCGCCAGGAAGGTATAGACACACGGCAGCACGAACAACGTAAACAGCGTGCCAATCGACATCCCTGTGGCAATCACCATGCCGATATCAAAGCGGCTCACGGCGCCCGCGCCGGTTGCCAGAATCAGCGGCACCATGCCGAACACCATTGCCGCCGTCGTCATCAGTACCGGGCGCAAGCGAATTGCTGCCGCTTCCTCCACCGCGTCACGGGCGCTCAGGCCCTTGTCCTTGCGCAACTGGTTGGCGAATTCGACGATCAGGATGCCGTGCTTGCTGATCAGGCCGATCAGCGTCACCAGCCCCACCTGGGTGTAGATGTTCATGCTCGACCAGCCGAGGAACAGCGGAATCAGCGCGCCGCAGATCGACAGCGGTACGGTGACCAGAATCACCAACGGATCGCGGAAGCTTTCGAACTGTGCGGCCAGCACCAGAAAGATGATCGCCAGCGCCAGAGCGAATGTGACCCACAATGCGCTGCCTTCCTGCACGTACTGGCGCGAGGCACCACCGTAATCGAAGGCAAACCCGGCCGGTGCTTCTTCGCGGGCAATCTGTAGCACGGTGTCGATGGCTTCGCCCATGCTCACCAGCGGGAAACCGGAAATCTTCGCCGCGTTGAGCTGCTGGAACTGATTGAGCTGGCGCGGCCGTGCGCGGTCGCTGACCTTGATCAGCGTCGACAGCGGCAGCAATTCGCCCTGGGTGTTTTTCACGTAGTAATTGTTCAGCCAGTCCGGGTTGTCGCGGTAGGCCCGTTCGACCTGGGCGATGACCTTGTAGCTGCGCCCGTCGATGGTGAAGCGGTTGATCTCCGCCTCGCCCAGCAAGGTCGCCAGCGTGCTGCCGAGGTCTAGCATCGACACGCCCATCTGCGCAGCCTTGTCGCGGTCGATATCGACCACTACTTCCGGCTTGTCGAACGCCAGATCGAGGTCGACGAAGGCGAACTTGCCTGACTCCATGGCGCGTTTCTCGATGCGCTCGGCGACTTGCAGCAGCAGTTCATAGTCATTGGCGGTGTTGACCACGAATTCGAAGGGCAGGCCTTCACCGGTGCCGGGCAGGGAGGGCAGGTTGAAACCGAAGATCTGCAGGCCGGGAATGCTCTCCAGTTTGCTCTGCACCTCGGGGAGGATTTCCATCTGCGTGCGGCTGCGCTCATTCCACGGCTTGAGCAGGAAACCGCCGATACCGGCCTGCACGCCGCTGTAGCCGTTGATCTGGAACGAGGAGTAGTACTCGGGAAACTCCTTGAAGATGGTGATGAACTCGTCGGTGTAGGTGCTCAGGTAGTCGAGGTTAGTCGGCTGCGGCGCGCTGGCCATCATGAAAATGATGCCCTGGTCTTCGTCCGGGGCCAGTTCCGACTTGGTGAACTTGAGAAACACCGGAATCAGGCACAGCACGATCACCGCGAACACCAGCACCACCGGCCGCGTATTGAGCGTGCCATGCAGCATGCTTTGATAACGGCGCTTGAGGCCTTCAAAGACGCGGTCGAGACGATGGGCCAGGCCGCTGGGATTCTCTTCGTGGCGCAACAGAAACGCGCACATCATCGGCGACAGTGTCAGGGCGACGACGCCGGAGATCACCACCGCACCGGCCAGGGTCAGGGCGAACTCCTTGAACAGCGCTCCGGTCAGCCCGGTGAGGAAACCGATCGGCGCATACACCGCCGCCAGGGTGATGGTCATCGACACCACTGGCATGGCGATTTCCCGGGCGCCTTCCAGGGCTGCGTCGAACGGCGTCTTGCCTTCCTCGATGTGCCGGTGGATGTTTTCCACCACGACGATCGCGTCGTCCACCACCAGACCGATGGCCAGCACCATCGCCAGCAGCGTCAGCAGGTTCATCGAGTAACCCATCATCTGCATGAAGAACATCACGCCGATCATCGACAGCGGAATGGTCACCACCGGGATCACCACCGAACGCAACGCGCCGAGGAACAGGAACACCACGACGATGACGATCAGTACCGCTTCGAACAAGGTCTTCACCACCTCATCGATCGAGGCCTGAATGAACAGCGTGGCGTCGTAGGCGATCTCGCTTTTCAGGTTCGGCGGCAGCTGCGCTTCCAGCTCGGGCATCAGCTTGCGCACTTCCTTGATCACGTCCAGCGGGTTGGCGCCGGGGGTGGCCTTGATGCCGATGTACACCGACGGCGTGCCGCCGAACGAGCTGATCGAATCGTAGTTTTCCGCGCCCATTTCCACCCGCGCCACATCACGCAGCAGCACGCGGCTGTCGCCATCGACCTTGAGCGGAATCGCCGAAAAGGCCTCGGCGGATTTCAGTTCGGTGTTGGCGTTGATGCTGGTGACGGTGTACTCGCCTTTCACTTCGCCGGCAGCGGAGAGGAAGTTGTACTGGCGCACCGCTGCGGTCACGTCGGCGGCGCTGAGGCCGAAGCCGGCGAGTTTCACCGGGTCGAGCCACAGGCGCATGGCGAACACCTGGTTGCCGAGAATTTCCGCTTCGGCCATGCCCGGCAGCGTCGCCAGTTTCGGCTGGATGACCCGCGACAGGTAATCGGTGATCTGCGGGTTGCTCAGGTCCTCGCTGAAGAAACTGATGTACATCAGCGCCGAAGCGTCGGCGGATTCCTTGCTCAGCACCGGGTCTTCGGCGTCCTGCGGCAGCTTGTTCTTTACCTCGTTGGCCTTGGCCAGCAGTTCGGTGAACAAGCGGTCGGTGTTGGCACCGATGCGCGCGTAGATCGAGATCACCGAGAAGTTCTGCCGGCTGACCGAGGTCATGTAATCGATGCCTTCGGCGCTGGCCAGGCTCTGTTGCATCGGCTGGGTGATGTAGCCCTGAATGGTTTCGGCGTTGGCCCCGGGATAAGCCGTGGTCACCGTGATCAGGGCGTTTTCCATTTGCGGGTACTGGCGCAGCGGCAGCTTGCTCCAGGCCTGAAAGCCCAGCAGCACAATCAGCAGGCTGACCACGGTGGCGAGCACCGGGCGGCGGATGAACGGATCGGTAAAAGCCATGGGAATTCCTTGATCAGTCGGCGCGAGGCGGACTGTTCTGCTCGCCGAGGGTCTTGTCGTCGCTGATGGCGATAGGCGCACCGTTGTCCAGTTTGATCTGGCCAGCCGTCACCACTTGTTCGCCGCTCTGCACGCCCTTGTTGATCATCACCAGGCCATCGCGGCGTTCACCGGTCTCGACGAAGCGCCGCTCGGCAATCAGCAGCGGTTGGCCGTTGTCATCCTTGGCGACGCTGCCGTCCTCGGCCTTCTTCTGCCCGACCACGTAAACCGAGTTGCCGTACAGGGTGTAGGTGATCGCGCTCTCCGGCACGACGATGTGCTTCTGCGGATCAGGCAGCAGCACTTCAAGGCTGGCGAACATGCCCGGCAACAGTTTGCCGTCGGGGTTGGCGAGGGTGGCGCGGACCAGAATATTGCGCGTGGTGCTTTCGACGATCGGGTTGATCGCGCTGATCTTGCCGACAAAGTTCTGTCCCGGATAAGCGGCGACAGTGAACTGCACGGGCTGGCCGATAGCGAGTTTCGGCACCGCTTGTTCGGGCACGTAGAAGTCGGCGTAGAGGCTGCTCAAGTCCTGCAACGTGGCGATTTTGGTGCCACTGGCGAGGTAGTCGCCGACGTCGACCTGGCGGATGCCGATAGTGCCGCTGAACGGCGCGAGGATGCGCTTTTTCGCCAGCGATGCGTTGAGCTGGTTGACCGTGGCCTTGTTCTTTTGCAGCACGGCGGAGAGGCGGTCGTACTCGCCTTTGGAGATCGCGCGGCTGTCGACCAGTTGCGCGCCACGGCCGAAATCAAGCTGCGCCAGACCGAGGTCGGCGCGGGCAGTTTCCAGCAGAGCGGTCTCGACGGCGCTGTCGAGTTGCAGCAGCGGTTGCCCGGCCTTGACCTTCTGCCCGGATTCGAATTTGAGTTCAGTGACGGTGCCGGCGACTTCCAGACTCAAGTCGACACCTTGCAGGGCCTTGAGCGTGCCGACGGTGGGCAGGCGCATCTGCCACGGCTGTTCGCCGGCAGTGGCCACGGCGACGCTGATCGGCGGCTTGGGCTTGGAAAAGCCCTGGATCATCGTGTAGATCGAAAAGGCTTTGTATCCGCCCAGTATCAGGACGATCAGCAAAACAACACCCAACATGATCAGCATGCGGCGACGCAGCATATTTCCAGTTCCTTGGATAAATCATGAGACAGGCGGGCACATTACTCCGAGTCAGGTGGGGATTCCAACTGGCAGTTATTACGTGAAGGCCGGATATGAACCCTGTGGCGAGGGGATTTATCCCCGTTGGGCTGCGAAGCGGCCCCCTGAATCCTTCAGTCATACCGCAATTGCAGTTTTAAGGGCGGCTGCGCCACCCAACGGGGATAAATCCCCTCGCCACAGGATGGGGGGCCATCTCAAAAATGGGGGGTATCAGGCCATCAGATGAAGATGGTTGTCCCAGAGCCCCGCCGGCAATTCCAGCGGCTTGGCCAGCAGTTGTTCCTGGCGGCAATCGTAGTAACGGCAACGGCCCTGCCCCGAGGTCACGACAAAGCCATCCTTTACCGCACCGACGCCGGCGCAATCAGGCAAAGGCGCATCGAGGCGCAGTTCGCCGCTGTCCAGATCCCAGATAAAGAAGCGATTGCCGCGCGGCGCTGTCAACGCGACCAGACGCAGATCGCTGTGCACCGCGACGCTGGCGGTGTAGTGCCCCATCGCCTGCAACTGCTGCTCGGCCACCGGGAACGCCACGAACGCTTGTCCCGGTCGCTTGATCGCCAACAGCTCCGAACGCTCGTGGGACGGCCCCATGAATTGCTGACCGGCGACGATGGTGCCGTCACTGGCGATGCCCAGGTGGCGCACGCTGTTCATCTGCTGGGCGAGGGTTTCCTTGCTCAGCAATGTGCCGTCGCGCTGCATCAGCACCAGGCTCGGTTCCATGGCGTTAAGGTTCATGTCGACGCGGCTTTCCGCCTCGGTGCGAATCCCGCCGTTGGCCACTACCAGCGTCTCGCCGTCTGGCATCCACGACACCTGATGCGGACCGAGACCGTGAGTGGAAATCTCGCCCGTGTGCACCAGCCGTTCGCCTTCGAACTTGTACACGCCGAGCAGGCCACGGCCGGGATCGCTCGTGTCATTCTCGGTGGCGTACAGGTATTCGCCGTCCTTGTGCACCACGGCGTGGCCGTAGAAGTGCCGGTCCGGCTGCGAGGTCACGGTCTGCAGCAGCTTGCCGTCGCGCAGGTCGATCAGGTAACTCTCGGTTCCCGGACGCCGCGCGACGAACAGCGCCAGCGGTTGCGTCGGGTGG
Organism: Pseudomonas sp. ef1; assembly: GCF_007293365.2. NCBI lineage: Bacteria > Pseudomonadati > Pseudomonadota > Gammaproteobacteria > Pseudomonadales > Pseudomonadaceae > Pseudomonas > Pseudomonas sp. ef1. The sequence continues at coordinate 5,756,368 of NZ_CM129815.1, read as the reverse complement.
TTGATGATGTCGTGGCAACGCTGGCCGACGTGGGTGGCGAACACCCGCGTACCGTCGAGCCGATAGCCGACGGCGTAATGCCTGCCGTCAGTATCGTCGCGCGCCGACAGCAGCAGCGGGCTCTGATCCTTGCGTTTGAACAGCGTCCAGCCGCCCAGCGTCACTGCTCCCAGCAGTGCACTACCTAAAGTCAGAACCTGACGTCGCAGCATGGCACTCGCCCTCATCAGTCACCGTCGTTGGCGTTGAAGCCCAGTTGGATGCCCAGCGCCTTGGCCAGCTCGCCTTCATGCAGGCGATGGACGACGTTGAGGCTGTCGTAGATATCGTTGAGTTGCTGGCGCCCGGCGTCGTCTTCGAGCATTTCGCCGAGCGAACGCTGGGTGCTGTCGAACAGTTTCAGCGAGGCGGCGTAAGCGGCATCGATCTTGTCCGCCAACGGTTTCTGCTCGGCCGGCAGCAGACCGCGCAGGCCTTTGTTGTCGACGCCTTCCCAGACGGTTTTGGCTGCGGCAAGGCTGGCTTCCAACGCCGACAGCGACGACTGGCTGCGCCACGCATCCGCCTGGAATGGCTGCGGCACGCCTTTGCTCTGCCGGCCCATCGGCGTGCCGAGTTTTTTCTTCAGGGTATCCAGTGCCGTCACTTGTACGCGCAGCAGATCGGCGATCGCTTCGTGGGAGTCGGCGTAGCGCTGGTTAGGGAACTTGCTCATCTGCGCGAGCATGCCGTCAGTGTTGTTCCAGCCCTGCAGGATTTCTTCGGCCAGTTGCTTCTGGCGTTCGCCGATGGCGATCAGCAGCGGGCAGTATTTGGCTTTTTGCGCGTCGTTGGCGACGTCAGGCTTGGCGTCGAAGAGGATGTATTCGTAAGCCGACAGGCCCTGCACCACGACGCTGGATTTGGCCAGTGCGGCGGCATCGATCTGCGGCTGGGCGACGACCAGTTGCTCGACCTGACGGCCAACCAGGTTTTTCTTGTCCGGCCAGAACTGCACCTGCCACGAACGATTGCCCTCGGCCAGCGGACCGATCAGCAGCGGTTGCAGTTCGGCCCAGGCTTTCTGCGCGTGGAGGAAATCGGCACGGGCGGTTTCCAGGGTCTCTTTGCCCTGGCAGTAGGCGAGGGCGCTGACCGCCAGTTGCTTGTCGGCTTCGACCCAGCGAGTGTAGGTCGGCAGGATCACCGATTTGGCGATCGCCGCCGAAGTGACCGCTTGCGGGTCCTGCGGCGAGCAGGCGCCGAGGGCGAGCGCGGCAAGGCTGGTGAACAGTAACTTGGGACGGAACATGTCGGGCTCCCGATGCTTTTACAGTATTTAAAGTGAGTTCAGAAAAGCCAGCAACGCAGCGCGCTGCTCGGCATTGAAAGACAAAACCTGTTGCTGCGCCGCCGTCGCCTCGCCGCCATGCCAGAGCACCGCTTCGAGCAGGTTGCGTGCGCGACCGTCATGTAAAAACTGGGTGTGACCGCTGACCGCTTGCGTCAGACCAATCCCCCACAACGGCGGCGTGCGCCAGTCGCGGCCGGAGGCCTTGAATTCCGTGCGGTTGTCCGCCAGGCCTTCGCCCATGTCATGCAGCAGCAAGTCGCTGTATGGACGAATCACCTGATTGGCCAATTCCGGTTCGGCGGCATCGGCGGCAGTGGTGTATTTCGGCGTGTGGCACGACTGGCAACCGGCCTGGAAAAACAGATTCTTGCCGGCCAGCACCTGTGGATCGTTGACGCCACGGCGCGCCGGCACTGCGAGATTGCGGCTGTAGAACAGCACCAGCCGCAGAATGTTGTCGCTCACCTCCGGTTCACCGTCCGGGCCATTGCCGTTCGGCGCCTGTTTGCAGGCAGTCTGCGCCTCTGTGCAATCGTCGAACGGCCGCAGGCTGGTGGTCAGGCCCATGTCACCGGAGAACGCGTGAACATTCTGTTGATTGAGATTCGGTTGCCCGGCTTTCCAGCCGAACCGGCCGATAACGCTCTTCTGCAACTGGTCATCCCAGACCTGGTTGGGTCGGCCATTGATGCCGTTGTTCTCTTTCGCCTGGGCGGCGGCGTTGGCGAGGATCGTCTCTTCAGGGATCGCTTCGAGCAGGCCCAGACCAATCATCGGCGGCGCTACCCGCGCGGAAAAACGCGTGTCCGGGTGCATCGGCCCGTAACCGAGTTGAGTGATCTGCAAGGTCGGTTTGCGCAGCTCGACTTCAGTGCCGTCCTTGAAGCGTACGGGCACCGGCGTGTAGTCCAACCGCACCTTGCCTTCCGGGGCAACGCCGGGCACGGCCATGTCCTGGAACTGCCCGCCATACACCGGCTCCGGCACTACGCCGAGCTGTTGGATGACTTTGGCGTATTGCGGCGTGTCGGGAATCGACAGGCGCACCAGCATCGACACTGCATTGCTTGCATCAGGTGCCGGCGGATGACCGCGACCGTCCTTGATGTGGCAGTTCTGGCAGGCGTTGGTATTGAACAACGGGCCTAGGCCGTCGCGGGCGGTGGTGGTCGACGGCGCGATGACCCATGGGCTGCGAAAAAAGCTGTTGCCGACACTGAAATCCACGCGCCGCGAGGGCGGCAGGTTGGCCGATGGCAGGGAGAAGGCGTTCTGATCGCTCTTGCGCACGGTCGCCGCACCGCCCGAACGCGCTTCCCCCGGCTCGGCCTTGGTGAAACGCGGGGCGTCATCGCAGGCACTCAGGCCCAGGGCCAGCAACAGTGCGGACAAGCGAAGAGGCAGCGAGGGCATCAGACATCCTGCGGACGGGCAAAAATGAAGGCGCAAAGTCTAACAGGGCGGGGGAGTTTGAATAAGAGGAATTATCGTTTGCTTGATACAGCGCAAATCTGCAGAGCGATGCAAACCCCCTGTAGGAGCTGCCGAAGGCTGCGATCTTTTGATTCTGATCTTCAAAAATCAAGATCAACATATCGCAGCCTTCGGCAGCTCCTACAGGGGACTGTGAACATGGGGTATGAAAAAGGCGACCCGAAGGTCGCCTCTTTTTGACGCGGACGCTGCGATCAGAATTCGTGATCGGCGCTGTCCGGGTTCAGGTCGCTGATGCCCAGTTTGCCCGCAGCGGCTTCGATCGAGCCGGTCTGCTTGACCAGCGCGGCGATGGCGTCGCGAACGATCTGGTTGCCAGCGGTGTTGCCGGCAGCGATCAACTGGTCGTAGTGCTCACCCTTGTTGGCGTGATCGACCATGACCTGGATCTTCGCTTCGGTCGCGGCCAGATCGGCTTTCAGCGCGGTGTCGGCAGCCGGGTCGGCCTTGGCCACCAGCGACGACAGGCTGGCGCCGGTCAGCTTGGTGCCGTCAACACGGGTGTACTCGCCCAGGTAAACGTTACGCACGCCTTTGGCGTCGTAGAAGTGCGAGTAGTGGGTGTTGTCGCTGAAGCAATCCTGCTCGTCTTCAGGGGAGTTGGCTTCCAGGGAAACCTTCATGCGCTCGCCCGCCAGTTCACCCAGGGACAGGCTGCCCATGCCGAAGAGCATTTTGCGCAGGCCGGTTTCGCCTGGCTCGGCTTCCAGGGTGGCGCGGTAGTTGTCGGCCACGTTCGGCTTCCAGTTGGCGACCATTTCTTCCAGATCGCTGACCAGCAGTTGGGTTACGGCTTTCAGGTAGGCGCGACGACGCTCGTTGTGACCACCGGTGGCGCCGGCGCCTTCCAGGTAGTCCGAGGCCGGACGGTTGCCAGCGCCAGGGCCGGTGCCGTTCAGATCCTGGCCCCAGAGCAGGAATTCGATCGCGTGGTAGCCGGTGGCGACGTTGGCTTCCGAGCCGCCCAGCTCGTTGAGGCTGGCGAGTTTTTCCGGGGTGATCTCTTTCACGTCGACTTTGTCTTCGCCGACCTGCACTTCGGTGTTGGCGATGATATTGGCGCTGGCGCCCGGGTTACCCAGTGCGTGCTCGTAGGATTTGTCGACGTAGTCGATCAGGCCTTCGTCCAGCGGCCAGGCGTTAACCTGACCTTCCCAATCGTCAATGATGGTGTTGCCGAAGCGGAACACTTCGCTCTGCAGGTACGGCACGCGCGCGGCGACCCAGGCAGCCTTGGCGGCTTTGAGGGTGTCGGCATTCGGCTTGGCGAGGAACGCGTCGACCGCAGTTTGCAGGGTTTTCGCGGTGGATTCGGCATCGCTGTAAACGGCGAAGACCATGTCGGCGTAGTGCGCGACCACAGCCTTGGCGGCAGCATCGTCAACTTTACCGGCAGCAGGAGCCGGTGCAGCGGCAGGGGCTGGAGCAGCGCTGCTGGAAGCCGGAGTCATTTCGGAGGCTTTTTCTTTGTCCTTGCCTTCGCCGCAACCGGCGAGGGAAATAGCGATGGCCAGCAGACTGGCGGTAGCCAGAGGCATACGAATCATGGCGAACATCCTGCTTCGGTAGTTGAGTGGACTGGCGCCGGTGGCGCGCAAAACTGCGACATAATGCAAATCTTTCGCATTATGTGTAAAGGCGTGCTTGGAAATATTTCTTATTTGCGCATGAAAATCAAAAGATCGCAGCCTCGTTGCACTCGTCAGCTCCTACAGGAGGAACGCATTTCAAATGTAGGAGCTGCTGAAGGCTGCGATCTTATAAAATAGCCGCGTTGCTGCGTTGCGCCTGCTTGAGGTAAATACCCAGCTCCCGCGCCGGCAGCGGTTTGCTGTAGTGGTAGCCCTGACCTTCGTGGCAACCCTCGGAAATGATGTAGGTTTCCTGCTCGGCGGTTTCCACGCCCTCGGCAATCACCTGCATGCCCAGGCTCTTGCCCAGTTGAATGATCGCCCGAACGATGGTCGCGTCATCGTCGTCATCGAGCAGGTCCTGCACGAAGCTCTTGTCGATCTTGATCTTGTCCAGCGGCAGGCTTTTCAGATAGCTGAGGGACGAGTAGCCGGTGCCGAAGTCGTCGATCGCGATCAGCGCACCGGAGCGGCGCAGGCTGAGCAGATGCTGGGCGGCGGTGGTGATGTCTTCCATCAGGCCGGTTTCGGTGACTTCCAGTTCCAGGCTGCGCGGCGGCAGGCGGTACATTTGCAGCAGGTTGTTGACCACCCGTGGCAGCTCGGCGTGGTGCAGTTGCACGGTGGACAGATTGACCGCCATGCGCAGATCGACAAAACCCTGATCGTGCCATTCGCGCAATTGCTTGCAGGCCTGATCGAGTACCCACTCGCCGATGGCGATGATCGTGCCGTTCTGTTCGGCCAGCGGGATGAACAGGTCCGGCGGCACCAGACCGTGTTCCGGATGTTGCCAGCGAATCAGCGCTTCGACGCCAACCACGCGGTGATCGCGATAGCTGATCTGCGGCTGATAGACGAGGTAGAACTGGTCGCGGATCAGCGCATCGCGCAAATCTTTTTCCAGCTCGCGACGACGGCGCATCTCGCTGTCGACGCTGGCGATGTAGAACTGATAGCGATTGCGCGAGCGGGTCTTGGCCAGGGTCATGGTCTGCTCGGCTTTCTGCAACAGCTTCTCGGTGCTGTCGCCGTCCTCCGGAAACAGGGTGATGCCGATGGTCGCGCGCAGGCGGATCTCCTGATCGTCGAGGGCGAACGGCGCCTCGAGGTCATCGAGAATGCTCTGCGCCAGTTCTGCTGCTTCGTAAGGCTGTTCAATGTCGGCCTGCACCAGCGCGAACTGATCGCCGCCCAGGCGGGCGAGGGCGCCCAGGCGACCACTGTGGGCACGTAGACGATCGGCCAGGGCCAGCAGCAATTGGTCGCCGGTCTGGTAGCTGAATTGCTCGTTGATGCCCTTGAAGTCATCCAGGCCGACGCACAACACCGCGACGCGGCGCTGCAATTTGCCGGCATCGACGAGAATCTTGTCCAGTTGCTGCTGCAATTGCTGGCGGTTCGGCAGGCCGGTGAGGAAGTCGTACTGGGCCATGCGCAACAGACTGTTTTCCGCTTCGTGGCGCAGGTGAGTGTTGCGTTCGATGGACTCGAGCAACTGGTTGGCAGTATTGATCCACAGGCCCAGTTCGTTCTTTTCGTGGCCCTTGATCTGCGGAATCTTGTGCTCGCTGGGACGATCCGGGTTGATTTCGGTGAGGTGCTCGATGATTCGCGACAGCGGTTTGGTCAGCAGCCAGTGATAGACCAGATACAGCACCAGGCCCAACGCCAGTGCGCGCAACACCCCGGAAATGAAAATGATCACTGAGCTGACGATAAACCCTTCGCCATAGGTGGCGGTGTCGAGGGTGATGCTCAGGTCGCCGTAGTATTCGCTGTAGGGGCCGCGGCCGACCAGTTGCGTGGTGAAGGTGCGTTCCTGGCCGAGAATCAGGTCGGTCAGCCAACGGCTATTGGAATGCTGCAGTTCGCGGGATTTCTGCGCGAGCATGGCTTCGTTGGGGTGGCCGATAGAGGCCTGACGCACGGCGTCGTCCTGGAACAGCCCTTCGATCACCTGCATGCCCATTTCCCGGTCCAGGCTGTAGACGGCCTGGGTCGACGGATCACGGAACATGTCGAGGATGCGCTCGGCGTCGCCGGCAACCGCCTGACGGGTCTTGTAGGCATCGAAGACAATCTGCGCGCAGCTCAAGACTACGCCTACGATCAATGCCGACAGGAGCACGACCCGGAGCAACTTCACCGACAAGCTGTTCTTGAGTTCCAGCTTCAAAGGGTTATTCCTTGTTCCGTGCGGGTAGCGTCAAGTTGCCATGAGTATTGGCAATCCCGGGTTGGCAGTCAAAGGGACAATCGGGCACGGGAAAAGTCGCCGTGATCCTGGCCGCAATGTCGTCATTTGAGTAATAGCTCTGAATTAACTGTGTCGGTTGCAATTGCCTTCAACTTGAGCACTGGGCCAAAGATTTTTTCCTGTCTGTGATGGTAGACCGCTGGGGGCTGGCGGCAAACGGCGCGAAGCTGCTTTTACCGTGCGAGAAACGCCATGCGCCGGGCATAAAAAAACCCGGCAGAAGCCGGGTTTTTCATCTGGCGCGCAGCTTAAGCGGTGAAGGTTTTGCCTTCGAACTGCTCGGCCACGAACTTCCAGTTGACCAGGTTCCAGAACGCTTCAACGTACTTCGGACGCAGGTTGCGGTAGTCGATGTAGTAAGCGTGTTCCCAGACGTCGCAGGTCAGCAGCGGGGTGTCGCCGCTGGTCAGCGGGTTGCCGGCGCCGATGGTGCTGGCCAGGGCCAGGGAACCGTCAGCCTTTTTCACCAGCCAGCCCCAGCCGGAACCGAAGGTGCCGATCGAGGTTTTGCTGAATTCTTCCTTGAACTTGTCGAACGAACCGAACGCTGCGTTGATGGCATCTGCCAGTGCGCCGGTTGGTTGACCACCGGCGTTTGGCGCCAGGCAGTTCCAGTAGAAGGTGTGGTTCCAGACCTGAGCGGCGTTGTTGAAGATGCCGTCCGAAGAAGTCTTGACGATTTCTTCCAGGGTCTTGCCTTCAAACTCGGTGCCTGGCACCAGGTTGTTCAGGTTCACGACGTAGGTGTTGTGGTGCTTGTCGTGGTGGAACTCCAGGGTTTCCTTGGAGATGTGCGGCTGCAGGGCATCGTGTGCGTAAGGCAGCGGCGGCAATTCGAAAGCCATGATGATTCTCCTAATCAGGTCTGTTGCGGTGAGCGCAAGGCCGATCACGGGCGGCCGGAAATGCACCGGCGAGTTTTTACTCTTTGCGGCGCAGGGTTCGGATCATAGCACCGGGGTCGCGCCTTAACCACGCAACAACTGTGTGGGATAGAGGTTCCAGAGCCTTTGCGAATAAATCATCCGGCGATGATCAACTGCGCGGCGACGGCAAACATCATCAACGCCACCACCAGATCGAGAATGCGCCATGTGCTCGGGCGTGCCAGCCACGGTGCCAGCCACGCCGCGCCGAGGGCCAGGGTGAAAAACCACAGCAACGATGCACTCGCCGCACCGACCACATAAGCGCCCGGCACCGATTGCTGCGCGCCCAGCGAGCCGATCAGCAGTACCGTATCGAGATAAACATGAGGGTTGAGCAAGGTCACCGCCAGCGCGCTGAGCATGACCGCGCGCAGCGAACGCACGGTCTGGTTTTCGCCTTGCTCAAGGCTCTGTTTCGAGCAGGCCCGGCGCAGCGCCTGGCTGCCGTACCAGATCAGAAACGTCGCACCGCCCCAACGGGCGATCGCCAGCAGGGTCGGGTTCTGCGCCAGGATCGTCGCCAGGCCGAACACCCCGGCCGCGACCAGAATTGCGTCACACACCACGCACAATGCCGCCACCGGCAAATGGTGTTCACGGCGCAGGCTTTGCGCCAAGACAAAAGCGTTCTGCGTGCCGATCGCCATGATCAGGCCGAACGCCACCAACAGGCCGTTTACGTAGCTTTGCCACATGGGAGAGATCCTTGAAAGAGAGTGCTTGCTGGCTATTCTCCGGTGTGACGCTGTATAAGAAAAACCAATAGTGCTGATCGCCCATTAGGAAAACTGATGTTCGACTATAAATTGCTTTCCGCGCTCGCCGCAGTGGTCGAGCAGGCCGGATTCGATCGCGCCGCACAGGTGCTCGGCCTGTCGCAGTCGGCCATTTCCCAACGCATCAAATTGCTTGAAGCGCGGGTCGGCCAGCCAGTGCTGGTGCGCGAAACACCGCCATCGCCGACCGAGATCGGCCGACGCTTGCTCAACCATGTGCAGCAGGTGCGTCTGCTCGAGCGCGACTTGCAATCAGTGGTGCCGGCGCTCGACGAAGAAGGCTTGCCGGATCGCCTGCGCATCGCCCTCAACGCCGACAGCCTCGCCACTTGGTGGGCCGAGGCCGTCGGCGATTTCTGCGCCGAGCAGCATTTGTTGCTCGACCTGATCGTCGAAGACCAGACGGTCGGCCTCAAGCGCATGCGTGCGGGTGAAGTGGCCGCATGCCTGTGTGCCAGCGAGCGGCCGGTGGCCGGCGCACGCAGCGTATTGCTCGGCGCCATGCGTTATCGCGCCTTGGCCAGTCCAGCCTTCCTCGCTCGGCATTTTCCCGAAGGCGTGCGCGCCGAACAGCTGCCGCGCACCCCGGCGCTGGTGTTCGGCCCGGACGATTTCCTTCAGCATCGCTATCTGGCGCTGTTGGGCGTCGACGGCGCTTTTGAACATCACTTATGCCCGTCCTCCGAAGGCTTCATCCGCCTGACCGAGGCCGGTCTGGGTTGGGGCCTGGTGCCGGAACTGCAAGTGCGCGAGCAATTGCAACGCGGGGTGCTGCGCGAATTGCTGCCAGATAAACCGATCGACGTGCCGCTGTACTGGCATCATTGGCGCAATGGCGGCCAGTTGCTCAATCTACTGACCGAACAACTGCTGCGCTCCTCAAAGCAATGGCTAGTGGCTTGAAAGCAGCAACAAGCGTCAAGCTGCAAGCGGCAAGAACACGTACCGTTTCAACTTGCAGCTGAAAGCTCGAAGCTTGCAGCTGCTTCCCTGGAGTTTTTGATGAAGATTTTGGTTACCGGCGCCAGTGGCTTTATTGGCGGGCGCTTTGCGCGTTTCGCCCTGGAGCAGGGCCTTGAAGTGCGGGTCAACGGTCGCCGGGCCGAGAGCGTCGAGCATCTGGTGCGCCGGGGCGCGGAGTTCGTGCCGGGCGATCTGAGCGACGCCGATCTGGTGAGGGATCTGTGCAGCGATGTCGAGGCCGTGGTGCATTGCGCCGGTGCGGTTGGCGTGTGGGGGCGTTATCAGGACTTTCATCAGGGCAACGTCGAAGTCACCGAAAACGTCGTCGAAGCGTGCCTCAAGCAGCGGGTACGGCGGCTGGTGCATCTGTCGTCGCCGTCGATCTATTTCGATGGCCGCGACCATCTCGGTCTGACCGAAGAGCAAGTGCCCAAACGCTTCAAGCATCCCTACGCCGCGACCAAATATCTGGCCGAGCAGAAAGTCTTCGGTGCCCAGGAGTTCGGTCTGGAAACCATCGCCCTGCGCCCGCGTTTCGTCACCGGTGCCGGTGACATGAGCATCTTCCCGCGCCTGCTGAAGATGCAGCGCAAGGGCCGGCTGGCGATCATCGGCGACGGCTTGAACAAGGTCGATTTCACCAGCGTGCAAAACCTCAACGAAGCCATGCTCAGCAGCCTGTTGGCCCAAGGTTCTGCGCTCGGCAAGGCCTACAACATCAGCAACGGTACGCCGGTGCCGCTGTGGGACGTGGTCAATTACGTGATGCGGCGGATGGACGTCGATCAGGTGCGCAAATATCGCTCCTACGGTCTCGCGTACAGCGTCGCGGCGCTCAACGAAGGCGCGTGCATGCTCTGGCCGGGACGCCCGGAGCCGACCCTGTCGCGCCTGGGCATGCAGGTCATGAAAAAAAATTTCACCCTCGACATCAGCCGCGCCCGGCATTATCTCGACTACGATCCGAAAGTCAGCCTCTGGGCTGCCCTCGATGAGTTCTGTGCGTGGTGGAAAGCCCAAGACATCCGTTGAAACGATTCGGCCGGGCGGCAATGAACCGCCTTGCGGGTTGAGGGTCAATGCCTGCGGCTGCGACGGTTATACTTCGCAGCATTTAGCCATCACCGCGTTTGCCAAAGGTTGCCTCAATGTCCATGCGAAACGATGCCCACGACGACGATTTCGATAACGTGCCAAGCCTGCGCGCTGACCCGTTCGACGACGATGACATCGCGCCCGGCCCCCGCACTTCCGTGCATTCGCGCACGGCGCCAGTGGTCAAGGTCAGGGCCGCCAGCACCGGGCCGCTGTGGGCGCTGGTCGGTGCGTTGTTTTTCGCCTTCATCGGTCTGGCCTGGTGGAGCTTCCAGCAGATTTCGTTGATGGAGCAGCAACTGGTCGCCACCCAGGAAAGCTTCGCCCGCATCAGCGAAGAAGCGGCGGGGCGCCTGCAGGATATTTCCGGCAAGGTTGTCGCCAGCCAGAGCAACGTCAACAGTGACAGCGAAGCGCTGAAGCTGCAGATCAAACAACTCGAAGGCAAGCTGCTCGACCAGAGCAAGCAGCAGCAAGGCGTGGCCGGTCAGGCCAGTGAGCTGGACAAGCGGCTGGCGCAAATGACCGCGCAGACCACCGAACAGCAGAACGCCAATACGCAGTTGCAGGCTCAGGTCAAAGCCTTGAGCGCCGAGCTGGCGACCATCAAAAGCACCCCCGCCGATACCAGCAAGGTCGATGCGCAGTTGAAAGCCTTCGACGCCCAGTTCAAAAGCCTCGGTGCCGATATCGCCGCGCTGAAGAAACAGGGCAACCCGAGCGCGGCGATCGATCGTCTGGAGCAGGACATCGTGGTGCTGAAAAGTCAGCAGGACAATCGCCCGGCAGCGCCGCAGGGTGGCGGCAATACCGCCGAGTTCGATGCGTTCCGCGCGCAGATGACCCGCAACCTCAACACCTTGCAGGCGCAGATCCAGAACCTGCAGCAGCAGATCAATTCCCGCCCGTAGCGACTGATGTGTTGTCCGGAGGGCTTTGTCCCCCCACCACAGGGGTCTGTAATGCCCTGCATCATTCTGAATACTCGTACATCAGCCCAAGCCGTCTACGCTCTTGAAACACCAAAAAGAACGAGGGATGCGCTATGGGTTTTTTGCATAAAGTGGCCTGGCTCGGCCTGATGTTGTTGGCCGCCTTCGGCCAGGCCAGCGCCGCCACCGCCACCAAGGATGACAGTCAGGCGGCCATCGCCCTGCTGGAAAAAGCCTTGGCCTACTACCACGACAATGGCGACAAGGCCTTCGCCGCCTTCAGCCGCCAGGGTGAGTTCGTCGACAAGGATCGCTACGTGTTCGTCCTCGACACCAAAGGCGTCATGCTTGCCAGTGGCGGGCCGTCATCGGCGCTGATCGGCCGTGATGTCAGCGAAGTGCTCGGTCCGGATCTGCAGAAGGCGTTCAAGGATGCGCTGAAAGTGCCGGAAGGCAACGGCATCCAGCAGGCCGAATACCGCTGGCAGAACTGGGCCGACGGCAAGGTCGAGCGCAAGCATGTGTTTTATCAGCGTGTCGGGCAGCGCATTCTCGCGGTGGGTTACTACTTGCCACGGGCGTCGGCTGAGCAGGCCAAGGCCCTGCTGGAAAAAGCCGCGACGGATCTGGGCAAGGACGAGAAGGGCACGCTGGTTGCGATCAACTCGCTCAAGGGCGGATATCTGCAGGATGACCTGTATGTCTTCGTGGTCGATCTGAACAACCAGCGGTATGTCGCCCACGGCACCAATCTGCGCTTGATCAACACTGATTTTGGCAAGGTCAAGGACCCGGAAGGCAAGCCAGTGGGCGAGCCGATTCTGGCGCTGATCGGCAAGCAGGATGAAGGCGAATACGAATACCGCTGGAAAAACCCGGTGACCGGCAAGATCGAGGACAAGCATGCGTACCTGAAAAAGGTCGGGCATTTCCTCGTCGCGGTGGGCTACTACAGCCCTTGAGCGCGCGATGATCGTTCCCACGCTCCGCGTGGGAATGCAGCCCGGGACGCTCTGCGTCCCATCCAAGGCCGAGCGCAGAGCGTCCGTTGAGGCATTCCCACGCAGAGCGTGGCAACGATCAGCGCAAAAGGCTCATTTCGCGCCGTGTTCGCGTCCGCGCAGCAGGTTGTTCGGCATGGCAATCGCCGCTGCCAGCCCCAGCAACGACACTGCCGTGCTGACCCAGAACAAGTGGCGGAAGGTCACCAGCAGCTCCGCGCGCAAAGCGTTCTGCGCTTCGCCGGGTGCGGCGTTCAGGCCATCGAGCAGGACGTTGCCCGAATGCCCTTCGCTGATCAGCGAACTGTTCGTCAGGTGGGCGAAACTGGAATCGTGCAGCAACGCCAGCAGCAGCGCCGACATCAACGCCACGCCCACCGCGCCGCCCAGTGAGCGGAACAGGTTGGTGGTGCTGGTGGCGACGCCGATGTCGCGTTGTTCCACCGAGTTTTGCGTGCCGACCAGCGAGGTCGGGAACTGCATGCCGCCGGCGATGCCGCTGAGCAGCATGAACAGACCGCTGAGCAGCGTTGCTTGTGGCGGACTGAAGGCCATGCCGAGAATCGCGATCGGCATGAGGATCGCCCCGGTGAGAATCTGCGGTTTGTAGCGTCCGGTGATCGAGGTGCGGCGGCCGGCGAAATAGGCACCGATCGGCAAGCCCATCGCCAATGGCAGCAAGTGCAACGCCGCGCTGTCGGCGCCAGCCCCGGTGACGCTTTGGAAACGCAATGGCATCAGCACGATCAGCGAGATGGCCTGGAAACTGGTGAAGAAGATCGTGCACCAGCACAGCAGCGCGCTGCGATTGGTGAACAAGTGCATCGGCAGCAATGGCTCACGTGCACGGCGTTCATGCCAGACGAACAGCGCCAGCACCACCACGGCGCAAGCGAACAGGCCGAGCACTTCGCTGCTGCGCCATGAATGGCCCTGGCCGACTTCGGTGATGCCGAGCAGCAACGCGGTCAGGCCGATGATCATCAACACCGTACCGAGATAATCGATCACCGGTTTGCGCTGCGGAATCGGCAAGCCGCGCAGATTGCGCCGCGCCACCCACCAGGCGCCGAGGCCCAGCGGCAGGTTGATCAGAAACACCCAGCGCCACGACAAATATTCGGTCATGTAGCCGCCGAGCACCGGGCCGGCAACGCTGGCCACGGCGTACATGCTGCTGAAGTAACCCTGATAGCGCCCGCGTTCACGTGGCGGGACGATGTCGCCGATGATCGCCTGACTCACCGAGATCATGCCGCCGGCGCCGATGCCTTGAAGGATTCGCGCCAGCACCAGTTGTTCCATGCTCTGCGCCATACCGCAGAACAGCGAGGCGAGGGTGAACAGGCCCATGCCGAACAACATCAGTTTGCGTCGCCCGTACAGGTCGCCGAGTTTGCCGTAGATCGGCACCGCCACGGTCATCGCCACCATGTAACCGGAAATCACCCAGGCCAGCAGGCTGACGTCCTTGAATTGCGCGGAGATCGCCGGCATCGATACGGCGACGATGGTCTGGTCCAGCGCACCGAGGAAGATCGCCATCATCAAGGCGACCAGCACGCTGCGAATGGCCGGTTTGGGCGTTTCAGGTTGATTGAGAGTGGTCACGGGCGAGCCTGCGGGCATTGATGGACCCGCGCGGCCATCGCGCGCGGGTGGATGCTCGCAGTGTAAGTCGGTAGGAAGCTATTCGATAGCCTCGTACGGAAGCCCGACGTAATTTTCTGCAATGGTTTTTTGCCCGGCTTGCGAGCTGACAAAATAGTCCAGTTCCGAAGCGCAGATGCGCTGGCTGAATTCATCGTGCTCGTCGAAGCGATGCAGCATCGACGTCATCCACCAGGAAAACCGTTCGGCTTTCCACACCCGGCGCAGGCAGATTTCCGAGTATTTTTCCAGCAGATCAGTGCGGCCTTCGCGATAGACCTTCAGCAGAATATTGAACAACGTGCTGACATCGCTGGCCGCCAGGTTCAAGCCCTTGGCGCCAGTCGGCGGTACGATATGTGCGGCGTCGCCGACGAGAAACATGCGCCCGTACTGCATTGGCTCGACGACAAAACTGCGCAGCGGCGCGATGCTTTTTTCGATCGAAGGGCCGGTCACCAGTTTTTCCGCGAGGGCATCCGGCAGGCGTTTTTTCAGCTCATCCCAGAAACGCTGATCGCTCCAGTCATCGACGTTTTCATCTGCCGGGACTTGCAGGTAATAGCGGGTGCGGGTGGCCGAACGCATGCTGCACAAAGCGAAGCCACGCTCGTGGCGGGCATAGACCAATTCGTCGTGAACCGGCGGCGTGTCGGCGAGAATGCCCAGCCAGCCGAACGGGTAGACCCGCTCGAAGATCTTCAGGCAATCGGCCGGAATCGACTGCCGCGCGACGCCATGGAAACCATCGCAACCGGCGATGTAATCGCAATCGACGCGCCAGCTTTCACCGTCCTTTTCGAAGGTGACGAAAGCTTCGTCGCTTTTCATGCCGTGGGGAACGACATTGCTCGCCTGATAAATTGTCAGCGCCCCCGCGTCCCGACGAGCGGCCATCAGGTCGCGGGTGACCTCGGTCTGACCGTAGACCATTACTGTTTTACCGCCGGTCAGAGCGTGCAGATCGATGTGCACCTGACGCCCTTCCAGCGCCAGATCGAAGCCGCCATGAACCAGACCTTCGGCATCCATTCGCTGACCGACGCCGGCCTCACGCAGCAGCTCTACCATGCCTTGTTCAAGCACACCGGCACGGATGCGCCCAAGAATGTAATCAGGCGTCTGGCGTTCGAGGATCAGGGTTTCGATGCCAGCGTTGTGCAGCAGCTGGCCGAGGAGCAGTCCGGAAGGACCGGCGCCGATAATGACGACTTGGGTTTTCAGGGTTTTCATTGTTTTTATGACTCGCAAGCTTCACGCAGCAACAGCCGGTGAATGATTTTATGGATCGAGTGCTTGCATTTTTCCCTTGCGGGTCTGTCAATTGAAGGTGAAAACTGAGCCGATACCTGTACATTCTGCCAATCGGTGCGATTATCGCCCAAAAACCAGAGGCCTGGATTGAAGTATGAACAAGCCTGCCCTGCCTTCTATTCCGGTGTTCAAGCTCTACGGTGAAAGCCTGGACTGGCCGACCCCGGACTTGCTGCACTGTGAAACCATTTCCGCGCGCAGTCGCGAACATCACTGGGAAATCAAACCTCACCGCCACGCGGATCTGTGCCAGCTGCTGTTCGTTTTCAAAGGTCAGGCAGAGCTCGAAATCGAAGGCCAGCGCACGCAACTCGAGACGCCAGCGATTCAGGTGCTGCCACCGTTATCGGTGCACGGGTTTCGTTTTTCCGAGGATGTTGAAGGCTTCATCGTCACCTTGGCCACGCCGCTGATCAATCATTTGCAGGCGCAATTGGGCGATTCGGTACACGCCTTGGCTCGGGCGGAAAACTACCCGGCCGGCAAGGATGGCGATTATCTCAACAGCCTGTTTTCAGCATTGCAGGCCGAGTACAACGGCCATCAACCGGCGCGGGAAATGCTCATGCATTCGCTGGTCAGTGTGATCATGGTCTGGGTCAGCCGTCAGGCGATCGTCCGCCACAAGGCCAGTCAGCGCCCGCAGCGCCAACGCGAATACCTCAACGGTTTCATTCAGTTGGTGGAAGAGACTTACCGCCAGCACGTCAAGGTCGAAGACCTCGCGCATCGCCTGGGCATCTCCGTGTCGCATCTCAACGGCACCTGCCGTGAACTGGCCGGGCAACCGGCGTTGCAGATCATGCACGAGCGTCAGTTGCTGGAAGCCAAGCGCCTGCTGACCTACACCAGCATGACGATTTACGAGATGTCGGAGTTGCTCGGTTTTTCCGATCCAACCAACTTCACGCGCCTGTTCCGCCGCCGCGTGGGGATTTCACCAAAGGCATTCCGCGACCGCTTGAAGGCCGAGCAACAATCCTGATGCGCTGATGAGCCCTGTGGGAGCGAGCCTGCTCGCGAATACGGTCTTTCATTCAGCAACTAGGCTGACTGACACTGCGCATTCGCGAGCAGGCTCGCTCCCACAGCAGTTGCATTCCAGCGCAGGTCTATCAGCGCAATGCGTTCAGCGTGGCATTGTGCGGAATACACCGCTCGTAGTTGCAGCTCGCATACTCGCGCGGCAGCTGGCGCAACTGCTCGACCCGCCAGGCAGCGGTGCCGTACAGCGCCAGCGTGGCGGCGCAGGTGATGAAAATGGCGGCGTACCTTTTTGTTTTGATGTTCACGGTGTTCGACCTCTGAACGTCTACCTTGCGGTATTACTTTGAGCATAGAACAAGATCAAAAGATCGCAGCCTTCGGCAGCTCCTACAGTGGAAACGCATTCCAAATGTAGGAGCTGCCGAAGGCTGCGATCTTTTGACTTTTACAATCCCACATCCCAGGCGGGGTTCTCCGGGAAACGCTGCACAAGAAAGTCGAGCATGCTGCGCAGTGCCGCCGGCATGTGTTTGCGTGAGGCGTACACCGCGTAGATATTCATCTGGCGCGGTTCGACATGTGGCAGCAAGCGCAGCAGTTCGCCGCTGTGAATATGAACGCCAGCCTGGTAGGTCGGCAGCATCGCCACGCCCGCGCCGGCCAGGGTTGCGCGTAGGAGGGTGCTGGCCTCGTTGGCGCTGATATTACCCTGCACCGGTACCGAAACCGGTTCGCCATCCTCCTCGAAATGCCACAGGCTCTTGCCGAAATAGGAATGAGTCAGGCAGTTGTGTCGGCTCAGTTCCTCCACCCGCAACGGCGCCGGATGCTCAAGCAGATACGCCGGTGCTGCGCAGACCACCGAGCGGCAAACGGTCAGGCGCCGGGCGATCAGATTCGGATCAAGATCGTTGCTGGTGCGAATCGCCAGATCGATGCGCTCATCGACCAGATTCACCGTACGGTCGAGCATCTGCAGATCGATGCTCACGCCTGGGTAAAGCTTGACGTATGCCGCCATCGCATCGGCCAGTTGCGCCTGGCCAAACGAGGTGCTGACGCTGATCCGCAGCAATCCGCGCGGCGCGTCATGGGGTTCGCTGACGGCGGCCTGCATGTCGTGCGACAGGTCGATCATCTGCCGGCAGCGCGGGAGGATTTCGCTGCCGGCGGCGGTCAGGCTCAATTTGCGCGTGGTGCGGTGCATCAGCCGCGCGCCGACCCAGTCTTCCAGCTCCGCCAGATAGCGCGACACCACCGGCCGAGACAGGTCGAGGTGGTCGGCCGCCGCCGACTGGCTGCCGAGGTCCACGACCGTGACGAATACCCGCATTGCTTGAAGCCGATCCATGATTTGCCCGCTTTCAGAAACAAACTATGTCCAAGCATCGCATTTTTTGTACTGAGTCTGGCAACTAAGCTCTGTTGCATCGCCAGACTGGCATTCGCAATCCGGAGCAACACATGAGCGGCTTCACCCCCTTCAAACGCGTTCTGCTCGCCGCAGCATTTTTCGGCTTTGCCGCCCAGGCATCCGCCGCCGAGCTGAGCCTCGATGTCTACAACCCGGGCACCCAGGCGATTTTCCCGGTCAGCTCGGTGCTGGTCAACGGTGAGAAAGAAGCGATTCTGGTCGACGCGCAATTCGGCAAATCCCAGGCTGAGCAGGTCGTGGAAAAGATCCGCGCCAGCGGCAAGCAATTGACCACCATCTACATCAGCCATGGCGACCCGGATTACTACTTTGGCCTCGACACCCTGACCAAGGCATTCCCGCAGGCGAAAGTGCTGGCTTCGCAGCCGACTGTCGATCACATCAAGCACACCGTCGACGGCAAACTGGCCTACTGGGGGCCGAAAATGGGCGCCGACGTGCCGGCGAAAACCATCGTCCCGGACGTGCTCAAGGGCGACAGCCTGACCCTCGAAGGCAAGCAATTGCAGGTGATCGGCCTCGACGGCAAGCAACCGGATCGCAGCTTCGTATGGATCCCGTCGCTCAAAGCAGTGGTCGGTGGCGTAGTGGTCGCCGAGAACATTCATGTGTGGATGGCCGACACCCAGACCGCGCAATCCCACGCCGACTGGCTGCACACCCTGCACACCATCGAAAGCCTGAAACCGCAAACCGTGGTGCCCGGTCATTACCTGGGTGACAGCAGCCGCTCGCTGACCAGCGTGAAATTCACCGCTGATTACATCAAAGCCTTCGATGCCGAAACCGCCAAGGCCAAAGACTCTGCTGCACTGATCGCTGCGATGAAAAAACGCTACCCGCAACTCGGCGAGGAAAGCTCGCTGGAACTCAGCGCAAAAGTCGCCAAGGGCGAGATGCAGTGGTAAGCCGAACCTGAACACGCAGCATTTTCAAGCCAACTGGAGAATGTCATGAGCAAGATCGCAATCATTGGTGCCACCGGCCGTGCCGGTAGCCAATTGCTGGAAGAAGCCCTGCGTCGCGGCCACAGCGTCACCGCCATTGCCCGCGATACCTCGAAGATCGGCAGCCGTGCCGGTGTCGTCAGCAAGAGCCTCGACGTACTGGATTCGGCAGCGTTGCAAGCGGCGGTGGCCGGTCACGACGCAGTGATCAGCGCAGCGCATTTCGCCTCCGTCCCGGCCTCGGCGATTGTCGGACCGGTAAAACAGGCGGGCGTGAAGCGCTTGCTGGTGGTCGGCGGCGCCGGTTCGCTGTTGCTGCCGGATGACACGCGGGTGATCGACAGTGCCGGTTTCCCGGCCGAATACAAAGCCGAGGCGAGCGCAGGTGCTGAGTTTCTTGATGCGCTGCGTCAGGAGCAGGAACTGGACTGGACCTTTTTGTCGCCGTCGGCGGAGTTCGTCGAGGGTGAGCGCAGTGGCACATTCCGCGTCGGCAAGGATCATCTGTTGGTCAGTGCCGAAGGACGCAGCTGGATCACGTTTGCCGATTACGCGATTGCGCTGATTGACGAAGTGGAAACGCCGAAGCATTCGCGCCAGCGTTATACCGTCGGTTACTGATCTGAAATGCAGTCCCTGTAGGAGCAGCCGAAGGCTGCGATCTTTTGATTTTGCTTTTCAAGATCAAAAGATCGCAGCCTTCGGCAGCTCCTACAGGGGTATAGCGGTGTTCAGCGGGTATGTGCCTGCTCAACCAGCCAGAGCATCAGTTCCTCAAGTTGCGGCGAGGGTTCGGCTCCAGCAGGCACCACCACGTAATACGCCAACCCCGTCTTCACCTTCAACGCAAACGGCATCACCAGTCGTCCAGCGTTCAGATCATCACCAATCAGCGACCAGTCCCCGATCGCCACCCCCGTGCCGTGCGAGGCCATCGACATCGCCTGATCCAGCGTTTCGAAATGCTGCCCGCTGCCAAGGTTGCCCAGTCGCAATCCCGCCGCGTCGAGCCACACCGACCAGTCCTGAATGTCGTGGGTCGGGTGCAATAACAAGTGTTCCTGCAGGTCCTTTGGTGAATTCAGCGCCGGCGAACCTTTGAGCAGTTGCGGTGAGCAGACCGGTGTCAGTTGCTCGTCGAACAGATGCAGTGCGCCTGGCGAATTGTCCGGCGGCGGACCGTAGATCACCGCGGCGTCGAATTGCTCGCGCTGGAAATCCACACCGTGTTGCAGCGAGGCCGTCAGTTTCACCGGCACGTCCGGGCGTTCCTTCTGCCATTGCAGCAGACGCGGCAGCAGCCAGCGCATCACGCAGCTCGGTGCCTTGAGTTGCAAGGTTTGCCGCGTCTGACCGATCTGCTCAGTCGCTTCACTGATCAGCCCGAAGACCTTTTCCACTTGTGGCAGCCATTCGCGGCCTTCGGCCGTCAGCGCCAGACCTCGGGCCAGACGGATGAACAGCGGATAACCGAGCTGTTCTTCCAGCCCGGCGATCTGCCGGCTCACCGCGCCCTGAGTGATGTGCAACTGCTCGGCGGCGCGAGTGAAATTGCAGCATTGCGCGGTGATCCAGAACGTATGCAGAGCGGGCAGGGGTGGCAGGCGTTTCATGGCGATCCGAGGTATGACGTGGGGACATGGCTAGTATGACTTTTAATCGATTGTTGCTGCCAGTTGCGCACCGTTCCAATGGGCACTCCACGGACCCTGTGGGAGCGAGCCTGCTCGCGAAGACGGTTCAAGGTTCGACACGGATGTTGGCTGGACCGCTTATTCGCGAGCAGGCTCGCTCCCACAGGGAGTGTTCAGTGAATGAAAGGGCAATCAACATGGCAACGTGCGGCGAAGTACTGGTCAGGCTGTTGGAAAATTACGGGGTCGAGCAGGTGTTCGGCATTCCCGGTGTGCATACCGTTGAGCTGTACCGAGGCCTTGCCCGCTCAAGCATCAACCACGTCACGCCTCGTCATGAACAAGGCGCCGGGTTCATGGCTGACGGCTACGCGCGTACCAGCGGCAAACCCGGTGTGTGTTTTATCATCACCGGCCCGGGCATGACCAATATCACCACGGCCATGGGCCAGGCTTACGCCGATTCGATTCCGATGCTGGTGATCTCCAGCGTGCAGTCGCGCAGTCAGTTGGGCGGTGGGTGCGGCAAGTTGCATGAGCTGCCGAACCAGAGCGCACTGGTCGGCGGCGTCGCAGCGTTCTCGCACACGCTGATGTCCGCTGCCGAATTGCCGGTGGTGCTGGCCCGTGCGTTTGCCTTGTTTCAGGCCGGACGACCACGACCGGTGCATATCGAAATTCCGCTGGACGTGCTGGTGGAAGAGGCCGATGAATTGCTCGCCAGCCTGCCGGTGAATATCGATCGCGCCGGCGCCGCACCGGCTGCCGTGCACCGCATGAGCGAAATGCTGACCAGCGCGCAACGTCCACTGATTCTCGCTGGCGGCGGTGCTATCGACGCGGCGCCGCAGCTGACGCGACTCGCCGAATTGCTCGACGCTCCCGTGGCGCTGACCATCAACGCCAAAGGCATGCTGCCGACCAGCCATCCGTTGTTGATCGGTTCGACGCAAAGCCTGGTCGCCACGCGCGCACTGGTCGCTGAAGCCGACGTGGTGCTGGCGATCGGCACGGAGCTGGCCGAGACCGATTACGACGTGACCTTCGCCGGCGGCTTCGAGATTCCCGGCAAACTGCTGCGCATCGACATTGATGCCGATCAGACCGTGCGCAACTACCCGCCGCACGTCGCACTGGTCGCTGATTCGCGCAATGCCGCGCAAGCATTGCTCAGCGCCTTGTCGCACCAACCGCTGGCCGAGCGCCGCAATGATTGGGGCCAGGTTCGCGCCGCGCGTCTGCGTGATGAATTGGCGGCGAGCTGGGATGCGCCGACGCTGGCGCAGACGCGTTTCCTCGAAACCGTGTTGCAC
This sequence comes from Pseudomonas sp. ef1, assembly GCF_007293365.2. Classification (NCBI taxonomy): domain Bacteria; kingdom Pseudomonadati; phylum Pseudomonadota; class Gammaproteobacteria; order Pseudomonadales; family Pseudomonadaceae; genus Pseudomonas; species Pseudomonas sp. ef1. The sequence continues at coordinate 5,734,674 of NZ_CM129815.1, read as the reverse complement.
GAGCTGCCTGACGCGGTGTTCGTCGGCGATTCCACGCAACCGGTATACACCGGCAACCTCACTTTCAACCCCGAGCGTCCGCGTCGCTGGTTCAACGCATCCACCGGTTACGGCACCCTCGGCTATGCGTTGCCGGCGGCGATAGGGGCGTGGCTCGGTGGGCAACTCGATAGCGGCGCGCGCCCGCCGGTGGTGTGCCTGATCGGTGACGGCGGCTTGCAATTCACCCTGCCGGAACTGGCCAGCGCCGTTGAAGCACGGGTGCCGGTGATCGTGCTGCTGTGGAATAACCAGGGTTACGAGGAGATCAAAAAGTACATGGTCAACCGCGCCATCGAACCGGTTGGCGTGGACATCTACACCCCGGATTTCGTCGCCGTGGCCAAGGGCCTCGGTTGCGCCGCGCAAGCCGTCAGCAGCATCGACGAATTGCGCGCAGCGTTGCGTAAAGCGACGGACCGGCAAGGCCCGACGCTGATTGAAATCGACCAGAACCAGTGGATGCAGGCGGTGGCCCGATGATCAGCTTTCCAACCACACTCGACGGCCTCTACATCAATGGCCAATGGTCGGCGGGGGGCGAACATCTGCGGGTGATCAACCCCGCTACCGAAGCGCTGCTGACCACCGTCAATGGCGGTGACGAACAGGCCGTCGACCAGGCGATCAGCGCGGCGACCGATGCGTTCAAACACTGGAAGACAACCACCGGCGCCGAACGCGCTGCGATCCTGCGCAACATTGCCAACGGCGTGCGCAACGGTCGCGATCACTTGATGAACCTGCAGTCGAGTAATAACGGTAAACCGCAGTTCGAAGCGGCCATCGATGTCGATGACGTGATCGCCACTTTCGACTATTACGCTGAACTCGCCGAAGGCCTCGACGCCGGGCAGGACAGCAACGTGCCGCTGCCCAGCGATGACTTCAGCGCACGCCTGCGGCGCGAGCCGTGCGGAGTGGTCGGGCTGATCGTGCCGTGGAATTTCCCCATGGTCACCACCGCGTGGAAACTGGCGCCAGCGCTCGCCGCCGGTTGCTGCGTGGTGCTGAAACCTTCTGAAGTGACGCCGTTGCCGGAGCTGGAACTGGCGGCGATCATCGCTGCATCCGGCTTGCCCGACGGCGTGTTCAATCTGGTCTGCGGCACTGGTCTGGCGGTAGGCGCGCCGTTGTCGGCGGATCCTCGCATCGCCAAGATCTCCTTTACCGGCAGCAACGCGGTTGGTGTGCAGGTGATGCAACGCGCTGCTGAAACCGTGAAGGGTGTGAGCCTGGAGCTGGGTGGCAAATCGTCGTTGCTGGTGCTGGCGGATGCTGATCTGCAGCTGGCGGTGGAACTGGCTTGTGGTGGGGCGTTCTTCAACGCCGGGCAAATGTGCTCGGCCACCAGTCGGGTGCTGGTTGCCGAGGAATTGATGGATGAGTTTCTTCAGCGTCTGCAAAAGCGCGCAGAGGCGATTCGAGTGGCCGATCCGTTTGGTGCGGATGTGGAGATGGGCGCGCTGGTCAATCAGGCGCAGTACCAGCGGGTGCTTGGGCATATTGATCGCGGTTTGAGCGCCGGGGCGAGATTGGTGTGCGGCGGCAATCGTCCGGCGGATTTGCCGCGCGGTTATTTCCTGCAACCGACGGTGTTCACCGACGTGCCGCTGGACAGCGCGTTATGGCGTGAAGAGATTTTCGGGCCGGTGGTGTGTGTGCGCAGTTTCGCCAGTGAGAGCGAGGCGATTGCGCTGGCCAACGACACGCAGTTCGGCCTGGTCGCGAGCGTAGTGACACGCGATGCCACAGCGGCGGATCGTGTGGCCAATGCCTTGCAGGCAGGGCTGGTGTGGATCAATGCACCGCAGGTGATCTTCCCGCAGGCGGCTTGGGGTGGGTACAAGCAGAGCAGTGTCGGCCGCGAACTGGGTCCTTGGGGGTTGGCGGCGTTTCAGGAAATCAAGCATGTGATCCGCGCGGTCTGATCATAGATATGTAGCGCCTGGACTGACCCCTTCGCGAGCAGGCTCGCTCCCACATTGGAATGCATTTCCCTGTGGGAGCGAGCCTGCTCGCGAAAGCGCCATAAGCCCCACCTCAGATTCCGGATCAGACCGAAAGCCGCAACCGCGCCAGATCCCGCAACGGCGGTGCGCCAAACAACCGGCTGTACTCACGGCTGAATTGCGACGGACTTTCATAGCCCACCCGATACCCCGCCGCCGAGGCTTCCAGGCCTTCGGTCAACATCAGCCGCCGCGCCTCTTGCAGACGCAATTGCTTCTGATACTGCAACGGACTCATCGCGGTCATCGCCTTGAAGCGGTGATGCAGGGTCGACACGCTGAGGTTCACTTCCCGCGCCAGATCATCGATGCGCAGTGGTTGCTCGAAATTGCCGTTGAGCCATTTGATTGCCTGGCTGATGCGATGGCTCTGGCTATTGGCAATCGCAATCTCATACAAACGATGACCCTGCGGACTACGCAGCAGGCGATAGAGAATCTCCCGGCGAATCAGTGGCGCGAGCATAGCGATGTCTTTCGGCGCGTCGAGCAGCCGGGCCAGACGCAGCACTGCGTCGAGCATGGCGCTGTCGATTTTTTCCACGTACAGACCACGTCCGGTCGGCCGCGTCGGTACGCCCATCGGGCCGGCGTCGGCGATCAGCGCGGTGATTTCGGTCGGATCAATGTCGAGGCGCACGGCGAGGATCGGTTCTTCCGGCGAGACATTGACCACGCGCCCGCTGAGCGGCATCGAAACCGACACCACCAGATAATTCAGCGGGTCGTAGTTGAAGAACTCGTCGGCCAGGCGCACCTCTTTGCGCCCCTGCGCCATGATGCACAGCGCCGGCTGCGCGAGTACCGGGGCAAAGTCATGGGACTGGGTGTGACGCGACATCACCAGCGAACCGATCGCGGTCTGGTAGCTGCCATCGTCGCTGGTGTTGCGGCGGATGATCGCCGCCAGCTCCGCGCGCTGTTTTTCCATGTCGGCGCTGGGTTCGGCTTGAAAACGATCGAATGACGTCATGCACGGCATCCTCGGCAAGTGAGGGGGAATGCAGCAGAGCATATGTTTGTGCAAGCGGCGGCGGTAGACACATTCTGCCAAATGCTTGCCTGATTCTGCCCGCAGGTGCGCGCAGGTCTCCCGCCATACGATTCTATAGAAGCTGCCGAAGGCTGCGATCCGTTGATCTTCAAGGCAAAAGCCAAAGATCGCAGCCTTCGGCAGCTCCTACACAAAACGCGTATGACAGACGTGTTGCGCGGGTTTACAGGTTGTTACAGGTCGTCTGCGCAGTCTCGCAGGATTGTGCAACGCGAAGGCAGGAATCGACTAACGGCGCAGCCGCCCCGGCCCTTAACCTTTGCTTCAGTCGCAGCCCGTCCCCCGGCTGCCACGCGATTTCATGGAGGGTTGATCATGTCCAAGCAAATGCCTGTCAGTCATATGGCCTTCGTTCGTGCCCAGCCCGGGCGTTCGGCGGAACTCGGTGTGCGCCTGAGCGCATTGATCGAAGTGTCGCGCGCGGCGCCCGGTTGCCTGAGTTTTTCCCTGCAACAATCGCAGTGCGACGCCGACCTGTGGCTGGTCAGCGGCTACTGGAGCAGTCAGCAAATGATGACGGCGTATTTCAACAGTCCGTCGATGGAAGTCTTCGCCGAGCTGGTGCAGGACCTGGTGGTCAACAGCCTCGACTTCCACACCTTCAGGGACGTTTCCGCCGCGCAGGCCCTCGGTCAATGCGCGGCGCCGATACACAAACTCGCCGGTTGAGGGTTTAATGTCCGGCTTATTTGATTGAGCCAGGATCCGCGACATGGCACGTAAAGAGTTTGAACGCTTCGAAGCAGTCTCCGCAGTCGTCCCCGTCGAGCTGGGCGGCAACAAGGGTTATTACGCGGCGATCGCGGTCAAGGCCCTGGTCGATGGCGGCGCCCCACGCTTTCACAAATTGCTCAATGAGCAGGTGTTCCCCGGCGCCATTGCTGCCGATGACGCAGCCATCAACGAACTGGACAAGCTCAAGGGCGTCACTGACGACGCCGAGCTGATCTGGTAATTACTTCTGTGCCCCCGGGCGCCACATCTTGAACAGAGCCTCAGGCCCCAGCTGGAAATAATCCGCCGGCCCGCCGCCGCGCAGAATCGGTTGTGCGGCGGCGGTGTCGTAGATGCCATCCTTCAGCAGCCATTTGGCGATGTGCACCGCGACCACCTCGCCGAGGATCAGCCAACTCGGCACCGTTTCGCCATCGGCGCGTTGCAGCTGGACGATCTGCGTGACCTTGCACTCGAAGGACACTGGACTCTCGGCGACCCGTGGGACCGAAATCACCTTTGACGCCACGGTGGTCAGCCCCGCCAGTTCAAACTCGTTGACCTCGGGCGCGACCATCGCGCAGCTCTGGTTCATCTGCTCGGCCAACGGGCGGGTGGCGAGGTTCCAGACGAACTCACCGGTCTGCTCGATGTTGTTCAGACTGTCTTTGCGCCCGACACTGGAAAAACCAATGATCGGCGGCACGTAGTTGAAGGCGTTGAAGAAACTGTACGGCGCGAGATTGAGCCGGCCTTCGGCATCCTGCGAGGAAATCCAGCCGATGGGGCGCGGGCCGACGATGGCGTTGAACGGATCGTGAGGCAGGCCGTGGCCGTTGGCGGGTTCGTAGAAGTGGATGTCATCGGGCATGGGGAGCGGATTCCTGAGCTGCATTCGGATGCAGCCATAGTGCAAGGACCCAGCGCATATTTCTACCCGGATGCGAATCCCCCTGTAGGAGCTGCCGAAGGCTGCGATCTGTTGATCTCGAAAAACAAAATCAAAAGATCGCAGCCTTCGGCAGCTCCTACGGGTTCGTGGCAGGACACAGATTTTGTGGCCTGCCAGCGATGCGGTGCGATCAGTCAGTGACGATCCGCGAGTGCTTCTGGGTATCTTTCATGGTGATGTACACCAGCAGCGACACGGCAATGCACGCAGTGACGTACCAGTAGTAACCAGTTTCCATGCCGATGCTCTTGAACCACAGCGCGATGTATTCGGCGGTGCCGCCGAAGATCGACACGGTCAGTGCGTACGGCAGGCCAACGCCCAGGGCGCGGATTTCGGTCGGGAACAATTCGGCTTTGACCACCGCGTTGATCGAGGTGTAGCCGCTGACAATGATCAGCGCCGCCATGATCAGGAAGAACGCGCCCCACCAGGTCTGGATGGTGTGCAGGGTCATCAGGATCGGCACGGTGAAGATCGTACCGAGCACACCGAAGGCGATCAGGATCGGGCGACGACCGATCTTGTCCGACAGGCCACCGATGATCGGTTGCAGGCACATGAACAGGAACAGCGTGGCGGCGGAAATGGTGGTCGAGTCGGAGATGCTCATGCCGACCGTGTTCACCAGGTATTTCTGCATGTAGGTGGTGTAAGTGTAGAACGCCAGGGTGCCGCCCATGGTCAGGCCGACCACGGTCAACAGCTCTTTCGGGTGGCGCATCAAGGTGCGCATTGCGCTTTCCTTGGATTTCTCTTTTTTGGTGAACGACTCGGTTTCTTCCATGCCGCGACGCAGGTACAGCGCCACGACCGCACACAGCGCACCGATGGCGAACGGGATACGCCAGCCCCACGCGTAGAGCTGTTCGGTGGTCAGCATGTTTTGCAGCACGATCAAGACGCCAAGGGCGATGAGCTGCCCGGAGATCAGCGTTACGTACTGGAAGCTGGAGAAGAAGCCGCGACGTTCCTTGGTCGCCATCTCGGACAGATAAGTCGCCGAGGTGCCGTACTCGCCGCCGACCGACAGGCCTTGCAGCAGGCGGGCAAACACCAGCAGGATCGGCGCGCCGATGCCGATGGTTTCATAATTCGGGCTCAGGGCGATCAGCAGCGAGCCGAAGCACATCAGGTACACCGAGGCCATCAGCGCTTTCTTGCGCCCGACCTTGTCGGCGTACATGCCCATCAGCCAGCCACCGATCGGACGCATCAGGAAGCCCACGGCGAAGATCGCTGCGGTGTTCATCAGTTGCGCAGTGGTGGAACCGGCGGGGAAAAAGGTTTTCGCGAAGTACAGGGAGAAGGCGGCATACACATACCAGTCGTACCACTCGACCATGTTGCCGACAGAGCCGCTGAAGATCGATTTGATCCGGCTGGCGGTGGTTCTCGGTTTGGCCGGCACGGCAGCCGACCCAAGGGGCAGGGCGTTGGAGTTATCCATTGAAGGATCCTTCGTTTAATTGTTTTTGTGGAGCGCGTCGGAACGCAGCCTGCCAGGGCTATAGCAGGAGGTGTGCCAAGGGAAGGAGGGCCGGTTTAGAGGGGGTGGCGGGAAAGGGTGAGCGGAAATCCGCTTATGCATGGGTTGTGGTGAGCGGAAAATTGCTCATCAGAGTGGGCATTTGCTGCGGCTCAACAGGCCTCTTCGCGAGCAGGCTCGCTCCCACAGAGTGGACTGACCCCATGTGGGAGCGAGCCTGCTCGCGAAGGGGCCATCAGAGACGCCGAATAAGTCAGCTGTGTGATCGTTCCCACGCTCTGCGTGGGAATGCCTCAACGGACGCTCCGCGTTCGGCTTCGAAGGGGACGCAGAGCGTCCCGGGCTGCATTCCTTTGCTGCGCGTGGGAACGATCATCAGCTGTCGGAAACAAACATCTCCCGACTCAACCCATGCCGCTGCATCTTTTCATTGAACGTGCGGCGCGGCAGTTGCAGTTCTTCGAGCACGGCTTTCACATCACCTTTGTGCCGGGTCAACGCCGCGCGCAGACATTGTGCTTCGAAGGCTTCCTGCTGCGCCGCCAGGGATTGCCCCGGATCGATTCCGGCGACCGGTTCATCCAGCCCCAATACCTGACGTTCGGCGACGTTGGCCAGTTCGCGCACATTGCCCGGCCAGTCATGGCTGAGCAGATGGCTCAACTGCGCGCCTGTCAGCGGCGGAAATGTTCTGCCCAGACGTTGGGCCGCATTGTGGGCGAAGGTTTCAAACAGCAACGGAATGTCTTCGCGGCGATCGCGCAGCGGTGGCAGGCGCAGTTCGGCGACGTTCAGGCGATACGCCAGGTCCTCACGAAAACGCCCGGCGCGGGCTTCGTCGAGCAGGTCCGGTTTGGTCGCCGCGACGATACGCAAATCAACGCGAATGCTCTGGTTCGACCCCAGCCGTTCAAGCTTCTGCTCCTGCAAGACCCGCAACAATTTCACCTGCTGGGCCAGCGGCATGCTTTCGATCTCATCGAGAAACAGCGTGCCGCCATCGGCGTATTCCAGCTTGCCGATGCGCTTGCCCGAGGCGCCGGTAAACGCGCCGCTCTCATGGCCGAACAGCTCGGCCTCGAACAGTTGCTCCGGGATCGCCGCGCAGTTCAGCGCCACGAACGGTTTGCCGGCGCGCGGGCCGAAATCATGCAGGCAACGCGCGACCAGTTCCTTGCCGCTGCCGGTTTCGCCACGAATCAGCACGTTGACCGGCAACGTCGCCAGATCCAGCACTTGCCGACGCAATGTCTGCAAGCCACGGGACACGCCCAGCAACGTCGCATCCAGCTTCGCGCGGTTGTCGGCGAGTTCGTGCAGGGCGCGGTTTTCCAGGACCAGGCGGCGTTTGTCCAGCGCCCGGCGCAGGCTGCCGAGCAGGGTTTCCGGGCTGAACGGTTTTTCCAGAAAGTCGTAGGCACCATCGCGCATGGCTTCGACCGCCATCGGCACGTCGCCATGGCCGGTGAGCAGAATCACCGGCAGATCGGCGTCGCGCTTTTGCACTTCGGCGAGCAATTGCAAACCGTCCATGCCGGGCATGCGCACGTCGCTGAGGATCACCCCGGCAAAATGTTCCGGGAGCGCGGCGAGGCATTCTTCGGCGCGGCTGAACAATTGCACCTGAAACCCCGACAGGCTCAGCCACTGTTCAACGGCGTCGCGAATGCTGCTTTCGTCGTCGACCACCATCACCGAATTGAGCATCAGATGTGTGCCTCCAGATCGATTGGCAGGGTCAGGCTGAACACCGCGCCGTGGTCGCCATTCTCGACGCTCAGGCGTCCGCCGGATTCATGCACGATGGCGAAGGATACTGCCAGCCCCAGGCCCAGACCGTCACCCACCGGTTTGGTGGTAAAGAACGGATCGAACACCTGGCCGAGATGTTCCTCGGCAATGCCGCCGCCGTTGTCGCTGACGCTCAGCCGCCACAATTGTTCATCAGCCTCCAGACGGATTTCCAGACGCTTGCAGGCTTTACCCTGCATCGCATCCAGCGCGTTGCGCAGCAAATTGATCAACACCTGTTCCAGACGAATCGCATCACCGCGTACCCACGCCGGGCGGGTCAGATGCAGGACCAGACTGACCTGTTCGTCACGCAGTCGCGCATCGAGCAGTTGCAGCGATTGATCGACCACCGTCGCCAGATCCAGACGTTCGCGCAAGCCGCTCGGGCTTTTGCGGGCGAAGGTCTTGAGGTGGCCGGTGAGGGCGGCCATGCGCGTGAGCATGTCGTCCACCGGTTTCAGCGCCTTGTAGGCGTCATCGACGCGGCCATGTTCGAGCAGCAGGCGCAGGGTTGCCAGTTGCATGCGCTGGGCGGTCAGCGGTTGATTGATTTCGTGAGCCAGCGCCGCAGACATCTGCCCCAGCGCGGCGAGTTTCGCCGACTGCACCAGACCTTCCTGCGCGGTACGCAAGTCGCGGGTGCGCTCCTCGACCAAGCGCTCGAGTTCTTCACGATTGCGCTGACGGACCTTGGCCAGCCGCCAGCGCTGATTGAGGAACAACAACAGGAACACCAGCGCCAGCCACACCCCAGCGGCGGCCAGTGCGGCGTTGCGCAAATCCTCGAAGGCCACTTGCGGACGACGCAGCAGATGCAGGGTCCAGCCCTCGGTCGTCAGCGGCAGCGATTCCCACAGATAATCCGCCGTGCCCTGCGGACCTTCGACCCGGCGCAGATCGCTGTTGTCATCGAAGCGCCGCAGCGGCAAATGGGTCAGCGGAATCAGCGATTGCTTGTCGTACTGGCGGGTGGTTTTGATCTCGGCCAGATCATCAGCGCTCAACGGCCGCAAGGCGCGATAACGCCAGCCCGGCTGATTGGCGATAAAGATGATCCCGCGTGCATCGCTGACCAGCAGCGTGTCGCTGCCTTGGCTCCATTCGCGCTCCAGTTCGGGAAACTCCAGCTTGACCACCATCGCGCCGAGAAACTCGTCGTTGTCGCCAAGTACGGCGCTGGAAAGGAAATACCCGGGAATGCCGCTGGTCACGCCTACCGCGTAAAAACGCCCGGTGCCTTGGGTGCGGGTCTGGCTGAAATAGGGGCGGAAGCCGTAATTGTGGCCAACGTAACTGCTGGGCAAGCGCCAGTTGCTGGCGGCCACGGCCAGGCCGGTGCGATCGAGCAGTTCAAGGGTCGAGGATTGCGCGGCGCCGTTGATCTTTTCCAGCTTCACATTCAATGCCGCTTGCTGCGCAGCATCGACCGGGCCGGCCAGGGCCGAACGCAATTGCGGATCCAGCGCCAGTACGGCGGGCAGGGCGCGATAGCGGTCGATCAGGGTGTGCAAGGAGTTGGCGTACAACCCCAGTTGCTGATTGGCGCGGGCGGCGTCTTCTTCCAGCGCCTGACGTTCCGCGTGGCGCATCGCGAGCGTCGCGGCAATGACCGTGCCGGCGATGATCAGCAGGGAATACAACGACAGACGCAGGGTACGGGAAGTCGGCAGCATGCTGGATGAAAGGTCGGCAGGACGGGCGGGCACGATAGCATGGGCCGAGGCGGCCGGGCGCGCTGTTCGCGCCGGCCGTGTCTGCTAGACAGCTGTCTCCTGTACCTGACGTCGATGCACAAGATTCAACCTCGGCTTCGGCACCGGTCTTGCCTGAGGTTCGGCAGCGAGCGAGCGCTCCAGTTGCTGCAGGCGTTCAGTCACGCCTTGCGCCTCGCTTGGCGCTTCGATAATCGCCTGGGCGGTTTGCATGACCTTGTCGATGGCTTCGAACGGGTCTACACCATTCCTGGACAGCTTCATGACCTGACGCTGTTTTTCTGCATCCAGTGCGTCCAGTTGGGCGTAGAACATCTTCTGGATGTGCTCGGAGTAGCTGTTGAGGTTATCCGTGAAAGTCTTGATGCTGTCGATAAGCGCAGCACCTCCATCGAGAAGAGCCCCCGCGCCGTCGACGGCTTTTGCAGCGCTGTCGCCCAGCGTTTGCAGCCCGTCCTTGAGCTCTTGGGTGTGCAGTGTCTGCGCTGCTTTCAAACCTTTCTTGAAAAAGTGGTAACGCAATACCGGGAACACAATCGCCCCCGCGATTGCCCCTGCGCCGGAACCGATGGCGTTGCCGATTCCGGGTACCACGGTGCCGATGACACTTCCGATGGCGATGCCTTTGCCGATACCGTAAAAGACCGATTTGATGCCGGCCCGGGAGGTGATGAATTTGCCGAACGTCATGCTTTTGCGCACCTCCTCGATGTTCTGGCCTTCAGGAATCAGGCCATCGAACTCGGTGGTCAGGTTGTGCAATTGCTCCGCCGCAGTTTGCGCTTGATCAAAGATACCCACCGCTTTTCTGATCAGGTCAAACACCACTTTGAAGGCACCGGTCTGGTCGACATGGACGATCGGGTTGTTACCGACAAAACCATACAGATTCAAACCGTCCACATCCCCCGCCGGATCCGCACTGACCCAGCGCTGCAACCACGGCGCGTAATAACGGGCGCCGTAGTAGTACAAACCGCTGACATCCATTTCCTTGCCGGAATAACGGATAAAGCGGTATTCGATTTCCGATTCCGGCGCCATCCATGCGGTTTCGCCGAACGGGTAATAGCCTTCTGCGCTGGTGACCACAGCGTCTTCATTGAGCTCCATCACGCAAGAGCCTAGGTGGTCTTCGAGGGTGTAGCGCATCTGGTCGTCTATCGGCGCTGAACGTTGCGTCCAATGCAGGCAGCGCGCGTTACCGAGGCTGATGATGTGCAGCTCTTCGCCGTTGTCCTTGCTGCGAATTTCCAGCCCTGGCAGGTAACGCACCTGGTGGAAGTGGCGGACCTTGTCGGTAAACCATTCATGACATTTGAGGACCCGCTGGCCCGCGCTGTACTGGTAATACTCGGCATCGTTATCGCTGTCCTGACGGATAACCAGATCCACGCGCTCCAGCTCGTCACGGCTGTTCCAGTGCAATGACGGACCGTGGCGCAGCTTGCGTTGATTGCCGTGCGGGTCGAACCAGATGTCGAAGTCCGGCGGCTCGTCACCTGTTTGCCAACGCACCCCGCGATTGCTTTTGTCGTCGATGCGCATCGTGCGGGTGCGACTGTTGCCGTCGCGCTGATGACGCAACTCGGCCAGATTGCCGCCATCGTCGTAGCTATACGTCTGGGTGTAGTTGAGGCGGTTTCGCTTGTCGGGCGGTCGCGGCAGGCCGGGAATGTCCGGGGGCAGGGCGTCGTCATGACCGGTCGCGCGGATCAGGCGATACAGGGAGTCGTAGTCGAATTCACGGTGGCCGTCGACCCGTTGATTGGCGAACCAGGTGGGCTCGAAGGCGTGGTCTTCGATGCGGATGATATTGCCGACGCGATCGTAGAAATATTGCAGATCCTGCAATCTGGGGTGAGCGGTTTTCTGACTGGTGCGCGTATGCAGGCGTCCATCGGCCGGGTCATACGTCCACTGACTCAGGACACCGTTACCGGCCAGTTGCGAGGTGATCTGATTGTTGGCGTTGTACCGCGCATCCAGCAAGACCTGCGTGACTTTCGTCTCGACTTGCAGCTCCATTTGCCTGAGTTGCCCGGCAAGACCATAGCGCGATGCTCTGCGATGGCCGCCGGCATCGGTTTGCTCCAGCACCGTGCCCAGCGGGCTGAACACCTGATGGCTGGTGAAAGCCTGTGTGTCCTGGAAAGTTCGGGTTTCCTGCATCGGCTGGCCGGCGAGGGAATAGCTGGATATCGCCAGAACACCAGACGCATCGGTTTGCTTGATCAACCGTCCGCGCAGGTTGTGGTTGGTGGTGTCGGCGCCACCGGCGTAGAGGAAAGTTTCGACCTCTTCCTCTTCCTCCTCATCCTTTCTGGTGACCTGGAGTCTGACGACTCGCAACTGGTCGTCAAAGGTCGATCGCCAGACATGGCCGCGCTCGTCCCAACGTTGCCGAGGCTCACCGGCCAGTCCCGGCAGGACCAAACGCCAGCCGGCATCGACGCTGTCGATTTTCAACACGGTGCCGTTGAGCGAGTAGTGAGTAGTGAGGTTGGGTGCAGATAAGCGCGGATCCCGTTTTTCTAGCAGGCGCCCGGCAGGGTTGTGAGTCTGGCAGGTGATCAGGGGCTTGATTTCTCCATGCGTCGTTGCACACAGATAGGCAATATGCCTGACAACCAAAGCCCGAGGATCCTTGACCTGCACGCTTGGCGTATGGATATGCGTTGATCTATTCAAGGGCCAGGTGCTCATGATTTATCCAGGCGCAGAACCACGGCAAAACTGCCTGAAGGTAGGCGAACTTGTTTACTCCGTCTTTTGACCGCTGTATTGGCGATATCTGCCAATCAACTCAATACCGCGCCTTGCTTCAGCCATGCGCACGGAAATTTCTTTCTTGATCCGATCCCGGCTGATTGAGCTGGAGTTCTGGGTTCCGACGCTACCTTTTGCAAGGTCCAGCGCAAAACCGAATGAGCCCACCAGGCCTTGGTCATAAAATTCGTTGACTCCGATTTCACTGAAAGCCGCATTGATGTCGCTTTGGTCCTGTTCAAGCATGTCGATAATCAAACCCAACGCTGTCTCGAGGTCATCAATTTCGATATCCCTTAAACCGGCCAGCGCTGTGGCTGTGTCCTTCCCCGCGTAAGCAATGGCCATCATGTCACTCGCAGCGGGTATCTGCGCAAACTTGCTGAGCGTTTTCTCGGCTACTGTTCCGATCAGCTTATTTGCTCCCTCGGAAGTCCGAGGATCATAAGATCTGGCTATTTTTTTTGCGTATCTCAGAGGGGTTAAAATGCTTGTTGTGGCATTGCTGTGAATGCTCTCGGGGTTCAGTTTTTTGGCATCGGGCAGGACGGGAGTGGAAACAGTTGTAATTTCGCCGAGTTTGTCGATTGCCGCGCCGGAGATTTTTGAGGCGACGATCCCTCCGATAAAAGTCCCGACTCCGGGCAATATCAGCGTCCCAAGTGCTTCGCCGCCTTTCCCTGCTGTCGTGGTGGCAACTCCCTTGCCAATGTTGAAGCCGGTGTTTATGGCCATGCGTTTGGAAATGTCCGTAGCGCTGAACAGTCCGTTCAATTGCCGATTGTACGTTTGCAGCTCATTGCCCAGGTTATCCAGGACTTTTGCGTAGGTCGCGATGTCCTGCCTGACGTCAGACGGTAAGTCTTTTTTGTTACCGTCGTTATCGATGAACAGAATCGGGTTGTTACCGACAAAACCATACAGGTTCAACCCATCCACATCCCCCGCCGGATCCGCACTGACCCAACGCTGCAACCACGGCGCGTAATAACGGGCGCCGTAGTAGTACAAACTGCTGACATCCATTTCCTTGCCGGAATAACGGATAAAGCGGTATTCGATTTCCGATTCCGGGGCCATCCATGCGGTTTCGCCGAACGGGTAATAGCCTTCTGCGCTGGTGACTACGGCGTCTTCATTGAGCTCCATCACGCAAGAGCCGAGGTGGTCTTCGAGGGTGTAACGCATCTGGTCGTCCATCGGCGCCGAACGTTGCGCCCAATGCAGGCAGCGCGCGTTACCGAGGCTGATGATGTGCAGCTCTTCGCCGTTGTCTTTGCTGCGAATTTCCAGCCCCGGCAGGTAACGCACCTGGTGGAAGTGGCGGACCTTGTCGGTGAACCATTCATGACATTTGAGGACCCGCTGGCCCGCGCTGTACTGGTAATACTCGGTGTCGTTATCGCTGTCCTGACGGATAACCAGATCCACGCGCTCCAGCTCGTCACGGCTGTTCCAGTGCAATGACGGACCGTGGCGCAGCTTGCGTTGATTGCCGTGCGGGTCGAACCAGATGTCGAAGTCCGGCGGTTCGTCACCTGTTTGCCAACGCACCCCGCGATTGCTTTTGTCGTCGATGCGCATCGTGCGGGTGCGACTGTTGCCGTCGCGCTGATGACGCAACTCGGTCAGATTGCCGCCATCGTCGTAGCTATACGTCTGGGTGTAGTTGAGGCGGTTTCGCTCATCTGGCGGTCGCGGCAGGCCGGGAATGTCCGGGGGCAGGGCGTCGTCATGACCGGTCGCGCGGATCAGGCGATACAGGGAGTCGTAGTCGAATTCACGGTGGCCGTCGACCCGTTGATTGGCGAACCAGGTTGGCTCGAAGGCGTGGTCTTCGATGCGGATGATATTGCCGACGCGATCGTAGAAATATTGCAGATCCTGCAATGCGGGTTGGCCGGGCTTATGACTGATCCGCGTGCGCAAGCGTCCGTCGGCTGGATCGTAGGTCCATTCGTTGAGCACACCGTTGCCGTCCTGTTGCTCGATGACCTGGCCATTGGCGTTGTAGTGCGCAGCCTCCAGGACTTGCGTGATGTTCGCCATCACTTGCAAGTGCATTTGCCTGAGTTGCCCGGCAAGCCCATAGCGTGAGGTTCTGCGATGGCCGCCGGCGTCGGTCTGTTCAAGCACGGCGCCAAGCGGACTGAACACCTGATGGCTGGTGAACGCTTGGTGATCATCAAATGTGCGCTTTTCCACCAGTGTCTGTCCGGTGAGGGCATAGCTGGTGATATCCAGCGAGCCTGACGGATCTGTCTGCTGGATCAACCGGCCGCGCAGGTTGGAGTCTGCTCCGGCGGAGCCGGGGGCGTAAGTGAAGGTATCGAGCTGATTTTCGCCGTTTCCCGACACTTCGAGCTGCACCACGCGCAATTGCCCGTCAAAGGTCGATTGCCAGACATGGCCGCGCGCGTCCCAACGGTGTCCGGGCTCCCCGGCCCTGCCCGGCAGCAGCAGGCGCCAGCCGCTATCCCGGCTGCTGGTAAACACGGCGATATCGTTCAGCGAAAACACGGTAGTTGTGTTCGCGATCGGCAGGCGCGGATCCTGTTGCGCGACCAGGCGCCCGGCGACATCGTGGTGCTGGCGGGTCACGAGTGCGCTAGGCGTGTCGCCCGCCACGGTACGCAAATAAGCGACCTGACGGACTGGCAGGCCACGTCCGTCGCTGACGGTCAGCGAAGGCGTGCGCCAATGTGTGGAGGCGCTCATGCGCCTGACCCACGCGTAGACACCACCTCTTCAGCGGTGTCGTTGAAGTCTTCGCTGGTGTGATACCAGGGATGATACGTCTCGCGGGAAAAGTCGCCCTTGGCGTTGATCAGCTTGATCGGACGCCCCGTTGCGTCATAGAACAGCTGATCGAACAACCCGAGTTGGCGCAGCGATTGATCATTGACGTAGCGGTGCGTGTTGGCGAAAAACGGCCGGTATTGGCGCTGCGGCAGACCTTTGTTGTTGTATTCGACGCGTTCACTGATGCGCCAGCGTGTCTGCGTCGGTTGCTCACCTTCTTCGATCAGCAATTGACCATCCTCACCCACCACATAAGCCAGCCCGGGGTCGACCTTCTGCTGGGTTTGCAGTACCCGACCAAAGCCATCGACGCAGGTTTTGACAATCTGGATCTGTGCCTTGACGGTGTCGTAGGGATAGCGGTCGGCACTGAGCACCACGGTGTGTACCGGCTCTCGGTACGCCAGTTCAATGGCCTCGAGCAATTGCTGGTCTTCAGGCGTCAGGAGGTGATTTTGCGCAAGCCGGCGTCTTGCGCTGGCGCGGATCTGCCCGCCGGGCAACAGATCGCCCTGCTTGATTGACAGGGTTTGAAGCGTGGAGGCGGGTATCAGGCCCATCCAGCTGAACAGGTTTTTGTGCAGGGTGCTGGCTGCGTTTTTTACAGTGTCCTCCGGATACTGGATGGCCTGTTCCGGACTGGGGGCCGGCAAGGTCCAGTCATCGGTCAGCTTGTCGAATCCGGCAGGTTGGCCATTCTCGGTACCGTGAAAGCTGATGACCAGCGGCTGACCGGAAGGCTCATGGATGACTTCTTCAGTGTTGTCGTTGGCGTCGGTGATTCGCTTGGGTTTCAGGGCGTGGTAATCGAATTCCGCGACCTGCACGGCACAACCGTCGGGCAACTCCATGCGCATGACCGTCAGGCAGTGTTGATCGTATTCGGCTTTGGTCACGCCATGGCTTGGCGTTTCGTTGAAATCGAGCACTTTGTAGAACGCTTGCAAGTCGCCGTACCGAGCCAGATTGAACCGCGACGACCAAAGATCTTGTTCCTCACTCGGCGTCGCTTCGAACAGCATCGGCATGGGCGAGTAACCAATTGCCTTGAGGGCCTCGCGAATGTTCAGATCCGGCACAATGCTGTAAGCGTCCAGCGCGGTCTTGTCCAGCAGGGCAAGCTCCAGAGAATGCGACAGGGCTTCGAATCCGGCGATGCCGTCTTCCAGTTCAATACCCTCTACGTCCACATAGTGCTGTATGGATTGGGAAGTCAGTACCCGTTCGATGGCCCATTCTTGCGAATCCTGCAGCGTTCTCAACGATTCAAAAGACACCTGTGCGGGGTTCAGCTCGCCGGGTAGCGTACCTTTGGCCAATTTCAGCGCATCGCCCCGTTCCTGATAGGGCAAGCCCAGTCGCCATTGCTGCGCCTCTGGCAGATTGATCAGACGCGCACGGGTTTCACTGATGTAAAAGTATTGCTGCGCCTCGTCGTGAGCGTCGGACCACCATTGATTCAGGTGGTCCTCAGTGAAGGGGGGCGGGCTCTGGGCGGTCAACCTGCGCGCATAGCTCACCGTCAGTGCATGGGTCGCGGCGCCATAAGCGTCCCAGCGCAGGCTGACATCGTGGCGGCACAGCGGGTCATTGATAAAGCCGTCGTACTGATAACTGATTGCTTCAACCTGAAGGGGCAGCAGAACGGCTGCGGCATATGGCCCCTGGGGCCGCACCTCGCGCACCAGATAACGCTTTTCCTCTACCGAGTACAGCGGGGCTGCACCAGGCGCCTGCACATCCGCCTGATAGGCAAGGGTCTCCGTTCGGGCGACCGAGCCGACCAGTGCCTGCGCAATCCGGTAGCGACTGTCGGCATCTTCCGGGGTGACAGGCTCATCGATTTCACCTTTGGGGTGATAACGACTGAACAGGGTTTCGCCCAACGGGCAGGCGTCCACGTCCGCGCTGAAATAATCCTCGCGGGAACGATTCATTTCCTGCCCGTTGTGAAACCAGGTGCATGTTTGCACCGGCTCGTTGAAGCCAGGCTCTGAAGGATCGGCTCCAATCTCGCAGTCAAGTTGCTGCAAATAGCCGAACCCGCGAAATTCCCGTTCCCTGCCGTCGTAGAACCCTTCGCGCCAGGTGAATGACTGGGTCAACCGGTTGTCGGTGATCTCGTCGTGTTGCTCCTGTTTCTTCACCACGGGCAGTGGAAACGGCAGATGACATATCGGTGCACGCGCAAGTGCCAGCAGTCGCTCCTTTTCATCCAGCCATTCCTGAGCCGAACTGCGATAAGTCACGCTGCTCGAGTAACCCATGTTGTTGTTGCTGTTGACCAGCAGATAGGGCTTGGCTGCAACAAAATCGTAGCGCCAATGCCGAGGCTGGATATGCGGCACCGTCAGAATCAGGCTGGCGCAACCGAGGCCTTGCAGGTCGGCGAAACTGACCTGGCACAAGCGGTCATAGCGCACTTCTTCGGGCCACGGCACGCTGACGGGAATCTGCTCCAGACCGTTGCCGCCCCGGTTCAGGTAAATGTCGAACCCTTCGGATCGCAGATAGATCAGCGCGGGCGCGCCGGAGCCATCGAGGTCGGCCAGGCGCACTCGTGCGGCGTCGAATTCGTCGTAGGTGAAGGGCAGGGCACTGATCTTGCGACCTTGACCGAATTTGCCATGACCAAGATTCGGCCAGCAGCGGACTTCGTCATGGCGGATGCGACACAGCTCGGGCATGTCGCTGCCGAGCAGATTGCCCAGAAGCACCAGTTCGGTTCGCGAGTTACTGAACACCGGCAGACGGTCGTCTTCGTATGCATGGGGGATTTCCTGTGCGGCGGCGAAGCCTTTTTCGCGCAGGCTGGCATAGAGCCGCACACGGTCGTGGCTGATGCTGGCCGCTGACATCAGGCCGTCGCCGCTGAAATCCCCCATGGTCAAAGTCAGATCCTGGTGTTCCCGGGGAAACGTGTCGAACGCGCTGAACAATTCGAATTGTCGCTGCGCATTCAGCGCATGGAACCCGCAGTAACCCAACCGGGCGATGATCAGGTCCAGGCGCCCATCGCCGGTCAGATCCAGCAGTTGCGCCACGGCGCGGTTGCGATCTGTCACCGGGATCTTGTCCAGCAGAGCCCATGGGCCGTAACCGATCAGTTCGGTACCAGGCGCCGCGCGCAGCGGCTCGCGGTAGTACCAGGCGTTGTCATAGCGGCAGAGAAAACCCGGCACGCCCTCGCCATACAGATCGACGCATTGGTAGAACCCGCCGTCTTCGATGCCCGGTTGAGTCTCGTTTTCCAACAGGCGTGCAGCTGTCTTGTTGATCTCGAAGGGCGAGTATTCGAACTCTAGCGGCGGTGAATGCTCGACATTGCCTTGCGCATCGAAGGCCTGATAGTGCGCCGCGGTGATCTGGCTGTAGGCCCACGGCGCAGAGTTCTGGATAGGTCGATATTCCAGCAGCAGGCGACGTACAAGCTTCGCCTCTGTCGCCAGTCCTTCGGGGAAGTGATGAAACATCAACACTTGCTGGCACAGCCTGCGGGTGCTCAGTTCAAACCCCTGGCCATAGGTGGAAAACGGATCCGGTCGCAGCCGCCAGCGGTTCACTTCTTCGTAGCTCGGGGTCTCCGTCAGCGAACTGCTGCGTTCGCCATAATCGAACACCAGTTGAAAATGCCAAGGCAAATCCGTCGGCCGGTCGGTGTCCCAGCTATAGAGACGATCGCTCGCCGTGGCATTGCCGTAACACACCCGGCGCAGATAACGCTGGGCGCGGTAGTCGTGAATCGGATCGTGCTCGTCAGGCTGATCGTCGGGCTTGTACTCGTAGCAGATGTGTTCGCCATGGGCGTTCATGCTTTCACACAGCAGCCAGCTACTGATGCGCGATTCGTCGTCGGGGTCGGCACGGCGTGAGGCGCTGGTTTTGCCGTAGACATGCAACGTGCCGTCGGCACCGTGGACCAGCCAGAAGGGGGCTCCACCGTCAGCCGGATGCCAGCATTCGCGCAGGGAAAAATCACTTTCGATCCGCGCCCGGTAAGACACGACGTTGTGTTCGGGAATGGGGCGGTCTCTGTAGCTGTGTTCCGTGCGCGACTTCAAGTCTCCGGCATCATCGAGCTCCGGCATCCACACCTCGCCGTCATGCCCGATGATTTCATCGTGCTCGGTATACCGTGGAACACCTTTGTTGGTGCGGCGACTGATCTGGCTCAGGCCCAGGTGGCAACCAAGGCCAAACGGACCGTTACCGCTCTGGCTGTTGATTGACAGGGGTATTTGCGGGCCGTAGCCACGACCGCTCGATAGCGGAATCGGCAATTCGCATCCAGCCGAGGCGGTCGGCCCGACGGCGCTCCAGCTCTTGCCGATGGTGGCGATCGATGAGCTCCTGGCGATGGAGGGAGCTGTGATGCTGAGGTCTTGATCGGCCATGGTCGAGTCCATTCGCGCTACATAGGGCGTATGGACAGACGCTAACAGGAGTGGGCCGGAGATGGACCTGTCAGATCTGACAGGTGCGCAAGATCATTTTCTGTGCATGGGAAATTCTGTTATCGCGATTGGTTTGAACAAGCAAAAACGGCCGGGGCATCTTTGCGGATGCACCGGCCGTTTTCATAACGCCAGAGGCTTACTGCACTTCTACCGCCAGGCTTTCGCTGATCTTCTGTTGCCAGATCGCCGGGCCAGTGATGTGCACCGACTCACCTTTGCTGTCCACCGCTACGGTGACCGGCATGTCCTTGACCTCGAACTCGTAGATCGCTTCCATGCCCAGCTCGGCAAATGCCAGCACCTTGGACTTCTTGATCGCTTGAGCCACCAGGTACGCAGCGCCGCCGACTGCCATCAGGTACACAGCCTTGTTGTCCTTGATCGCGTCGATCGCGGTCGGGCCGCGCTCGGACTTGCCGATCATGCCCAACAGCCCGGTCTGCTCGAGGATCTGACGGGTGAACTTGTCCATCCGCGTTGCGGTGGTCGGGCCGGCCGGGCCAACCACTTCGTCACCGACCGGATCAACCGGGCCGACGTAATAGATGAAGCGACCCTTGAGGTCGACCGGCAGGGTTTCACCCTTGTTGAGCATCTCGACCATGCGCTTGTGCGCGGCGTCGCGACCGGTGAGCATCTTGCCGTTGAGCAGCACGGTTTCGCCCGGCTTCCAGCTCTGCACGTCTTCCGGGGTCAGGGTGTCGAGGTTGACACGACGCGCCGACGGGCCGGCTTCCCAGACGATTTCCGGGTAGGCGTCCAGCGGTGGCGCTTCCAGCGAGGCCGGGCCGGAACCGTCGAGCACAAAGTGTGCGTGACGGGTGGCGGCGCAGTTGGGGATCATGCACACCGGCAGGGATGCGGCGTGGGTCGGGTAGTCCATGATCTTCACGTCGAGCACGGTGGTCAGGCCACCGAGGCCCTGGGCGCCGATACCCAACTGGTTGACCTTCTCGAACAGTTCCAGACGCATTTCTTCGATGCGGTTCTGCGGGCCACGGGCCTTGAGCTCGTGAATGTCGATGGATTCCATCAACACTTCCTTGGCCATCACCGCGGCTTTCTCGGCGGTGCCGCCGATGCCGATACCCAGCATGCCCGGCGGACACCAGCCGGCGCCCATGGTCGGCACGGTTTTCAATACCCAGTCGACGATCGAGTCGGACGGGTTGAGCATGGCCATTTTCGACTTGTTCTCGGAACCGCCGCCCTTGGCCGCCACGTCCACTTCCACGGTGTTGCCCGGGACGATGGAGTAGTGAATTACGGCCGGGGTGTTGTCCTTGGTGTTCTTGCGAGCGCCTGCCGGGTCGGCAAGGATCGAGGCACGCAGGACGTTTTCCGGCAGGTTGTAGGCGCGACGCACGCCTTCGTTGATCATGTCGTCCAGGCCCATGGTGGCGCCATCCCAACGCACGTCCATGCCGACACGGACGAACACGGTGACGATACCGGTGTCCTGGCAGATCGGGCGATGGCCGGTGGCGCACATGCGCGAGTTGATCAGGATCTGCGCCATCGAATCACGGGCCGCTGGCGATTCTTCGCGCAGGTAGGCTTCGTGCATCGCCTGGATGAAATCCACGGGGTGGTAATAGGAAATGAACTGCAGGGCGTCGGCAACGCTCTGAATCAGGTCATCTTGCTTGATCACGGTCATGAGTCGCGCTCCTCTAAAACACGATGGGGCAGCTACAAGCTTCTAGCTTCGAGCGGCAAGTTAAAGCATTACGCGGACAGCTTGAGCTTGCCGCTTCAGGCTTGCGGCTTGTAGCTGTCCCTTTGTGGCGCGACGCTAAAAAGGCGCGGCAGTATACCGCGCCTCGGTGGTGGGGGCACATTGGCTTTTGGTCGGATGACCCTGTGGTGAGGGGATTTATCCCCGCTCGGCTGCGCAGCAGTCGTAAAACCTGTGAGCTCAGTGTGATTGACAGGTTGCAAGGGGCCACTTCGCAGCCCATCGAAGATGAATCCCCTCACCACAGGGACTTGGTGCAGGCATCAATGCAGCTCAATCAGGTCATGCATTTGACGTCAATTTTCGAGCCCGAAAATCGGTGGTCATTTAGCGACCGGCCCTCTAAAGTGGCATCCGGTCTGTAGAGTAGGACACTCGGTCAGCCTCCTATCGCACGGTGAGTCAACGATTGACCCATAACGCCATTCAACGCCTTTTGCTCAAACGCTTCGCCCTCGCTGCGGCCACCTACGGATTGGCTCTGCTGCTGCTGTGGCTGGCGTTTTTCACCGGGCATTACCAGCAATCGCTCAGTGGCGTGGCCATCGGCAGCGCGCTGGTAGTGATCAGTCAGGCGAGCCTTTTCGCCATGTTCTGGAGCGGGCGCAACCAGCGCTTCGCCGACCCCAGCCTGACCGAAGCGCAAGTGCTGATGGGCCTGGGCTGGCAGACGTGGCTGATCGCCCATGTCGACGAAGCGCGCGGCGCGTTTCTGGTGTTTTACGTGCTGATCCTGCTGTTCGGCCTGTTCCATCTCACCCGACGGGTGTTCATCCGCTGTGCGCTGTTGGTGTTCTTCAGTTTTTCCGCGATTACCCTGTGGGACGCCTACCACTTCCGCTTGGCCGAGCCTGCGCTCGCAGCTTTGCAGGTGTGCATTCTGGCGATGGTCTTGGCGTGGCTGGTGCTTTACGCACGTTTTGTCCAGGTTTCCCGGCAACGTCAGCGCCAGCGTCGGTTTGCCTTGCAGGCGCATCAGGACACCCTGCGCGGAATGATGCGCCAGCTTGAAGATCTGGTCGCCACCGACGAACTGACCGGGCTGTTCAATCGCCGGCATTTCCTGCGCATCGCTTCCCGCGAGCTGAATGCGCTCGACAGCGACGTGATGCACGGGCTGGCGCTGATCGATCTGGACCACTTCAAGCGCATCAACGACCTGCACGGCCACGCCGCCGGCGATCAGGTATTGCAGGCGTTTGCCGGGGTGGCCCAAGCCTGTCTGCGCGACGGTGACGTGCTGGCGCGTTATGGTGGCGAGGAATTCGTTGTGCTGGTGCCCGACTGCGATGCCGAACGCCTGACCGCGTGTTGCGAGCGTTTGCGCATCGCCTTCAGTGAGGTGGAATTGATGGGCCTGCAAGTGCGCAACCTGAGCCTGTCGGCGGGCATGACCCTGCTGTCCGTTGGCGATGATCTGGATGAGGCGTTGCAGCGTGCCGATCAGGCGCTGTATCGGGCCAAGCGTGACGGGCGCAATCGTTGTGCCGCCGCGTGGGAGAACATTGATGCCTGAATTGCGCGTCGGTGATCGGCAGTGGACGGTTGAGGCGGGCAGCAACCTGCTCGACAGTCTCAATCAGAACGGCGTCGCCGTGCCCTACAGCTGCCGCGCCGGCAGTTGCCATGCCTGTCTGGTGCAATGCATCCAGGGCCTGCCCGCCGACAATCGTCCGGATGCCTTGAGTGCCGAGCAACGTCAGGACGGTTGGCGCCTGGCTTGTCAGTGTCAGGTGGTCGAAGACTTGCAGGTACACACCTTCGACCCGATCAGCGACGGCCGCCCGGCCGTGGTCGAAGCGCTGGACTGGCTCAGCGACAGCGTTCTGCGCCTGCGCCTGACCCCGCAGCGGCCATTGCGCTACAGCGCCGGCCAGCATCTGGTGCTGTGGATCGGCCACATCGCCCGCCCTTACTCGCTGGCGAGCCTGCCGCAAGAAGACCGCTTCCTCGAGTTTCACCTCGATTGCCGCCAGCCCGGCGAATTCATCGATGCCGCACGCAAGCTGCAGATCGGCGACTCGATCCGCCTTGGCGAACTGCGCGGCGGTGCCTTGCATTACGATCCGGACTGGCACGCCCGGCCGCTGTGGCTGCTGGCTGCCGGCACTGGTTTGGGTCCGTTGTTCGGGGTGCTGCGTGAGGCCTTGCGTGAGGATCACCAAGGCGCCATCCGCGTCATTCACCTGGCCCATGACGAACGCGAACACTATCTGGCCAAACCCCTTGCCGCACTGGCCGCGCAGCGCGAGAACCTCAGTGTCGAGCTGTGGACAGCGGCCGAGTCGGCCGCCGCTTTGGCGCAACTGCGCCTTGTTTCCCGGCAGACCCTGGCCTTAGTCTGCGGCTCGACGACCAGTGTCGACGCATTCGCCAAGCGTCTGTACCTGGCCGGATTGCCGCGCAATCAACTGCTGGCCGACGTGTTTGTGAGCCGTGGTTGAGCGCTGATTTTCAGACGCGAGACACGCCATGACCGAAGCCATCCTGCTGGAACGCGAACGCGGTTTGCTGACCCTGCGCCTCAACCGCCCGGACAAGAAAAACGCCCTGACGCGCGCCATGTACAGCCGCCTCGCCGAAGCACTGAAACAGGCCGACAGCGACCCCGAAGTCAATGCCGTGCTGATCACTGGCAGCGCCGAGTGCTTCACCGCCGGCAATGACATCGCCGACTTCATCGAACAACCGCCGAGCGACCTCGACAGCCCGGTGTTTCACTTCATGCTCAATCTGCTCGAATGCCGCAAACCGGTGATCGCCGCCGTGGCCGGTGCTGCGGTGGGTATCGGCACGACCCTGCTGCTGCATTGCGATCTGGTATATGTCAGCCGCGACGCCCGGCTGCGCATGCCGTTCGTCAACCTCGGGTTGTGCCCCGAATTCGGTTCAAGCCTGATCCTGCCGCGTTTGCTCGGGCAAGCGAAAGCGGCTGAGTTGTTATTGCTCGGCGAAGGCTTTAGCGGCGAGCAGGCTGCGCAATGGGGAATTGCCACAGACGCGCTGGACAGTGGCGCGGCTGCGTTGAGCAAGGCCCGGGAAATGGCGCTGCGGTTTGATGAGCTGCCGGCCCAGGCCGTGCAAATCAGCAAGCAGCTGATGCGAGCCCCCGATCGCGAGCTGCTGCGCAAAGTGATCGAGGAGGAGGGCGCATTGTTTACCCAGCGGCTGCGTTCGCCAGAGGCGGTGGCGGCGTTGAGCGGGTTTTTTCGCTGAGTGTTAAGACGCCTTCGCGAGCAGGCTCGCTCCCACAGGAGGTTGCATTTCAAGTGTGGGAGCGAGCCTGCTCGCGAAAGGGCCTTACCAGACAAAATATCTGTTGAATCATAAGCAAAAAAGCCCCGCCATTCACATGGCGGGGCTTTTGCGTTTCAGCTGCCGGTCACTCAGACCTGCGGATCACCGACATGCAGGATCTTCATGCCATTGGTGCCGCCAGTGGTGTGGTAGCTGTCGCCCTTGGTCAGGATGACCCAGTCGCCTTTTTCCACGACGCCGCGTTTGGTCAGTTCGTCGATGGCTTTCTGGCTGACTTCGTGCGGTTCCAGCGAGGCCGGGTCGAACGGGATGGTGTAGACGCCACGGAACATTGCTGCGCGGGCCTGGGCTTCGCGGTGCGGGGTGAACGCGTAGATCGGCACCGAGGAGCGGATCCGCGACATGATCAGCGGGGTGAAGCCGCTTTCAGTAAGCGCGATGATCGCTTTGACGCCCGGGAAGTGGTTGGCGGTGTACATGGTCGCCAGCGCGATGCTCTCGTCGCAGCGGCTGAATTCCTTGCCGATGCGGTGGCTGGAGGTCTTGCCGGTCGGGTGTTTCTCGGCGCCGACGCAGATGCGCGCCATCGCCTGCACGGCTTCCAGCGGGTAGAGGCCAGCGGCGGATTCGGCCGAGAGCATCACGGCGTCGGTGTAGTCGAGCACGGCGTTGGCCACGTCGGACACTTCGGCGCGGGTCGGCATCGGGTTCTGGATCATCGACTCCATCATCTGCGTCGCGACGATCACGGCCTTGTTGTGGCGACGTGCGTGCAGAATGATTTTCTTCTGAATGCCCACCAGCTCGGCATCGCCGATTTCCACACCGAGGTCGCCACGGGCAACCATCACCGCGTCGGAGGCCTTGATCAGGCCGTCGAGGGTTTCGTCGTCGGCCACGGCTTCGGCGCGTTCGATCTTCGCCACCAGCCAGGCAGTGCCGCCGGCCTCGTCACGCAGTTGACGGGCGTATTCCATGTCGGCGGCGTCGCGCGGGAAGGATACGGCGAGGTAGTCGACTTCCATTTCGGCGGCGAGCTTGATGTCGGCCTTGTCTTTTTCAGTCAGGGCCGGGGCAGTCAGGCCACCACCGCGACGGTTGATGCCTTTGTGGTCGGACAGCGGGCCGCCGATGGTCACCACGCAATGCAGTTCAGTGGCGGTGGCGGTTTCAACGCGCATCACCACACGGCCGTCGTCGAGCAGCAGCTCGTCGCCCACGCCGCAGTCCTTGACCAGATCCGGGTAGTCGATGCCGACCACTTGCTGGTTGCCTTCGGTCAACGGATGGCTAGTGGAGAAGGTGAACTTGTCACCGATCTTCAGCTCGATCTTTTTGTTGGCGAATTTGGCGATACGGATTTTCGGGCCTTGCAGGTCACCGAGCAGGGCGACAAAGCGGCCGTGCTTGGCAGCGAGGTCACGCACCAGCTTCGCGCGAGCCTTGTGCTCGTCGGGGGTGCCGTGGGAGAAGTTCAGACGGGCGACGTCCAGACCAGCCAGAATCAGCTGTTCGAGAACTTCCGGCGAGTTACTGGCCGGGCCAAGGGTAGCGACGATTTTGGTACGACGGACGGACATGCAAAGACTCCTGAGTTCAAGCGCAGGCAGAGGCTACTATGCTCGAAGGGTGTAGTCATTGTTCGAATGCACTACTTATCGTTTTCTTTATTGAACGCGGCAACTTTGCGACCAGCGCGTCTGAAGTTTTCCGACCTGGGGTCGATACAGAGCACAAGACAGGAGAACCCCCATGCGATTGTTGCCCATTGCCGCCCTTGCCCTCAGCGTCCTCGCCGCGACGGGCTGCACCCGTTGGTCGATGAACCACCATTTGAACAACGCCTACAGCGCCTATGAACGCGGCAACTGCGAGCAGGTCATGCTCGAACTGTCCAAGGTCGAACGCGCCAGCCGCGCCCGCCCTTACGTGTGGCCGGAAGTGTCGATGATGCGCGGTCAGTGCCTGGAACGGCAGAAGCTCTACATCGACGCGGTGCAGACCTACCAGTTCATCATCGCTTCGTACCCCAACAGCGAATACGCCTACCGCGCTCGCGCGCGTCTGGAAACCTTGCAGAGCCTGGGCCATTACCCGACACGCAGCGCCGCTGCGGTGGTCCGGCCGACGCGCTTCTGACGCGCTTTTGGTACAAAATCTGGCCGTCTGTACAAGCTCCGCTATAGTCAAGGAAACCGTTTCGAGCCTTGTCTCGATAACGGCGCAACACCTGCGACTGGCAGTTACAAGGTGACGGCGATTGTCGCGACCGTCACACCGGAAGCGGGGAGAGCGGGCCTGTCGCACAGGTTCGTTCCGAAGCACAGGTGCGGCTCCGTGACGGAGCCCTGCATGGCGAACAGCACATCATGTTTACCGACCGCCGGATCGAACGGCATCAATTGCCGTATTACCTCAGAGTGTTCAACAGCGTCACCGACAAACCCGTCGGCTTTCTCGGCAATGTGTCTACGGACGGGCTGATGCTGATCAGCCAGTTGCCGATGATGATCGGGGTGGATTTTCAGTTACGCCTCAAGGTCCCCGCCCGCGATGGCAGCCAGCAAGTCATCGATTTCAGCGCCTGTTGCGTGTGGTGCCATGAAGACGCCACGCCGCTGCATTACGACGCCGGGTTCATCCTGCGCCGCGCTCCGCCGGAGTTCGGCCAACTGGTGCTGGCGCTGAAGCAGTATTTCAGTTTTCAGCCGTTGCCCGCTTCTGCCTGAACAGCAAAAGATCGCAGCCTTCGGCAGCTCCTACAGGGGGAACGCATTCCAGATGTAGGAGCTGCCGAAGGCTGCGATCTTTTGATTTTTACGTCACGCCACCGCGATCGCCCGCTCCTGATCCAGCGCCTTTTCCGCCAGCAATAAGCCCATCTCGCTCAACTGATAGATCGCCATCGCCAGATGTCGCGGCTTGTCCTCGAGGCTGTCCGCCAGGTCGAGCAGCAGAATGCTGACCGAAGAAAAGGTTTCGTAGGTTTGAATGGCCATCGCTTCGGGGTTGATGTCGGGCGCGACCATGAACATCTGCATGCCGCGATCGACGGAATTGCACGACGGCGCAGCGGCGGGTTTTTTCAGGTAGTGATTGAGGGCTTTTTCAGCGGCCTCGTGGAGTCTGGTGGAATCGGGGGAAGCGTAGGGGGAGGTCGAGTCTTCGGTTTCAGGGGGATTGGGTGTTGGTTTGATCATGGTGATAACCCTTGGTTGGGGCCTTCACCCCTCGCGACTAAACGAAAGGGTGGCGGCTGGACGCAGGTTAGTCGACCGGGGGTATCACCAAAAACCGGCGCGCCGAAGCGCCCTGCGTACAGCCACCATCGAGTGCGGGGATAGGGATTACCCGACTTGATGACGCTTATACACCTTGATGACAAACCCCCGGGCGACTAAACCCGACCACTGATTGGCAGCGGCACGGATCACGTTACGGGGCAGCTTCAAAGCGCACAAGCCGGCGGATTCTGAGTGATGTGTAGGCAACGGCGCAAGCCGATGTAGCCGCGTGTTAATGGCTGAAGGACGTCTGCATGTTGCGGCGTGGGAATAGTTACCGCTGGTCGGGACTGTCAGAGTTGACAGGTGTACCAATATTTGAAGCGACCTACTTTGGATAACGAATAACATCCAAGGTATTGACCATGTCTACGGACCGCTCAAATTCACTGCGCCCCATTCAATTTCCAGAATTAACGAGAGCACAGTTCTACACTGGCGTGGGAGATATTGCTTTTTACATCCCCTTGGATGCCCGCGTAGGGGTCAGTCTCGTCTATCGGGAGAACGACGTAGGAAAAGACACTATGCAGGGGTGGTACCAAGGAATGACCACCCATCATTGGGAAGCGTGGCAGGACCCCGGTCCCTTTCCTGTTCCAGCGATGCTCAGAGAGTTGGTGGGGCAGTATTCGGTCGATTCAAATCCAAGCCCTGTTACTTCGGTTTTTTTCTGGACCGGGTCGCCTCCCGCTGTTGAGGAGTGGGACGGAGATCTTTCCGCTACCGGTTTTCCGGTTTTCAAGGGGGCGGCGCGCCGGGTACTGCGGTCAGATTGATGAACAACCTCACCAAAGAATATTTGAGCGAGCCCAAACAAATTTCCGGTGACGGTAAGTGGGAAATAGCAATCTCAGAGCATTTGAGTGGTGGGTCTATCCTCGCCGAGATGAAATACGAGTTTAGTTATTTTCAACTGCTTCCTACATATAGCGCTCCGATCCATACTCCAAGTTATATTCCTGTAATAACTGCACCTGAAGGTATTCAGCAGACAACTTTTACGCTTGCAGGTATTGATGCCTGGAGGGGAGGCAGCGTTATTGTTTATAAGGAGTTCAGCGGAGTCGTTGGAAGGACTCCTGTACTTTCCACAACGATATGGAGCACTTCTATTACGCTGCCGCCAGGCCCGAATTCATTGGTGGTCTTTCTGAATATAAATGGTGTTGACTACCCACCTGGCTCGCCGCGTGCTTTCAAAGTTCGTCCGCCTACGTTACAACAGCCCATCATCATTAGCTCTGGAACCACGGTTACATTCTCCGGTAGTGGTTATTACGATCCGAAGCTCGAAACGCAGATTCAATTCACTATCAAGAGTCACCCGGGCGCAGAGCCACCGGCCACGCCCCCTAATGTCACGATACAGCAGGACGGAACCTGGCAAAGCACTGCAACCGGCTGGTCGTTAGGCGCTTATGCAGTTGAGGTGATACAGAGAATCGCCGACAACGCCAGCGGCTGGATCGACTCGCTGCCGCTGACCTTCGAAGTAAAAAATATCCTCCCCGATGTCAGTGATGTGCAATTCACCAGCGACTACCAACCGACCTTCAGCGGCAAAGGTTTCAACAGAGCCTTGGTACAGCCACGCAGGCCCAATAGCCCATATCTTGAAGCGCCTGAAGTGGAGGTCGTCGGCGGGCGGTGGTCCACCCAGGCTTCGAGCGTTTGGGGACCCTCGTTCGAACGTGAAGTACACATAAAGCAATTTCTCGACGGTCACCAGTCGCCAAACTGGTTTGTCCTCAAAGTCACCATCCCGCCGCAGGCCCCTGGCCTGAACGAGCCTGAAGATGACGGACTTTCGCCCAGGTTCAGCGGCACGTGCTGGCCGGGTGCAACCGTGAACATTGAGTACAGCGACGAAACCGGCATTGTGCACAAGGGCATCGTCAGTGCTGGCACGTGGCAGTTCAGGCGCGACAAAGAATTTGCCCTGGATATCACACATACCGTCACGGTAACCCAAGTCGCCGCGCAGCAAACTTCGCAGCCGACGTCCACGACCTTCATTGTCAGGAGAGCGATGGTCACGCCAGTGATTACCCAGCCGCCGGACGGCTCGGAAGTCGGTCGTGCTGTAACGGTCGAGGGCACGATGGGTATGGTGGGCGCCACTTTGCAACTGCGCGACAAGCAGTTTGATCGTCCCTTGGGCGATCCGAAAATATTGAGCCAGGATGGCAACTGGTCGATTGACCTGAGCCTCGAGCAATTCAGGCTCTACACCTTTGACGCCCAGCAGACACTGGACGGTCGACCGTCGCTACACAGTGACGAGCATGAATTGACGGTGGTGCTGCTACCGCCAGAATTTCTCCAGCCGATACAACACGGCAAGTTGCCACGAACCGCGTTGCTCAAGGGTACGGGCATGAGGGGCGGGGTTGTCGAAGTCTGTCTGCAAGGGCTTGCCGAACCTCTGCTCAGTGATGTCATTGTGGATTGGGCGGGCAATTGGCAAGCCGAAGTGACGTTGCCGGTGGGCAGCAAAACGATCTGGGCCCGGCAAAGTTTCATGGATGAAAGCGGCAAACTACAAGAGTCGAAAGACAGCGAGCCGCTGCACTTTGACATTGTGCCAGCGGCACCCTTCATTGAAACCCCGATCGAGGGCGATGCCATCGGGCAGCAGGTGGTGGTGTGCGGTTTTGGCGTGCCGGGCGATACGGTCACGGTGACCCTGGTCGGTGCCGCGCGTTCCGAGCCGGCAAGCGCCGTCGTGCAGGAAAATCGCACCTGGTCAGTGATGCTCGATAGTCTGCTCGGCGGGGGGCTTTACCGGCTGGAGGCAGTCGCATCTCTGGACGGGTTCGAATCATTTGAAACCCTGCGCTCGGTCATTTTGGGTACTTTCCGACCTGTGCTCGATGGGCCTGCAGCCGGACGCTGGGTCAGTCATCCAGTGCAGTTCAGCGGCAAGGGCCGTCCGGGCGTGGGCGCCATCGTGAGTTGGTACAACCCGGATATTCAGTGGCTGGCTCAGGTACCCGTGGTCGATGAGCAGTGGCGCGGGGCGGCGATAAGGGCACTGCCTCTGGCGGGCAACTGGTACCGATTCCGGCAGACGCTGACTGAAGCAGCGGATGACGCAACGATGTCCGATTGGGCCGACAGTGCGCGTTTTGAAGTCGAAGCTGCGCGCTTGCCCCACGCCGACTCCTGAAACCCGGCTTCCGACGAACGGCTATCAAAACTGTCAGAACTGACAGTGGACTTGACGGCGTTCGAAGCGCTCAATCGTACTCACTGAATGTGCAGCCTGACGAAGGACGTCAGGTTGCGCGGGCCAGTTGTCGCCTAAAGGAATCTGATCATGGTTGATTCGCGCCGTCCCGCCCTGCAGCTGTTCGATGAGTTGTTCAGCGAGGAACAACGAGCACAGAACGTCGGACTGCAGAACCTCGAGACATACCTGCAAAACGGTGGATCAATTTATCCACTGGTTGAAAGGGGTGTTCAACGCATGGTCCAAGAGCATCAGCTCAGCGTTGAGCAAGCGCAACAATATTGGCGCGGCGCCAATAGCATAGCCACGTCTCAGCGGCGCCAATTTATCGAGCAGACGCTGAGGGGCACCAGGCCCGCGCCAAAGCGCAGCTCCAGCGGTTTGTTATCGATCGTGGACGGTCCCAATTATCACGCTCTGATCGGTACCGATTTTTCCGCGTTGTGCCCGCCAGATGCGCTGGAGTCCATCTGGTCGCCAGTGGCGTATCTGATCGACTTGTTGCGCTGGGTTCGTGACCGTCTGGAGGGTATCAGAGAGGAAGACGATTTCTCGCTGCATAACCGGCGCACAGATCTCTTGGCACTGAACGTCGACTTCAATGCGGTTTATCAATCGATCTCTTCTGTGGACATCATCGTTGAGGTGCTGGAGAAATTCAT
This sequence comes from Pseudomonas sp. ef1, assembly GCF_007293365.2. Lineage (NCBI taxonomy): Bacteria > Pseudomonadati > Pseudomonadota > Gammaproteobacteria > Pseudomonadales > Pseudomonadaceae > Pseudomonas > Pseudomonas sp. ef1. The sequence goes on along the minus strand of NZ_CM129815.1, from coordinate 5,702,703 downwards.
CGCGGCGCAAACGGATATCGAATCCATCGAAGACGCGCTGATCGCAGCCCGCTACCCCAATGGTCTGCCTTATTACCAGCATTGGGTCACAATTGATGGTATCGCGCAGTTTCATGACCTGTCGGTGGGCGACTTCGAGCACCGGGTCGACCTGGCTTATCCCTATTTTCTGCAAGCCAATGCTCGAGGTGCCAATACTGCAAAGGGTTTCGCCCACGCCTCGCGGCTTGGCCCTTATCAGCGCCTGTTGCTGACAGAACCGCGTGCGGATTTCGAGCTTCGCGAAGCTTTTTTTGCGCACAACTTTGGTACCACCAACCTCGACAAATACCAGAATCTCAATCAGGTGGTGTTCTTGGGTGGGCGCACCAAACTCGACAGTCGACAGATCGAAGCCCTGCTGTCGATTGGCGACTTTACTCCCGTGCGCTCGGCCAATGTGACCTACCCGGATGAAACGCCCGAGCAGCCTGAAAGCGAGCGCTCGGGTTCGGTTTACATAAATGACGGTACTGCGCCGGCGGTGCGTATCGATCCTGCAACCATGCCTCTCCTTCGATTGACGGTCAGCCCCGACGAAGCCATCGGGTTCAACCGATATACGCGGATAAATCAGATGGTGCGCCTGGCCAACTGGACAGGATTGCCGTTCGAACAGGTGGACGCAGTGTTGACATCGGTCATCCGGGCAACAGGGCGCGGCAATTCAACGAAAGGTCACAGCAACGAGATGGACATCTCCAGTGGCGCGGTTCATGCGCTTGGGTTGTTCCAGACGTTGCGCGAGCGCTACGAATGCACCGCCGCGGACTTTGCTGTGTTTGTGGGTGAGCTGTCGGTTTATGGCCGCGGTGAAGCGCTCTCGCAATTCGATCAGGTGTTCAATTTTCAAACTGGTTATCGCGAGCCTTTCAAGCTCGACAACGATGAGTTTGCGGTGGCGCCGATACCGGGCGAGGTGGATCTGACGATCAGCCAGCTCTGCAGTGGTCTGGCGATTGATCCGCAGACTTATTACGTGCTGGCGAACGCAGTGGCCAAGGCTCATGGCTTTACCGACAAATTGAAGCGCAACGCAGCGATCATCTCGAGCTTCTACCGTTTGGTGAGGCTGGCCCGGCTGTTGAACATCACTCCGGTTGAAGGCGTGCTGATGCTATCGATCCTGGGCGGCGATGACTGGGTCAATGGCTTGGCCGGTACTCCTGTCATCCACGATGTACCGGACGGTTCACCGGATGCGCTGGAACTGATCGAGGCTATGCAAAGTTGCGTGCAGTGGTGCGCGCAAAACAATCTGCCGGTGTTGTGGGTGTTGCAGCATGCGGTCGCTGCGCCAGCGGCTCAGGATCCATCCGAACAGGATGAGCAGTTTTTCGAGCAGATTCGCAATTTGCTGCCGACTGCACAGTTGTCCAATAGTACGTTTCTCATGGCAGGCGTTCCGGCAGCCGGGGCCGCGGACTGGATCGAATTTCTCGCGACATCCGCCGACAGCCTGGGGCCGATAACCGACGGGCATGGTTTGATCCTGCCTCCGGAGGGAAGCGCTGAGATGTATCTGGCCTCCGTCCATAAAAAAATCGCCTGGGCGGTCGACAGCGCCTTGGGTGAGATCGAGCCAGCGTTGCGGCAGAGCATCATCGACAACATGGTCAGCGCGTTTTTACAGATGCGCGATGCGCAGACTTCGCTGGTCAAGGAGACGCTGGCGGCATACGCCGGCGTTGGCGTGGATCAGGCATTGCCGGTCCTGAACTGGGCGGACGTCACGGTGCATCAGTTACTGCTGCATGTGCTGGAGCAAGCGGATGCGGGGAGCGAAGGGGCCGGCCGAATTCGCTTCCGAGTTGCCGACACATCATTCGATCTACTGGCTGAAGTTCGCCGGCGCAGTGAGGTGGTGTCGACACTGGGGTTAAGCGCGGCGCTGTTGCAGGATTATCTGGATAGCGGCTACAAGGACTGGCTGGTTCAGGACGACAAGCATGCGTTGACGGTGCGCACGCTTTATTACCTGACCATGCTCACTCGCGCTTTTGCCCTCGCCTCAGCCTCGAGCGGCCAACCGCCACAGAAGCTGTTGGACTACCTGCGCCAGGTCAACGCATTGCCGGATGTCACCGGAGATGCGAGATGGCTGGCACAACAGGCGGCGGCGATCAAACTGGCCGATTTTTTTGGCTGGAGCGTTCAGGAAGTGCGCGAATGTGTGAGCCGCATCGATCCCGACCTGAAGGTGTTGAAAAACCTTCCCCAGCTCGATTTGTTGATGCGCGTGCTGGCGCTGTCCACCGAGAGCGGCATGGATGCGTTAACGATTTTTCTCATTGGTAATCTGCCCGAAACCGTCGACAAAAAATCCTATGCCGATGCCGCCGAACATGCCCTGCTCGGCGAGTCCGATACTCGTGCCCCGATCGTGCATGTTCCAGGCGACGTCAAAGGGCTGGTCACAATCACGTGCGAAGTGGTGGATGACAGCACCGTCGTGGCTAACAAGCCAGACGAAAAAGTCACTTATAAAGTGACCCTCAAAGACGCCAATGGAAAGTCGCTGAGTGGCGTCAATGTTTATTGGCGCGCCACATTGGGCACCATTGAATACAAGGCGACGGGAACGGACGGGACACTTTTGGCCGAGTTTATCCCCGGCAAGGTCATGGGCCGCGACACGCCAATGCTTTGGTTGGACTTGTTCGAGCCGCAATACGCCCCTCCCATAGAAATAACTGCCGACTTCACTACGTTGTCGTTCCCTATTGCAGAACTTTCACCTACGCCTTTGGAAACAGTGAAATACGGTCACGAAGTAGAACTGTATGCGGTGCTGGAGGACGACTACGGAAACCGCGGACAAAACTCGCTCGTGGAGTGGTTCGGCAAGAGCGTTCCGCCCGCGGAGATGGATGCCGTCACTATTCGGCCGGCGCAGGGGTTCACTGATCAGCAGGGGCTTACCCGGGTTTTTGTCTCAAGCAAGACGGGCGGCACATTCGTGTTCAGCGTTCGCTCTCAGTCTGGGGAAAGCGAAAGAATATTCCCCAATGCCATTACCTTTGCCAGGGAGTAGCGGCAGGGCGTTGCGTACTGCCTGGCGAACGTTTCCCCCGGGCCATATTCCAAGGAGCAAGATCATGGCACTGAGTAATATTGGCGGGCTGCTGGAAAAACGTCGCTCGGCACTTCTTGAGTACTGCATCGGTCAAGTGGCCAATGATAAATACCCTTTTCTGAAAACACCTGAAGACTTGTTTGAATTGCTGCGCATGGATCCTCTGGATACTTATCAGGTCAAGAGTTCCAGAGTTGCCGAAGCGATAAGTTGTGTGCAGCAGTACATCCATGCGGTGTATCGAAAGCTGGAACCAGGATTCCGGGATCACGAGTTCGACAAGCGTCATCTGCGCGAATGGGAGATTTTCTGCAATTATCCCGACTGGACCGTGCTCCACCAGGTTCCATGCTATGCGGAAAACTTCGTCGTTCCATCGGTGCGATTGCGCAAAACCAGTCTGTTCAAGAATCTGGAAAACAACCTGAACCAGGCCCGTCTGGACAAAGATACCGTGCAGGCGGCGCTGCAGGATTATTTGCAGGCATTCGAACAAATCTGCGATCTCGATGTGATCAGCTGTTTCATGGACGGCGTGACACCGGCCAAAGCTGATTACTACTTTCTGGGGCGGCAGAGGGTGCAGCCGTTTCAGTATTTCTGGCGCAAGGCCGAGATCGAACTGGGCGCAACCAGCGTTGCGGTCAATCCGGCGGTCTGGAGCGAATGGCAGGCCGTGGAAATCCCGACCGCCGATCAGGTGCTGGATATCCGCCCGCTGTTCTGGAATGGCCGGTTGTGTGTGGTCTGGGCCGAATGGAGGGACGCGGTAGTCGCTAGCGCAGCGGAGTCGCTCAGCCCGAGCAAACTGGTGATCAATCTGGCATTCATGAAGCAGAACGGGCAGTGGTCTGCGCCGTTGTGTGTGCACAGTTCAGAACACAAGGACGAGGGTTTGGCGAGCTCCAGACTGATTGCGACGGTGCAGGTCGATTATCTGAATCCGAAGGGCAAGTTGGGGATTTTACTGACGGGCAACCTATCTTTGCCATCCGGCAGTCTGCGGGTGCATGGTGTCTACGACGTTCTGATGCGCCCCCTTCTGGACGGTGGCGCATGGCTGGATCTGGCGCTTGAGGAGCGATTCGTCAGCAACGATACGGTTCAGCACCCACTGAACAGTCAGGTGACTGTTGTCACTCGCATAAAGACCCATGGTTCCCTGACGCCCTATCTCGACCTGCACGTTATGGCAACGCGCGCGGATGACAAAGATGTGCTGACGGTGCAGGGTTTTTGCAGCCCCACGGGCCTGGACAGCGCTCGGTTGAAAATGGAGCTGCAAATTACAGGTCAGCCTTCTGATAGTGACCCGCCGCCGATCCTCGAAGAACAGGATGCAGGCGGGGGCTGGGTAACTCAGTCGTGGACTTCCTCGCGGACGAAAGGCACCTGGCCCACGCCAGTCACTTTTTCATTCGCCTCTCCCACTTCCCCGACAGGACAGAAAGAGTTCGACCTGACGATTGTCGATCTCATGGATTTCGTCCCGCCAGCTCTGCACAAGAACAGTACCGACGGGGCACAGTTTCTTTCATTCAATCAAGCTGGACTGGCGTTGAAATTCATTCGGCTCAATTCCTTGTTTGGCTCGGAACTGGTGAGATGCTCGAATATTTCCGTGGACGCCGTGCTGGACTGGTCCAACCAGTTCATTCGCGAGCCGTCGCCGATCGGCGCAGAGTTCGTTGAACCACCCAATGGTGCCTTCGACGGTGCCAATGGTCTGAACTTCTGGGAGCTGTTTTTTCATCTGCCGCATTTGATCGCCACCCGGTTGCGCGACGAAGAACGCTTTCAGGAAGCGCAGAGCTGGCTGCATTACGTATTCGATCCACAGGCCACCGCAGATCCGGCCAATCCGCCGGTTCCGATCGCGAACCCGAAACCGGCGTATTGGCGTTGCCGGCCTCTGGATATCGCAACAGCGCCGGGCAATCCAGGGTGGGAAATCCAGAATCCCCTTGATCCGGATGCCATTGGCTATGCCGCACCCGCACATTTTCAGATCCTGATGTTCACCGACTACGTAGAAAACCTGATGGCGTGGGGCGATTGGTATTACCGACAATTGACCCGTGACAGTCTGGTGGCCGCCAAGCTTTGCTATGTCCAGGCCGGGTTTCTGATGGGCAAGGCGCCCACCGCCGACACAGCGACTCGTTGGCAGACCGACACCGTGGAAAACCTCTTGGACAAGTGCGAATCGCGACCCCTGCTTGAAGCGCTTGAAAAAACGCTGGATTTCAACCTGGCGGATTACCCGATCGCTTCCGACACCCCGCCGATCCTGGGTTTGTTGGCCTGCGAACCTTTTAGAATTCCGATCAATCAATCGCTGCTCGACCTGTTTGCAAAGCCGCAGCAACGCCTTGATAACCTGCGCAACAATCTCACGATCGATGGCAAACCGCTGGACGTGTTGCTGTTCAGCCCGATGACCGATCCCAGGCAATTGCTCCGCGATCTGGCCGCTGGTAGCGCGGCCGGGCCCAGACCGATGGGCGGGCGCCTGGTGGTCAATGCGTATCGCTGGCGGGTCACGTTCGAAGTCGCGTTGCGCGGGGTACAGAGCCTGCGGGATTTCGGCAGTCTGGTGCTGCGTCTGCTTGAGCAACGCGACCGTGCCGAGCAGGAAGAATCGCAGCAGAACCATTTGCTCGAGCTGGGTCGCTATGCCGAAACGGTACAGGAACAATCCATCGCCCAATTGGAGGCGAATGTCACAGCGCTGAAGCAGAGTCGGGCAATGGCGCAGGATCGGGCCGACGCCTATGCAATGCGTTACAGCGAAAACGTTTCGCCGATCGAGTATCAGGTCATGGCCAGTCTGCAGCAGTCGAAGACATCAGCACTGCAGGCCAAAGTTGTCAGGGTGGCAGGGGGCGTCATCGCGGCGTTGCCAAAAATCTATGGTACTTCCAACGGTGGCTTCAAACCCGAACACACTTTCGATGCGGTGGCTTTCGGCCTGGAGGTTTCTTCGTCACTGCTGCAAATCGACGCCGATCGACAGGCCACCACTGAAGGTTATCGCCGTCGCCGCAGTGAGTGGGCGCTGCAACGCGATCAGGCGCTGGCGGAGGTGGGCGCAATCGATGCGCAGATCGAAGCGCAAAGCCATGCGGTCAACGCGGCGAGATCCAGCCTTGAACAGACGCTCAGGGCCAACAGCCAAGCGTTGACCATGTACAACTTCCTTAAAAAACGCGCGAGCAATGCCGAGCTGTTCGGCTGGATGCTTGGCCAGCTCAAGGCTCTGCACTATCAGGCGTACGACGCGGTCGTCAGCCTGTGCCTTAGTGCTCAGGCTTCACTGGCTGCCGAAACCGGGGATTATGATGCCCCCGTCCCTTTGCCTCAGGCCTGGCTCGATCACCGTTATGGTCTGGGCTCGGGTGAACAACTGCATATGTACCTGCTGGACCAGGAGCGCAGGCGCTTGCAAAGCTACGAGCGGCGGCCGGAACTGATCAAAACCATTTCCTTGCGGCAGTTGTTCGACGACAGAATCGAGCCTCAAGAGGGCATAACCAGCTGGGCAGATGCACACGCGCAATTGATGGCAACAGGTGTGTTGGAGTTCAGACTGACCCAGTTGTTGTTCGACCGTGATCATCCTGGCCATTTCTGCCGGCAGATCAGTTCGGTGGAAGTCGATCTGCCTGTGCTGGCCGGTCCCTACGAGGATGTGCGGGCAACGTTGCTGCAGATCAGTAGCGTGACCGCGACCCGACCGACCACACAGTCTGTGCAGTATTTGCATAAGCCCACCGCAATCGCACCTGGCGATCTGCTGTTCAACCTGCGCAGCGGTCAGCAGATCGTTTTGTCGGTCGGGCTTGGCGATAATGGCCAGACCCACCAGAAACCCGACGAAGGATTGCTCAACCCGTTTGAATACACGGGTGCCGTTTCCCATTGGCGGCTGAGTTTTCCTCGCCCGCTTAATCAGCCACAAGCTGCAATGCTCAAATCCTTGACCAATATCATTCTTCGCGTGCGGTACTCCATCAAGGCCGGCGAGCCGACGTACGTCCAAAAGGTCACAGACCTGGTGACCGAGGCTGAAAACACCTACATGGCGCGCCAACGCAACGGAGCCAGCGATCATGAATGAGCCCGTCGTGCAAAAAAATGAAAGCCTGCTGCTAAATGGTGACTTCAATGATCGGCTCAAAGAGTGGCGTACCAGCGGTAGGGTTGGCCTGGCGAGCGAGTTTTATGATGGCGAGTTAGTCAATTTCATGGAGGTCGGTGTCGGGGCTTCGGCCACACAGGAAGTCAAAGCTCCCAAAACCCCCGGTGCACAAGCCGGTTACGAACTGACGTTTTTATGTGAACTGCGGCCCGGCGTTTCATGGTCGGGCGAATCGGGCTGGTTGCACATCCGCAAGCGCGGTGAAGTGTTGATGAGCATCGAGCTCACGGCGCAAGAAGGTCGGAATCCGGAGCTCGAAAACGCCCGACGGCTGGCGGGACAGCCGCTTGAATTCAAGCCGCGCGCGTATCAACGGTCGCTGGATCAATTGGAATTCGTGAGCGATGACGCATTGAGCTTCGAGGTCAGCGGTGTCCCTGACAACGCAGGCGACAATCGTTCGGCAATCTGCATCACTCGAATCGACCTGCAACTGAAGCTTGAACCGCTGCAACTGCAGACGGTGCGACTGGATAGCGAAGATCTGCCACCAGGCCAGACGTTATACCTTTGCCTGGGCGCTTCCCTTGGCGATGACCCGGACGACTCTCTGTTCATTCCCCACGGCCTGTCTTTTATTCCGGCAGACGGCAGCGCCTGGCTGGATACGAATATCGCATTGATCATTCACGGCAACCCGATGGAATCAGTCAAGGCGACCCCCGACTGGGGAGCCGATCAGCCGCTACCGTCGCAGTGGTTGCTCGATTGCCCGGATATGGGGGAGGAAAAGGCTCATGACTTCACGATAAGTCTGGTGAACCAGTACAACGCCGAGCCTTACACGATTGACGTGTCGTTGGGGCATCACCGATTAGCGCTTCGCGAAGTACAGAGCGCGGCTTATTACCCTGTCCTGGATTGTGCGCAAAGCGTCCGTTTGGGTGTGCAGGTTCTCTCGTACTACACCGGCCAGGCGATTGATGGCCGGGAAGTCAGGTGGACGACTGCCGGGCAAGGTGTGCTGGGCACCGGCACTACCGATGAACAAGGCTTGGTCTACTTCGATTTCGTTCCTGAGCAAGCAGGCGATTTCATTCTCACAGCTTCGGTCGACAGTCCTTATTACCCAAGTGGCGAGGTGACTCTCGAGTTTTCGGTCACGGTGCTGGCGACCGATCCCTGGATGGACTTGCGTTGCGTTGTCGAAGGGCAGGTAACCCAGTGGAGCGCGACCGGTTATCCCAATCGCGGCACTGATTACCCCTTCATTGTGCGCTTGCCCGCCGACAGCCCTTTGCTGGCGACTGATCTATCGCTGCACTGGAGCGGCGTCGGGCATGAAGAGCTGAAGGTCACGGTCAACCCGCCACTCCAGCAACCGGTCGCTTTCGATGGGGACGATAGTCTCTGGACGCTGGCCTGCGAGGACTGGCTGGACGGTCGCTTCGAACTGTCATTGGTCTGCTCGAAGCTGTTACTGCCATCGCCGCGTAAACCCATGTCGCTGGCGCGCAACAAGGTCAGGATCGCTGACACGCGCGGCCCGAATATTTCACCGGTCGTCGAGAACTCCGAAAAGACGTTGATGCGGGTGCAGGTGGTGCATGTCACTGACAAAGGTGCCGGTGAGCCAGTGATTGATGCGATCGTCGACTGGCAAACCCCCGAGGGCATTGTCGAGTCTCGTACCGGCAGTGGGGGCTGGGCCAGCCTGTATTACCGACCGTTGACGGCTTTGAGCAACGAGACGATTACCGCCAGTGTGAGTGCCTACGAAGGCGGGCCGGCAGATGAACACTCATTTTCGGTCACGGCGTTTGCACGAGACGAATGGAAGGACAAGGTCAGCATCACGTTTGATGTCGTTCCGATTGCCAATGACGGAATCGCATGCAAGCGCGGCCAGAGGCACATCCTGACGGTCCGGGCATTAGCGGGCAGCCCGTTGATTGGCGAGGCAATTACGCTCGGATGGCAGAACGAAAATCCAGAGAACGGTCTGGCGGTGAGCGACCTTGACGTACCGAGAATATTGCGCGAAGGGGAAGATCTGAGTTGGTTGTTCAGCTCTGATCGTATCGAAAGTACCAGCAGTATTTTCGAGGTGAGTTTGCGCACCGACACTCTCACGAACAAGGATTTTTCTTGCCGACTGTTATCACCTGACCTCCATGAAGAAATGACCGTGGTCCTGGATCAGATGACCGATCTCAGGGGCCAGCCACTCTTTCCGTGTATCGGCGCTGTACATCGCTATATCTTCCGCACCAATGCGCTAAGCCCTTTAGTGGGTATTGCCATGGATCTGGTATGGAGTGGAAGCCCGGCGGCAGAGCTCGGAATCGAATTGAGTCCACCCCGCGGAAGCGAAAATTTTGTGGATGACAGCGGGTTTATCTGGACGCTGGACTGTTCAAAAAGTACCAAACCCGGTGTCTTCGCACTTCGGTTCGTTATCAATACCCATGGTTTCAGCGACATCAATACGATGACCTTGGGCCACAATAAAATCACTATCGAAGACGTCCGTGCATCTGCGGTGGATCCGGTCATTGGGCAGGATCCTGCGTGGATGTGGCTGAAGGTACGCTCCCCTTATCGTCCCGACCTCGCTCTGGATCAAGTGCCTGTTCAATGGACAGGCGACGGCAGCACCGAAGAGCACAGGACGGCTGCCGACGGCTGGAGTGGTTTTCCCTTTGCGCCAGCCACTGCAGGTGAACATGTGGTGACAGCGTCGGTTATCAGCCCTTATGACCGTTTTGAAGAGCGCCGAACCATGCCGGTTCTAGCGCTGGAAGGGGATCCCTGGGCCGGATTTGAATACAGTTTCGACTCCCAACCGTTTCAGCCACTGGGTCAAAGCGCTGAGTTCCCTCGGCGCAAGGGGCAGCACCAATTGCGCGTGAGTGCCCCGGCGGGCAGCGCGTTGTTTGACCAGCACCTGACGCTGGGCATGACCGGCACCGGGCCGACGGAATTGGGCATGCGCTTCGAGGAGCCACGTCTGGGTGACCCCAGGCTTTTCTCGAGCGCTGGAATGACCTATCGGTTCAACGCGGGCGACATCAAGGACGGGCGTTTCGGCCTGCGCTTTTCCTCGGCGCGGTTGGCCAGGCTTTCTCCGGTTATTGCAATGTCGCTGGGGCAAGGCGCGCAGGTGGTAAAAATTGCGGATCGTTCGCGCAGCAGTCAGACGCTGTTTTGGGGCGAGGCTGTATCTGAGCAGATCACTATTGTGTCGGGCATCAGTGGCAGACCGATGGTGGGGATGAAGGTTGTCTGGAGCAGTCCGGACCTTGGTGAGGTGACCACCACTACCAACTTCTACGGTGAAGCGCGGATACGGTTTGTGCCGACGACACCGGGTGCGGCGCAACTGACCGCTACGGTGGGCGATGCGCTGTATTCGGAATCGATTTCTTTACCGTTTGTTCTGCACGAGCCCCGGGAGATCAAGGAACTGGTCAGCGCTGATCCGAGCGGGTATCCGGGGCAACAGATGACCGCGCAAGTCCTGGTCGTTTCAGCCAGTACCGCGCAACCCTTGGCCAATGTCGAAGTGATGTGGGAGTACGACCGCACCTCGCTGCCGACAACCCTGACGGATGCCGAAGGCAAGGCAACGGCGCGCATTGTCTTGGGAGGAGCAGGCGCGGCTGCATTGCGGGCGTCGGTAAAGGGTGGTTTGGCTGGCTGGGTGGTAAAAACGCTCTGGTTGACCGTCACTGAGTGTCCAGCAGCGGTGGAATCCGTTGTTGCGTCGCCTAATCCGGTTCCCTTGCAGACCTACGTCTCCATGACCGCGCTGATTGTGGCCAAGGAGGGGCGAGAGCCCATGCCCAGACGGAAAATCCTTGTTTCCACTAATGGAGCACCGTTCACTGAGTCGTTTACCGATCACAGAGGGCGATACCAGGCTCACTGGCGGCCGATGAACCTTACGGAGCAGATTTCGCTGGTCGTCAAAGTAGAAAACAGCGACGGCACTTCGGACAGCGGCGCTGTGTATGTTGCAGTCACCAACTGATCGAATCTGTCAGATCGCAGCGGTCTTTTTCCAGCTCATGTAACTTGTCACCAGTCCGGCCCCCAGCTCGGCGGGCCGAACATCCATCACTGCAACGCCATGAGCAGTCAGCCGCTCATGGAGTTGCGAGCGGGCATTGAGAAAATCGATGGTGCCGCAGTAGGCGAGTGCCTCGGGCAACGTTTGCACCGTGGTCTGGCGCAATGTATCCAACGCCTGTTCACGCAGGCTCGCCACCAGCACCCGATGTTGTGCGCTCAGGCGTTTGACTGCGGCCAGCAGTTGCTCGTCTTCATCGCGCAAATTGGTTACCAGCACTACCAGCGCCCGACGCTTTTGGCGGGCCAATAGCTGGTTGGCGACAGCCTGATAATCGGCGGGGCGCTGAGTGCTCCCAAGGTCATAAACAGCGTTGAGCAAGACATTCAGTTGGCCGCTGCCTTTGACCGGCGCGACATGGCGCGGCTTATCACCGGCAAAGGTACTCATGCCCACCGCATCCCCTTGGCGCAACGCCACATAACTGAGTAACAGGCAGGCATTGAGCGCGTGATCGAAGTGCGACAGCTCACCATCGTGACTGCGCATCTGCCGGCCGCAGTCGAGCATGAAAATGATCTGCTGATCTCTTTCGTCTTCGTACTCGCGGGCAATCGGTGTGCGCTGGCGGGCGGTGGCTTTCCAGTCGATCTGGCGCAGGCTGTCGCCCTCGCGAAATTCGCGCAACTGATGGAATTCCTGACCCTGACCGCGACGTTGTCGCTGGCGCACGCCGAGCTGGCTGAGCCAGTTGTCGACGGCGCGCAACTCGCCGCCGTAAAGCCGGGCGAAGTCCGGGTAGATGCGGGTCTCGTCGCGGACGCTGAGCAGGCGTTTGCCGGACCATAATCCCAAAGGGCTGGGCAGGTTGACTTCGCACTGTTCGAAGCTGAAATGCCCGCGTTCGAGAGGGCGCAGACGGTAGCTGATCTGGCTGACATGGCCGGGTTGAAGCTCGACAAGCATCGGCAGATGTTCAAACGCCAGGCCGTCGGGAACGTGGTCGAAGAGTCCAATGGCCAGTGGCTCGGCAAATTCATGGGCCACCTCTAGCTTCACCTCCGCCCAGCGCCCCAATGCCAGGCTGCCGGGCATCTGTCGCTTGATGCGCGGCGAGGGCAGGCGTCTGAGGCGCACAGCGTCGATCACCGCCAAGGCCAGCAGCGCCAGGAGCAAACCCCAGTTGATCGAAATCAGGCTGGACGGGAGGTCGATCTGCAACGCCTGCAACGCGCCGAGCACGATACTGATAACCACCAGCAGGGCCAGCCAGATCAGCAGCAGCCGAGACGGTTTCACAGGCGCGGCGCCGGCACTTGATCGAGCAATTGCGTGAGCACCTGATCGACCTGCAGGCCTTCGATATCCAGCTCCGGTGCGATGCGCACGCGATGACGCAACACCGCCAGCGCGCAGCCTTTGATGTCATCCGGGATTACAAACTCGCCGCCGCGCAACAACGCCCGGGCACGGGCACAGCGAACCAATGCAATCGAGGCGCGTGGCCCGGCGCCGAGGGTCAGCCCCGGCCAGGTGCGCGTGCTGCGCGCCAGGCGCACGGCGTAATCGAGGACCTGATCGTCCAGCGGCAAGTCACTGGCGATGCGCTGCAGGGCTTGAACATCCTTGGCTTGCAACACCGTGCGCAGCGGTTGCACATCGAGCATGTCGGCGCGGGTCGAACGACAGACCTGACGGACCATGTTCAGCTCCTGATCGGCGTCGGGGTAATCCATGCGCACCTTGAGCATGAAACGGTCAAGCTCGGCTTCCGGCAGTGGATAGGTGCCTTCCTGTTCGATCGGATTCTGCGTCGCCAGCACCATGAACGGTTGCGCGATGGGCAGGGCGCGACCTTCGAGTGTCATCTGGCGCTCCTGCATGGCTTCGAGCAGCGCTGCCTGGGTTTTCGCCGGGGCGCGGTTGATCTCGTCGGCCAGCAGCAGGTTGGTGAACAGCGGTCCTTTGCGCAGCTTGAACTGCTCGGTCTGCAAGTCATACACGGCGTGACCGGTAACGTCGCTGGGCATCAGGTCCGGGGTGAACTGGATGCGCGCGAACTCGCCGCCAAAGCATCGCGCCAAGGCCCGCACCAGCAAGGTCTTGCCCAGGCCGGGCACGCCTTCGAGCAGCACATGGCCGCCGGCAATCAGCGCGGTCAGGACAGCGTCGACCACCGCATCCTGGCCGATCAGCGCCTTGTTCAATTCGTTGCGCACTGCCTGCGCCAACTGGCTGGCACGCTGGCGCTGCTGGGCGGCGTGCGTCGCGCTGCCGGGCTCGATCTGTTCAGTCATAACGCGTTCCTCAAAGTTTGCAGATGAGCGACCTGACGGCTGAATTCGGCGCTGGACAAACGCTGCTTCGGTCGTGGGCTCAGGGCCTGGCTGATGGCGCGGGTGGGTTGCCGGGTCAGGCGCGATAGCGCCAGCCATTGTTCGGCGACATTCAATTGATCGAAACCGGGATGGCGGCGGCGCGCGCGGCGCAGGATGTCTTGTTGCAAGGCTTGCAGCAGCGCCTGCTGGCCGTTGTGGCGCAGGAGGAAATCGGCACTGGCACGCAGATGCTCCAGTAGTTGGCGGCGACCCGCTGGCGCCGGCATTTGCACCGGGCCGTGACGCACGCCGGCCTGCCACAACCACAGGCCGATCAAGGCGAGCAGGGCGACGATGGCCTGCGGAAAGTAGCGCCAGAGCAAGGTCCACAAGCCATCGTGCGCGGTGTTGTAAATCAGCGTGACGTCGGTGTCGGCGCTCAAATACCAGAGCAGCCAGGCGTTGTCGTATTTGCCGATAGCCGGGGTTTTCCACAGCTCGGCATCGGTGACCACGGTGATCGTGCCGAGGCCGTACACCCGTTGCATCATGTGCGTGGCTTTGGCGCTGTTGGCCCAGGCTTGCGCGACATTGTTCGGGTCGTCGAGGTGGAAGTCGGTGTCGAAACCGGCGTAGGCCGGCGCGTCTTCATCTTCCAGATACAGTTTGGTCAGTTTCGGGAAGCGGTCCTTTTCCCCGTCCTCGGGAGGATCTTTCAAGTCCTTGCTCAGCGATTGGTGCAGTTGCACCTTGTCGAGCAGCAGATCATTGCTTTGCCCGGTCTGCGCATCCCACAACGATTCGGCGACGAACACCAGGCGCCCGCCGGCACGAGTCCAGTTCAGCACCTGATCGACTTCACGCGGCGTCATCCGTGCGCGCTCGCCGAACAGCAACAAGGTGTGGCTGTGCGGATCAATCTGCGGCAGCACCGTCAAGGTCTCGGCGTGGCTGACCGCGAGGCCGCGCTCGCGCAGGAACATTTCTGCCGCCAGATAGGGATTGGCTTGCGCAGCAGGCGAGGGGCCGTGATCGATGACTTCCTGATAAGGACGGGCTTTGAGGTAGAGGAACAGACTCATGCCGCCAAGCAGCAAAAGCGCCAGCGCAGCCAAAGTCCAACCTATGCGCCGGTTCAATGCCCGGATCCTTTGCTGAACAATTCACGCCAGCCGTTACACAGCTCTGCTTGCAGGTGCGCGGCTGGAAGTCGGTGCCCGTAGGCCATGTTCTGCCAGTGAACAGTGAGGTTGCGGCTGTAGGCGAGCAGGTCCGGGCGTTGCAATTGCTCGATGCGGTTGAGGATCTGGCTCTCGGTGTCGGCGGCTTTGAGCGTCAGGTCGAAATCATGCAGCAGATGGCTGAGCAGGCCGCGATAGAGCAGGCCCAGCGCGGCGCGAGGTTCGCTCAGCCACAATTGTTCGGCACTGGCGGCGATGTCATCGGGAAGGGTTTCACGGTTCAGATCCAGCCCGAAGACGTGTGGCGGCGCCGGTGGTTTGCTGCGCGAGGGCAGGTGCGGGCGACGACTGACGAAGGCCCGGAGAAATTCGCGATAACGCCAGACCAGCCAGCCCAGCGCGGCAACCAGCGCGCCCCACAACAGCACCTCAATCACGTTCGCCAAGGCATCAAGGTGTCGACTGTCGAGCCAACCGAGAAGGGTTTTCAGCCACTGCGGAGCCTCACCCGGTTGCGCGTCCTTGGCCGGGCTTGCCGGGTCGTCTCCGAAGCGATAGCGGGTGACGCTTTCCTTGTTCTTGAACGGCGGTTGTTCGAGCAGCGACTGGATGCTGTCGCGCGATGCCTGACTGGTCAGCGGCTGATTGAGCAACCGTGGAGCATCCGGCGCATCGCTGGCCCATACCGGTTGCAGGTTCGGCAGCAGCAGACACGCCGCCAGCAACACGCCGAGCACGCCGTTGTTCAAGCGCTGGCGTAAACGGCGGAAAACCAGCTCGATGTCCCAGGCTTCCAGTTGCGTGCGACGGTTCAGGTACAGGCTGAAGCCGCAGGCGACATAAACCGGTCCCCAGGCCACCAGGATCAGCGCATAAAAAACGTTGGTCAGGTGCTCCAGCGAGCGCCAGTCCTGATCGGCGGCAAGCAGCAGCGATTGCCAGTCCCAGTCGGTTTCGATCTGCTGCGGCAAGAGCATGTAGAACAGCAGCATCAAGCCGATCCACAGTGCGGTTTCCAGATGCACGCCGATAATCGTCAGCCATTGCGCGGCGCCGCCGTTGCGTTGCAGCAGCACCTGCAGACGTTGTTGTCTGGCCTCGCCGTCGAGCCCTTCGAGTTGGGTCACTGGCAGCACAAAGCTGCGACTCAGACTCAGCCGTCGCCAGGTCAGACTGGCCAGCAGTTGCGGCTTGAGCAGGCGCGGCCACTCGCGCAAGGCTTGTCTGAGGGTTGGCGTTTCACCGAACAGCGCTTTGGAGAGGATGTACAGCGGCAGGCGTTCGTAAGCCGGTTTCAGCCACCAGAAAATGAACACCGCCAGTGATGGCCAATCCCACAGCAACAGGCTGAGCAGGGCGAACAGCGGCAGGGTGACGATCGCCCAACTGGTCATCAACAACCGGCGATGCTGCTGGCTCATCAACACGCCCAGGTCCATGGCTTCCCAGGTCGTGCGCGGGCGGATCACTACGCTGGCGTCACTCAGGCGCATGACGAATCCTTCCGGCCAACGACAGATAAACCGCGACGGCCAGCCACAGCGCGGCGCCGACGGCGTATTTGGTCAGCGGCGTGACACTGATTTTCGACGACCAATAAGCCTCGATAAATGCTGCGATCAACAGGAACAGCATGGCCCCACACACCAGCAACACACTTTTGCGCGCCGCCAAGCGCAGCGCCTCGCCCCATGTCAGACGTCCGGGGGCGATGAGCGCCCAGCCCAGCTTGAGGCCCGCCGCGCCGGCGAGGGCAATGGCGCTCAGTTCGAACGCACCGTGACCGATCACGAACGACCAGAAGGTCTGGCCGAAACCGATCTCGCTGAGATGCCCGGCCACCGCGCCGATGATCATGCCGTTGTAAAGCAGGAAAAAACCGCTGCCCACGCCCATCAGCAAACCGCTGGCGAACGTCTGAAAGGCGATGCCTGTGTTGTGCATGACGTAATAGCCGAACATCACCCAGTCTTCGCTGGCCGCCCGTTCGGCCGAGCGGCCGAGGTGGCCGGCAACGGGGTCGTACATGCCTTGCATCTCGCGCACCTGCTCGGCCGGGATCAGGTTGTAGATCAGTTCCGGGAACAGATAAACCAGCACGCCGAAACCGATCAGGCTGCCGAAGAACAACAGGCTGGCGGCCGCAACGAAGCGCCATTGTTCGCGCACCAGTCGCGGGAAGTCGGCGAGGATAAAGCTGATGATTTGCGCCCCGAGCCGACTGCGATGCCGATAGAGCTGTTGATGGCCGCGCAGTACTTGTTGTTGCAACGAATCGATCAGAAAGCTGCTGTAGCCGCGCGCCTGGGCCAGAGCCAGATGTTGGCAGAGACGTCGATAGGCCTTGGGGAAATCGCTGACTTGCGCTGTCTCCTTGCCTTGTTCGAGGCGTTCGAGCGCCACGGCGAAGCGCTCCCATTCGGCCTTGTGGCGACTTTCGAACAGGCTCTGCTTCATGCGCTCGGCCCCAACAGGCCGCGCGCGATGCCGTTGAGTTCAGACACGGCTTTGGGCGCAGAGATGTGCAGCGGCTGCGCCAGCAATGCCGCCAGCTCGTTGACCCGTGCGGGTGACAGTTCAGCCTGACGCTCGGCGAAACCGAGCACCGCGCGTTGTTCGCTCAAGGTCAGCGGAACGGGGCTGCGGCGAGGTTCAGCGTCAGGCAGTTGCGGGCGGCTCAGCGGGCGTTCGCTGTAAACCACCAAGGTGCCGGCGGCAATGTCGCCGAGGCGTTTGAAGGTCGGGTGTTGCAGGCAACTGAGCGCACCGAGGAAATAGCCGAAGGGCAGTAGATCGACAAAGCGCAGCAGGTTGCGCAATAGCGAGGCCGACCAGCCGATCGGCGTGCCGTCATCGTGCACCACGCGCAAACCCAGCCATTGCTTACCCGGCGAACGGCCCTGACGCAGCACCTCGAACAGCACCATGTACCACCAGCTGATGGCAAACAGCAGCAAGGAACCGAGGCCCATGCCGAGCTTGCCGAGAAACGCCAGTGCGATAAACAGCACACCGAGGATCAAGCCGCGAATGCCCAGATCAATGGCAAACGCCACGGCGCGCACCATCAACCCGGCGGGGCGCAGTGGCAGGTCGATGCCTTCCGGCGTTTCGACCTGATGGCGCGTATCCAGCGGTGCTTTCCTTCGCGGTGCTGTGGGCTCGAGCATGGGCTACCTGATGTTCGCCTGTTCGGGGGGCAAGTGCGCCTGATGCTAGCAGCCTCTCGGGTGTGGGAGCGAGCCTGCTCGCGAATGTGGTGGGTCAGTCAGCCTGTGGGCAACTGACGGAAAGCCTTCGCGAGCAGGCTCGCTCCCACAAAGGCAATGCATTCCAGTTGTAGGAATCTGGAGAAATTGCTGTTCGAGGGCGACCAGGCTGGCCGTGGCAACCCTGAAACGCCTAGACTTCGCCGATCTTCTGTTCAGGATTCGCCCGTGACTTCAATCTTCTGGTACGACTACGAAACCACTGGCATCAATCCGCGCAACGACCGACCGCTGCAGGTGGCCGGGATTCGCACCGACCATGCGCTCAACGAAATCGACGAGCCGGTCAATCTCTATTGCCAGCCCAGCGAGGACATCCTGCCGCACCCGGCGGCGTGCGCGATCACCGGCATCACCCCGGGCCAGCTCGCTGAAAAAGGCCTGAGCGAAGCCGACTTCATGACTCGCGTACATGCGCAACTGGCCGCACCGGGGACCTGTGGCGCCGGTTACAACACCTTGCGTTTCGACGACGAGATGACCCGCTACAGCCTGTATCGCAATTTCTTCGACCCCTATGCCCGTGAATGGCAGGGCGGCAACAGTCGCTGGGATCTGATTGATGTGGTGCGCGCCGCTTACGCATTGCGCCCCGATGGTCTGGTCTGGCCGACCGATGATGAAGGCCGCGTGACCCTCAAGCTCGAACGCCTGACGGCGGCCAACAATATCGATCATGGGCACGCCCACGAGGCGCTGTCGGATGTGCGCGCCACCATCGCACTGGCGCGGCTGATTCGCGAGAAACAACCCAAGCTCTACGAGTGGCTGTTCCAGTTGCGCAGCAAACAGAAGGTGATGGATCAGATCCGCCTGTTGCAGCCACTGGTGCACGTGTCCGGGCGTTTCTCGGCGGCGCGCAGTTATGTCGGCGTGGTGTTGCCGCTGGCTTGGCACCCGAAGAATCGCAACGCCTTGATCGTCTGTGATCTGCATCTTGATCCGCAGGGGTTGCTGGACCTTGATGCGCAAGCCCTGCGTCAGCGTCTTTATACCCGTCGCGATGAGTTGGTCGAAGGTGAGTTACCGGTACCGCTCAAGCTGATTCATATCAATCGCTGCCCTGTTGTAGCGCCGCTGGCGGTATTGCGCGCACAAGACCAGCAGCGCCTTGGGCTGGACATGGCGCTTTATCATGAGCGGGCAGTGCGACTAACTGACGCACAACAAGTCTGGAAAGATAAAGTCGCGGCGATTTATGCCAGCGAAGATTTCACTCCCAGCGAAGATCCCGAGCAGCAGTTGTACGATGGATTTATCGGTGATCGTGATCGTCGTTTATGCGAACAAGTTCGAACGGCGGATCCTGCGCAGTTGGCGCAAGAGCAGTGGCCTTTCGATGATGAACGTTTGCCTGAATTACTTTTTCGATATCGAGCACGCAACTTTCCGGACACCCTGGACGTGGCCGAGCAAGAGCGCTGGAAATTATTTTGTCAGCAGCGCCTTACGCAACCTGAGGCAGGTGCGCCGAATACCGTGCAGTCATTTATCGAGGCGGCAGAGCAATGGTCGCTTAGTGCGACGCCAATGCAGCGAGAGGTACTCAATGACTGGCAGAATTATGTCCAGGCATTACGCAAACGTTTGAATCTGTGAAATCGAACATACCCGTAATTAATCTGCGGGCATAAAAAAACGCCAGCGCTAGCTGGCGTTCTTTTGTTCGCGGATCGCTCTGCGAAGGTGTTGCGGCTTAGCCCAGCAGGGTAGCCCAGCCTTCAACCACGTCGCCGCCCCACTTGGCTTTCCACTCTTTCAGAGTCTTGTGGTTGCCACCTTTGGTTTCGATGACTTCACCGTTGTGCGGGTTTTTGTATTGCTTAACTTTGCGTGCACGCTTGGTGCCGGTAGTTTTCACTGCGCCGCCGCGTGGAGCCTTGGATTTGGCTTCTGGATCCAGCAGCGCGATGATGTCACGCAGGGACTTGGAGTATTCACCCATCAGCGTGCGCAGTTTGCCTTCGAATTCCAGTTCGGCTTGCAGTTTGTCGTCTTCGGACAGGTTCTTCAGACGGGCTTGCAGCTCTTTGATGGCTTCTTCGGTGGCGCGATATTCGTTGATCAAGGACATGAGTACTACCTTTTGTAGAATGCTGAATGACAGGGGACAGTGCCGCAATAATAGTCAGGCTGTTTCATCAAGTAAACATTTAGATCGGCTTTTTATTTAAATGAGTTACAGGAATTAGCCGCGATTTGAATGTTCCGTTAAATAATGTGATGCAGTCAGCACAGATATTTACAGTTGTCTGACAAAAGCCTCGCTAAAGCGTCACGGTCTTGACGGAAGACCTGCGCCAAAAAGCCGTTTGACCATGCTTTGTCCCATCCGGCGCGTATGCGTACTGCAGTTTTCCTGCGCAGTCGCTAGAATGGCGGCCTTTGTGAAGTTCTGGAGTTTCCCCCTCATGCGCACTTTTCGGCTGGTGATCTCTTGCCCGGACCGCGTTGGCATCGTTGCCAAAGTCAGTAATTTTCTGGCCTCTCATAATGGCTGGATCACCGAAGCGAGCCACCACTCTGACAATCAAGTGGGCTGGTTCTTCATGCGTCACGAAATCCGTGCCGATTCCCTGCCGTTCGGTATTGAAGAATTGCGCGAGAAGTTCGCGCCGATCGCCGAAGAGTTCTCGATGGACTGGCGCATCACCGACACCGAACAGAAAAAACGCGTGGTGCTGATGGCCAGCCGCGAATCCCACTGCCTGGCCGACCTGCTGCACCGCTGGCACAGCGATGAACTGGATTGCGAAATCGCCTGCGTGATCTCCAACCATGACGACCTGCGCAGCATGGTCGAGTGGCACGGCATCCCTTACTACCACGTGCCGGTCAATCCGCAGGACAAGCAGCCGGCATTCGACGAAGTGTCGCGGCTGGTCAAACAGCACGACGCCGAAGTGGTGGTGCTGGCGCGCTACATGCAGATCCTGCCGCCGGACATGTGCCGCGAATACGCGCACAAAGTCATCAACATTCACCACAGCTTCCTGCCATCGTTCGTCGGCGCCAAGCCGTATCATCAGGCGTCGCTGCGTGGTGTGAAGCTGATCGGCGCGACCTGCCACTATGTCACTGAAGAGCTGGACGCCGGCCCGATCATCGAGCAGGACGTGGTGCGTGTCAGCCACAGCGACAGCATCGAAGACATGGTGCGTTTCGGCCGTGACGTCGAGAAGATGGTGCTGGCCCGTGGTCTGCGTTATCACCTGGAAGACCGCGTGCTGGTGCATGGCAACAAGACAGTTGTGTTCTGATCGAGCACGCCACGCTTGAAAAACCAAGGGCCTGGGCGTTGAATCGCTCAGGCCCTTGTCATTTGAGCCCGAGGAAAGCCATGAACGATCCACTGGACAAAGCCACTTCAAAAGCGCCCGCCACCCTCGGCGAGGGTTGCCTGAGTCGTTACGACCCGGATGACATGAGCCCGGACGACGGCACCGAATTCCCCGGTGCCGCCGAACTTTGGGAGCAGCTCCAGCAAGAGCAGGACGAACCTAAGAAGCCTGCCTGACGTTCATCAACTTCTTCAGCAACGGCTTGCCGAGCATCAACACGAACACCGGGCCGCCAACCAGCAGATAGAAGTAATACGTCACCACGCGCCAGATCAGGATCGCCGCCGCTGCGGTGGATTTGCCCACCATCGGCGCGAGCAGCGCAGCCGAGGTCAGCTCTGCCGCACCGGCACCGCCGGGTAACAGACTGAACTGGCCGGCGCCAAGCGAGAGCATCTGCACCAGAAAGCTCCACGCCCACTGCAAATCCGCGCCGAGCCCGCGCAGGGCCAGATACAGCACGCTGTAGCGCAGCAGCCAGTGCACGCAGGTCAGGGCGAACACCTGAACCAGCGTCTGCCAGGGCAACTTCAAGGTATCGGTAAACGCTGCGAGAAAGTGCAGCAACTTGCGCGCCCAGCGACGGCGAGTACTTGTCGTGATGTTCATCCCCGCCAACAGCCGCCCGCTCAGGCGAATCAACGCTCGGTGATAACGCGCGATCAACACGCAACTCAACAAACCCCCAAACAGCGAAACGGCGCTGACGGTCAGCAGCCACTCGAGGCGATCGCTCAGGTGCTGGAACAGCGCATAGATCAGAATCCCGCTGAGGGCGCAGAGAAAGAACAGCAGATCGCTGAGCTGATCCATGGCAAACACTGCGCTGCCTCGCGCCGGACGCACGCCGCAACGGGCGAGCAGAGCCATGATCGTCAGCGGCCCGCCGCTGCCGCCGGGCGTGGCGCAATACGCGAACTCGGCCGCCATCACCACGCCGAGGCTTTTCAAGGGCGCGACTTTTTCTCGCTGGTCGCCGAGCAACAAACGCAAGCGCAGCGTATTGATGCCCCAGCAGAGCAGAATCATGCCGAACATGATCAACAGCCAGTGCAGCGGAAAACTGCGCAGGCGCGACCACGTCTCGCCGCCGCCGAGCAGTACCGGAATCAGCACCGCCGCCAGCAGGCCGATCAGCAACAACAGGCTGCGCTTCATGCTGCGCGTTCCAGTTGTCCGCGCTGTCGGGTCAGCCAGTCGATTTTGGTCAGCGGCACGCGTCCCTCCGCCAGCAGGCGTTGCAGCGTGTGCAACCAATAATCGCGAGAAAACCGGTGACGCATGTCCACCGGATGCAGGCCCAGACGAATCACCGATGCCTCGCGCCAGCGCTGTTCACGCTGGTCGCTGACGATTTTCGACAAGCCACGACGCCAGGCACTGCGCGCACTCCACACCAGCCCCGGTGCATCGATGGCGCTGAAGTCGGGCAAGCGATAAAGATGCTGCGGATCGCTGGTGTAGCTGAGCGGTAATTCGCGCAAGGCCTGGCGGGTGCCGTCGCTCATCAGCCAGGCCGGGGCGACGAAACCCTGCACCGGCCAGTCGTAGCGCTGAAACATGTCCAGACCTGCGTGTAGGCGGGCAAGGGCTGCTTCGCGGGACAGGCGATAGAACTCGCCTTCGTGGGTGTAGACCCGGCGCATGAACCAGTCGCGCGGGGTGTTTGGCATGGGTTCCTGATCGTCGTGGTAGTAGCCGTGCAGCGCCAGTTCATCGCCTCGGGCGACCCTGGCATCGAGCACTCGGCGAAACGCCGGGTTGGCGTCAAGCGCATCGTGGCGATGGAAATCCGGCACCACCAGCCACGTCATCGGCACATCACCCAAGGCATCGACAGCCTCGACGAAGGGCTGGTAATCCGCCCACGTCGAGGGCGCCACATCATGCAACACCAGGCAAACAGCTTTCATTTCTTCAACCATTGGCCACCCGTGGCAGCGTATGGCCGAGCACGGCGTGATAGTGGCTGAGCAGGCTGTCGACCACGGTGTCCCAGGCATAATGCCGTTCGACGTGCTGGCGCGCCTGTTGACCGAGGCGGGCGCAGCCGCGACTGAACAGCTCGCGCACGGCATTGGCCATGGCCTGCGGATTGTTCGGCGCACAGAGCAGGCCGCAGGAATCGTTGACGATCTCTTCAAACGCCCCGGCCGCCACCGCCACCACGGGAATGCCGCAGGCCATGGCCTCAAGGATGACCAGGCCGAAGGTTTCCTGGTCGCCGGCATGCAGCAGCGCATCGGCGCTGGCCATCAGCCGCGCGACTTTTGGCGCCGGGCAGAATTCGTCGATAACGCTGACGTTGTCCGGCACCGCCGCAGGCATCGACGAGCCGACCAACAACAAGTGATAGCGCGGACCGAGGCGTTGCATGCACTTGAGCAGCACCGGCAGGTTTTTCTCCTTGGAACCGCGCCCGGCAAAGATCAGCAGGCGCGTGTCTTCGGCAATGCCCAGCTCGGCCCGCAGCCCGGGGTCGCGGGCGTCGGGATGGAAGGTGTGCAGATCCACGCCCAGCGGTTGCACATGGACATTGCGTACACCAAGCCCGATGAGCTTGTCGGCCATGACCTGGCTCGGCGCGAGAACGCGGTCGAAATTGCCGTAGAGACGCGTGACATAAGCCTCGACATTCGGTGTGACCCAATGGCCCATGCGATTGCCCGCCAGCAGCGGCAGATCCGAGTGATAAAAGCCGATCACCGGAACGTCCAGCTGCCGCCGCGCGTCCAGCGCTGCCCACGCGGTGAGGTAAGGATCGCCGACTTCGATCAGATCCGGCTGCAGATCCTGCAGGACGTTTCGCCATGGCGCCAGCCGCAGCGGGAAGCGATAGCCTTTGCCAAAGGGCAGGGCGGGCGCTGGAACGGTATAAATGCCGTCATGTTCACCCAGTCTCGCGCCGGGGATCAGCAGGCTGTGGCGAATGGCGTTGCGCTCGCCAAGGCGACGGTGTTTGGCATCCAGATAAGTCCGCACGCCTCCGCTGGCCGGGGCGTAGAACATGGTGATGTCGGCGATATGCACGGTGAGCAACCCTCCGCTGTGTTGTTCTCCCTTGATTGACCTTTATCCAGAATAGATGTTCGGTCGGGATTGCGCGGTGGGGTGTCAGTCTGGTTTTGTTTAAAGGTAGATATTCGCGAGCAGGCTCGCTCCCACAATGGAATGCATTTTCCCTGTGGGAGCGAGCCTGCTCGCGAAGTGGCCAGTCGCCGCAGCTTAAATCCTGAAGCTGCCAACCAACTGTTTGAGACGCGAAGCCTGCTGCTCCAGATCCGAACAAGCGCGCAACGTCGCTTGCAGGTTTTCCACGCCTTCCTGGTTCAGCGTGTTGATCTCGGTGATATCGACATTGATCGACTCGACCACAGCGGTTTGTTCTTCGGTCGCGGTCGCCACCGACTGGTTCATCCCGTCGATCTCGCCAATGCGCAAGGTCACGCTGTTCAGGCGTTCGCCAGCGAGGTTGGCGATCTCGACGCTGTCCTGGCTGTGGCGCTGGCTGTCGCTCATGGTGCTCACCGATTCCCGGGCGCCGACTTGCAGCTCCTCGATCATGGTCTGCACCTGTTGTGCCGATTCCTGAGTGCGGTGCGCGAGGTTGCGCACTTCGTCGGCCACCACGGCGAACCCACGACCGGCCTCACCGGCGCGTGCCGCTTCGATCGCCGCGTTCAGCGCCAACAGGTTGGTCTGCTGGGAAATGCTGGTGATCACTTCGAGAATCTGGCCGATGTTGACGGTCTTGCTGTTCAGCGACTCGATGTTGGTGCTCGACGCGCTGAGCATGCTCGACAGCTGGTTCATCGCTTTGATGCTGCGCTCCACCACTTGCTGGCCATCTTCGGCCAGACCCCGGGCGTCGCTGGCCTGATTCGACGCTTGCGCGGCGTTGCGGGCGATTTCCTGGGCGGCGGCGCCGAGCTGATTGATCGCGGCAGCAACGCTGCTGGTGCGCGAGGCTTGCTGGTCGGAGTTGTACATCGACGAGTTCGACGCAGCGACCACGCGCAGGGCGACCTCGTTGACCTGGCCGGTGGCCGAGGACACTTCGCGGATCGAACCGTGAATACGCTCGACGAAGCGGTTGAATGCGGTGCCGAGGATGCCGAATTCATCGTTATTGATGATGTTCAGGCGTTTGGTCAGGTCGCCTTCGCCGTCGGCGATGTCTTCCATGGCGCGGGTCATCACGTGCAGCGGCTGGATCAGCAGGCGGATGAGCATGCCGAGCAGGGCAATGATGATTACCACGGCAATGATGGTTGCGATTACCGCTGAGGTGCGGAATTCGCTGAGCATCGCGTAGGCCTGGTCTTTATCGATCGACAGACCGATGTACCAGTTCACCGACGGCAGGCCTTTGATCGGAGCGAAGGTGACGATGCGGGTTTTGCCATCAACTGTCACTTCGCTGAAATCGCTGCTGATGCGCGGCGTGTCTTGTGGGTAGGCTTCTTTGAGCGACTTCATTACCAGGGCCTTGTCCGGGTGGACGAGGATCTTGCCGTCGGCGCTGATCAGAAACGCATAGCCCATCCCGTCGAAATCCCGCGCGGCGAGGGTGTCGATCAGCGATTGCAGGCTGAGGTCGCCGCCGACCACGCCGACGCTCTGCCCGGCCTTTTTCGACGCGGTGGCGATGGAAATGATCAACTGGCCGGTGGCCGCATCGATGTAGGGTTCGGTCAGGGTCGAGGTGCTGCTGCTTTCGGCACCTTTATACCAAGGGCGCACACGCGGATCGAAACCGTCCGGCATCTTCACGTCCGGGCGGATGGTGAAATGCCCGGTGGCATCGCCCAGGTAGGTGGCCATGAACGTCGAGGTCAGGCTTTTCTGTTCCAGCAGGCTGGCGACCGTGGCAGGTTCCGGGTTGATGGCGATGTTCTGCGCGGCGTTCTCGATCAGCAGAATGCGCCCGCTGAGCCAGGTCTGGATGTTGCCGGCGGTGACCTCGCCCATTTCATTGAGGTAGTTGTTCAGATCATCGCGGATCGCATTGCGCTGCAGCCAGTCGTTGTACAACGTGAACGAGGCAAAAGCGGCAATGACGATGAGAGCGGCGGCAAGCAAAATCTTATGGCTGAAGCGCAGGTTTTTGTTCATGGCTTGGGGTTCCGCTAAGGTCTTAATGTCCTGGGCGTGCTTTGATAGAGACGCGCACTATGGGCAAGGTTGAAAAATTGATATTTCCGGCTCTCCTTAGGGAAATGTCCGACCCGGTTTTCTGGCGGGTCTGTCCAATTTATGTATCGGCCATGTGTCATCAAAGATTAACCATTGGGTGAGAAAATGCCTGACTCCTCGCAACTCGTTATCGGCGCTGATCCGGCCGCGCAACCCATCGCTCAGGCCATGCGCCTGGCCAACCGCCACGGCCTGATCGCCGGCGCCACCGGCACCGGTAAAACCGTGACGTTGCAGCGCTTGGCCGAAGCATTCAGCGATGCCGGTGTGGCGGTGTTCGCCGCCGACATCAAGGGCGACCTGTGCGGCCTCGGTGCTGCCGGCAACCCGCAGGGCAAAGTGGCCGAGCGCATCGCCGGCATGCCCTGGCTCGGTCACACGCCCCAGGCTTATCCCGTCACGCTGTGGGACATCCACGGTGAATCCGGACATCCGCTGCGCACCACGTTGAGCGAAATGGGCCCGTTGCTGATCGGCAGCTTGCTCGAGCTGACCGACAGTCAGCAGTCGGCGCTGTACGCGGCCTTCAAGGTGGCGGATCGCGAAGGGCTGTTGCTGCTGGATCTCAAGGATCTGAAAGCGCTGCTCAATCACCTCAAGGACAATCCACAGTTGCTCGGCGAAGACGCCGCGCTGATGACCACCGGTTCCAGCCAGGCGCTGCTGCGCCGCTTGGCGACGCTGGAACAGCAGGGCGCCGAAGCCCTGTTCGGCGAGCCGGCGCTGCAACTCGAAGACATTCTGCAACCGGGCGCCGATGGCCGTGGACGTATCCATCTGCTCGATGCCAGTCGGCTGGTGCACGAGGCGCCGAAGGTTTACGCAACGTTCCTGCTGTGGCTGCTGGCCGAGTTGTTCGAGCAACTGCCGGAGCGCGGCGACGCCGACAAACCGCTGCTGGCGCTGTTTTTCGACGAGGCGCACTTACTGTTCGGCGACACGCCCAAAGCTCTGCAGGAACGGCTTGAGCAAGTGGTGCGCTTGATTCGTTCCAAAGGCGTTGGCGTGTATTTCGTCACCCAGTCGCCAGCGGACTTGCCGGATGACGTGCTGGCGCAGTTGGGCTTGCGCATTCAACACGGTCTGCGTGCGTTCACCGCCAAAGAGCAGAAATCCCTGCGCGCCGTGGCGGATGGCTTTCGGCCGAATCCGGCGTTCGACAGTCTGTCGGTGCTGACCGAACTGGGAATCGGCGAGGCGCTGGTGGGAACGCTGACCGAGAAGGGCACGCCGGAAATGGTCCAGCGTGTGTTGGTGGCGCCGCCGCAATCGCGGATCGGCCCGCTGACTGAAACCGAGCGCACCGTGCTGATCGCCGGCTCGCCGTTCAAGGGCCGTTATGACAAGCCGATCGATCGCGAATCGGCCTATGAAATCCTGATGGGACGCAAAGGGCTGGCGCCCGAGGCTGAAACACCAGCGGGCAAAGCTGCGGCCGAAGAGCCGAGCCTGGCTGACCGCGCTGGCGAATTCCTCGGCACGGCGGCAGGGCAGGCGCTGAAATCGGCGATGCGCCAGGCGGCCAATAACCTTGGCAAGCAGTTGGTGCGCGGGTTGATGGGCTCTTTATTGGGTGGCAGCAAGCGCCGCTGATCTCAGGCGAATCGAAGATCAAAACTGTGGGAGCGAGCCTGCTCGCGAAAGCGCTGTGTCATTCAACATCAATGTCGTCTGACACGGCCTCTTCGCGAGCAGGCTCGCTCCCACACGGAATGGTGTGCACGGTCAGGTCTTGCTTTTGGCATGCGCCGCCAGCCGCTCCAGCGCCGCGCGCAATCCCGGATCGCTGATCCCGTCGGCCGTCGACTGAATCGTCTCTGCCGCACTGCTCGACAGATCCATGGTGTGCCCAACCGCCCGATGCTGCACGATCGGCGGGCGCACGCTGAATTTGATCCGCGTCAGGTTGGCGAACTCTTCGAACAGTTGCAGTTGCCGTTGCAGGCGTTTCTGCTGATAGCGCAGGCGCGTCGCCCAATGGCCGTCAGTGACCACCAGTGACAGCTCGCCTTCGCGCCACTTGGCCACCCGGCAATGCTCGCGGGCAGCCGGTTGCAGCTGGCTTTCGAGCAGACGCTGCAAATGCTCCAGGCGCTGGGCATGGCCGAGGATGGCTTTGAGCGGTTTGGCTTCACGTAACAGAACGGCGGGTGCTCTGGCCGTGAGAGGGCGAAACGCCATGATCGAACACCTGAAAGTCACAGAGGCGCCATGGTAGCAGAAAGCTGCGGAACCTCTGGGCCATTGCTTTTGTCCCTGATTTGCTCATTAAATCAACGCCTGACTTCTTTCCCCCGACGGGTTGAAGTTGAGCAAAACGCCCCTATTTTAAGTGAGCCCCGTCAAAGCGCAGTGCCAGCATCGTGGAACATCGCCACTTTCCTCACCACCGTTTCCGGGTAGAATGCTCGTTCGCATGCGGCCATGAGGGCTGCACGGGCGACTCACGGGGCCGCCCTCCATCCCTTTAGTGTGGAAGATCCTGCCGATATGTTTGCGCCTTTGTTAAAGAAACTTTTTGGAAGCAAGAACGAGCGTGAAGTCAAACGCATGCTCAAGACGGTGCAGCTCGTCAATGCCTTCGAAGAGCAAATGGTGGCCCTTTCGGACGATCAATTGCGCGCCAAGACCGCCGAGTTCAAGGCCCGTATCGCCAAAGGGGAAACCCTCGACAAGCTGTTGCCGGAAGCCTTTGCCGTCGCCCGCGAGGCCGGCAAGCGTGTGATGGGCATGCGCCACTTCGACGTACAACTCGTCGGCGGCATGACTCTGCACGAAGGCAAGATTGCCGAAATGCGCACCGGTGAGGGCAAGACCCTCGTGGCCACCCTGGGTGTTTACCTCAACGCACTGTCCGGCAAGGGCGTGCACGTTGTGACCGTGAACGACTACCTGGCCCGCCGTGACGCCAACTGGATGCGCCCGCTGTATGAATTCCTCGGCCTGACCGTCGGCGTCGTGACGCCGTTCCAGCCGCCGGAAGAAAAGCGTGCCGCCTACGCCGCCGACATCACCTACGGCACCAACAACGAATTCGGTTTCGACTACCTGCGCGACAACATGGCGTTCAGCATGGATGAAAAATTCCAGCGCGAACTCAACTTTGCCGTGATCGACGAAGTCGACTCCATCCTCATCGACGAAGCGCGTACCCCGCTGATCATTTCCGGTCAGGCCGAGGACAGCTCCAAGCTGTACATGGAGATCAACAAACTGATCCCGCAGCTGGAACTGCACGTCGAGGAAGTCGAAGGCCAGGTCACCAAGGCCGGTCACTACACCGTTGACGAAAAGACCCGTCAGGTCGAACTCAACGAAGCCGGTCACCAGTTCATCGAAGAAATGCTCACCCGCGTCGGCCTGCTGGCCGAAGGCGAGAGCCTGTACTCGGCGCACAACCTTGGCCTGCTGACCCACGTCTACGCCGGTCTGCGTGCGCACAAGCTGTTCAATCGCAACATTGAATACATCGTGCAGGACGGTCAGGTCGTACTGGTCGACGAACACACCGGTCGTACCATGCCGGGTCGTCGTCTGTCCGAAGGCCTGCACCAGGCCATCGAAGCCAAGGAAGGTCTGAACATTCAGGCCGAGAGCCAGACCCTGGCCTCGACCACCTTCCAGAACTACTTCCGTCTGTACACCAAGCTGTCCGGCATGACCGGTACCGCCGACACCGAGGCGTTCGAATTCCACCAGATCTATGGTCTGGAAGTCATGGTCATTCCGCCGAACAAACCGTTGGCGCGTAAAGACTACAACGACCTGGTGTTCCTCACCGCCGAAGAGAAATACGCGGCGATCGTCGCGGACATCAAGGAAAGCATGGCCGCCGGTCGTCCGGTGCTGGTGGGTACCGCGACCATCGAGACGTCCGAGCACATGTCCGAATTGCTCGTCAAAGAAGGCATCGAACACAAGGTTCTGAACGCCAAGTTCCACGAAAAAGAAGCTGAGATCATCGCTCAGGCCGGTCGTCCGGGTGCGCTAACCATCGCCACCAACATGGCCGGTCGTGGTACCGACATCCTGTTGGGCGGCAACTGGGAAGTGGAAGTCGCTTCGCTGGAAAACCCCACCCCTGAGCAGATCGCGCAGATCAAGGCCGACTGGCAGAAGCGTCACCAGCAAGTATTGGAATCCGGCGGCTTGCAGGTAATTGCTTCCGAGCGTCACGAATCGCGCCGTATCGACAACCAGCTGCGTGGCCGTGCCGGCCGTCAGGGCGATGCCGGTTCGAGCCGCTTCTACCTGTCGCTGGAAGACAGCCTGATGCGCATCTTCGCCTCCGACCGGGTGAAGAACTTCATGAAAGCCCTGGGCATGCAGCCGGGCGAAGCGATCGAGCACCGTATGGTGACCAACGCGATCGAGAAGGCGCAGCGCAAGGTTGAAGGCCGCAACTTCGACATCCGCAAGCAACTGCTCGAGTTCGACGACGTCAACAACGAACAGCGTAAAGTGATCTATCACATGCGTAACACGTTGCTGGCCGCTGACAACATCGGTGAAACCATCGCCGATTTCCGTCAGGACGTGCTCAACGCTACCGTCAGCGCGCACATTCCGCCGCAATCACTGCCAGAGCAGTGGGATGTGGCCGGTCTGGAAGCGTCGATCGAAAGCGATTTCGGCGTGAAACTGCCGATCCAGCAATGGCTCGACGAAGACGATCACCTGTACGAAGAAACCCTGCGCGAGAAGCTCATGACCGAGCTGATGGCGGCGTACAACGAGAAGGAAGATCAGGCCGGTGCCGAGGCGCTGCGCTCGTTCGAGAAGCAGATTGTCCTGCGCGTACTCGACGATCTGTGGAAAGACCACTTGTCGACCATGGATCACCTGCGTCACGGCATTCACCTGCGCGGCTATGCGCAGAAGAACCCGAAGCAGGAATACAAGCGCGAGTCGTTCACACTGTTCTCCGAGCTGCTGGATTCGATCAAGCGCGACTCGATCCGCGTGCTCTCGCATGTTCAGGTGCGTCGCGAAGATCCGGAAGCCGAAGAGCAACGTCTGCGTCAGGAGGCCGAAGCACTGGCGGCGCGCATGCAGTTCGAACACGCCGAAGCGCCTGGCCTGGATCAGCCGGAAGCGCTGGGTGAAGAGGTCGATGTGGCGCTGGCCACCGCCGCAGCCCCGGTTCGCAACGAGCAGAAGCTGGGCCGCAACGAACTGTGCTACTGCGGTTCGGGCAAGAAATACAAGCATTGCCACGGGCAGATCCAGTAAAACCCGTTTCAATCGCTGAACACCCCGCGCCGCGACCGGCTCCTGCCGTCGCGGCGTTTTGCCATTTATCCCACCGTCCTTTCCCGTGGCGGTGCTGACATCATTGAGTAAGGAGCGCATTCATGGCTGTTGGTCTTGGTCCTTTGCCAACGTTGCACCCGGTTGCCGGTTTTGAACTCGGTATCGCCTCGGCCGGCATCAAGCGCCCGGGGCGCAAGGATGTAGTGGTGATGCGCTGTGCTGAAGGTTCCACCGTGGCTGGCGTGTTCACCCTGAACGCGTTCTGCGCCGCACCAGTGATCCTGGCGAAAAAGCGCGTGCACAATGCCGTGCGTTACTTGCTGACCAATACCGGCAATGCCAACGCCGGTACCGGCGAGCCTGGCTTGGCGGCTGCCGAGCGCACCACCGCTAAATTGGCTGAGCTGACCGGCGTCGATGCCAGTCAGATTCTGCCGTACTCCACTGGCGTGATCGGCGAGCCGCTGCCGGTCGAGAAAATCGAAGGCGCACTGCAAGCCGCGCTGGATGATCTGTCGGAGAACAACTGGGAAGCCGCGGCCACCGGGATCATGACCACCGACACCCTGCCCAAGGGCGCCAGCCGCCAGTTCGAGCATGACGGCGTGACCATCACTGTCACCGGCATCAGCAAAGGCGCCGGGATGATTCGGCCGAACATGGCGACCATGCTGGGTTACATCGCCACCGACGCCAAAGTCTCCCGCGAGGTGCTGCACAACCTGATGCTCGACGGCGCCAACAAGTCGTTCAACCGCATCACCATCGACGGCGACACCTCGACCAACGATTGCTGCATGCTGATCGCCACTGGCAAGGCCGCGCTGCCGGAAATCACCCGCGCTGAAGGCGAGCTGTTCGCCAAGCTGAAACAAGCCGTGTTCGAAGTGTGCATGGACGTCGCCCAGGCCATCGTGCGTGACGGCGAAGGCGCGACCAAATTCGTTACCGTTGAAGTGAATGGCGGCGGCAATCATCAGGAATGCCTGGACGTCGGTTACACCGTGGCCCACTCGCCGCTGATCAAGACCGCGCTGTTCGCCTCTGACCCGAACTGGGGCCGTATCCTCGCTGCCGTGGGTCGTGCCGGCGTGCCGGATCTGGACGTGAGCAAGATCGACGTGTTCCTCGGTGACGTGTGCATCGCCAGCCGTGGCGCTCGCGCAGCGACCTACACTGAAGCCCAGGGCTCGGCAGTGATGCAGCAGGAAGAAATCACCATCCGCATCGAACTGGGCCGTGGCGATTGCAGCGAAACCATCTGGACCACCGACCTGTCGCATGAGTATGTGAAGATCAACGCTGAATACCGTACTTGATTCAAGGTGTGGGAGTGGGCTGCCGGCCTCTTCGCGGGCAAGCCCGCTCCCACAGTGATTGCGGTCGTTCACAAATGCCGTGTACACCACCAACACCTGTGGGAGCGGGCTTGCCCGCGATGACGGACGACCAGACGCCAGACATTCTGGATTGTTTCCCTGACGAAAAGGCGCCACACCATGTCCCTGCACCTGATCATCGGCGACAAACTGCTTTCCTCCTGGTCCCTGCGTGCGGCACTGGCGCTGGACCTGACCGGCGCACCCTACAGCGAAGAGCTGATCAAGCTCGGCAAACCCGACACCCGCGAGCGCCTGCTCAAGCACTCGCCGACCGGCAAGGTGCCGTTGCTGCAAACCACCCGTGGCACCATCGCCGATTCGCTGGCCATTGCTGAGTACCTCGCCGAACAGTTTCCGTCCGAGCAACTCTGGCCGAGCGATACCTTTGCCCGCGCCCAGGCCCGCTCGGCCTGCGCACAAATGCACAGCGGCTTCTTCGCCATGCGTAACCACATGCCGTTCAACCTGAGCCAGGACGCACCGCTCAACCCGGTGCCGCCAGAAGTGAAGGTCGATATCGAACGCATGCTCGCGCTGTGGGCCGAATGCCGCGCGGCGGCGACGGAAGAGGGGCCGTACCTGTTCGGTCGTGTCAGCCTTGCCGATGCCTTTTTTGCGCCGATCGCCGTGCGCTTGCGCACCTATCAGGTGAAGCTGCCGGCGGTCGACGAAGCCTATGTTGAAACCGTCTACCAATGGCCCGCCTTCAAAGCGTGGCAAAAGGCTGGACTGGAGGAATTGAAACCGTGAAACGCGTCCACGTCGCCGCTGCCGTCATCCGTGACGGCGCCGGCAAAATTCTCATCGCCCGCCGTGCCGACACTCAGCATCAGGGTGGCTTGTGGGAATTTCCCGGTGGCAAGGTCGAGGCTGACGAATCGGTCGAGTCGGCCCTGGCTCGCGAGCTGCACGAAGAGCTGGGCATCGTTGTTGACGCTGCCCGGCCGCTGATCAAGGTTCGCCACGATTACCCGGACAAACAGGTCTTGCTGGATGTCTGGGAAGTCTCGGCGTTCAGTGGCGAACCCCACGGCGCTGAAGGCCAGCCACTGGCCTGGGTCACTGCCAGGGAATTGATTGACTATGAGTTTCCGGCGGCCAATCAGCCGATCGTCGCGGCGGCGCGCTTGCCTGCCGAATACTTGATCACTCCCGAAGATCTGGAAGGCCCGGCCTTGTTGCGCGGGATCCAGAAAGCGATTGCCGGAGGCATCAAACTGATCCAGCTGCGCGCACCCAACGGCTACGACCCGAAATACCGGGATCTGGCGGTGGATGCGGTGGGCCTGTGCGCCGGCAAGGCGCAGTTGATGATCAAAGGGCCGTTCGAATGGCTCGGCGATTTCCCGTCTGCCGGTTGGCACATCACCGCTGCACAACTGCGTAAATACGCGGCGGCAGGACGTCCGTTGCCGGCCGAGCGCTGGCTCGCGGCGTCGTGCCATGACGCCGAAGAACTAGCGCTGGCCGAGCAGATGGGCGTTGATTTCGTCACTCTGTCGCCGGTGCAGCCGACGTTAACGCACCCGGATGCGCAGCCGTTGGGGTGGGAGCAGGCACAGGCGTTGATTGACGGCTTCAGTAAACCGGTGTTTCTGCTCGGTGGAATAGGGCCGGCGGAGCGCGAGAAAGCGTGGGGTGTTGGGGCTCAGGGTGTGGCGGGGATTCGGGCGTTCTGGCCTGATCCAGTGTAAGGACTGCTTGCCCCATCGCTGGCAAGCCAGCTCCCACAGGTTATGGGTGTACACAACGGTTGTGAACGATCTGGATCCCTGTGGGAGCTGGCTTGCCAGCGATGGCGGTATATCAGGCGCTACTTCCCTTCAGGTTTTGCAGCGGGCTGCCACAAAATCTCCGCCACCCCTTGCCGCCGCGCAATCAACCGCGCCACAACAAACAGCAAGTCCGACAACCGATTGATATACGCCAGGCCAACCCCGGCCAACGGCTCAATCGAGTTCAAATGCTGACACCGCCGCTCGGCACTGCGCGCCAGACTGCGGCAGACATGTGCCTGCGCAATCAGCATTGAACCACCCGGCAAGATGAAGTTTTCCAGCGGCCCCAGCTCTTCATTCCACACATCGATGGCCGCTTCCAGCCGCTCGATTTCGGCCTCGTTCAACGCCTGATATTCAGGCATCGCCAGTTCGCCACCGAGGTCGAACAGGCGATGCTGACAAGGCGCCAACACTTCGATGATTTCATTCAGCGCCGGATGCACTTCGCGCTCGGCGAGCAAACCGGCGAGCAACACGCCGACCTGACTGTTCAGCGTATCGACCTCGCCGATCGCCTCGATGCGCGGGTGATCCTTGGGGACGCGACGGCCGTCACCGAGGCCGGTTTCGCCTTTGTCGCCGGTGCGGGTGTAGATCTTCGACAAGCGAAAGCCCATGGGTTACCTCGGTAGTGAATTGGTTTCGGTGGTCAACTGCGCCGGTTGTACCAACGGCAGACGCAGCGTGAAACAGGTGCCTTGGCCGGGTGCCGACTGCACTTCCATCTGGCCTTTGTGATTGTTGGTGATGATGAAGTACGACACCGACAGGCCAAGGCCGGTGCCCTGGCCGATTTCCTTGGTGGTAAAGAACGGCTCGAAAGTGCGCTTGCGCACGTTCTCGCTCATGCCGATGCCGTTGTCCTCGACCTGAATCTCGGCCCACGGCGGATTGAGTCTGGTGCGCAAAATGATCCGGCCCGGCTCGCTGTCGTCTTCGCGCTGATGAATCGCCTGCGCGGCATTTTTCAGCAGATTGAGCAGCACCTGTTCCAGTTCGTTGGCGGTGCCCGGCACTGGACCCAGGGCCGGGTCGAACTGGCGGATGATCGCCTGGCCCTTGAAGTCGAAACCGATGGCCAGATCGAAGTCGTTACCGGCGATTTCCACGGCTTGATCAATCAATGCCGGCAGATCGCACGGCGCCATTTGCCGGGTGCTGCGGCGGCTGAAGCTGAGCATGTGCGTGACGATTTTCGCCGCGCGGGCACCGGCCTGTTGAATGCCGTCGAGCAATTGCGGGACTTCGCGGCCTTGCAGGTAGCGGTTCACCGTGTCCAGTTCAATACCCAGTTGCTCGGCGGTCTCGATGTTCTTCGGCAGATCCGCCGACAGCCGCCGGCGAATGTTCTGCACGTTGTGCAGGATCGCGCCGAGCGGGTTGTTGATTTCGTGGGCCATGCCGGCCGCGAGGCCACCGACCGAGAGCATCTTCTCCGACTGCACCATCATTTCTTCCAACGACAGACGCTGAGTGATGTCGTCGATACGGATCACCACGCCGCGCCCGGCACCGCCCATCAGTGGGTAAAACGTCAGCGCGTAATGCTTGGGTTCATCGTCCTTGAACCAGGTCACCCGATCGACTTTAGCCACGGTGTGTTGTTCGACAGTGGCCTTGAGCTGCGGTAAAAACGGCTTGAGCGGTTCGAAGGCGAGGAAGATCGGCTGGTTCAGCGCCTCGTCCAGGCGTGTCCCGGAAAGTGCGCTGGCCTCCTGGTTCCACTGGGTGACGTAGAGCTGTTCATCGAGAGCGATCAGCGCCGAGGGCATCGAGTCGATGATGCTGTTGAGGTAATTCTGGAAGCCGGTGAGTTTCTTTTCGATCTTGCTGCGCACTTGGACTTCCAGTTCCAGTTTGCGGTTGGTGTGGCGGGTTTCCTCGGCCAGCCCTTGCGCCTGATCGTAGGCGGCCTGGGAGTCGTCGCGGGCACGCTTGAGCTGCTGCTCGCGGGCTTCGATGCGCGAGAGCATGGTGTTGAACGCCTCGGCCAGACTGCCGATTTCGTCGTGGTTGCCGCGCGCGGCGCGCAGGGCGTAGTTCTCTTCGCGGGTGACCTGCCGGGACAATTCCTCCAGCTGGTGAATCGGCCGGGTAATCAGGCGCTTGATCTGCCGGGCGATGACCAGCCACAGCAGTACGCTGAAGATCAGGATGCCGAGGCTTGCGGTCAGAGTGCCGGTGTAGAACGCCATCGGCAGTTCGCTGCTGGCGACCAGCAACAGATGCCCCGGCGCGGCACCGGGGCGGGGCAGGGTGATCAGTTGGTTGCTGCGAAACTCGGTGAGTTGCCAGGCTTCGACGTGGCGGTAGCGCTCGGGGAGGCTGAGTTTCTCGCCGCGCTGCACTTGCGCCAGGCGTTCACCCTTGCCGTCGTACAGGGCGGCGGCGCGCAGCGGTGAATAACTGTCGAGCTCCTTGAGCAGGCGCTCGGCGCTGCGCGGCGACTCCAGCGCATCGCTGACCAGACTCGGATTGGCGATCAGCCGGCCGATGGTCTGCAAGGCTTGTGGCGCCATGCTTTCCTGAGAAATGTAGTAGGCGGCGCTGATAAAGGTCAGGTTGGCGACAAGCAGAACCGTGGTCAACAACACCAGCAGGGCGGCCAGCAGTTTCTGGCCGACCGGCAGGTTTTCAAGGCGCTGGCGCAATGGCATCAGGTTTATCGCAGCAGGGGAACAAGTCGTCAGCCTAGCGGCTGCTCAGTCACTGGGCAATCCACGCTTGCGCAGATGCGCCACCAAACGTTGCTGCAACTGGTGCAGATGCGGCAGATGCAACTGATGGCGCTCGGCAACTTTGCAGGCGTGGCCCAACAGATAGCTGATCTCGGTGCGGCGCTGGTTGGCGACGTCCTGATACATCGAAGAGTAATTGGCGGCGGTGGCGTGGATCACTCGTTCGACTTCCGCTTGCAGGTTTTCCGCCGCAGCCGGCTGGCCGCAGCGTTCGAGCAGTTCGGTCAATTCGGCACAGAGTGTGGCAACTTCGCAGTGATGCTCACTCAGCCCGCCGTTGCGGCAATCGTGGAGCACAGTCAGCGGGTTGATCGCGCAGTTCAGCGCCAGTTTGCGCCACAGTCGAGTGAGGATGTCAGCGCTCCATTCATGGGGAATGTTCGCCGCTTGCAGATCGTCCAGCCAGACCGGCGCCAGCGGATTTGCGCCATCGCCCAGCCAGTTGAAACCGTGACCGGCAAACACCACGCGCCAATCGCCATCGCGGAACGCGCCCTCGGTGCTGGAGGCGCTGATGCAGCGCGCTTGCGGTACCCGCGCGGCGACGGCGTTCTGACTGCCAAGGCCGTTTTGCAGGAGGATCAGTTCGGCGTCTGGCGCGAGGCGTGAAGCGAGGCGGGCGACGGCCTCTTCGGCGTCATAGGCCTTGCACGCGACCAGTAAACGGCGAATTGGCTCGGGGCTGTCCGGGGTTTCGCCGGGAACTGCATAGGTATGAGCTTGTCCGTTTTCTACCAGGGTCAAGCCGCCCACTGCCTCGTAGCTGTGCAAGCGCGCCGCATTGCGCAGGATCAGCCGCACTGGCAAGCCGGCGCGAGCCAGACGTGTCGCCCAGAGTGTGCCGAGGCTGCCGGCGCCAAGTACATGCCAGGTGGTCGACATCAGTTTTTTGCTCGATTGCTTGCAGGCATGTGCGGCTCGCCGTATCGGTAGGAAAAGACCCGTTATAATGAGCCCGATTTTAACCGCAAGCCAAGCGCGCTCCATCCACATCGAGCGCGCCTTTTTATTGGAGAGATTACATGCCGTCGTTCGACGTGGTATCCGAACTGGACAAACACGAACTCACCAACGCGGTCGAGAACGCCGTGAAGGAACTCGATCGTCGTTATGACCTGAAAGGCAAGGGCAGCTTCGAGTTCAAGGAAAAAGACCTGACCGTCAGCCTTACCGCCGAAGCCGCTTTCCAGCTCGAAGCGATGATCGAAATCCTCAAGCTGGCGCTGACCAAGCGCAAGATCGACGTGCAGTGCCTTGAGGTCAAGGATGCTTACGCTTCGGGCAAACTGATGAAGCAGGACGCCATCCTCAAGGAAGGCATCGACAAAGAGCTGGCAAAGAAAATCGTCGGCCACATCAAGGAAGCCAAGCTCAAGGTCCAGGCCGCCATTCAGGGCGAGCAGGTGCGTGTCACCGGCAAGAAGCGCGACGATTTGCAGGAAGCCATCGCGGCCCTGCGTGCCAAGGAATTCGGCATGCCGCTGCAGTTCAACAACTTCCGCGACTAAGCTTGTTTTGTGACTGTGTGGGAGCGAGCCTGCTCGCGAATGCAATGTGTCAGTCAATTTATTGCTGAATGACACGACGCTTTCGCGAGCAGGCTCGCTCCCACAGTTGTTTTGAATACACCCCGGGAAGCCGGAAATCAGGAGATAGAACATGGATTTGAATGCGGAAGTGGACCACCTGGTCAAGGCGTCCCAGGCGTGGATCCCGATGATCATGGAATACGGCAGCCGCGTACTGCTGGCAGTGATTACCCTGGCGATCGGCTGGTGGCTGATCAACAAGGTCACGCAGAAGCTCGGCGGTCTGCTCGCTCTGCGCAATGCCGATCTGGCGCTGCAAGGCTTTATCAGCAGCCTGGCCAACATCATTCTCAAGGTGCTGCTGATTGTCAGCGTCGCGTCGATGATCGGCGTCGAAACCACCTCGTTCGTCGCGGCTATCGGTGCTGCGGGTCTGGCGATCGGTCTGGCCTTGCAGGGCAGCCTGGCGAACTTCGCTGGCGGCGTGCTGATTCTGCTGTTCCGCCCGTTCCGCATCGGTGACTGGATCGAAGCCCAAGGTGTAGCGGGTACCGTCGACAGCATCCAGATTTTCCACACCGTGCTGCGTACCGGCGACAACAAGACCATCATCCTGCCCAACGGCAACCTGTCGAACGGCATCATCACCAACACCAACCGCCAGCCAACCCGCAAAGTCGTGTTCGATGTGGGCGTGGATTACGAAGCGGATCTGCAGAAGGCCCGTCAGGTATTGCTGGATCTGGCCAAGGATCCCCGCGTCATGCAGGACCCGGAGCCACAGGCAGTGATTTCGACATTGGGTGACAGTTCGATCACGGTTTCCCTGCGCGTCTGGGTCAAGACTGCGGATTATTGGGATGTGATGTTCATGTTCAATGAACAGGCGCGTGATCGTTTGAAGGCTGCCGGGATTGATATTCCGTTTCCGCAGCGGGTTATACGCGTAGTGCAGGAATCTGCCACGCAGTAAGCGTCTTTGAAGTTGGTTTGGCAGTCAGCAACTAATATAAAACCCGAGCAGTGTGCACACTCTCGGGTTTTTTATCGGCGCGATGAAACTATGCTGGCTAATAAGTAGCTGGCTAATGTTTTTTCTGTTTGATCAGTTATTCATCCATAAAAAAACCGCCCTCCTGATTCAGGAGGGCGGTTTTGTTAGAGCAGAGCTCTACAGTACGTCAGCTTCGCAACCTTATTAGAGGATGCTCAGTGGGTATTCAACGATCAAACGCAGGTCGTTGTTATCACCACCGTTGTAAGAAGTGTTGGAGCGATACCAGGCGCTACGCAGGCGGAAAGACAAGTCTTTCGCTGGACCGTTTTGCATAACGTATTTGGATTCGAAGTCGAGTTCGTGCTCTTTGCCCTCTTCAGCGCCGGTGCTGATGTTGTCACCTTTGATGTAACGGGTCATGAAGCTCAGACCAGGTACGCCGAAGGTAGCCATGTTCAGGTCATAACGGCCCTGCCACGAACGCTCGTCTGCACCGTTGAAGTCAGAGTACTGCACGGAGTTGGCGAGGAAGATAGTGCCGCCGCCGTCCACGCCGTACACGTAACCGGTGTCACCGCTGGAGCGCTGGTGGGCGAGGGTGAATTTGTGCGCGCCGATGCTGTAAGCAGCGCTAAGGGACCAGATGCGGTTGTCGATGTCGCCGGACAGGTCTTGACCCTGGCTCTTGCTCTTGTACCCGTTGAAATCGAAGTTCAGCGACTGTTCGTCGTTGATCGGCAGGGTGTAGTTCAGATTGACGTATTGCTTCTTGAAGTGGTCTTCCACGTCGGATGCTGCAACACCGGCGACAAAACTGTCGGTGAACTGATAGGTAGCACCGGCGATGTCAGCGGATTTCAGGCCACCTTCAACGATGGAGTCACGACCCATCTGGCTTTGCGCGCTCAGCGCGGTAAAGCGACCTGCGCTCAGTTCCAGGCCCGGGATCTCTTTGGATACGAGCATGGTGCCGGTAGCGGTCTCAGGCAGCAAGCGGCTGTCGTCGGTGGAAAAAACCGGGCTGGCGACAAACTGGTTACCGTATTTCAGGACAGTGTCGGAAAGACGGAACTTGACTGCTCCACCGCTTTTCGACTGAGTGTCTTCAGCTCTGCCGTC
This sequence comes from Pseudomonas sp. ef1, assembly GCF_007293365.2. Lineage (NCBI taxonomy): Bacteria > Pseudomonadati > Pseudomonadota > Gammaproteobacteria > Pseudomonadales > Pseudomonadaceae > Pseudomonas > Pseudomonas sp. ef1. The sequence goes on along the minus strand of NZ_CM129815.1, from coordinate 5,661,271 downwards.
GCTATCGGCAGCGAACAGACCGTTGCCAGTGCGGCCGCGTCCAGTGTCCAGCTTGATGGAGCCAAGACCGAAAGCGTCTACACCTACACCGATGGTGCCTTGGGTGAAGCCGGACTCGTAAATGGCATGCATGCCAATACCGGTTTCTTCACGATAGCCCTGGCGCTCACCCGACGGGCTGCTTTTCAGGTTTTCGTTCTTGAAATCACGGTTCATATACAGCATGCGAGTCTTGACGCTGAAGCTGCTGTCTTCAACAAAACCTTTCGATTCATCTTGAGAAGACGCCATTGCGAACTGCGAGGTGCCTGCTGCAACAGCCAGGGCGATCATGCTCCACTTCATCACGCGCATCGTGATTTGCTCCTTTGGTTTTTAGAAGAGTACTGCCGTCCCACCTGTTTTATTATCTGGGCGGCTCTTTCTTTTTGTGTCGGCGCAAACTTATATCACGCCGACATTGTTGGCGATACTTGCGAAATCAACCTTTCAGCTTCTTTACGGCGTTGTCGCAAAAGGAGCGCTGGATGTCGCAAATTCACAGTACCGATGCAGCCGGACTGACAACTTTATCGCTGTTTCCGGGCCTTTTTTGCATCGCTAAAAAAGAGTCCCTGGCAAAACACTTGAATCTCCATCGGGCAACCCTGCCACTGTTTTTATTGGCTTCAAGCGACCACTTCCAGTGGTGCGCTTATAGTCCATACGGTTACTAATGCAACAAGCGTGCACAAACCGCGAAAACGCTGCGGTTATTTTTCTGTGGGCCGCTCGCAGATGTGAAAACCGTGTGAAAACGGGGCTCCGGAGCCTTTTTTGCTGCGGGCTTGACGAGGTTCTCCCAATGGTGTTGCAGCGTACCCAGGGTGCGCCGGACAGCAAAAAACGTTACCGGTTCACCCCTTACTGAGTATTTAGCGGATGCCCGACCCAGTGAGCGTAGTCGTGTTGTGCAGTTTTGGTGCAAAAAAATCATGAATCCAGCCTTGGGCAATCTGGCGGCGACTGACCTGAGGTACGGTAGATCAAGGATTTTCGTGCAGCTCTTCACGTCAAGGCTCATGTCGGGGCCTGTGTTGGTGCGCGGCCGGGATAAATGTTTCATGTCGGAGCGCCTGACGATTTACTGCTGGCAGCGGCGTGAAGCTCGCTGCATTCGCAGGTATGCTGCCGTTCTGTCGCTTGGCGCGCTGCTTCGAATGGGCCGCCGCTAAGCTGAGTTAGAGGATCAGCGGGAGTGCTCACAATGTTTGCTTTGGATTCACGACTTCAACAGGACGCCCTGGTCATCGGCGACTTTCCGTTGTGCCGGCTGTTGCTGTCCAACGACAGCAATTACCCTTGGTTCATCCTGGTACCTCGTCGCGAGGATATAAGCGAGTTGTTTCAGTTGGATGTCGCCGATCAGCAGCAACTGTGGCAGGAAACCACCACCCTTGCCGAGTTACTCAAGGATTCGTTCGACGCCGACAAGCTGAACGTGGCAACCCTGGGTAACGTTGTCAGCCAGTTACATATGCATGTGATCGTGCGTAAGCGTGACGATGCCGCCTGGCCGGCTCCGGTCTGGGGCAGGCACCCGGCCAAGCCGTACAGCGCGGAACAGGTAGCAGCCATTCGCGAGCGCTTGCGTCTGGTGCTGACCGATGAATTCACTTTTTTGGAGGGCTGAGTCATGAGCCTTGAAGGACGCGTTACCGATCTGGAAAGCCGTTTGGCCTTTCAGGATGACACCATTCAGGCATTGAACGATGTGCTGGTGGCGCAGCAGAAGGTCATCGAGCGCTTGCAATTGCAGATGGAAGCGCTGATCAAGCGTCACGAAGAGATGGTCGGGCAGTTCGGTGCTTTTGAGGAAGATGCACCGCCGCCGCATTATTGAGCCATTCGGCAGGCATAAAAAAACCGCGAACAGTCAGGCTGCTCGCGGTTTTTTTTTGCTTTGGATCAGCGACGCGGCAGGGCGGCGATCACGTCCTCGGCTTGCAGGCCTTTGTCGCGGTTCATTACCGAGAACTCGACGCGCTGGCCTTCGACCAGGACGCGATGGCCTTCGCCACGAATGGCGCGAAAGTGCACGAAAATATCATCGCCGGAATCCCGGGAGATAAACCCGAAACCCTTGGAAGTGTTGAACCACTTCACGGTGCCGGTATCGCGATTGCTCATGTCATAGGTAGTCGGCGCAGCGGCCGGTGACGATTTGTAGAAGCTCACGGCCAGATGCAGCAGCACGGCAACCAGGGCGATCACCAGGCTGAACAACACCGCCGGCTGGCCAGCGATGACCGGCATCGGCGCGATCAGGGTCAAAGTTTGCAGGACGACAGTCAGTACCAGAAGGGCGCTGACCAGATTTTGCAGATGCTGGCGCGGGCCTTTGTTCCAGTAAGGAATCACTGGAGCGATGACCAGGTTCAGCAGGCCGAAAAAGGCCAGGTAAAGTGCATCGGGCTGTTGCAGGTAAGGAACGGCTTCGGCTTTCAGGCTGGGTATGAACGACAGCAGCAAGGCTGCTGCGCCCATTAGCAGGTGGACGATTTTCAACATTTTGATTGGCTCACGTTATGACGGCTCACAAGGAAGAGCTGAAGGCGCACGGTTCGCTTCAGGACAAAATAAGAGGCGGTGGACACGTACACGGCATCAGCCTATGCGCAACACCCCGGAAAATAGGGCATGGCGACACACTGCCTATTTAACAGCAAAGCCTGCGGCTACTCAAATCAGCCCGGCCAGCGGCAGAGAAACGGTCGATTTGTCGCAGTTTGACCACGGATTCATAGCTGCGAGCCGGCTCTTGCCTTGCTACAGTGGGACCGAACCTGCTGGATGAATTCAATCACTGTTAGGGGGCAAGCATGGCAATTGATATCGGTATCAGTGAAGAAGACCGCAAATCCATCGTCGAAGGGCTGTCGCGACTGCTGTCGGACACCTACGTGCTGTATCTGAAAACCCATAACTTCCACTGGAACGTCACCGGCCCGATGTTTCGCACGTTGCACCTGATGTTCGAAGAGCAATACAACGAGCTGGCGCTGGCCGTCGATTTGATCGCCGAGCGTATCCGTGCGTTGGGCTTCCCGGCGCCGGGTGCCTACGCGACCTACGCGCGTCTTTCTTCTATTAAAGAAGAAGTCGGTGTGCCGAGCGCCGAAGACATGATCAAGCAATTGGTCGAAGGTCAGGAAGCGGTGACCCGTACCGCGCGCGGCATTTTCCCGCTGCTGGACAAGGTCAGCGACGAGCCGACCGCTGACCTGCTGACCCAGCGCATGCAAGTGCACGAAAAAACTGCGTGGATGCTGCGCGCGCTGCTCGAGGAATGATCCAGACGCTGCGGACGGCGTGAGGTCGTCCGCATGCTCTCCAGACTCTTACCGTTGTCGTTGGCTTATCCTACGAGGCTGGTCAACAAGTCGTATGGCGCGAACTTTGTCACTGGGTTTTTATGAAGGCGCAGGATGTTGCCTTATAAATCAGCAGTCATGGCAAAGGAGTGTCAACGCTATGGTAGAAGGAGACAGGCGAAGCGACAGGATGTCGGCTTCGCGGCATGTAATAAAGGTCGATCCGTTTGTCAGCGAGTTCGACATGAACCTGATCCGGCCGCTGTCGCGGTCGATTCGCCTCAATGGTTTTGCGACCTGCCTGCGACTCGAGCAGGTCTACTGGAACATACTCGGCGGCATGGCCGAGGACAATCATTGCTCGATCAGCACACTGCTATCCCACGTTGATCGTGAGGTGCATCTGCGTTACGGCGGAGTGAAGAATTTCAGTGCGCTGGTGCGGGTGGTTTGCGTCATGAACGGGATCAAAGATCTCGCACCCGCAGTTTCGCGCTGAAACGGCGGTTGCAACGAGGTTGCGGGCTGTGCAGCGTTACGGCTGCACAGCCCGCATTTAATCGATATAATCCCGCGCTTTCGCCGCAAAGCCCTGCGCGCGGCAGCAATCTGATCGCCGAGACACCTCCATGCCAATGTACGATTACCAATGTGCTTCCTGTGGTCATCAGTTGGAAGCCATTCAGAAGATCAGCGACGCACCGTTGGTCGATTGCCCTGCCTGCCAGGCGCCCGAACTGAAGAAGCAGCTGTCCATGCCGGGTTTTCGCCTCAGCGGCAACGGTTGGTACGAGACCGACTTCAAGACCGGAGCCAAGAAAAATCTGGCCGGTGGCGACAAAGCTGACTAGGGTTCCAACCCTGAACGAACGACACGCGTGAGTTTCCGCCCTGCTTGATCGCGGCCGGATCTCCACCGAATTTCGAATTACGAGAAGCGAACCACACCATGATGCGCAGCCACTATTGCGGCCAACTGAACGAAAGCCTGGAAGGCCAGGAAATTACCCTTTGCGGATGGGTTCACCGTCGCCGCGACCACGGCGGGGTGATTTTCCTCGATATCCGTGATCGTGATGGTCTGGCTCAGGTGGTGTTCGATCCGGATCGCGCCGAGAGCTTCGCCGCCGCCGACCGCGTGCGCAGCGAATACGTCGTGAAGATCACCGGCAAGGTGCGTCTGCGTCCGGCCGGCGCGACCAACGCCAACATGGCCTCGGGCATGATCGAAGTGCTCGGTTATGAACTGGAAGTGCTGAACGAGTCGGAAACCCCGCCGTTCCCGCTCAACGAGTTCTCCGACGTCGGCGAAGAAACCCGCCTGCGCTATCGCTTCCTCGACCTGCGTCGTCCGGAAATGGCCGAGAAGCTGCGTCTGCGTTCGCGCATGACCACCAGCATCCGTCGCTTCCTCGACGAGAACGGCTTCCTCGACGTTGAAACGCCGATCCTGACCCGGGCCACTCCGGAAGGTGCGCGTGACTATCTGGTGCCGAGCCGTACCCATGCCGGTTCGTTCTTCGCCCTGCCGCAATCGCCGCAGCTGTTCAAGCAACTGCTGATGGTGGCCGGCTTCGACCGTTACTACCAGATCGCCAAGTGCTTCCGTGACGAAGACCTGCGTGCCGACCGTCAGCCGGAATTCACCCAGATCGACATCGAGACCAGCTTCCTCGATGAAAAAGAGATCATGGGCCTGACCGAGCAGATGATCCGCAACCTGTTCAAGGAAGTGCTGAACCTGGAGTTCGGCGAATTCCCGCACATGACCTTCGAAGAAGCCATGCGCCGCTACGGTTCGGACAAGCCGGACCTGCGTATTCCGCTGGAACTGGTTGACGTTGCCGACCAGTTGAAAGAAGTCGACTTCAAGGTGTTCAGCGGCCCGGCCAACGATCCGAAGTGCCGCATCGCCGCACTGCGTGTTCCAGGCGGGGCGAGCATGCCGCGCAAGCAGATCGACGACTACACCAAATTCGTCGGCATCTACGGTGCCAAGGGCCTGGCGTACATCAAGGTCAACGAGCGTGCCGCCGGTGTTGAAGGTCTGCAATCGCCGATCGTGAAGAACATCCCGGAAGACAAGCTCAACGTGATCCTCGATCGCGTTGGCGCAGTCGATGGCGATATCGTGTTCTTCGGTGCCGACAAGGCCAAGATCGTCAGCGAAGCCCTGGGCGCGCTGCGTATCAAACTCGGTCACGACCTGAAGCTGCTGACCTGCGAGTGGGCGCCAATGTGGGTCGTCGACTTCCCGATGTTCGAAGAGAACGACGACGGCAGCTTCTCGGCGCTGCACCACCCGTTCACTGCACCGAAGTGCACCCCGCAGGAGCTCGAAGCCAACCCGGCCGGCGCACTGTCCCGTGCGTACGACATGGTCTTGAACGGCACCGAGCTGGGCGGCGGTTCGATCCGTATCCATCGCAAGGAAATGCAGCAAGCGGTATTCCGCCTGCTGGGCATCAACGAAGCGGAACAGGAAGAGAAGTTCGGCTTCCTGCTCGACGCGCTGAAGTACGGTGCACCGCCGCACGGTGGTCTGGCCTTCGGTCTGGACCGTCTGGTGATGCTGATGACCGGCGCCCAGTCGATCCGTGAAGTGATCGCCTTCCCGAAAACCCAGAGTGCTGCCGACGTGATGACGCAGGCTCCGGGCGTAGTGGATGCCAAGGCATTGCGCGAGCTGCACATTCGTCTGCGCGAAACGCCAAAGGCTGAGTAAGACGGGCCTGAAGGCGCATCTTCGGATGCGCCTTTTTTCTTTCTCAGGTCGAATTTTTCAATTGCCGGCCGCTGCCTCGGCGGGGCGGGCAAGGTTTCAAAGAGCATTCGGAGCAAGTTATGGCAGGTCATTCCAAGTGGGCAAACATCAAGCACCGCAAAGAACGTCAGGATGCCAAGAGGGGCAAGATCTTCACCAAGTGGATCCGTGAACTGACCGTTGCGGCTCGTCAGGGTGGCGGTGATCCGGGTTCCAATCCACGTTTGCGTCTGGCCCTGGACAAGGCGTTGAGCGCCAACATGAGCCGCGACATCATCGACCGCGCCGTTGCGCGCGGTGCCGGTGCCACCGAAGCGGACAACGTTGAAGAACTGACCTACGAAGGCTATGGCCCGGGCGGTGTGGCGGTGATGGTCGAGTGCATGACCGACAACCGCAACCGCACTGCGGCGGCTGTGCGTCACGCGTTCAGCAAGTGTGGCGGCAACCTTGGCACCGATGGTTCGGTGGCGTATCTGTTCGAGCGCAAGGGCCAGATCAGTTTCGCCCCGGGCGTCGATGAAGACGCACTGACCGAAGCGGCGCTGGAAGCCGATGCCGATGACGTGGTCACCCACGAAGACGGTTCGATCGACGTGTTTACCTCGTTCACCGGTTTCTATGCGGTGCGCAACGCGCTGGAAGCGGCCGGGTTCAAGGGCGACGACGCGGAAATCGTCATGCAGCCGACCACCAGCGCCGAGCTGGATCTGGAAGGTGCGGAGAAGGTGCTCAAGCTGATCGACATGCTTGAGGACCTGGATGACGTGCAGAACGTCTACTCCAACGCGGATATCCCGGAAGACGTCGCCGCTCAGCTTGGCTGATGTAAATAGAAAGGTCGCAGTTTTTTGCTGGCTCTACACTTCTTCTGTAGGAGCTGCCGAAGGCTGCGATCTTTTGATCTTTTAAAAACACAAAGATCGCAGCCTTCGGCAGCTCCTACATGTACCCTCAGCTTTCGCATCATTTTCTGCAGGCGTTATGACTCTAATCCTTGGTATCGACCCCGGTTCGCGCATCACCGGTTACGGGATCGTTCGCGATACCGGGCGGGGTGGCTGCATCTATGTGGCCTCGGGCTGCATTCGCACCGGTTCCGGCGAGCTGCATGAGCGTCTGCAGATCGTCTATCGCGGCGTGCGCGAAATCATCAAGACCTACGGCCCGGTGACCATGGGCATCGAAAAGGTGTTCATGGCGAAAAACGCCGACTCGGCGCTGAAGCTCGGGCAGGCGCGCGGCGCTGCGATTGTCGCCGGTGCCGAAGAATGTCTGGAGATCGCCGAGTACACCGCCACGCAAGTCAAACAGGCGGTGGTCGGCACCGGTGCGGCCAATAAGGAGCAGGTGCAGATGATGGTCATGCACATGCTCAAGTTGACCAGCAAGCCGCAGATCGACGCCTCCGACGCTCTCGCGATTGCCATTTGCCATGCGCACACGCGCTCCAGCCTGCTGCCGCACGGTCTGGGAACCGCACGCAGTCGTGGCGGGCGCCTGCGTCTCTGATAGCATCAGCATCAATTTTCTCGAAAGTGACTTCGCGGTGCCTGTGTTGTCGGCGCGCAAGCCACCTTCAATCGTCGCCAGCCCACGGCTGGCCAGCGCTCAAGGATTCAAAACGTGATTGGACGCTTGCGCGGCACCCTGGCTGAGAAACAGCCGCCGCACCTGATTCTCGATGTGAACGGCCTTGGCTATGAGGTGGAAGTGCCCATGACCACCCTTTATCGTCTGCCGTCGGTCGGCGAACCGCTGACCCTGCACACCCATTTGGTCGTACGCGAAGATGCGCAATTGCTCTATGGTTTTGCCGGCAAGCGTGAGCGAGACTTCTTTCGCGAGCTGATCCGTCTCAACGGCGTCGGACCGAAACTGGCGCTGGCGTTGATGTCGAGCCTGGAAGTCGACGAGTTGGTGCGCTGCGTGCAGTCTCAGGACACTTCGGCGCTGACCAAGGTGCCGGGGGTTGGCAAGAAAACCGCCGAGCGTTTGCTGGTGGAATTGAAAGATCGCTTCAAGGCCTGGGAAACTTCGCCGGCGATGTTCGCGCTGGTGCCGAATCAGCCGGACGGCCCGGCGCCGGTCAACAGTGCCGAGACCGATGCGGTCAGCGCGTTGATCTCGCTGGGCTACAAGCCGCAGGAAGCGAGCAAGGCGATTTCCGCGATCAAAGACAAGAACCTGAGCAGCGAAGACCTGATCCGCCGCGCTCTGAAGGGAATGATTTAAGTGATTGAAGCTGATCGTCTGATCGCTGCCGCGCACAGCCCGCGCGAGCGCGAAGAAGTCCAGGACCGGGCCATCCGCCCGGTCAGCCTGGCTGATTACATTGGCCAGCCGACCGTGCGCGAGCAGATGGAGCTGTTCATCCAGGCCGCCCGCGGCCGCAGCGAATCCCTCGATCACACCTTGATCTTCGGCCCACCGGGGCTGGGCAAGACCACGCTGGCGAACATCATTGCTCAGGAAATGGGCGTGTCGATCAAAAGCACCTCGGGGCCAGTGCTGGAACGCCCGGGTGATCTGGCCGCGTTGCTGACCAATCTTGAGCCGCACGATGTGTTGTTCATCGACGAAATCCATCGTCTGTCGCCGATCGTTGAAGAAGTGCTGTATCCGGCGATGGAAGATTTTCAGCTCGACATCATGATTGGCGAGGGGCCGGCGGCGCGTTCGATCAAACTCGATCTGCCGCCTTTCACTCTGGTCGGCGCCACCACCCGCGCCGGCATGCTGACCAATCCGTTGCGTGATCGCTTCGGTATCGTCCAGCGCCTGGAGTTCTACAGCACGGCGGATCTGGCAACGATCGTCAGTCGTTCGGCGGCGATTCTCGGTCTGCCGCTGGATCCGGAAGGTTCGTTCGAGATCGCCCGTCGCGCCCGTGGCACCCCGCGAATTGCCAACCGTCTGCTGCGACGGGTGCGCGATTTTGCTGAAGTGCGCGCCAAGGGCCACATCACCAAAGCGGTGGCGGATCTGGCGCTGAACCTGCTGGACGTCGACGAACACGGTTTCGATCATCAGGACCGGCGTCTGCTGCTGACCATGATCGAGAAGTTCGACGGCGGCCCGGTCGGTATCGACAGTCTGGCGGCGGCGATCAGTGAAGAACGCCACACCATTGAAGACGTGCTCGAGCCATATCTGATCCAGCAGGGCTACATCATGCGCACGCCACGGGGCAGGGTGGTGACGCGGCATGCCTATCTGCATTTCGGTTTGAATGTTCCGTCACGCATGGGCGAGATGCCCGTGGCAGACGAGTTTCTCGACGCCGTCGACGATTGATACACATTTGTTGGTGATTTATTCAGGGTTTGTACTGTCAGACGACGGTACTTTTGCGTTAAAGCTTTGAAACCACGAAAAACAGTTGTCTGGCCGGATTGGCAACCTGAGGAGTAAGCACTAGAGTATGCGCGCGCAAAACGGGCTTGAGCCGTTCGCACATCGTTGTCGCGTTTATTACGAGGACACCGACGCGGGCGGCATCGTGTATTACGTTAATTACCTCAAGTTTATGGAACGGGCTCGAACCGAGCGGCTACGGGAACTGGGTTTTGCCCAATCTGTGCTTGCCGGAGAGGACCTGTTGTTCGTCGTGCATTCCAGCGAAGCGCGCTACCACGCGCCGGCGCGACTGGATGACGAACTGCTGGTAAGCGCTGATGTAATCGAATTGAACCGTGCCAGCCTGCGCTTCAAACAGCAGGTCAGGCGGGCCACGGATAATGTGCTGCTCTGCGAAGGGCAGTTTTTGGTGGCCTGCGTGCGCACCGACAGTTTGAAACCCCGGGCCCTTCCCGAAGACCTGCGTGCGGCCTTCGCCGACGCGGTCGGCCCGGGTACACACTCAAAGCAGGAGATAAAGCGTGGAAGCTAACGTCGTCGACCATTCCTCCATGTGGAGCCTGGTCAGCAATGCCAGCATCGTGGTGCAGTTGGTAATGTTGACCCTGGTGGCCGCATCGGTGACCTCATGGATCATGATCTTTCAGCGCAGCAACTTGCTGCGTGCCGGTCGACGTGCCCTGGAGAGCTTCGAAGAGCGCTTCTGGTCGGGCATCGACCTGTCCAAACTGTACCGTCAGGCCGGCAGCAATCCTGATCCGGATTCGGGCGTGGAGCAGATTTTCCGTGCCGGCTTCAAGGAATTCTCCCGTCTGCGTCAGCAGCCAGGTGTCGATCCTGAAGCCGTGATGGAAGGTGTCGCTCGTGCGATGCGCGTGGCCATCTCGCGCGAAGAAGAGAAACTCGAGCAGAGCCTGCCGTTCCTCGCCACCGTCGGTTCGGTCAGCCCGTACATCGGTCTGTTCGGCACCGTGTGGGGGATCATGAACTCCTTCCGTGGTCTGGCCAGCGCCCAGCAAGCGACGCTTGCTACCGTTGCTCCGGGTATCGCCGAAGCCCTGATCGCCACCGCGATCGGCCTGTTCGCTGCGATCCCGGCGGTCATCGCTTACAACCGTTTTGCTGCGCGCAGCGAAACCTTGCTGGGCCGCTACTACACCTTCGCCGATGAATTCCAGGCGATCCTGCACCGCAAAGTGCACACCAGCGAAGAATAAGCAGGTATTTCCCGATGGCTTTAATCGCTCGAGCTCGCAAAAAGCGCAAGCCGGTCGCCGAGATGAACGTGGTGCCCTACATCGACGTGATGTTGGTGCTGCTGGTCATCTTCATGGTGACCGCGCCGATGCTCAATCAGGGCGTGAAAGTTGATCTGCCCAAGGTTTCCAGCGAAGCCTTGCCGCAGGACAACAACACTCAGGTCCTGACCATTTCGATCAAGGCTGACAAGACCTACTACTGGAACCTTGGCAGCGAAGTCGACACCGAGAAGCAACAGGACAGGGCCATGACCCTGCCACAGATGACGGACGCGGTGACCAAGATCATCCGCGCCGGCACCGAGGGCGGCAAACGCACCCAGGTGTTCATTCGTGGTGACAAGACTGTCGACTACGGCGCCGTCATGGGTGCCATGGGCGGGTTGCAGAAAGCCGGGGTCGGTAACGTTGGTCTGATTACCGAGGCCCCCTGATGCAGCAACAGCGAGAGCCGTCCGCCTCGGAAAGCTACTTCTGGCCTAGTGTTCTGGCAATTGTCCTGCACGTGCTGGTATTCGGCATGCTGTTCGTCAGTTTTGCCTTCACGCCCGAACTGCCGCCGGCCAAGCCGATCGTCCAGGCGACTCTGTACCAGCTGAAATCGAAAAGTCAGGCGACCACCCAGACCAATCAGAAGATTGCGGGTGAGGCGAAGAAATCCGCCGCGCGCCAGACCGAAGTCGAACAGATGGAACAGAAAAAGATCGAGCAGGAAGCGGTGAAGGCGGCGGAACAAAAGAAAGAGGAAGCGGCTCAAAAGGCCGAGGAAGCCAAGAAGGCCGACGAGGCGAAAAAAGCCGACGAGGCGAAAAAGGCTGATGAAGCCAAGAAAGCCGACGACGCGAAGAAAGCCGAAGCGAAAAAGGCCGAAGAGAAACAATTGGCTGATATAGCCAAGAAGAAGGCCGAAGACGAAGCGAAGAAGGCTGCTGAGGAAGAGGCGAAGAAAGCCGCTGCCGAAGAAGCCAAGAAGAAGATCGTCGAAGACGCGAAGAAGAAAGCCGCCGAAGACGCCAAGAAGAAAGCTGAAGCTGAAGAGGCGAAGAAGAAAGTCGCCGAAGACGCGAAGAAGAAAGCTGCTGCCGATGCTGCGAAGAAGAAAGCGCAGGAAGCGGCACGCAAATCCGCCGAAGACAAAAAGGCCCAGGCCCTGGCAGATCTGCTTTCCGACACGCCGCAGCGTCAGCAGGCCCTGGCAGATGAGCAGGGTGACGAAGTTGCCGGCAGTTTCGATGACCTGATTCGCGCTCGTGCAGCGGAAGGCTGGGCTCGTCCTCCTTCGGCGCGCAAAGGCATGACGGTCGTGCTGCAAATCGGCATGTTGCCGGACGGCACGGTGACTTCGGTCAGCGTCGCCAAGTCCAGTGGTGACGGTCCGTTCGATGCATCGGCAGTCGCGGCAGTGAAGAATATTGGACGTTTGACAGAAATGCAGGGAATGAAGCCGAGCGATTTCGCTCCGTATCGTTCATTCAAGATGACATTCACACCTGAGGATCTAGCCTTGTGAGAAACCTTCTTCGAGGAATGCTGGTCGTGATCTGCTGCATGGCAGGGATCGCGACGGCAGATGAAAAGAACATTCTGGTCACCAGCGGCAGCGATCGGGCCACCCCGATCGCCGTCGTACCGTTCGGCATGCAGGGCGGCGCCGTGCTGCCTGATGACATGGCTGAAATCATTGGCAACGATTTGCGCAACTCGGGCTATTACTCGCCGATTCCGAAAGCCAACATGATTAGCCAGCCAAGCCAGCCGAGCGAAATCATCTTCCGTGACTGGAAGGCGGTGGGTGCTCAGTACATGATGGTCGGCAGCATCGCTCCAGCGGGCGGTCGTCTGCAGGTGCAGTGGGCACTGTTCAACGTCGCCACCGAGCAGAAAGTGGCGGACGGCAGTGTTTCCGGTACGACCGACCAGATCCGTGACATGGCGCACTTCATTTCCGATCAGTCGTTCCAGAAGCTGACCGGCATTGAGGGTGCCTTCTCGACGCGCCTGCTGTACGTGACGGCCGAGCGTTTTTCCGAGAAGAACACGCGTTACACCCTGCAACGTTCCGACTATGACGGTGCCCGCGCAGTGACTCTGCTGCAATCGCGCGAGCCGATCCTGTCGCCGCGTTTTGCACCGGATGGCAAGCGTATCGCCTACGTGTCGTTCGAGCAGAAGCGTCCGCGTATCTTCATGCAGAACATCGACACCGGTCGCCGTGAGCAGATCACCAACTTCGAAGGCCTCAACGGCGCGCCAGCCTGGTCGCCGGATGGCAATCGCCTGGCGTTTGTGCTGTCGAAAGACGGCAACCCGGACATCTACGTGATGAACCTCGGTTCGCGTCAGATCAGCCGCGTAACCAACGGCCAAGGCATCAATACCGAACCGTTCTGGGGCAAGGATGGCTCGACCATCTATTTCACCTCGGACCGTGGCGGCAAGCCGCAAATCTATAAAACCAGCGTCGGTGGCGGTGGTGCCGAGCGTGTGACGTTCGTGGGTAACTACAACGCCAACCCGAAACTTTCGGCTGATGAAAAGACTTTGGTGATGATCCACCGTCAGGATGGCTTCACCAATTTCAAGGTGGCAGCTCAGGATCTGCAGCGGGGTAGTGTAAAGATCCTCACTGATAGCACTCTGGACGAGTCACCTACTGTTGCGCCCAACGGCACCATGGTAATCTACGCCACCCGCCAACAGGGCCGGGGAGTCTTGATGCTCGTGTCCATTAATGGACGCGTGAGGCTCCCGCTTCCTACCGCTCAAGGCGAAGTCAGAGAACCGTCCTGGTCCCCTTACCTGAAGTGAGCGGGCGCTACACGTTTTACTTAACACACTGGGGTTCATTAGGAGTTTCACGATGGAAATGCTGAAGTTTGGTAAATTTGCTGCGCTGGCTCTGGCCATGGCTGTAGCTGTAGGTTGCTCGTCCAAAGGCGGCGACAACGCCGGTGAAGGCGCTGTTGATCCAAACGCTGGTTACGGCGCAAACACCGGTGCCGTTGACGGTTCCCTGAGCGAAGAAGCTGCTCTGCGCGCAATCACCACCTTCTACTTCGAATACGACAGCTCGGACCTGAAGCCAGAAGCCATGCGCGCTCTGGACGTTCACGCCAAAGACCTGAAAGCAAACGGCGCTCGCGTTGTTCTGGAAGGCAACACCGACGAACGTGGTACTCGTGAGTACAACATGGCACTGGGCGAGCGTCGTGCGAAAGCCGTTCAGCGCTACCTGGTACTGCAAGGTGTTTCCCCAGCTCAGCTGGAACTGGTTTCCTACGGCGAAGAGCGTCCAGTTGCTACCGGCAACGACGAGCAGTCCTGGGCCCAGAACCGTCGCGTCGAACTGCGTAAGTAATTCGATATGCGAACGTGCCGTCGTGCTGTAACTGTTCTGGCTCTCAGCCTTGCGCCGCTTGCGGCGTGGGCTGCGGTTCCTGTGGTCGATGACAACTCCGGTTATAACAATAGCGGGAGCAGTTATCCGCCTGCGGGTTACGGTACGAACGGCGCCTATGCCGGGGGAGCGGCTTCGGCCCCTGCCTCGGCACAAGGCATGCTGTTCAACCAATTGCAACAGATGCAGGATCAGATCTCGCGCCAACAGGGCGTGATCGAAGAACTGCAGAATCAGGTTGCGCGCATGAAGCAGGAATCCCTGGAGCGATACCAGGATCTTGATCGGCGCATAGGATCCGGCGTTGCACCAGCCGCGACTCCCGAGAATTCTTCTGCCGGTGGCGATGCAAGTGCTGCTGCCGGTGCTGCCGCAGGTGCGGGTGCTGCTGCGGCAGCCCAGGCCCCTGCTGCGGGTAGCGAACCGGCTGATCCGGCCAAGGAAAAGCTGTATTACGATGCCGCTTTCGACCTGATCAAAGCCAAGGATTTCGACAAGGCCAGCCAGGCCTTCGCCGCTTTCCTGCGCAAATACCCCAACAGCCAGTACGCGGGCAACGCTCAATACTGGTTGGGCGAAGTGAACCTGGCCAAGGGTGATCTGCAAGGTGCAGGTCAGGCCTTTGCCAAGGTTTCGCAGCTGTATCCCAAGCACAACAAAGTGCCGGATTCGCTGTACAAGCTGGCTGACGTAGAACGCCGCCTCGGTCATACCGACAAGGTCAAAGGCATTCTGCAGCAGGTGGTGTCCCAATATCCGGGCACTTCCGCCGCGCAGCTGGCCCAGCGTGATTTGCAGCGCATGTAAGCCTGTTCATCCGTGTTTTGAAGAAACCCGCGCTTGTCGCGGGTTTTTTCGTTAGAATTCACGCCCTTTTTCTGAAACACGCTTCTTGTGGTCTACGCGTTGGCGGGATTGCCTGAAGTGCCTGACGGAGGCGGACAGCCTGTTTAGCTGTTACGCCCGTGGCGACTATGCAAGACACATTGAGAATCACCGAAGTTTTCTACTCGTTGCAGGGGGAAACTCGGACTGCCGGGCTGCCCACGGTTTTCGTGCGCCTGACCGGTTGCCCGTTGCGTTGCCAGTACTGCGACAGCGCTTATGCGTTCAGCGGCGGCACCGTCCGTACCCTCGACGACATCCTTGAGCAAGTGGCCGGATATCGTCCGCGCTACGTCTGTGTCACCGGCGGTGAACCGTTGGCTCAGCCGAACGCCATTCCTTTGCTTGAACGGTTGTGTGATGCCGGTTACGAGGTGTCGCTGGAAACCAGCGGCGCCCTCGACGTGTCCGCCGTCGATCCGCGTGTCAGTCGCGTCGTCGACCTGAAAACGCCGGGCTCGAAAGAAGCCCATCGCAACCGTTACGAGAACATCGAACTGCTGACCCGCAACGATCAGGTGAAATTTGTCATCTGCTCGCGGGAAGACTATGACTGGGCGGTATCGAAACTGATCCAGTACGGGCTTGATCGACGTGCGGGTGAAGTGCTTTTCTCCCCAAGTCATCATGACCTCAATGCCAGGGATCTGGCGGATTGGGTGGTGGCAGATAACCTGCCAGTGCGGCTGCAACTGCAGTTGCATAAATATCTATGGAATGATGAGCCGGGGCGCTGAGATGATTGAACAACTGAACACTACCGAAAAACGTGCCGTTATCCTGCTTTCGGGCGGCCTCGACTCGGCCACCGTGGTGGCGATGGCACGCGCCGAAGGCTACGCCTGCTATACCATGAGCTTCGATTACGGCCAGCGCTCCCATGCTGAATTGCATGCCGCCGCCCGCGTTGCTCGCGATCTGGGAGTGGTCGAGCACAAGGTCATTGGCCTGAATCTCAACGGCATGGGCGGCTCGGCGCTGACTGACACCAGCATCGACATTCCGGAAGAGCTGGGCGAAGGCATTCCGGTGACTTATGTGCCGGCGCGCAACACCGTGTTTCTGTCGTTGGCATTGGGTTGGGCCGAAGTGCTCGGCGCGCGCGACATCTTCATCGGCGTCAATGCAGTGGATTATTCCGGCTACCCGGATTGCCGTCCCGAGTTCATCGAGTCGTTCGAGCGCATGGCCAACCTGGCCACCAAAGCGGGCGTGGAAGGCAATGGCTTCCGCATTCAGGCGCCACTGCAAAACCTGAGCAAGGCGCAGATCGTCCAGGCTGGCGTGAAGCTGGGCGTGGATTATGGCCTGACGGTTTCCTGCTATCAGGCAGACGATGACGGCCGCGCCTGCGGCAAATGCGACAGCTGCCGCCTGCGTGCTGAAGGCTTCGCGGCGGCAGGTGTGAGCGATCCAACTCCTTATTTTTGATCTTTTTCAAAAAAGGTGTTGAATAGTCCTTAAAAATCAGTATTATACGCGCCACCACACAGCGGGTCGTTAGCTCAGTTGGTAGAGCAGTTGGCTTTTAACCAATTGGTCGTAGGTTCGAATCCCACACGACCCACCATATTTGGCGGTTTAGAAAATCCGGAAGGCCCACGAAAGTGAGGATTTCCGGGTTTTTTTTTGCCTGCAATTCGGGCGTTCGATGTTTCAGCGCGGGCGGCCTGACACAGGTCAGAATCATCTTTTGTATCAACGGGATATTCTGTAGCCTTGCGCAGCTTCAACGCTGTCCGTGCCTGATGATACTCACTCTCCCGGCGGTACCCTCTAACGGTCCGGAGCCGGGTGTATACTCGACTTTCGCGCGAATGCGCCTGCAGGTCTTGCGAACATGACGCAGATTTCCGAACGCCTTCTGGTTCAAGCCCACCTCGACGCCAAACAGCCCAAACCGCTGACGGCAGAAGAGGAGGCTTATTACCGTTCCGCCATCGCCGCCGAGCTCAAGGCTCAGGACGCGGTGCTGGTTGCCCACTTTTATTGCGATCCGGTGATTCAGGCCCTGGCCGAAGAGACCGGCGGCTGTGTATCCGATTCCCTGGAAATGGCCCGCTTCGGCAACGCCCATCCGGCCAAGACCGTGGTGGTCGCCGGCGTGAAATTCATGGGCGAGACGGCAAAGATTCTCAACCCGGAAAAACGCGTGCTGATGCCGACCCTGGAGGCGACCTGCTCGCTGGACCTGGGTTGCCCGGTCGACGAGTTCTCGGCGTTTTGTGATCAGCATCCAGAGCGCACCGTGGTGGTGTATGCCAATACTTCCGCCGCCGTGAAGGCTCGGGCTGACTGGGTGGTGACTTCGAGCTGCGCACTGGAGATCGTCGAAAGCCTGATGGATAACGGCGAGACGATCATCTGGGGCCCGGACAAGCACTTGGGCACTTATATTCAGCGCAAGACCGGCGCCGACATGCTGCTGTGGGATGGTGCCTGCATCGTTCACGAAGAGTTCAAGTCCAAGCAGCTCGAAGACATGAAGGCGCTGTACCCGGACGCGGCGATTCTGGTGCATCCCGAGTCGCCGACTTCGGTGATCGAACTGGCGGACGCCGTCGGTTCCACCAGCCAGTTGATCGCGGCCGCGCAAAGCCTGCCGAACAAGACCCTGATCGTCGCTACCGACCGTGGCATCTTCTACAAGATGCAGCAGCTGTGCCCGGACAAGGTCTTCATCGAAGCGCCTACCGCCGGTAATGGCGCCGCGTGCCGCAGTTGTGCACATTGCCCGTGGATGGCCATGAACACCCTTGAGCGCACGCTCAAGAGCTTGAAAGAAGGCACCAACGAGATCTTTGTCGATCCGGCGCTGATTCCCCAAGCGATCCGCCCATTGAAGCGCATGCTCGACTTCACCCAGGCAGCGCGGATGAAATTGGCCGGTAACGCCTGAGAGAACCCCTTGTATGAGTGAGCCCTGTGGTGAGGGGATTTATCCCCGTTCGGCTGCGTAGCAGTCGTTAAGCAGCGCACGCGGTGTATCTGATACACCGCGGTGGTTGATTTTGGGGCGGCTTCGCCACCCAGCGGGGATAAATCCCCTCACCACAGGCCGACTCTTGAGTATGGAAGTTATTTGCTCTTCTTCGGGATCCGCACCACACGCGTATCCGAATAGATGTCATGCCAGGTGCGCTTCTGCTTGTCGAACAGCGACCAGAAGAATCCCAGCCCGACACACAACCACGACGCGATCGACACCATAAAGCGCAGCAGCGCCTGCCACAGGCTGATCGCTGTGCCGTTGGCGTTCTGCACGCGGATCCCCCACACCTGCATGCCCAGTGTCTGCCCGCCATGGGTCCAGAACTTGGCAAAGAAGCCGAACAATACCAACAGCAGCACCGTGGAGTAGAGCGGATCACCATCGAGCTGGCCGGCGTCGGTCATCACTCGCAGACGCTCTTCGCCAATGATCGCCGCCTGGATCAACTTATAGATGAATCCGGTGACGATCAGCAGGGCGGTGCACAGCAGGAAGTCGTAGAACATCGCCGCCAGACGACGACCGAGAGCAACGGGAGGAAAGTCCCCTTGCGGCGTGAGCAGGTGTTTCGACATGGCAGCCTCGGGACGCGAATGGAAGCGCCATTTTACGGATTAGCGCGCACAAAAAAGCCCCTGATATCAATATCAGGGGCTTTTTCGTATCAGAAGATCAGGCTTCTGCTTGTACTTCGTCAGCCTGCATGCCTTTCTGGCCTTGCACGGCAACGAAAGTCACCTTCTGGCCTTCTTTCAGGCTCTTGAAGCCGTTGCCCTGAATGGCGCGGAAATGTACGAACAGATCCGGACCGCTTTCTGGAGTGATAAAACCAAAACCTTTCTCGTCGTTAAACCACTTGACGGTACCGCTCTGACGTGTGGACATTTCTTATTTCCTTTGACGCATAAATTGATGACAGCCCCTTTCACATGAAAGAGTACTGGAGCTGGTTGCAAGGAGTAAGAAGACGTCGAGCGGGATGTAGCTAACTTGTAGGCTACTGCCCAGGTCACGATTCCAAGCTGACCCATGCAAACACAGTGGACAAACTCTACGCCAACTACGGGAGAAAAAACAAGCCCTGCGAAGGCCCCGGTTTTACTGCTCTTCGCGGCAATTAGTCAGTTTACTAGAGCAGTCTTGGACGATTGTCTGGTTCAGTTTTTTGCAGTCGTTATAAGCGACGTTCATATTCGAAACAGATGTTAAAAAACGCACTGTTTTATGGCGATTGCGTTACACATTAGTGCACGCATAACGCAATCGCGTTACTTATAGAAACAGTCGATCAACCGCGATAGTAGCGTTGTGGAACAAATGGCATTTTGCTTACAAGCATTTGCACCTTTTTCCCACGGACGATGGCCCATACGGGCGTATCGAGCGTGACGTAGGCGCTGTCGAGGTAACCCATCGCCAATGGGCCGCCCAAGGTCGGACCAAAGCCGCCGCTGCAGACGCTGCCGATGATCTCGCCGGCCTCGTTGACGATCTCTGCGCCTTCACGCACCGGGGTACGCTCCTGTGGCAGCAGGCCGACGCGTTTGCGTGCGACGCCGTTCTGTTGCTGCGCGAAGATCTGCTCGGCGCCCGGGAAACCGCCGGCCCGCGCGCCATCGGCGCGGCGGGGCTTGGAGATCGCCCAAAGCAGGCTGGCTTCTATGGGTGTGGTCTCGGTGTTCATGTCGTGGCCGTACAGGCACAGGCCGGCTTCCAGACGCAGCGAATCACGGGCGCCGAGGCCGATGGCCTGGACCTCTGGTTCGGCGAGCAGGGCGCGGGCGAGTTTCTCCGCTTCAGCGGCCGGTACCGAGATTTCGAAACCGTCTTCACCGGTGTAGCCCGAACGGCTGACAAAACAGTCCACGCCGAGCAACGACACACGGTTGAACTGCATGAAGGTCATCTTCGCCACGTCCGGCGCAAGACGCGCCAGCACCGTGACGGCTGCCGGACCTTGCAGGGCGAGCAGGGCGCGCTCTTCGAACAGCGCCGTAATGGTGCACTGATCGCCGATGTGTTTTTGCAGATGCGCGAGATCCTGATCCTTGCACGCGGCGTTGACCACCAGGAACAACTCGTCATTGCCCAGATTGGCAACCATCAGGTCGTCGAGGATGCCGCCGCTTTCGTTGGTGAACATCGCATAACGCTGCATGCCCACCGGCAGGTCGATGATGTCCACCGGCACCAGGGTTTCCAGGGCTTTGGCCGCATTGGCACCGGTCAGACGAATCTGGCCCATGTGCGAGACGTCGAACAGCCCCGCCTGTTCGCGGGTGTGCTGGTGTTCTTTCATCACCCCGAGCGGATATTGCACGGGCATGTCGTAGCCGGCGAACGGCACCATGCGCGCGCCGAGTTCGAGGTGCAGTGCGTGCAGCGGGGTTTTCGTCAGGTGTTCGGTGGTCATGCGGGACTCCTTGATTCATACCAATCCTCTCCCGCAGGGAGAGGGGGCTAATTAGCATTCGATAATGTTGACCGCCAGGCCGCCGCGGGCGGTTTCCTTGTATTTGCTTTTCATGTCGGCGCCGGTCTGGCGCATGGTGCGGATCACTTTGTCGAGGGAGACGAAATGCTGGCCGTCGCCACGCATGGCCATGCGCACCGCGTTGATGGCTTTCACCGAGCCCATAGCGTTGCGCTCGATGCACGGGACTTGTACCAGGCCGCCGATCGGGTCGCAGGTCAGGCCGAGGTTGTGTTCCATGCCGATTTCCGCGGCGTTCTCGACTTGTTGCACGCTGCCGCCGAGCACTTCGCACAGAGCGCCGGCTGCCATTGAACAGGCCACACCGACTTCACCCTGACAACCGACTTCGGCGCCGGAGATCGAAGCGTTTTCCTTGTAAAGAATGCCGATTGCGGCAGCGGTCAGCAGAAAACGCACGACACCGTCGTCATTCGCCCCGGGGATAAAACGCATGTAGTAATGCAGCACCGCCGGAATGATCCCCGCCGCGCCATTGGTGGGCGCAGTGACCACGCGTCCGCCATTGGCGTTTTCTTCGTTGACCGCCAGTGCATAAAGATTGACCCAGTCGAGCACCGACAGCGGATCGCGCAGGGCCGATTCCGGGTTCTTGCACAATTGCCGATGCAGCGCCGCCGCCCGGCGTTTGACCTTCAAACCGCCCGGCAAGATACCTTCGTTGCGACAGCCAGCAGCGACGCAGTCCTGCATCACCTGCCAGATTTTCAGCAGGCCGGCACGGGTTTCGGCTTCCGGGCGCCAGGCGCTTTCATTGGTCAGCATCACCTGGCTGATCGACAGCCCGTACGTAGCGCAATGACCGAGCAAGTCCTTGGCGCTTTTGAAAGGGAAGGTCAGTGGCGTTGCATCTTCGACGATGCGATCGGCACCGGCGGCATCTTCATCGACAACAAAACCACCGCCAACCGAGTAGTACTCGCGACTGCGGATCTGAATCCCCGCCGCATCGAAGGCGCGAAAGATCATGCCGTTGGGGTGATAGGCCAGCGGCTTGCGGATCATCGCCAGATGTTCTTTCTCGTTGAACGCGATGCTGTGTTCACCGAGCAGATTCAGTCGGCCATTGCCGCGAATTTCCTGCAGGCGCGCGGCGACGGTTTCGGTGTCGACTGTGTCCGGGTGCTCGCCTTCAAGGCCGAGCAGCACGGCTTTATCGCTGCCGTGACCTTTGCCGGTAGCACCGAGCGAACCGTACAGCTCGACACGCACGCTGGCGGTGCTGGTCAGCAGGTTTTCCCGGCGTAAGCCCTCGGCGAAGCGCGCAGCGGCGCGCATCGGGCCGACGGTGTGGGAACTGGAGGGACCGATGCCAATCTTGAACAGGTCGAACACGCTTAACGACATGGGGGCTCCTGCGGAGCAGTTGTGAGCTTCAAGCTGCAAGCTGCAAGTAAAAGCGGATCGGGTTTTCCTTGCGGCCTCTATAAGGCCTCAGTGCATGCAGCAAGACACAAGCCGCAAGTTAAAAGCAGATCAGCCCTTACTTGCAGCTTGCAGCTAGAAACTTGCAGCTGCCGCTCTTAAGCGTAGCTTTCGATCGACGGGCAGGCGCAGACCAGGTTGCGATCGCCGAAGACGTTGTCGACACGGCCGACCGGCGGCCAGTATTTGCCTTCGATCAGCGACGCGACCGGGTACACCGCTTGCTCACGGCTGTACGGGTGGGTCCATTCGCCGACCAGTTCCGCTGCGGTGTGCGGGGCGTTTTTCAGTGGGTTGTCTTCCTTGTCCAGGGTGCCGTTTTCCACTGCGCGGATTTCTTCGCGGATGCGGATCATCGCGTCGCAGAAGCGGTCCAGTTCTTCCCTGGATTCGCTTTCGGTCGGCTCGATCATCAATGTGCCGGCGACCGGGAACGACATGGTCGGCGCGTGGAAACCGAAGTCGATCAGGCGCTTGGCGACGTCATCGACGCTGATGCCGCTGCTGTCTTTGAGCGGACGCAGATCGAGGATGCACTCGTGCGCCACCAGGCCGTTGCTGCCGGTGTACAGCACTGGGTAATGCTCTTCGAGGCGACGGGAAATGTAGTTGGCATTGAGGATCGCCAGCTGCGAAGCGCGTTTGAGACCGGCGCCACCCATCATGCGGATGTACATCCAGGTGATCGGCAGAATGCTCGCGCTGCCGAACGGTGCCGCGCAGACCGCGCCTTCCTTGCGTTCCATCTGGCCGTGGCCCGGCAGGAACGGGGTCAGGTGCGACTTGACGCCGATCGGGCCAACGCCCGGGCCGCCACCGCCGTGCGGGATGCAGAAGGTTTTGTGCAGGTTCAGGTGCGAAACGTCGCCGCCGAACTTGCCCGGTGCGCAGAGGCCGACCATGGCGTTCATGTTGGCGCCGTCGATGTACACCTGGCCGCCGTTGTCGTGAATGATCGCGCAGATCTCGCGAATGCCTTCTTCGAACACGCCGTGGGTCGACGGGTAGGTGATCATCAGCGCGGCGAGATGTTCGCGGTGCTCGATGGCTTTGGCGCGCAGGTCTTCGATGTCGACGTTGCCACGGGCATCGCACGCGGTGACGACCACACGCATACCAGCCATTTGCGCGGTGGCCGGGTTGGTGCCGTGGGCCGACGACGGGATCAGGCAGATGTCGCGGCGCTCATCGCCACGGCTCTGGTGGTAGGCGCGGATCGCCAGGAGACCTGCGTATTCACCTTGCGAACCGGCGTTCGGTTGCAGCGAGATCGAGTCGTAACCGGTGGCGGCGCAGAGCATCGCTTCCAGCTCGTCGGTCAGTTGCTGGTAACCGGCGCTTTGTGCGGCCGGGGCGAACGGGTGCAGTGCACCGAATTCGGCCCAGGTCACCGGGATCATTTCGCTGGCGGCGTTGAGTTTCATGGTGCACGAGCCCAGTGGAATCATGGTGCGATCCAGTGCCAGGTCCTTGTCCGCCAGTTTGCGCAGGTAGCGCATCAGCTCGGTTTCCGAGTGATAACGGTTGAACACCGGGTGGCTGAGAATCGGCGACTGGCGCACCAGCGCAGCAGGGATGGTGCTCTGCACCGAGGCGGCCAGCGCAGCGAAGTCCGGCAGGGTCTTGCCGTCGGCGAACAGGCCCCACAGGGTTTCGATATCAGCCTGAGTGGTGGTTTCGTCGACCGACAGGCCCAGACGTTCAGCGTCGATCACACGCAGGTTGATCTGCGCAGCGTGCGCCTTGTCGTGCAGCGCAGCGGTGTCTGCGCCGGTAGCAATGGTCAGGGTGTCGAAGAAACTGGCTTGTTCGACTTGAGCGCCCAGCGCGGTCAGGCCCTTGGCCAGGATCGCGGTCAGGTGATGCACGCGGTTGGCGATCTGGGTCAGGCCTTTCGGGCCGTGGTACACGGCGTACATGCTGGCGATGTTGGCCAGCAGCACCTGGGCGGTGCAGATGTTCGACGTGGCCTTCTCGCGGCGGATGTGTTGCTCGCGGGTCTGCATCGCCAGACGCAGCGCTGGCTTGCCGAAACGGTCAACCGAGACACCGACCAGACGGCCCGGCATGTCGCGCTTGAACGCATCTTTAGTGGAGAAGTAAGCGGCGTGCGGGCCACCGAAGCCCAGCGGCACGCCGAAGCGTTGCGCCGAACCGATGGCGACGTCGGCACCGAATTCGCCCGGTGCGGTCAGCAGCGTCAGGGCCAGCAAATCAGCGGCGACAGCGACCAAAGCGTTGGCGGCGTGGAAGCGCTCGGTCAGCTCGCGGTAGTCGAACACATCACCGTTGCTCGCCGGGTATTGCAGCAGCGCGCCAAAGAACGGCGTGACGTCAGTCAGTTCGCGCTCATCGCCCACGACCACGTCAATGCCGAGCGGCTCGGCACGGGTGCGCAGCACGTCGAGGGTCTGTGGATGGCTGTGGATCGAGGCGAAGAACTGGTGGCTGCCCTTGTTCTTGCTCAGGCGTTTGCAGAAGGTCATGGCTTCGGCAGCGGCGGTGGCTTCGTCGAGCAGCGAAGCGTTGGCGATCGGCAGGCCGGTGAGGTCGCTGATCATGGTCTGGAAGTTCAGCAGCGCTTCGAGACGGCCCTGGGAAATTTCTGGCTGGTATGGGGTGTAAGCGGTGTACCAGGCCGGATTTTCCAGCAGGTTGCGCAGGATCGGCGACGGCGTGTGGCAGTTGTAGTAGCCCTGGCCGATGTAGGTCTTGAACAGCTGATTCTTGCCGGCGATGGATTTGATCATCGCCAAGGCGTCGGCCTCGCTGAGGCCGTCGTCCATGCCCAGCACGCTGGTGCCCTTGATGCTTTCCGGGATGACGCTGGCGCTCAGGGCTTCGAGGGAATCGAAGCCGAGGCTGTTGAGCATGGCTTGCTCGTCACCGGCGCGCGGGCCGATGTGACGGGCGATGAATTCGTTGGCGGTGCCGAAATTGATGGCGGTCATGGCGTAATTCCTCAGGCTTCGGCTTGGGCTTTGATCAGACGGTCGTAGGCGTCCTGATCGAGCAGTTTGCCGACAGCGGCGGCGTCGCTTGGCTGGAAGCGGAAGAACCAGCCTTCGCCCAGCGGATCTTCGTTGACCAGCTCAGGAGCGTCTTGCAGCGCCGGATTGACTTCCAGCACGTCGCCATCGAGCGGCATGTACACGCCGCTGGCGGCTTTCACCGATTCCACGGTGGCGGCTTCAGCGCCTTTTTCGTAAGCCTGCAGCTCAGGCAGTTGCACGAACACCACGTCGCCCAAGGCGTTCTGCGCGAATGCGGTGATGCCGACAGTGACACTGCCGTCGGCTTCGGTGCGCAGCCATTCGTGATCTTCAGTAAAACGCAACTCGCTCATGGAAACTCCTCAGGGGCCAGACTCGTCTGGTGGACGCGGTGGAAAGCTTGGGGCGGGGAAGCCCTTTATAGATGAGGAGGCAGGTAGCAAGAATGCGGCCAAGGTTGATTTATCTATATAAATCAATGGCTTGTATTTTCTAGGTGGGTGTCGGCAGGTTGCGCCTGTAGCGAAATCGCTACAGCGTGGGGCGGGGAGAAAAGCTTAATCGGATCAAAGCGTTGCGCAGCGCTGGTCACAGGCGGGTGTAGCGATATCGTTCCGCTGTAGCGCTTTCGGTACAGGTGGAGGTCGTTTTCAGCGTGGCAATATCATTCGTGAATTGAAAACAAGGACTGTAGGAGCTGCCGAAGGCTGCGATCTTTTGACCTTGATCTCTAAAAAACAAAGTCAAAAGATCGCAGCCTTCGGCAGCTCCTACAGGGGATCGGTGGTGAATCCGGGTTTATTGGGAATGCCGTATTTGCGCAGGCGATGGGCGATGGCGGTGTGCGAGGTTTGCAAGCGGCTCGCCAGTTGCCGGGTCGAGGGATAGCTGACGTAAAGCTTTTCCAGCAGCGCCCTTTCGAACGATTCGACCGCTTGTTCGAGACTTTCCACCTCAGTGTCGGTCTGGCGCGCGACGGAGGTGCCGGCGATGTCGAGGTCGCCGATATCGACCAGGCTGCTCTCGCAAATCGCCGCCGCACGGAAAATCACGTTCTGCAATTGCCGCACGTTGCCTGGCCAGCGATTGCCGAGCAGCGCCGGATAAGTGCCGGGCGCCAGGCGGCAGACCGGGCGCTGGATCTGCGCACAGGCCTGCTGCATGAAGTAGCGCGCCAGCAGCAGGATGTCCTGACCGCGTTCACGCAGCGGCGGCACTTCGACGTTGAGCACATTGAGGCGATAGAACAAGTCTTCGCGGAACAAGCCTTCGCTGACCATTTTTTCCAGATCGCGGTGAGTCGCGCTGAGGATGCGCACGTCGACCTTCACTTCCCGATCACCACCGACGCGGCGGAAGCTGCCGTCGTTGAGAAAACGCAACAATTTGGCCTGCAAGTACGGCGACATCTCGCCGATTTCATCGAGAAACACCGTGCCCTGGTTGGCCAGCTCCATCAGCCCTGGCTTACCGCCACGCGCCGCACCGGTGAAGGCGCCGGGGGCATAGCCGAACAGTTCGCTCTCGGCGAGGTTCTCCGGCAGCGCCGCGCAGTTGAGGGCGAGAAACGGAGCGCTGTGCCGCGCACTGATCGCGTGACAGGCACGGGCCACCAATTCTTTGCCGGTGCCGGTTTCGCCTTGAATCAACAACGGTGCATCAAGGGCGGCGACGCGTTGCGCACGGGCCTTGAGTGTGCGGATCGCCGGAGACTCGCCGAGCAGCGCGTCGAAGCCTTCGGCGTGGTCGTGGTGCAAAGCCGAGAGTTGTTCGCCGATGCGATTTGGTTGATACAGGGTCAGCAGGGCGCCGGCGTCGGTGATCGGCGTGGCGTCGAGCAGCAGGGTCTGGCCGTTGACGGTGATTTCGCGCAGCGGCAGGCGAAAGCCGTTTTCGAGCAGGGTATCGAGCAGGCCGGGATCATTGAACAGCGCCGAGACGCTTTCACCGGCCGGTTCGCGACCGTACAGGGCAATCAACGCCGGGTTGGCCAGCAGCACCTTGCCGGCGCTGTCGAGGGCCAGCACCGGGTCGGTCATCGCCGCGAGCAGGGCATCTAGCTGCAAGTGCCGGCGCTGGCCGGGGAGGATATCGACCACGGTCACCGCCTCGACGCCGAGCACGCGAAACAGCGCATCTTTCAGTTCTTCGAGCACTTGCGGGCTGAGGGTCGGCGCGTCGATGTAGACGTTCGGCGGGATCATCTCCACCGCATCCAGATTGAGATTGCGCCCACCGAGAATAGCCAGGACTTCCTGGGTGATGCCGACGCGGTCGATGAAGCTGACGTGGATACGCATGGGGGCGGTTCAGTGATCTGCAGAGCGGAGGGGGGCAAGTATGCCTTGGGGCGGGCTAATGGTGAAATCTGTGTCCCTGCGCTGATCGTTCCCAAGCTCTGCGTGGGAACGATCAGTGTGGTGGATTCGGGTTATTCGAAATGCTCGAGGTTCACCGGATCCCCCGACTGCATATTCAACTTCTGCCGAATGTCTTCAAACATCAGATCGTAATGCTTGTGCACCGAGCCGATCTGGCTGTGGGTCTTGGGTATGCCGTACTTCTCGGCGATCCGCGTGACATCGCGGGCGAAGTTGTAGGCCTCTTCCTTGGGCAGGAAAAACGCCTCCTTCATGTCCTTGCCCTGCATGCTGCCGTGCAGGGTGAACTGAATCCCCTTGCCTTTCTGCGGGTCGGTGAACACTTCATAGTCCAGATGCACGTTGTAATTGACGTCATCGTCGGTCAACGCGTGCCGCTCGATGTGCAGATGACCGGGTTCGAACTGGGCCATTGAGCTACTCCTTTCAAGGCATGGAAGCGGAGCAGGCCTTGAGCCTGCCCCGGCGTTTATTGTTATCGGTAGCTGATCCCCGGCTTCGCCGTGCTGACCCGCGTACCGGCGGTGCCCTGGACGATGGCTTCGATATCGGCCAGCGAACCGATCACCGCGACCTTGCCAGTATGGCGCGCGAATTCGCAGGCTGCCTGCACCTTCGGTCCCATGGAGCCGGCGGCGAAACCAAGGCGTTCGAGTTCGTCGGGGTGGGCTTCGGCGATGGCTTTCTGGGTGGGTTTGCCGTAATCGATGAACGCTGCGTTGACGTCAGTGGCGATCACCAGCAAATCGGCTTCCAACTGCTCGGCGAGCAATGACGAACACAGGTCCTTGTCGATCACCGCCTCGATACCCTTGAGGTTACGGTTTTCGTCATACATGGTCGGAATGCCGCCGCCACCAGCGCAAATGACGATGCTGCCCTTGTCCAGCAGCCACTTGATCGGACGGATTTCGAAGATGCGCTTCGGCCGTGGACTGGCTACGACGCGGCGGAATTTGTCGCCATCCGGGGCAATCGCCCAGCCTTTTTCGGCGGCGAGTTTTTCCGCTTCGACTTTCTCGTAGACCGGGCCGATCGGCTTGCTCGGCTTCTTGAAAGCCGGGTCGTTGGCATCGACTTCAACCTGGGTCAGCAGGGTGGCGAACGGCACTTCGAAGTCGAGCAGGTTGCCCAGTTCCTGTTCGATGATGTAGCCGATCATGCCTTCGGTTTCGGCACCGAGCACGTCCAGCGGGTATGGGGTGACAGAGGTGTAGGCCGCCGCTTGCAGCGACAGCAGGCCGACTTGCGGGCCATTGCCGTGGGCGATGACCAGTTGGTTGCCGGGATGGATCTTGGCGATTTGCTCGGTGGCGATGCGGATGTTGGCGCGCTGGTTGTCAGCGGTCATCGGCTCACCACGGCGGAGCAGGGCGTTACCGCCCAGAGCTACGACGATACGCATGGTGCAATCCTTCTAAGCAGAGGAATGACAAACGACTCGATCTCCCTGCTGGAACCGATATCCCTGTGGGAGCGAGCCTGCTTGCGAATGCGGTATGTCATTCAACAGTGATGTTGTCTGATCTGACGCTTTCGCGAGCAGGCTCGCTCCCACATTGGGTTTCCGGTTCCTTCAGTGGGAGCGCTGTGGCGTTAGAGATCAGCCAGGGTCGAGACCAGAATCGCCTTGATCGTGTGCATGCGGTTTTCCGCTTGCTCGAATGCAATGCAGGCCGGCGACTCGAACACGTCATCGGTCACTTCAATACCGTTTTTCAGGTGCGGATATTGTTCGGCGATCTGTTTGCCGACCTTGGTGTCGCTGTTGTGGAACGCCGGCAGGCAGTGCATGAACTTGGTACGCGGGTTGCCGGTGGCCTTCATCAGCTCGGCGTTGACCTGATACGGCAGCAGTTGCTGAATGCGCTCGGCCCAGGCTTCCACCGGTTCACCCATCGATACCCAGACATCGGTGTGAATGAAGTCCACGCCTTTGACCGCTTCTTTCGGATCCTCGGTGAGGGTGATGCGTGCGCCGCTTTCCTCGCCGTATTTTTTGCAGCGCGCCACCAGATCGTCCAGCGGCCACAGTGCTTTTGGCGCGCAGATGCGCACGTCCATGCCGAGCTTGGCGCCGATCAGCAGCAGCGAGTTGCCCATGTTGTTGCGCGCGTCGCCCAGGTAGGCGTAGCTGATTTCATGGATCGGCTTGTCGGCGTGCTCACGCATGGTCAGCACGTCGGCGATCATCTGGGTCGGGTGATATTCATCGGTCAGGCCGTTGAACACCGGCACGCCGGCGAACTTGGCCAGCTCCTCGACGATTTCCTGTTTGAAGCCACGGTACTCGATGGCGTCATACATGCGCCCGAGCACGCGGGCGGTGTCCTTCATGCTTTCCTTGTGGCCGATCTGCGAGGAGTTCGGGTCGATGTAAGTGACGTTGGCGCCCTGGTCATAGGCCGCCACTTCGAAGGCGCAACGGGTGCGGGTCGAAGTTTTCTCGAAGATCAGGGCGATGTTGTTGCCTTTCAGGTGTTGTTGCTCGGTGCCGGTGTATTTCGCGCGTTTCAGATCACGGGACAGGTCGAGCAGGTAACGCAGCTCACGTGGGGTGTGGTGTTCCAGGCTGAGCAGGTTACGGTTGTGAATGTTAAACGCCATGATGGATCTCCTTGGGTTTCGGTTATCCCCTTGGCCGCGCTCGATAAGTCGCGGCGAAGGCTCAAAGATTAGTAGTCGATCGGGTCGCGGATGATCGGGCAGGTCATGCAGTGGCCGCCGCCACGGCCTCGGCCGAGTTCGCCGGCGCTGATGGTGATGACCTCCACGCCAGCCTTGCGCAGCAGAGTGTTGGTGTAGGTGTTGCGGTCGTAGCCGATGACCACGCCCGGTTCCATTGCAACCACGTTGTTGCCGTCGTCCCATTGCTCGCGTTCGGCGGCGAAGCTGTTGCCGCCGGTTTCCACCACGCGCAGTTTCGGCAGATTCAGCGCCGCAGCGACGGTGTCGAGGAAGCTGCCTTCTTCGCGGCGGATGTCGATGCCACCCTGTTTGCTTTCGTCAGGACGCAGGGTGAAGGCGACGATCTGGTTGACCACTTCCGGGAAGATCGTCACCAGGTCGCGGTCGCAGAAGCTGAACACGGTGTCCAGGTGCATTGCTGCGCGGGACTTCGGCAGGCCGGCGACGATGACTTTTTCCACCGCTTTGTTGTTGAACAGGTTCAGCGCCAGTTGGCCGATGGCCTGCCGCGATGAGCGCTCGCCCATGCCGATCAGCACCACGCCGTTGCCGATCGGCATGACGTCGCCGCCCTCAAGGGTGGAGTTGCCGTGGTCCTTGTCCGGGTCGCCGTACCAGATCTCGAATTCGGCGTTGGTGAATTGCGGATGGAATTTATAGATGGCGGTGGTCAGCAGGGTTTCCTGACGGCGCGCCGGCCAGTACATCGGGTTCAGCGTCACGCCACCGTAGATCCAGCAGGTAGTGTCGCGGGTGAACTGGGTATTGGGCAGCGGCGGCAGGATGAAGCTGGAGTGGCCGAGGAAGTCGCGGAACATCTGGATGGTCTTGCCACCGAAGCTGTCCGGCAGATCATCGGCCGACACGCCGCCAATCAGGAATTCGGCGATGTGGCGTGGCTCGAGGCTTTTCAGCCAGGATTTCACTTCGCTGATCAGGCCCAGGCCCACCGAGTCGGCAGTGACTTTGCGCTCAAGAATCCAGTCCAGCGCTTCGGGGATGGCGACGATGTCGGTCAGCAGGTTGTGCATTTCCACCACGTCGATGCCGCGTTCGCGCATCTTGGTGACGAAGTCGAAGTGGTCGCGCTTGGCCTGCGCCACCCACAGCACGTCATCGAACAGCAGTTCATCGCAGTTGTTCGGGGTCAGCCGCTGATGGGCCAGACCTGGGGAGCAAACCATGACTTTACGCAGTTTCCCGGCTTCGGAGTGGACGCCGTACTTCACTTTTTCCGTGGTCATTTCTGTGTTCCTCCAGATGACAATTCAATCAGGGGTTACAGCGTCAGGAAGCCATCGTAGAGACCGTAGGCCGCCACCACGGCGCCCACGACCACTGCGGCGAAAATCAGCTTCTCGACGTTGGTGAAAACCGGTTGTTTGAGTTCCAGCTTGGCCTTGGCGAACAGGATCGCGCCGGGCGCATAGAGCAGGGCCGACAGCAGCAGGTACTTGACCCCGCCGGCGTACAACAACCACACCGCATAGATCAGGGCGATACCGCCGATGATCAGATCCTTGCGCCGCTCGGCGGCGAAGCCTTCGTAGCTCTCGCCGCGCACCGCCAGCAAAAGGGCATAGGCCGCCGACCACAGGTACGGCACCAGAATCATCGAGGTGGCGAGGTAGATCAGCGACAGGTAAGTGCTGGCCGAGAACAGGGTGATGATCAGGAACACCTGCACCATCGCGTTGGTCAGCCACAGGGCGTTGACCGGCACATGGTTGGCGTTTTCCTTGCGCAGAAACTCCGGCATGGTGTGGTCTTTGGCGGCGGCGAACATGATCTCGGCACACAGCAGCACCCACGACAGCAGCGCGCCGAGCAGCGAGATGATCAGGCCGACGCTGATCAGCACCGCACCCCAGTGACCGACCACATGCTCAAGCACGGCGGCCATCGACGGGTTCTGCAGTTTCGCCAGTTCCGGCTGGGTCATGATGCCCAGCGACAGCACGTTCACCAGCACCAGAAACAGCAGCACGGTGATGAAGCCGATCACGGTGGCCTTGCCGACATCCGAGCGTTTCTCGGCGCGGGCGGAGAAGATGCTCGCGCCTTCGATGCCGATGAACACCCAGACGGTGACCAGCATCATGTTGCGCACCTGGTTCATCACACTGCCCAGGTCAGGGTTTTTCACGCCCCAGATGTCGGCGGTGAAGATGTCCAGTTTGAACGCGAAGACCGCAATCAGCACAAACAGCAGCAGCGGTACGACCTTGGCGACGGTGGTCACCAGGTTGATGAACGCCGCTTCCTTGATCCCGCGCAACACCAGGAAATGCACGCCCCACAGCAGCAAGGACGCGCCGATCACCGCCGCCGGGGTATTGCCTTCGCCGAAGATCGGAAAGAAATAGCCGAGGGTGCTGAACAGCAGAACGAAGTAGCCGACGTTGCCCAGCCAGGCGCTGATCCAGTAGCCCCAGGCCGATGAGAAACCCATGTAGTCGCCGAATCCGGCCTTGGCGTAGGCGTAGACTCCGCCGTCCAGATCAGGCTTGCGATTGGCGAGGGTCTGAAAGACAAATGCGAGGGTGAGCATGCCGACTGCGGTGATGGCCCAGCCGATCAGCACTGCACCTACGTCGGCGCTGGCGGCCATGTTTTGTGGCAACGAAAATATCCCGCCGCCAATCATTGAACCGACTACCAGTGCAACCAGTGCACCGAGTCTTAGTTTTCCGGGCGCTTCAGACATTTGCATGACTCCATTGCAGGAAAGGAGAGCTCACAGCCTAGTACCGTTGTCTGTTCGAATAGCTGACTTAGATCAGTGCATGGCCACATTCCATTGTTAATGAATGACTTATCCACCCGTTGCGGGCATAACACTGTGCTCTGGAAGGCCCGTCCCAGAGCTGTTTCGCTGACGAAATTGGGAATAGCAATTAATGCTTTCGAACTATCACGCTAGTTGCTTTTCCGCGTTTGGCAAATGTCCGTCATCTGTTTTCAGTACAGAATTGAATAATCAAGATTGGCGCACAAAACTGACTTAACGTGCTAAGCGTTATCGTGGTCGGCTATATATAACGGTGCGAAATTGGCCATTACCTGATAAACGTCATCTACCCTTAGGCTTTTAGTCGGCTGTTGTTACAAATAAACAACAACGGCTCTTTCAAGGAGATCTGCATGTCGCAACCGACGCAAAAGCTGCGCCTTGGTGCGTTGATCGCGCTGGTGGTGGGGTCGATGATCGGCGGGGGGATTTTCTCGTTGCCGCAAAACATGGCGGCGCGCGCCGATGCCGGGGCGATCCTGATCGGCTGGGGCATCACCGCGATCGGCATGCTGACGCTGGCCTTCGTCTTTCAGACCCTGGCCAATCGCAAGCCGGAGCTGGACTCGGGCGTCTACGCCTACGCCAAGGCCGGGTTCGGCGACTACATGGGCTTTTCGTCGGCGTGGGGTTACTGGATCAGCGCCTGGCTGGGCAACGTCGGCTATTTTGTGTTGCTGTTCAGCACCCTCGGTTATTTCTTTCCGGTATTCGGCCAGGGCAACACGCCGATCGCCATCGGCTGCGCCTCGCTGCTGTTGTGGGCGGTGCACTTTCTGGTGATGCGCGGGATCAAGGAGGCAGCGCTGATCAACCAGTTGACCACGGTGGCCAAGGTCGTGCCGCTGATCATGTTCATCGTCATCGCTGCGGTGGCATTCAAGGCTGACATCTTCACCCGCGACATCTGGGGCCGCAGCAACCCGAACTTCGGCGGGGTGATGGATCAGGTGCGCAACATGATGCTGGTCACCGTGTTCGTGTTCATCGGCATCGAAGGCGCCAGCGTCTATTCGGCCCGCGCAGAAAAACGCAGCGACGTCGGCCGCGCCACGGTGATCGGTTTTCTCGGCGTGCTGGCGCTGCTGGTGCTGGTCAATGTGCTGTCGCTGGGGATCATGAGCCAGCCGGAACTGGCCAATCTGCAAAACCCATCACTGGCAGCGGTGCTCGAGCACATCGTCGGGCCGTGGGGTGCGTTGCTGATCAGCGTCGGGCTGGCGATTTCGCTGTTGGGCGCGTTGTTGTCATGGGCCTTGCTGTGCGCGGAAATCCTCTTCGCCACGGCCAAAGACAAAACCATGCCGGCGTTCCTGAAGAAGGAAAACAAGAACCACGTGCCGGTCAACGCGCTGTGGCTGACCAATGTGATGATCCAGATTTTCCTGCTGATCACATTGTTCTCGGCGGGTACTTACACCAGTCTGATTTACCTGGCCTCGTCGATGATTCTGGTGCCGTATTTGTGGTCGGCTGCCTACGCGGTGCTGCTCAGCGGGCGCGGCGAAACCTATGAACACGCCTCGGCGGAACGTACCAAGGATCTGCTGATTGGCGGCATCGCACTGGTTTACGCGGTGTGGCTGTTGTATGCCGGTGGGGTGAAGTATCTGCTGCTGTCGGCGCTGCTGTATGCGCCGGGGGTGATCCTGTTTGCCAAGGCCAAGCGTGAACAGGGGCAACCGGTTTTCACTACGGTGGAAAAGGGGATTTTTGCTTCCGTGGTGATTGGCGCGGGGCTGGCGGCGTATGGGTTGTATAGCGGGGTGTTGAGTTTGTAGGCGGGTTTGCTTTGGCCGGGCAGGCCCCTTCGCGAGCAGGCTCGCTCCCACAGGACTACGCGAATCCATGTGGGAGCGAGCCTGCTCGCGAAGGCGGCCTCAAAATCACCACTGCGCCCGATGTGACCCCAATTCGGCGGCGGGCCAATCCCACCGCACCGCCGTCCCGCTGATCTGCAGCGGCACGCGCAACCTCCGCGCCGGCCCCCACGCGGTGTGTTCAATCGCCGGATCCTGATCCAGCGCGTCTTCAGCCCGCAGCGGGTCAAGCATCCCCGGCCCATGCTCAAGCAACAGCTTCGCCGTACGCGCCAGCGACAACCGCGCCGAACCCCCGCGACCGCTGGCCAGTCGTTCAGTCAGCAATCTGATCGCACTTGCCGCCATCAGATACCCGGTCGCATGATCCAGTGCCTGCACCGGCAGTGGCGTCGGTTTATCACTGTGCTTCCAGCGCTGTCCGGCCTCGGCGATGCCGCTGCTCATCTGCACCAGGCTGTCGAAGCCCCGGCGGTTCTGCCAAGGGCCGCTCCAGCCGTAGGCGTTGAGGCAGACGTCGATCAGACCCGGTGCCAGTTGCCTTCGACGTTCAATACCAAAACCCAGATGTTCCAGCGCGTCGGCGCGATAGCCGTGGAGCAAGATGTCGGCGTCTTGCAATAAACCTTCGAACACTGCGCGATCCGCTGGCACTTGCAGATCCAGCCGCGCGCAGCGCTTGCCGACAGTCATTTCCGGAACGACGCCGGGTTCGTTCCAGCTCGGTGGATCGATGCGCAGCACGTTGGCGCCCAGCCCAGCGAGGAAGCGGCTGGCGGTGGGACCGGCGAGGACGCGGGTCAGGTCGAGTACCTTGATCCCGGCCAGCGGTCGTGCGATCGAGCCTTGCCAGGCGGTGCGTTTCTCGTCCGTCTGCTCGATGAATTGCACCAGCGCTTCGGCATTCACCGCCAGCCCTTGCGGATGCTGCTGCCACTGCGCCCAACTGCGCATCTCGGCGGCGCAGCCCTTGGCGTCGACCACTGCTTGTTCCAGATCCGCACTGTCCCATTGCGCGACTTTCGCCGCCATTGCGGCGCGGTCGGCGCAGGCACCGAGCACGCGTTCAGCGGCGGCGCGGTGATGCGGGGCGTTGGTGTGCAGACGGATCCAGCCGTCCCGGGTCGCATAGTCGCCGGCGATCGCGTCCCATAACGGCGGCACCTGCCAGCCGATCGGGCGAAGCGAGGTGGAGAACCAGAACGAGACCAGGCGTCGGTCGACTGCAACTGCTTGCAAGTGCCCGATTTGCGGGTGGAGCAATTCGCTGAGCGCTTGCCCGGCAGCGGCGATGCTGGCGCAGGCCAGTTCAGTGACTGCGAACGCCGAGGGCAACGCGCCGTCACCGTTGAAGGGGATGGGCGTGTGGGGCAGGTCGAGTGCGGTTTGGATGGACGTGAGCAGATCAGTCATCGAAGGCCCTCCGGAACGAGAGGGCGATGATAGTGCAAAAGAATCGCGGTTTAGATGAAACCAGGATGTGAACCCGTTTCCCCTGTGGGAGCGAGCCTGCTCGCGAAGGCGTCGTGTCAGTCAACACGGATGTTGGATATGACGACCGCTTCGCGAGCAGGCTCGCTCCCACAGGGATTTATGCTGGATTGTTACACGCGGAACTGATCCATCAATTTCATTTGCTGGCTCGCCAGGCTGTTGAGCTGGCTGCTGATCGCTGCCGATTCGGTGGCCTGCTCGGTCAGGGTTTCGGTCACGGTGCGAATCGCCGAGACGTTGCGGTTGACCTCTTCGGCCACGGCGCTCTGTTCTTCGGCGGCACTGGCGATCTGCAGGTTCATGTCGCTGATCACCGTCACCGCGTCGCTGATCTTGCCCAGCGCATCAACGGCCTGACGAATCTGCCCGGCGTTGTTGTGCGCCTGGGTCTGGCTCGAATGCATGGTCGCGACCACGCCACGGGTGCCGGTCTGGATGCGCTCGATGACGATGCGGATTTCTTCCACCGAATCCTGCGTGCGTTTGGCGAGGTTGCGCACCTCGTCGGCGACCACGGCAAAGCCGCGACCGCTTTCGCCGGCGCGGGCGGCTTCGATGGCGGCGTTGAGGGCCAGCAGGTTGGTCTGTTCGGCGATGCTGCGAATCACTTCCAGCACCGAGCCGATCTGCTCGCTGTTCACTGCCAGCGCTTCGACCTCGGTCACTGCTTTGCTGACCTCATCGGCGAGTTGATTGATGTCGCGGGTGCTGCGCTCGATGATCGCCATGCCGTCCTTCGCTGACTGATCGGCACCCTTGGCGGCGTTGGCCGCGTTCGAGGCACTGTTGGCGACGTCGTGGGCGGTGGCGCTCATTTCGTTGGACGCGGTGGCGACCTGATCGATTTCGCGGAACTGCACTTGCATGCCTTCGCTGGTCTGGCGAGCGATTTCCGACGATTGATCGGCCGTGCCGCGCGCTTCGGTGATGCTTTGTTTGATCTGCGCGATGGTCGGCTGAAGCTTGTCGAGGAAGCGATTGAACCAGTTCACCAGTTCGCCCAGTTCATCTTTCTTGCTGTAGTTCAGGCGCTGGGTCAGATCGCCTTCGCCGCTGGCGATGTTCTTCAGCATCTCGGCGACGCTGTTGATCGGACGGGTGACGCCGGAGGCGGTGAGCCAGATCAGCAGCAGGCCGACCAGACCGGCCACGCCCGCCACCAGCAGGGCAGTGATGACGCCGGTTTGTTGCGCGTCATCCAGCACCGCTTGCAGTTTCACCGAGTCGGCCAGCAGCACGTGCTCGGGCAGGTCGATGACCACGCCCCAGGCCCGCGAATTGCCGATCGGATCGACCGGGTAAACCGCGCGAATCAGCTCGCCCTGTTGGAGGATTTTCGCCGTACCGCTGCCGACCAGTTGCAATACATCCTTGCCGTCAGCGCCGAGGGTGTCGCCGATTTTTTTGCCGACCCGCGTCGCGTCAGCACTGTCGGCCGCCAGCACACCGCTGCCGGAGACGATCAGCATATGCCCGGCGTTGTTGAACAGGCTGCGCTGCGAGTCGACGGCGGCGGCTTGCAGGGCGTCGAGCGCGATGTCGACACCGACCACACCGATCGCTTTGCCATCTACCAGCAGCGGTACGGAAATGGTCGTCATGAGCATTTCCTTGCCACCGACCGTGTCGGCATACGGGTCAAGCAGGCAGGTGCGTTTGTTGTCGCGAGGGCAGGTGTACCAACTGTTGTACGGCGTGCCGCTGACGCTGAGGGTGGTCTTGGTCAAGTCGTCCTCGACCATGATCGTATTCAGCGCGGCGCCGGCGGCACGGCTCCAGTACGAGGCGAAGCGCCCGGCTTCGTTGGATTGCCGCGCGGCATCGTTGGCGAATTCGCTGTCCTTGCCGTCGAGGCCGTTGGGTTCGAAGGCCAGCCAGATGCCGAGGACTTTATCGTTGCGCTCGAAGGCGGTTTTCAGGCTCTGGTTCAACTCTTCACGAACAGCGCCGGCTTCGAGCGAACGCTTGGCCGCCATCGTCCGCAGATCCTTGATCTGGTCGGCGAGGGCGGTGACCACCAGCAGGCTTTCACCAAAGGTTTTCTGCACCCGCACCGCTTGCTCGGCGGCCTTGGCCTGCAGCAGGTTCTGCACGCTGGCGGTGAGCAACTGGTTGCTGGATTGACTGACCAGCGCGTCGTTCTGGTTGGTCTGGTAGATGTTCATGCTGACAATCAGCACCACCACTCCGAGCAGGCACAGGCCGGAGAGCAGGACGATTTTCAGGCGAATGGAAAGAGAGTCGAACATGGGGCGATCTCGCGAATGGAATAAACAGGTGGCTGGGCCTGAAGCCCGGTTTGCCAAATCCATTCAGCGCCATTCAATCCTCATCGGCGTCGAGCGAAACGGCATGAGGCGCTCGCCGACGGACGGTCGCTGCTAAACGTTTGCGCAGGGGAAAGTGCTGAAAAGGCTTTAATTGCAGGGATGTTTCACTACAGCGATGGGCGTTTCCGGGCGCGACCAGATCCACAGATTGCCCAGGCCCATGCCGGCAATCGCCAGATAGATCGGCCAGCCGTGATCGAGCATCACCAGCAT
Organism: Pseudomonas sp. ef1; assembly: GCF_007293365.2. Lineage (NCBI taxonomy): Bacteria > Pseudomonadati > Pseudomonadota > Gammaproteobacteria > Pseudomonadales > Pseudomonadaceae > Pseudomonas > Pseudomonas sp. ef1. The sequence continues at coordinate 5,622,632 of NZ_CM129815.1, read as the reverse complement.
CAAAGTGGCGCACAGCAGCATGCTGAGGGTGGCACTGACTTTGGCCTTGCGCGCGATGATCCTGCCGTTGCGCCAGTTACTCAGGATCGGCCCAAACAGGCGGTGATTTTCCAGCCAGGCACTCAAGCGCGGCGAACTGCGGGTCGCGGCCCACGCGGCAAGGAGAATGAACTCGGTGGTCGGCAGACCGGGCACGACGATGGCGATCAGGCCAATGCCGAGGCTGACATAGGCCAGCACGCCGAACAGCAGACGGGCAAGTTTTGATGGGGCGGGTGCGGGCATGGGCTCAGCGGCGGCTTCTGGAGCGGAACGGGGATCTTACAGATTTGTGGTGAGCACTGTGGGAGCGAGCCTGCTCGCGAAAGCGGTTGATCAGGCACATTGATGTTGAATGTGCTGCCGTCTTCGCGAGCAGGCTCGCTCCCACAAGGGATAAGTGTTGCTTCAGGCCACTTCGGATTCTGCCGCATAAGCCCGTTCCAGCAGCACGGTGAAGCGGTTGAACGCATCCAGCGCACCTTGCTCAACTTCCGTCTCTTCCTCTGCCGTGAACGGCAACGCATCGAGGGTGCGTACGAAGCTTTTCCAGCCCTCGGCGCGGCCACCTTGCGGTTCAGCCAAATGCCGGGCACCGAAGCTTTCGCTCAGTTCCAGTGCCACCGCACGCTTGATCAGGAACGCCGCGCCGAGCTTGGAACCCTCCGACACGAAGATCCAGCCCAGCGCCCGTGCCTTGCTCGGGTTTTTCAGCGCGCCGGCCACCGGCGCCGGGACTTCGGTGTCGAGGTCAGCAAGGTCAGCCTTGGCCGCTTCGGCGCGGCAACGGGCCGGCAGGTCGGGGACGATTGCAGTCAGTTCGGCATCGTTGTACAGCTCCACCAGTTCCGCCTGGAACAGGTATTGCGCAACGACGAAACGGGCGAAGCTGGCGCGGGTTTCGAATGGTGCGTGGGCTTTGACCAGCGCATCGAGTTTGCTGTGCGGCTCATGGGTGATCTGGTTCAGGCGTTGCGAACGCAGGGCTTTTTCCGAAGTGGTCATGACATGTCCTTGATAAAAGAGGCGCTTGATAACGAGACGAACAAGGCGACGTGCAAGCGTAAAAAAAACCTCACGGCGCGGTACCTGAACACGCGCAGTGAGGTGGGCCGGATCAGATGTCCCAGATCAGGTTGATCGCGAAGTTGCGTCCCGGTTGGGTCAGCCGATCGAGGTTGGCCGGTTGCGTCACCGACGCTTCGCCGACGCTGTCGTAACCGCGCACGTCATCCCACAGCCAGTATTTCTTGTCGGTCAGGTTGTAGACGCCGCCGCTGACGGTGACGTCGTCGGTCACCTTGTAATAGCCGGCCAGATCGAGAATGCCGAAGCCCGGGGTCTTGAACTGACTGCTGACGCCGTCCGGCGACTTGAAGTTGCTGTCGTCGACGCGGTCCTTTTTCTTCACCACGGTCCAGCTCAGCAGGCCGCCATAGTTGTCCTGGTCGTAACCGAGGCCGAATACGCCGGTGAGCGGGTTGACGCTGTTGATCGGCTCGCCGCTGTCGTTGTTGCGACCGTAGGCGTAGGCGATCGAGCCTTGGGTATACAGGCCTTGCGGCGCGCCGAACGCATCCAGGTTCAAGCGACCCTTGACTTCCGCACCCTTGATGGTGGCGCGCTTGATGTTGTTGCTCTGGAAGGTCAACTGATCGTCGCCCGGCTTGACCGCGTCCTCGTTGATGAAGTCGCGGTACTTGTTATAGAACACCGCGACGTCGAACGAGCCCTGCTCGAAATTCCCGCGCAGGCCGGTTTCGAAGCCTTTGCTCTTTTCCGGCTCGAGGTCGGAGTTGGGCGCTACGGTGTAGCCGGTGGTGTTGTTCTCGAAACGCCCGTACAGCGATTTTGCCGTGGGCGTGCGGAAGCCTTCGGCGTACTGGCCGTACCAGGTGTAGTTGTCCGTCAGTGCATAGGTCAGGCCGAATTTCGGCGACACCTTGTGCCAGGTCTTGTTCTTGTCGCTGACCGTGCCCTGGCCGTCGGCGTTCACGGTGTTGAGGAACTCTTCAGTGATGTGCGGCTTGAGCTGGGTGTAGTCGTAACGCAGGCCCGGCAGGAAGGTCCAGTCGTTCCAGCTGATCTGATCCTGAGCAAACAGGCTGTAGGTGTTGATGGTCGGATCGGGGAAATCAGTGGCCTTGGCCAGCACATCTGCCGGACTCGTCGCGCCAATCGCCGTGCAGCCGCGACCGACGGCCAGGCACGTGCCGTCGCCGCTGCGCGAGCCGGTGACTTTCTGCTGTTTGATCGTGGTGCCGTAAGTCAGCAGGTGATCGGTGTCACCGATGGCGAAAGCCTTGTCCAGTTGCGCGTCGAACACCCACTGTTTTTCTTCGTAGAGCGTGTCGCGGGTACGCAGCACTTTACGGGTGATCGGGTAGTACAACTCTTCGGTGCTCTGGTCGGTCTTGGCGATCTGGTGATTGAGGCTCCACTTGGCGTTGTCGGCCAGCAGGCTGTCGAGGGCGAACGCGTGTTCGATGCCGAAACGCTCGCGGGTGATGGTGTCGTTACCGGTGCGCCACTGGTACATGCCGCCGGGCAGTACGCTGCTCGGAATGGTCGGCGCGCCATTGAAGTACGGGCCGCCGTAGGCACTTTTCTGATCGGTGTCGCGATCGTCCTTGTACTTTTCGTAGGTCAGGCCCAGGCGCGAATCGTCGTTGTAGTTCCAGCCGAGCTTGGCCAGAACGTTGGTTGCGCGCACGTCTTCCGGGTTGGCGGCGGTGCGTTCCAGACCGGTGCCGTTGTGGCTGCCAAAGGATTCGGTTTCATGACCGTCGCGTTGGCTGTAATGCAGCAGACCGTCGAACTCACCGCTGCGGCCAGCGACGGTGGCGGATTTCAGCCAGCTGTCATCGGCGGAGCTGTAACCGCTTTTCAGGCGCGCGCCGACGTCCTTGCCCGGTTTGATGATGTCGTCGGCGTCCAGCGTGTAATAGCTGACCGCGCCGCCGATGGCGTTGCTGCCGTACAGCACCGAAGCCGGGCCACGGAGGATCTCCACGCGCTTGACGATTTCCGGGTCGACATAGTTGCGCTGGCTCTTGGCGTAGGGGCCGTTGAAGAAACCGTTGGGGATTTCCACGCCATCGACTTGAGTCAGGATGCGGTCGCCGTCGATACCGCGAATGTTGTAGCCGCTGATGCCGCCACGCTGACCGGCACCGCCAACGGAAACGCCCGGCTCGTAGCGCACCAGATCCTTGATGGTGTTGACGTTGTTGCGGTCAAGCTCTTGGCGGTCCTGCACGCTGACGGTCGAGGGCACGCTGTTGACCGACTGTTCCTGGCGAGTGGCGCTGATGGTCACCTGATCGAGATTGAGCGTGCCGCTGCTGTTGCGTTTTTCCAGCACGACATTGTTGTTGCTCAGTTTGCGAAAGCTCAGGTTGGTCCCCACCAACAGGCGCTCGAGGGCTTTCTCCGGCGGCAGCGAACCGCGCACGCCCGGCGACGAGACGTTCTGCCCCAGCTCTGCCGGCAAGCCGACCTGCCAACCGGTCACGGCGGTGAAGGCATTCAGTGCCGAAACCAGTGGTTGCTGGCCGATGGCGAAGGCGTAATCGCCCATGTTGCGTGTCGGTTGCTCGGTGGCCGCCAGCAGCGGTGCGGTGCCAGCCATGAGGATGGCCGCAGTCAGCAGCGACAGTACGCGGGAAGGGGAAGCAGTCTGGCGGGTAAGGCGTGAGGACATCGATAGCGCTCCGTGTCGCACGAATCTTTATAGGTGCTGATCGGCATGGTTAGATGCGAATCAATTGCATTGGCTATAACGAGACGTACTGTCGCTGGCCATCGAGTAAAAATAATTCTCATTCAGTTAAGGATCACCAGCGCCGGGAATTCCTGCAGGCGCGCCGAGGTGATGTGGGCGAGGGAGCGGACCACGTCGAGCGGCTGGTCGAGACGGTAATTGCCGGTGACGGCGACGTCGGCCAGTTGCTCGTTGTTGTTGATGATCCAGCCCGGGTAGTAGCGGCGCAGCTCGGCCAGCACTTGATTCAGCGGGCAGTTCTCGAACACCAGGCGGCCTTCAACCCAGGCCAGATCGGCATTGGCGTCGAGCTTGGCCGGGCGATCAAAACCGTTGGGGCCGATGCGAATGCTTTCCCCGGCACGCAGGCGCACCCGGGCATCGTTGTGGGTGGCGCGCAGATCGACATCGCCACGTTGCACATTCACTTGCGCGACCCCGTCGAGGTAGCGCACGGCGAATGCGGTGTCGTGGACGCTGGCCGTTACCGGACCTGCGTCGATCTCCAGCGGCTGATTGCGCCCGCTGGCGATCTCGAAAAACGCCTCGCCCTGAAACAGCCGGGCCACGCGTTGCTGATCGTTTATGGTGCTGGAAAACGCCGAATTGGTATTGAGCAGAACCTTCGAGCCGTCCTCCAGTTGCAGCCGCTGACGCTCGCCAACCACGGTGAGGTGATCTGCTTGAATGCGCATCGGCAAATTACTGAAACTGAACAGCCCGAGGATCAACACCGCAGCGGTGGCCAGCGGTTTCCAATGTGGGCGCAAGCGTTTGAGAAAAGTGATTTTTACCGGTTTTGCTGCCAGAGCCTCGGCGCACAGTGCGACTTGCGGGCCGTCCCAGATGGCCTGGGCCTTGGCGAACGCCTCGGCATTCAACGGATCAGCCGCCAGCCAGGCATGAAATTGCCGGGTCTGTTCCTCATCCGGGCTGCCGAGCACGATGAGCCAGTCCAGCGCCTGGTCCATTGCAGCTGCAGCGTCCCGCGCCGAATCGGGCGAAGGCGAGCGGTGGGTGTCCGTCACGGTGGTTCCTCAGGGCTTCTGGCGAAGCAGTTTCTAGCTTCAAGCTGCAAGCTGCAAGCCGGATGCGTTACCGCTTTTTGTTTTTACCTGTAGCTTGCAGCTCAAAGCTTGCCGCTGCCGTTATGTCGTTCGGCGACGCCAATGCAGATCGACATGATCAGTTTCAGTTCTTTCTGCACGGTGCTCAGCGACACGTTCAGTTCATTGGCGATTTCCTGATAACTGTGCCCGTGCAGGCGGCTGAGGATGAAGATCTGTTGCTGGCGCGGGCTGAGTTGGCTGAGGCTCACGTTCAAACGCTCCAGCAGTTGTTCGGCGTGGGCGGCGTCTTCGGCGCTGCTGGCCGGCGCGGCGATGCTCTGCACGACATCTTGCGGCACGTCGTCGACCATGGTCCGCGCATGAATCTTGCGCGCACGCAAATGATCCAGCGCCAGATTGCGCGCGGTCTGGAAGACAAAGGGTTCAAGGTGATCGATGGCCCGTTCGCTCAACGCCCGGGTCACGCGCAGGTAGGTCTCCTGCAACAGGTCTTCAGCGGTGCTGTGATTGTTGACCATCCGTTCCAGCGTGCGCAGCAGGGAAGTGCGCTGGGCGAGGAAGACGTGGTTGAAGCGCGATTGACTCACGGGAGGACCTGATCCATTTCGAGCGAATGATAATGCTTATCATCCAGCTAAATGGTCAAGCGCTGATTTCAAATTGAAATCGGATCTCCTGTGGGAGCGAGCCTGCTCGCGAAGGCGTTGTGTCAGTCAGCTCCATATTGACTGACAGATAGCTTTCGCGAGCAGGCTCGCTCCCACAGGGATTGGGGACCGGCCGGGATTATTCGGCGTTACACAGCGCCAGGCAGTTATCCAGCATGCGGTTGGAGAAGCCCCATTCGTTGTCGTACCAGGCCAGCACTTTCAGCAACTTGCCGCTGACTTTGGTGTGGTTGGCGTCGAAGATCGACGACAGCGGGTTGTGGTTGAAGTCGCTGGAAACCAGCGGCAAGGTGTTGTAACCGAGAATCTTCGAGTGCTGGCTCGCCGCTTTCAGCAGGGCGTTGACTTCGTCGGCACTGGCTTCTTTCTTCAGTTGCACGGTGAGGTCGACCAGCGACACGTTGATCACCGGCACCCGCACGGCCATGCCGGTCAGCTTGCCCGCCAGTTCCGGCAGCACCAGGCCTACCGCTTCGGCCGCGCCGGTCTTGCTCGGGATCATGTTCTGCGTGGCGGAACGGGCGCGGTACGGGTCGCTGTGATAGACGTCGGTGAGGTTCTGGTCGTTGGTGTAGGCGTGGATGGTGGTCATCAGGCCGCTTTCGATCCCCAGCTCGCGATGCAGCACCTGCGCCACTGGCGCCAGGCAGTTGGTGGTGCACGAAGCGTTGGAAATGATCTGGTGCGACTGACGCAGAATGTCGTGGTTGACGCCATAAACGACGGTGGCGTCGGCGCCTTTGGCCGGGGCAGAAATGATCACCTTGCGGGCGCCGGCGCTGATGTGCGCGGCGGCTTTGGCACGGTCGGTGAACAGACCGGTGCATTCGAACACCACGTCGATTTTTTCTGCGGCCCAGGGCAGGTCGGCCGGGTTGCGAATGGCGCTGACCGCGATGCGGTCGCCATTGACCGTCAGGCTTTCGTTATCGTGCGCCACTTCGGCGTCGAAAGTGCCGTGGACGGTGTCGTATTTGAGCAGATGGGCATTGATCGAACTGTCACCCAGATCGTTGATCGCGACGATCTGCAGGTCTTGACGATAGCCTTGGGTATACAGTGCGCGCAGGACATTACGGCCGATGCGGCCAAAACCATTGATTGCGATTCGAAGAGTCATGGAACAGCGCCGCCGTCGTTTTGTTGTTGGAATTACAAGATTATTCGCATAAAAATAGAAAACAAGCCTTTTTAGTGGCAATATTTTGTTTTATCTACAACGAGTGACCTGAATCAACTGGTCCGAATGGTCAAAAAAGCCGTCTGTCATTCCAACAACAACGGCGTTTGATCAGCATAGACAATCAGGTCGCCACATCCGTTAGCCTGGAGTTCTACACATGCATCCCCGCGTTCTTGAGGTCACCGAACGGCTTATCGCCCGCAGCCGCGCCACGCGTCAGGCTTACCTTGCATTGATTCGCGGCGCCGCCACCGATGGCCCGATGCGCGGCAAGCTGCAATGCGCCAACTTCGCCCACGGCGTGGCCGGTTGCGGCACTGAAGACAAGCACAGCCTGCGGATGATGAACTCGGCGAACATCGCCATTGTGTCTTCGTATAACGACATGCTCTCGGCGCACCAGCCGTACGAAGTTTTCCCGCAACAGATCAAGAACGCCCTGCGCGAAATCGGCTCGGTCGGCCAGTTCGCCGGCGGCACTCCGGCCATGTGCGACGGTGTGACACAAGGCGAGCCGGGCATGGAACTGAGCCTGCCCAGCCGCGAAGTGATCGCCATGTCCACCGCCGTGGCGCTGTCGCACAACATGTTTGACGGCGCGCTGATGCTCGGCATCTGCGACAAGATCGTTCCGGGCCTGATGATGGGTTCGCTGCGTTTCGGTCATCTGCCGACCATTTTCGTACCGGGCGGGCCGATGGTGTCGGGGATTTCCAACAAGGAAAAAGCCGACGTCCGCCAGAAGTACGCCGAAGGCAAGGCGACCCGCGAAGAGCTGCTGGAATCGGAGATGAAGTCCTACCACAGCCCGGGCACCTGCACCTTCTACGGCACCGCCAACACCAACCAGTTGCTGATGGAAGTCATGGGCCTGCACCTGCCGGGCGCGTCTTTCGTCAACCCGAACACGCCGCTGCGCGACGCGCTCACCCGCGAAGCCGCGCATCAGGTCACGCGCCTGACCAAGCAGAACGGCAACTTCATGCCGATCGGCGAAATCGTCGACGAGAAGGCGCTGGTCAACTCCATCGTTGCCTTGCACGCCACCGGCGGCTCGACCAACCACACCCTGCACATGCCGGCCATCGCCATGGCCGCTGGCATTCAGCTGACCTGGCAGGACATGGCCGACCTTTCCGAAGTCGTCCCGACCCTGAGCCACGTCTACCCGAACGGCAAAGCCGACATCAACCACTTCCAGGCAGCGGGCGGCATGTCGTTCCTGATCCGCGAACTGCTCGGCGCAGGCCTGCTGCATGAAGACGTCAACACCGTGCTCGGCCATGGCCTGAGCCAGTACACCAAAGAGCCGTTCCTCGATAACGGTGAGTTGGTCTGGCGCGAAGGGCCGACCGACAGCCTCGACGAAAACATCCTGCGTCCGGTATCCCGTGCGTTCTCGCAAGAAGGCGGACTGCGGGTGATGGAAGGCAACCTCGGTCGCGGCGTGATGAAGGTTTCCGCCGTTGCGCTGGAGAACCAGATCGTCGAAGCACCGGCGATGGTCTTCCAGGATCAACAGGATCTGGCGGACGCATTCAAGGCCGGTCTGCTGGAGAAGGATTTTGTCGCCGTGATGCGCTTTCAAGGGCCGCGCTCCAACGGCATGCCGGAGCTGCACAAGATGACGCCATTCCTCGGCGTACTGCAGGATCGCGGCTTCAAAGTGGCGCTGGTGACTGACGGGCGCATGTCCGGCGCGTCGGGGAAAATCCCCGCAGCGATTCACGTCAGCCCGGAAGCTTATGTCGGTGGCGCTTTGGCGCGCGTGCAAGAGGGCGATATCATCCGCGTCGATGGCGTCAAAGGCACCTTGGAACTGAAGGTCGACGCCGCCGAATTTGCAGCGCGCGAACCTGCCAAGGGCCTGTTGGGCAACAACATTGGCAGCGGCCGCGAGCTGTTTGGCTTCATGCGCATGGCCTTCAGCTCGGCGGAGCAGGGCGCCAGCGCCTTCACTTCTGCCCTGGAGACGCTTAATTGAAACTGGCTTTGGTCGGCGACATCGGAGGCACCAACGCGCGGTTCGCGTTGTGGCAAAACCAGCAACTGCAATCGGTTCAGGTGCTGGCCACGGCCGACTTCGCCAGCCCGGAAGAGGCAATCGCTCTGTACCTGAGCGGGCTCGGCCTGGCGCCGGGTTCGATCGGTTCAGTGTGCCTGTCGGTGGCAGGTCCGGTGAGTGGCGATGAATTCAAGTTCACCAACAACCACTGGCGGCTCAGCCGCAGCGCGTTTTGCAAGACCTTGCAGGTCGAGCAGTTGTTGCTGACCAACGACTTCTCGGCGATGGCGCTGGGCATGACCCGCTTGCAGCCGGGCGAATTCCGCGTGGTCTGCGAAGGCACGCCGGAGCCGTTGCGCCCGGCGGTGGTGATCGGCCCCGGCACGGGCCTGGGTGTCGGCACCCTGCTCGATCTCGGCGAAGGGCGCTTTGCCGCGTTGCCGGGCGAGGGCGGCCACGTCGACCTGCCGCTGAGCAGTCCACGCGAAACGCAACTGTGGCAACACATCTACAACGAGATCGGCCATGTCAGCGCGGAAACCGCGTTGAGCGGCGGCGGCCTGCCTCGACTGTACCGGGCGATCTGCGCGGTGGATGGTCATGAGCCTACGCTTGAAACGCCGGAAGCGATCACCGCCGCTGGCCTTGCCGGTGACCCGATCGCTTTGGAAGTGCTCGAGCAGTTCTGCTGCTGGCTCGGCCGCGTCGCCGGCAACAACGTGCTTACCACTGGCGCGCGCGGCGGGGTGTTTATCGTTGGTGGGGTGATTCCACGCTTCGCCGATTTCTTCCTCACCAGCGGTTTTGCCCGCTGCTTCGCCGACAAGGGCTGCATGAGCGACTACTTCAAAGGCATCCCGGTGTGGCTGGTGACGGCGCCGTACTCCGGCCTGGTCGGCGCCGGCGTCGCCCTGGATCAATCAATCCCGACCTGAAATGCAATCCAATTGTGGGAGCGAGCCTGCTCGCGAAAGCGGTGTGTCAGTCAACAGATCCGTTGAATGTTAAAACCGATTCGCGAGCAGGCTCGCTCCCACAAGGGTTTCTGTAGTGTTTGTTAGTTTGATGCTTAAGGCATAATCCGCCCCAACTCCAACAACAAGGATGCCTTCGAAGTGAGCTCAGTCAACAAGTCGATATTGTTGGTCGATGACGACCAGGAAATACGCGAGTTGCTGGAAACCTACCTGACCCGCGCCGGGTTCCAGGTGCGGGCCACCGCCGATGGTGCCGGTTTTCGTCAGGCGCTCAACGAGGCGCCGAGCGATCTGGTGATCCTCGATGTCATGCTGCCCGACGAAGACGGCTTCAGCCTGTGCCGTTGGGTACGCCAGCACCCGCGTCAGGCACAGGTGCCAATCATCATGCTGACTGCCAGTTCCGACGAAGCCGACCGCGTGATCGGTCTGGAACTCGGCGCCGACGATTACCTCGGCAAACCGTTCAGCCCGCGCGAACTGCAAGCGCGGATCAAGGCCCTGCTGCGCCGCGCACAGTTCGCCCACGAACGCAGCGGCAGCGAAGTGCTGGCCTTCGACGACTGGCGCCTGGACACGGTCAGCCATCGGCTGTTCCACACCGACGGCGAGGAAGTGATTCTTTCCGGCGCCGATTTCGCTCTGCTGAAACTGTTCCTCGATCATCCGCAGCAAATCCTCGACCGCGACACCATCGGCAACGCCACCCGTGGCCGCGATCTGATGCCGCTCGATCGCATTGTCGACATGGCCGTCAGCCGTTTGCGTCAACGCTTGCGCGACACCGAAAAACCGCCACGGTTGATCCGCACCGTGCGCGGCAGCGGCTATCAGTTGGCAGCCAATGTGGTTGCCGGCAATGCTCACTGAGTCGCTGGGCAAATTCGCCAGTCGCATACCGGTGCCGCGCTCACTGCTCGGGCGGATGCTGCTGCTGACCCTGCTGGCGGTGCTGTTCGCGCAGACGCTGTCGAGCGTGATCTGGGTCTCGCAGTTGCGCGCTACCCAGCTCGAAGGCCTGGTCACCAGTGCCCGTAGCCTGGCCCATTCGATGACCGCCAGCGTCAGCTATTTCCGTTCCCTGCCGGTGGCCTACCGACCGCTGGTGCTCGACCAGTTGCGCAGCATGGGCGGCACCCGGTTTGTCGTGACGCTGAACGACAAGCCGCTGGGCATGGACGTGCTGCCGGTGACGCCGCGCAAGGCTGCGGTGATGCAAGCGGTGGACGAAGTGCTGCGCCAGTCTCTGGGCCATGACACGGATATTTCGGTGACCTTCGTCAGTCCCGAAGACCTGCGGATTTTCAACGCAGGTTTGAAACTTGATGAATTGCCGCGCTCCTGGGCGCACTACGCGTTGACGCTTGAACCGGTGAATCCGCCGGTGCTGGTCACGCAGATTCAAATGGCCCCGGGCGAATGGCTGTACATCGCCTCGTTGCTGCCCGAGCCGTACACCAGTCTCGAAGAACAAGGCCTGCCGGCGCAGCAGGTGTGGTTTATCGTCCTCACCAGCGGCTTTCTGTTGTTGTTCATCGGCCTGCTGGTGCACTGGCAGAGCCGGCCGCTCAAGCGTCTGGCGCGGGCGGCGCGGGATCTGTCGCTGGGCGCCGATGTCGAGCCGGTGGCGGAGGGCGGTGGCAGTGAAGTGGTCGAAGTCGGCCGCGCGTTCAACACCATGCGCGAACGCATCAGCCGTTACCTGACCGAACGCAGCCAGTTGTTCAGCGCGATTTCCCACGACCTGCGCACGCCGATCACCCGCCTGCGCTTGCGCGTCGAGCTGCTCGAGGACGAACAGCTGCAAGCCAAGTTCGGCCGCGATCTGGATGAGCTGGAGCTGCTGGTCAAAGGCGCGCTGCAATGCGTGAAAGACACCGACATCCACGAGAACATCGAGCCGGTGGATCTCAATCATGTCCTCGATTGCCTGGTCGAGCCGTATCTGGCGCCGAACGGCAATGGCCGCGTCACCCAGCATGGCCGCGCGCTGTCGGCATACCCGGGCAAACCGCTGGCGCTCAAACGCTGCATCGGCAACCTGATCGACAACGCCTTGAAGTACGGGCAGAACGCGCATTTGCACATCGATGACGATGACAGCGCGTTCGTTTTGCATGTCGATGATGAAGGGCCGGGTGTGCCGCAGCAGCGGCTGGAGCAAGTGTTTGAACCGCACTTTCGTTTGGCCGGACAGCAGCAGGGCTACGGACTCGGTCTGGGCATTGCGCGCAACATTGCTCACAGCCACGGCGGCGAGGTGACGTTGCAGAACCTGCGTGAGGGTGGGTTGCGGGTGACGTTGCAGTTGCCTCGTTCGGTTGATTGAAGATCAAAAGATCGCAGCCTTCGGTAGCTCCTGCATTTGGAATGCGTTTCCATGTAGGAGCTGCCGAAGGCTGCGATCTTTTGACTGTGCTTTGCTAATGTCACAAGCCAGTGACAAACCCCGTCCCCTTCGTTACAAGCCCGCCCTGGCCCGTTGTTTAGACTGCCCGCAGTCCTAACAACAAAAAAGGGTCACGCCATGGACACCTTTCACCCAGACTTCAGCAGTTGGCTGAACGCCCCTGCCCACCAGCAATGGCTAGCCGCCGAAGGCCTGCGTCTGCTGGATTTCGCCAAGGCATCACGACTGCCCGAAGGCTTCGGCAACCTCGACGAACGCGGCCGTTTGCCTGCGCACGCACAAGCCGAGACCATGAACACCGCGCGCATGACCCACAGCTTCGCCATGGCGCACATTCAGGGCCTGCCGGGATTTGCCGAACTGGTCGACCACGGTATCGCCGCGTTGCGCGGGCCGCTGCGTGACGCGCTGCACGGTGGCTGGTTTGCAGTTGCCGAACACCGCGACGACAACACCGGCAAGAACGCCTATCTGCACGCCTTTGTCGCACTCGCCGCCAGCTCCGCCGCGGTCGCGCAACGGCCCGGCGCCCAGGCTTTGCTCGATGACGCAATCGACATCATCGACACTTATTTCTGGAGCGAAGAAGAGGGCGCCATGCGCGAATTCTTCAACCGCGACTGGAGCGAAGAAGAAGCCTATCGCGGCGCCAACAGCAACATGCACGCGACCGAAGCATTCCTCGCGCTGGCCGATGTCACCGAAGATCCGCGCTGGCTGGTGCGCGCCCAGCGCATCGTCGAGCGGGTGATCCATGGCCACGCTGCAGCCAACGATTACATGGTCATCGAACACTTCGATCGCGACTGGCAACCGCTGCGCGAATACAACCACGACAACCCCGCCGACGGTTTCCGTCCTTACGGCACCACGCCGGGCCACGGTTTCGAATGGGCGCGCTTGCTCCTGCACCTTGAAGCCGCGCGAGTGCAGGCCGGCATGCTCACGCCGGGCTGGCTGGCCCTCGATGCGCAAAAACTCTTCGAAAACAATTGCCGCCACGGCTGGAATATCGATGGCGCGCCGGGCATCGTCTACACCCTCGACTGGGATAACCAGGCCGTCGTTCGCCATCGCCTGCACTGGACGCACGCCGAAGCCAGCGCCGCCGCCAGCGCTTTGCTCAAACGCACCGGCGATGCGCAATACGAAACCTGGTACCGACTGTTCTGGGAATTCTGTGAGACGAATTTCATCGACCGTTGCAACGGCAGCTGGTACCACGAACTCAATCCGCAGAATGTGCCGAGTGCCGATATCTGGCCGGGCAAGCCTGATCTGTATCACGCCTGGCAGGCTGTGCTGATTCCGCGATTGCCGCTGGCGCCAAGCATGGCCACGGCTTTGGCGCAGTCGTCCCGGCCTGTTGCTGTGTAACCATATCGTGACATTTACGCGTCCCTTCGTTACCTGCGAAGCGAAACGCTCTGTTTAAACTCCGTGCAGCGCAAGCACCAGACTTGCAATGCATAACAACAAGAAAGGTACATCTCGAATGAATGCGATTTCTCGCCTCGCTACTGTCATTTCTGTCGCCTCCCTGTTCCCGCTCGCAATCCTGCCGCTCAGTGTCTCCGCCGCCGATTCCAAAGGTTCGGTCGAAGTCGTGCACTGGTGGACTTCCGGTGGCGAAAAAGCCGCTGTCGATGTGCTCAAGGCCCAAGTCGAAAAAGACGGTTTCACCTGGAAGGACGGCGCTGTTGCCGGTGGTGGCGGTGCGACTGCCATGACCGTGCTGAAAAGCCGTGCCGTTGCCGGCAACCCGCCAGGCGTAGCGCAGATCAAAGGCCCGGACATCCAGGAATGGGCGTCGACCGGCCTGCTCGACACCGACGTTTTGAAAGACGTCGCCAAGTCGGAAAAGTGGGACAGCCTGCTCGACAAGAAAGTCTCCGATACCGTGAAGTACGACGGTGATTACGTGGCCGTGCCGGTGAACATTCACCGCGTGAACTGGCTGTGGATCAACCCGGAAGTCTTCAAGAAAGCCGGCATCACCAAGAATCCGACCACCCTCGAAGAGTTCTACGCAGCCGGCGACAAGCTGAAAGCGGCGGGCTTCATTCCGCTCGCCCACGGCGGTCAGCCTTGGCAGGACAGCACCGTGTTCGAAGCCGTGGTGCTCTCGGTCATGGGCGTGGATGGCTACAAGAAAGCCCTGGTTGATCTCGACAACAAAGCGCTGACCGGCCCGGAAATGGTCAAGGCGCTCACTGAGCTGAAGAAAGTCGCGACCTACATGGACGCGGACGGCAAAGGCCAGGACTGGAACCTCGAAGCGGCCAAGGTCATCAACGGCAAGGCCGGCATGCAGATCATGGGTGACTGGGCCAAGTCCGAATGGACCGCCGCGAAGAAAGTCGCCGGCAAGGACTACGAGTGCGTAGCGTTCCCGGGCACCGACAAGGCGTTCACCTACAACATCGACTCGCTGGCCGTGTTCAAGCAGAAGGACGCAGGCACTGCGGCCGGTCAGCAGGACATCGCCAAAGTCGTGCTGGGTGAGAACTTCCAGAAAGTCTTCAGCATCAACAAAGGCTCGATCCCGGTGCGCAACGACATGTTGAACAACATGGACAAGCTCGGCTTCGACTCCTGCGCACAGACCGCTGCCAAGGACTTCCTCGCGGACGCCAAGTCCGGCGGCCTGCAACCAAGCATGGCGCACAACATGGCGACCACGCTGGCCGTGCAGGGCGCGTTCTTTGACGTAGTCACCAACTACATCAACGACCCGAAAGCCGACCCGGCCGATGCGGCGAAGAAACTCGGCGCGGCGGTTCAGTCGGCCAAATAGGCGCCTTGACGGCGAGCTGCAAGCTTCAAGCTGCAAGTTAAAGGCTTGCGCGCTGCTGGTCTTGTAGCTTGCAGCTTGCAGCTGTTCTTCTCTTTCTTTTCTGGATTTGCTCATGAGTTCTGTTGCTGTGTTCAGCAAGGCCTCGCCGTTCGATGCATTGCAGCGCTGGCTACCGAAACTGGTGCTGGCGCCGAGCATGTTCATCGTGCTGGTGGGCTTCTATGGCTACATCCTGTGGACGTTCATTCTGTCGTTCACCACCTCGACTTTCCTGCCCAACTACAAGTGGGCCGGTCTGGCGCAATACGCGCGGTTGTTCGACAACGATCGCTGGTGGGTGGCGAGCAAGAACCTCGCCGTGTTCGGCGGCATGTTCATCGGCATTACCCTGGTGATCGGCGTGTTGCTGGCGGTGTTCCTCGACCAGCGCATCCGTCGCGAAGGCTTTATCCGCACCATTTACCTGTACCCGATGGCGCTCTCGATGATCGTCACCGGTACCGCGTGGAAATGGCTGCTCAACCCGGGCATGGGCCTGGACAAATTGTTGCGTGACTGGGGCTGGGAAGGCTTCCGTCTGGACTGGCTGATCGATCCCGATCGCGTGGTCTACTGCCTGGTGATCGCCGCTGTGTGGCAAGCCTCGGGCTTCATCATGGCGATGTTTCTCGCCGGCCTGCGTGGCGTCGATCAATCGATCATCCGTGCCGCGCAGATCGACGGCGCGAGCATGCCGCGCATCTACTGGAAAGTCGTGCTGCCAAGCCTGCGTCCGGTGTTCTTCAGTGCCGTGATGATCCTCGCGCACATCGCGATCAAGAGCTTCGACCTGGTTGCGGCAATGACCGCCGGCGGTCCGGGTTATTCCTCCGACCTGCCAGCGATGTTCATGTATTCCTTCACCTTCAGTCGCGGCCAGATGGGCATGGGCTCGGCCAGTGCGATTCTGATGCTCGGTGCGATCCTCGCGATCATCGTGCCTTACCTGTATTCCGAGCTGAGGACCAAGCGTCATGACTAGTCTTGCTGCCAAACCCGCTATCAGCTTGAGCCGCATCGCAATCTACGCGGTGCTGATCCTTGCGGTGTTTCTGTATCTGGTGCCGCTGGTGGTGATGTTGCTGACCAGCTTCAAGACCCCGGAAGACATCAGCACCGGCAACCTGCTGAGCTGGCCGACCGTGGTCAGCGGCATCGGCTGGGTCAAGGCCTGGGCCACGGTTGACGGCTACTTCTGGAACTCGATCAAGATCACCGTACCGGCCGTCATCATCTCCACCGCGATCGGTGCGTTGAACGGTTACGTGCTGTCGATGTGGCGCTTCCGTGGTTCGCAGTTGTTCTTCGGTCTGCTGCTGTTCGGCTGCTTCCTGCCGTTCCAGACCGTGCTGCTGCCGGCCTCGTTCACCCTCGGCAAGATGGGCCTGGCGAGCACCACCACCGGCCTGGTCTTCGTTCACGTGGTCTACGGTCTGGCGTTCACCACACTGTTTTTCCGCAACTACTACGTGAGCATTCCCGATGCGCTGGTCAAGGCTGCGCGTCTGGATGGCGCGGGTTTCTTCACGATTTTCCGCCGCATCATTCTGCCGATGTCGACGCCGATCATCATGGTCTGCCTGATCTGGCAGTTCACCCAGATCTGGAACGACTTCCTGTTCGGTGTGGTGTTCTCCAGCGGTGATTCGCAACCGATCACCGTGGCGCTCAATAACCTGGTCAACACCAGCACCGGCGCCAAGGAATACAACGTGGATATGGCAGCGGCGATGATCGCCGGCCTGCCGACCCTGCTGGTCTATGTGGTCGCAGGCAAGTATTTCGTGCGCGGGCTGACGGCCGGCGCGGTCAAGGGGTAATCATGGCTACGCTTGAACTTCGCAACGTAAACAAGACCTACGGGGCCGGCCTGCCGGACACCCTGAAGAACATCGAACTGTCGATCAAGGACGGTGAATTCCTGATCCTCGTCGGCCCGTCGGGCTGCGGCAAATCGACCTTGATGAACTGCATCGCCGGTCTGGAAACCATCACCGGCGGCGCGATCATGATCGGTGATCAGGACGTCAGCGGCATGAGCCCCAAGGATCGCGACATCGCCATGGTGTTTCAGTCCTACGCGCTGTACCCGACCATGAGCGTGCGCGAGAACATCGAGTTCGGCCTGAAGATCCGCAAGATGCCTCAAGCGGCGATCGACGAAGAAGTCGCCCGCGTCGCCAAGCTGTTGCAGATCGAACACCTGCTCAATCGCAAGCCGGGCCAGCTCTCCGGTGGTCAGCAACAGCGCGTGGCGATGGGCCGTGCTCTGGCGCGGCGGCCGAAGATCTACCTGTTCGACGAACCGCTGTCGAACCTCGACGCCAAGCTGCGCGTCGAGATGCGTACCGAAATGAAACTGATGCACCAGCGTCTGAAAACCACCACGGTCTACGTGACCCACGACCAGATCGAAGCGATGACCCTGGGCGACAAGGTGGCGGTGATGAAGGACGGCATCATTCAGCAGTTCGGCACGCCGAAAGACATCTACAACGACCCGGCCAACCTGTTCGTGGCGAGCTTCATCGGTTCGCCACCGATGAACTTCATCCCCCTGCGCTTGCAGCGCAAGGACGGTCGCCTGCTGGCGCTGCTCGACAGCGGTCAGGCGCGTTGCGAATTGCCGATGAGCATGCAGGACGCCGGCCTCGAAGATCGCGAAGTAATCCTCGGCCTGCGCCCGGAGCAGATTGTTCTGGCGAATGGCGAGGGCAATGGTCTGCCGAGCATCCGTGCCGAAGTGCAGGTCACTGAACCGACCGGTCCGGACACGCTGGTGTTCGTCAATCTGAATGACACCAAGGTCTGCTGCCGACTGGCGCCGGACGTGGCACCGCAGGTGGGCGAAAGCCTGACGCTGCAGTTCGATCCATCGAAAGTGTTGTTGTTCGACGCCAATACCGGCGAGCGTCTGGGCGTTGCGGGCCAGGTGCAGACAGAGACCCGGTCGGCGAATGTGGCGCAGTTCAAAGGCCGCTGAAGTACAAAATGTGGGAGCGAGCCTGCTCGCGAAAGCGGTCTGACATCCAGCATTGATGTCGCCTGATACACCGCATTCGCGAGCAGGCTCGCTCCCACAGGGGGCAAGCAGTGCCCGGCCTGTCGAGCACTGCACTTTATGTAAACCGCGTTAGATAAAAACAGTTAATAACAATAAAGACGAGGATGTAGGGATGAAAAAGAAACACGTCAATGCCCGGTTGATCTGCCAGGTTTCTGCGGCAGCTGCACTGGTGCTGGCCGGTAATGCGATGGCGGCGGATGCGTTCAGCTCCGACTCCAAGTGGATGACCGGCGACTGGGGCGGCGAGCGCACCAAGCTGATCGAGCAGGGTATCGACATCAAGGCCGACTACGTTGGCGAGATGGGCGCCAACCTGAACGGCGGTTACAACGACGACAAGACTGCGCGTTACGCCGACCAGTTCGGTCTGGGCGTGGCCCTCGACCTGCAGAAGCTGTGGGGCTGGGACAACACCCAGGCGAAGATCCAGCTGACCAATCGTAACGGCTACAACATCTCCAACGACCGCGTTGGCGATCCGCGTGCCGGCACCCTCAGCTCCTCGCAGGAAGTCTACGGCCGTGGCCACATGGTGCGTCTGACCCAACTGTGGATTCAGCACCAGTTCTTCGACAACAAGCTCGACGTCAAGGCCGGTTACTTCGGCGAAGGCGAAGACTTCAACACCTTCCCGTGCGACTTCCAGAACCTGGCGTTCTGCGGTTCGCAAGTGGGTAACTGGGCGACCAACATCTGGTACAACTGGCCCGTCAGCCAGGCCGCGATTCGTGTGAAGTACAACATCAACGACGAGCTCTACGCGCAGATCGGTGCGTACAACCAGAACCCGTCGCAACTGGAACACGGCAACGGCTTCAAGCTCAGCGGCAGCGGCACCAAAGGTACCGTGCTGCCGGTTGAATTGGTCTGGTCGCCGAAGGTCAACAGCCTGCCGGGCGAATACCGCGTCGGTTACTACAAGAGCACGGCCGATGCCGACGACGTTCGCGAAGACGTCAACGGTCTCGATGCGGCAACCACCGGTGATGACTACAAGTCGCACAACAGCAAAAGCGGTTACTGGTTCGTTGCGCAACAGCAACTCACCAGCCACAACGGTGATGCGACTCGCGGTCTGAACATCGCCGCCAACGCGACCTTCCACGACAAGGACACCAACTTCATCGACAACTACCAGTCGGTGATGTTTGTCTACAAAGGCCCGTTCGACGCGCGT
Source organism: Pseudomonas sp. ef1 (assembly GCF_007293365.2). NCBI lineage: Bacteria > Pseudomonadati > Pseudomonadota > Gammaproteobacteria > Pseudomonadales > Pseudomonadaceae > Pseudomonas > Pseudomonas sp. ef1. Next base: position 5,603,437 of record NZ_CM129815.1, on the reverse strand, counting down.
CCGAAGGATGACATCGGTATCGGCGCGGCGCGTATCCACGTCAACAAGGACGTCAAGCGCAACGCTGAACTGCTGAACGCTGCCAACGGTGTGTCCGACTACGACAACGCCGCGTTCTCGCCGATTCGTGAGACCGAGTACAACTACGAGCTCAACTACGGCATCCACGTCACTAACTGGCTGACCGTGCGTCCCAACCTGCAATACATCACCCATCCGGGCGGTGTGGATGAAGTCGATAACGCTTTGGTCGCTGGCCTGAAAATTCAGTCAACGTTCTAACGCGTCTGCGATAAGCTCCTCTCTATGTGCGCATTTTGCGGACAGCCCAGGCTGTCCGCTTTTTTTTGTGACACAGGTCAGATGTGTTGCTTGATGATTTTTTGTGGCTGGAGAGTTTTTTGTGGCGAGGGGATTTAGCGAAACGTCGCACCGCCCCGCTGGGCTGCGAAGCAGCCCCAAACACTGCAATCGCGATATCACTGACAGACTGCATCCGCTGGTTTCATGACTGCTGCGCAGCCAATCGGGGATAAATCCCCTCGCCACAAAGTGCTATGCAAGACTTTTGGATTGATGAATACCCCATGATTTTCAGGACCGTAGCCAATGCATGAGCATCCGCTGCAACGCTTCTTCAAATCCCTGCGCGAGCGACCGGTGTTCGCCTGGGAGCGCTATCAGATGCGCGACGTGTTGGTGATCGATCATCCGCTGTGTCAGGCGGTGTTCAGTCGTCAGGGCGCGCAGTTGCTGCACTTTCAGCCGCGTGGGCAGAAGCCGTGGTTGTGGTGCGCGGCGAAGTGGCCGCATGTCGGCGCGATTCGCGGTGGCGTGCCGGTGTGCTGGCCGTGGTATGGCCGTCATCCGAGCGAAAATGCCTGGCCGTCCCATGGTTGGGCGCGACTGCTCGACTGGAAACTGCTCGACAGCAGCAGCGCCGAAGACGGCGTGCGCCTGCACTGGCAATTGCAGCTGTGCGATTGGCAGGTCGACTTGCACGCGCACCTGGGCGAACGCATGGAATTACGCCTGAGCACCGAGCATCAGGACGACATGCCGTGCCAGTTGAGCCAGGCTTTGCACGCTTACTGGCGTATAGGCGATGTTGGTGAGATAGCGCTGTCTGGCCTCGAAGGCGCTCAGGGTTATGACCAGTTGAATCGCCAGGTTTGCCAGCAGGAGGGTGAATTGCGGGTCGATGGCGGCTGTCAGCGGGTGTTTCAGCATGACGGCGAATTGCAGCTCAAGGATCACGCCTGGCAGCGCGAGTTGTGCATCGATACCGGTGACAGCGGCGACACCGTCGTCTGGCATCCCGGCGCGCGGCCGTTACTGGGGGTAAGTTGGGACGAGATTTCCGAGTTCGTCTGCGTGGAAGCAGCGGCGGGCGGCACGGACAGTCTGCATCTGGCGCCGGGGGAGAAGGCGCATTTGAGCTTGCAGGCGTGGGCGGCGGCTTAGTGCGTCAAGTACACCGATACCCTCACCCTAGCCCTCTCCCAGAGGGAGAGGGGACCGAATGGGGGATGCTCAAGAATTACGCCGACGTGAAAGTGAAGTTCTGAATCCATAATCGACTGGATATTTCAGGTCGATGTACCGCGCAAGACACCTCGGTCGGCTCCCTCTCCCTCCGGGAGAGGGCTGGGGTGGGTAAAGACCGGATACATCCTTTACGTTTGAGACCGGGGACATGGTTTACAGGTATCAATGATGGTCAGGAGGTGCTGACCATGCCCTGGAAACAAGAGTCCCCAATGGATCAACGAGTGAAGTTAATCAGCGATTGGCTCGGCGGCAGCTACACCAAAAGCCAGCTAAGCCGGCGGTATGACGTCAGCCGTCCCACCATCGACAAGTGGTTGGAACGATACGCAGCGTTGGGCGTTGATGGCTTGAAAGAGCAGTCGCGCAAGCCGCTGAACTGCCCTCATCAAACTTCCGATGAAATCATCGCCAAGTTGCTGGCCAAGAAAAATGAACATCCCGATCGGGGGCCCAAGCAGATCATTGATCGCCTGCGCGTTTCTGATCCGCATATCCAGTGGCCGGCGGCGAGTACTGCCGGAGAATGGTTGAAGAAAGCTGGTTTGGTCATGGCGCGACGACCTTATCCCCCACGTCCCCGTGCTCCGACGCATTTGCGTCCGGTCGACGCGCCCAACCAGACTTGGTGTGCTGATTACAAAGGGCAGTTCAAAATGCAGGACGGTAATTGGTGCTATCCGCTGACCATTACCGATCAGATGAGCCGCTTTTTATTCGTCTGTCGCGCTTTGCCCAGTACGCACGGGGCGCCGACGCGGGAAGGCTTTGAGTGGGCTTTTCGAGAATATGGGCTGCCGGATGTGATCCGCACTGACAATGGCGCTCCTTTCGCGTCGACAGGTCTGGCGCGACTTTCGAAGTTATCGGTTTGGTTCATCAGGCTTGGAATCCATGTCGAAACGATTACGCCTGGCCGTCCCGACCAAAATGGTCGACATGAACGGATGCATCGAACGCTAAAGGCAGCAGTGCCACCGGCAGAAAACCTGGTGCGCCAACAGCTGGCTTTTCAGGATTTTGTCCAGGACTTCAACCACCACCGACCGCACACCGCGCTGGGCATGAAACCGCCGGCTTCTGTCTATAGCCCATCGGTACGTGCATATCCCGGTTACTTGCCTGCGCTTGAATACGGCTCTGATGTTGAAGTACGCAAGGTTCGGTCAAATGGCGAAATCAAATGGAAAGGACAGCTGATTTTTCTTGGAGAGGCTTTGATTGGAGAGGACATCGCGCTGAAGGAAGTGGCTGACGACGCTTGGGAGCTGTACCTTTGCAGCCACTGTTTAGGCAGGCTTGAACGCGGTGCTAAACGCGTAGCAAGCCTGTAAAGGTGTAAACGATGTCCCCGGTCTAATTTGTAAAGGATGTACCGGTCTCTACAGTGAGGGGGCTTTTGATCTTTAGTTGAATTCATCCCCAACCGGATACCGGCTCGCATTCAAGCTCTCTTTGATCTTGCGCAGATGCGGCTGGAAATCCACGCCACGGCGCAAGGTCATTCCCGTTGCCAGCACATCCAGCACCGTCAACTGAATGATCCGCGAGGTCATCGGCATATAAATGTCGGTGTCTTCCGGCAGCGGAATGTTCAGGCTCAAAGTACTGGCCTTGGCCAGCGGTGAATTCTCCGCTGTCAGGCCCAAAACCGAAGCGCCGTTCTCCCGGGCGATTCGCGCCACTTCCACCAGTTCGCGGGTACGCCCGGTGTAGGAAATGATCACGAACAGCTCGCCGGTGTGCGCCACCGAGGCAATCATCCGCTGCATCAGCACATCGGCGTGGGCAGTGACGGCGAGGTTGAAGCGGAAGAACTTGTGCTGCGCATCCAGCGCTACCGGGGCAGAGGCGCCGAGGCCGAAGAAGTGGATCTGCCGAGCCTGGATCAACAGGTCGACGGCGCGGCTGATCAGGTTCGGGTCGAGCGCCTGGCAAGCACTGTCCAGGGAAGCGATGGCGCTGCCGAAGATCTTCTGCGTGTACGCCTCGGGATTGTCATCGGCCTCGACCGCTCGGCTGACATACGCCGCGCCACTGGCCAGGCTCTGGGCCAATTGCAGCTTGAGTTCGGGGTAGCCGCTGACACCGAACGAGCGGCAGAAACGGTTGACCGTCGGTTCGCTCACCGAGGCGGCCTGGGCGAGGGCGGCGATGCTGAAGCGGGTGGCCTGCTGCGGATTGAGCAGAATCACCTCGGCGACCTTACGTTCGGCCTTGTTCAGCTCTTCAAGGCGACTCTGGATCTGTTCCAGTAAATTTCGCACGCGGTCCATATGGAATTCCTGATTCACCGACGCAGAGTTGCGTCGGGCTATGCAAATTGGGCCTTTGATATGGCCCGTGACGGTGGCCTATCCTACTGATGCGTCCGGGCGACCACCACTCGGATTGAGTATTCTGCGAAAATGTTGTGGTTATTACTACATTTTCCCTTGAGTGATGCCTTGAAAAAAGGTATTTGTAGCTTAACTTGATAAAAGAACAAACATCATGCCTTCCATTACGGTTGAACCGTGCACCTTTGCCTTGTTCGGCGCGCTTGGCGATCTGGCCCTGCGCAAGCTGTTTCCTGCCCTGTATCACCTAGACGGTGCCGACCTGCTGCACGAGGACACGCGCATCATCGCGCTGGCCCGTGAGCCCGGCAGCGAGCAGCAGCACATGGCGTTCATCGCCGCCGAATTGCGCCGTTATGTCGGCAAAGAGCTGAACGAAACCGTGGCCGAGCGCTTCCTCGCGCGCCTGACCTATCTGCACGTCGACTTCCTCAAGGCTGAGGATTACGTGGCGCTGGCGGAACTGGCCGGCAGCGGTCAGCGCATGATTGCCTACTTCGCCACCCCGGCGGCGGTGTACGGCGCTATCTGCGAGAACCTCGAGAAAGTCGGTCTGGCCGAAAATACCCGTGTAGTGCTGGAAAAACCGATCGGCTCTGACCTGGAGTCCTCGCGCAAGGTCAACGACGCAGTAGCGCAGTTCTTCCCGGAAGACCGCACCTACCGCATCGACCACTATCTGGGCAAAGAGACCGTTCAGAACCTGATCGCCCTGCGTTTCGCCAACAGCCTGTTCGAAACCCAGTGGAACCAGAATTACATCTCCCACGTGGAAATCACCGTGGCCGAGAAGGTCGGCATCGAAGGCCGCTGGGGCTATTTCGACAAGGCCGGCCAACTGCGCGACATGATCCAGAATCACCTGTTGCAGCTGCTCTGCCTGATTGCCATGGACCCGCCGGCCGACCTGTCCGCCGACAGCATCCGTGACGAAAAGGTAAAAGTGCTCAAGGCGCTGGCGCCGATCAGTCCGGAAGGCCTGACCACACAAGTGGTGCGCGGCCAGTACATCGCCGGCCACAGCGAAGGTAAATCCGTACCGGGTTACCTCGAAGAACCGAATTCCAATACCCAGAGTGACACCGAAACCTTCGTCGCCCTGCGTGCCGACATCCGCAACTGGCGCTGGGCCGGCGTGCCGTTCTACCTGCGTACCGGCAAGCGCATGCCGCAAAAGCTGTCGCAGATCGTCATCCACTTCAAGGAACCCTCGCACTACATCTTCGCCCCGGAGCAGCGCCTGCAGATCAGCAACAAACTGATCATCCGCCTGCAACCGGACGAAGGCATTTCCTTGCGCGTGATGACCAAAGAGCAGGGCCTGGACAAGGGCATGCAACTGCGCAGCGGCCCGCTGCAACTGAATTTCTCCGACACCTGGCGTAGCGCGCGGATCCCCGATGCCTACGAGCGGTTGTTGCTGGAAGTGATGAACGGCAATCAGAACCTGTTTGTCCGTAAAGATGAAATCGAAGCCGCGTGGAAGTGGTGTGACCAGCTGATCGCCGGGTGGAAGAAATCCGGTGACGCGCCCAAGCCGTATGCGGCCGGGTCGTGGGGGCCGATGAGCTCCATTGCTTTGATCACGCGGGACGGGAGGTCGTGGTATGGCGATATCTGATGTGCAACTGCCGACGGGCGTGACTGCCCGCGAATTCAACAGCCCGGTGCTGCTCGCCGAAGGCCTGGCGCTGAACGTTGCCAAGCAACTGAGCGACGCCATTGCGGCGCGCGGCAACGCGGTGCTGGTGGTGTCCGGCGGGCGCAGTCCGGTTGCGTTTTTCCAGCACCTGGCCAAGCAGGAGCTGGACTGGTCGAAGGTCGTTGTGACCCTCGCTGACGAGCGTTGGGTGCCGGTCGAACACGCCGACAGCAATGCCGGTCTGCTCAAGCAGTATCTGCTCAAAGGCCCGGCAGCCAAGGCACAGTTCCTCAGCCTCTACAGCGCGGCGGCCAACGTCGAGCAGGCTGCTGAACAGGCTGATCGCTTGCTCGCGGAATTGCCGCCGATCGACGTGCTGGTATTGGGCATGGGCGATGACGGTCACACCGCATCGCTGTTCCCCGACAGCCCGAACCTCGCCGAAGCCCTGCAAGCCGATGGCACGCGCCGTTGCTGGCCGATGCTGGCACCCAGCGTGCCACGTCAGCGCCTGACCATGAGTCGCGCGCTGCTGGCCTCGGCCAGGCACAAGATTCTGTCGATTTCCGGTCAATCGAAACTGACCACCCTGAATGCCGCGCTGGCATCCGATGACGTCGCGGCCATGCCGGTGCGCGCGTTTCTGCAACCTACGTTAGAGATTTACTGGTGCCCATGAGCCAAGGAACAGCCGCTATGACAACCCCATCCCCGACCGTTTCCATGGCGGACAAAGTTGCCCTGATCGACAGTCTCTGCGCCAAGGCGCGGATCCTGCCAGTGATCACCATCGCCCGCGAACAGGACGTGCTGCCACTGGCCGACGCCCTCGCCGCCGGTGGCCTGACTGCGCTGGAAGTGACCCTGCGTTCGCAGTTCGGCCTCAAGGCCATTCAGATCCTGCGCGAACAGCGCCCGGAGCTGATGACCGGTGCCGGCACCGTGCTCGACCGCAACATGCTCGCAGCGGCGGAAGCGGCAGGCTCGCAGTTCATCGTCACCCCGGGCATCACCCGCGACCTGCTCGAAGCCAGCGTCGACAGCCCGATTCCGCTGTTGCCGGGCATCAGCAATGCCTCGGGGATCATGGAAGGCTACGGTCTGGGCTATCGCCGCTTCAAGCTGTTCCCGGCGGAAGTCAGCGGTGGCGTGGCGGCAATCAAGGCGCTCGGCGGCCCGTTCGGCGAAGTGAAATTCTGCCCGACTGGCGGCGTCGGCCCGGCCAATATCAAGAGCTACATGGCGCTGAAAAACGTCATGTGCGTGGGCGGTAGCTGGATGCTTGATCCGGAGTGGATCAAGAACGGCGACTGGGCCCGCATTCAGGAATGCACCGCCGAGGCCCTGGCGCTGCTGGACTGATTGTTACCCGACACTTCGTTGTGTGCTTTACGGCTTTATGGTGCGCTTGGTCGGCGCACCTTTTTTTGCGCTGAAAAAAGCTGTCGATACATGCGGCGATACATAGTTACTGCACGCTGTCTTTTTCACGGGGTTAACCTGCGTTCATCTTATGGAAGAGAGAACGCCTCATGGACGACCTTCAGTCTCTGACCCTTACGCCACAATCTCCTTATCAACCGAAGCAACTTCCCCTCGGCCGCCCCGCAGTCGATTCCCAAGTGCGCAATATCAGCCAGGGGGTCGAAGGCCTGCCGCTGATCCTGCGTCTGTCGCTGGTCGATGCGATGACCAGCGAGCCGGTCATCGGCGCGCTGGTGCGCATCCAACAGCGTGTCGATGGCGACACCAGCCTGGGCGGCAGTCAATCGACCGACAGCCATGGCATCGTCCGTTTCACCAGTGTCTATCCGGACCGACTGGCGCACGGCGCTGCTTGCCTGAAGCTGAACGTATTCATTCCCGGCGACGAAGCAGGAGCGCAAGCTCACCACGAGGCCTGGGCCGGCACCTTGCACGTCCCAGGCCGCTGCGGCTGTGAAGGTGCCGCCGAGGACGCCTTGCAGTTGGTGTTGCAGCCGATCGCCGGCGCGGATCTTGAAGACGGTGCTTTCGCCTGCCAGACCCTCGGCATCGACACCTTTGCCGTGTCGTCGCAACTTGGCCTGGAAGGCTACGAAAAAAACTCCGGAGCGCCGTTCTAGCGCAGCTCGTTCAATGCGTGGACCAACTGCTCCATCTCGCCAGCCGTGGTGGTCAGCCCCGGGGTAATGCGAATGCACGGCCCGCACGCGGCGCCGGTGCGCACCACGGTGAACAGGTTGAATTCTCTGAGCAGACGCTCGGCCATGGCCTGCTGATCGGCATGCCGGGTGAAGCGCAGCGCGGTGATCCCGCAATACAGTTGCGGGTCGTCCGGCGTCAGCACCTCGATGCCCGGCAGGTGCCGGACCCGGCTGACCCACAGGTTGCGCAGGTAACTCAGGCGTGGGCTTTTGGCTGCGGCGCCGCCGAGCGCGTCGTGCTCTTCGAACACCAGCGGCAAGGTCATCAGTGCCGGGATGTTCGGCGTGCTGTACGAGGTCCGCGCGCGAATATCGCTGACCGGGTAATGCATCTCGCCCATGTCAGGATCGATGTCGGCGAGACGCTGCGGGGCAATATAGATAAAGCCGAGGGTCAGCGGTGCGCCGATCCATTTATGCAGGTTGTAACCGGCGAAAGCGATGCCCAACGCTTGCAGGTCGAATTCAATCTGGCCGAGGGCGTGGGCACCGTCGAGGATGATGTCGACGCCATGCTCTTTGGCCAGCGCGGCGATGGCCTGCACCGGCATGACCAGGCCGGTGCGATGGGTGACGTGGGTCAGGGCCATCAGTTTGAGTTTTGGATGGCGGACGAACGCCTCGCGGTAGGTTTCGAGCAGGCTGTCGAAACTGGCGGGATGGTGGTGGGCAATTTCGATGACCTCCACGCCACGCTGCTTCGCCAGCCAGCGCATGGCGCCCTTGACCGTGTCGTACTCGAGGTCGCAGATCAGTACCTGATCACCCGGTTGCAGACGATTGTAATTGCGGATCAGCGATTGCAGGCCTTCGGTGGCATTGCGGGTCAGGGCCACGCTTTGCGCGCGCACGCCAATCAGTTCGGCCAGTTGCGCGCGGATTTCGAGGTTGTCGTGCTGTTCAAAGCGCTGGCGTGCATAAATCGAGTTGCTGGCGTTGATCAGCTCGATATTGCGCTGGTACTCCTCGATCACCGTGCGCGACATGCGCCCGAAGTAACCGTTTTCCAGATTGACCGGGCCGGGCTGCACATCGTATCGGTCGGCAAAGGTTTGCCAGAAGGCTTCGTCACGGGCGCGGCGGGTGTTGTCAGGCATGGTCGGCAAGGCTCAAGAGGGAAGGGCGCGTCAGTGGCGCGGGGCGGGTTTGCCGTGTTTGGCGCGCAGCGGCTCGAGCAGGTCGGACAGGCCGTTGTGGTCGATCTCCTGCATCAGCGCCAGCAGACCACCGAGTTCACCGTGGGGAAAGCCTTCACGGGCAAACCAGTTCAGATAGGGGCCAGGCAGGTCGGCAATGATCCGCCCTTTGTACTTGCCGAAGGGCATTTCGCGGGTGATCAGCAGTTCGAGTTTTTCCGGATTCATCAGCACGCTTCATCGATTCACATCACAGCCTGGAAAATACAGGCATTCTGCATGCAGGCCAAATGACAGATCATGCAAAAAACCAGCATACAGATGGTTCAATCTTTTGTAAGTTATTGAAAGTAAAGGTTTTTTATTCGATCAAAAAGCTGGCACGCTCACTGCAATATCCCTTGCATCTTCAACCCATCGCAAGGAATTGAAAAATGACCGACATGAATAAAGAAGCCATTTCTGTACTCAACGACCTGATTGAAACCTGCAAGGACGGTCAGGAAGGGTTCAAGACTTGCGCCGAAGACATCAAGCACCCGGAACTGAAAACCCTGTTCGTGCAGCGCTCCGCCGACTGCGCTACCGCAGCTGCCGAGCTGCAGGCTCAGGTGCGTTCGCTGGGCGGTGATCCAGAGACCTCGACTAGCGTTGCCGGTGATCTGCACCGTCGCTGGGTCGACGTCAAATCCATGTTCACCGGAAAAGACGAAGAGGCTGTGCTGAACGAAGCCGAGCGCGGTGAAGACCATGCGCTGAAGGCCTACAAAGAAGCCTTGGAGAAAATCACCAAGCACAACCTGGTAGGTATTCGTGATCTGGTTGAACGCCAATATCACGGCGTACAACGCAACCACGACCAGGTGAAAGCCCTGCGTAACCAGGCTCGTGCGAACTCGTAAGAGTTAGTCGGCTGAAAAAAAACGCCAGCTTGTCTGGCGTTTTTTTGTGCGCGTCTGGAAAGCAAAGATCGCAGCCTGCGGCAGCTCCTACAGGGGAATGAATTCCAAAGTAGGAGCTGCCGCAGGCTGCGATCTTTTCGATCAACCGATACTGATAGCCGGCAAAGTTGGCAACGTCACCGTCTGCTGTTTGCGCGGCGCGAGAATCTCCGCTTCACCATCCACCACCAACTCATCACGCTGATTGAATACGCGAGTGGCAATGCGCACGCGGAATTTCGGCAGTTTCTCCAGAATCTCCAGGCGCACCGTCAGCGTGTCGCCGATCTTCACCGGCTTCTGAAAGCTCATCTGCTGACCGATATAAATAGTGCCCGGCCCAGGCAATTCGCAGGCAACGGCGGCGCTGATCAGCGCACCGCTGAACATGCCGTGGGCGATGCGTTCCTTGAACATGCTGGCGGCGGCAAACTCGGCGTCCAGATGCACCGGGTTGTGGTCGCCCGACATCGCCGCGAACAGCTGAATGTCGCGCTCTTCGACAGTCTTGCTGTAGCTGGCGGTCTGGCCGACTTCGAGGGCTTCGTAAGGGATGTTGGTAACCTGGGTCATCGGTTTCGATTCCTGTGATGGATTTCAGTCAATCCACAAAAAATTTATTCGCTGCGCTGCGGGCGCGGATGGCTCAAGGCCTGGTCGATCCAGGCGAGCACATCGGCGGTCACTTCGTCGCGATTGCTTTCATTGAACAATTCGTGCCGGGCCTGCGGGTAGATCTTCAGTTGCAGATGCTGGCTGCCGGCCCTGCGCAAGGCATTGGCCAGATCTGTCAGACGCTTGCCCTCGCTCACCGGATCACATTCGCCGCCAATCACCAGCAGCGGCAGGCCCGGGTCGATCTGCGCGAGATTGGACGCTTTGCTGATTTGCTGCAAGCCGCCGAGCAGGTCGATCCACAGCTGATTGGTGCAGCGAAAGCCGCACAACGGGTCGGCGGCGTACTTGTCGACTTCGGCCGGATCACGGCTCAGCCAGTCGAAACGGGTGCGCACCGGTTTGAATTTATTGTTGAACGAGCCGAACGACAGCCACTCGATCAACGCACTGCGGCCCTTGCCGCCTTGGCGCAGTTTTTCCAGCCGGGCAATCTGTCGAGCCATGCGATAGAGGGTCACAGGCTGATAATTCGAGCCGCTGAGAATCGCCCCGTGCAGACTGGCGCTGTGGTGCAGCAAATAGCACTGGGCGATGTAGCTGCCCATGCTGTGGCCGAGGAGGATGATCGGCACGCCGGGATGTTGCTGGCCGATGTGCTGGTTGAGGCTGGCCAGATCGCCAACCACCTTGCACCAGCCATCGTCATCAGCGAAATGACCAAGGGTGCCGTTGTCGGCGGTGCGACCATGGCCGCGCAGATCCGGGGCGTACACGCCATAGTCTTTGTCGCAAAACGTGTCGGCGAGTCGAGCGTAGCGAGCGCTGTGTTCGGCCATGCCATGGGCCAGCAGAATCACCGCTTTCAATGGCGTGGCCGGTAGCCAGCGGTTGACGTACAGGCGGCTGCGGTCACTCGCGTCCAGCCAGAAGGTGTCGTGGGTCATGGCGATTCCTTTGCTCAGCATCGCCACAGTGTATAGCGCGTCTGATCAGCTCACGCCACGGCTGGAAGATTCACGGGATCAATGAGGGCTTGCGTCATATTTGCCTCAATGGCCATAGCTGCTAGTGTCCGTGAAGCTCCGCTTTGTGCTTTTCGCCTTCCATGGACGAAGCAGAAACGACAGAAAGCGGCTCCCGGATCGGCTCAGGTAAAGAGGACAAGAACAATGCAACCTGATTTCTGGAATGACAAACGCCCGGCCGGCGTACCGCTGGACATCGACATGGGCGAGTTCAAGTCGGTCATCGAAGTGTTTGAGCGTTCCTGCAAGAAATTCGCTGACCGCCCGGCGTTCAGCAGCATGGGCATCACCCTGACCTACGCCGAACTCGAACGCCAGAGTGCGGCGTTCGCCGGTTACCTGCAGGCCCATACCGATCTGGTGCCGGGGGATCGCATTGCGGTGCAGATGCCCAACGTCCTGCATTATCCGATTGCCGTGTTCGGCGCGCTGCGCGCCGGGCTGATCGTGGTCAACACCAACCCGCTCTATACGCCGCGCGAGATGCGCCACCAGTTCAAGGATTCCGGCGCACGCGCGCTGGTCTACCTGAATCTGTTCGGGCAGAAAGTCCAGGAAGTGCTGCCCGACACGGATATTCAATACCTGATCGAAGCGAAGATGGGCGACCTGATGCCCACCGCTAAAGGCTGGCTGGTCAACACCGTGGTCAGCAAAGTGAAGAAACTGGTTCCCGAGTATTCGCTGCCGCAAGCGACCTCGTTCAAAAGCGCGCTGCGCATGGGGCGCGGTCTGGGTATCAAGCCGCTGAGCGTCGGCCTCGATGACATCGCCGTGCTGCAATACACCGGCGGCACCACCGGCCTGGCCAAGGGCGCGATGCTCACCCACGGCAATCTGGTGGCGAACATGCAGCAGGTGCGCGCCTGTCTGGCTCAGCTCGGCCCGGACGGTCAGCCGCTGTTGCGCGAAGGCCAGGAAGTGATGATTGCGCCGCTGCCGCTGTACCACATCTATGCCTTCACCGCGAATTGCATGTGCATGATGGTCTCGGGCAACCACAACGTGTTGATCTCCAATCCGCGTGACATCGCCGGCTTCATCAAGGAACTGAAGAACTGGCGCTTCTCGGCGCTGCTGGGTTTGAACACCTTGTTCGTCGCGCTGATGGATCACCCTGACTTCAAGACGCTGGATTTCTCCAGCCTGAAACTGACCAATTCCGGCGGCACCGCGCTGGTCAAAGCCACCGCCGAGCGCTGGGAGCAGATGACCGGTTGCCGCATCACCGAAGGCTACGGCCTGACCGAAACCTCGCCAGTGGCGTGCACCAATCCTTACGGCGATCAGTCGCGCCTGGGCACTGTCGGCCTGCCGGTGCCGGGCACGCTGGTGAAGATCATCAACGATGACGGCGTCGAACAGCCACTGGGCGAACGCGGCGAGCTGTGCATCAAAGGCCCGCAGATCATGAAGGGCTACTGGAACAAACCCGAAGCCACCGCCGAAGTGCTGGACGCCGAGGGCTGGTTCAAGTCCGGCGACATCGCCGTGATCGACCCGGACGGTTTCGTGCGCATCGTCGATCGCAAGAAGGACATGATCATTGTCTCCGGCTTCAACGTGTACCCCAACGAAATCGAAGACGTGGTCATGGCTCACCCGAAAGTCGCCAACTGCGCGGTGATCGGCGTGCCGGACGAACGTTCGGGGGAGGCGGTGAAGCTGTTTGTGGTAGCGCGGGAGAGCGGGGTCAGCCTGGAAGAGCTGAAGGCTTACTGCAAAGAGAATTTCACGGCCTACAAGGTGCCGAAACACATCGTATTGCGTGAGTCGTTGCCGATGACGCCTGTAGGGAAAATTCTGCGGCGCGAGTTGCGGGATATCGCATAAGGGTTACAAGCGAAAAGATCGCAGCCTTCGGCAGCTCCTACAGGATACGCATTCCAAATGTAGGAGCTGCCGAAGGCTGCGATCTTTTGCTTTTACACCCCATGACTACGGTGCTTTCACAGGGTAATAGGATTTTTGCTCTAAAATGACCGCTGGCAAGTCTTGAGTCATCAATATGACTGTAGGGGCCTCTTTTGGCTCTGGTCGACCCTTGGCAAAGCTGCTACTCTCGGCGCGCTTTGTGACTTCTCGGCCTGTAAAACGCCGGATTCACCAATACAAAACACACACCAATAATAATCGCATCAAATGCGGTGAAGAATTCGCGTTGCTGAGGAGTGGGCTTCCATGATCGAAGACTTTTGGAAGGATAAGTACCCGGCTGGAATCGCAGCCGAGATCAATCCAGACGAGTATCCGAACATTCAGGCAGTGTTGAAGCAATCCTGCCAACGCTTCGCCAACAAACCGGCTTTCAGCAACCTCGGCAAGACAATCACCTACGGTGAGCTGTACGAGCTGTCCGGTGCCTTTGCCGCGTATCTGCAACAGCATACCGACTTGCAGCCCGGTGATCGAATCGCCGTGCAACTGCCCAACGTCCTCCAGTACCCGGTCGCGGTCTTCGGTGCCATTCGCGCCGGGCTGATCGTGGTCAACACCAACCCGCTGTACACCGCGCGGGAAATGGAACACCAATTCAACGACTCCGGCGCCAAAGCCTTGGTGTGCCTGGCGAACATGGCGCACCTGGCCGAAGCCGTGGTGCCGAAGACCGGCGTCAAGCACGTCATCGTCACCGAAGTCGCCGACCTGCTGCCGCCGATCAAGCGCCTGCTGATCAACAGCGTCATCAAGTACGTGAAGAAAATGGTCCCGGCCTATCACCTGCCCAAAGCCATCAAGTTCAACGACGTTCTGAGCAAGGGCCACGGCCAGCCAGTGGCCGAAGCCAATCCGGACAGCGGCGATGTCGCGGTGCTGCAATACACCGGCGGCACTACCGGTGTGGCCAAGGGCGCGATGCTCACGCACCGCAACCTGGTCGCCAACATGCTGCAATGCAAGGCGCTGATGGGCTCCAACCTCAACGAAGGCTGCGAGATCCTGATCACGCCGCTGCCGCTGTACCACATCTATGCGTTCACCTTTCATTGCATGGCGATGATGCTGATCGGCAACCACAACATCCTGATCAGCAACCCGCGCGACCTGCCGGCGATGGTCAAGGAACTGTCGAAGTGGAAGTTCAGCGGTTTCGTCGGTCTGAACACGCTGTTCGTGGCGCTGTGCAACAACGAAGGTTTCCGCAAGCTGGATTTCTCCGCGCTGAAAGTCACCCTGTCCGGCGGCATGGCCCTGCAACTGGCGGCGGCCGAGCGCTGGAAAGCCGTGACCGGTTGCGCCATCTGCGAAGGCTACGGCATGACCGAAACCAGCCCGGTGGCCACGGTCAACCCGATCCAGCACATCCAGATTGGCACCATCGGCATTCCGGTGCCGTCGACCCTGTGCAAAGTCATCGACGATGCCGGTGTCGAGCAGCCGCTGGGCGAAATCGGCGAGCTGTGCGTCAAAGGCCCGCAAGTGATGAAGGGCTACTGGCAGCGTCAGGAAGCCACCGATGAAATGCTCGACAGCGACGGTTGGTTGAAAACCGGTGACATCGCGCTGATCCAGCCGGACGGCTACATGCGCATCGTCGATCGCAAGAAAGACATGATTCTGGTGTCTGGCTTCAACGTCTATCCAAACGAACTGGAAGACGTGCTGGCGACTTTGCCGGGCGTGCTGCAGTGCGCGGCGATCGGTGTGCCGGATGAGAAATCGGGCGAGGCGATCAAGATTTTCATCGTCGCCAAACCGGGCGTGACCCTGACCAAAGAGCAGGTCATGGACCACATGCGCGCCAACGTCACCGGCTACAAGGTGCCGCGCTCGGTGGAATTCCGCGATGCGCTGCCGACCACCAACGTCGGCAAGATCCTGCGCCGCGAGTTGCGGGATGAAGAGCTGAAGAAGATCAAGGCCAAGTCTGCCGCGTAAATAAAAAAGCCCCGCAGATGCGGGGCTTTTTGTTGGGAAAGATTGGTGATTTGCAGCGTCTTGTAAATCCTACCCCCTCACCCCAACCCTCTCCCCCAAGGGGGCGAGGGGGAAGGGAGCCGATCTTCAAGCTTTTCAGAACCTGAGTTCGGCTCGATATTTCAGGTCGGCGTATTCCGTAAGAACAACCCGGTCGGTCCCCTCTCCCTCTGGGAGAGGGCTAGGGGAGGGGAAGGGCTGACGCCACAAATCCTACTGACGAAACGGCGCAAAATTCACGTTGGTCCCGGCCGGTCGCATGTCCTGCAGATAAGAATCCTTGTCCGCACTCAATTCCAGGCTCAGCGCCGCCTTGCGTTTGCCTTCATTGCGAATCACCAGCCCTTCGAGCTTTTCGCGCAGGAACACCGTGGGCACTTTCAGGTGCAGCAACTCATCGGTGGCCGGGGTGTGCAGCAGCAAGTGAATCCACTCGTACTGACCGATGGCCAGACGCGACACCGGCAGGTCGAACCACCAGATATTGCGGTTACGGTTCAGTTCGGCGAAGTGGCAGTTGTTGGTGCCGAGCACGGCGCCGCCCAGTTCCTGGTTGCGACGGGCGATGGCCTGGGTTTTATTGAGCTTCATGACATTCCTGCGAATCGGTGTGCCGGGCGCGACGCCCGTAGGCTGAGCATTCTCGGGGCAACGCCGGCAAACATAAAGCGCAACCTGCGCGCCACGACGAAATGCCGGCAAAATAAATGAAACTCGGCGCAAAGCGCACCGGTCAATCGTTACGTAATGACTTTTCTTCCCTATATGCATCACGGAGAAACACCATGAGTAGCACAGGCGATAAAGTAAAAGGCATGGCCAACGAAGCCGTCGGTAACGTCAAGCAAGGCGTCGGCAAGGTCACTGACAACGACAAGCTGCGTGCCGAAGGCAAGGTTCAAGAGAAAAAAGGCGAAGCCCAGCAAGCGGTTGGCAACGCCAAGGACGCGGTGAAAAAAGGCGTCGACAAGGCGTAAGCGAGCCTTGAACGAATCACACGAGCGGCCATCCAAGGATGGCCGTTTTTGTATGAGAACCCTGCGGTTATCCGCCGAAGGATCGCCAAGTAGGCTACCTTGAGGTAAAAAACGGCCCCTGAGTCGCCACGACTTCAACCTTTTGCGGCGCAAGGAGACGCGAATGATATTTCCGGACATGAAAGGTCTGCCCCTGCACCGGGTGATGGTGCGCACGGTCACTGAGTTCGTCGATGACGAAATGTCGACCTACGCCTCGGCGCTGGCCTACCAGATGCTGTTCTCGCTGTTTCCGTTCATTCTTTTCCTGATTGCCCTGATCGGTTTCCTGCACCTGCCAGACTTCTTTTCCTGGCTGCGTCTGCAATCTGAACTGGTGCTGCCACCGCAGGCACTGGAGCAGGTCAACCCGGTGATCGACCAGTTGCAGCAATCCAAGGGTGGCCTGCTGTCCATCGGTATCGTTATTGCGCTGTACACCGCGTCCGCCGGCGTGCGCCTGATGATGAGCGCAATGAATGCCGCCTATGACGTGGTTGAAGGCCGGCCGATCTGGAAGCGCTTCCCGTTGTCGATCGTCTACACCGTCGGCATCGCCGGCATGCTGCTGATCGCCGCTGCGCTGATGGTGCTCGGGCCGCAGGTGATGGGCTGGATTGCCGCACAAGTGGGACTGGAATACTTCATCGTCACGGTGTGGACGATCGCCCGCTGGCCGGTGATCGTGATTCTGATGATGGTCGCGGTGGCGCTGATCTATTACGTGATGCCCGACGTCAAACAGGAATTCCGTTTCATCACCCCAGGTTCAGTGCTGGCCGTGGTGGTGTGGATCCTCGCCTCGTTGGGGTTTGCCTTCTACGTGAAAACCTTCGCCAACTACAACGCGATGTATGGCAGCATCGGGGCGATCATCGTGCTCTTGCTGTATTTCTACATCTCCTCCGCAGTCCTGTTGCTTGGCGCGGAAATGAATGCAGTGATCGAGCACATGTCCGCCGAAGGCAAGGAAAAGGGCGAAAAAGCCCCTGGCGAGCCCGACGAATCCCCCAAACAACACGTCTCGGGCCTGGGCCGCGATCATTCGCTCAAGCCGGACACTGATGAAGCGCGACCATGATTCGTGAAATTCTCAAAATGGGTGACGAGCGCCTGCTGCGCATCGCCGCGCCGGTGCCACCGGAAATGTTCAACAGCGCCGAGCTCTGGCAACTGATCGATGACATGTTCCAGACCATGGAAAGCGTCGGCGGCGTTGGCCTCGCGGCGCCGCAGATCGGAGTCGACCTGCAACTGGTGATCTTCGGCTTCGAACACAGCGAGCGTTACCCGGACGCCGAAGCAGTGCCGCAGACGATCCTGATCAACCCGCTGATCACGCCATTGAATCCGTTGATGGAAGAGGGCTTCGAAGGTTGTCTTTCGGTGCCGGGCCTGCGCGGCGCAGTGGATCGCTATCAGCAGATTCGCTACGAAGGCTTTGATCCCAAGGGCGAGCCGATCGTGCGTGTGGCCTCGGGGTTTCATGCACGGGTGGTGCAGCATGAATGCGATCACCTGATCGGCCGGCTGTATCCGTCGCGGATTACCGATTTCAGCAAGTTCGGCTTTACCGAAGTGCTGTTTCCGGATCTTGATCCCAACGCTGACGACTGATTGTCAGAACACCATCAACCCCTGTGGGAGCGAGCCTGCTCGCGAACGCGGAGTATCAGAACCAAATTCGGCGCTGACACACCGCATTCGCGAGCAGGCTTGCTCCCACAGGGTGTCAGCGTAAATCTGCGGGATTGAGCCCCATCGCAATCATCGGCTTGCTCCGCGCGTACCGGTTCAACCGCTCGGCCATCGCCTGCGGCAGCGGCGGATCGAAGCTGAACCCGCTTCGCTCATAAAACCCGCGCAAATCCGGATGGCAAAACAGCCACACCGGCTCGTCCACCTGGGCAACCGCCGCTGCGATCAACTGCGCAGCGACACCTTGTTCCCGACACTGCGGATCGACAAACAACCCCGTCAGCCAGTGTCCGCCCGAGACTGGCCGCAGACACAGCGCCGCAACGATCTCGCCGCGCCTTGCCACCCACAGCTGCGCCTCGCGCACGGCTTTCATCGAGGATTGGTGGCTGCGGTAGAACTTGTTCATCAGCGGCCACAACGATTCGTCGAGCTGGCTGTAGTGGATATCGGACATGATTCGGGCTGTCGCTGCGAAAAGCGCCGATTATAAAAGAACGCGCGCTTCGGGATAGGTGTATACCTGAACTCACACCCCTGTGAGTGGAGTACCGATCATGTCCAAAGGTATGGATTCAAAGAAAGCCGCGAAGAAAAAGCCGGCCAAGACCGCGATTGAAAAACGCGCAGAGAAGAAAGCCAAGAAGGTCGATATTTTCGGCCATTGATCAAACTATGCGGAAGCCCGGTTCACGGGCTCCCGCCTCGCTGGCGAAAACGTCCGTTTTCACCACACTGTTTCCCGCGCTGAACCGTTTCTTGTGCAGAAAGTGCCAGATACTGGCCGACTAGTGGCCTTGCGCCCGGCGTTCGGCTGGCTATGCTTGCAGGTAACTAACCATGTCGACCGTCATGCCAACAGGCGACGGCACAGGTTGGTCCGTGATTCATGCTGCCAGAGTGCGCAATTCAAGGCACCAACACTGAACCAACAAGGAGCGTCACTTAAATGGAAGTTCTTCTACGCGTTAGGGCTGGCCCGCATGCGGGCTATCAAGAAAAGGATGTCTTGATCAGAGCGTCGCTGCAGGGACCCTCCGATTGATCATCATTTATCACCTGACAACTTCCTCCCGTGGAGGAAGGCGTGTGCCTGTTCTGTGGAACGTAGTGATGGATCTTGCAAGACCTGAACTTTCATCAAATCAAAAGAACGCGCGGAAGGTGATACAACCATGTTCAACCTACATCACAAGGCTGACCTGCGGGAAATCGAGCGTTTCAGTTGTGCGCTGACTGAGGCCAACGCGAAAATCGAAGCGATCAGCCGCTCGATGGCGATGATCGAGTTCACTCCGGACGGCATCGTTCTCGACGCCAACGAGAACTTCTGCAAGACCATGGGCTACAGCGCCGAAGAAGTGCGCGGCAAACACCATCGGATCTTCTGCGAAGAAAGCTTTTATCGCAGCGAGGACTACGCGAAGTTGTGGCGCGACCTGGCCCGTGGTGAACCGCTCAGCGGCACTTTCCTGCGTCTGAACAAGAGTGGCCGCGAGATCTGGCTCGAAGCCAGTTACATGCCGGTGTTCGGTCCCGACAAACAGGTCAGAAGTGTCATCAAGGTTGCGGCGGACATCACCGCACGCATCAACAAAGAACATGAAGAAGAAGCCATGCTGGCGGCGATCGGCCGTTCCATGGCGGTGATCGAGTTCACCCCCGAAGGCCATGTCATCCGCGCCAACGACAACTTTCTGCAGACCATGCAGTACGCGCACCCTGAAATTGTCGGCCAGCACCACAGCCTGTTCTGTCACCGCGCAGAAGCGGAGTCTGCGCAGTACAAGGCGTTCTGGGCTTCGCTCAATCGCGGCGAATATCACTCGCACCGTTTCGAGCGCAAGAACAAGTCCGGGCAGATGGTTTATCTGGAGGCTTCGTATAACCCGCTGTTCGACGCCAAGGGCCGCTTGTACAAAGTGGTCAAGTTCGCCAGTGACATCACCAAGCAGATGACCACCCTGCAAAACGCTGCGGAATCGGCCCACAGCACCTCGGTACAAAACGACGCCTGCGCGCAAAAAGGCTCACAAGTCGTGCAGCAGACCGTGCAGATCATTCAGGACATTTCCCGCGATCTGAACGAAGCGGCGGTGAGCATTGATGCGGTCAGCAAACAGTCGGACATCATCGGCACCATCGTCCAGACCATTCGCGGCATTGCCGATCAGACCAATTTGCTGGCGCTCAACGCCGCGATCGAAGCCGCGCGTGCCGGTGAGCATGGACGCGGTTTTGCCGTTGTCGCCGATGAGGTACGCAGCCTCGCCGCGCGGACCAGTCAGGCCACTCTGGAAATTGTCGACGTGGTGCGCAAGAACCACGACCTGTCGCTGAGCGCAGTGTCGAGCATGCAGTCGAGTCTGAGCCGAACCGGGCTGGGCGTGGAACTGGCCAACGAAGCGGGCGAGGTGATCCTCGAGATTCAGCAAGGCTCGCGGCATGTGGTGGATGCGATCAGCCAGTTCAATGAAACCTTGCAATTGAACTGAGCTGTTTCAACATCACCAATAACCAATGTGGGAGCGAGCCTGCTCGCGAAAGCGTTATGTCAGCCAGCACATGCCTTTCTGACACGACGCCTTCGCGAGCAGACTCGCTCCCACAGGTGAGTCCTGTGTTGGCCGTCAACGATGGGCAATGTTCTCCAGCGCCAGATTACGCGTACGCGGGCCGAACCAGCCGATGGTCAGCATCACGATCAGCATGCTGCTGACGATGAACGCCAGTACCCCCGGCGTGCCGAAATTATCCAGGAACATGCCGATCAGCAGACTGCTGAACACCGTCGACAAGCGACTGAACGAATAGCAGAACCCGACCGCGCGGGCGCGGATGTTGGTCGGGAAAAGCTCGCTTTGATAGGAGTGATAACTGAAGCTCAGCCAGGCGTTGCAGAAGGTGATCATTACGCCGCAGAAAATCAGCCCGAAGGCGCTGGTCTGCAGGGCGAACAGGGTGCCGAAGGTCATCGCGCCGAGCGCCGAGCCGACGATTTGCCATTTGTTCTCGAAACGGTTGGCGAACTTCACAAACAGCAACGGCCCGAGCGGGTAGGCGAGGGTGATGATGAACGCGTACATCAGACTGTGGGTGACGCTGACACCCTGGCCGGAAAGCAGCGCCGGCAACCAGTTGCCGAAACCGAAAAAACCAATTGCCTGAAAGATGTGGAAGACGATCAACATCAATGCGCGGCGGCGGTAGGGCGGCTGCCAGATATCGGCGAAACGGCCCTTGCCTTCGACATCGACTGACACCGGTTCCGGCGCATCCAGCGCTTTGCCGTAATCCTTGGCGCAGCGCGCTTCGAGATGGTCGAGGATCCGATTGGCCTCATCGAACCGACCGTGTTGCGCCAGCCAGCGCGGCGATTCCGGCAGACGCTTGCGCAGCCACCAGATAAACAGCGCAAACACCGCGCTGGCCAGCACCACCCAACGCCAGCCGGACACCCCGAACGGCGCTTGCGGCACCAGCCACCACGACATCAAGGCCACCGCCGGCACCGAGAGGAACTGCACGAAAAACGCAAAGGCGAACGCCGAGCTGCGCATGCGTTTAGGGACCAGTTCCGAGAGGTAGGCATCGATCGTCACCAATTCGATACCCAAGCCGATGCCGACCAGAAAACGCATGCCGATGATGCCCAGCGCCGAGGTCTGAATCCCCATCAGCACTGTCGCCACCGTGTACCAGATCAGCGCGAAGGTGAAGATTGCCCGGCGACCGAAACGATCCGCCAACGGACTGAGCAGACTGGCGCCGAGGAACAGGCCGAGGAACGTCGCCGAGGCGAACGCCGCCTGATCGGAGAAGCCGAACACCCCCTGACTGCCAGTGGCGAACAGGCCGTCGCGAATCAGCCCGGGGCTGATGTAGGCGGTCTGGAACAGATCGTAGAGTTCGAAAAATCCACCGATCGACAGCAGCGCCACCAGACGCCAGATGGTGGCGACGGCGGGCAGACGGTCGATGCGGGCGGAAATCTCGGCGGCGCGTACCGGGTCGATGCCGTCGATGTGCGCGGCGGCGGAAGCGTGAGCAGTCATAAGCTGATCCATTTTTTATTGATGGAAAAGCTTAGCCTGCTATCGGAATTGATGGATTGTGAATATCAGCGGTTTACCCGGTCAAACCGCTGATTTCTCGCAATATCTGCTTACGAATTAGCGATTTATGCCGCAGCGGCAGAATCCGGCAGCGCCGAGTTCGGCAGGCCGAAGATCCGGTCGAACAGCCAGTTGAATACGAAGGTGTAGCACGGGATGAAAATGATCAGTGCCAGATCCAGCAGGAACGCCTGCACCAGACTGATGTTCATCCACCACGCGATCAACGGAATCAGAAACACGATCAGCGTCAGTTGAAAGCCGACGGCGTGGGCGATGCGCCGTTTGACCGTACGGGTGCGCGAGATCTGGCGACTTTCCCAGCGCTCGAACAACGAGGTGTAAATGAAATTCCAGGTCACGGCGATACTGGTGATGATCACCGCCAGCGGCCCGGTGCTGCCAGGAGATGTGCCCGAGAGCAACGCCAGACCGAGGGCCGAGAAGGTCATGCCGATCACTTCGTAGAGCGACACGTAGACCAGTTTGCGTTTCACGCCTTGCATGCAGATTTGCCTCTTTCTTGCCAGATGTTGGCCAGCAGGGCTGGCGAAGGCGAGCAAAGATAGCTTCAATGCACCTGACAGAAAAAGTCGGTAGCTTTCAGTTTTATTGATAGGTGAGGCATTTGAATTTCAGCAGCGACAGCATCGAATTATTTCTCGCGGTGATCGAGCGCGGCTCGTTTTCCGCCGCCGCGCGGCAGTTGGGCAAGGTGCCGTCGGCGGTGAGCATGGGCATTGCCAATCTTGAAGCGGAACTCGGTTACCCGCTGTTCGACCGCAGTCATCGCGAGCCGCAACCCACGGCGATGGCGCAGTCGTTGGTGCCCCACGCGCGACTGATCGCCGAGCAGCTCAAGCAGTTGCAGGTGCACGCGGTGGAGCTGTCGCTGGGGCTGGAAAGCAGGTTGTCGATTGGCGTGGTTGCGGACATGGATCGACACCGCTTGCTGGCAGCGATCAAGGTGATTGCCGAGCGGCATCCGTTGCTCGATATCGAAGTGCTGACTGCGCCACAGGATGATGTGCTGGCGATGTTGCACACTGGCCGGGTCAGCGTGTGTCTGGCGTTTGCCGGGTTAAGCGTCAATGCGCTGGAGCGGTTTCAGTTCGTCGGCAGCGAACGCATGATCGCGACGCTGGCGGCGGACAGCCCGTTGTTGCAGGGGCGGGATGTGTTTCTGGAAGATCTGGTGCAGGTGCGGCAGATCATCGTCGCCAGCCGCGACTTGCCGATCAGCGAGACGCGGCCATTGGTGGCTGAATCCTACTGGCGTACGGACAATCTCGAGACGGCGATGGAAATGGTTGAAGCGGGATTGGGCTGGGGGAATTTTCCGCTGTCGGTGGTGCAGCCGTGGCTGGAAACGGGACGTTTGAAAAGCCTGAATTTTCGCAACATCGAAAATGGCCTGGTGCTGCCGGTGCATGCGGTGTGGCTCAAGAGCCAGCCCTTGCAGAAGGGCGCGCAGGCGTTGGTCGACCTGCTCAGCCATTGAGCCCAACACAAAACCCCTGGAGCTGCCGAAGGCTGCGATCTTTTGATCTTGTTCTTGAAAGCAAAATCAAAAGATCGTCGTGTCAGCTGTATCAATGCTGACTGACCCACCGCTTTCGCGAGCAGGCTCGCTCCCACAAGGGTTGTGTTTCAACTCAGCATTTGTGAAGGGTCAGGTACTCTCGCGCACCTTCAGCTCAAACCCCATATCCTCCACCGGCCGCGCCACTTTGTTGCCCGCCATCAACGTGAGCATCTGCTCCGCCGCGCGCCGGCCGATCGCCTCGCGCGGGGTGTTGATGCTGCTCAGGCGCGGGACCATGTGCTCGGACATCGGCAAGTCGTTGAAACCCAGAATCGCCACTTGTTCGGGAATCTTGATGCCGTTACGCAACGCTTCCAGCAGCGCACCCTGGGCCAGGTCATCGTTGCCGAAGAAAATCGCATCAACATCCGGATGCGCCGCCAGCAATTGCAGGAACAGCTCGCCGCCCAAGCCCACCGACGAAGCACGTGGCGTCAGCACTTCCAGATCCGGGTCGTAACGGCCTGCCTTCTGCAATGCTTTGCGGAAACCCTCACCGCGCAGCAGGGTGCGCTGGTCCAGCTGCGCGCCGATGTAGGCCAGACGTTTACGCCCACGGGACAGGAGATGTTCGGCGGCAGTTTCCCCGGCGCTCAACTGCGAGAAACCCACGCAATTGACTCCGGCAGCACTGTCCAGCTCCATCATGTACACGCAGGGAATGTTGCTGGCCTCGATCATCCGCCGCGAACTTTCCGTGCGATCAAAACCGGTCAGCAGAAACCCGCGCGGCTGATAAGCCATGTAATTGCGCAGCAGGTTTTCTTCTTCATCGCGCGAATAGTGGAAGTTGCCGATCAGCACTTCGAAGCCTTTGGGCGTCAGCACCCGATGAATGGCTTCCAGCGTGTCGATGAACAGCAGGTTGGACAGTGACGGCACCAGCACCACCACCGAATGGCTCTGCGCCGAGGCCAGTGCGCGGGCGGCGGGGTTGACTACATAGTTGAGTTCAAGCGCAGCTTTCTGCACTTTTTCCACCAGTTCGGTGGCCACCGTGCTTACCCCGCGCAAGGCGCGCGAGGCAGTGATCGGGCTGACGCCGGCCAGGCGGGCTACTTCGTTGAGGGTCGGACGGCCGGTGGTGCGGGTATTTTTATCGTTCTTGGGGGAGGTCATCGGGCGGCTTGCCAAACAAAAATCAAGGCACTAAGGTAGCGCTGTCCTGATGCAGCTGCAAATGCGTGAGCGCGGTCCTGCCTGATCTGTGCTTTTTGGCGTCGGGAACAAACCTGCTGCAACCCAAAAAAACGACAAGAAGGCGTCGGCAACTTCTGCCTGTGCACTAGAGTCATAGCTAGCAAAGGTAGCGCTGTCTGCGCGCTGAGGTGTTATATGAGTCATCCCATCACCGCCCTGGTCATCATGGGCGTTGCCGGTTGCGGCAAGACGTGCGTCAGCCAGGCCCTGTGCCATTTGAGCGGCGCCACTGCCATTGAAGGCGATACATTCCATCCGGCCGCGAACATCGAAAAGATGAGCGCGGGGATCCCCCTGAACGATGAAGACCGCGCCGGCTGGCTCGACAGCCTGTGCGATGAACTGCGTCGCGTCGATGCCCAAGGCCAGCGCCCGGTGTTGACCTGCTCGGCCCTTAAACACAGTTACCGCGAACGTCTGCGCAGTGCCCTGCCGGGCCTCGGTTTCGTGTTTCTTGAATTGACTCCGGAAGTCGCCGCCGAGCGCGTATCGCACCGCCCGGGCCACTTCATGCCGGCGACGTTGATCGAAAGCCAGTTCGCCACCCTCGAATCGCCCAAGGGCGAGCCGCTGACCCTGCCGCTCAATGCCTCGATTCACAGCGTCGAAGAGCTGGCCCTGCAGGCTCACGTCTGGTGGCAGGCCAACGGCCTGAAACAGGCGATATGAGTATGGTGAAAAAGACAGCGCTGTCCTCCCGACTTCTGTTCAACCCGCTTTAATAACAACAACAATCCAGGAGACACCCCCCATGTTTGGCATGTCCCACGAGACGTTCCTGCTGCTCGATGCGGTGGTCACGGTAATCGGCCTGATTATCCTGATCACCAAGTTCAAGATTCACCCGTTCATTGCCCTGACCATCGCCGCCGCCTTCCTCGGCCTGACTTCCGGCATGCCGATCAACACCATCATCAAGGCGTTCCAGGACGGCTTCGGTGGCGTGCTCGGTTTCGTCGGCATCATCCTCGCCCTGGGCACCATGCTCGGCAAAATGATGGCCGAATCCGGCGGCGCCGATCAGATCGCCCAGACCCTGATCCGCGCCTTCGGCAAGGACAAGGTGCAGTGGGCGATGATGTTCGCTGCGTTCCTGGTGGGTATCCCGCTGTTCTTCGAAATCGGCTTCGTGCTGCTGATTCCGCTGGTGTTCATCGTCGCCCGTCGCACTGGCGTATCGATCATCAAGATCGGTATCCCGCTGCTCGCCGGCCTCTCTGCGGTGCACGGTCTGGTACCGCCGCATCCGGGCCCGCTGCTGGCCATCGGCGTGTTCGGCGCTGACATCGGCAAGACCATTCTCTACGGTCTGATCGTCGCGCTGCCGACCGCCATCATTGCCGGTCCGATCTTCGGTACCTTCATCGCCAAGCACATTCCTGGCCACCCGAATCAGGAGCTGGTCGATCAACTGGCCCGCGAAAACGATTCGGCCAACCTGCCGAGCTTCAGCATCACCCTGGTCACCGTGCTGTTGCCGGTGTTCCTGATGCTGTTGAAAACCTTCGCTGACGTAGCGCTGCCGGACGGCAACTTCTTCCGCATCTGGATGGACATGATCGGCCACCCGATCTCCGCATTGCTGCTGGCGTTGCTGCTGTCGCTGTACACCTTTGGCTACAAGCAGGGTATCGGTTCCAACCAGATGCTCAAGTGGCTCGACGCGAGCCTGGCGCCAACCGCCGCGATCATTCTGATCATTGGTGCGGGCGGTGGCTTCAAGCAGATGCTGGTGACCAGTGGCGTGGGTGACGTGATCGGCCACATGGCGGTCAGCGCGCAGATCTCGCCGATCCTGCTGGCCTGGCTGGTGGCGGCGGTGATCCGTATCGCAACCGGTTCGGCGACCGTGGCGACCATCACTGGCGCCGGCATTGTCGTGCCGGTTGTCGGCATGATTCCGGGCGTCAACCGTGAGCTGCTGGTGCTGGCCACCGGCGCCGGTTCGCTGATCCTGTCCCACGTCAACGACGCCGGTTTCTGGCTGGTCAAGCAGTACTTCAACATGACCGTGGCCGAAACCTTCAAGACCTGGACCGCGATGGAAACCATTCTGTCGGTAGTGGGCCTGGGCTTTATCCTGCTGTTGTCGCTGTTCGTTTAAGCGGCAGTTTGCAGGCACAAAAAAACCGCAGTGATGCGGTTTTTTTGTGGGTAATGAACTTGTAAACACGGCACCTGTAGGAGCTGTCGAGTGAAACGAGGCTGCGATCTTTTGATTGTAAAAAACAAGATCAAAAGATCGCAGCCTTCGGCAGCTCCTACAGGGGATGTGTGTCAGTTATTTGCTAACTAAGCCATCCGCGCGGAACATCCCGCGAATCCCGCGCACGGCCTGACGAATGCGGTCCTGATTTTCGATCAGGGCGAAGCGCACGTGATCATCGCCGTACTCGCCAAAACCCACGCCCGGCGAAACGCAGACCTTGGCCTCGGCCAGCAGTTTCTTGGCGAACTCCAGCGAACCCAGATGCGCATACGCCTCGGGAATCTTCGCCCAGACGTACATCGACGCTTTCGGGTTCTCGACCATCCAGCCCAGCTCATGCAGGCCTTTGACCAGCACGTTGCGCCGCTGACGATACTGCTCGGCGATGTCGCGCACGCACTGTTGATCGCCTTCCAGCGCGGCAATCGCCGCCACTTGCAGCGGAGTGAAGGTGCCGTAGTCGTGGTAGCTCTTGATCCGCGCCAGAGCGCTGACCAGTTCCGGGTTGCCAACCATGAACCCGATGCGCCAGCCGGCCATGTTGTAGCTCTTGGACAGGGTGAAAAACTCCACCGCAATGTCCTTGGCGCCCGGCACTTGCATGATCGACGGGGCTTTCCAGCCGTCGTAGACAATGTCGGCGTAAGCCAGGTCGTGGATGACCAAAACGTCGTACTGCTTGGCGAGGGCGATCACCCGTTCGAAGAAGTCCAGCTCCACGCACTGCGCGGTCGGATTGGACGGGAAACCGAGGATCATCATTTTCGGCTTGGGGATCGAGCCGCGAATGGCACGTTCCAGTTCATCGAAGAAGTCCACGCCCGGCACCAGCGGCACCGAACGCACCTGAGCGCCGGCAATCACTGCGCCGTAAATGTGGATCGGATAGCTCGGGTTCGGCACCAGCACGGTGTCGCCCTGGTCCAGGGTCGCCAGCATCAAATGCGCCAGGCCTTCCTTGGAACCGATGGTGACAATGGCTTCGCTTTCCGGGTCGATATCGACTTCGTAGCGCTGCTTGTACCAGTTGGAAATCGCCCGGCGCAGGCGCGGGATGCCCTTGGACGTCGAGTAACCGTGGGTGTCTTCACGTTGGGCGACCTGCACGAGTTTTTCGACAATGTGCGGCGGCGTGGCGCCGTCGGGATTGCCCATGCTCAGGTCGATGATGTCTTCACCACGGCGGCGAGCGGCCATCTTCAGCTCGGCGGTGATGTTGAACACGTAAGGGGGGAGTCGATCTATGCGCGCAAAGCGGCGCGGCGAACCTTGTTCGGCCATTGTTGCCTCGGATAACGTAAGCGCCCGGAACCGTCCGAGCGACGCTGGTCACTGCGGTGACCTGTGGCGGAAGATAAGTGCAGTGATGGCATACTGTCCAGCGCGGTTGTAAACATTTTTTTCAAGGAAAATCGGTCAATGGAATTCACCAGCGGCTTCTTGCTGAGCCTTTCGCTGTGCCTGGATATCGGCGTAGCCAACATCGCGATGATCACCCTGGCCATGCAGCGCGGCTACTTTCAGGGCTTCGCTCTGGGCCTGGGCACCTGCGTCGGCGACCTGATTTACGCGGTGCTGGCCTTGGCCGGCATGACCGTTTTGCTGCAATACGAAACCGTGCGCTGGGTGCTGTGGATTGGCGGTTCGGCGCTGCTGATCTACTTCGCGGCGAAGATGATTTATTCGGCGATCCACCACGAAGCGTTGCTGGCGGAAACGGCGGAAGTGGGGCAGAACTCCCATCGCAAGGAATTCTTTCGCGGCATCTTCCTCGCGATGTCGTCGCCGAGTGCGATTCTCTGGTTTGCTGCGGTCGGCGGCACATTGATCGCTCGATCCGGTGGCGGTGGTCCGTTGAGTTCGGCGCTGTTTTTGGGCGGCTTTCTCTGTGCCGGGCTGCTCTGGTCGGCCGGTCTGTGCTTCGCGGCAAGCCACGGCGGCAAGCTGCTGGGCGACAAGCTGCTGCGTTACTCCTACTTGGCATCGGCGGCGATCTTCTGCTATTTCGCGGTCTACGTGATCGTTTCCGGGTACAACGAGTTTGTCGGCTCGGGCGCCGTCGAGCAGTTGCATGCGCTGTAAACGTGCGAAACGGATCGGGCTTTCTATACTCCCAGCCGAACCCACTTTTGCGTTCTGAGGAGTCGCGTCATGGATGAACAACCACGCGTCGAATTGGCTGGGCCGCGCTTCGAACACGGGCAATTTCTGTTGATTGCCGGTTTCGGTGGGCGATTCACTCAGCAAACCACCGAAGACATTCCCGCGTTGTGGGAAAAACTGATCCCGCACTTGGGGAAAATCCCGGCGCAAGTCAATGAAGTGACCTACGGCGTTTGCTGCAATGCGGACGGCGAGGGCGGTTTCGAATACATCGCCGGGGTGCAGATCGATAAGCTCGACGACCTGCCGGAAAAGTACCGCTGGGTTGAAATCCAGCCGCAGAAATATGCGGTGTTCGAGCACAAGGGGTCACTGGCGCAACTCCCTGACACCTTCCAGTACATCTGGAACACCTGGCTGCCGCAGTCCGCTTACGAAGCGGCGGATGCCCCGGAATTCGAGCGCTATAGCGAGGATTTCAATCCGAAGCTCAATACCGGCACCCTGGAAATCTGGCTGCCGATCAAGGCTTGAGCGGTGTAACAATCGAGGCGGAGCATGTCCGCCCCGGTGGTTCTGCTTTATGCTGGCGGGCCTTGTTTCCACAGATTTTTGAGCTGCCATGAACACCGTGATCCGCAACGTCAGCGCCGCCGACCTGGACCGCTGCTACGCCATCGAAACCGACGCCTATGAAGGCGACGAAGCCGCTACCCGCGAAAAGATCGCCACGCGCATTGCCACTTGGCCGGACGGCTTCATCGTCGCCGAGGTGGACGGTGTGGTCGCCGGTTTCATCAATTCCGGCGCGGCGTTCGACGTGCAGATGTCCGACGAGGCCTTCAAGGAACTGATCGGCCACGACCCGAAAGGGCCGAACGTGGTGATCATGTCGGTGGTGGTGCACCCGGATTACCAAGGGCAGGGCCTGGCCAAGCGCCTGCTCGGCGAATTCATCGAGCGCATGCGTGGGATGGACAAAGCGACAATTCATCTGATGTGCAAAGAGCAACACATTGCGTTGTACGCCGGGTTTGGCTTTGCTTACATCAAACCGTCGGAGTCCGACCACGGCGGCATGGCGTGGCACGAGATGATCCTGACCCTCTGAACTTCAATCAAAACTGTGGGAGCGAGCCTGCTCGCGAAAGCGGTATTTCAGTTAAGCAAGTGTCGACTGACACGACGCCTTCGCGAGCAGGCTCGCTCCCACAGGGTTTTGAGGTGTTTGTAGTTACGCGGTTAGTAAAGGCTTTCACGCACCCGTTTCGGCGCTTCCCGATCGTAGGTGTCGGCGTCGAACTGGCCGTCATTCAGGCGCTTGTGAAATGCGCCAGCAGATGGCAAGGCCGAGCGCGGCAGGTGCGTTTCGGGATTCCACGCGTCCGAGCGGACAAAGGCTTTCGAGCAGTGAAAAAACGCCGCGTCCACCGTCACCAGCAACACAGTTTTCGCCGGTTTGCCATTCACCGCGAAACTCTCCAGCAACGCCGGTTCATCGCTGATCACGGCCGTGCCATTGACCCGCAATGTTTCGCCGATCCCGGGAATGATGAACAGCAGCGACACCCGCGAATCATGCAGCACATTGCGCAAGGTATCGATGAGGTTGTTGCCCGGGCGATCCGGCAGGGCCAACGTGTTTTGATCAATGATCCGAACAAACCCCGGCGCATCACCGCGCGGCGAGTTATCGAGGCCATCGGTCCCCACCGAGCTGACGATCACTAGCGGCGACAGGCGCACCATCGCCTGATAATCCTCGTTGAGAAAGCCGATCTGCTTGCGCACCGCACGTTCGTGGGGCAATCCGTAAATAGCTTCCAGTGCTTCGATTGAGTCAATCATCGTTATCCCTCTACGATTTAAAAAAACAGCCCCATCCGCCGCTCGTAACCGATCCGGCCCTTGTACGCTTCGCCGCTGTCGACATAGCCGTGCTTGGCGTACAGCGCAATTGCCGCCTCATTGTCGGCGTCCACCGACAATTCCAGTCCTTTGATTTCCGGCCACGCTTCACGGGCGACAGCGGGCAGCGCTTGCAGGCAGGCCTTGCCATAACCCATGCCCTGTGCACGGCGATCGACCTGCAAGGCATGCAACGTGGCGCTGTGTTCGTCGGCCCAGTCGGGCAACACCGGCGGGCGCTTGAGCAGCAGAAACGCTACCGGTACGTCGTCCGCCAGCAGGGCAAAACCCTTTACGCCGGGGCCGGGTTTCGACAGCAGGGTGTGCAAGGCACCGTGAATGTCACCGGAAAACTTGACTTGCTCCGGGTGGATTTCAATCGCCGCGACTTGCTCACGCTGCAAAGGGCTGAGGCTGTCGTAAGGCACGAGTTGGGCTGACACGGGAATTTCCTTTTTCCTACAAAGAGTGAGCCTCGGATTCTAGCGAGATTGTCGTCGGCGAATTTTTTTTGTTTGTCCTGTCGATCCGCGCATTGGGCAAACGACTAAGGGTGTCTTCACAATAAAAACCACGGAGAACACCATGAGCGCACAGACTGATATCCAGACTCTGATCAACACCTATCGCGAAGCGGTAATGGCCAAGGACGTCGAGAAAGTCATGGCCCTGTACGCCGACGACATCGTCTCGTTCGATGCGATCAAGGCCCTGCAATTCAAAGGCAAAGCGGCGTACCGCGCACATTGGGTAGAGTGCATGGAAATGTGCCCCGGCCCGCACATCTTCGAGTTCCACGAAATCGCCATCGAAAGTGCCGACAACATCGCTTTCGCCCATTGGGTGGCCAACTGCGGCGGCACCAATGACAAAGGCGAAACCCAGAGTTGCTGGATGCGTGTCACCGCCTGTTACCGGCAAATCGGCGGGGCGTGGAAGATTGCCCACGAACACTGGTCGGCACCGTTCGATCCGATGAGCGGCGCGACGCTGTTCGATGTGCAGCCCTGATCTTCAGCCATAGTTGATCCGTTCGAATCAGGAGAGCGCCATGAAATACCTATGCCTGGTCTACAGCGATGAACGTCTGCTGCACACCTCGCCCGACAGCCCGGAGGACGCCGAATGCTGGGCCTACGCCGAGTCGATTCAGGGCAGCGGGCGGATGATCGCCGCCGAAGCGCTGGAGTCGGTAGAAACCGCCACCACGGTACGGATGCGCAACGGCAAGTTGTCGATCACCGATGGGCCTTTCGCTGAAACCAAGGAGCAACTGGCCGGTTTCTACCTGATCGATGCCAAGGATCTCAACGAAGCGATCCAGGTCGCCGGCAATATTCCGGCAGCCCGGGTCGGCAGCGTTGAAGTGCGCCCGGTGCGGCAGTTGAATGTCTGACGTCAGGGCGCGGGTCGAGCAGGTCTACCGTGAGGATTCGCGGCGGATTCTGGCGACGCTGATCCGCCTGCTCGGTGATTTCGACCTCGCCGAAGAAGCCTTGCACGAGGCGTTCTTCGTCGCGGTCGAGCGCTGGCAGCGCGACGGCGTGCCGGACAACCCGCGCACCTGGCTGGTCTCGACCGGACGCTTCAAAGCCATCGATGTGCTGCGCCGGCGCGCGCGGTTCAAGGCGTCGCAACCGTTGCTGCTGGCACAACTCGATGAGCTGGAACAGGCTGACTGGAGTGGCGAAGACGTGGAAGACGATCGCTTGCGGCTGATCTTCACCTGCTGCCACCCGGCACTGGCGGCGGATGCGCAGGTGCCGCTGACCTTGCGTGAAGTCTGCGACCTCACCACCGAGGAAATCGCCCGTGCTTTTCTCTCGGCGCCGGCGGCGATTGCCCAGCGCATCGTGCGGGCGAAAGCGAAGATCCGCGACGCGAAAATCCCTTATCAAGTACCCACGCTGAACGAATTGCCCGAGCGCCTGGACAGCGTGTTGCGGGTGATTTATCTGGTGTTCAACGAAGGCTATTCGGCCTCGGTCGGCGCCGAGCTGACCCGCGAGGACCTGACTCGCGAAGCGATTCGGCTGGGGCGCTTGTTGATGGAGTTGCTGCCGGAGCCGGAAGTCATGGGTCTGCTGGCGCTGATGCTGCTGCATGAATCACGGCGGCCGGCACGAACCTCGCCGAGCGGTGAACTGGTGTTGCTCGACGATCAGGATCGCTCGCTGTGGAATGCCGGGTTGATGGCTGAAGGCTGCGCGCTGGTCGAGCGCGCCCTGAGTACACAACGTTTCGGGCCATATTGTCTGCAAGCGGCGATTGCAGCGGTGCATGCGGAAGCGCCGTCGGCGGCGAAAACGGACTGGCAGCAGATTGTCGGTCTGTACGACGTGTTGCTGCGCGCGGTGCCGTCGCCGGTGATCGAGCTGAACCGGGCGGTGGCGGTGGCCAAGCGGGATGGGGCGTTGGCCGGGTTGTTGTTGGTTGAAGGGATTTTGGCGCGTGGGGAGTTGCAGGATTACCACTTGGCGCATTCGGCGCGGGCGGAGTTTTGTCGGCAGTTGGGCCGGGTGGAGCAGGCGCGGGCGGCGTATCAGCGGGCGCTGGAGCTGACGCGGCAGGAGCCGGAGCGGCGGTTTATCGAGGGGCGACTGAGGGACCTGGGTTGATCTGGAAGCTGCGTCGGTGCGGCTGGCCCTTTGCGAGCAGGCTCGCTCCCACAGGTGATTGCATTTCACTTTTGGGAGGCTCGGTCCCACAGGTGAGCGCGTTTCAATTGTGGAAGCAAGCCTGCTCGCGAATGGCAGCACCGCTTATTCGAGCATCTTGCTGAGCAACCAGCTCCCCGCCGGCCCCGGCGGATACAAGCGCGACCACAAGGCGTCGACAAACACCGGTTTCGGCCAGCCGCGCACGTCCAGCTCTATCAGCAAATCATTGGCATAGCGCTGCACCAGCCACCTCGGCAACGGTGCCCAGCCAAAGCCTTTTTCCGCCATTTCCAGCAGCATCAGATAACTCGGCGCCGACCACACCCGGCCTTTGCCACGGCTGTCATACGGATTGACGATGGTTGCCAGGCGCAGCTCGCGATGTTGCTCGAGAATCTGCTGATCGACATGCTCAAGCTTCGCCAACGCATGCTCGCGGCTGACGAACAAGGCAATCTCCGTGCGCTCGGCCACCGTCGAGGTCACAAGATCCGGCGGGTAGTTGTCCTGCATTTCCGCGAAGGCCAGATGCGCCCGGCCGCGCTGGACCAGTTCGATCAGGTCTTCGCATTCGGCAATCAGGCATTCCAGCTCGAGCTCCGGATAACGCTGCTCGAAACCCACCAGTGCCGCCTCGAAACGATACGACTGATAAGTGTCGGAAATCGCCACGGTCAGCTTCGGTTCCACACCTTGGGCCAACTGCCGCGCGCTCATTTCCAGACGACTGGTGGCGGCCAGAATCGCCTCGGCTTTTTGCAGCATGACGTGGCCGGCGGGAGTGAGCGTGGGCTTGCGGCTGCTGCGGTCGAACAGCTGCAGATCCAGATCGATCTCCAGACTGGCGACCGCCGCGCTGATGGTCGACTGACTGCGGCCCAACTTGCGCGCTGCCGCCGAAAACGAGCCTTGCGTCGCCGCTTGGACAAACGCCAACAGCACTTCTTGCGAAGCCATGAACTATCGCCTTGGTCGATGGTTATTGGTTATGAAGTATCGGTATTCAGTTGGATCATGGCAACCATCGTCAAACAAGGAGTCAGGCCATGACTGCCCACAAGTCCATTACCGAACGGGTTTTCCAGGCGGTTGGTTTCGAGTTTCTCGCGATCCTGATCTGCACGCCGCTGCTCGCATGGATCATGCAAAAGCCGCTGCTCGACATGGGCGCGGTGACCGTGTTGATCGCGCTGTTGGCGCTGGCGTGGAATGTGGTGTTCAACCGTTTTTTCGACCGTGCTCTGGCGCGGATGAATCTGCCGCACAACGCCTGGGTGCGGGTGGTGCATGCGTTGCTTTTCGAAGGTGGACTGATCGTGATGGGCGTGCCGCTGATTGCCTGGTGGCTGTCGGTCAGCCTGTGGCAGGCGTTGTTGCTCGATATCGGCGTGCTGCTGTTTTTCCTGCCGTACACCTATGTCTATCACTGGGGTTATGACGTCCTGCGCGAGCGCTTCATGGCCCGCCGCACATGTGAAAGCTGAGGTAAACCTGTGGTGAGGGGATAAATTCCCTCACCACAAAGGTGAGTCATCGGGCACAAAGTCAGAGAAACATGCCGCCGGACGCCTCGACCCGCTGACCATTGATCCACTGTCCACCCTCTGACAGCAGCAGCGCCAGTGCACCGCCAATATCATCCGGCAGCCCGACCCGACCCAGCGCGGTATTGCTGGCGACCATCGCGTTGACCGCGCTGTTATCGCGCACCGTGCCACCGCCGAAGTCGGTTTCAATCGCACCCGGCGCCAGGATATTCACGCCAATCTGCCGCGCCCCAAGCTCTTTCGCCTGATAACGCGTCAGCACTTCCATCGCACCTTTCATCGCCGCATAGGCGCCGTACCCCGGCAGGCTGAAGCGGGTCAGGCCGCTGGAGATATTGACGATGCGCCCACCGTCGTTGATCAGCGGCAGCAGTTGCTGAGTCAGGAAGAACGGTCCTTTCAACTGCACGTTCATCAGCAGATCGAACTGCTCCGGGGTGGTTTCGCTGAACAGCGCATGCACGCCGACCCCGGCGTTGTTGATCAGGAAATCAAACCGCTGGCGCTGAAAAGTCTGTTCCAGTGCTCGTTCAACCTGCTCGGCAAACGCAGCGAAGTTTTCGCTGTGGCCGACGTCCAGTTGCAGCATCGCCGCTTTCGCGCCGCGTGCCTGTAATTCGCTGACCAGAGTTTGCGCCTCGTCGGCGCGGCTGTTGTAGGTGCCGATGATGTCGATACCTTGCGCGGCGAGGTGCAGGGCGGCGCTGCGGCCCAGGCCACGGCTGGCGCCGGTGATCAGTGCGATTTTGCGATTCATGCGGACTTCCTCGATTGCGTTGAGTGGGGATGGAAGAAGTGTATTTATCCGCCCTGAGGTGATAAACACGGCAAAAGCGGAATCACTGATCGGCTCAGCCGAACAATCACCGGGGCTTGTCATGAACAAACTGGAACTGCTGCGTACCTTCGTTCGGGTCAGCGAACTGTCGAGTTTCACTCTCGCCGGGGAAAGCCTCGGCCTACCGCGCTCCACGGTCTCCGAACAGGTGCAGGCGCTCGAAGCCTTGCTCGGCACGCGGCTGTTGCAGCGCACCACGCGCAAGGTGCAGGCCACTCAGGACGGCATGGTGTTGTATGAGCGCAGCAAAGACTTGCTTTCGCACATGGATGAGATCGAAGGGCTGTTTCGTCAGGACGAGGCTTCGCTGACCGGACGCATCCGCGTCGATATGCCGAACATCCTCGCGCGACGGCTGATCCTGCCGCGCCTGCCGGAATTCATGGATCGCCACCCGAATCTGCAGATGGAAATCAGCAGCACCGACCGCCGTGTCGATCTGCTGAGCGAGGGTTTCGACTGCGTGTTACGCATCGGCGCGCAGCCGGATCAGTCGGTGGTCGCCCGGCATCTCGGCGACTTTCCGATGGTCAACTGCGCCAGTCCCGCTTATCTGCAACGTTACGGCGTGCCGCAGACCATCGAGGATCTGGCGCAGCATCGGCTGGTGCATTACGTCGGCGTACTGGGCTCGCGTTCGGAAGGGTTCGTCTATGAGGAGGGTGGCGAAGTGCGGCGCGTGGCGATGGCCGGCAGTGTCACGGTCAACAGCACCGACGCCTATGAAGCGGCGTGCCTTGGCGGCTTCGGCCTGACGCAGGTACCGCGCACCGGCATGCAGCCGCATCTGGAAAATGGCGAACTGGTGACGGTACTGCCGCAACACACCGCACCGCCGATGGCGATTTCGTTGTTGCATGCGCGGCAACGGCATCTACCGCTGCGGGTGCGGGTGTTTATGGATTGGCTCGGCGATGTCGTACGTTCAACGCTCTGACATTGAGCACATTGCTCCTGCGGGAGCGAACCTGCTCGCGAAAGCGCCATGTCATTCAACATTGATTTATCTGACACACCGACTTCGCGAGCAGGCTCGCTCCCACAGGGAGGGCTGTGTTGCGTGTGGGATTTGCGCTCAGTAATCGCCACGCTTGCGAAACGCCCAGCGCCCGGCAATCACGGTGAACGTCGCCACCAACGCGACCAGCACCCAAAATCCGTGCGGGTCCTGGGACAGCGGCACACCGCCGACATTCATCCCAAAAAAACCGGCAATGATGTTGATCGGCAAGGCCAGCACCGTCACCACCGTCAGGGTGAACAGCGTGCGGTTGCTTTGTTCGTTGAGGTTGGCGGCGATTTCTTCCTGCAACAGTTTGATGCGTTCGCCGAGGGCGGTGAGGTCGTTGATGATCAGCGCAAACTCCTCGGTGGATTTGCGCAACTCCTTGACGTCCTCTTTCTGCAACCACGGCGGCGGACGATTGAGCAGGCGCAGCAACGACCCCGGCTCCAACGCCAGCAGCCGTTGCAGTCGCACCAGCACGCGACGGTTGGCGCCAAGTTCGGCGCGGTTGGTCGACAGGCGTGAAGACAGCAATTCGTCTTCGACCTGATCGACACTCAGGCTGGTCTTGCGCACGATCTGCGTCAGCACCTCACCTTGATCGCGCAGTAGATGCACGAGCAATTCCGAGGGCGAGCGAAAGCACTCGCCGGCCTTTACCGACGAGCGCAATTTATCTACCGAATGCAGCGGTTGCAGGCGCGCGCTGACGATCAGTTTGCTGCGCACGCAGACCCACAGCGTCGACACGTCGGAGGAGACCATGTTGCTGAGGTTGAACACCACATCGTTGACCACCGCCAGCAGCGCCGAATCGACATGCTCGATGCGCGTCGAACGCGAACCTTCGTGCAACGCCTCGAAAAACTCCTCGGGCAATTGCAGATGACTTTTCATCCAGCGCTCGCACGCGGCATGGGCCAGGTTCAGGTGCAGCCAGAGGAATTCGCCACTGTCGCTGTCGTCCTGCAAGCAGCGCAAAGCCGTCGCCGAATCGATCTCGCGACCGCGCTCCCCGGGCAGAAAACGAAAGCCGTAGAGCAAGCCAAACAGGTCCGGGTCGCGATGGCTGATATCGAGGCTGTGGTTCATGGCGGCTCGCTGCGAGGAGGGTGTCTGGGGCAGGATTTTCAGGTTCACCGGAGCGGCATCATCGCAAGCTCACATGACCGTTTTGTGACAGCAAAATGACTGCAAATCACAGCGTTACCGGCTGTCGGAAGTTTCTCAAGGACGGCTCTGGCGCGCCGATCTCAGGTGAGTTAGGTTGCGCGCCATTGGCCTATGGCCATGGTACGTCGACAGGGAAGTCCGGCCATTTTTCACGTCCGCTCGGGCGTGCCTCATCCCTGCTTCGAGTACCTTGCAATGCTGCAAAAATCCCTGAGAGCGCAAATTCTCGCCCTGTTGAGCGGCAGTCTGCTGGCGATATTGTTGATCGCGCTGGCCTGCTTTCATTTCCTCTCCAACGGCGTGCAGAGCTACAGCCAGCTGATCGCCGGCCCGCTGCACACTTCGCAACTGATCGATGAAGCCAACCTGCAATTCAAGGTGCAGGTGCAGGAATGGAAAAACGTTCTGCTGCGCGGCAAGCAACCGGCGGATCTGGCGAAATACTGGAGCCAGTTCGAAGAGCGTCAGCGCGACGTGCAGAACATTCTCGGCGAACTGGCCGGCCAGAAAGGCATCGAGGCCAATCTCAAGTCACGCATCGAACGTTTGCGCGAGGAGCATCGCCAGTTGGGCGCGGCCTACCAGAAAGGCCGCGATGCCTACGTGGCTGCCGGTGGTGACCCGAGCGCCGGCGACGCAGCGGTCAAAGGCGTCGACCGCGCCACCAGCGAGCAGATGAGTGCATTGGTTGCCGAGCTGCGCGAGCAGGGTACCGCGCAGTCGGCATTGATCAGTGCCAGCGCTGAGCGCACCGTGTGGCTGGGGCTGTTGGTGATGCTCGCGTCAGGCTTGTTGATCGGTCTGCTGAGCCTGTGGCTGGTCAGCCGCAACCTGATCGAGCCGATCCGCAACCTCATCGATTACGTCACCCGCTTGAGCCGTGGCCAGTTGGCCGAACGTGTTGTCAGCGAGCGTCGCGATGAGCTGGGCAACCTCGCCGCCGCAGCGAACACTCTGCGCGATTTTCTGGCGGACACCTTCACTCGCTTGCAACGCAGCGCCGGTGATCTGGACAGCGCCAGCGGCGAGTTGAACGCCATTGCCACGACCATGGCCGGCGGCACCAGCGAGCAATTCAACCGCACGGATCAAGTGGCCACGGCGATGAATGAAATGTCCGCCACGGCGCAGGAAGTCGCCCGTCACGCCGCCGATGCCGCGCGTGCTGCGGACGATGCCGATCAGTCGGCGCAGCAGGGTGAAAAGGTCATGCAGACCACCATCCATTCCATCACGCAGATGCGCGGCGAGATCGCCAACACCGCCACGGTGATCCGTCGCCTGGAAGCCGACAGCGGTCGTATCGGCAAGGTGCTGGAAGTGATTCGTGGCATCGCCGAACAGACCAACCTGCTGGCGCTCAACGCGGCCATCGAGGCGGCGCGGGCGGGTGAGGCCGGGCGTGGTTTTGCCGTCGTCGCCGATGAAGTGCGCAACCTCGCCCAGCGCACGGCGGAGTCGATCATCGAGATCAACCAGATCATTCAGAACGTGCAGACCGGCGCCGTCGATGCCGCGCAGGCTATCGAGAGCGGCCAGGCGCGCAGTGATGAAAGTGTCGAGCAAGTCACCCAGGCCGGCGCGATGCTGGAGCGCATCACCTTGGCGGTGGAGGCGATTCGCGACATGAACCGGCAGATCGCCACAGCGGCAGAAGAGCAGACGTCGGTGGCCGAGGATATCTCGCGCAACCTCACTGAAATCACCGCGATTGCCAGCACCAACCTGGACAACGTGCAGCGCACCGAAAGTGCCAGTCAGAACCTGCATGGGTTGTCGGGGCAGTTGAATGAGGTGACGGCGCGGTTGAGTGCTTGATTGCGAGTTCAAGCGTCCGGCAACTATCGTAGGTCCTCGCCTGCTCGCGATAACGGTGGAACAGTCAACATTGATGTCGCTGACACTCCGCTTTCGCGAGCAGGCTCGCTCCCACATGATTTACGGCAGGCATGAAAAAGCCGCACGATCGTTAAATCGTGCGGCTCTTTAACAGCGGTCTATCAAGTGTCTTGCTTGTCGCTCAGCACTTTACCGGTGGTGGCATCAAAGTCCACGTCGAACTCTTTGCCGTCAGCAGTCTTAAGTTCAACTTCATACTCGTAACCATTGAAGTGGTTATCCAGGTCGGTGTCGGTAATCGTTGCGCCCGGGTGCAGTTTCAGTGCTTCGGCGTTCATCGATTCCAGCGACTTGATCTTGCCGTCCTTGACCAGTTGCGGGATCTGGTCGATGCGAACATCAGCCTGAGCCAGGCCAGCGGTGAGGGTCAGGGCAGCGGCGGTAAACAGGGCAGTCAAAGTTTTCATCGGTTCATTCCTTGGCAGTGCGTTGAAGTGGTTGATCTGTGTAAGTGGGTTCAGATTAACCAGCGCAACTTAATTCACCCTTAAATCTCTGCTCCGCGATAAAACTGCTCTTTGCGGGAGCGAGCCTGCTCGCGAAGCAGGCGACTCGATTACAAATCAGAAACCGTTCTTCTTCAAAACATCGTCAATGCTGCCAGCCGCCGGACGCTTATAAAACTTCAACAGTTCACTGGCGCGGTTGGTAAAGATGCCGTCGACACCCGCCGCCATGACTTTCTCGTAGTCCACCGGCTCGTCGACCGTATAAACATGCACCAGCATGCCCTGATCGTGGGTGTACTGATTCATCCATGGCTGCACCAGGTCGGAGTAACTCTGGTCACCACCATGGGTCAGCTTCGCCGAAGGGCCGGTGCCGATCGCGCCCTGGGCCTTGGCGTAATCGACCCATTGCTTGAATTCCGCTTCTGACTTCGGTTCCTGCTTGCCGTAGAAAACGTTTTTGTCTTTCTCGCCGGACGCGGCAAACGTCACCGCAGATTTAGGCTCGATGCTGCCTTCGCCGACCCACAACAGCAGGATCTTCGGCACTTGCGGCATTTCCTTTTCCAGCAATTGCAGGCTGTTCTTATCGAAGGTCTGCAGGATCACCTTGCCTTTGCCCTGACCGACGCCCAGCGCACTTTTCGCCAGTTTCGAACCGGCCGGACTGAGCCAGCCGCGATCCTGCAGTTTTTCCTTCAGGTCATGTTCGATGCCGGGAAACAGCTGCGGCTCTTTGGTTTCGATGTACAGGCCCGGCTTGTGCTGCGGGTTGGCGCGGGCGATGTCGATGATTTCATCGAGGGTAAGAATTTTCAGCCCGGCGTAGGACGGGCGTGCGCGGTCAGGGTATTTGGTGTTGAACCAGCTGCCGGCATCGAGGGTTTTCAGTTCGGCCATGGTGAACGCGGTGGCCGGGCTGTCCTTGCGCTCGGGGAATTTGCTGGCGACGTCGGTGGTGCGTTGCAGGTTGTCGTCGTGCAGGGCGAAGAGCACGCCGTCTTTGCTGCGCTGCAAATCCATTTCCAGGTAATCGGCGCCGAGGTCACGGGCCAGTTTGTAAGCCGCAGCGGTGGATTCCGGGGCATCGAACGACGCGCCACGGTGGGCGATCACCGCAGGATGCGGAATGCCATGGGCGGCAGCGATTGCCTTGGGCTCGGGGTGGCTGGCGGCATGCGCCTGACCGAGGCCGAACAACAGACTCAGCACCAGAGCGCTTCGGGTAAAAGTGGCAGGCATGGTCGAGTTCCTTTCGCAGGTTTTTTTCGAGACGTACCTTTTAACAATTGACGCGCCGCAGGGCTATCGCCAGACCGACATAAAGCGAGCAAAACGGAAATTTCCTGCACTTTTGTGGCGCTGTTTGCAGTACGCTTGCCCATGGCATATGCCCCGGCAGAGGGCGCGCCGCTACATTGCCCTGCGTGTAAACCATCGATCATCTTTCGTGAGGTTTACCATGCGCATCACCTCCCAACTCATCTGCCAGGCCGCCGACGATCTCAAAGGCTTCGTCGGCCTCAATCGCAAGACCGGCCAATACATCGTGCGCTTCAGCGAAGATTCGTTCGGCATGGACGTGGCCGACGACGGCATCATCCCGGCCAGTGAATTCGTCTGGGCGAGGGCGTCGGAAACCACCATGACCCTCAAGCGCGAGTTGATTCAGTTGCTGCTCGATCAACACATCGACGACCGCATCAACATCTCCGAGCCGTTGCGGGTTTACATGAGCAAGGTTGAAGTGCCGGAGATTGTTGCGGTGCGGAGTCTGGTGCGCGGTTGAAGTTTTGCTGTGTGGTTGCGGGCCTCTTCGCGAGCAGGCTCGCTCCCACAGGGATATCGTGAACGCCACAGATCCAATGCGGGAGCGAGCCTGCTCGCGAGGCGGCCTTAGTTCTGGCACACGTGAGCGTGCAATTCGCTGGTCAGTCCTTCGATGCGCTCGGTGAGGGTTTTCGTCATTTCGGTAAGGCGGGTGTTTTGTTCCAGCAATGCCAGCAATTGCGCGGAATTCTTCGCCGCCTCTGCCTGACGTTCGGTATTGGCCAATGCCAGAGCTTCGCGGTGCTGTGCATCGGCGTCGGCCTGCGCTTTGTCGCGCGCGGCCTGACGGGTTTGTGCAAGCAGGATCAATGGCGCGGCGTAGGCCGCCTGCAGGCTGAAGGCCAGGTTCAGCAGGATGAACGGGTAGACGTCGAATTGAGTCACGCCCCATACGTTGAGGCCGATCCATACCGCAACGATCAAGGTTTGCGCGCCA
Source organism: Pseudomonas sp. ef1 (assembly GCF_007293365.2). Lineage (NCBI taxonomy): Bacteria > Pseudomonadati > Pseudomonadota > Gammaproteobacteria > Pseudomonadales > Pseudomonadaceae > Pseudomonas > Pseudomonas sp. ef1. The sequence goes on along the minus strand of NZ_CM129815.1, from coordinate 5,560,412 downwards.
AGGAACAGTGGCGTGCCGAAGAACCGCGCAAAGGCTTCGGCGCGCAGGGCGAAGGCATCGTTGCCGAAGGTCGTATTCAGGTGGGCGTGGGGGCGGTGAAAGCGCAGGTGATCGATCGGGGCGTTGGATACTTCGGGTTTTTCGTTATTCATGGGGCACTCGGCGGGGCTTGGGACGTGTCGTCACTATAGCTCTGCGTTTTGGCGGCCGACCTTCGCGGGCTGCCCACGAAGGTTGCGACTCGTCCTATCGACCCTGCACAAACCTCAATTCGGCACCCGCTCATTGGCAAACATGCTCACCGCATCCACCGCCTCACTGGCGCCGTCGCGAATCTGCAGAATCACCGTGCCGGCCTGATTGGCCAATTCCACGCCTTCTGCGGCGCGGTCACGGGTGCCTTGCATGCTTTTGATCGCTTGCCGCGTTTCGCTCTGGATCAGACTGATCATGTTCGAGATCTCGGCAGTAGAGCCGCTGGTGCGCGCTGCCAGTTGCCGCACTTCATCGGCGACCACGGCAAAGCCGCGACCCTGTTCACCGGCGCGTGCCGCCTCGATGGCCGCGTTGAGGGCGAGCAGGTTAGTCTGATCGGCGATCGCGCGGATGGTGTTGACGATGGCGGTGATCTGCTCGGAGCGGTCGCCCAGTTGCGCGATCAGCGTTGAGGACTGGCTGATGTCCTCGGCGATTTCGCGCATTTCGCTGGCCGCCTGTTGAATCACTTGCGTACCTTGCTCGGCGACTTTTCGCGTTGCTACCGAGATGTGGTAAGCGGTGCTGGCACTGCGCGCGTCCTGCTCGTGTTGCTCGACACGAGCGGTGACGTCAGACGCGAACTTCACGACTTTGTACAAACGCCCCGAAGCGTCGTAGACCGGGTTGTAGTTGGCCTCCAGCCAGACGATCTGGCCGCGCTTATCCACGCGCTCGAACTGTCCGTGGAAGAACTCGCCCTGATTCAGGCGCCGCCAGAAATCCTGATAGGCGCCGCTGTTGACCAGCGCCGGGGTGCAGAACAAGCGGTGATGCTGGCCCTTGAGCTCTGCGAGGCTGTAACCCATGCGCGTGAGAAAATTCTGGTTGGCGGTAAGAATGTTGCCGTCGAGATCGAACTCGATCACCGCCATCGCGCGATCGATCGCCTGCAGCTTGGCGTTGGCCTCGTTCTCCTGCTGCACCTTGGCGGTGACATCCATCGCGTACTTGACCACTTTGATCACCCGTCCCGACACATCCTTGATCGGGTTGTAACTGGCCTCCAGCCAGATCGGCTGGCCCTTGCTGTCGACCCGTTCAAAGGTGCCGGACTGGAACTGACCGTTTTTCAGGCGCGACCACAGCTCGGTGTATTGGGCACTGCGACCGAACTCAGGTGTGCAGAAATGCCGGTGCGGCTGGCCAATCGCCTGGGCAGCCGTGTAACCCATGGTCTTGAGGAAATTGTCATTGGCACGCAACACCACGCCATCAAGATCGAACTCGATCACCGCCATCGAACGGTCGATCGCTTCGAGCATTGCAGCTTGGTCAAAAACGGTGTGTTGCAGTTCAGCGAGGGCGGCTTTCTGGCGATTGAAAAACATGCTTGCGGTACTCGGGAAGTGGGGAAAATCAAAAGAATTCAGTCCCTATTCCTGCGCCGGCAAACCGAAATGCACAGGCGGCATTCGGTGGTGACTGCTCAATGCCAACGTTCCGTTACTGGCAGATGGCTACTTATACAAAACTTAATAAAGTTGTACAAGAAAGGAATTTTTCGCGAGTTTGTATAACTTTTTACGAAATTAGTTGTACACGGCTCCACGAGCCGGTGATTCACCGCTGATACAGTGCCAGGAACATCTCCAGCGCCGACTCGGCAACTGCATTCTGCGCGTCTGGATCAAGGGCCGCGCGACCCAGCGAGATCTGCGGCCAGAACGCGAATGCCTTGAGCAAACCTTGTACTTGATGCGCGGCAAATTCCGGATCCACCGGTTTGAGCCGTCCGTCGGCTTGCGCCGCGCGTATCCAGACGGTCAGGCCTTCCTCGCGCTCGCCCATGCGCTCGATCATATTCTGCGCACGTTCAGGGGAATGAATGGTTGCGGCAATCGCCACCCGGGCGAGGGTGAGAAAATTCTCGTCGGCCATCATCTGCACTTTTTCTCGCAGCATCAGGCGCAGCTGCTCATGCAGCGGTTGCTCGCGGTCGTAGCTCACCGATGGCTCGGCGATGATCCGCGCCCACAACTGATTGAGGATCTCGGCGAACAGCTCTTCCTTGCTGGGGAAGTGGTTGTACACCGTACGCTTCGACACGCCGGCCGTAGCGGCGATCTTGTCCATGCTGGTGATTTCGAACCCGTGGGCACGGAATTCGGCGATCGCCGCCTGGATGATAGCTTCGCGTTTGCGGTCAGTGAGGCGTTGTGGAGCGGTCATGAGCGGACTTCGGCAGAGAGAGATGAAATTACACTCGGCAGTTTACTTGGCGTCGGCTTTGATGCAACCTAGAAACTACACCGCTCAGTGTAATGTTGCGTTAATCCTCGCACCTTACAAACCAGAGCGTTTGGCCCTTGCGTGCAGCTTGGCCATTTTCATTTCCCGTGGAATACCGTGCAGCACACGGTTTTTCGGAGTCGTTCAGTCATGGCCAATCCAGTCTCTCTCCCGGATAACGCTCCCACGCCTGAAGCCTCGCGGCAGGATCAAGGGCTGTTTCGCAATCATGCGCCGGTACAGCGCGAAGGGCTACGCAAAATGCTGCGGATCATGTGGAACATGATTTTCCACAAACCGCGCAACACCCGTCCAACCGCCGCCATTCCTGTGCAGCCGCTGACCCGTGAAGATCTGCTCGCAGCGCCCAATCACAGCGTTTACCGCTTGGGGCACTCGACGCTGTTGCTGAAGATGCGCGACAAATTCTGGATCACCGACCCGGTCTTCGCCGAGCGCGCCTCGCCGGTGCAATGGGCGGGTCCGAAACGTTTTCATCAGCCACCGATCAGCATCGACGAACTGCCGCCGATCGAAGCGGTGATCCTCTCGCACAATCATTACGACCATCTCGACTACGAAGCGGTACTCAAACTCGCCGCCAAAACCACTTACTTCCTGACTCCGCTGGGCGTGGGCAACACCCTGATCAAATGGGGCATCGATGCCAGCAAGGTGCGCCAATACGACTGGTGGCAGGGCACCGAAATCGCAGGCATCCGCTTCGTCGCCACCCCATCGCAGCACTTCTCCGGCCGTGGCCTGTTCGACGGCAACAGCACGCTGTGGGCGTCATGGGTGATGATCGACGCCGACACACGAATCTTCTTCAGCGGCGACAGCGGTTACTTCGATGGCTTCAAACGCATCGGCGAACAGTACGGTCCGTTCGACCTGACCCTGATGGAAACCGGCGCCTACAACGTCGAATGGCCGCACGTGCACATGCAACCGGAAGAAACCCTGCAAGCCCACATCGACCTCAAGGGCCGCTGGCTCTTCCCGATCCACAACGGCACCTTCGACCTGGCCATGCACGCCTGGCACGAACCCTTCGACCGCATCCTCGCCCTCGCGTGGGAACGCAGTATTGCGATTACCACACCGCGAATGGGGGAAGCGTTCAACCTTGCGCATCCACAACGGGGGAGTGCGTGGTGGATGGCGGTTGAAGAGGAGGGGGAGGCGCTAGTGCAGAACGCCTGACGATTTCATCCGGTTCGCCTCGGTGCGAACCGGATGAATCAGATTCCTATTTCCTTCATTCGCCGGTGGTAATCCTCCATCGTAGCGACTGACAAATCCCTGAATTTTCCACGAAGTATCTGACTTAGTGTTTCCAAGGTGATGCCAGTAATTTGCGCCGCTTCAGATTCGTTCAGGTTGGCAGTCTTGATCAACGCGGCCATTTTTGTCGCATATCCCGATTTGATCAGCATTTCATCTGCACCCTGCAGTCCCAAATCTGCGTAGACGTTGCCCGTGCTTCTTTCGATGTCCATCCTTAGCGCTCCTTATTCGGCCATCGCAAAATCCCCACGCCCGACCGATTCCCCTGCCATACCCTGCGCCCTGACACTGCGCCCCGGTGCGAACCCCGGAAAGAACACCAACCCCTGCGCTTCAAACCGATAAGCCAGTGCCAGTCTTGCGGCGTCCGCCACGTCCTGCTGCGCTTCGAAACGCTGGATATCTGCCACCGCCACTTCGGCCTCGCGCGACAGTTGTTCAACGCTCCAGCCCAGCATGGCGCGGGCCTGGACGCAGTGGGTCGGGGTGAACTGGAAAAGGGCAATGCGTTCGAGGACGTGGTTCATCGCAAGAGAGGCCATGGTGTGCTCCGGGCTCAAAAGTGCTGATTGAAAATGTACTGTGTTTTTGTACAGTTGTTTTCGGCCGGGATCAAACGCATTTTTCGAATTTGCCTAGTTCGTCGGCTCCAACCAGACGGACGGTGCCTGTCCCAGCACACGCCGAAACATCGTCGAAAACGCCGCCGGGCTCTCGTAGCCGAAGTCCAGGGCAATCCGCGTCACCGCTTCCCCCGCCGCCAACCGTGCCAACGCCTGCACGACGCACGCCTGCTGGCGCCACTGACGAAAGCTGAGCCCGGTCTGCTGCCGAAACAATCTGTTAAAGGTACGCAAGCTTATGTGTAACTGATCGGCCCAATCCTGCGGGGATTGGTGGGCATTGGGCATGTTCAGAAATGTCTGACACAGACTGAGGAGCTTTCCTTCGGCTGGCATGGGAATGTGTAGGGCAAGGGGCGCGCTGCGTGCCAGTTCATGCAACAGCAAGTTGATCAGCGCGCCGTCGCGTCCGACCTGGTCGTACATCAGCGGCACGTCCACCGCTTCCATCAGTAGATGCCGCAGCAGCGGCGACACATTGAGCACTTGGCAGTCCGGCCCCAATTCCACGTTGCCCGGTTCGATGTAAAGGCTGCGCGTGCTCACCCCGAGCATCAACACCTCGTGGGCCACGCCCGGCGGAATCCACACCGCGCGCTGCGGCGGCACCACCCAATTACCGTTCCGAGTGCTGACCTGCATCACGCCGGTGGCGCCATAGAGCAATTGCCCACGGCGATGCGTATGAAACGGGAGTAGGTGGCCGTGGGGATAATCGATACCGATGGCCACGACCGGGCGAGGCGTGTCATCAAGCTGATTGATCGAAATATTGCGCATCAGGCGAGTTCCAGCGATTGGCGTAAACGCGAACATTATTGGCCCAACTACTGAAGCCGGCCAGTGCATCAAGCTCTAATGTCCTGGGCTCCCCCGATCCTGGACGCCCACCATGTTCTACCTCCTGCTTACGCTGTTCGGTTGCCTCACCGGCGTCAGCGCCGTGCTCTTCGGTTTCGGCGGCGGCTTCGTCATCGTGCCGCTGCTCTATCGCATGCTCACCGCCAGCCACCCAGCCGACGACCCCATCGCGCAATCGGCCATGCACATCGCCGTGGCCACCTCGACCTGCGTGATGGTCGTCAACGCCCTGATCGCCACACGCAAACACCAGCGCGCTGGCAATCTGCTCCGGGAATACCTCTGGCCATTGGGCGGGTTTATCGGCGTGGGCGCGATCGTCGGCGCCATCGCTGCGATGTGGGTCAGCGGCGAAGTGATCCGCTACGCCTTCATCGCCTACCTGGGCGTGACCATCGTCGATTGCCTGCTGTGCCGAGGATTTCTCACACAGTCCCAAACCACATTCCCACGGCGACTGACCTCAACAGAAACATCCGCCGGCGGCGTAGGCATCGGCGCCATCGCGACCTTCCTAGGTGTAGGAGGAAGCGTCATGACCGTGCCGCTGCTGCGCCGCTGCGGGCTGAGCATGTCGCAAGCGACCTCCATGGCCAATCCGCTCAGCGTCCCGGTGGCGTTGGCGGGGACTTTGACGTACATGGCGCAGGCCGGTTTCACTGAGTCTGATTTGGGCGTTTGGTATATCGGGTATGTCGATGTGCTGGCGTTTGCGCTGCTGACGGTTGGCTCGTTGCTGGGGATCAGATTGGCTTCGCGATGGATTGGGCGGATACCGGATCGGGTGCATGCCTGGATCTATATTGGTTTGCTGATCGTGGTGCTGCTGAGCATTTCGCTCAAATGAATCGTTGATTGGCGCAGGCGAAAGAAATCAGAATCAGCGGCAGAGCGTTGCCCTCCAGTCTTCAGCAGAGAACCAGGATGTTGATCTTCAATTGCACCGAAGCCGCCAGTAAGTTCTTCAGCCGTGTCCATAAAGGCAAAATGATCACGCCGGTGGACACCAAACCGCCGTCATCAGTTATTGAGGATGATGAGCTGAACGGCGCGGACGAACAGTGGTTGGTTCATGCGATCACTGTGCAGCGCAAACATGCGTTGTTGGTCCTGCACATCAAAACCCGCTATTGCGTGATCCTGGCTGACGCGAAAAAAGCCGACGATCACGAGTTCGTTCTGCGCCTCACCGAGCGTTGGGTGAATGGCCTGATGATCAATGCCCAAAACCATGGCCTCGGACAATGGCTAGACCCCGAGGTGATGTTGGCGCGAATGCAACAGACTTGTGAGCAACAGCGATTCTATCGGCGCGGCCATCGCAGCGCGCAAAAACACATTGATGAAATTGCCTGGTGTTTTCGAGACAAGGTCGCTGGAACGGGTTGCTTACCACCCAATGAAGTCACGGCGATGGTTTTCGACGAACAAATGAACGACACGCCAAGAAACAGCAAGGGAGCCAAGTCCTACTACTTCCCGGACGAGGAAATGACGCTTCACTGGCTGCGCCATTATTGCTTTCTCGATGATGTCCAGCTGCATGCTGCGAAAGAGCGTAGGCATCAAGTCGCGCGGGAAATAGCGGAGATGGAGCGCAAGGCTTTTATGGAAGAGTATGAGAGGCAGGATTCGAGGAATTGAGTCTGGCCCGTCACCATTTGCGACGCTTTTTTACGAGCAACGGCTCGCTCAATCAAGGATGAAACGATGCATCTTGGACTGTTGCGTATCAACTTGGCTTTAGCACTTGTAGCTTTATGTCTCTCACCGCGCGTCTGGGCCGAAGACAGTAGGCAAGTCTTTACCGGCACCTTGGGTAAAGCCGCGATTGTTGTTGAGCTCGACGCGCGCTACAACGAAGGACGTTATTTTTACCGAAAATACCGAACCGACCTTGCGCTGGAAACTAGTAAAGAGGGCGACGCGTTGGTGATGCTGGAAGGCGCTGCAATGGACGGTGACTCGCGCCCGACCTTGCGCTTGCTGCCCACACTCAGCGGTTGGAGCGGCGAATGGAAGGCCCCTTCCGGAAAAACGCTAAAAGTGGATTTACAACCCGCCAGGCTTCCTGATGTTCCAGCAGATGCCGCGCCTTATCTGGCGCAACTGCATGACACACAGCCCTACGAATACCTGCGGCTTCAGGGTTTGCTGTTGAAGAAAGGTAAGACCGAAACCTTCATGGGCTACACCCTGCAATGGTGGAGCGAGCCGAAGTCGGGGGCTTCGCTGTTTGAAGTGGTATCGGGTTACGCCCCGGCAGCGCAGGAACGCATCAATCAATATTTGAGGGCGTGGTTATGGAGCGAAGTGTCGCAGTATTACGGTTGTTCGGGGAGTTACAGGCAATCCGCGCAGCCGCTGTGGATGTCGTCTTCAGTCATGAGCGTGCGAGTTTCCACCGAGTATTATTGCGGCGGTGCGTATCCTGATCAAAATAATGAATCGCTGAACTTCGATACGCGGACTGGGCAACTGTTGAGCCTTGAAGATGTGCTGTGGGTGGGCCAGGGCGAGCCGCTGCATCGTGAAGAATCACCTGACGCTTTTTCGGAGGAAAGCTTCAATTACCGCGCCAAAGAACTCGCCCCTTGGCTCGTCGAACAATTGTCGAAGCGTTACCCTACCGAAATGACCGTTGTCGCTGAGGGCGAAAATGATTGCGGCTATGACGAGCCAGAGCCCTGGCAATTTCCTATGTGGCAGTTTGGAGAAAAAGGCGTCGCCTTTTTTCCGTCCTATCCGCATGTCATGGCAGTTTGCGGATACGTCGAATGGGGCGTTCTACCCTACGGTCTGCTCAAGCAGCATCCGGGTGCCGTGAAACTGCAACTGCCCGAAAGCTAACTCTCATTCCAACCCCGGCGCTTCACGAATAATGAAGTGATCCAGGTTCTCGATATTGGCATTGAAGACCTCGAAAGGTTTTTCGGGGTTCTTCTTGCCGGGTACCTGCTTCAACTCCGGCGTCACCCCATAAAAGAAACAGAACAACGCCTTGTCGCTGTCCACCGCATGCTTGATCTCTTCCAGGAACGCCTTGCGCTTGCGGTAGTTGTCGATCAGCTTCTTGTTCAGATAAACGCTGACCGGATACGGCTTCTTCTTGCTGTCTTCGGGCTTCTTGAACCAGACCTTGTCCTCGAAATCGATTCGAAAACTGGCACTGTGGAAGTCCTCAATCTTCTTGATCCGCCCCCAGTAAATCAGCCCCTTGTTGTCCGTCAGATACTCGATCTTCTTGAAGAACGAACTGTACGGCGCCGAATGCTCGCCGACCTTCAAGGGCATGCGCTTGAGCAACTCCTTGTCGGCGAAGTTGGAAACAAAACACTCCACCGGATGCGCAAACACACTGGTCTTGTCAGGCGCCGACTCACGACTCGCTGACTCCTTACCACTGTCTGCCACCATCCGAACCGGATCATCGCGCAACACATCCGCCGCCCCCGCTGGCGCGACAGGCTTGCGCACATACTCACGCCGGGTCAGCAACAACTCTGATGGGAAGTGTTCCTCACGCCCGTCATCCACCTCGCCATCCGCCGTCTCAACGCCAGAAGCCGACGCCTTCAAACTCACATACGGACAACCCGCGACGTGCTGTGTAGTGGGCAGATTTTTGAAGTGCGGCGTGCGCACGTAATTCACATTCTTCGCGTTGAACGTGCCCAACTCGTTGGACGCCTCGAACGCCGAACGACACGCATCGTTGGGGCACTGGAAGTGTTCCTTCGCCGAGTCAAACGCCACCGTCTCATCGAAATTGAGATCGCGAACGTCATAGATCGACAACTTGTCGTCGAGGCTGAGGCAGTAGGCGAGATCGAATTTCATGATGGGGCTCGGATCCTTGAGTGGGGGGAGGGGTATTAATAGCGGGAGGCGGGGTAGGTTGCACTGATTGTTTTCAGGGGGATGCGGGATTTGTGGGAGGCAGCCTGCTGGCGATTTGTGGCATCAACCTAATCTCGAATCCAGACACCGACCCAGCAGCAACACATTGAATTGTGGTGAGGGGATTTATCCCCGTTGGGCAGCGAAGCTGCCCCAAATCCAGCAAATGAGGTTAGCCAGACAAACTGCAATTATTCCTTTTCGAGTCTTCCAACGTTGTCATAAAGCCAAGCAGTGAATTCAGCTCTGTCGTCCGAATGATGGCAACGTTGGTGACAGTTGGGACACAACGCCACAACATTCGTCTCAAGGTCCGAACCCTTTTGCGACATGTGCTTAACGTGATGCACTTCTAAAAACGGTTTCCCATTTTTTTCAAATGGCGCTGCTTTGCCACAACCCTCGCACTTTCCATTGGCTTGCTGACGAACCCAGCCCCTCAATTCAGGATCGCGAAAGTAAACCTTTCTAGTGGAAGTCGTTTGGATTGGTGTTTTTATCCCTTTAGGGACGTAATCAAATTGCTTTTGCTCAAATTTAGCCGCGCGTTGCTCGAGCAATGCTTCGTCCGCCGTTGGATTGGAATCTTCAAGTGTCAGAACGGTAGAAGCATCAAGTGCCTTACGGATGCTGCTCGCTACATTCGCGCCAACATTCTTGGCAGGTTTATAGCCTTCAATACGCTTTCTATCCATCTCGACCAACACGGTAGAAATGTTCTGCATCCGGAACTCGACAGAGCCTTTAGTCCGACCGGCTAACGGGCCTTCGCGCAGGATGCGATTCTCCTCAGTCTTGACGAATTTCTGGCCGCTCTGCTCGCGTACAAGCATCTTCAGATAGGCATCGACTGCCGCCTGAATCTCGACCTCACTCCAATCGCTATTACTTTTTTCCGTGTCCATAAAATCGCCGAGGGTTGAAAACCCTCGGACGATACTGAGTGGCCATCACTGCTGTCTAGGAAATTTCCTACAGGGAAAAGCGACTGATCCTGCCAAATCCTACCAATGCATCGTTAACCTAATTACCGCTTATCGCCCATAAAAAAGCCCCGATAAAATCGGGGCTTTTTGCTTTCTCGACTTGTCGACTCAGGCAGCAATCGTCAAATCGCGCCAAGCGAGACTATTAGTCCCAGCTCAGAGCACCACCAGTTTGGTATTCGATCACGCGAGTCTCAAAGAAATTCTTCTCTTTCTTCAAGTCCATAATCTCGCTCATCCAAGGGAACGGGTTAGTCGTCCCTGGATATTCCTCTTTCAAACCAATCTGCGACAAACGACGGTTAGCGATGAACTTCAGATAATCCTCCATCATCGCCGCGTTCATACCCAACACCCCGCGAGGCATGGTGTCACGCGCGTATTCGATCTCCAGCTGCGTACCCTGCAGAATCATCTGGGTCGCTTCTTCCTTCATTTCGGCATCCCACAGGTGCGGGTTTTCGATTTTGATCTGGTTGATAACGTCGATGCCGAAGTTCAGGTGCATGGATTCGTCGCGCAGGATGTATTGGAACTGCTCGGCGACGCCGGTCATTTTGTTGCGGCGGCCCATGGAGAGAATCTGGGTGAAGCCGCAGTAGAAGAAGATGCCTTCCAGAACGCAGTAGTAAGCGATCAGGTTGCGCAGCAACTCTTTGTCGGTTTCCGGGGTGCCGGTTTCGAACTTCGGATCGGAGATCGAGCGGGTGTACTTCAGGCCCCAGGCTGCTTTCTTCGCGACCGATGGGATCTCGTGGTACATGTTGAAGATTTCGCCTTCATCCATGGCCAGCGATTCGATGCAGTACTGGTAGGCGTGGGTGTGGATCGCTTCTTCGAAAGCCTGGCGCAGGATGTACTGGCGGCATTCCGGGTTGGTGATCAGGCGGTACACGGCCAGGACCAGGTTGTTGGCAACCAGGGAGTCGGCGGTGGAGAAGAAGCCGAGGTTGCGCATGACGATGCGGCGCTCGTCGTCGGTCAGGCCTTCCGGGTTTTTCCAGAGGGCGATGTCGGCGGTCATGTTGACTTCTTGCGGCATCCAGTGGTTTGCGCAACCGTCCAGGTACTTCTGCCAGGCCCAGTCGTACTTGAATGGCACGAGTTGGTTGAGGTCGGCGCGGCAGTTGATCATGCGCTTTTCGTCAACGGCGACACGGGCGGAGGCGCCTTCGAGTTCGGCGAGGCCTTCGGCGACGTCGAGGGAGTTCAGTGCAGCCTTGGCGCGGGCCACGGCGGCCGAGTCGTCGGCGGTGACGGCGCGGGCTTCCAGCGCTGCGGCACCGCCGGCGTTGTCGAGGCGGTCCATGTTGGCTTCGCTTGCGTGGCCGGCGTTGGCGCCTTTCACGGTTGCGACTTCACTGTCTTCTTTATCGAATTCGTCCCAGCTCAGCATGACGTGTCGTCTCCTGCGTGAGGGCCTGTGCCCGTGTGAAAACTGATTGGTTGGTTTTTCACACGGTCGTACAGACCGCGTTGGATCTAAAGGAATCGTTCTTTGCAGCAGCTAAACGCAGGCATCAAACAGAATTTTGTACGGGTTTCCGAGAGCCTCTGACGGGCGCAATCAGTGTTGGACACTGCTGCGGGAATTCAGAATGGCTTTTGATCCCTGTAAGGGAATATTGCTGACCCGATTAGGGCGGCATTATAGGGAAAAAATTGTGCTCGTGGGGGAGGGCGAAAGCGCGCAGGGCGGTCGAGCGGGAGGGCTATTTGAGTCGGAGCGAGGGTTTACAGGGCTTTCGCGGATGTTGGCCCGTGAGAATTTTTTTTGATTAATTTTTTCGTCGGGGTTTGGTTGCTCAAGAAATGAGCAAAAAACCGTGTTTTTCACTATATCTTGTGTTTTGAAACCCTTCTGAGCGTCTCCAGACACAACTGAGCCCGACCGAAGTCGGGCTGGAATCGACCCTCAATGTAGCGTTGAGCGATCCGATTCGGTGCAGTCTGATTCAGTTCGTGCAGCCGTTGCCCATGATGCTGTAGCGCAGGATGTGGCGTTGGCCTTTGGAGTCGTCGTATTCCATTTTCGCCGGTACTACTTCGCAGACATTTGGCACTTCGCTCATCGATACAACTTTGGCGATGTCCAGGTGCGTGGAGTAAGTGTATTCCTCGATTACCGGTTGCTGCTGTGCGACATCAGTCGGGACCTCGTCTGCCATGGCGGTTGCGCACAGACTACTGAGGGCCAGAACCAATAAAGCTTTCATTTCTAATTCACCTTTTTGAGGTCGAGTGGGGTCACGCAACCTTTTTAGGGTTGCGTGTGGAGCTTGAGTATTTGATGCGTTACTTGGAGCGCTGGATTAACGGCCTTCGTGGGGGCTGTAACGTTGTTAATCGCGGTTGCCTTGTTGGCGAGGTGAATTTTAGGGCGGTGGGGCCGGGGTAAACAGAGCGGGTTTTGATAAACACTTTTGGCATATTTGGTAACAATCCCTCGCGCGGCCCCTGTAGGAGCTGTCGAGTGCAACGAGGCTGCGATCTTTTGATCTTGCTTTGAAGATCAAAAGATCGCAGCCTGCGGCAGCTCCTACAACCATCGTCGAATGGTTCTATGGCCTCCACCCGGCTACAACAGGGTCATACAAAAACAACTATTACACCGAGGTAGGAAAGATGAGTGCGGCTTCTCTGTATCCCGTTCGTCCCGAGGTTCTGGCTAACACGCTGACTGACGAGGCGACCTACAAAGCCATGTACCAGCAGTCGGTCGTCAACCCTGACGGCTTCTGGCGCGAGCAAGCCAAGCGTCTGGACTGGATCAAGCCCTTCACCACGGTGAAACAGACTTCGTTCGACGATCACCATGTCGACATCAAGTGGTTTGCCGACGGCACCCTGAACGTTTCCTACAACTGCCTCGACCGCCATTTGGCCGAGCGCGGCGATCAAGTCGCGATCATCTGGGAAGGCGACGATCCTTCCGAAAGCCGCAACATCACCTACCGCGAACTGCACGAACAAGTGTGCAAACTGGCCAACGCCCTGCGTGGTCAGGACGTGCACCGTGGCGACGTGGTGACCATTTACATGCCGATGATTCCCGAAGCCGTGGTCGCCATGCTGGCCTGCACCCGGATCGGCGCGATTCACTCGGTAGTGTTCGGCGGTTTCTCGCCGGAAGCCCTGGCCGGTCGCATCATCGATTGCCGTTCGAAAGTGGTGATCACCGCTGACGAAGGCATCCGTGCCGGCAAGAAGATTTCCCTCAAGGCCAACGTCGACGACGCGCTGACCAACCCGGAAACCAGCAGCATCCAGAAGGTTATCGTGTGCAAGCGCACCGGTGGCGACATCAAGTGGAACCAGCATCGCGACATCTGGTACGAAGACCTGATGAAGGTCGCGGGCACCGTTTGCGCGCCGAAAGAGATGGGCGCTGAAGAGGCACTGTTCATCCTTTATACCTCCGGCTCCACCGGCAAGCCGAAGGGCGTGCAGCACACCACCGGCGGTTATCTGCTCTATGCGGCAATGACCCACGAGCGCGTGTTCGACTACCGTCCGGGCGAAATCTACTGGTGCACCGCCGACGTCGGCTGGGTTACCGGCCACAGTTACATCGTCTACGGCCCGCTGGCCAACGGCGCGACCACCGTGCTGTTCGAGGGTGTGCCGAACTACCCGGATATCACCCGGGTGGCGAAGATCATCGACAAGCACAAGGTCAACATCCTCTACACCGCGCCGACCGCGATCCGCGCGATGATGGCCTCGGGTCAGGCCGCCGTGGAAGGCGCCGATGGCAGCAGCCTGCGCCTGCTTGGGTCGGTCGGTGAGCCGATCAACCCGGAAGCCTGGGACTGGTACTACAAGAATGTCGGCAAGTCGCGTTGCCCGATCGTCGATACCTGGTGGCAGACCGAAACCGGCGGCAACATGATGAGCCCGCTGCCGGGTGCCCACGCGCTGAAGCCGGGTTCGGCGGCGCGTCCGTTCTTCGGTGTGGTGCCGGCGCTGGTCGACAACCTCGGCAACATCATTGAGGGCGAGGCTGAAGGCAATCTGGTGATTCTCGATTCGTGGCCAGGCCAGGCGCGTACGCTGTACGGCGATCACGATCGTTTCGTCGATACCTACTTCAAGACCTTCCGTGGCATGTACTTCACCGGTGACGGCGCGCGTCGCGATGCCGACGGTTACTACTGGATCACCGGGCGCGTGGACGACGTGCTCAACGTTTCCGGCCACCGCATGGGTACCGCCGAGATCGAGAGCGCGATGGTCGCGCATCCGAAGGTGGCCGAAGCTGCGGTGGTGGGTGTGCCGCATGACATCAAGGGGCAGGGCATCTATGTCTATGTGACCTTGAAGAACGGCGAGGAGCCGACCGAGCAGTTGCGCCTGGAGCTGAAGAACTGGGTGCGCAAGGAGATCGGCCCGATTGCTTCGCCGGACGTGATCCAGTGGGCGCCGGGGCTGCCGAAGACCCGTTCGGGCAAGATCATGCGCCGCATCCTGCGCAAGATCGCCACGGCGGAATACGACGGCTTGGGCGATATCTCGACCCTGGCGGATCCGGGTGTGGTGCAGCATTTGATTGATACGCACAAGACCATGAATGTTGCTTAAGCGTTAGAAGCATAGGAGCCCTGTCCGGTGATGCCGGGCGGGGCTTTTTTATGGCTGTGAGGTTTGTGGTAGCTGGGAGGGCCTCTTCGCGAGCAGGCTCGCTCCCACAAGGAAGCGGGCGCATTTAAAATGTGGGAGCGAGCCTGCTCGCGAAGGCGATCAGTCAGACACCGCAGTAGTCAGCTGTAGGAAACCGCAACACCCCAACCAATAATTATCGATCTCCCCCGTCAGACCTTTCCCGCTGTTACCCGCCACAACCCAATGTGTAACCGCCCGCGCCAAACCGGGGCGAAGGGAAACGCGGTGCGCCGTTTTAGAGCCTCCAAAGCCCTGCTGAAAAATAAGACATAACGCTGCGCTTGCCGGATTAGAAGGGTTTACGAATAATAGGCCCGCAACTTGCAATATGTATCGGTTCACTGTCTTTTGCTCTTGCATGAAATTGCAGGGCTGTCAATGAGCTCAAACCGCTTTCTCGGTGCATCTGTAATTAGTTGTCGCATTGAAGAAATATCGGCTTCGGGCCTGTCGTTAGAATGCCGATCACTCGCTCATCGTGGCTGACGTTGAAATCGCCTGCGGTTCCAATGGGAAATTTCCGCCGATGCGCAACTGATTTCCGATTCACCCATTCGCATATTGGGCTGTCGCTCACTCTGCCGTTTTTGCCCTTTACCGATGGAGTCCCAAGATGAAGAAACTTGTGCTGCTTGGCGCCCTGGCACTGTCCGTGCTGTCGATGAATGCCTTCGCTGACGAAAAACCGCTGAAGATCGGCATCGAAGCGGCTTACCCTCCGTTCGCTTCGAAAGCACCGGACGGCAGCATCGTCGGTTTCGACTACGACATCGGCAACGCGCTGTGCGAAGAAATGAAGGTCAAGTGCGTGTGGGTCGAGCAAGAGTTCGACGGTCTGATCCCGGCTCTCAAAGTGCGCAAGATCGACGCAATCCTGTCGTCGATGTCGATCACCGAAGATCGCAAGAAGTCGGTCGACTTCACCAACAAGTACTACAACACCCCGGCGCGTCTGGTCATGAAGGCCGGCACTCAGGTCAGCGAAGGTCTGGCTGAGCTGAAAGGCAAGAACATCGGCGTACAGCGTGGCTCGATCCACGAGCGTTTCGCCCGCGAAGTTCTCGCTCCATTGGGCGCCGAGATCAAGCCGTACGGCTCGCAGAACGAAATCTACCTCGACGTGGCTGCCGGTCGCCTCGACGGTACCGTGGCTGACGCTACCCTGCTCGACGACGGCTTCCTGAAAACCGACGCCGGCAAAGGCTTCGCATTCGTTGGCCCGGCCTTCACCGACGTCAAATACTTCGGCGACGGCGTAGGTATCGCGGTGCGCAAGGGCGACGCCCTGAAAGACAAGATCAACACTGCCATCGCGGCCATCCGCGAGAACGGCAAATACAAGGCAATCCAGGACAAGTACTTCGCCTTCGATATCTACGGCAAGTAACACGTCTCTGCGACAAGTCCGAAATGGCGCAAGCAACAGAATCTCTGCGGTTTGCGCCATTTTTTCATCCCAACTTTCGAGGACCTGAATCATGTTGAAAGGCTACGGGGCTGTCATCCTCGATGGCGCATGGCTGACGCTTCAGCTCGCCTTGTCGTCCATGGCTCTGGCCATCGTTCTCGGGCTGATCGGTGTCGCGTTGCGCCTGTCGCCGGTGCGCTGGCTGGCGTGGCTGGGCGACCTGTATTCGACGGTGATCCGCGGCATTCCCGACCTGGTGCTGATCCTGCTGATCTTCTACGGCGGTCAGGACTTGCTGAATCGCGTTGCGCCGATGCTCGGCTATGACGACTACATCGACCTGAATCCGCTGGCCGCCGGTATCGGTACTCTCGGTTTCATCTTCGGTGCGTACCTCTCGGAAACCTTCCGTGGTGCGTTCATGGCGATCCCCAAGGGCCAGGCCGAAGCGGGCATGGCCTACGGCATGAGCAGTTTTCAGGTGTTCTTCCGGGTGATGGTGCCGCAGATGATTCGTCTGGCGATTCCCGGCTTCACCAACAACTGGCTGGTACTGACCAAGGCCACCGCGCTGATTTCCGTGGTCGGTCTGCAAGACATGATGTTCAAGGCCAAGCAGGCGGCAGATGCCACGCGCGAGCCTTTCACCTTCTTCCTCGCAGTGGCGGCGATGTACCTGGTGATCACCAGTGTTTCGTTGCTGGCATTGCGTCACCTTGAGAAGCGCTACTCGGTAGGCGTAAGGGCGGCTGATCTATGATCTTCGACTACAACGTCATCTGGGAGGCACTGCCGCTGTACTTCAGCGGCCTGCTGACCACCCTCAAACTGCTCGCGCTGTCGCTGTTCTTCGGCTTGCTCGCGGCGTTGCCGCTGGGGCTGATGCGCGTCTCGAAAAACCCGTTCGTCAATGGCGCCGCGTGGCTGTACACCTACGTGATTCGCGGCACGCCGATGCTGGTGCAGCTGTTCCTGATCTACTACGGTCTGGCCCAGTTCGAAGCGGTACGCGAAAGCTTCCTGTGGCCGTGGCTGTCCAGCGCAACGTTCTGTGCCTGCCTGGCGTTTGCGGTCAACACCAGCGCCTACACCGCAGAAATCATCGCCGGTAGCCTCAAAGCCACGCCGAACGGTGAGATCGAAGCGGCCAAGGCCATGGGCATGTCGCGCTTCAAACTGTACAAGCGCATCCTGCTGCCGTCGGCCCTGCGCCGCGCGCTGCCGCAGTACAGCAACGAAGTGATCATGATGCTGCAGACCACCAGTCTGGCGTCGATCGTGACCCTGATCGACATCACTGGCGCGGCACGTACCGTCAACGCGCAGTTCTATCTGCCGTTCGAGGCGTACATCACCGCTGGCGTGTTCTACCTGTGCCTGACCTTCATTCTGGTCAAGCTGTTCAAACTGGCCGAGCGTCGCTGGTTGAGCTACCTCGCGCCACGGAAGCACTGATATGCAACGCATCGACCACGTATTGCCGTGGAGCCACCTGGGCAGCGAGCGCAAGGTTTCGGTTTTCCGTTTTGGTAGCGGCGAGCGCAAGGCCTACATTCAGGCCAGCCTGCACGCCGATGAACTGCCGGGCATGCGCACCGCCTGGGAGCTGAAAAAGCGCCTCGGCGAACTCGAAGCCCAAGGCTTGCTCAACGGCGTGATCGAGCTGGTGCCGGTAGCCAATCCGATCGGCCTTGGGCAATTGCTGCAAGGCAATTTCCAGGGCCGTTTCGAGGCGGGCAGCGGCAAGAATTTCAATCGTGATTTCGTCGAGCTCAGCGCGCCGGTCGCGGCGGCGCTGGGCGAAAAACTCGGTGATGATCCCCATGCCAATGTGCGCCTGATCCGTCAGGCAATGGCCGACCACCTGGCCGGATTGCCTGAAGCGAGCAGCCAGTTGCAAGGCATGCAACGTGTGCTGCTCAGCCACGCCTGCACCGCCGATGTGGTGCTGGACCTGCACTGCGATGCCGAAGCCGCGCTGCACATGTATGCGCTGCCGCAGCACTGGCCGCAGTGGCGTTCGCTGTCGGCACATCTGAACGTCAAGGTTGGTCTGCTCGCGGAAGATTCCGGCGGCAGCTCGTTCGATGAAGCTTGCTCGTTGCCATGGCTGCGCCTGTCGCGGCAGTTTCCCGAGGCGCAGATTCCGCTGGCGTGTCTGGCGACGACGATCGAGCTGGGCGGGCAGGCCGACACCGGCCGCGTCGAAGCCGAGGCTTATGCTGAAGGCATTCTGGCGTTCCTTGCCGAGCAAGGTCTGATCACCGGCGAGTGGCCGGACCCGGCCTTCGAACCGTGCGAAGGCATGCCCTTCGAAGGCACCGAATTGTTGTTCGCACCGCACCCCGGTGTGGTGAGTTTTTCCCGCAGGCCTGGCGAATGGGTCGAGGCGGGCGACGAGATTTTTCAAGTGATCGACCCTGTGTCCGATCGGGTCAGCACGGTATGTGCTGGTACGTCCGGGGTGCTGTTTGCCATTGAACGGCTGCGCTATGCCCAACCCGGTTTCTGGCTGGCCAAGGTGGCGGGGCGCGAAGCGCTGCGTCACGGGCGCTTGCTCAACGACTGACTGACTGTTTTTGTGAGAACCGACCGCATGTACAAACTTGAAGTCCAAGACCTGCATAAACGCTATGGCAGTCACGAAGTGCTCAAGGGCGTGTCCCTGAAAGCCGCCGCCGGCGATGTGATCAGCATCATCGGCTCCAGTGGCTCCGGCAAAAGTACTTTCCTGCGTTGCATCAACCTGCTCGAGCAGCCGCACGCCGGCAAGATCCTGCTCAACAACGAAGAGCTGAAACTGGTGGCGAACAAGGATGGCGCGCTGAAAGCCGCTGATCCAAAACAGCTGCAACGCATGCGCTCGCGCCTGTCGATGGTGTTTCAGCACTTCAACCTGTGGTCGCACATGACCGCGATTGAAAACATCATGGAAGCGCCGGTGCACGTGCTCGGCGTACCCAAGTACGAAGCGCGCGAAAAAGCCGAGTACTACCTGAACAAGGTTGGCGTGGCCCATCGCAAAGACGCGTTTCCGGGGCACATGTCCGGTGGCGAGCAGCAGCGCGTGGCGATCGCCCGTGCGCTGGCGATGGAACCGGAAGTGATGCTGTTCGACGAACCGACCTCGGCCCTCGATCCGGAACTGGTCGGCGACGTGCTGAAAGTCATGCAGGCGCTGGCGCAGGAAGGCCGCACCATGGTCGTGGTGACCCACGAAATGGGCTTCGCCCGTGAAGTGTCGAACCAGTTGGTGTTCCTGCACAAAGGCGTCGTCGAAGAAAGCGGCAACCCGCGCGAAGTGCTGGTCAACCCGCAATCGGAGCGCTTGCAGCAGTTTCTGTCGGGCAGCCTGAAATAAATCAGGGCTGCCGTTGTGCACCAGATTAGGTCATGCTTCGCGACCTGAAGCCTGACCCAGATCCCCTGTAGGAGCTGCCGAGTGCAACGAGGCTGCGATCTTTTGATCTTGTTTTTCGAAAATCAAAAGATCGCAGCCTTCGGCAGCTCCTACATGGATCTGTATCGGACTCAGGATTTGTATTCATTTCCGGGCTAGCATTGGCCCATGTCTTCATCACCGTTGTTCGTTTCGGATTGCCCGCCCATGACTGCCCATCGAATTGGTTTCCTGATTTGGCCCAGTACTAAAGCGTTGACGCTGGCGCTGGCGGAGGAGGCCTTGCGTGTTGCGCAGCGGGTGCACCCGGACGTGGTTTACGAACTGTCGTTCTTGCAGGCCGAGCCGCAGACCGAAGGGGCCTGGCAATTGCCTGGCGAACCCTGGGCGGGCAAGCTCGAGAATTTCCAGAAACTGTTCCTGCTCGCTGACGAGCCACCGACCACGCTCGCGCCGGCGCTGAGCAGTGCGCTCAAGCAACTGGTGCGTGCCGGTTGCGTGATCGGTGGTCTGTCGGCCGGTGTCTATCCGCTGGCCCAGCTCGGTTTGCTCGACGGTTATCGCGCCGCCGTGCACTGGCGCTGGCAGGACGATTTCGCTGAGCGCTTCCCGAAAGTCATCGCCACCAGTCATCTGTTCGACTGGGATCGCGATCGTCTGACCGCCTGCGGTGGCATGTCGGTGCTCGACCTGTTGCTGGCGGTGCTGGCTCGCGATCACGGTGCGGAACTGGCCGGTGCGGTGTCGGAAGAACTGGTCGTTGAGCGCATCCGCGAGGGCGGTGAGCGTCAGCGCATCCCGTTGCAGAATCGCCTCGGCTCCAGCCATCCGAAGCTCACCCAAGCGGTGTTGCTGATGGAAGCCAACATCGAAGAGCCGCTGACCACCGACGAAATCGCCCAGCACGTGTGCGTATCCCGTCGGCAGCTGGAGCGGATCTTCAAGCAATACCTCAACCGTGTGCCGAGCCAGTACTACCTGGAACTGCGCCTGAACAAGGCCCGGCAGATGTTGATGCAGACCAGCAAGTCGATCATCCAGATCGGCCTCTCGTGCGGCTTCTCCTCGGGGCCGCATTTCTCCAGCGCCTATCGCAATTTCTTCGGTGCCACGCCACGGGAAGATCGCAACCAGCGGCGCAGCAGCAGCCCGTTCGAATTGTCGTCAGTGCCGCCGGAGCGTGGCTGAGCGCGGATCGACCCTCAATCGGTTTCCATGCCGCCGGAGAAGTCATGGAAATCCTCAATCGTCTGATACGCGGTGTCGTTGCTCGACTGCTGCTCCAGCAGGCGCAATTGATACGCCGCCTCATACCGCTGCAGGCGCTGCAAACTTTCGGCAGTCAGCGGGTTGTCGCTGAAGTCGTATTCGGTCAGCACGTCGCCGGGCTGTAAAGGAAACTCGCCCGGCAACTCGGTGATCGCGTTTCCGGACAAGTCGGCGTACATCAATCGAGGCAGTCCGAACAGGCCGTCAGGCACCTTGCTCAAGGCACAGTTGCCCAGACGCACATCGGTCATCTGCGGGAAATGACTCAGATCCGGAGCGATGTTGAGCGGATTGTCGCTCAGGTCCACCGAACTCAGGTTTCTCAGCGTTGCGAATGCTTCTGCGGTCTGCGCAGTCAACGTGATCTCACAGCCCGGCAGATACAGGCTGCGCAGCCTTTCCATGGCGAAAATCGGGACGGGAATTTCGCCCAGCGGATAATTGCGGATGTCGATACCTTTGAGCTTCGGGAACAGCTCCAGCAGACGATCGATCCGAGGCGCAGCTGACGCTGTGGTGGTCAGTTTCAATTGTTCGATGTGGTCGAAACGCGCGGTCAGCGGCGGCAGCTCACCGGTAAACGACAACTCGCAGCTGACCCTTGGCCCTGTCAGGAACGAGGGCGCACGGCGCAGGTCGTCTTCGAGGTTTTGCCTGAAGTGCTGGCGGTTGAGTCTTTCCCTGGCTGCCGCTTCGGTCGCAAGCGGCATCTGCGTGTCAGTATCGTTGGGAGTCTCGTTGGCCCAGCTATCCAGGCGTTCGAGCAGGCCGGTGAGCTCGGTTTTGCGGCGCATCAGCTCAACACGTCCATCGGCCAGCGTGCCCGCAAGCTTGTAGACCAGATCGTTGGCATCGAAGCCGAACAGCGATGGATAAAGGCTTTGCGCCAGATCGATGTCTTGCTGTTGGACCCAGACACCGAAGTTGTCAGCCTTGGCCTGGAATGCGGCCTTGATCCGTTCTCTGGAAGCAACCGACAACGGGTTGCCGCCCAGTTCAATGCCGCGATCGGAATACTGCGTCAGTTGCGCCGGCAATTCGCTGATGTTGTTGTCGCTCAGCAACGCGACTTCCAGGTGCGGCAGCTGTTCCAGCCCGGCGGGAAGACTATCGATGCCGGTGTTGATCAGGTCGATGAACGTCAGGTTCTGCAGGGTCGATAGATCGGGCGTCACCTGCAGAGGGTTGCTATACAAGTCCAGAGATTTCAATCGGGTCATCGTGGACAGGATCGCCTGTCCGGCAGGATCCAGAGTGATCTGGCACTTGCTCAGCATCAACCTCTCAAGCAACGGCAGGCTTGGCAGCGATTGGGGTATCCGGCCCAAGGCGAAATCCTGCAGTTCCAGTCCGCGCAGGCCACTGAAGCTTCGGAAAAAACCATCGGGAATGTTCAGCCCCGGATTGCCCTGAAGGTTGAGATGCGTGATGTGGCTGAAGTCAGCGGTCAGTTCCGGCAATTCGCCGGTGAATGTCGCATCGGCTTCGAAAGTATTGAACCGCAGGGCTGAGTTTTCGTTTTGCCGACCGCGCCAGAGTTTCTCAAGGTCACTGCTGAATCTTTGTCTGGCGGCGAGTTCTGCAAATCTTTCCGGCGCTGTCCAGGGTAGCTCTGTCGAAGGGTTGTTGACCGGCAGGCGCGCGTTCCATGTGTTGAGATCACTGATCATGCGGGCGATTTCCGCCTCCCATCTGATCAGTTGCGCCGTGCCGGTCTGTAATGTCCCGGGCAGGCGATAAATCATGTTGATCGCAGCGTTTTCGCCCAGTCGCGGGAACAGTCTCTGCGCCATGGCAATGTCAGCCGATGGCGGCTTGATCCGGAAGTTGCGCCCTTGTGCGGTGTAGTAGAGCTTGACGCGCTCGCGGGTATTCATGGACAGAGGATTGTCGTTCAGATAGACGCTGTCGGCCCGCTCGGGATGCAAACTGAAGACAGCGTCGGGCAGCACGGTTATCTGGTTGTTATTGAGATGGAGCTCTCGCAGTAGCGGATGCTCGGCGATGCCCTTCGGCACGCTCGTCAGTTCGCTATGGCCGAGTGAGAAGTTCGTCACCTTGGGCAGGATTGTCAGGTCTGGCGCGTTTGTCAGTGGGTTATGGCTCAGATCGAGCGACCGCAACTCGGGCAGCGCGCCGAGAACCTGCTGCCCGGCAGGGGTAAGCGTCAGCGCGCAGTCATTGAGTTTGAGCTCTTTGAGATAGTGCAGACGGCTGACGAACGAAGGGATGTCATAGAGTGTGAAAGCTTTCAGTTCCAGCATCTGAAGATTCGGGAACAAGGCAGCGAACGGCTCCAGTCCCGCGATCGTCACGTTGCCCGCCAGCTTGAGGCTGGTAACGTGATCGAAGTTGACCGTCAGGCGCGGCATTTCGCCGAGGAACTTGAGGTCTGCCGCGAAAGAAGTCGTGCGCCTGCCGGTACCCATCGATCTTTCGCCCCAGAAATCCTTTATCAATTGCTTGAAGTCCGAGCGTGCGGATCGTTGCGCCAAACGCTCGCTTGCGCTCAAGGCTTGACGCGTAACCGGGTGCGCAGACGGCGTTGCCAAGGCCCAGCGGGTCAGGTCATCGCGCATCTGTTGCTGTTCTGCTTGCCAGCGAAGCAGCTGTTGGCGACCGTCGGCCAGGTCGCCGGGCAAGTCGTAAATCATCTCGCTGGCCTCTTGCTTGTTCAGACCGGGAAACAACTGCCGGGCGAGGCTCACGTCCGGTTCGGCCGCCAGTACGTCGAAGTCGTTACGATGGAGGCGGTAGTGGTTTTTGATCTGGTCGCGGGTGGCGATCGATAGCGGATTGTCGGCAAGATCAATGCCGTCACTGCGCTCGGCGGGGAGGTCGAACAGCGCCTCGGGCAGTTGCGTGATGCGGTTGCCTGCGAGCACTGCGGTTCGCAACCCCGGATGGCTGGCCAGTCCTTCAGGCACGACGGTCAGCCCGCAGTTGGACAGATCGAGATAGATCAATTCGGGCAACAAATTCAGGTCGGGGAACGTACCCAACGGATTGTCGCTCAGGTCCAGCGAGTCGAGGCTGCCAAGTGACAGCAGCGCAGCCTGGTTTTCCGGGGTCATGACCACGCCACAATTTTTCAGCTCCAGATCGCTCAGTTGAGGCAGTTTTGCTTCGCCCAGCGCAAGCGGTCCCAGTTCGAAACCGTTCATTTTCAGCTTGGCAAGGTTGGGGAAGCACTCCACGAAGCGCAGGGCGGCGGTGCTATTGGCGGTGCCGGTGAGGTTCAGCCGCGTCGCGCGCTCGAGACCGGCGCTGAGTATCGGCATATCCCCACTGAACGTCGCCGTTGCCCTGAGTTCTTCAAGGCGCGGGTACAGGGGCGGGCTGCGCCAGAATTGCTCGATCTGTTGCGCAAAGGATCGCCGGGCCTCCAGTTCGCGGGCCTGTGCCTCGAGAGGCAGACGTTCCCCCGACTCAGAGGCGGTCACGGTGGCCTGGTTGATCCATTGACTGAGTTCGAGATTCAGCACGCCGAGTTCATTTTCCCAGCGGGACAACTGTGCGCCGCACTCCGCCAATGGCCCGGGCAATCGGTACAACACCTGTGTTGCGCCTTCCGTGTCGAGGGATGGAAACAAGGCGATGGTGCGTTGCAGATCCTCCTGGACGGGCCGGACGCCGAAGTGCCTTCCGGTGTGCTCGTAGAACACTTTTACCCGCTCGCGAGAAGCCGCCGTCAACGGGTTATCGGCGAAGGTATAACCATCGCTGAGGGAGCTTGCCAGGTTGAAAAAACTGTCCGGTATCCGCGTGATGCGGTTGCGATCGAATTGCGCCGAAATCAGGCGCGGATGATCCAGCAGATCGTCGGGCACCGTGTGAATGCCGGTATCCGACAGGTTCACGTAGCGCAATGAAGGCAGTGTGTGCAGGTCCGGAGGCAGGCCCAGCGCATTGCCTTGCAGATCGAGCAGGGTGAGCTGCGGCATGGCCGCGAGCACCGACTCTGTGACCGTCGTCAGACTGATCCGACAATTGCGTAAGCGCAATTCGCGCAGCGAGCGCATCGAAGTCAGTGCTTGCGGCAGGCTCGACAGATTGAGATTGCGCGCATCGATATTCTGCAACTGGCTGAAGGACTGCAGAAAGCTGTCGACAGATGTGGTCATCGGGCTGCCGTCAATGGCGAGCGAGGTGATATGGCTGAAGTCTGCTGACAACACGGGCAAGTCGCCCATCACCGCAGGTGTAAGGCGCAAGGCGTATCCGGCGGCAAAGCCCCGGTGATTGATACCCGTGACGTGCTCCCGTCTCCAGGCTTTGAGCAATTGCTCCCGTAGCAGCCTGCGATTCTGGATTTCGGCGCGCTTCTCCAGCGAGGTGAGCGCCGTGCCGGTTTCCGGGTGCACGGCGGGCGGATTGTTGGCCCAGACATGCAGTTCGTTCTGCAATTGCAGGTAGTCATTTTGCAAACGAAGCATTTCGGCGCGCGCGCCTGCGGGACTGCTTCGCATGCTTTCGGCGAGGAAGCGCACTTCATGGTTCGACATGCGTGGATAGAGCACCCGGATGTCTTCTTCGAGAGTGTGCGGCTGGTAAGCGGGGCGTGGCGGACGCGGAGCATGGGCGTAACCGTCGGTACCGAGCAGGCGCAGGGTGTCGACAGCCGGCGCTCGGGACTGCGTATGGGCAATCACCTGACGCCACTCGTTGCGCTCGAGCGTGCGTTCACGAATGGCCGCCTTCAGCGCCTGACCCTGGCCGATCCGCAGGTCCAGGCTCTGGCGCTCGCTGTCGGGCAATGCGTACAACAGGCTGGAATAGAAATCAGCGAACGAATGCAGCTGCTGCCCACGATCGTCATAAGGTTGGTATTGGCCATCGTCGCGGCGAACCAGCACCTTGTATTCGGGCGCATCGTCACGGCCGATCGTGTCCAGTAACCGGCCCTCGTAGCGCCCGTCACGGATTTCGATGCGTACATCGCCGCTCCAGCCCGGCAACAATTTGAGGCTGTGCAGCGCCAGAGAGTCAGAGTCGTGATTGCTCACCGAGGCCAGCTCAAGGCCTTCATACGCGCGGGTAACGCGCACCTCGTCACTGGCCATCTGCATGAGTGCCTGCTGGCGCGGGGGCAATAGTCCTTCGCTGATCTGCAACAGTTCGCTGCCGGTCGCGGTATCGAGCAGTTCGCGGGTAATGCTGGCCGGCAATTGCGGAGGGTGAATCTTGAGTCGAGCGGCCAGCGGGTCGTCGAGGTGCTGGAGGGCTTGATAGCGCGACTCGAACAGCGCGCTGGTGTTGCGTCTGGCGAGGTCGGCCACTTGTTTGCGCAGGTTGTGGCTGCGGACCTCGATGGACGGCGTCGGTCCCGCGAAGGGCTCGTCCAGCAAGGTTTTGATCTGCGTCTCGTCGAGGGTGTAGAGCAGCGCTTTGAGCACGTCACCACCGACCAGTTCGCCTTGGCGCAGTTCGGTCACGGGCAGGCTTGCGTCAGTAGACGACTGCCACAGTTGCTCGCCTTGGCGATCGAGCAGACGCAGGCACTGGTCGCCTGGCCAGCGGCCGTATTCGCTGAGCACCTGCAGCTGCGTGACCGGGTCGGCGCGCAAGAAAACTTCAGCGTCATCGCTGTCGAGCTGGTCGATGAAGCGTTGCAACTGCTGATCAATCTTGAAGCGCTGGATGCTGTCGGCCAGCAGCGGCGGAACGCTTTCCTGCTCGACATGCATTTTGCGCAACGCGTCTTCGCTGGTTCCGCTGATCTGCAGCACGGTTTCGCGCTCGCTCGCGGACAAGCTCTCGACCGCAGGGCCGATACGGCGCAGCGCGGTTGCACCATCCCACTCCAGCGGTTGCTCGAGTTCAGTGTGCCAGGCGCCTTCGCCGTTGTGGCGCAGCACCGGTTGGTATGCGTCGGGGCGACTCGGATGTTCGATGCGGTACTGCCCCGGCACCTGACTTTCCGTGACCGCAAAGTGCGCGTCCTCCAGGGGCAGCAGGCGCTTGTCTTCATGGGTGTGCAGACCCAAGGCATCGGGTTGCGAATCGGCAGTCGGGCGCTGCGGATGTTCGTAGCGTTCGAGATCCGGTTGCCAGTAGCGGGTGTCACCATTGGCCAGTTGTACCGGTTTGAAGCGGTCGATGAACGCCACGATTTTCTTGGGCAATACCTTGCGAAACTCGGCCGCGCCAATCGCACCGCCGACGGCGAACATGCCCAGCTGGATCATCGATTCCACGGTTCCCATCAGGTGTTCGACCGCCTCGGTCGTGCGCCCCTGCGCCCACTCGACAATGCCTTCGAATACTTCATTGAGCATCTGATAGGCCATGTACGCCATCATCGCTTCACCGAGCACCGGCACGAAGGGCGCGACGATCATTGCGGCGGTCTGGGCGATGGAAGAGAGGATGTTGACCAGCGAATCCCAGAACGCCCAGCGCGCCCTTTGATCAACCAGGGCAGTCGGTACGGCAATGGTTCGGGCGTCATTGAAAATCTTGTTCAGTTTTGCCTGGTACAGGTGTTGCCACACATCGTCGTAAAACGGCGTCAGCGCAGTCTGCAGGTCGGGCCGCTCCACTGCGGCTTCGCGCCACGCCGGCCGAGGGTCGCCGGGTTCGTGCGGGTGCCAGCGGATTTCACTCAGCCGGCTGTTGAGGGTGCTGAAGAAGAAACCGCGCTGGTCGTGGTTGACGAAGCGGCTGAAGAATTGCTGATAGTCCCTGGAGCGCAACTGGCGCGTCAGCTCCACGACCATTTCCAATGGCGAGGCATACTCCTTGAACGGATGTTCGGGGTCATCCGGGACGTAGGCGACGACGCGCGCTGCATTGCGTGTCATGTACAGGTCCGGGGCGAATACCACGATGCCGGTGAGCGGTGCGCAAAGCATCGTCATGTCATGACACAGCAGCGGGGCGCCGTACACATGCAGGCCTTTCACACCGTCGAGCATGGCCTCGATCAGGCGCACCGCGTTTTCCGACACGTCGCGGTTCATCCGCGCCCATTGCAGGGCCGATTTCATCGCGGCCTTCTGGCTGGCGTCGATTTTGCCGCGCAAGACCGACGCGACCATCGGATCGGAGTAGCCCAGATTGTCTTCGAGACTGGCTTTGTATTTCGCGCCGATATCCAGTCGACGGCACAGTTTGGTGAAAGCGGAAATGCTCAGTCTGGCCTTGATGTCGGGCAGGGTTTCAAACTGTCCTGTAGCCGAAGGTGCGCTAGTGAATGTCGACTCGGCTTCGAAGGCGTCGTCTTCGGTTTCCCTTTCTTCGAAGTTATGCAGCGCCGCCTCAAGCAGTGACACGGACCAGGCGCGGGCGCCGGTGCGGATCGGAAACCATGGGGTGGTGGCAGGAATGTACAGGCGCACGTAGGTGTTTCTTACATCCAGTTCCAGATCGAAGCAGCTTTTCAGTTCGGCCTTGAGCAGGGGCTCGGCGAAGGCCGCAGCGTCCTGTAAGTGCTCAAGGCTCTTGTCGACCCGGCTCTGCGCGGTGATATGCGCCGCCCCAAGGCTTTTCATCAACGCGTGCTGTTCGGCTGGCGCGACCTTGAGCGCGGCCGGCTGTTGCGGGACGCTGTTCTTCAGCGCTTCGCGCCGCGTGGCTGAGGTGTCGCCCAGCCAGGCCGGAATCGCGTTTTTCAGTGGTTGGTAATGCTCGTCCGCATGTTGCGCGTCATGTGCGGCATCCGGGGTTGCCGATGGGGGTGCTTCAGACAAATGCATGGCCATTCCTTGGC
The DNA here is from genome assembly GCF_007293365.2 of Pseudomonas sp. ef1. Lineage (NCBI taxonomy): Bacteria > Pseudomonadati > Pseudomonadota > Gammaproteobacteria > Pseudomonadales > Pseudomonadaceae > Pseudomonas > Pseudomonas sp. ef1. Next base: position 5,531,815 of record NZ_CM129815.1, on the reverse strand, counting down.
GTTGGGAAGAACCCTCAGCAAATCAGCGGCAAGCGACCACCGTGCGGTAGATATTTATGTCTCTGCCGTGGGGGCTGACTTGGTATCCTGCGCGGCCTGCCGCAAATCGGCCGCGCCCGGTAAACTGCGCCTTTGCGACGCTATATGTCGCATTGCCGTAAACCCGGGAAAATCCGGGGTTTGCGCTATAAGAAGTTGTCGCTTGGCGACAAGGCCGGGCACCCAACTGTCCTTACAATCCCCTCATCGCTCGCCAGTTCCAGGCGGGTGTTCCTCTTCAGGAGACTCCGATGTCCGTTGAGCACGCTGCGGTACAACGCGCCGATTTCGACCAGGTAATGGTTCCCAACTACGCGCCTGCCGCTTTCATTCCGGTGCGTGGCGCCGGTTCCCGGGTCTGGGATCAGGCCGGCCGCGAGCTGATCGACTTCGCCGGCGGGATTGCCGTCAACGTTTTGGGCCACGCGCATCCGGCGCTGGTCGGCGCGTTGACCGAACAGGCGAACAAGCTGTGGCACGTGTCCAACGTGTTCACCAACGAACCGGCCCTGCGTCTGGCGCACAAGCTGATCGACGCCACGTTTGCCGAGCGCGTGTTCTTCTGCAACTCCGGCGCCGAAGCCAACGAGGCCGCGTTCAAGCTGGCCCGTCGCGTCGCATTCGACCGTTTCGGCACCGAGAAATACGAAATCATCGCCGCGCTGAACAGCTTCCACGGCCGTACCCTGTTCACCGTCAACGTCGGTGGCCAGTCGAAGTACTCCGACGGTTTCGGCCCGAAAATCACTGGCATCACCCACGTTCCCTACAACGATCTGGCCGCGCTGAAAGCCGCGGTGTCCGAGAAGACCTGCGCGGTCGTGCTGGAACCGATCCAGGGCGAGGGCGGCGTGCTGCCGGCCGAGCTGGCTTACCTGCAAGGTGCCCGCGAACTCTGCGATGCGAACAACGCGCTGCTGGTGTTCGACGAAGTGCAGACCGGCATGGGCCGCAGCGGCAAGCTGTTTGCCTACCAGCATTACGGCGTGACCCCGGACATCCTCACCAGCGCCAAGAGCCTGGGCGGCGGTTTCCCGATCGCGGCAATGATGACCACCGAAGCGCTGGCCAAACATCTGGTCGTCGGCACCCACGGCACCACTTACGGCGGCAACCCGCTGGCCTGCGCCGTCGCCGAAGCGGTGATCGACGTGGTCAACACCCCTGAAGTGTTGAACGGCGTGAACGCCAAGCACGACAAGTTCAAGACCCGCCTGCAACAGATCGGCGAGAAATACGGCCTGTTCACTCAGGTACGCGGTCTCGGTCTGCTGATCGGTTGCGTGCTGAGCGAAGCGTGGAAAGGCAAGGCCAAGGACATCTTCAACGCCGCCGAACAGGAAGGCCTGATGATTCTCCAGGCAGGCCCGGACGTGATCCGTTTCGCCCCGAGCCTGGTGGTGGAAGACGCCGATATCGACGCCGGTCTCGACCGCTTCGAACGTGCTGCGGCGAAGTTGACGCAAGCCTGATGGACCTTTCGGCGCCTGGAGTTTTTCCGGCGCCGAACCAATTTTTGATACCGGGCACATTCACCTGTTGGATTGAACCTGTGGTGAGGGGATTTATCCCCGATGGGCTGCGCAGCGGCCCCAGATTTTTGGGGGTGCTTCGCCCCCCAGCGGGGATAAATCCCCTCGCCACAAGTCCCATTCCTGCATCGATCTTTATGTGGGCCCGGTTTTTTCTGTGAATATTGAAGAGAAAGGAGTGACACCATGCTGGTGATGCGCCCCGCGCAAATGGCTGATCTGGGCGAGGTACAGCGTCTGGCTGCGGACAGCCCGATTGGTGTCACTTCCTTGCCGGATGACGTGGAACGTCTGAGCGACAAGATCGCCGCGAGCGAAGCCTCGTTCGCCGCCGAAGTGAGCTTCAACGGTGAAGAGAGTTACTTCTTCGTCCTCGAAGACTCGAGCACCGGCAAACTGGTCGGCTGCTCGGCCATCGTCGCTTCCGCCGGTTATTCGGAGCCGTTCTACAGCTTCCGCAACGAGACTTTCGTCCACGCCTCCCGTGAGCTGAAGATCCACAACAAGATCCACGTGCTCTCGCAGTGCCACGACCTGACCGGCAACAGCCTGCTGACCAGTTTCTATGTGCAGCGCGAGCTGGTCGGATCGCCGTGGGCCGAGCTCAATTCCCGTGGCCGCCTGCTGTTCGTCGCCAGCCACCCGGAGCGTTTTGCCGATTCGGTGGTGACCGAGATCGTCGGTTACAGCGACGAGAATGGCGACTCGCCGTTCTGGGATGCGATCGGACGTAATTTCTTCGACCTCAACTACGCCGAGGCCGAGCGCCTGTGCGGGCTGAAAAGCCGCACCTTCCTCGCCGAGCTGATGCCGCATTACCCGATCTACGTGCCGCTGCTGCCGGACTCCGCCCAAGAGGCGATGGGCCAGGTGCATCCACGGGCGCAGATCACCTTCGACATCCTGATGCGCGAAGGCTTCGAAACCGATCACTACATCGACATCTTCGACGGCGGCCCGACCCTGCATGCACGGGTTTCCGGGATCCGTTCGATCGCCCAGAGTCGCGTGGTGCCGGTGAAGATCGGCGAGCCAGTGAAAGGTGCCGGGCGTCAGTACCTGGTGGCCAATGCGCAGTTGCAGGATTACCGCGCGGTGTTGCTCGAGCTGGATTACGCGCCGGGCAAACCGGTGACGCTGGATATGGAAGCGGCCGAAGCCCTGGGCGTCGGTGAAGGTGCCAGCGTGCGCCTGGTGGCGGTTTAACGCCTTAGCGAGTTTCACGGGTGGCGCGAGCGGCCCGTTTGAGGAGATAGCATGATTGTTCGTCCCGTACGCAGCAGCGATTTATCCGCGCTGATCGACCTGGCCCGCAGCACCGGCACCGGCCTGACCACATTGCCGGCCAACGAAGAGCGCCTGACCCACCGGGTCGGCTGGGCCGAGAAGACCTTTCGCGGCGAAGCCGGGCGTGGCGATGCGGACTATCTGTTCGTGCTCGAAGACGATGACGGCCGCGTGGTGGGGATTTCCGCCATCGCCGGCGCGGTTGGTCTGCGCGAGCCCTGGTACAACTTCCGCGTCGGTCTGACGGTCAGCGCTTCGCAAGAGCTGAACATTTACCGCGAAATCCCGACGCTGTTTCTGGCCAACGACCTGACCGGCAATTCCGAGCTGTGCTCGCTGTTCCTGCACGCTGATTACCGCAACGGCCTCAACGGCCGGATGCTGTCCAAGGCGCGCATGCTGTTCATCGCTGAGTTCCCGGAGCTGTTCGGTAACAAGATCATCGCCGAAATGCGTGGCGTGTCCGATGACGCCGGGCGCTCGCCGTTCTGGGAAAGCCTCGGCCGCCATTTCTTCAAGATGGAATTCAGCCAGGCCGATTACCTGACCGGCGTCGGCAACAAGGCGTTCATCGCCGAACTGATGCCGAAATTCCCGCTGTACACCTGCTTCCTTTCGCCGGACGCGCGCAACGTCATCGGCCAGGTGCACCCGGACACCGAGCCGGCGCTGGCCATGCTCAAGAGCGAAGGCTTCAGCTACCAGGGTTACGTCGACATCTTCGACGCCGGCCCGGCCATCGAATGCGAAACCAGCAAGATCCGCGCGGTGCGTGACAGCGAAGCGCTGGTGCTGGCCGTCGGCACGCCGGGCGATGACGCCACGCCGTTCATCATCCACAACCGCAAGCGCGAGGATTGCCGCATCACGGCTGCACCAGCGCGACTGGCTGCGGGCACCCTAGTGGTCGATCCGCAGACCGCGAAACGTCTTCAACTCAGCGCCGGCGATCAGGTTCGCGCCGTGGCGTTGTCCGCTGCACGGGAGTCGAAATAATGAATTCGCTATACATCGCAGGTGAGTGGCTGGCCGGTCAGGGCGAAGCCTTTCAATCGCTGAACCCGGTGACCCAGCAAGTGCTGTGGGCGGGCGAGGGCGCCACTGTCGCGCAGGTCGAATCGGCGGTGCAGGCTGCTCGCCAGGCATTTCCTCAGTGGGCACGTCGCACCCTCGAGGAGCGCATCAGCGTCCTCGAAGCTTTTGCTGCTGCGTTGAAAAACCACGCTGACGAACTGGCTGGCACCATCGGCGAAGAAACCGGCAAACCGCTGTGGGAAGCTGCGACCGAAGTCACCAGCATGGTCAACAAGATCGCGATTTCGGTGCAGAGCTACCGCGAGCGCACCGGCGAGAAGAGCGGCCCGTTGGGCGACGCCACCGCCGTATTGCGCCACAAGCCCCACGGCGTGGTTGCGGTGTTTGGTCCTTACAACTTCCCCGGTCACCTGCCTAACGGTCATATCGTCCCGGCGCTGCTGGCCGGTAACAGTGTGCTGTTCAAACCCAGCGAACTGACACCGAAAGTCGCCGAGCTGACGGTCAAGTGCTGGATCGAAGCCGGCCTGCCGGCAGGCGTGTTGAACCTGCTGCAAGGCGCGCGGGAAACCGGTATCGCTCTGGCGGCGAATCCGGGCATCGACGGTCTGTTCTTCACCGGTTCGAGCCGCACCGGCAATCACCTGCACCAGCAATTCGCCGGGCGTCCGGACAAGATTCTTGCGCTGGAGATGGGCGGCAACAACCCGCTGGTGGTCGATCAGGTCGCTGATCTGGACGCGGCGGTGTACACCATCATTCAGTCGGCATTCATTTCCGCCGGCCAGCGCTGCACTTGCGCCCGGCGTCTGCTGGTGCCGCAAGGCGCGTGGGGCGACAGCCTGCTCAAGCGTCTGGTTGAAGTCAGTTCGACCATTGAAGTCGGTGCGTTCGATCAGCAACCGGCACCGTTCATGGGCTCGGTGATTTCCCTCGGCGCGGCGAAAGCGCTGATGGATGCGCAAGAGCAATTGCTGGCCAACGGCGCGGTGGCGCTGCTGGAAATGACTCAGCCACAGGCGCAGTCGGCTTTGCTGACCCCGGGCATTGTCGATGTGACGGCCGTGGCCGAGCGTCCGGACGAAGAACTGTTCGGGCCGCTGCTGCAAGTGATCCGCTATGCCGATTTCGGCGCCGCGATCAGTGAAGCCAACAACACCGCTTATGGACTGGCCGCCGGTTTGCTCTCCGATTCCGAAGCGCGTTACCAGCAGTTCTGGCTGGAAAGCCGCGCCGGCATCGTCAACTGGAACAAACAGCTGACTGGTGCCGCGAGCAGCGCGCCATTCGGCGGCGTCGGCGCCTCGGGCAACCACCGCGCCAGCGCCTATTACGCAGCGGATTACTGCGCGTACCCGGTGGCGTCGCTGGAAACCCCGAGCCTGGTGTTGCCTGCCTCGCTGACACCCGGCGTGAAAATGGCGTAGCGCCCATTCGCGAGCAGGCTCGCTCCCACAGGTTCAGTGGTGTTCACACATTTTGTGTCCAACCTAAATCCTGTGGGAGCGAGCCTGCTCGCGAAGACCGCGCCTCGGTCTTAAAGAATAGTTACTGAAGCCTATAACAACAGATTTTCGTGGAGCCTCGCTGATGAAATCCTATGAAGTCAATTTTGACGGTCTAGTGGGGCCGACCCATAACTACGGTGGTCTGTCCTACGGCAACGTCGCCTCGCAGAGCAACAGTCAGCAATCCTCGAACCCGAAGGAAGCGGCGCTGCAAGGTCTGGCAAAAATGAAAGCGCTGATGGACATGGGCTTTCAGCAAGGCGTGCTGGCTCCGCAGGAGCGTCCCGACGTGGCCGCGCTGCGCCGTCTGGGCTTCAGCGGTACTGACGCGCAAGTGATCGAGCGCGCCGCCAAAGAAGCGATGCCGCTGCTGGTCGCCAGTTGCTCGGCGTCGAGCATGTGGGTGGCCAACGCCGCCACGGTCAGCCCGAGTGCCGACACCGCTGACGGCCGCGTGCACTTCACCGCTGCCAACCTCAATTGCAAATATCACCGCAGCATCGAACACCCGACCACCAGCCGCGTGCTCGGCGCGATGTTCGCCGATCAACAGCACTTCGCCCATCACGCCGCATTGCCGGCGGTGGCGCAGTTCGGCGACGAAGGCGCGGCCAACCACACGCGTTTCTGCCGTGAGTACGGCGACGCTGGCGTCGAGTTTTTCGTGTTCGGCCGCAGTGCGTTCGACAACCGTTTCCCGGCGCCGCAGAAATACCCTGCACGGCAGACCCTTGAAGCCTCGCAAGCCGTGGCGCGTCTGCACGGTCTGCGTGACGAAGGCGTGGTCTACGCGCAGCAGAATCCCAACGTCATCGATCAGGGTGTGTTCCACAACGACGTGATCGCCGTGGGCAACGGTGAAGTGCTGTTCTATCACGAGGACGCGTTCCTCGAGACCGACAAGATGCTCGCCGAACTGCAAGCCAAACTGGCCAAGGTCGGCGGTAACTTCCAGTCCGTTTGCGTGCCGCGTTCGGCAGTCACCGTGGATGACGCGGTGCGTTCCTACCTGTTCAACAGCCAATTGCTGTCGCGTCCTGACGGCTCGATGCTGTTGATCGTGCCGCAAGAGTGTCAGGCCAACGAACGCGTCTGGGCTTATCTGCAGAGCCTGACCAGCTCCGGCGGAATGATCCGCGAAGTTAAAGTCTTCGATCTCAAGCAAAGCATGCAGAACGGCGGTGGTCCGGCGTGCCTGCGTCTGCGCGTGGCGCTGAATGAAACCGAACTGGCGGCGGTCAACCCAGGCGTTATCATGACGGCCCCGTTGTACGGTTCGTTGACCGCATGGGTTGAAAAGCACTACCGCGACCGCCTGAGCGAAACCGATCTGGCGGACCCGCAATTGTTGCTTGAATGCCGGACGGCACTGGATGAACTGACGCAAATCCTTAAACTGGGCGCGGTTTATCCCTTCCAGATCAATTGATCGCCAGCGCGCTGCCTGAACGTGGCGCGCGGCGTGTCACCCCAAGAGAGTAAAAACATGAGCGATTCCCTGCAGCTGATCCTTGAAGACACCGACGGCACGCAATTGCAAACCTCGTGCACCCGCGTTGCGGTCATGTGGCAAGGCAAAGAGCTGTGGATCCAGCAGGACGGCCGTGGCCAGCTGCTGATCGGCGTGGACGTCGAGGAAGGTGACGAAGAGTACGCCAACCTGCTGCTGCGCCCATTGGCGACTAATCTGGTAAGTCTGCAACTGGAAATGGAACCGGCTGACCTCGGCGCTGACGAGGATCACGTACACGGCCCGGATTGCAACCACGACCACTAAGGAAACCGCTCTATGCTCGCCCTCGGCAAACTGCTTGAACTGACCCTCGCCGGCCGCGAACCGGCGGAGAAGACTCAACTGACTGTCGAAGGCGTGCGCATGCGCTGGTTGAGCGAAGGGGCGCTGGAAGTGCGGCCTCCGGAAGCGCGCGACAATGGCCTGGACCTGCTGCTGTCGGCAGGCATTCATGGCAATGAAACGGCACCGATCGAGTTGCTCGATCGGCTGCTGCACGACATCGCACGCGGCGATCTGAAGCCGCGCGCACGCATTCTGTTCCTGTTCGGCAACCCGGAAGCGATTCGCAAGGGCGAGCGTTTCGTCGAGCAGGATGTCAATCGGCTGTTCAACGGCCGCCACGAACAAAGCAGCGGCTCGGAAGCGTTGCGCGCCTGTGAGCTGGAACGGCTGGCGGCGAGTTTCTTCAGCAAGCCCGAGCGCCAGCGTCTGCACTACGACCTGCACACCGCGATTCGCGGTTCGAAGATCGAACAGTTCGCCTTGTACCCGTGGAAGGAAGGGCGCCAGCATTCCCGTCGCGAACTGGCGCGCCTGCGCTCGGCCGGCATGGAGGCGGTGCTGCTGCAGAACAAACCATCCATCGTGTTCAGTTCGTACACCTACGACAAACTCGACGCCGAGGCTTTCACCCTGGAACTGGGCAAGGCGCGGCCGTTCGGGCAGAACGATGGCGTCAACGTCTCACTGCTGGAAACCCGTCTGAAGCAGATCATCGAAGGCACTGAGCCGGAGACAGAAGAAGGGCTGGACGGTTTGCAGCTGTTCAGCGTGGCGCGGGAAATCATCAAGCACAGCGATGCGTTCCGCCTGAACCTGCCGGCGGACATCGAAAACTTTTCCGAGCTGGAGCCGGGTTATGTGCTGGCCGAGGATCTGGCCAATACCCGCTGGGTGATCGAAGAGCAGGGCGCGCGGATCATCTTCCCCAACCCCAAGGTCAAGAACGGCCTGCGCGCCGGCATTCTGATCGTCCCGACCACCGACGAAAACCTCGCCTGATAGCGACATCTGAATCGGCACAAAACCAATGTGGGAGCGAGCCTGCTCGCGAAAGCGGTCTACCAGTCAACTTGTCGTCGGCTGGCAGTCCCTCTTCGCGAGCAGGCTCGCTCCCACATTTGATTTGAGTGAGGTCAAAAACTCACTCGACGTTACACGGCTACCGCACGCGGCTCGGTGCGACGCAACGCGCGAATCTTCTGCAACGTATCCGCGCAAGTCCGCGCCGCTTCCTGACCCTTGTGCACAAAGTGCTCGAAGAAGAACTTCTGATGCTCTTCGCCCGAATGGAAGTGGTGCGGGGTGAGCGACACCGAGAACACCGGCACTTCGGTTTCCAGCTGCACCTGCATCAGGCCGCTGACCACCGATTGCGCGACGAACTCGTGACGGTAAATGCCGCCGTCCACCACCAAAGCGGCGGCGACAATACCAGCGTAACGGCTTGACTTGGCCAGCAGCTTTGCGTGCAGCGGCATTTCAAAGGCGCCGCCGACTTCAAAAAAGTCGATGTCCGATTCCTGATAACCCTGCACCAGCATTTCAGCGACGAAGCCTTTACGGCTCTGGTCGACGATTTCCTTGTGCCAGCAGGCTTGGATGAACGCGACGCGCTCGCCCTGTGGGTGTTTGCTTTTGCTGTCGATAGCGGTGGGTTGCATGTTCTGACTCCTGTTTGTGTGAAAAACAGGGCGTTATGAATCGAAAGGGATGCAAGGGTGCGAACGCAGGCACGGATGCACGCGGACGGCCCTTTGGCGTCGATCCCGTTCTCTCTTCATCCGGACTATGACCGTCGGCCCCGGAATCACACCGGGTCTGCTGACCTTGCCGACGCACCCGACTCAAGTCGTGTGCAACGCCAAGCGCTCGCGGGCTATGCGCATTGCGCGCAATTACCGCCGGTGGGGAATTGCACCCCGCCCTGAGAACGTTTCGCCGCCCATAGGCGGGCGGCGGCAAGTTTGTAACACATATTTCCCGGCCATGCACATGACACTGCGGGAGCGAGCCCGCTCGCGAAAGCGGCTTCACATTCAACGAAGATGCTGACTGTTACTCCGCTTTCGCGAGCAGGCTAGCTCCCACGTGGGCTTTGTCTGCTCGAGGAAGAATGGGGTTTTTCCTCGGTCAAGGGTTGATTAATCTGTGCGATGACCGCAGTAATCCCACTTCACAAAGGGATTTCCCCATCTGACCAGAGGCCAGGTTCATGAGCGTTATCGATCTTCGCAGCGACACCGTCACCCAACCGACTCCCGCCATGCTCGACGCGATGACCGCAGCGGACACCGGCGACGATGTGTACGGCGAAGATCCGACGGTCAATCGCCTCGAGGCCGAACTGGCCAAGCGCCTGGGCTTTGCCGCCGCGCTATTCGTGCCGACCGGGACCATGAGCAACCTGCTCGGCCTGATGGCGCACTGCGAGCGTGGCGACGAATACATTGTCGGTCAGCAGGCGCACACCTATAAGTACGAAGGTGGCGGAGCGGCGGTGCTCGGTTCGATTCAGCCGCAGCCGCTGGAGGTGCAGGCCGACGGTTCACTGGATCTGGATCAGGTCGCCGCCGCGATCAAACCGGACGATTTCCATTTCGCCCGCACGCGTTTGCTGGCGCTGGAAAACACCATGCAGGGTAAAGTGCTGCCGCTGGAATATCTGGCGCGCGCGCGACGCTTTACTCAGGAACACGGCCTGCAATTGCACCTGGACGGCGCGCGGCTGTACAACGCGGCGGTCAAGCTTGGCGTCGATGCCCGGGAGATCACCCAGCATTTCGATTCGGTGTCGGTGTGCCTGTCCAAAGGCCTCGGCGCACCGGTCGGTTCGGTGCTGTGCGGTTCCGAGCAACTGATCGGCAAAGCGCGGCGTTTGCGCAAAATGGTCGGTGGCGGCATGCGTCAGGCCGGGTTGCTCGCGGCGGCAGGCTTGTACGCACTGGATCATCACGTCGAACGGCTGGCGGATGACCATGCCAACGCGCAGTTGCTCGCCGAGGGTCTGCGTGAGGCCGGTTTCGTCGTCGAACCCGTGCAAACCAACATGGTTTATGTGCAAGTGGGCGACAAGGCCGCAGCACTCAAGGACTTTGCCGGCGAACGCGGGATCAGGCTCAGCGCCGCTGCGCGCTTGCGCATGGTCACGCACATGGACGTCAGCCGCGCGCAAATCGAACAAGTGATCGCGACATTCGTCGAGTTTTCACGCAAGTGACAGCGTCAGCCGTCCAATTGACCGTTTCTATCGTATAAACACGCTGTACCCCGCGCGCAGGGCCGATATAATGCGGCCCTTTGCCGTCGCTTCGTCTCATGACGTTTCGAACAGGCCTTTGGCCGCAGCCTCCGTGGAAGAACCTAATGAAAAGCGCAGAAATCCGTGAAGCCTTCCTTCGCTTCTTCGAAGAGCAAGGCCACACCCGTGTAGCCTCCAGCTCTTTGATTCCGGGCAACGACCCAACCCTGCTGTTCACCAACGCGGGGATGAACCAGTTCAAGGACTGCTTCCTGGGCCAGGAAAAACGTGCGTACACCCGTGCCACCAGCAGCCAGAAATGCGTGCGCGCCGGCGGCAAGAACAGTGACCTGGAAAACGTCGGTTATACCGCGCGTCACCACACGTTCTTCGAAATGCTCGGTAACTTCAGCTTCGGCGACTACTTCAAGCACGACGCGATCACCTTCGCCTGGACCTTCCTCACTGGCGTGCTGAAGCTGCCGAAGGAAAAGCTCTGGGTCACCGTCTACGCCACCGACGACGAAGCGTATGACATCTGGACACAGAAAATCGGTGTGCCGGCCGAGCGCATGATCCGCATCGGCGACAACAAGGGCGCGCCGTACGCTTCCGACAACTTCTGGACCATGGGCGATACCGGCCCGTGCGGCCCGTGCACCGAGATTTTCTACGATCACGGCGAGCACATCTGGGGCGGCCCGCCGGGCTCGCCGGAAGAAGATGGCGACCGCTATATCGAGATCTGGAACAACGTGTTCATGCAGTTCAACCGCACCGCCGATGGCGTGTTGCATCCGTTGCCAGCGCCGTCGGTGGACACCGGCATGGGCCTGGAGCGGATCAGTGCGGTGATGCAGCACGTCAACTCCAACTACGACATCGACCTGTTCAAGAACCTGCTCAAGGCTTCGGCTGAAGCGATCGGCTGCGAAAACGGCGATCAGTCGTCGCTCAAAGTCGTTTCCGACCACATCCGTTCCTGCGGTTTCCTGATCGCCGACGGCGTGCTGCCGTCCAACGAAGGTCGCGGTTACGTGCTGCGCCGGATCATCCGTCGCGCCTGCCGTCACGGCAACAAGCTCGGCGCCACCGGCAGCTTTTTCTACAAGATCGTCGCGGCGCTGGTCGCCGAAATGGGCGAAGCCTTCCCGGAACTGAAGAAGCAGCAAAGCAACATCGAGCGCGTCCTCAAGGCTGAAGAAGAGCAGTTCTCCAAGACCCTGGAGCACGGCCTGAAAATCCTCGAGCAGGATCTGGCCGAACTCAAAGGCACCGTGGTGCCGGGCGACGTGGTGTTCAAACTCTACGACACCTACGGCTTCCCGATGGACCTGACCGCCGACATCGCCCGCGAACGCGGCTTGACCGTTGACGAAGCCGGCTTCGAGCGCGAGATGGAAGCGCAGCGTGTTCGCGCGCGTTCGGCCAGCTCGTTCGGTCTGGACTACAACACCCTGGTCAAGGTCGACGTGGCCACCGAGTTCACCGGTTACGCCGCCACCCGCGGCTCGGCGAAAATCGTTGCCATCTATAAGGATGGTCAGTCGGTCGACGTGCTGAGCGAAGGTCAGGAAGGCGTGATCGTGCTCAACCAGACGCCGTTCTACGCCGAATCCGGTGGCCAGATCGGCGACTGCGGTTTCATTCAGGCCGGCAGCAGCCGTTTTGACGTGCGCGATACCACCAAGACCGGCGGCGCATTCCTGCACCACGGTGTGCTGGCCTCGGGCAGCCTGACCATCGGCGCGCCGGTGGAAACCCACGTCGACGCCGAAGTGCGTCACGCCACCGCGCTGAACCACTCGGCTACGCACTTGCTGCACGCCGCGCTGCGTCAGGTGCTCGGTGAGCACGTACAGCAGAAAGGTTCGCTGGTCGACAGTCAGCGTCTGCGTTTCGACTTCAGCCACTTTGAAGCAATCAAACCAGAGCAGATCAAGCAGCTGGAAGACATCGTCAACGCCGAGATTCGCAAGAACTCCGCCGTTGAAACCGAAGAAACCGACATCGAAACCGCGAAGAACAAAGGCGCCATGGCGCTGTTCGGCGAGAAGTACGGCGACAGCGTGCGCGTGCTGAGCATGGGCGACTTCTCGGTCGAACTGTGCGGCGGTATCCACGCCAACCGTACCGGCGACATCGGCCTGCTGAAAATCATCAGCGAAGGCGGTGTGGCATCGGGCGTGCGTCGTATCGAGGCAGTCACCGGTGCTGCGGCGCTGGCCTACTTGAACGCGGCGGAAGAACAACTCAAGGAAGCGGCCAGCCTGGTCAAGGGCAGCCGCGACAACCTGATCGACAAGCTCTCGGCGGTACTGGAGCGCAACCGTCTGCTGGAGAAACAACTCGAGCAGTTGCAGGCCAAGGCAGCCAGCGCTGCGGGCGACGATCTGTCGGCCTCGGCGGTGGACGTCAAGGATGTGAAGGTTTTGGCCGCCCGTCTGGACGGTCAGGATGGCAAGGCGCTGCTGGCGCTGGTCGATCAGCTGAAAAACAAACTCGGCCGCGCAGTGATCCTGCTCGGCGGTGTCCATGAGGAAAAGGTCGTACTGGTTGCAGGCGTAACCAAGGACCTGACTGGCCAACTCAAAGCCGGTGATTTGATGAAACAGGCCGCTGCGGCAGTGGGCGGGAAGGGCGGTGGTCGTCCGGACATGGCGCAGGGCGGCGGTGTCGATGCCGCTGCGCTGGATGGCGCACTGGCGCTGACCGTTCCATTCGTCGAGCAGGCTTTATAAGACAGCTCGCCAGGCCCGCAGTCTAGTGGCGGGCCTGGCGACTGTTCGAAAGATTATTGGGCGCCCTTCATGGGCAGAGGCGGCTTTGAAATGGCTTTGATCGTACAGAAATTTGGAGGCACCTCGGTCGGCACTGTCGAGAGAATCGAGCAGGTCGCCGACAAGGTTAAGAAATTCCGCGATGCCGGCGATGACCTGGTGGTTGTGCTGTCTGCAATGAGCGGCGAAACCAACCGTCTGATCGATCTGGCCAAGCAAATCAGTGGCGAGGCACAACCGGTTCCGCGCGAGCTGGACGTGATCGTCTCCACCGGTGAGCAGGTGACGATTGCCCTGTTGGCCATGGCGCTGATCAAGCGCGGTGTGCCGGCGGTGTCGTACACCGGTAATCAGGTGCGGATCCTGACTGACAGTGCGCACAATAAAGCGCGTATCTTGCAGATTGATGACCAGAAGATTCGCGGTGATCTGAAGGCTGGTCGCGTGGTGGTTGTCGCCGGTTTCCAGGGCGTCGACGAGCACGGCAACATCACCACCCTCGGTCGCGGCGGTTCCGATACCACGGGCGTGGCGCTGGCTGCGGCCTTGAAGGCGGATGAATGCCAGATCTACACCGACGTCGACGGTGTCTACACCACCGACCCGCGTGTGGTGCCGGTCGCTCAGCGTCTGGACAAGATCACCTTCGAAGAGATGCTGGAAATGGCCAGCCTCGGTTCCAAGGTGCTGCAGATCCGTGCGGTGGAATTCGCCGGCAAGTACAACGTTCCGCTGCGCGTACTGCACAGCTTCAAGGAGGGTCCGGGTACCCTCATTACTATTGATGAAGAGGAAACCATGGAACAGCCGATCATTTCCGGCATCGCTTTCAACCGCGATGAAGCCAAGCTGACCATCCGTGGCGTGCCAGACACCCCGGGCGTGGCGTTCAAGATTCTCGGCCCGATCAGTGCCGCGAACATCGAAGTCGACATGATCGTGCAGAACGTCGCGCACGATAACACCACCGACTTCACCTTCACCGTGCACCGAAACGACTACCAGGCTGCACAGACCGTGCTGGAAAACACCGCTCGCGAGATCGGTGCCCGTGAAGTTGTTGGCGACACCAAGATCGCCAAGGTCTCGATCGTCGGCGTCGGCATGCGTTCTCACGCAGGCGTGGCCAGCCGCATGTTCGAATCCCTGGCGAAGGAAAGCATCAACATCCAGATGATCTCGACTTCGGAAATCAAGGTTTCCGTGGTGATCGAAGAGAAGTACCTGGAACTGGCCGTGCGCGCGCTGCACACGGCTTTCGAACTGGATGCTCCGGCCCGTCAGGGCGAGTAATCCGATTCTGTAAAGGGCGCGGTCTGACCGCGCCCTTTATTTTTTGAATGGCGCGGGCCCTGAACTGTTCTTTTGCTCGCGCTGGTCAATACTCAGGCATGTAGGGCTACGATCGCTGCGGTTGTAGGTCGGGTGCCTTTTTTTTGCAGACTGTTGTCCCTGAAATGAATGGCGTAAGGAGAAAGGTATGCTGATTCTGACTCGTCGGTGCGCGGAAAGCCTGATTATCGGTGACGGCGAAATCACCGTGACCGTGCTCGGCGTCAAAGGAAACCAGGTGCGTATCGGCGTCAACGCTCCGAAAGAGGTTGCGGTGCACCGTGAGGAAATTTACCTGCGTATAAAGAAAGAGAAGGACGAAGAACCAAGCCATTAATTTTTATCGATTTTTATGTTTGCAAACGGGGAAGAAGCTGGTTAATATACGCCCCGTGTTGCGGAGAGCTGGCCGAGTGGCCGAAGGCGCTCCCCTGCTAAGGGAGTACACCTCAAAAGGGTGTCGGGGGTTCGAATCCCCCGTTCTCCGCCATTATTTGCTTAGTACGTCGTAATCTGGCTTCTTCTGTAAGTTGTTGAAATTACTAGAAAAAGTGTTTGACATAGAGATTAGACGGCCTATAATGCGCGGCAACAAATGCACTCGTAGCTCAGCTGGATAGAGTACTCGGCTACGAACCGAGCGGTCACAGGTTCGAATCCTGTCGAGTGCACCATTTAAGAGTTATTTGCTGTAAGGTGAGTAACTCGGCTTCAGCCAGTTGTGGTCTGGTCTAAAAACACAAAATGCACTCGTAGCTCAGCTGGATAGAGTACTCGGCTACGAACCGAGCGGTCACAGGTTCGAATCCTGTCGAGTGCACCATATACCAAGAAGCCCGCGTTTAACGCGGGCTTTTTGCTGTCCGGGATTTGGCTTTTCCCTTCACGCAGCCTCTTTCATCAAAATCAATTTGAGCACTGCGGCCTCGCTTGAGGTCGTAACGATAGCTCGTGGTTGATGTGCGGGTGTTGATCTTGTCGGGCTTGCCCAGTGCGCTTTCGACGTCCCGCTGACTCATGCCGGCAATCACTCGGCGGTTGATGATCGCTTCGCGCCGCTGTCTGTTGTCGATCAGGTTTCCACATTTATGTTCAGTGCCGCCGACGATGCCCGGTTCGCGTCCGCTGTCTTTCATGCCGGTCACAGCTTCGTGATTGAACTCCGGCATGATTGCGACCCAGCCGGGTGAATACGGGTGGACCTCCTGAATTGAGAGTTGCTCGCCAGTTGCGCAGCTCATCGACGTAAACGTGACGCTGCCGTCAGCGGCCTGGCAGCGATGAAGTGTGGTGGCGTGGGCAGGCGTGATGTGGAGCAGGGCGGTCAGTAGAAGAAGCGCTGGTTTTGCTGGCATTCGATGTCCTCCTTGACGATCTACGCTCAAGGGTAGTCGCTGCTTTTTGCATTGCCGGTGTGTTTTCTTTTCGAGATGAGTCGTCGCATTTGCACGGGTCAGGCAGGCGCTCAGGTTTGTTTCGCAAGCGCTTGTTTCAGCCGTGATTTTTTCAACGTTTTAAACCGTCAGGCGTGTATCATTGCGCCCGTCAGCCCCGCCGGGGCTTATGGAAAACCTCCATGGACTTACCCAGTAGTTGTTCAGTAAACCGTTTCACCAATCATGAATTGACTGATTGATCCTTCCGGCGTGCCCCGCTGCTGGGAGTGGAGTTCGCCTATGTCCGAAATCGAAGTAAAGAAAACACAGGAAAGCCTGCAGGACCGCCTGGCTCAGGTCGTCGAGCTGCTGCAGCGCCAACGTGTCGTTGAAGACCTGACTCATCGCCAGGAAGGTCCGCACCACGACCGCGTGGAAAACCTGGTTCACCGGCAAAACCTCGTCGAGCTGCAACGCAAGCTCGATGATCTGCACTCCGCCGACGTCGCCTACATTCTCGAAGCCTTGCCGCTGGACGATCGTCTGACGCTCTGGCAACTGGTCAAGGCCGACCGCGACGGCGACATTCTTCTCGAAGTATCCGATTCCGTCCGTGAAACGCTGATCGCCGACATGGACGATCACGAGCTCCTGGCTGCCGCCAAGGACATGGACGCCGACGAACTCGCTGACCTGGCCTCCGAGCTGCCGCGAGACGTTGTCCATGAGCTGATGGAGAGTCTGGATAACCAGCAGCGCGAACGCGTGCGCTCGGCGCTGTCCTATGACGAGGATCAGGTCGGTGCGCTGATGGACTTCGAGATGGTGACGATCCGTGAGGACGTCAGCCTTGAAGTGGTTCTGCGCTATCTGCGTCGCCTCAAAGAGCTTCCCGGTCATACCGACAAACTGTTCGTGGTCGATTACGACGGCGTGCTCAAGGGCGTGCTGCCGATCAAGCGTCTGCTGGTCAACGATCCGGAGAAGCAGGTCGCGGAAGTCATGGCTAGCGATCCGGTGAGCTTCCACCCGGACGAAGATGCCTACGACGCCGCTCAGGCGTTCGAGCGTTACGACTTGATCTCGGCGCCGGTGGTCGACAAGAACGGCAAGCTGATCGGCCGTCTGACCATCGATGAAATGGTCGACCTGATCCGTGAGGAAAGCGAAAGCGAAGTCCTCAACATGGCCGGTCTGCGCGAAGAGGAAGATATCTTCGCCTCCGTGTGGAAATCCCTGCGTAACCGTTGGGCGTGGCTGGCGGTGAACCTGATCACTGCATTTGTGGCATCGCGGGTGATCGGTCTGTTCGAAGGTTCGATCGAGAAATTGGTGGCACTGGCGGCGCTCATGCCGATCGTGGCGGGTATCGGTGGCAACTCCGGTAACCAGACCATCACCATGATCGTGCGCGCCATGGCGCTGGATCAGGTCAGCACCGGCAACACTTCGCGCTTGATGCGCAAAGAGCTGGCGGTCGGTTTGATCAATGGTCTGGTCTGGGGCGGGGTGATCGGTGTGGTCGCGTACATGCTCTACGGCAGTTGGTCACTCGGCGTGGTAATGACGGCGGCGATGACGCTCAATCTGTTGCTGGCGGCGTTGATGGGCGTGTTGATTCCGATGACGCTGGCCAAGATGGGCCGCGATCCGGCGATGGGCGCCAGTGTGATGATCACCGCAATGACCGACAGCGGTGGCTTCTTCATCTTCCTCGGCCTGGCGACGATCTTCCTGCTCTGATCAGTTGCAATGAAAAGCCCGTCAAATTGACGGGCTTTTTTGTACCTGCCAAACAGATATGAGCGCAAGTACAAGTAACGGTGGCGAGGGGATTTATCCCCGCTGGACTGCGCAGCAGTCCCATTGTTTTTGGGGCTGCCATGCAGCCCCGCGGGGATAAATCCCCTCGCCACACTCCATTGCCGAGCGGCCATCTGTCATATCGCGGGCAAAAAAAAGCCAGCAATCATGCTGGCTTCAATATGTTCGGTATAACTCAGGACGCGTCTGCGGCCATTTCAGCGTCGTGGGCGATCAGCGACACCAGGGCGTTCTGCTGACGGTGCGACAGCTGACGGAAGCGTTGCAACAGCTCGCGCTCGTGCAGCGACAGCTCCGGGCTGTCCAGGCGCATGCTCAGCTCTTCGCCCAGTGCGCCTTCCTGAATAAGACTCTGCTCAAGGCGCGCAATGATCTCGGAGTTCATGCTGCGATGATGATTGCGAGCCACCTCGGCAATGCGTTCACGCATTCCGTCTGGCAGACGTACGACAAACTTGTCAGCCGTACGGCTGGAATAAATTGCCTGTTTCAATGGGCGCATATATTTAACCGGTTAGTTCAGGGGAGCGGTTCTCGGGATTGGCCGCAGGATGTGTGGTAGGACAAGCATCCGGACCAATTGGTTCAACCTGAATTGTTAAGAGGCCGGCATCATGCCTCAAAATTGCCAGATCATTGGCGTCAATTCTGTGACAAATATTGAGCCGGGTAAAGGCGTAATGCCAGCACCAGTTGTCAGAAATGCGGACTGGTTGGAAAACTTTCCATCCTTCCGTATCGCTGCCCGCTTTCGCATGCACATCTGTTGATGTCCGAAGACCTCAGAACGTGCATGCTATGCGGCTGGCTATTCTTGATCCCTATGTGTACAGGATAGTGGCAATTTGCCGATTTACTAGAGGCAGGACCCGTCGGAGGGCGTTTTCGGGATGGATGGCAAGCTTTTTTACCTGATGGGGCCGTCCGGTTCGGGCAAGGACAGCCTGATCGAAGCAGCGCGTGAGCCACTGCGTGAGTTGAACTGTGAAGTGATGCGCCGGGTGATTACCCGATCGGCGGAGTCAGTCGGCGAAGATGCAATCGGCGTGACGCCTGATGAGTTCGACCGGCGACAGCACGCTGGCGCTTTTTCCTTGGCCTGGCAAGCCAACGGCCTCTCTTACGGCATTCCAAGGGAAATGGATGAATGGTTGCAAGCGGGCCGGCACGTATTGGTTAACGGGTCGAGAGCGAACCTGCGTCAAGCAATGGAGAAATATCCAACGCTGGTGCCGGTTCTGCTGACAGTCAACGATGTGGTCCTGCGTAAGCGCTTGCTCAAACGTGGCCGGGAAACCCCTGAGCAAATCGACGCCAGACTCGCGCGCAACGCACTGTTCAAAGACCGAAGATCCAGCGACAGCCCCGTTCATCAGATCGACAACTCTGTTGACCTTGCTATCGCGGTCTCTTCGCTATTGGAATTGGTTCGGCTCAACGCAGAACCGGATCGAACTTGATCTTGCGCCCTGCAATCAGCGCCAGCACAAACAGCACCGCAAACACGCCACAGCCAACCAGAGGCAAGGTGACTTCTGTCTCCTCGAACAGCGCCAGGTGGGTAACGCCACTCAGTAAAGCGAGGATGAGAAATCCTGTCGCCGATTTGGACATGTTGTACTCCTGAAGATATTTCAAAAAACCAGACGTTCGGTGATTGGCGCCGAGGCTTGCTCAGGCTCGCTGACCATTTGTGTAGAAGCGTCGCTGCGCTCACTCAACACTGCCCACTGCGGTGCTTTCTGCACTTGCAGGTAATGCGGCATGCGCTGCGCCACTGGCTGCTCAACGTCAGCCTTGGGAAAAAAATGTGATCCGAGCAAGAAAGCCAGAGCCGCTGCGTTTGCAAGCAAGAGGGTGCTGTTCATGGCACGACGCTCCAAATTGTTCTTTTTGATAGAACAGGCATAGCAGTCGCCGTGCCAACAGTGTAACGGCTGATAAGTCCTTTAAAAACAAGGGTTTGGTAAGGTTTTTCGGGCGACGATGATTGCAATCTGCAATGACAGCTTTTTCGCGTAGTGCAAATTGCCCGGTAAAAGTTCCCGCAATCTTCCACGGCGCTTGCCTACACTTAAAAAGCCCTACGGACGACATGACAAAACAGGGGCCGGCCGTTAACATGCACGCCGTCTGTCGCGCCGCGTACAGCCCGATTCAATCAGTGTCTCAGTAGCTCAATTGGATAGAGCATCCCCCTCCTAAGGGGAAGGTTGCAGGTTCGAACCCCGCCTGGGACACCACTTCTTGAAAACAAAAAGCCCCGTCGCATTTATCCATTGCGGCGGGGCTTTTTGGTTTGGTCGACGAACAGGCGTTTTGCACTGTTACAAACTCCGAGGTTCCACCTCTGCGATTGCAGCGGATCATTCTGCGCCGATGCTGACTGACGATCAGTCACCGTTCAGTTCGACTTTGCCGAGAGTGCTGCTGACGTCTGTGACATGCCGACGGCCGTGGACTTCGTAAGTAGTCCCGCTCGCCTCGACGCCCGGCTTGCGCACGGCCAGTTGAGCGAATAACCCCGTCTTTTCGCTGTAACTGCCGAACCAGTCAATCAGCGCCCCGATGTAGCATTCGCCGCCGATCATTACCGGCAAATCGGCGATCTTTTCGATGGTGTAGTGCCCTGGACCGTAGCTGTAGTAATCGTCGTCTCCTGCACCCGTGGGAGGAATAGGGCAAAGGGGCGCATTGTTAGTCGAGCCGGGGGCGATTTTCATTGCCTGAGTGATGGCTTGGTTGAGTGCTGTGTGCAAATCCGCGTCAAGCTCATAGGTGCTGGTGCCATCAGGCGCGCTGGGTGCGCTTGAGTTCAGGTTGCCCCGTTGTGGCAGCTGACATCAGTTGGCGATACAGCGTGCCCATCTGCGCGTCCAGCTCATAGAGCGTTTTGTTCGCGCAAATCGTGTTTTCCACGTCGTTCGCCGCTTTTTTGCAATCCATCGCTGCCGCTGTCGCTTGCTGGACAAAGACAAGCAAACACGCTGACAGGATGTAGCGTCCCTTGATGTACACGATTCAGTCCTTATGCAAATCCTTGAGCCGGCGCGCAGAGTAATACTCCAGGCAACATTCTTGAAGCACCACCCTCAGGCCCGGGCATTTTTGGCCGATAACCCGAACGGTGAGTTCAGGCTCGCGC
This sequence comes from Pseudomonas sp. ef1, assembly GCF_007293365.2. NCBI lineage: Bacteria > Pseudomonadati > Pseudomonadota > Gammaproteobacteria > Pseudomonadales > Pseudomonadaceae > Pseudomonas > Pseudomonas sp. ef1. Next base: position 5,510,921 of record NZ_CM129815.1, on the reverse strand, counting down.
GAAATCGCTTGATGGCGCATGGCCTCCAGCTATCATCTGCGCGCCTGAAATCGCCTCGGTTCGTTTTCTTCAATTGCCTGGAAATCCTCGATGTCGTCGTATCACCAAAAAAGCTTTCTGATCGTCGATGATTTTTCCGATTTCCGCAGTTCCGTGCGTTCGATGTTGCGTGAGCTCGGCGTCAAGGATGTCGATACTGCCGACACTGGCGAGCAGGCGCTGAAGATGTGCTCGCAGAAGTCTTACGATTTCATTCTTCAGGACTTCCACCTCGGCGATGGCAAGAAGAACGGCCAGCAGGTGCTTGAGGACCTGATGTCGGAAAAGCTCATCAGCCACGAAGCCGTTTTCGTCATGGTCACCGCCGAGACCAGTCAGGCGATGGTGCTCAGCGCGCTGGAGCACGAGCCGGATGCGTACCTGACCAAGCCGTTCAACCGTTCCGGGCTGGCCCAGCGCCTTGAGCGTCTGGAGCAACGCAAGACTTTGCTCAAACCGATTCTTCAGGCCCTTGATCGCGGTAAGCCGGTCGAGGTGCTCAATGCCTGTATTGCCTTGTGCAAGCAGGACATCCGCTATTCGCCGCTGTGCCTGCGCTACCGCGCCGACGCCCTGCGCGACATGAACCAGAACGAGGCGCTGGAGCGGCTCTACGACGGCATCATTGCCGACCGTCCATTGCCGTGGGCCTTCGCTGGATTGGGCAAGTTGCTGTTCAAGCGCGGGCAGGTCTCGCAGGCCAAAGAGGTCTATGAAAAAGCCCTCAAAGTCTTTCCGATGATGCCGGCGCTGTATGACGGCATGGCTGATGTGCTGGTGGCCGAAGGCGACAGCAAAGGCGCGCAGCGGGTGCTCGAAGAAGCGATTCGCCTGTCGCCGCTGGCGGTGCGCCGTCAGGCGCTGCTTGGCAAACTGGCGATGGCCAACGAAGATTTCGAAACCGCCTCGCGGGCTTATCGTCAGGCCGTGGCGCAGGGCGCGCAGTCGCGTTTCAAGGACCCGGAAAGCAATCTCGGCCTGGCGCACGCGCTGATCAGCAAGGGTAGCGATCGCGGGCTCGACACGCGTACGCGACTGGAGATCAACACCACCCTCAGCGCTGTGGCCAAGGAGAATCCGAGCGACCCCGGTCTGCAGATTCGCGCGCGTTTGATGAAAGCCACCAGCCTGTTGCTCAACGACGCCGAAACCGCCGACAAGCTCACCGAACAAGCACTGATGCGCCTCGATGGCATGGAGCAATTCATGAGCCCAGAGGCGGCGTTGCTGGTGGCCAAGCAGTTGCAGATGCTCGGTCAGGCCGAGGCGGGCACTTCGATGCTCAAGAGCTGCGCGGAGATCTACGGTGACGACCCAGCGGTGATGAAAGACATCGCCAAGCTCACCGACGATCCGACGATTCTCAGTTCGAGTAACGCTGCGGCCGACCTCAACCGCCAGGGCGTGCGCGTGTACAAGACCGGCAATCTGGTCGAGGCCCGCGAAGTGTTCCGCAAGGCGCTCAAGCTGCAACCGAAAAACATCAGTATCGCGCTGAACCTGGCCCAGTCGCTGCTGCACGGCACCGACACCAGTGTGCCGTCGGCGGAGCTGGAAGAATGTCGGGCCTGCCTGAAACTGGTGGGCCTGATGCCCGACACCGACGCGCGGTTTGCGCGTTATCAGAAGCTGAAAAGCAAGGCGTTTGGCGAATGAACCCAATAGATCCGGCGCTGGATTTTTCCACGGTGATTGCCTCCACCGTTCACGACATGAAGAACTCCCTGGCCATGCTGATGCAGGCGCACAGCCAATGGCTGGCGCGTCTGCCGAAAGAGCTGCGCGACGGCTCGGAGCAGGGCGTGATCGACTTCGAGTTCGCCCACCTCAACGGCATGCTCGTGCAGTTGCTCGGGCTGTACAAACTCGGCGTCAACCAGTTGCCGCTGCAGCCGGCGTATCACGAACTCGACGATTTCATCGAGGCGCAACTGGCCGCGCATCAGGAAGTGTTTGCCAGTCGCGGCATCATCGCCACTTATGAAGTCGACCCGTTGAGCCCGCTGGGTTTCTTTGATCGCGAGCTGATCGCCTCGGTGCTCGGCAACTGCATCAACAATGCGATCCGTTACGCCCGCGAGTCGCTGTTGATCACCGTCAGCGACGAAGCCGGGCAATTGGTGCTGAGCATTAACGACGACGGCGACGGCTATCCGGCAGAGATGCTCGAGCGTCAGGCCGATTATGTGCAGGGCATCAATCACAGCAGCGGCAGCACCGGCCTCGGTCTGTATTTCGCCAATCGCATCGCGGCGCTGCATCAGCGCAACGGCGTGGAAGGGCGCACCGAAATCAGCAATGGCGGGCCGTTGGGCGGAGGAGTGTTCAGCCTCTACTTGCCGTGACATGACCTGTAGGAGCTGACGAGTGCAACGAGGCTGCGATCTTTTGATCTTGAAAAAATCAAGGGCAAAAGATCGCAGCCTCGTTGCACTCGTCAGCTCCTACGGCTCCTGCACAAGATCGGGATTTTTGTGGGCGCTGCTTGATATTCCGAACAGCCGCAGCCTATTTTGTCCGGGTCGCCGTTCGCGGCTCGCACAACAACAAGGATTGCGTCATGACAACCGATGGCCAGGGTTCACTCGCGCAGCGATTGACCGGCATTGATGAGATTGAATGTGTCACCCCGGATCTGAACGGTGTGCCACGGGGCAAGGTGATGACCGCCGAGGGTTTCCTCGAAGGGCGGCGTTTGCAGTTGGCGCGGGGTGTGCTGCTGCAATGCATCATGGGCGGCTATCCGCCGGCGCGGTTCTACGGCAGCGATGACGGCGATCTGGCGCTGGTCGCCGATCCTGCGCAGATTCACCGTTTGCCCTGGAGCGACGAGCCGCGTGCCATGGCGATTTGCGACGCCGACGAACTGAGCGGGGGGAGCTCAAGTCTCTCGACCCGTGGCCAGCTCAAAGCGGTCATCGCCCGTTACGCCGCGCACGGTCTGGCGCCGGTGGTGGCGACCGAACTGGAATTTTTTGTCTTCGCACCGAACACCGATCCGACTCAGCCGTTCCGTCCGCCGGTGGGCCTCGACGGCCGTCGCGAGGATGGCCAGTCGGCGTTCAGCGTCAGTTCCAACAACGGCCTGCGGCCGTTCTTCAGCGAAGTGTATAAATGCATGGCGGCCCTGGGCTTGCCGCGCGACACGTTCATGCATGAAATGGGCGTCAGCCAGTTCGAGATCAATCTGCTGCACGGCGATCCGCTGCTGCTGGCCGATCAGACGTTCCTGTTCAAGCATCTGCTCAAGGAGGTCGCGCTCAAGCATGGCCTGAGCGTGGTGTGCATGGCCAAACCGCTGGCGCACACGCCGGGCAGTTCGATGCATATTCACCAGAGCATCGTTGAGATCGGCAGCGGCAAGAATGTCTTCACTGACTCGAACGGCGAGCCGACGTCGATGTTCCGCCACTTCATCGGCGGGCAACAGGCAGGCCTCGCCGATTTCACCGCACTGTTTGCGCCCAACGTGAATTCCTATCAGCGCCTGTGTCATCCGTACGCGTCGCCGAACAATGCCTGCTGGTCCCATGACAATCGCGCCGCCGGCTTGCGTATTCCCGCCAGCTCGCCGGTCGCACGTCGGGTCGAAAACCGCTTGCCGGGCGCCGACGCCAATCCTTATCTGGCGATCGCCGCCAGTCTGGCCGCGGGTTTGCACGGCATCGAACAGGAGCTGGAGCCGAGCGCAGCGATCCAGGGCGAATTCGCCGTGCCGGATAATCTGGCCTTGCCGTGTACCTTGCACGCCGCGCTTGAGCGTCTGAAACGTAGCCAGTTGGCGAGGGAACTGTTCGGGTCGGAGTTCATCGAAGGCTACATCGCTTCGAAGACCATGGAGTTGACCAGCTTCTTTGATGAAATCACTCCCTGGGAGCGCCGTGTACTGGCCGCCCAGGCCTGACGTATCGCTGCTGCCGGGCTGTCGATCTGACCGCCCGGTATTTACTGCAAGGAGCCGCTCGGAACGCCGATGCGCCAAATCTGGAAATCCTTTCGAGCGCTGTATTTTGCCTCGCTGATGATGTTGATCGGCTCAGGCCTTCTTTCTACTTATCTGGCTTTGCGTCTGGCCGCCGACAATGTCGACGGGCTGTGGGTCGGTGCGCTGATGGCGGCCAACTATTTCGGTCTGGTGCTGGGCGGCAAGATCGGCCATCGCCTGATCGCCCGGGTCGGGCATATCCGTGCCTACTCGGCGTGTGCGGGGATCGTCGGCGCGGCGGTGCTCGGCCATGGTCTGGTGGACTGGCTGCCGGCGTGGCTGGTGCTGCGGACGATCGTCGGTCTGGGCATGATGTGTCAGTACATGGTCATCGAGAGCTGGCTCAACGAGCAGGCCGACGCCAATCAGCGTGGGCTGGTGTTCAGCGGTTACATGATCGCTTCGTATCTGGGCCTGGTGCTGGGCCAGCTGATTCTGGTCATGCATCCCGGCCTCGGGCTGGAACTGCTGATGCTGGTGGCGCTGTGCTTTGCCCTGTGCCTGGTGCCCGTGACGCTGACCCGACGGATTCACCCGGCGCCCCTGCATCCGGCGCCGATGGAGCCGCGCTTTTTCGTCAAACGGGTGCCGCAATCGCTGAGCACGGTGCTCGGCGCCGGTTTGATCATCGGTTCGTTCTACGGTCTGGCGCCGCTGTACGCCTCGCAACAGGGGCTGACGACCGAGCAGGTCGGTCTGTTCATGGGTAGCTGCATTTTTGCCGGCTTGCTGGTGCAGTGGCCGTTGGGCTGGTTGTCCGACCGTTATGACCGCGCATTGCTGATTCGCTGCTTTGCCGGGTTTCTGGCGGTGGCGGCGTTGCCGTTGGCGATCATGCCGCAGGTGCCGCTGGAGGTGTTGTTCGTCGTCGGCTTCTTCTGTTCGCTGGTGCAGTTCTGCCTGTATCCGCTGGCGGTGGCGTTTTCCAACGACCACGTCGAAGGCGATCGGCGGGTGTCGCTGACCGCGATGTTGCTGGTGACCTATGGCGTCGGCGCGAGCATCGGGCCGCTGCTGGCGGGTGTGCTGATGAAGTTTCTCGGCAGTCAGAGCCTGTATGCGTTCTTCAGTTTCTTCGCGCTGGTGCTGGTCTGGCGGATTCGTCCGAAAGCGGTCACCAACCTGCATCAGGTCGACGACGCACCGCTGCATCACGTGGCAATGCCGGACAGCATGTCGAGTTCGCCGCTGGTGGCGGCGCTCGATCCGCGTGTTGATGAGCAGGTCGTGCAGGAGCAGATGGTGCAGGATCCGGCGCCGGTCACTCCTGAGCCTGAGCCCGAAGTGCAGCCGGATGCAGTCGTTGAAACCGAGCAGGACAGCGGCGATGACGACAAGCCTGCGCCGGATATCAGTGGTGGCAGGCCTTGAGCCGAAGATAAACAACGGCGCATAAAAAAGGGCAGTCCCGCACAGGACTGCCCTTTTTATTTGTCGCTGCGACTCAGAGATCGTCTTTGTCGAAACGCCGTGCTTCACGCTGCAACTGGTAAACGAAACGCTCGACGTTGCGCGCAGCCTGGCCACTGATGTTGTGGAAGCGCAGACCGGCGAAGGTGATGTTGAGTTTTTCTTCGAAGTGCAGGTAGCGCAGCTCGACCGATGTTGGCTGATTGCCGAACAGCGGCGGGGCGATCAGGCGATCGTAGACCTGGCCCAGTTGCAGGCGATCAGTGATGTCGCCTTCGAAACGGAATTTGCAGCCTGTGGCGGAGATATCCAGCAGCTTGCCGTGCAGAGGAACCTTGAGCTTTTCGCCGCCCAGTTCAACGCTGACCAGGTCGGTGAGTTTCAACGCAGCGCGGAAGGCGTTGCGGCGCTGGTGGTAGACCACTTCGCTCGGCAGGTCGCCGGTGTAGAAACGGTCGCCGTCGGATTCTTCGATGTTCAGCGTGCCGTTGCATTCCCAGGCGATGCGCACGCCGTCATGAAAGCCTTCGACCTTGAACGGTTCGCCCGCTTGCAGGAAGCGCTCGCCATCGCGCGGGATCATTTCGTCCAGGGCGATCGTCGCGGTTTCGCGGTCGACCTTGATCAGGTAACTCTGAAAACGCTGGCTGCGTTCATGGAAGGTGATGATCAGCGGATCGTGGCTGTCTTGCAGCTGGCGCAGGTTGCTGGAGATTTCCAGTGGCGTGGTGAGCACCTTCGGAGGCTGCGGAGCATCATCCGCGCTTAGGGTGTTGGACACGATTCTTCAATCTCCAGACAAAATAAGACTACGACTGGCCAGTATTTTGCCAGCATGTTGCGCAGGTGGATAGTACAGGGTCACCGAATGGCTCATGCCTGGCTGAGCGTTCGCGGCTTGACCGGTTTGGCAAAGGTCCCGCTGGCGTCGTAAAGCGCTGGCGGCTCACCGCCGGTGAGGATCTTCAGCTGATTGGCCGTGGTAGCCTGCTGGATCTGGATCGACTGGCCATTCTTGACGTTGGCAGCCTGGCACTGGGCGATCAGCGCGGTCAGGGCATCGCCCTGGGTCAGCAACTGGTCGCCAATGCTCGACTGGCTGGCCAGTTGCTCAAGACCTGTGCGATCGGTCGGCAGGTTGAGGCTGGCGAGGATTTCGCTGCGCTTGCGGCCATGCTGCTCGAGCAGAATGATCAACGCTTGCTTGGTCGCCAGAATTTCTTCCAGCAACGGCATGTCGCGACCATGCAAAGCGAGGGATTCGGTTTGCAATAACTCCAGCAATTGTTGCGCTGGAGCAAAGTCGTCGTTGATCAGTTGCAATAAGTTAGTGTCGTGCATGGCTGGCCTTGGGGTTTAAGCGTCCAAAAGCCTGGCGCCGGCAAAAGCCTAGCGCTGGGCTTCGAAGTTGAGCAGTTTGCTGGCTACACGGTTGCTGTCGACTTTATAGCTGCCATCGGCAATCGCGGCTTTCAACTCGGCCACACGGGCTTTGTCGACAGCAGGCTGATCGCGCAGCTTGTCAGTGACCTTCTGCAACTGTTGAGCCTCATTGCTGAGGTGTACCGACTCCCCGCTTTTGGCGACATTGGCCTGTTCGGCCTGGGTATTCAGCGGCGCGGAGGGGCTGTTTTCAGCGCTTTCCTTGGCGTTGCTGGTACGTGTGCTGCCGGTTAGTGACGAGGAACTGTTCAATCGGTTGAAATCGATAACCATGATAAAAAACCTCTGGGAATTTGGACGCTTGCCATGTTTTCGGCTATCCCCTGAAAAACTTTAGGCCCAATCAACCATAAGCTTGCATGCGCCGTTGCGAGACCTGCTGCGGCACAGTTTAGGGAAGCGACGGGATCGGCGCCAGTTTTCTCCACGAGGCTTTTACATGGCCACTTCGACCTGTCCCGGCGCAATCACCTGCGCCTTGATAACTCTTTGAGAATTAAGGTTTTTTACTCGAATTTGTTCTTTCATGCCGCCATTGGAGAGCGCTTCCCCCGGCATGCGTACGGCAAGGGTGCCGCTGCGCGCAGTGATCACCACCTGGTCACCCTTGCGGACCACTTCGGCCTGTTCCAGATGCACCAAGGTGATGACCTGATCGGCGACCGTTGGTCGGGTAAGTTTCTGCCCGATCGCTTCGTCGACCGAGGTCAGGAAACCCTGGTTGATCGTGCTGACGTCGCGCTCGCGCAAGGTCACGTCCTGCGGCTCGATAATGCCGGCGCGTTTCAGCGGACGAGTGGTCGTCACGATCTCGCGAAACAGGCGGACTTGAGCGGGTACGAACACCGTCCAGGGCGAACTGCCTTCGCAGCGAACCTTCACCGTGACGCGGCCCAGCGGGCGTGCCGGGCTCTCCAGAGTCGCTGTCAATTCCTTGTCGCACATGGGCATGCGCATGCGCGGGTCGAGCTGGTTGACTTCGATTTCGTAGCGGCCTTCGGTTTGACTGGAAGCCAAATAGTCTTCTACGGTGAATTCAAGAAAGCCCTGAGTCACGCCGATAAGCATATCAGGCAAGGTAACCGCATCTGCATGGGCAGGACTGCCAGCAAGCAAGCAGCAAACGGCGGACACCGCGCAAAGCCCTTTGCGAAGGGAAGATGTCAGGCGTCGGGAAAATGTCGTTTGAGCGTTCATACGAGTTAAAAAGCAAGCGCCGTGCCGTTTAGCAATGAATGTGCGTCGCAACAACACTTGGCGTTGATGTAGGAGTCTGGGCATGGCTGGTGTAATGGATTCGGTGAACCAGCGCACGCAACTGGTAGGGCAGAATCGCCTCGAGCTGCTGTTGTTCCGTCTCGACGGGCCGCAGCTCTATGGGATCAACGTGTTCAAGGTACGGGAAGTGTTGCAATGCCCGTCGCTGACGTTGATGCCCAAATCCAGTCCTGTCGTGTGCGGGGTAGCGAATATACGGGGAGCGACCATTCCGATCCTGGATCTGGCAATGGCAACCGGCTCCGGTGCGTTGAAAGACAAGAACAGTCCGTTCGTGATCATCACGGAGTACAACACCAAGACCCAGGGTTTCCTGGTCCGCTCGGTGGAGCGCATCGTCAACATGAACTGGGAAGAGATCCATCCGCCACCCAAGGGCACCGGTCGCGATCACTACCTGACCGCTGTGACGCGGGTCGACAATCAGTTGGTCGAAATCATCGACGTCGAGAAGGTGCTGGCCGAAGTGGCGCCGACGCCGGAAGCGATTTCGGTGGGCGTGGTCGATGTCGAGACGCAGACCAAGGCATTGTCGCTGCGGGTGCTGACGGTCGATGACTCGTCGGTGGCGCGCAAGCAGGTCACGCGTTGTCTGCAGACCATCGGTGTCGAAGTGGTGGCGCTGAACGACGGCAAGCAGGCGCTGGATTACCTGCGCAAGCTGGTCGACGAGGGCAAGAAGCCGGAAGAAGAGTTCCTGATGATGATTTCCGACATCGAGATGCCGGAGATGGACGGGTACACCCTGACGGCGGAAATCCGCGGCGACGCACGCATGCAAAAGCTCCATATCATCCTGCATACTTCGTTGTCGGGGGTATTCAATCAGGCGATGGTGAAGAAAGTCGGTGCTGATGACTTCCTGGCCAAATTCCGTCCTGATGACCTCGCATCCCGGGTAGTCGACCGGATCAAAGCAGCAGATATCAGCTAGGGGCCTTCTGTCCCTGGCGGTCAACACGATTTAAGAGGCGGCATCATTGTCTACGGGTAATTTGGATTTCGAACAGTTCCGGGTCTTCCTGGAAAAAGCCTGTGGCATTCTGCTCGGTGAAAACAAGCAGTATCTGGTCTCGAGCCGTCTCAACAAACTGATGGAGCAGCAAGGCATCAAGTCCCTGGGTGAGCTGGTACAGCGCATCCAGACCCAGCCGCGCAGCGGTTTGCGCGAGCAGGTGGTCGATGCCATGACGACCAACGAAACCCTGTGGTTTCGCGACACCTATCCGTTTGAAGTCTTGAAGAACAAGGTACTGCCGGAAGCGATCAAGGCCAGCCCCAACCAGCGTCTGCGGATCTGGTCGGCGGCCTGCTCGTCGGGACAGGAACCGTACTCGCTGTCGATGTCGATCGACGAGTTCGAGCGTAGCAACCTGGGTCAGTTGAAGATGGGCGTGCAGATCGTTGCCACTGATCTGTCGGGCCTGATGCTCAACAACTGCAAAACCGGCGAGTACGACAGCCTGGCCATCGGTCGCGGTCTGTCGCCGGAACGCCTGCAACGCTACTTCGACCCGAAAGGGCCGGGGCGCTGGGTGGTCAAGGCGCCGATCAAGAGCCGGGTGGAATTCCGCTCGTTCAACCTGCTCGACAGCTACGCGGCGCTGGGCAAGTTCGACATCGTGTTCTGCCGCAACGTACTGATCTACTTCTCTGCCGAAGTGAAGAAGGACATCCTGTTGCGCATTCACAGCACGTTGAAGCCGGGCGGGTATCTGTTCCTTGGCGCTTCGGAAGCGCTGAACGGATTGCCGGATCATTACCAGATGGTTCAGTGCAGCCCGGGGATTATCTACAAGGCGAAATAAGCGGTTTGCGGCAATACAAAAAACGGGAGGCCTTCAAAGCCTCCCGTTTTTTTACCTGACACCGCACCCCGTGTAGGAGCTGCCGAAGGCTGCGATCTTTTGATGTTGCTTTCTAAGGACCAAGATCAAAAGATCGCAGCCTTCGGCAGCTCCTTGTATGTTCCCCACACACCAGCATGAATGAGATCTAAGCTCGCTGGTGCGACATACGAAGATGTGTTTCTGGGGGAGACCGATCGCTCCTTAAGGCAGGACTTGCTCCTGACCTTGTCTGTAGAGAGGTCCCCCCGCCTCATTGCCCACCACGAAGAGTATCGAGAAGCCGACGAGTCGGACTTCGCATTACAAGGTTGCAGTGGCATGAAGTTCGAGGTCAGGGGAACCAGGAAGCATTTTTAACTCAGTTCTCTTGGAGTTGAAAGCATGAACATGCACGTCGGCTTGGATGTGGGATCTCGCACTACAGCGATGGGCTGGCGCAATGGCGGCCGCTTTGCAGGTCAGTGCAATATCGACCAGACACCGGCGGGGCGCAAAGCTGCTGTCGGCAAATTGCTTGAGCTCAAGCCTATGTCTGTGGTGATGGAAGCCACAGGAATCTACTACCTGGACTTGGCCATGGAGCTCGCTGCGGCAGGTTTGCCAGTCTCGGTTATCAATCCGAAGAGTTTTCACAACTTTGCAAAACTGATGCTGAAAAACAGCAAAACGGACGCAATCGATGCCCAGTTATTAGCTGAGTACGGCGAACGCATGAGCCCAAGGTTGTGGACGCCGCCCACTTCAATACAGCTTGAGCTGCGCGCTATCGGTCGCCACATCAATCGTTTGACGGGTCATCGCACCCGCGCCAAAAACGAGCTGCATGCACTAAAAGCCACTCAAACAACTCTTCTGATGCTGATTGAGGACGAAGAAGAAGCCATCAACGCCTTTGACAAACGAATCGAGCGTTTCCGACTCGCTGGTCGGGCACTGATCGACAACTGCCCAACGTTGAGCGCCCAGTTCGCCCACATGATCACCGCCCCTGGCATGGGTGAGATCTCAGTATTTGCGGCGCTGGCTGAACTGACGACCTTACCGGTAACGCTCAAGTCAGCGCAGGTCAGCCGCCATGCCGGACTCGATGTCCGACTCACGCAGTCAGGCACCAGCATTGATAAACCCGGCCGGATAAGTAAGAGCGGCAATGCCTATTTGCGATCAGCGATGTACATGCCTGCGCTGACTGCCATACGTTGCGACCCGAACGTTAAAGCGTTTTACGAAGCCTTGGTGGCTCGAGGAAAGAGGAAGATGCAGGCTATCGTCGCAGTCATGCGCAAATACCTGACCGGACTATGGGCCTGCATGCGGGCAGGCGAAGACTTCAGTACAGCCAAGCTTTTTAGCGGTAAACACACCCAAAAAGCTTGACCGCGAACAGAGTATCTACAGGTTCGGTATTGGCAGGCGACAGCGGCAGAAAAGCGGCATCCGGCGGTAACCGGTTGCCGCTTTTCTGGCATTGCCGCTTTGCCTGTCAGGCGCAAAGTCCCGGAATACGGGGCTTTGTTCATTTGGCACGGCGCTTGCTAAAGCTCAGATACGAAAAACCGGTCACCTGAAGGTTCCCGACATGAGCATCAGCTTCGACAAAGCGCTGGGCATTCACGAAAAGGCATTGGGCTTCCGCGCCCAGCGTGCCGAAGTGCTGGCCAACAACATCGCCAACGCCGACACCCCGAACTACAAAGCGCGGGATCTGGATTTCTCCAAAGTGCTCGAAGCACAGACCGAGAAGACCAAGACCGGCGGCCACTTTGCCCTGAACATGACCAACAGCCGGCACATCGAGGCTGAAGGGCTGGGCAACGGCGACGAGTCGCTGATGTATCGCACGCCGATGCAGCCTTCGATCGACCAGAACACCGTTGACGCTCAACTGGAACAGTCGAACTACGCGGAAAACGCCGTCGGCTTCCAGGCCAGCTTCACCTTGCTCAACAGCAAATTCAAAGGGCTGGTGTCAGCCCTGCGCGGAGAATAATCCATGTCCCTGTCCAGCGTCTTCAACATTGCCGGCAGCGGCATGAGCGCGCAGACCACGCGTCTGAACACCGTGGCTTCGAACATCGCCAACGCCGAAACCGTTTCGTCGAGCATCGACCAGACCTACCGCGCCCGTCATCCGGTGTTCGCCACCATGTTCCAGGGCGGCCAGGCCGGCGGCAGCAATTCGCTGTTCCAGAACCAGGACGCGGCCGGGCAGGGCGTGCAGGTGCTCGGCGTCGTTGAAGATCAGAGCAACCTCGAAGCGCGCTACGAGCCGAACCATCCGGCCGCCGACGCCAAGGGCTACGTCTACTACCCGAACGTCAACGTGGTGGAAGAAATGGCTGACATGATTTCCGCGAGCCGCTCGTTCCAGACCAACGCGGAAATGATGAACACCGCCAAAACCATGATGCAGAAGGTACTGACCCTCGGTCAGTAATAAGGGGCGACTGCCATGAGCGTTACGGATACCACCAGCAGCCTGAGCATGAACGACATCCTGGCCAACTCGTCGAAGAAGGCCAGCAGCACTACGTCGGGCGGCATCGCTTCGGCGACCAACAGTGCCACCGGCGGCCAGGCGCTGGGCAAGGATGCTTTCCTGCAATTGCTGGTCACCCAGCTGAAAAACCAGAATCCGCTCGACCCGCAGGACAACAGCGCGTTCGTCGCGCAGTTGGCGCAGTTCAGCAGCCTTGAAGGCATCACCACGCTGAACTCCACTGTCAGTGGCCTTGCCGGCAACTACAACTCGTCGCAGGCGTTGCAAGCGTCGTCGCTGGTCGGTCGCAACGTGATCGTGCAGACCAACACCGCCCAGCTCGATGACCCGAGCAAAGGCCTGACCGGTTCGGTCACCGTGCCTTCGTCGATTGCCGGCGGCACCGTGACCATCACCGACAAGGACGGCAAAACCGTGCGCACCATCGACCTGGGCAGCCGCGCTGCCGGCGATGCCAGCTTCACTTGGGACGGCAAGGACACCGCCGGCACCGTGGTTCCGGTCGGCACTTACACGTTCAAGGCCAACGCACCGATCAACGGCACCGCGACCGACCTGGCGACCTACCTGCCAGCGACCGTCAACAGCGTGACGATCAGCCAGACCGGTGGCGAGCTGATGCTCAACCTGGCCGGCAAGGGCACCGTTGCCCTGTCCAAAGTACAAACCATTGGTATATAGAGCCGACTAACCCGGCACGAAGGAGTGGAACATGTCTTTTAACATCGGCCTTAGCGGTCTCTATGCCGCCAACAAACAACTCGACGTAACCGGCAACAACATCGCCAACGTCGCCACCGCCGGTTTCAAATCCTCGCGCGCAGAATTCGAAGACGTCTATTCGTCGACTCGTCTGGGCAGCGGCAGCAAAGTGATCGGCAACGGCGTGCGCTTGGCCAACGTTTCCCAGCAGTTCACCCAGGGTGACATCAACAACACTGGCAACGTGCTGGACATGGGCATCAACGGTTCCGGCTTCTTCACCATGAGCAACAACGGCTCGATCTCTTACACCCGTGCCGGTACGTTCAAGGTCGACAACGCCGGTTACATCACCAACACCGACTACACCTCGCGTCTGCAGGGTTACGGTGTGGATGCCAACGGCAAGATCATCAACGGCGTGTTGACCGATCTGAAGATCGACACTTCGAACCTGGCGCCGAAGTCGTCTTCTGCGGTGACCTCGAGCATCAACCTCAATTCGTCTTCGCCAGTGATCGTTGATACCGGCGCCAGCGCCGTCAAGTTTGATCCGTCGAAGCCTGAGACTTACACCAAGTCCTTCAGCACACCGATCTATGACACCCAGGGCAACGCCCACGTCATGGACCAGTACATGGTCAAGACTGGCGGGAACACCTGGAAGGTTTACACCCTGGTCGATGGCCGTAACCCGGACGCTACCGGCAGCAACCCTGTGACCACTGCGCCGGTTGCCTCGACATTGTCGTTCGACAGCTCCGGCAAGCTGGTTCAGGTGAGCACGCCTAACCCGGCGGATCCAGCCAACCCGATCATCAGCAGCGATCTGAAGATGACCGGCTGGGTGCCGGGCACTGTGACCAATGGCGTGTTTACGCCTAACGGCGCGGCAGCGAACCCGAATGGCGTGACCATCTCGATGGCCAACACCACTCAGTACAACGCTGATACCTCGCGTACGATCCCGACTCAGGATGGTTACGCCACTGGCCAGATCACTAACCTGACCATCGACGGTACCGGTACGCTGTTCGCCAACTTCAGCAACAACCAGAGCAAGGCGATCGGCCAGGTTGCGCTGGCCAGCTTCACCAACGAACAGGGCTTGCAGGCTGTCGGTGGCACTAGCTGGAAAGAGACTTTCGCTTCGGGTATTCCGGGCTACGACGCGCCGAAGACCGGTACGTTGGGTGAGGTGGTGTCCAACTCGCTGGAAGAGTCGAACGTTAACCTGACCAATGAGCTGGTTGATCTGATCAAGGGTCAGAGCAACTATCAGGCGAACGCCAAGACCATTTCGACTCAGAGCACGATCATGCAGACCATTATTCAGATGACCTGATTCGGGTTTCTGACTGGTTTTTTTGGGCCCCTCGGTTTTGAGGGGCTTTTTTTTGGGGGCCGTGGCGGCCTTTGGGCCGACCAGGTTCTTGGGGTTTTGGGGGTATATCCGTTTTTTGCGGTGCTGCGGCTGGCGGTTTCGCCCTTACGGCGACTCACTTTTTTTACAAACGCCTAAAAAAAGTAAGCAAAAAAACGCTTGCTCCTGCGTTCGGCCCTCGCAGGCTCGGGTTCCTTCGCTGCGGGATCGATCCGGGCGCAGCGGCTCCGGTTTGCTTCGCTGCACCTACACTCGCTGTGTTTGGCTGCGCCAAACGGTCGCTGCGCTCCCACCCCCGGATCAATCCCTCCGCTCAGCCTTCCGACGTCGCCGGTGGATCAAGATCAAGAGCACTCGAGCTTGCGCTCATTGTTGAGTGGGGCGGCTTTGCCGCGGGCAGCTGCGCTGCTTTGCCTTTTTGTGGGAGCGAGCTTGCTCGCGAAGGCGGCCTGTCAGCCGACCTGTTCTTGAAGTGGTACCCAATCCAACTGTAGGAGCTGCCGAAGGCCGCGATCTTTTGATCTGGCTTTTGCTTTTGCTTTTGCTTTTGCTCTGGCTTTTGATCCGGCTCTTGATCTTTTGCCCCTTCGGCAGGCTTCGTTACGGGATCGATCCGGGGGTGGGAGCGCAGCGACCGTACGACGCAGTCGTACACAGCGAGTGTAGGTGCAGCGAAGCCAACCGGAGCCGCTGCGCCCGGATCGGTCCCGTAACGAAGGTACCCCGAGCCCCAGCGAGCGGGCCGTACGCCGGGGCAAAGCCTTTTGGGTTACCTTTTTGGCGTCTGAAAAAGGTGACTCGCTGTAAGAGCGAAACCGCCAGCCGCAGCACCGAGAAAACGGATATTCACCCAAAGCCCAAGAGCCTGGTCGGCCCAGAGGCCGCCAAGGCCGCCAAAAAACAAAACCCCCAACAAACCTGAAGTCTGTCGGGGGTTTTCTTTTGTCTCGAGATCCCAGGCGTCTCGCAACGCCTGATCTCAGCTCAGCTTATTGGCAAGCTTCGCAATCCGGCTCGTCGATCGCGCAGGCCTTTGGCACTGGCGCCGGACCTGCCGGAGCGGCCAGAACCGAATCGTCGCCGTGGTTGCCGCCGCTGGAAACAGCGTTCAGCTTACCGGTGTTGATGGTCGACTTCTCGGTGCTGGTCGCGGCCAGGGCACGGAGGTAGTAAGTGGTTTTCAGACCACGGTACCAGGCCATGCGGTAGGTCACGTCAAGCTTCTTGCCCGATGCGCCGGCGATGTACAGGTTCAGCGACTGGGCCTGGTCGATCCACTTCTGACGACGGCTGGCGGCGTCAACGATCCACTTGGTGTCCACTTCGAACGCGGTCGCGTAGAGCTCTTTGAGTTCTTGCGGGATGCGCTCGATCTGCTGCACCGAACCGTCGTAGTACTTCAGGTCGTTGATCATGACCGAGTCCCACAGACCGCGAGCCTTCAGGTCGCGAACCAGGTACGGGTTGATCACGGTGAATTCGCCCGACAGGTTCGATTTCACGTACAGGTTCTGGTAGGTCGGTTCGATCGACTGCGAAACGCCAGTGATGTTGGCGATGGTCGCGGTCGGTGCGATGGCCATGATGTTCGAGTTACGGATGCCTTTCTGTACACGGGCGCGAACCGGTGCCCAGTCAAGGGTTTCCTTCAGGTCGACATCGATGTACTTCTCGCCGCGCTGTTCGATCAGGATCTGTTGCGAATCCAGCGGCAGGATGCCCTTGGACCACAGCGAACCGTTGAACGTCTCGTAGGCGCCGCGCTCGTCGGCCAGGTCGCAGGAAGCCTGGATCGCGTAGTAGCTGACCGCTTCCATCGACTTGTCGGCGAACTCGACGGCAGCGTCGGAGCCGTAGGCGATGTGCTGCAGGTACAGAGCGTCCTGGAAGCCCATGATGCCCAGACCGACCGGGCGGTGGCGGAAGTTGGAGTTCTTCGCTTGCGGCACCGAGTAGTAGTTGATGTCGATCACGTTATCGAGCATGCGCACGGCGGTGTTCACGGTGCGTTGCAGCTTGGCGGTATCGAGCTTGCCGTCGACGATGTGGTTCGGCAGGTTGATCGAGCCCAGGTTGCAAACGGCGATCTCGTCCTTGTTGGTGTTCAAGGTGATCTCGGTGCACAGGTTCGAGCTGTGGACCACGCCGACGTGCTGCTGCGGGCTGCGCAGGTTGCACGGGTCCTTGAAAGTCAGCCATGGGTGGCCGGTTTCGAACAGCATGGAGAGCATCTTGCGCCACAGGTCTTTGGCCTGGATGGTCTTGAACAGCTTGACCTTGCCCGGGTACTCGGTCAGCGCTTCGTAGTACTCGTAGCGCTCTTCGAAGGCTTTACCGGTCAGGTCGTGCAGGTCCGGTACTTCGGATGGCGAGAACAGGGTCCACTTGCCGTCATCGAAGACGCGCTTCATGAACAGGTCAGGGATCCAGTTGGCGGTGTTCATGTCGTGGGTACGACGACGATCGTCACCGGTGTTCTTGCGCAGCTCGATGAACTCTTCGATGTCCATGTGCCAGGTTTCCAGGTAGGCACACACAGCGCCTTTGCGCTTGCCACCCTGGTTCACGGCCACAGCGGTGTCGTTCACTACTTTGAGGAACGGCACAACGCCTTGCGACTTGCCGTTGGTGCCCTTGATGTACGAACCCAGCGCACGCACCGGCGTCCAGTCGTTGCCCAGACCGCCGGCAAATTTCGACAGCATGGCGTTGTCGTGGATCGCGTGATAGATGCCCGACAGGTCATCCGGCACGGTGGTCAGGTAGCAGCTCGACAGCTGTGGACGCAGGGTACCGGCGTTGAACAGGGTCGGGGTCGAAGCCATGTAGTCGAACGAGGACAGCAGGTTGTAGAACTCGATCGCACGGTCTTCTTTCTGCTTCTCTTCGATCGCAAGGCCCATGGCCACGCGCATGAAGAAGATCTGCGGCAGTTCGAAACGCACGCCATCCTTGTGGATGAAGTAGCGGTCGTACAGGGTCTGCAGGCCCAGGTAAGTGAATTGCTGATCGCGCTCGTGGTTGATCGCCTTGCCCAGTTTTTCCAGGTCGAAGGTGGCCAGCACAGGGTTCAGCAGTTCGAACTCGATACCTTTGGCGATGTAGGCCGGCAGTGCCTTGGCGTACAGGTCGGCCATTTCGTGATGGGTGGCGCTTTCGGCGACTTCGAGGAAGTTCAGGCCTTCGGCACGCAGGGTGTCCATCAGCAGGCGGGCGGTGACGAACGAGTAGTTCGGCTCGCGCTCGACCAGAGTACGGGCGGTCATCACCAGGGCGGTGTTGACGTCGGTCAGGGCCACGCCGTCATACAGGTTCTTCAGGGTTTCGCGCTGGATCAGGTCGCCGTCGACTTCTTCCAGACCTTCGCACGCTTCGGTGACGATGGTGTTCAGGCGGCCCATGTCCAGAGGCGCGAGGCTGCCATCGGCGCGGGTGATGCGGATCGACGGGTGAGCGTTGACCGCAGCTTCGGCCGGAGCGTGGGCAGCGCGCTCTTTCGAACGGCCGTCACGGTAGATCACGTAGTCGCGTGCAACTTTCTGCTCGCCGGCACGCATCAGGGCCAGTTCGACCTGGTCCTGGATTTCTTCGATGTGGATGGTGCCGCCCGATGGCATGCGACGCTTGAAGGTCGCAGTGACCTGCTCGGTCAGGCGCGCAACGGTATCGTGGATTCGCGACGAAGCGGCAGCGGTGCCGCCTTCAACTGCGAGGAACGCTTTGGTGATAGCGACGGTGATCTTGTCATCGGTGTAAGGAACGACAGTGCCATTACGCTTGATCACGCGCAGTTGGCCAGGCGCGGTGGCTGCCAGATCCGAAGTCGAATCGGCGGCCTGCGGCAAGGTGCCCTGCGGGTTCTCGCGAGTTGTGTCGGTTTGCATGGGGGGTGGTCTCCACATTCTCTATGTTTGTTTGGCACCGTCATGGTGCTCACCGTTCTGTACCGAAGCACTGCAACCGACGGGCGTCGGCATTACAAACTTCGGAACAGTAGGAAAAAGGCTGCAACGCCGCATCCTTGCCGAAGTTTTGGTTACGAGCCGAAGCTCGCCACCGGATTCCTTCGCGGGTGGCAGTCATGACTGCAACACCCATACCGTTTTGTCCGTTTCGGACCAAATAAAACGGTGCCATCCGCCAGTGCGGTTTGGGCTTGAAAAAACTCGCTTGTTCTACCGGAAACCGGCCATAAAGCGCTTGAGTTTCAGGTCTGAAATGTGGTTGGGCGTTTTAGGTGAAAACCCTATATGTAGGGTCTCCGTTTTCGCCGTGCTACAAGATAATGCGTTTCAGGGGGGATTGCAACGTACTACCTGTGGATAAGCCTGTGCGTAATTTGTGTAAGAAACAGGGAAAACGCGTGTAGGCCGCGAACCTGCTGAGCCAGACCGTTTGTCACTGTTTTTTTGCCTGGAAAAACGCTTCAGCGGTTTTTTAAGGGCGCGAACCCTATCACAGAATTCCGCCTTGTCCGAACGCATTTACCGACTTGTTTTCCGGGTGATCGGCGTTTATACAATCGCTGGGCGCATGAGCATTTTTATCCTCCCGAAACATGACAGATGATCGGGAGATATACGCAGGATTGTGGGAGCGAGCCTGCTCGCGAATCGGTTGACCACTGAGCATTCAGGTTGAAGCAACAGACGCTTTCGCGAGCAGGCTCGCTCCCACAGGTTTTGTCCGTGTCAGGCGATTGTCTTTCTTCTTTTAATAAAAACAGCATGCAGAGGTCACCGGTGGAGCAACAAACCTGGCAGGTATTGATCGTCGAGGATGACCAGCGACTGGCCGAGCTCACCCGCGATTACCTGCAAGCCAATGGCCTGCGCGTAGAGATCGAAGGCAACGGTGCGCTGGCGGCGGCGCGGATCATCAAGGAGCAGCCGGATCTGGTGATCCTCGATCTGATGCTGCCCGGCGAAGATGGCCTGAGCATCTGCCGCAAGGTGCGCAGTCAGTACGACGGGCCGATCCTGATGCTCACCGCGCGCACCGATGACGCTGATCAGATCCACGGCCTCGACCTCGGTGCCGACGACTACGTGTGCAAACCGGTACGTCCGCGCTTGTTGCTGGCGCGCATCCAGGCGTTGCTGCGCCGCAGTGACACACCGGAACCGGTCGCGGAAAAAGCCCGGCGTTTGCAATTCGGTCCACTGGTGGTCGACAACGCGTTACGCGAAGCCTGGCTGAGCGACAACGGCATCGAGCTGACCAGCGCCGAGTTCGACCTGCTCTGGCTGCTGGTGTCCAACGCCGGACGGATTCTTTCCCGGGAAGAAATCTTCACTGCATTGCGCGGCATCGGCTATGACGGCCAGGACCGCTCGATCGACGTGCGCATCTCGCGCATCCGCCCGAAAATCGGCGACGACCCCGATCATCCGCGCCTGATCAAGACCATTCGCAGCAAAGGCTATCTGTTCGTCCCGGAAGCCTGCGCAGACCTGGCGCTGTGAATTCGATCTTCCTGCGCATCTATGGCGGCATGTGCGCCGCGCTGATTCTGGTGGCGGTGCTCGGCGTGCTGGCGCTGAACCTGCTCAATCAGGTGCGCAGCGAGCAATATCGCGAACGCTTGGCCCACGGCACCTTCTCGCTGATGGCCGACAATCTGCAACCGATGAACCAGACCGAACGCCATCGCGCGTTGCTGGTGTGGGAGCGGCTGCTCGGTATACCGCTGACGCTGAAGAAATTCTCTGAAACCGACCTCGATCTGGCCCAGCGCACCCGTGTCCTGCGCGGTCAGGCGCTGGTCGAGCAGACCGGGCCGCATGCCGCCAAGGTCTATCGGCTGATCAGCGAAAAAGAGCAGCTTGTACTGGTAGGAGAGGTGCAGCAGATCAGCGAGCAACTGGCTAGGGCGACTATTTACCTGCTGGCCGATGAACTGGTGCGGGTGCCGGTGGGTGAGCAGCCCAAACGTCTGGCGCAGATAAAGCAGGAAAAGGGCTTCGGCTTCGATCTGCGTCTGGTCACGGTAAATGACGCCGACATGGACGAAGACCAGAGTCGCCGCGTGGCCGAGGGCGATACGGTGATGGCGCTGGGCAAGGGCGGCGATTCGATCCGCGTGTTCGCCGGCATGGTCGGTACGCCGTGGGTGCTGGAAATTGGCCCGCTGTACCAGATGAATCCGTACCCGCCGGAATGGTTGGTGCTGATTGCTGCGCTCGGTCTGACGCTGATCGGTCTTATCGTTTATCTGCTGGTGCGTCAGCTTGAGCGACGTTTGCGCGGCCTCGAAGCGGCGGCCACGCGAATTGCCAAGGGCAGCCTGGAAACTCGTGTGCCGGCGCGCGGTGCCGACTCTGTCGGGCGGCTTGCGTCGGCGTTCAATGGCATGGCTGAGCACTTGCAGCAGCTGCTGGCGATCCAGCGTGAACTGGTGCGCGCGGTATCCCATGAGCTGCGCACGCCGGTGGCGCGGCTGCGTTTCGGTCTGGAGATGATCGGTACGGCGACCACCCCGCAGGCACTGGAGAAATACCGCGAAGGCATGGATCACGACATTGAAGACCTCGATAAGCTGGTCGACGAAATGCTCACCTATGCACGACTGGAGCAAGGCTCACCGGCGCTGACCTTCCAGCGCATCGACCTGGATGCGCTGGTCAATCAGGTGATCGCAGAATTGGCGCCGCTGCGCGCCGAGGTCACGGTGCAGCGCGGTTTGTGTCTTTCATCTGCCGACAATGACGGCGCCTGGGTCGAGGCCGAACCGCGTTATCTGCACCGAGCGCTGCAGAATCTGGTGGGCAACGCGATGCGCCATGCGCATTCGCAGGTGACGGTGAGTTATCAGGTCGGCCAGTTGCGCTGCCGGATCGACGTCGAGGATGACGGGCCGGGCGTGCCGGAAGTGGCTTGGGAGCGGATCTTCACGCCGTTTCTGCGCCTCGACGATAGCCGCACGCGGGCGTCGGGCGGGCATGGTCTGGGACTGTCGATTGTGCGGCGGATCATTCACTGGCACGACGGCCGCGCGATCATTGGCAAGAGCAAGAGCCTGGGTGGGGCGTGTTTCAGTCTGAGTTGGCCGAGGAATCAGGAGCGCCGGTAGGGTGTGTGGTGGCAGGGCTTGCCAGCGATGAGGACCATGCAGGCAATGCAAAAAGTCAGGCAGGAATGCTGACCAGACTCAACAACTGCCCATCCTGCACTCCGAACTGCGCCTCCAGCTCCGATCCGTTGCGCCATTCGCTGGACAGATCCGTCAACAACCGCAGCCTGACCTGTCCCGCCTCAGTCCATTCCAGCACTTCGGCATGCTCGAAATAAAAGCGCTGCTGCACGATCGGGTACAGCGCCTTGAACAAACTCTCTTTCACCGAAAACGTCAGGGTCACCCGCAGCGCCAGTTGCTCCTGCGAGCCTGCCGCCATGCGCTGCATTTCCGCCGGGGTGAGAATTTCCCCGGCCAGACGTTCGGCGCGCTCATGGCTCAACAGGTTTTCCAGATCCATGCCCAAGCCGCGCCAGTGCTGCTTGTTGGCAACAATCGCCGCCGCACGGCCGGTGCTGTGAGTGATCGAACCGCAGATATGCGCCGGCCACACCGGGGCGCGGTCTTCGCCGATCGGCGGGACGATATACAGACCTTCGAGTTGTTGCAGCGCGGCCCGGGCGCAGATGCGTCCAGCGAGAAACTCGGCCTGGCGCTTGGCCACCGAGCGCTGAATGCTCGGCGGCGCCAACACAGCGCTGCGCTGAAAATCATCGCCAAGCAGGCGTGCCGGGTCGAAGTGAGTACTGAGCAGCACGGTATCGGCCAATACCGTCGGCAACGGCCAGTGGCTGTCGAGCGCAGTGCAGCAGGCGGGCAGGGCGGGGGTGAAGTTCATGGCGGGCATTTTGCCGGTTAGTCGGGGCGAGGTCGAGATCGGCGGTGAAGCCTTCGCGAGCAGGCTCGCTCCCACAAGGGATCTTCTGCGCGGCAGATATCCAGTGTGGGAGCGAGCCTGCTCGCGAAAGCCGCGCCTCGGCGTTACTGACTCAACCGAAAATCTTCTTGAAGAACGCCTGCATATCCGCCCACGACTTCTCGTCCGCCGCCTTGTTGTAACCAATGTCCGGCCCGCCATGCTCGCCATGGCTCAAACGATCGGCATCCGGATTGCTGAAGCCATGCTTGGCGCCATCCAGACTGACGAACTGGTAGTCCGCCCCGGCCTTGTCCATCTCTGACTTGAAGGCGGTGACGTGGTCCTGAGTGACCATGCTGTCCAGCGCACCGTGCTCGACGAGGATTTTCGCCTTCACACTGCCCGGAGTCGCCGGGGTCTTGGTTGCCAGCGCGCCATGGAAACTCACCACGCCGGCCAGCGGCACACCCTGACGCGCCGCATTCAGCACCACGGCGCCACCGAAGCAATAGCCGATGGCGGCGATCCGGTTCGGGTCGGTCTGCTTTTGCTTCTTCAACAGATCGAGCCCGGCGGCGAAGCGTTTACTGGCGGCATCGGCGTCCTTGGTCGCTGCCTGCATGAAGGCCATGGCGTCTTTCGGGTGCTCGGTGTTCCTGCCTTCGCCATACATGTCGATGGCCAGCGCGCTGTAGCCGAGTTCGGCGAGATCCCGCGCGCGGCGCTTGGCGTAATCGTTCAGCCCCCACCATTCGTGGACCACGACAACGCCGGGGCGTGGGCCTTTGATCGCGTCGTCATAGGCGTAGTAACCGATCAGCTGACTGCCGTCGGCGCTTTGGTAGGGGATTTCTTCAGTCTTGATCGCAGCCTGGGTGAGGCTGCTGACCGCCAGCAAAGTGAGGGCGAGGAACAGGCGCATGGTCGGATCTCCTTATTGAAAGTGGTCAGAACAGCCTAGTCGATCCGGTTCAGGTCAGGTTCAGAGACGGTTCAGGGGCCGTACAGGGGCGGCTCAGTAACCTAGCGCCATACCCAAACAGCACTGTGAAAGAGGAAATACCCATGACTCGTTTAAACAAATTGCTGCTGGCTTTTACCCTGTTAGGCTCCAGCATCGCGGCGAATGCCGACGACACCAGCAACTTCGCCGGCCTGACATTCGGCCAGACCAGCGACAAGATCGACAAGTCCCACGCGCTCAACAACAACCTCGGCAACCCCAACGTCACTGGGGCCATCGACGGCAACAACACCTACGGCATGCGCCTCGGTCAGCAAAACAGCCAGGGCCGCTACTACGCCACCTACGACAACGTTTCCGGCTCGCACAATGGCGTTAAACTGCGCCAGGAAAATCTGCTCGGCAGCTATGACCTGTTCTACCCGGTGGGCGGCAGCACCAAATTGTTCGGCGGCGCCACGGCCGGTCTGACCAAACTGACGCAGGATTCGCCCGGCTTCAGCCGTGACAGCGACATCGGTTACGCCATCGGTGGCCAGGTCGGTGTGTTGCAGCAAGTTTCGCAGAACACCTCGGTTGAACTCGGTTACCGTTACCTGCGCAGCAACGCCAGCACCGAAATGAAAGAGAGCGGCGGCAGCAAACAGGGCTCGCTGGACTTGACCAGCAGCGCGCAGACCTACCTGTCGGCCAACTACTATTTCTAAGCGGTTGTCGCAGTTTGAAGTGTGGGAGCGAGCCTGCTCGCGAAATGGGTGTATCGGCCGACACTTGCTTGGCTGATCCACCGTATTCGCGAGCAGGCTCGCTCCCACAGGTAGTTGCCTGGAGAGTTCAAGTGATAGGGAGAAAGGCATGAAACTGTTGGTCGTCGAAGACGAGGCGCTGTTGCGTCATCACCTGCAAACCCGTCTGACGGAGAGCGGTCATGTGGTCGAGTCCGTGGCCAATGCCGAGGAGGCGCTGTACCAGACCGGCCAGTACAACTTCGATCTGGCGGTGATCGATCTCGGCCTGCCGGGCATGGGCGGCCTCGACCTGATCCGCCAGTTGCGCTCGGGCGGCAAGACCTTCCCGATCCTGATCCTCACCGCGCGCGGCAACTGGCAGGACAAGGTCGAAGGGCTCGCCGCCGGTGCCGACGATTACGTGGTCAAGCCGTTCCAGTTCGAAGAACTCGATGCGCGCCTGAACGCATTGCTGCGCCGCTCCAGCGGTTTCACCCAGTCGACAATCGTCGCCGGGCCTTTGCTGCTCGACCTCAATCGCAAACAGGCCAGCCTCGATGAACAACCGCTGGCGCTGACCGCTTACGAATACCGCATCCTCGAGTACCTCATGCGCCATCACCAGCAAGTGGTGCCCAAGGATCGCTTGATGGAGCAGCTGTATCCGGATGACGACGAGCGCGATCCGAATGTCATCGAAGTGCTGGTCGGCCGTCTGCGCCGCAAGCTCGAAGGCCCGGCCGGGTTCAAGCCGATCGACACCGTGCGCGGCCTCGGTTACCTGTTCAATGAGCGCTGCACTTGATCCGTTCC
Source organism: Pseudomonas sp. ef1 (assembly GCF_007293365.2). Lineage (NCBI taxonomy): Bacteria > Pseudomonadati > Pseudomonadota > Gammaproteobacteria > Pseudomonadales > Pseudomonadaceae > Pseudomonas > Pseudomonas sp. ef1. The sequence continues at coordinate 5,485,951 of NZ_CM129815.1, read as the reverse complement.
CTTCGCGTTCGCTTGATGCTCGCCGCCACCACGCTGGCGGTGTTGTTCATGCTTGCCTTGCTGCCAGCGATGCAGGGCGCCTTCAGCCTTGCCTTGCAGGACTCGATCGAGCAACGCTTGGCGTCCGATGTCACCACATTGATTTCCGCCGCACGGGTGGAAAACGGTCGGCTGGTGATGCCGTCGCAATTGCCGGACGAACGCTTCAACCTCACCGACTTCCGTTTGCTCGGCTATATCTACGACCGCGACGGCAAGTTGGTGTGGCGTTCGAAAGCCACCCAGGAAGAACAGATCAACTACAAACCGCGCTACGACGGCCTCGGCAATGAGTTCGCGCGGATCCGTGAAGCCAGCGGTCAGGAATTTTTTGTCTACGACGTCGAAGTCAAATTGCTCGGCGGCAAAAGCGCAGCGTTCAGCATCGTCGCTCTGCAACCGGTACGTGAATACGAAATCACCCTGGAAGGCCTGCGCGAAAATCTCTATCTGGGCTTCGGTGCGGCATTGCTGGTCTTGCTGGCGCTGCTATGGATCGGCCTGACCTGGGGCCTCAAGGCGCTGCGCCGATTGAGCCAGGAACTCGACGAAATCGAAGGCGGTACTCGCGAAAGCCTGACGGAAAAACACCCGCGTGAACTGCTGCGCCTGACCGGCTCGCTCAACCGCTTGCTGCTCAGCGAGCGCCAGCAACGCAGCCGCTACCGCGACTCCCTCGACGACCTCGCCCACAGTCTGAAAACCCCGCTGGCGGTACTGCAAGGTGTCAGCGAAGACATGGCCCAGCGCCCCGAAGACCGCGATCAGGCGTGGGTTCTGCAAAGTCAGATCGAACGCATGAGCCAGCAGATCAGCTACCAACTGCAACGGGCCAGCCTGCGCAAAAGCGGCCTGGTGCGCCATCAGGTGCGCCTGCAACCGGTGCTCAAAAGCCTTTGCGACACGCTGGACAAGGTCTACCGCGACAAACACGTACGCGTCACCTTTGATCTGCCGGAGCACTGCTACGTGCCGATCGAGCAGGGCGCCTTGCTGGAAATGCTCGGCAACCTGCTGGAAAACGCCTATCGCCTGTGCCTCGGCGAAGTGCGGGTCAGCGTGCGCGAGTCCTTGGCCGGGATCGAATTGTGCGTCGAGGACGATGGGCCGGGTGTGCCACTCGATCAGCGCGCGCGGATTCTCGAACGCGGCGAACGCCTGGACGCCCAGCATCCGGGGCAGGGCATCGGGCTGGCGGTGGTCAAGGACATCATCGAAAGCTACAACGCCCGTTTGGCCTTGGGTGATTCACCGATGGGCGGGGCGGCGTTCAGGATTGATTTTCCTGCGGTGTGAAGGTTGGCAGTGCCAGCCTCTTCGCGAGCAGGCTCGCTCCCACCTTGAAACGCATTCTCCTGTGGGAGCGAGCCTGCTCGCGAAGGCGTCTGACTTCATAACTCCTGCGCCCGATAAGCCCCCGGTGTCAGCCCCGTCCATTTCTTGAACGCCCGGTGAAACGCCGAAGGCTCAGAGAACCCGAGCTGCTCGGCAATCTGTTGCAACGACAGCTCCGCCCGACCCAGATGGTAGATGGCGATATCCCGCCGCAGCTGATCCTTGAGTTCCTGAAAACTGCTGCCTTCCTCGCGCAAATGCCGGCGCAAGGTTTGCGGGCTGATATGCAGATGCGCGGCGACGGCTTCCAGATCCGGCCAACTCGCAGCGTCGCGACTGAGCAAGCGGCGCAGACGGCTGCTCAGGCTGTCGCCGTCGTCCGGGCGTGAGAGCAGGTCGGCGGGGGAGCGTTCGAGAAAATGCTTGAGCGTGCGTTCGTCCTGCAACAGCGGCATGGCCAGATAGCGACTGTGAAACAGCAGGCTGCTTTGCTCGGCATCAAAGGTCAGCGGGCAGGGGAACAGCAGGTCATATTCGCTGCCGTGCTCGGGGCGCGGATAGCTGAAGGTTGCCTGCTCCAGGCGTATCCGCTGGCCGATCAGCCAACTGCCGAGGCGGTGCCAGATCACCAACAAACTCTCGCTGAGAAAATGATCCGGGTCCCACCACTGCGCGTCGTCCAGACTCAAACGCACCCATTCGTCTTCGCGACGCAGGGTCAGGCGTGGAGCGTCGGGGAACAGGCTGTAAAACAACAAGCCACGTTGCAGAGCTTTCTCCAGGTTACGGCAGTGAATCGAGGCGTGGCACATCATGGCGAAGCTGCCGGGCTTGCTCGGGGCGTTACCGAAACCCAGGTATTCGTCGTCCAGCGCCAGCCACAGCCCTTGAATCAGCCGGGTGAACTGCTCAGGGGCAATCCGCGCGCGGGGCTCGTCGAGCAACTCCGGGCTGATCCCCAGTTGCTGTAACAGGCCTGAATAATCCAGGCCGCGCCGGCGCGCACCGCCAAGGGCGGCACGGGCGAAATGGCTGGCGATGGTGCGTTCGCGCATAAGCGGCAATCCTTGTTCAGGCACCGATCGTAATGGCGGGCCGGCAACGCCACAAGGCGGATTTCCGCCAAATTGCAGGACGCTGAACGCTCAGTTGGCGGAAATCCGCCATGCCTCAAGTCGCTGATTGGTGACAGGGAACTCCCGCAGGCCCTGATATCAAAAGGCTTGCTGCCATTTGCACCAATCTGGCACGACGTTTGCGATACAAGCCACAGAAGCGTGCACTTCTTCCGCCCGGGAGGATGCCGTTCCAACAACAAATCCCTCCAGTGCAGGAGGGTTCGCAATTAAGGTTCGGCGCTCGACAGATGGATGTTGCCGCTGGACGCTTGAGGAAACCTGCAATGACGACTCGTCAGCCACTGTACAAATCCCTGTATTTCCAGGTGATCGTTGCCATCGCCATCGGCATCCTGCTCGGTCACTTCTATCCGCAGACCGGTGTGGCCCTCAAGCCACTGGGTGACGGCTTCATCAAGCTGATCAAAATGGTCATCGCCCCGATCATCTTCTGTACTGTTGTCAGCGGCATCGCCGGCATGCAGAACATGAAGTCGGTAGGCAAGACCGGCGGCTACGCGCTGCTGTACTTCGAAATCGTTTCGACCATTGCCCTGCTGATCGGTCTGGTCGTGGTCAACGTTGTGCAACCGGGCGCCGGCATGCACATCGACGTCACCACCCTGGACGCCTCGAAAATCGCCACCTACGTGACGGCCAGTAAAGACCAGAGCATTGTCGGTTTCCTCCTCAATGTGATCCCGAACACCATCGTCGGCGCGTTCGCCACCGGTGACATCCTGCAAGTGCTGATGTTCTCGGTGATCTTCGGCTACGCCCTGCATCGCCTCGGCTCGTACGGCCGTCCGCTGCTGGACATGATCGATCGCTTCGCCCACGTGATGTTCAACATCATCAACATGATCATGAAACTGGCGCCACTGGGTGCGTTCGGTGCCATGGCGTTCACCATCGGTGCCTACGGTGTCGGCTCGCTGGTGCAACTGGGCCAGTTGATGATCTGCTTCTACATCACCTGCGTCCTGTTCGTCGTGCTGGTGCTGGGTGCGATCTGCCGGGCTCACGGTTTCAGCGTGTTCAAACTGGTGCGCTACATCCGTGAAGAGCTGTTGATCGTACTGGGTACGTCCTCGTCGGAATCGGCACTGCCACGCATGCTGATCAAGATGGAGCGTCTGGGCGCGAAGAAATCCGTCGTGGGTCTGGTGATCCCGACCGGTTACTCGTTCAACCTCGACGGTACTTCGATCTACCTGACCATGGCCGCCGTGTTCATCGCTCAGGCGACTGATACGCACATGGACATCACCCACCAGATCACTCTGCTGCTGGTGCTGCTGCTGTCCTCCAAAGGCGCGGCAGGTGTGACCGGTTCGGGCTTCATCGTTCTGGCCGCGACGCTGTCGGCCGTAGGTCACCTGCCGGTTGCCGGTCTGGCGCTGATCCTCGGTATCGACCGCTTCATGTCCGAAGCCCGCGCACTGACCAACCTGGTCGGTAACGCGGTAGCGACCATCGTCGTGGCCAAGTGGGTCAAGGAGCTGGACACCGATCAACTGCAGACCGAGCTGGCTTCCGGCGGTCGCGGTATCTCCGATGAGCGTGAAGAAGACGACCTGGGTGTGGCTGAAGGCCCAACCCCGAGCAATGTGAAGTAAGCATCGCTTGCACAGAAAAACCCGCTTCGGCGGGTTTTTTCTTGCCCGGAATTTGAGCGCAACGGTCACACCTGCTGACATTTGCGGTGATTGCCGCATCGGCAATGGCTGCCTAGGCTGAGTACATCGCCCAAGGAGTTCACCCATGTCTGCACCGCTGGCCTCACTGAAGATTCTCGATTTCTCGACCTTGCTGCCGGGGCCGTTCGCCTCGTTGCTGCTGGCGGACATGGGCGCCGAGGTGCTGCGCATCGAATCGCCGACGCGTATGGATCTGCTGCGGGTGCTGCCGCCGCATGATGGCGGGGTCTCGGCCAGCCACGCTTATCTGAACCGCAACAAGCGCAGTCTGGCGCTGGACCTGAAACAGCCCGAAGCGCTGCAGATCATCAAGCAACTGCTGGGCGAGTACGACATCGTCCTCGAGCAGTTTCGCCCCGGGGTGATGGAGCGTCTGGGCCTGGGTTATGAAGCGTTGAAAGCGATCAATCCAAAGCTGATTTATGTGTCGATCAGCGGTTACGGCCAGAGCGGGCCGTACAAGGAGCGCGCCGGGCATGACATCAATTATCTGGCGCTGGCGGGACTCGCCAGTTACACCGGACGCGCCGACAGCGGGCCGTTGCCGCTGGGCATGCAGGTGGCAGACGTGGCGGGCGGCTCGCTACACGGCGTGATCGGCTTGCTGGCAGCGGTGATTGCCCGTCAGCAAACCGGGCAGGGCACCCATCTGGATGTGAGCATGACCGACTGCGCGTTCAGCCTGAACGCCATGGCCGGCGCTGGCTATCTGGCCTGCGGCGCGGAACCGGGCCGCGAAGATCAGATGCTCAACGGCGGCAGTTTCTATGACTATTACCGCACCCGGGATGGGCGCTGGATGTCGGTGGGCAGTCTGGAGCCGGCCTTCATGCAGCAATTGTGCACGGCGCTGGGCCGGCCGGAGCTGGCGGCGCAAGGGTTGTCGCCCAGGCCCGAGCAACAACAAGCCTTGAAAGAGGCGTTGCGCATCGAATTCGAGCGGCACGATTTTGCAGAACTGTGTGAATTGTTCGCCGGGGTCGATGCCTGTGTCGAGCCGGTACTGAGTCTGGGCGAGGCGTTGCGCCATCCGCAGTTACAGGCGCGGGAGCTGGTGACCCAGGTGCCGCGCGGCGATGGTACGACGCAGGCGCAGATGGCCTGTCCGTTGAAATTTTCTGAGGCGTTGCCGGAGCCAAGGCATGTTGGCGCGGGGTTGGGGCAGCATACGGACGAGGTGTTGGGGGAGTTAGGGTTGAGTGCTGAGCGGATCGCCGAGTTGCGTTCGGCCAGGGTGATTCTGTAGCGCTCATGCCGCCGCCTTCGCGAGCAGGCTCGCTCCCACATTGAAATGCATTCCCCTGTGGGAGCGAGCCTGCTCGCGAAGGGGCCCGCCGATACTCTACAAAACTGTCATTCCACCCGCATTTCACCACTGAACACCAGCGTACTGCGGCAACGCCGGCATAAATACCGCCGCCCTTGCCGCACCAGGCCATGGCGCTGGGCGGTAAACGGGAAATCACTGTCGGGGCACGGGCATTTGTAGATATAGCGGGTCACGCTGCGCCGCTTGATTTCATAGGTGTGGCAGCGATCCGGTGGCAGTTCGTAGACGCCGCGCATGATCAGTTGCCACTCCTCGCCATGGGGCTGGATGCGGTCGCCGAACAGTTGATGAGCGATCAGGTGGGCGACTTCGTGGGCCACGGTCTGCTTGAGGAAGTGTTCGGTGTTTTCCCGGTACAGCTGCGGGTTGAAGCGCAGCAGGTTCTCGTGCAGATGCGCGACACCGGCTTTCTGCCCGCGCAGCTTGAGACTGACCACGGGGCGTTTGAAGGAACGTTTGAAAAAGGATTCAGCGAGTTGGTAACAATCTTCGACGCGGGTAGTGAGTTGCTCGGGCATGCTTGATGGATCTCCAGAGACGCCGAGTATGCCGCAACCCCGGCGACTTGCGAATCGCCGACCTGCCGAATGGTCGTCGCCCCAACGAGAAGGCCGCCTTGCGGCGGCCTGTATTGGCAGATGTTGTTTTTCTCAGGGAGGAAACAGGTCAGTTGGTATAGACCGGCCCGACACCCAGGCCCCAGACAATCACAGTGAACGCCATGATCGCCACCAGCACCACCAGCCCAACCGCGAGCACCGAGCTGGAAAACAGAAAACCTTCATCCGAAGGGATATTCATGAACGTCGGCAGACCGACATACAACAGATACACCGTGTAGCAGATGGCCGCCGTACCGACGATCATCCCCAGCCACATGTGCGGATACAGCGCCGCCAGACCGCCGACGAACAACGGTGTCGCCGTGTAAGTGGCGAATGCCACGCAACGGGCCAGGCTTGGATTGGCATCATAGGTGCGCGCCATCCAGTGCACGAAGGCGCCCATCACCGCGACCCCGCCGAGCATCGCCAGGTACGACATGATGGTCATCCACAAGGCGCTTTCGAACGTCAGCATCACCGGCGCGCGATTGCCGATCACCCAACCGACCTGGGTCGTGCCAATGAACGCCGAGACAGCGGGGATCGCCGCCAGAATCAGCGTGTGCGTCAGGTACATGTGGCTGATGCTTTCCTCTTGGTCGCCACGGATCTCCTTCCATTCCTGATCGGGGTGGGTAAACAGTCCCACTACGTGATGGATCATGCCATTCACTCCTCTTGTCATTGCCATCGCCCCCCAACGGAGCGCCTACGGGCCAAGATGGCCGAGCAAATACAGGTCTTCAGATGTGTGCGACCTTATGTCGCAGTATAGAAAGGACTCCAACGCACCGGTATGCCGGGCTTAGAGCAAATCGCGCTGTAAACATTGCAGGTAATCGCCTCGGGGTCTTGCTGGGAAGGCATTTTTGGGGTTGAAACACTTTTGTGGCGAGGGGATTTATCCCCGTTCGGCTGCGCAGCAGTCGCCAAGCCATACACCGCGCAGTGTCAGGCAATACGAGTTCTCAGGTTTTGGGGCTGCTTCGCAACCCAGCGGGGATAAATCCCCTCGCCACAGATGCTTCGCGCTACCAGGGTTTTTGCGTAAAATGCCGGCCTTTCGTCACACCTCACGGATTTCGCGTCATGGGCACTCTTACGGTCAACCAGAACAAACTGCAAAAGCGCCTGCGCCGCCTGGCCGGCGAAGCGGTCGCCGATTTCAACATGATCGAAGATGGCGACAAGGTCATGGTCTGCCTGTCCGGGGGCAAGGACAGCTACACCATGCTCGACGTGCTGATGCACCTGCAGAAGGTTGCACCGATCAAGTTCGACATCGTCGCGGTGAACATGGACCAGAAACAGCCGGGCTTTCCTGAGCACGTGCTGCCGGCCTATCTGAAAGAACTGGGCATCGAGTACCACATCGTCGAGAAGGACACTTACTCGGTGGTCAAGGAACTGGTGCCGGAAGGCAAGACCACCTGTTCGCTGTGCTCGCGTTTGCGTCGCGGCACGCTGTACACCTTCGCTGACGAAATCGGCGCGACGAAAATGGCCCTCGGTCATCACCGCGACGACATCGTCGAAACGTTCTTCCTCAACATGTTCTTCAACGGCACCCTGAAAGCGATGCCGCCGAAGCTGCGCGCCGACGATGGCCGCAACGTGGTGATTCGCCCGCTGGCGTACTGCAACGAGAAGGACATTCAGGCCTACTCGGACCTCAAGCAATTCCCGATCATCCCGTGCAACCTCTGCGGCTCGCAGGAAAACCTGCAGCGCCAGGTGGTCAAGGAAATGCTCCAGGACTGGGACCGCAAGACCCCGGGCCGTACCGAGTCGATTTTCCGCAGCCTGCAGAACGTGGTGCCGTCGCAACTGGCCGACCGCAACCTGTTCGATTTCACCAGCCTGAAGATCGACGAAACCGCGGCTTCGCGTTTCGTCAATGTCGTCAATCTGTAAACACAACCTGTAGAAGCAGGCCCTGTGGTTGAGGGGACAGCTTCTGCATGGGTTATTCATTTCCAAACCTCAGGAGAGGGCATGCGCGATTACAAGTGGCTGCACGAATACTGTCTGAACCGTTTTGGTTCGGCGGCTGAACTGGAAGCCCATCTGCCCGTTCCCAAGACCCCCGCGCAACTGCGCAAGATCCGCGATGACCGCTATCTCTCGACCATGGCCTTGCGGGTTTTTCGCGCCGGGCTCAAGCACAGCCTGGTCGACGCCAAGTGGCCGGCGTTCGAAGAAGTGTTCTTCAAGTTCGATCCGGAAAAAGTCGTGCTGATGAGCGCCGAGCACCTTGAGCGGCTGATGCAGGATGCGCGGATCATCCGCCATCTGGGCAAGCTGAAAAGTGTGCCGCGCAATGCGCAGTTCATTCTCGATGTGGAAAAGGACAAGGGCAGCTTCGGCGCGCTGATCGCCGACTGGCCGGTGACCGATATCGTCGGTCTGTGGACCTATCTGAAAAAGCACGGCCACCAACTCGGCGGGCTGTCGGCGCCACGCTTTTTGCGCATGGTCGGCAAGGACACGTTCGTGCCGAGCTACGACGTGGTCGCGGCGCTTAATGCGCAGAAGATCGTCGACAAAGTGCCGACCAGCCAGCGCGATCTGGCGACGGTGCAGAACGCGTTCAACCAGTGGCACGAACAGAGCGGCGGACGGCCGATGAGCCAGATTTCGATGATGCTCGCCTATACCGTCAACCATTGAGTCAATCCGATCGTTCCCATGCTCCGCGTGGGAATGCCGCCATGGACGCTCCGCGTCCACTGTGACGCAGAGCGTCACGGGATGCATTCCCACGCGGAGCGTGGGAACGATCATTTGGGAGCGAGCCTGCTCGCGAAAGCGGTTGGTCAGGCGACGGAGACTTCGCCTTCGCCAGCCAATTTGCGATTCAACTGATAGCGCCAGCGCACATACAGCAGCGCCGAGCAGAACACCGCCAGGCTCGCGGCCATTTCCAGCAGGCCGAACAGCTGCCGGTTGGGGTCGTACGCCGCCAGGGCGCCTTTGATGAAGTACAGGTTCACCACAAAACACATCCACGAATGGCCACGGGCGCTGCCCATGATCATCGCCGGGGCGAGGACCAGCCACGGGATCAGCTCGACCAGCAGAATCACCCAAGGCCGCGCGCCATGCAGATCGGCGAACAGCAGGTAATAAGCCGCCAGCAAACCGGCGAGGGCGAAGAAGCTCAGCAGGCTGAGCACGCGCATCGCCTTCACCCGTGGCTCAAGCCACTCTATCGAGGGCAGGACTTTCGGCTTCTTCGCCATCAGCCCACCAGCTTCTGTGCGGTTTTCGCCAGGCGCAGACCAAGTGCGCGACACAGCGCCACTTCGTGCTGATCAAGACCGTTCTTGCCGTCGGCACCGGCGTGATGGCTGGCCCCGTAAGGCGTGCCGCCACCTTCGGTTTCGAGCAGGGCCGATTCGCTGTAGGGCAGGCCGGTGATCAACATGCCGTGATGCAACAGCGGCAACATCATCGACAACAGCGTGGTTTCCTGACCGCCGTGCAGGCTGGCGGTGGAGGTGAACACGCCGGCCGGTTTGCCGACCAGCGCGCCGGTCAGCCAGAGGTTGCTGGTGCCGTCGAGGAAGTACTTGAGCGGCGCGGCCATGTTGCCGAAACGCGTCGGACTGCCCAAGGCGAGGCCGGCGCAGTTCTTCAGATCATCGAGGCTGGCGTAGAGCGCGCCTTCAGCGGGAATCTCCGCCGCCACCGCTTCGCACTCGGTGGAAATCGCCGGCACTGTGCGCAGACGCGCTTCCATTCCAGCCTGCTCGATGCCACGGGCGATTTGCCGGGCCATCTCGTTGGTCGAACCGTTGCGGCTGTAGTAGAGAACCAGAATGTACGGCGTGCTCATGGCAACAACTCCAGCACGTTTTCCGGTGGGCGACCGATGACGGCTTTGTCGCCTGCTTCAAGAATCGGCCGCTCCATGAGTTTCGGGTGCGTGGCGATGGCGTCGATCAGCTGCTGCTCGCTGAGGCTGGCGTCGGCCAGATTCAGGGTTTTGTATTCCTCTTCACCGCTGCGCAGCAGCTGTCGCGCGCTGATCCCGAGCTTGCCGAGCAGGGCCTTGATCTGCGCGGCGCTGAGCGGCGTTTCCAGGTAGCGCACGACATTCGGATGCAAGCCGCGGGCTTCGAGCAGTTCCAGCGCGCCGCGGGATTTCGAGCAGCGCGGATTGTGATAAAGCGTCAGATCGGTCATGGCGGGTCGCTTCTGGCGTAAAGTGGCGGCTATTCTAACTGTGCGGCGCGCAATCCAGAACCGTCAGAGGCGATGGGTCGCAGGCGCTTTCGAATTTTCACAAGGAACACGACATGACACGGCGATTGGCAGCGGCATTGACGATAATCGGGGCGTTGATGCTGGGGGGCTGCGGTAATGATTACGGCATCGACCAGAACGGCCAGAAGGTAGCGTCCGAACGTCTGGACAAGCAGTGGGTGGTGCTCAATTACTGGGCCGAATGGTGTGGCCCGTGCCGCACGGAAATTCCCGAGCTGAATCATTTGGCTGATGAGCTCAAGAGCAAGAACGTCGGGGTGTTCGGGGTCAATTTCGACAACGTGCAGGGCGCGGAGCTGAAAGAGGCAAGCGAAAAACTCGGCATCAAGTTCACCGTGCTGGCGCAGGATCCGGCCGAGCTGTTCGACCTGCCGCGCAGTGAGGCGCTGCCGGTGACCTTCATCGTTGATGACAAGGGCAAAGTGCGTGAGCAGTTGCTGGGCGAGCAGACGGCGGCGGGGGTAATGGCGAAGCTGGAGGCGTTGCGGAACAAGTAACCTGTGGCGAGGGGATTCATCCCCGTTGGGCTGCGTAGCAGCCCTGAATTTGCAGTTCGCCTGGAACTGCGCAGGGGGGCCGCTTCGCGACCCAACGGGGATGAATCCCCTCGCCACGGGTAACCCCTGTGGGCACAGAAGGGGCTTAGCCCTCTTCGAGCCACCAGCGCAACGGTTTGCCTTCAGCCGGCCAGAAGCGTATCTGCTCGATTGGCGAAATGTCCCAGCGCTCGACTTTTTCCAGCGCCTGCAAGAAGCGTTGTTCCTGCTCCATCAGCGCCGGGGCGCAGAGCTTGCGGGTCTTGCCGATCTTGCCGAAGCTCAGCTTGTCGCCGTCCTGCGTGTAGGGTGCGAACCAATGGTTGCAGCCGCCGTTGCCGTAGGCGCGGCCGTCATCGCCGAGGGTCACGGTCAGATGGCTGTAATCCATCAGTGGTCGCTCGCCGATCCATTCCAGAATGTAGCTGCGGTTGTGCTGCAGTTGCACCGGCTCTGCGGCGCAACCAGCCAGGCCGACACCGATCAGTGCGGTCAGGGCGAGGCGTTTCATCATGCAGGCTCCTGGCATTTCGGGCACAGGTGCTTGTCGCCGACGGCTTTCCAGCCGAGCTCGGCGATGCGCGCGGTGGCGGCGGGTTTCTCGGCGGTCTTGCCGAGTTTGGCATCCACGGCGAACTCGAAACTCAGCTCTTTCGCGCAGCTATCGCAGTTGACCTGCCAGGTGTGAATGGCCAGTTCGCCGAACACCGGGCCTGTGGTCATCGCGGTCCATTGGCCTGGCGGATTGATCAAGTGGCGGACCGTGTCGACGGTCAGGCGCATGGACAAATCCTTGCTGCCTTTGAGGGTGACCAACAGGGCGTCGCCGATGCGGATCGAGCCACCGTTGCCGGTCACCTGATAGCGGCCCGGAACGAGGGCGCGGCATTCGGTGAGGGTGTGTTGCGGGTTCATCAGGGTGTAGCGGAAATCGTGTTCGACCATGGGTCCTCCAAATATGCGCGACATGCTAGCACGGGCTCGATTACAGAATGATGCACGCGTGCGACCTTCGATCCGGTTCAAATGCAGCGACAGTCATGGCAAACTGCCGGCCCCCGAATCTGAAGGAACGGAACATGGCGCTGATCGAATGTTATGAATGCAAGCGGAGCATCAGTTCCGAAGCGCTGGTGTGCATTCACTGCGGCGCGCCGATGGCCGAGCACGCCGCCATGCAGGCGCAATCGACGGCGGCACCGGTGCAAGCCGCGACGATTTCCTTCGGCAGCCTGCCACGCAACAACGCAGTGCCCGAGGCGGTTGCGCCGCCAGTGTCCGAGCCTTTACCCAAAGTGATGCCGGCAGCAGCAGGGCGTCGCCGTCGTCAGCAGGCCGCAGAACAGGCCCGCGAGGAGCAGCAACCGCTCAACGCCGATGGCAGCCGCCCGTTGGAGGGCTGGCTGAAAATCATGGTGTTTCTGCTACCGGCGTTTTTTGTCTGGTTCCTGCTGCGCAACGGCCATTCGAGCAAGCAGCGCCTGCTCGGTTTCGGCTGGCTGGGCTTGCTGATCCTGGCGTCTTCGCTGTCCAAGTAAAACGGTTCAACCCTCGACCTGGTTCTGCGGCGCACCTGCCGCCCAGGTCGCGATGTTGTGCAGGGTGGTCGCGGCAATCGAGCCCAATGCTTCGCGGGTCAGAAACGCCTGATGCGCGGTGATGATCACGTTGGGAAACGTCAGCAGACGCGCCAGCACATCGTCCTGCAACGGCAGATCGGAGCGATCCTCGAAAAACAGCTGCGCCTCTTCCTCGTAAACATCCAGCCCCAGATAACCGAGTTGGCCGTCCTTCAGCGCGTCGATCAGCGCCGGCGTGTCCACCAGCCCGCCACGCCCGGTGTTGATCAGCATCGCCCCCGCCTGCATGTGCGCCAGTGAATCGCGATTGATCAGGTGCTTGCTCTGCTCGTTGAGCGGGCAATGCAGACTGATGATCCGCGACTGCGCGAGCAACTCCGGCAGGCTCAGATAACGTGCGCCCAACGCCAGCACCTCGGGATTGGGATACGGATCGCAGGCCAGCAATTCACAGCCGAAGCCGTGCATGATTTTCGCGAAGGTCGCACCAATCTGCCCGGTGCCGACGATGCCGACGGTTTTGCCGACCAGATCGAAACCGGTCAGGCCATGCAGGCTGAAATCGCCTTCGCGGGTGCGGTTGTAGGCGCGATGCAAGCGACGATTGAGGGCGAGGATCAGCGCCACCGCATGCTCGGCCACGGCGTGCGGCGAGTAGGCCGGCACACGAACCACGGCCAGGCCAAGGCGTTTCGCCGCCGGCAGGTCGACATGGTTGTAACCGGCCGAACGCAGGGCAATCAGCCGCGTACCGCCAGCAGCGAGGCGTTCGAGCACCGGTGCGCTGAGGTCGTCATTGATGAACGCGCAGACCACTTCGTGCTGCTCGGCCAACGCCGCCGTATCGAGGCTCAGTCGCGCCGCTTGAAAATGCAATTCGAGCCCGGCCGGGCAGTCGGCGCCGAGAAAGCTGTCGCGATCGTAGGTCTGACTGCTGAAAAAGATTGTGCGCATGAATCCTCCTGGAACATCGACGCGGGCCGCAATGGCCCGCGACAACTGTAGCGCTTTGCGCGTGCAGCGCCTTGCCGTGGATCAGGCGCTGATGCGCGCCTGCGCTGCGAGTCGATTGATCGAGCGCTCCAGTTCATCCAGCGCGGCGGCGGCTTTCGGATCGTCCTGCTTGAGCAGGGTTTCGCTGCGCTGGCAGGCGGCGCGCAGTTGCGGCACGCCGCAATAACGGGTGGCGCCGTGCAAACGGTGCACGCGTTCAAGCAGGGCATTCTGGTCGTGGCTGTCCCGCGCGGCGCGAATCGCTTCGCGGTCGGCTTCCAGCGAGGCCAGCAGCATGGCGAGCATGTCTGCCGCCAGATCCGCTTTGCCCGCCGCCAGGCGCAAGCCTTCTTCGTGATCAAGCACCGGCAATTCCTGCTGACTCGCCGCGCTGTCGCCGCTGCGCTCCGGCGCCTGATTGCGCAGGGCCAGTCCGGTCCACTTCAACACCACCTGCGCCAGCTGCCGCTCGCTGATCGGTTTGGTCAGGTAGTCGTCCATGCCGCTTTGCAGCAGCGCGCGTTTTTCGTTGGCCATGGCGTGGGCCGTGAGGGCGACGATCGGCAGCGGCGTGCAATGCCGCTCGCTTTCCCACTGGCGAATGGTTTCAGTGGTCTGGCGACCGTCCATGCCCGGCATCTGCACGTCCATCAGTACCAGATCGAAAGATTCGCTCTGCACGGCTTTGACGGCCGCGTAACCGCTTTCGACCGCGAGCACGCGGGCGCCCATGTCTTCGAGCAGGGTCTGCACCAGCAACAGATTGGCCGGGTTGTCGTCGACACACAGCACGCGCGGCGCACGGCTGGACAGCGGCTCGCCCGGTTCGCTGCGGGTCTGGCGCGGATTGACCAGATCGGACAACGCCCGGCGCAGCTTGCGCGTACACGCCGGTTTGGCCTGAAGCTGGCTGTGCGGGTTGGGCACCGACAGATGAAACAGCGTCTGTTCGGTGGTCGGGCACAGCACCAGCACTTTGCAGCCCAGATGTTCAAGGTCCCAGATGTGCTGGTTCAAGCGTTCCGGGAGCATGTCGTTGCTGGTGATGCCGATCACCGCCAGATCGATCGCCTGATCGGTCTGATGCGCGCCGGTAACGCCATTGCTCAGGCTTTCCAGGGTATTGAACGGCGTAACTTGCAGTCCGCAGTCTTCCAACTGATGTTGCAAGGCCTGACGCGCCAGTTCGTGATTTTCCAGCACCGCCACGCGGCGTCCGAGCAATGGCGCGGCGGGCAGGTCTTCGGCGTCGTCGCGAGTCTTGGGCAGGCTCAGGCTGATCCAGAATTCCGAGCCCTCGCCCGGCGTGCTGTCGACGCCGATCTCGCCGCCCATCTGCTCGATCAGGCGCTTGGAAATCACCAGCCCCAGCCCGGTGCCGCCGGGTTGGCGCGACAGCGAATTGTCGGCCTGACTGAAAGCCTGAAACAGCGCGCGCACATCCTGATTCGACAGGCCGATGCCGGTGTCCTGAATGCTGATGCGCAGTTGCACGCTGTCTTCGTGTTCGTCTTCGAGCATCGCCCGGGCGACGATGGTGCCTTCGCGGGTGAACTTGATCGCGTTGCTGACCAGATTGGTGAGAATCTGCTTCAGGCGCAGCGGATCGCCGACCAGCGACAGCGGCGTGTCGCGATAGACCAGGCTGACCAGCTCGAGCTGCTTGGCGTGCGCGGCCGGGGCGAGAATGGTCAGGGTGTCTTGCAGCAGGTCGCGCAGGTTGAACGGAATGTGATCGAGCACCAGTTTGCCGGCCTCGATCTTCGAGAAGTCGAGAATCTCGTTGATGATTCCCAACAGGCTGTCGGCAGACTTTTCGATGGTGCCCAGATAGTCGAGCTGGCGCGGGGTCAGTTCGCTTTTCTGCAACAGGTGAGTGAAACCGAGAATGCCGTTCAGCGGCGTGCGGATCTCGTGGCTCATGTTGGCGAGGAATTCGGATTTGATCCGGCTGGCTTCCAACGCTTCTTTGCGCGCCAGGTCCAGTTCGATGTTCTGGATCTCGATGGTTTCCAGATTCTGCCGCACGTCTTCGGTGGCCTGATCGACGCTGTGCTGCAATTCTTCGCGAGCATTCTGCAGGGTGCCGGCCATGCGGTTGATGCCCGAGGCCAGTTCGTCCAGCTCCTGGCTGCCGAGCGGCGGCAAGCGGGTTTCCAGATGACCGTCCTTGAGTTGGGCGACTGCCTGTTTGATCTGGCTCAGCGGACGGTTGATGGTGCGGCCCATGCGCAACGCGAGGAGGGCGGCGCCGGCAAGTCCGGCGGCGATCAGCAGCAGGCTGGCGAACAGGCTGCGATAGCCGCGCAGCAACATGCCGTTGTGCGACAGCTCCAGCTCGACCCAGCCGAGCAGGCGTTCGGATTCTTCGGGAATGATTTCACCGGCGAGGTTGCGGTGCTTGCCGAACACCGGCATCAGGTAGCGCGTCGCGTCATTGCCGCTGCGTCTTTGCAACAGCGCGCTGTCGCCGCTTGGTGCCTGATTGAGCATGGTCGGGCCGGCGTGGGCCAGTGGCGAGCGGTCCGCCGCGAGGAAGGTCACCGCGCGCACGTCGGGTTGTTCAAGGGACTGGGTGGCGATGCGTTCAAGCAGATCGGCGTCGCCGTGACCCATCGCCGGCGCCACCAGCGGCGCCAGTTGCTCGGCGATCATTTCGCCGCGCTGCATCAATTGGCTGTGCAGGTCGGTCTGCTGCGTCCAGGTGAAATAGCCACCCAGCACCAGCGCCATCAGGCTGGTCGGCAACAAGGTCAGCAACAGCACGCGACCTTTGATTCCCAGTTTCTTGAGCACGCCTATCTCCCGCATCCCGCTGATCTGTTGACACATGCGTGCATCCGGCACGCGACATGGGCGCAGTGTAGCGATTTGCAGGCGGGCAATCTTGCGGAAAATGCAGCGCCGCCGACGCACTCGTTCGTCCGACAGGCCAAGCTTGTGTTGCCCGCTGTCGGACAATCTTGAATAATCCGCCAACTGAGAATTACTTGCAGATACTCATGACTCCTGTTTCCGTTGGCCAGCCACGCATCCTTTCCATTGAAGACGACCCGGTCCTCGGCGCTTATGTGCACGAGCATCTGGGCCGCAGCGGTTTTCAGGTGACCTGGTGCCAGAACGGCCAGGAAGGTCTGAACATCGCCCAGCGCCAGCCTTTCGACGTGGTGCTGATGGATATTCTGCTGCCGGGGCTCGATGGTCTGCAGTTGTTGACGCAATTGCGGCAGAGCCATTCGACGCCGGTGTTACTGATGTCGGCGCTGGGTGCCGAGGCCGATCGCATCAGCGGTTTCCGCCTTGGTGCCGATGACTATTTGCCCAAACCGTTCAGCATGGCCGAGTTGCATGTGCGCATCGAAGCGATCCTGCGCCGCGTGGCCCTGGATCGGCGCCCGCCTGCGGTTACCGCTGCGGTGGTCAGCGGCACCCTGCGTTTCGATGACGAACAGTGCGATGTGTTTTTCCGCGAGCAAGCGGCCGGGCTGACCCGCAGCGAATTCCGTCTGCTGGAAACCCTGCACCGCAACAACGAGGAAGTGCTGAGCAAAGCGTTCCTTTATCAGCATGTCCTGCAACGCGGCTTTGCGGCGCACGACCGCAGCCTCGACATGCACATCAGCCAGATCCGCCGCAAACTCAAATCCATTGGTTACACCGAGCGCGAAGTGCGCACGGTGTGGGGCAAGGGCTATGTCTTGAGCGGCGCCGATGAAACTGTCTGAGCTGCCGGGGCGGCATTCGCTGTTCTGGAAACTGGCGTGCCTGCTGGTGGCGTTCTGTCTGCTGATGATCTGGCTGAGCTGGTCGTGGGGCCGCTACATGGAGGAGCGCAATCAGTTCCTCTCCAGTGACGCCCGCAGCACCCTCAGCCGTTATGCCGCGCAAGCCGAACAGGCGTGGCAGCGCGGCGGGCGCAATGGTGTCGATGACTGGTTGCAGAGCATGGAATTGCGCGAGGCCAGTTGGGTCGGCGTGATCGGCGCTGATTTGCAGTCGCTGAGCAGCCAGCCGTTGAACGCCGCGGAGGTGCAGCACCTGACTTTCCTGCGCGGCCTCGACTGGCCGATCCACAAGAAGGGCCGACCTTGGTTGCGGGTGCCGTTCCCGCAGGATCCGGCCGCCGGCATTCTGGTCATCGAGTTGCCCGAGCGCTTTGTTCCAGGCAAGTACCGGGTGTTCTGGCGGGTGATCACCAACGGCGTAATTCCCGGGCTGTTCACCCTGTTGCTCTGTGTCGGCCTGTATCGCCTGCTGGTGGTGCCGCTGAACAACCTGCGCGAACAGGCCAACGCCTGGCGCGCTGATCAGTTGAACGTGCGCCTGTCGAGCGGCATCACCCAGCGCCCGGATGAACTCGGTGAGCTGGCGCGGGCCTTCGATTCCATGTCCGAGCGCTTGCAAAGCACGGTCGCTTTGCAGCAGCAGTTGTTGCGCGACTTGTCACACGAACTGCGCACGCCGCTGAGCCGCTTGCGCGTGGCCAGCGAGAGCGAACAGGGCCTGGCGCAACTGCGCGAACGCATCGGCCGCGAGGTCGACGGCATGCAGCGGCTGGTCGAAGACACCCTGCAACTGGCCTGGCTCGACACCGACCGCTCGCCGTTACCAAATGAAGCGATCCAGATTCAGGCCCTGTGGGAAATGCTCACCGACAACGCCTGTTATGAAAGCGGCTGGCCGAGCCTGCAATTGCGATGCTCGGTCGAAGCTTCGTGTTGGGTGCGCGGCAACCTCAATACCCTCGCGCAAGCGCTGGAAAACGTCCTGCGCAATGCCATTCGTCACTCTCCCGAGGGCGGCATCGTGCGGCTCGATGCACGGCGCGATGGCGAGTATTGGCATTTGTGGCTGGAGGATCAGGGCGGCGGCGTGGCTGACGAAGATCTGCAGCGGATCTTTTCGCCGTTCATTCGATTGGACGGATCGAGACCCGGAGATGGTGGGTTTGGCTTGGGTTTGAGCATTGCGCGTAATGCGGTGCAGCGCCAGGGCGGGTTGCTCTGGGCGGAAAACACGGCGGCTGGGCTGCGGTTGAATTTGCGCTTGCTGGCGGATGATGGTGTCGCCCCTGCGGACGCCTTCGCGAGCAGGCTCGCTCCCACAGTGGCTGTGCATTCACCGCAGATCGCATAAGCAACTTCATCCCCTGTGGGAGCGAGCCTGCTCGCGAATTCCAAGCTGCACCACAAGAACTGAGTGTTACTCAAATAAAAGTCTCACCACTGGTGAGACTTTTGTGCCTTATTCCCATAAACCATAAGCACCGCACTTTGCGTGATATGGCCTGCGCGGGTTTGCCGGTATGATAGGCGCCCCCGCACGTCTGGATTGCGAATACGCCATGACCCTGCAGTACCCAACCATCGCCGATTGCGTCGGCAACACGCCGCTGGTGCGTTTGCAGCGCCTGCCCGGCGCCACCAGCAACACCCTTTTGCTCAAGCTCGAAGGGAACAACCCGGCGGGTTCGGTCAAGGACCGCCCGGCGTTGTCGATGATCACTCGCGCCGAGTTGCGCGGGCAGATCAATCCCGGCGATACGCTGATCGAGGCGACCTCTGGCAATACCGGTATCGCTCTGGCGATGGCCGCTGCGATCAAGGGTTACAAGATGATCCTGATCATGCCGGACAACTCCAGCGCCGAGCGCAAAGCGGCGATGACCGCGTATGGCGCCGAGCTGATTCTGGTGACTCAGGAAGAGGGCATGGAAGGCGCCCGCGATCTGGCCCAGCGTATGGAAGCCGAAGGCCGTGGCAAGGTGCTCGACCAGTTCGCCAATGGCGACAACCCGGAAGCGCACTACACCACCACCGGCCCGGAAATCTGGCGTCAGACCCAGGGCAGCATCACCCATTTCGTCAGTTCGATGGGCACCACCGGGACCATCATGGGCGTGTCGCGCTACCTCAAAGAACAGAGCGACAGCGTACAGATCGTCGGCCTGCAACCGATGGAAGGCTCGGCCATTCCCGGCATCCGCCGCTGGCCGCAGGAATACCTGCCGAAGATTTACCAGGCCGACCGCGTCGATCGCATCGTCGATATGGCGCAAAGCGAAGCCGAAGACGTGACCCGGCGCCTGGCCCGCGAAGAAGGCATCTTCTGCGGCGTGTCCTCGGGCGGTGCGGTGGCAGCGATGCTGCGCCTGTCCAGAGAAGTTGAAAACGCGGTGATCGTTGCGATCATCTGCGACCGTGGCGACCGTTATCTGTCGACCGGCATTTTCGACGCGCCGAACTGATGGCCAAGCACGAACGAGGCCTGCGCTTCCAGCCCACCGGCGGCAGCAAGGCGCCACAGATCCCGACCGGTAAAAAGCAGCGCTTGAGTATCGAGCGCCTGGCCAATGACGGTCGCGGCATCGCGTTTTTCGAAGGCAAAACCTGGTTCGTCCTCGGCGCCCTTGCCGGTGAAGAGGTCGAAGCACGGGTGCTCGGCGCCCACGGCAAAGTGGTCGAGGCGCGTACCGAGCGCGTGTTCACGGCCAGCGAAGTGCGGCGCCCGGCAGCATGCCCACACTTCGGCCGCTGTGGCGGTTGCAGCGTTCAGCACTTGCCCCACGCTGAACAACTCGCCCTGAAACAGCGCATGCTCGCCGAGCAATTGTCGCGGGTGGCCGGTGTCGAACCTGAAGAGTGGGCGGCGCCGCTGACCGGCCCGGAATTCGGCTACCGTCGGCGCGCGCGCATCGCCGTGCGCTGGGACATGAAGGCAAAGAAACTCGAAGTGGGTTTCCGCGCTGCCGGCAGTCAGGACATCGTCGCGATCAGCGAATGCCCGGTGCTGGTGCAGCCCTTGCAACCGATCATGACCCGCTTGCCGGAGATGCTGCGGCGCTTGAGCAAACCGCAGGCGCTGGGCCATGTCGAGTTGTTCAGCGGCTCATCTCTGGCGCTATTGCTGCGGCACATGGCGCCGTTGTCCGAAGCGGATCTGACCATTCTCAAGGATTTCTGCCAGTTCCATGAAGCGCAGTTGTGGCTGCATGGCGAAGGTGAACCGCAACCGGTCGAGGCCGGTCAGAGCCTCGGCTATCGCCTGGAACAGTGGGATCTCGAGCTGGCGTACCGGCCGGGTGACTTCGTTCAGGTCAACGCCGGGGTCAACGAAGCGATGATCGCTCAGGCGCTGGAGTGGCTGCAGCCGAAGGCTGACGAGCGCGTGCTCGACCTGTTTTGCGGTCTGGGCAATTTTGCTCTGCCGCTGGCTAAAAGCGTCCGTGAAGTGGTGGCGGTGGAAGGCGTGCAGACCATGGTCGAGCGGGCCGCTGCCAACGCCGTCAGTAACAATTTGCATAACACAAAGTTTTTTCAAGCCGATTTATCCCAGCCTTTGAGCGATGCCCAGTGGATCGGAAACGGCTTTTCTGCGGTACTCTTGGACCCACCGCGTGACGGTGCTTTCGAGGTGGTGCGCAAGCTCGCGACCCTGGGTGCCAAGCGGTTGGTTTATGTGTCGTGCAACCCGGCCACGCTGGCGCGCGACACGCAGGAATTGATCAAGCAGGGCTACCGGTTAAAACGTGCCGGGATTCTCGATATGTTTCCTCAGACGGCACATGTCGAGGCCATGGCGTTATTTGAAGCGAGCCAGGACGGCTCGTCTGAATCCGTCTGATCTGTCCGCGCAGCGCTCGCCGGAGCCCCGCGAGCGCGAACGGACACTGAGGATCAGCGATTTGACGCATTGAATCTGCGTCGTAGGGAAGGTAAAGCAGCATGGTACAGGTGAGAGCACACCAGCCGATCAACACCGACGGCAGTATCAATCTCGAGGCCTGGCTCGATCACGCGGTCAGTGTCGATCTGGCACTGGATCGCGAGGCCTTGAAAGAAGCCTGCGAGTTCGCTCGCGAGGCCGAACAGCAGTCCAATGCGAAGAAGAATCTGTGGGCCGAAGGCTCCGGCAGTTTCAGCACTGGCCTTGAGATCGCCGAGATCCTCGCCGACCTCAAGCTCGACCAGGATTCGCTGGTCGCAGCCGTTTTGTATCGCGGCGTGCGCGAAGGCCAGATCGAGCTGGCGGCCATCGGCCAGCGCTTCGGTCCGGTGGTGGCCAAGCTGATCGACGGCGTGCAGCGCATGGCGGCCATCAGCGCCAGTCTCAGCCCACGGCAATCGATGGTCATGGGCACCCAAGGGCAGGTCGAGAACCTGCGCAAGATGCTCGTGGCGATGGTCGATGACGTACGCGTTGCGCTGATCAAACTGGCCGAACGCACCTGCGCCATCCGTGCGGTGAAAACCGCCGACGATGAAAAGCGCAACCGCGTCGCTCGCGAAGTCTTCGACATCTATGCGCCGCTGGCCCATCGCCTCGGCATCGGTCACATCAAATGGGAACTGGAGGACTTGTCCTTCCGCTATCTCGAACCCGATCAATACAAGCAGATCGCCAAGTTGCTCCACGAGCGGCGGCTGGACCGCGAGCGTTTCATCAGCGACGTGATGACCCAGCTCAAGGACGAACTGCAGGCCACTGGTGTCGATGCCGACATCAGCGGCCGGGCGAAACACATCTACTCGATCTGGCGCAAAATGCAGCGCAAGGGTCTGGAATTCAGCCAGATCTATGACGTTCGCGCCGTGCGCGTGCTGGTGCCGGAAATGCGCGACTGCTACACCGCGCTTGGCATCGTCCACACCCTGTGGCGGCACATCCCGAAAGAATTCGACGACTACATCGCCAACCCGAAAGAGAACGGCTACCGCTCGCTGCACACGGCGGTGATCGGCCCGGAAGGCAAGGTCCTCGAGGTGCAGATCCGCACCCACTCCATGCACGAAGAAGCCGAACTCGGCGTCTGCGCGCACTGGCGCTACAAGGGCACCGACGTCAAATCCGGCTCGAACCATTACGAAGAGAAAATTTCCTGGCTGCGTCAGGTGCTCGAATGGCATGAAGAGCTTGGCGATATCGGCGGTCTGGCCGAGCAGCTGCGCGTCGACATCGAGCCCGATCGGGTTTACATCTTCACTCCCGACGGGCACGCCATCGACTTGCCGAAAGGCGCGACGCCGCTGGATTTCGCCTATCGGGTGCACACCGAAATCGGCCACAACTGCCGGGGCGCGAAGATCAACGGGCGTATCGTGCCGTTGAACTACAGCCTGCAGACCGGCGAGCAGGTCGAGATCATCACCAGCAAGCACGGCACGCCGAGCCGCGACTGGCTGAACCCGAACCTCGGTTACGTCACCACCTCGCGCGCGCGGGCGAAGATCGTTCACTGGTTCAAATTGCAGGCTCGCGATCAGAACGTTGCGGCCGGTAAAACCCTGATCGAGCGCGAACTCAATCGCCTCGGCCTGCCGGCGGTGGATTTCGACAAGCTGGCCGAAAAGGCCAACATGAAAACCGCCGAAGACATGTTCGCCGCCCTCGGTGCCGGTGACCTGCGTCAGGCGCATCTGGTCAACCTCGCGCAGCAACTGGTCGAACCGGAGCGCGGCAACGAACAGTTGGAACTGATCCCGCGCAAGGCGACCGGTTACAAGCCGGGCAAGCGCGGCGATATCCAGATCCAGGGCGTCGGCAACCTGATGACGCAAATGGCCGGTTGCTGCCAGCCACTGCCGGGCGATGCGATTGTCGGTTACATCACCCAGGGCCGGGGCGTGAGCATTCACCGTCAGGACTGCGCCTCGGTGCTGCAACTGGGCGGGCGCGAGCCGGAGCGGATCATCCAGGTCAGCTGGGGGCCGGTGCCGGTGCTCACCTATCCGGTGGACATCATCATTCGCGCCTACGACCGTTCCGGGCTGCTGCGTGACGTCTCGCAGGTGCTGCTCAACGAGCGCATCAACGTGCTGGCGGTCAACACCCGCTCGAACAAGGAAGACAACACTGCGCTGATGTCGCTGACCATCGAGATCCCCGGTCTGGATGCGCTGGGGCGGTTGCTGGGGCGGATTTCGCAATTGCCGAACATCATCGAAACGCGGCGTAACCGCACCCCGTGAAGATGAGTCTGATCCCATGTGGGAGCTGGCTTGCCAGCGATGCAGACAACTCGGTCTCTCAGGAGAGTCGAGGTGATGCAATCGCTGGCAAGCCAGCTCCCACAGGATTTTGTGGTGAGACAGATAAATGATGTATTCACTCGAAGACCTGCTCCATCTGATGTCCCGTCTGCGCGATCCGCAGTTCGGTTGTCCGTGGGACATCAAGCAAACCTACGCGACCATCGTCCCGCACACCCTCGAAGAAGCCTATGAAGTGGCCGATGCCATCGAGCGTGGCGATCTCGACCATTTGCAAGGCGAGTTGGGCGATCTGTTGTTTCAGGTGGTGTATTACAGCCAGTTGGCCAAGGAAGAAGGGCGGTTCGAATTCGCCGGGGTGATCGATAGCATCACGCGTAAACTGATCCGCCGTCATCCGCATGTGTTCCCGACGGGCGAGCTGTACGCGCCGCTCGACGTACCCCGCTTGAGCGAAGAACAGGTCAAGCAGCGCTGGGAAGAGATCAAGGCCGAAGAGCGTGCCGAGAAAGCCTCGGCGCCCGAGCAGTTGTCCTTGCTCGACGACGTGCCGGCCACCTTGCCGGCACTGTCGCGCTCGGCCAAGTTGCAAAAACGCGCCGGGCAGGTCGGTTTCGACTGGCCGGACGCTTTGCCGGTGCTCGACAAGGTGCGCGAAGAGCTCGATGAAGTGCTCGAAGCCATGTCGGAAAACGATCCGGTGGCGGTGGCCGACGAGATCGGCGATCTGCTGTTTTCCGTGGTCAATCTGGCCCGGCATCTGAAGGTCGATCCGGAAACCGCCTTGCGCGGCGCCAACGGCAAGTTTGAAAGACGTTTCCGTTTTATCGAACAGGCATTGCGCGACACCCACCGTCCCATGGAAGATTGCACCCTCGAAGAGTTGGACGCCCTGTGGGGCGAAGCCAAACGCCAGGAAAAGAATGAGCCCAGCTGCGGCTGAGCCGTTGCCCAAGTGAGTAAGCATTGATGAGCCTTTCCCTTCGCGACCAGTTGCTCAAAGCAGGCCTGGTCAACCAAAAGCAGGCCAAGCAGGTCAGCAAAGACAAGCAGAAGCAACAGCGCCTGGCCCACAAAGGCCAGGCCGAGCTGGACGATTCGCAGCAGCGCGCCGCCCAGGAAGCCATGGCCGAGAAGGTCAAGCGCGACCAGGAACTGAACCGTCAGCAGCAGGAAAAAGCCGAGGCCAAGGCTCGTGCCGCGCAGGTCAAGCAGTTGATCGAAGTCTCGCGTCTGCCCAAGCTGACCACCGAGGACTACTACAACTTCGTCGACGACAAGAAGGTCAAGCGCATCTCGGTCAACACGCTGATGCGCAACAAGCTCAGCAGCGGTTCGCTGGCGATCGTGCACCACAACGGCGGCTACGAAGTGATCCCCCGTGAAGCTGCGCTGAAGATCCAGGAGCGCGACCCGCAGCGCATCGTCCAGCTCAACGTGCAGACCGAAGAGGTCAACGCTGAGGACGATCCGTACGCGGCGTACCAGATCCCTGACGATCTGATGTGGTAAATCCACGGCTGTAAAAACGACGAACCCCGCTCATGGCGGGGTTTGTCGTTTTCAAATGCTGTGTTGTTTCAGGCGGACTTCAGTTCTCTTTGCTGTTCCTGCACTTCCAGTTCAGCCTTGTAGTTGTGGGCATCGATCTCGTTGTGGAACATGCCGACCAGCAAGTCTTGTTGATGCACATCCCAGATACGGATGCCGGCGGCCAGGCCTTCGTGGGACATGTGTGAATCGTCGCGTTCAGTTACTTTTACAGTCATCTGCTAGCTCCAGATCTCAAGTTACTGCACCAAGGCGTGTGCAGGACTCTGTTATAGGATTTGTTAGTCAGCTAAGTAAACTGCCGATTGGCGCAAGGTGTTGTTGCGAATTTCGCAACAAAGCTGCAGGCCGCGTAAACCGCGACATTCGGTCGCAGGGCGGTAAGTTTCATGACAGAAGTTTCATCTCCAGAACACCCTGAAACCCTGTGGGAGCTGGCTTGCCAGCGATGACGTCGGCACAGCAAACATCTCCGTTGCCTGACACTCCGCTATCGCTGGCAAGCCAGCTCCCACAGAGATCAGCGGTGTCCTAGCTAATTTTCAGGCAAAAAAAACGCCCCGAACCAGTCGGGGCGTTTTCATGTGTGGCTCAGCAGCGGGAAATTATTTGCCTTCCCAGCGCTTCAGTACCAGCGTGGCGTTGGTGCCGCCAAAGCCGAAGCTGTTGCTCATCACGGTGTTGATGGTGGCGTTCTCGCGGGTCTTGGTCAGCACCGGCAGATCGGCCACTTCCGGGTCGAGCTCGTCGATGTTGGCGGAGCCGGCAATGAAGTTGCCTTCCATCATCAGCATGCAGTAGATCGCTTCGTGCACGCCGGCGGCGCCCAGGGAGTGACCGGACAGGCTCTTGGTCGAGCTGATCGCTGGAGCCTTGTCGCCGAACACTTCACGCACACCTTTCATTTCCGCAACGTCGCCGACCGGAGTCGAAGTGCCGTGGGTGTTCAGGTAGTCGATCGGGGTGTCGACGGTGGACAGCGCCTGCTGCATGCAGCGGATCGCGCCTTCGCCGCTTGGGGCAACCATGTCGTAGCCGTCGGACGTTGCGCCGTAGCCAACGATCTCGGCGTAGATCTTCGCGCCACGGGCCAGAGCATGTTCCAGCTCTTCAACGACAACCATGCCGCCGCCGCCAGCGATGACGAAACCGTCGCGGTCCTTGTCGTACGCGCGGGAAGCTTGTTCCGGGGTGTCGTTACGCTTGCTGGACAGGGCGCCCATCGCGTCGAACAGGAACGACTGGCTCCAGTGCTCTTCTTCACCGCCACCGGCGAAGACGATGTCCTGCTTGCCCATCTGGATCTGTTCCATGGCGGTACCGATGCAGTGAGCACTGGTGGCGCAGGCAGAAGCGATGGAGTAGTTCAGGCCCTTGATCTTGAATGGCGTGGCCAGGCAAGCGGAAACGGTGCTGCTCATGGTCCGCGTTACACGGTACGGGCCAACGCGCTTCACGCCTTTCTCGCGCAGGATGTCCAGCGCTTCCATCTGGTTCAGCGTGGAAGCACCACCGGAACCAGCGATCAGGCCGGTACGCGGGTTGGACACTTGCTCTTCGGTCAGGCCGGAGTCAGTGATGGCGTCTTTCATGGCCAGGTAGGCGTAAGCCGCTGCATGGCCGACGAAGCGATAGATCTTGCGATCGATCAGCTCTTCAAGGTTGAGGTCGATGGAGCCGGAAACCTGGCTACGCAGACCCATTTCAGCATATTCCGGGTTGAACCGGATGCCAGGGCGGCTTGCACGCAGGTTAGCGGAGACGGTCTCTTTGTCATTGCCCAGGCACGAAACGATGCCCAGACCAGTGATAACGACGCGGCGCATGCGAATAACCCTTAGAAGTTGTCAGTGGAGGTGAACACGCCGACGCGCAGGCCTTCGGCGGTGTAGATTTCGCGTCCGTCGACACTGACCGAACCATCGGCGATGGCCATGTTCAGCTTGCCCTTGAGGACGCGTTTGATATGAATGTTGTAAGTGACTTTCTTGGCGGTCGGCAGCACCTGACCGAAGAATTTCACCTCGCCCGAACCCAGCGCACGGCCGCGGCCCGGCAGGCCTTGCCAGCCCAGGAAGAAGCCGACCAGTTGCCACATGGCATCCAGACCCAGGCAGCCCGGCATTACCGGATCGCCTTCGAAATGGCAGGCGAAGAACCACAGGTCAGGGTTGATATCCAGCTCGGCGACCAATTCACCTTTGCCGTACTTGCCGCCTTCTTCGCTGATATGGGTGATGCGATCCACCATCAGCATGTTCGGGGCGGGCAGTTGCGCGTTACCTGGGCCGAACAGCTCACCGCGACTGCAGCGCAGCAGGTCTTCCCGAGTAAAGGCGTTTTGTTTGGTCATGCGAGCTCCTCAATAATCCCATGCGGCAGGTGGGGCAGATCTTCCCGACCGTTCAAGGCGTTCATGCCTCGAACCGGCAGCCTACTCATAGACTATTGCGTTGTGGTGAAAGTCACAGCACCAAGGACATGAATGTACACTTGTGCACTGAAATTTTTAATCAAGCCCCTTTTGGGGCTCGTTCGGGTGCCTAAGACTGCCGCACTTTCGCTTTTCACGCCAGTCGCAGATGGTCGAAAGGCCCACACTACGACACCCAGCGCTGCAAAATCTGCTGCAGGTCATTGCGTTTGAACGGCTTGGCCAGGTAATCGTTCATCCCCGCTGCCAGACAGGTTTCGCGATCGCCCTGCAAGGCGTTGGCGGTCAGCGCGATGATCGGCACATCGCGGCGTCCGGGCAGGTCGCGGATCTGCCGTGTGGCCTCGTAGCCGTCGATGATCGGCAGCCGGCAATCCATCAGAATCACTTCGAATTCGCCACCCTCGGCACTGCGCACCGCTTGCGCGCCATCGGTCGCCACGCTGACGGCAAAGCCGAGGCTGCGCAGCATCGCTTCGATCACGGTCTGGTTGACCGGGTTGTCTTCGACCAGCAACACATGGCGTCCTTCACCCTGACCACTACCGTTCGGCGCTCGCGGCGCGGCCAGCGCTGGCATTGCCTGCTTATATAGCGCCAATGGAATTTCCAGAGTGAATACCGAACCGCGTCCTTCCTCACTCTGCGCGCGCAACGTACCGCCCATGCGTTCGGCCAGGGTCCGCGCGATCGGCAGACCAAGCCCGGTGCCACCGTAACGACGGGAGATCGAACTGTCGGCCTGCTGGAAGGCATTGAACATCAGCTCCAGGCTCTGCGATGAAATGCCGATGCCGCTGTCACGCACCGAGCAGGTGAACCACAGCAGTTCATGGTCCAGCGACTGCCATTGCGCCTCGATGCTGACCCGGCCCTGCTCGGTGAACTTCAAGGCATTGCCGACCAGATTGACCAGAATCTGCCGGATCCGCGTCGGATCGCCCTGCACCTGCAAGCCGCGCATGTCGTCGGGAATGCGCAGATTCAGTGCCAGGCCTCGCTGCACCGCGCTGTGCTGGAACGATTGCGCGCAGGCGCTGATCAGCTCGGCGAGATTGAACGGGATGTGCTCCAGCTCCAGCTCCGAACGCTCGATTCGCGAGAAGTCGAGAATGTCATTGATGACCTTGAGCAAGTGCTCGGTCGACTCCGAAGCGAGTGCGGCGTATTCGACCTGCTCCTCGGTCATCTCGGTGGTTTCAAGCAACTGCAACATGCCCAGCACGCCGTTCATGGGCGTGCGCAGTTCATGGCTCATCATCGCCAGAAAATCCGATTTGGCGTTGTTGGCCTTTTCCGCCTCCTCGCGGGTCTGGATCAGTTGCGCCATCGCTTGCTGCTGTTCGCGACTGGCCTGCTCCAGCGCCTGAGCAAGGTTGTTGATGTGTTGTGACAGTGCGCCCAGTTCGGTGTCGTCGACAATCGGCAGCGGGGTTTTGTAATCGCCTTCCTGAATCGCCTTGACCGCATCGCCTATGTCGCGGATCGGCTGCGACAGACTGCCGGCCAGACGACGGGCGACGACGAAGGTGAAGAGCAGGGCGAACAGCGCGAGAATCCCGGCCTTGAACAGGATCTCCTGCTGGCGCTGACTGAAAGCGTCATTGGACAGCCCGACGATCACTCGCCCCAGATAATCCTCGCCGGCGGCGCTGTTGCTGACTTTGCCGTCCTGGAAGAAATCGTTGTGCAAGGCGATTCGTTGCAAACGCACCGGGGCCTGGAACACTTCGACCTGGTGCGGGCGACTGTGGCTGTCGGCCGGTTGTTCGACATACACCAGAATCCGGTTGGCGCTGTCCTGCACTTCGAGAAAACGCACGTTGGGCGTGGCGAGTGTCGCCTTGAGCAGGCTTTCGAGCACTTCGTTGTTGCCGGAGATCACCCCGTATTCCGTGGCAGGCGCCAGTTGGTTGGCAATCAACTGGCCAGTGTGGTTCAGCTCCTGACGCAAATCCTGAATGCGCACGAAGGTAAAGAAACTGATCAACAGCAACGTCAGCAGCAGCGCCGGGCCGAGGCTGATCAGCTGCGTGCGGGTGTTGATGTCCCAACGGCGGCGGAAATTCATGGGCGGCGCTCTCCTTCGGCCAAGGCACTGGCGACAGATGCTTCATTCAGCGGTTCGATGCCTAAAGAACGAGCCACCTGCGCATTACTTGAGACTTTGAAACGAGCGGGGTAAAGCGTTCGCGGCCATGCGTTGGTCGGCTGATCGAGCAAATGATCGAGAATCGCCAGCCAGTCGCTCTGGTCGCTGTAGGTACTGGCGAGGCTGCCAGCGCGAACGAATGCAATGTTGGGGCCGATCAGCGCAACCTGCCGCGAGTAGCTGCTGAGCAAAAGGTTTTTCGCCGTCTGCGAGTTGTACAGGTCGGGATCGTCGAGGCCGAGCAAGACGTCGCTGCTTTTCAGCACCGCTTGCAGCGGACGGCTGTCGTGAATGTTGTCCCAGCGCTGACTGACAATCTCCAGGTTCAATGGCCGCGCAGCGACGCGCAGTTCGTCGAGCAGGAACTCGCCGTGTTCATCGAACAGCACACCGACCCGCCGCGCCTGCGGCAGAATCCGCCGGATCAGTTGCAATTGCCGGCTCAACGGTGGATCGCTCCAGAGCAGACTCAGGCGCGCCGGTTGGGCATCGGCGAAACGCTGGCGCGCCTGCAAGCGGCTGATGCGCAACACCAGCGTCGATGGGCCTTGTGAGTCTTGCAGGCGCCAGTCGAGGCTGGGCAGGTCGAGCAGAATCAAGCGCAGACTGGCCGGTAATTTGCCCGGTGCCGGCAAACTGGCCAGCGGCTGGAACCGCACATTGTCGGTCGGGCGCAGTTCACTCAGCGCTTGCACGAAGGCCTGCACGCCGGGGCTTTCCTCGGCGCCGGTCAGGAGAATGTCGGCGGCCTGCACCGCGACCCCGTGCAGCCACGCGGTCAAGAACAGGCAGAGCCCCGCCAGCCAGTGGCCAAGGGTTGGCGTCTTCCGTGACGGGCCGTTGCGCATCCTAGAACTCCAGCTCGGCACTGAAATACATTACCCGGCGTTCATCGTAATTATTGTCGACGAAAGTATTCGGCTGATGGTCGAGGCGCTGTTGCAGCACGCCGGCCAATTGCAGCTGAGCTTTGCCAATGGCGATGCGTTTGGCGATGCGCGTGTCGACGCGCTCGAAGCGATAGCCGTTGAGCGCGTTGTCGCCGTAATAGAAGAGGGCACTGTTCCAGCCATGCCCCCAGTTGCGCAGCCAACCGGCGGAACCGCTGTTGCGCGAGGTCAACTGCTGATCCAGCGGATTGCTCGCCTCGGCGTCGACGAAGGCGTAGGTCAAACGCAAACGGTCGGCGCTATTGAGGCGCCAGTCGAGTTGCGTTTCGGTGCCGCGAAAGCGCGAGCTGTTGGCATTGCTGGCGATGTACTGATTGTTGCGCAGCGGCTCGCTGATCATCCCGGTGATTTCGTCGTAGAACAGCTTCACGTCGACCGCCAGTCCGAGCTCGGCGAAGTAGCCGTTGTAGCCCAACTCGCGCGAGCGCATGTGTTCCTGATCGAGATCGCCGGGGCCGCGGGTCTTGACGAAATAACGCGCCGACGACTGGCCATAGGCCGAGGGTCGCAGGTTGCTGACCTGATAGCTCCAGTTGACGTTGTTCTCGAACATATCCGGCGAACGGATCGCCTCCGAGTACACCGCGCGCAGGCCGTGACGCGGGTTGATCAGGTAGTTGACCGCGAAGCGCGGGGTCAGCGAACTGCCGATCAGTTGCGTGTCTTCGAACATCGCACCGCCCTGCACCAGCCAGTGCTCGGTAGCGCGCCATTCCAGTTGGCCGAAGGCGCGCCAGGTGGTGTCGTCGAGGGTGCCGTTGAAGTAGGTTTCGGAATCGGCGCGGTCGTAGCGGTAGTTGAGGCCGCTGACCAATCGCAGGCTGTCGGCCAGGCTGAGGGTGTCCTGCAGTTCGAGGTCGTAACGCGACTCGCGGGCGCTCTGGTCGATATCGCCGCACAAGGTCTGGCTGGCGCCGTTGCGCCATTGCTCGAGCACTTGATTGGCCAGCGCCATTTCCTGCGGCGTGCCGGGCGCCGCGCCGGGGCCGGTGAACTGGGTGATGTTGCGCGCCAGCCGTTCGGTGTAATTCGGGTTGAGCTGCCACAGCTGCGTCAGTTCAGGGCTGAACGACACTTCGGCATCGCAGGCGCGCCAGACCTGCTGGCGATCCCAG
The DNA here is from genome assembly GCF_007293365.2 of Pseudomonas sp. ef1. Classification (NCBI taxonomy): domain Bacteria; kingdom Pseudomonadati; phylum Pseudomonadota; class Gammaproteobacteria; order Pseudomonadales; family Pseudomonadaceae; genus Pseudomonas; species Pseudomonas sp. ef1. The sequence goes on along the minus strand of NZ_CM129815.1, from coordinate 5,454,255 downwards.
TGCTGCGCCGAACCTTGCACATAGAGGCTGTGTTCGGGATTGATGTCGAGGTTCCAGCGCACCGAACCGGCGTAATCCTTGGCCACCACGTCGGAATTGTTCCCGGCGTCGGTAATCCCCGAGAACACCGGGCGGTAGGTATAAGGCCGCTGATTGCTGCCGTCTTTGGCGTTGAGCTGCCAGTCGAGGCTTTGATCTTCATTGAGATCATGGCTGACCGCCAAGCTCAGACGGTTCAAGCGCCGACTGTCGCGATAATCGGCGCCGTTGCGGTCGCTGTCGAAACCGTCGTCTTCCTGGCCGGACAGCGACAGGCGCAGATCGCCGCCATCCCAACCGGTGCCCTGACTGGCATAAAAGTCGTTGATGCCACGCTGGCCGCGGGTGATCTTCAGGCGCGTGCCGTGGCTGTCGGCCGGGTGGCGAGTGATGATGTTGATCACTGCCATCAACGCATTGGCGCCGTAGCTGACGGTGTTCGGACCGCGAAATACCTCGATCCGGTCAATGTCTTCCATCGCTACCGGGATATCGCTCCAGTCCACCGTCGCCAGCCCGGCGCGATACACCGAACGGCCATCGATCAACACCTGCATGCGCCGCGCTTCGCTGGCGTTGGTGCCGTGGTAATTCACCGCCGGCTGATTGCCGTTGATGCTGCCAACCATCATCCCCGGTACCAGTCGCAGCAATTCGCTGATGTCGCGGGCGCCGCTGGCGCTGATCAATTCGCTGTCGAGAACGGTCATGCTCCCCGGTACTTCGGCCGGGGTCTGCTTCAGGCGCGTGGCCGTAAGCACCGGCGGCAGCGTCTGGCTGTCGACGAACAGATCGTCCGCCAGCACCAGCGGGCTGAACATCAGCGCCAGTAGCAGGGGCGAGCGCGGGGAAGGAGGGCCAGAAAACACGACACAGCCTGCAGAGAGAAGAATTGGCGCGCATGTTAACCGAGGGCTGCGACTTTTCCAGTGACGTTGCAGGCATTTTCCTAGGTTTTATTGGTCTTCTTCCTACAAATGTCGGTAATTGTTGCTGGGGCTGGCCGCCACCGGGTCGCCCCGTATAATGCCCGGCATCGCCACTGGTATGGATTAACGGATTGCATATGACTGAACAGCGCCCGATTGCGGTCCTGGGAGGCGGAAGTTTTGGTACCGCCGTGGCCAATCTGCTGGCCGAGAACGGCCATCAAGTCCTTCAGTGGATGCGTGACCCCGAGCAGGCCGAGGCCATCCGGGTCAACCGCGAAAACCCGCGTTACCTCAAAGGCATCAAGATTTTGCCAGGGGTGACCGCTGTCACCGACCTGCAGGCCACTCTCGACGCTTGTGATCTGTGCTTTGTCGCGCTGCCGTCCAGCGCCTTGCGCAGCGTACTCGCCGCCCACGCCGAGCGCTTGAGCGGCAAGATGCTGGTGAGCCTGACCAAAGGCATCGAAGCGCAGACCTTCAAGCTGATGAGCCAGATTCTCGAAGAGATCGCCCCGCAGGCGCGGATCGGTGTGTTGTCCGGGCCGAACCTGGCACGGGAAATCGCCGAGCACGCACTGACCGCCACGGTGGTCGCCAGCGAAGACGAAGAACTGTGCAAGGCAGTACAAGCTGCGCTGCACGGGCGCACCTTCCGCGTTTACGCCAGCGCCGACCGTTTCGGTGTCGAGCTGGGCGGTGCGTTGAAAAACGTTTACGCGATCATCGCCGGCATGGCGGTGGCGCTGGAGATGGGCGAGAACACCAAGAGCATGCTGATCACTCGCGCCTTGGCCGAGATGACCCGCTTCGCCGTGAATCAGGGCGCGAACCCGATGACCTTCCTTGGTCTGGCCGGGGTTGGCGATCTGATCGTCACCTGTTCATCGCCCAAGAGCCGCAACTATCAGGTCGGCTTCGCCCTCGGTCAGGGTTTGAGCCTCGACGAAGCGGTGTCGCGTCTTGGCGAGGTTGCCGAAGGGGTCAACACCCTCAAAGTGCTCAAGGCCAAGTCCCAGGAAGTCGGCGTGTACATGCCGCTGGTCGCCGGGCTGCACGCGATCCTGTTCGAAGGACGCACGCTGGAGCAGGTGATCGGTCTACTGATGCGTGCCGAGCCGAAAACCGACGTCGACTTTATTTCCACCAGCGGTTTCAACTGATTCAGCTGTTACACGGACAGGAAGCAAGCCATGAGCGATCCGAAAAGCGAAACCCAGTACGAATCCATCCTCCTGCGGGTGTTGTGGATGATCGTTTATCTGCTGGTCTGGCAAGTCGCGCAGTTCATCCTCGGCGCGGTGGTATTGGTGCAACTGATCTACCGCCTGATCTACGGCGCACCGAGCGCCAGCCTGATGAATTTCGGCGACAGCCTCAGCCAGTTCCTCGCGCAGATCGGCCGCTTCGGCACGTTTCACAGTGACCAGAAGCCCTGGCCGTTCGCCGACTGGCCGGCGCCGCGCACCCCGGAAGGTGAGGCGCCGCACACCGTCGCCCCGGCCGCGCATCCGGTGCGCGATGAGGAGCCCAAACTATGAAACTGTGGGTATTGCGTCATGGTGAGGCGGTGCCTCACGGCTCGAAAATCGATTCCGAGCGCGAGCTGACCGAGCACGGTCGTAAGGAAGTCCTGCGCAGCGCGGCGCATCTGATGGGTCAGCCGCTGACGGCGATCTACGCCAGCCCTTATCTGCGCGCGCAGCAGACCGCGCAAATCGTGCGCGAGGCGCTGGGGTTCGAGCCGGAGATCCGCACGGTCGAGTGGCTGACGCCGGATAGCGATCCGGACAAGGTCGCCGAGCAATTGGTGTCCGTCAGTAATGTTTTGCTGGTCAGCCACAACCCATTGGTGGGCAACCTGCTCAGCTATCTGCAGCACGGCGCCGGACATCCGCCGGAGCGGGTGAGTACGGCGGGGCTGGCGGAGCTTGAGCACAGCGAGCTGCTGATTGGCTCGATGAAGCTCAACAGCCTCAAGCACCCTTAAAAGCAAAGATCGCAGCCTTCGGCAGCTCCTGCATTGGAATGCATTCCTCTGTAGGAGCTGCCGAAGGCTGCGATCTTTTGATCTTGTTTCTTTTGGTAAAAAATTCAACCAAGCACTTGCTTGGTTGACTACGCTTGCTCCAGACCAAAAAAACAGGAGCGAGTCGCATGTCTGCCGCCTTCCGTTTGCCGCTGGACGTGTTCTACGAACGGGAAGCCCGGCACCCGCGCCAGCGCTTTCTGGTGCAGCCCATCGGCGGCGGTCAGGTCGAGACGCTGACGTGGGCCGATGTCGGCCATCAGGCCCGCTGCGCCGCGCACTGGTTGCGGGCGCGGGAGTTGCCGCCCGGCAGCCATATCGCCCTGATCTCGAAGAACTGCGCGCACTGGATCATCGCCGACCTGGCGATCTGGATGGCCGGGCATGTGTCCGTGCCGCTATACCCCAATCTCACCGCCGAGTCCGTGGCGCAGGTGCTGACTCACTCGGAAAGTGCGCTGGCGTTCATCGGCAAGCTCGATGACTGGGGAGGCATGGCGCAAGGCGTGCCGACGGGTTTACCGACCATCAGCCTGCCACTGCATCCGCCGGGCGAGTTCGATTACAGCTGGGCGGACCTGCAGAGCTGTTCGCCAATCCAGGACGATCCACGTCCCGCCGCCGAGCAATTGGCGACGATCATTTACACCTCCGGCACCACCGGCCTGCCCAAAGGCGTGATGCACAGTTTCGCCAATCTCGGTTTCGCTACCAGTCGCGGCACGCAGTTGTTCGGGCTCAACGAGAACGATCGGCTGCTGTCGTATCTGCCGCTGTGCCACGTCGCCGAGCGCATGTTTGTCGAATTGGCCTCGATCTATACCGGCCAGACCGTTTTCTTCGCCGAAAGCCTCGAGACTTTCATCACCGATCTGCAGCGCGCGCGGCCGACGGCAATGTTCGGCGTGCCGCGTATCTGGACCAAATTCCAGATGGGTGTGTACAGCAAGATCCCGGCGCAGCGTCTGGACTTCCTCCTCGGGTTGCCCTTCATCGGCAAGCGGGTGGGGCACAAAGTGCTGGCCGGGCTCGGCCTGGATGCCTTGCGCGTGGCGTTGTCCGGTGCCGCGCCGGTACCGCAGACCTTGCTCGCCTGGTATCAGAAACTCGGCCTCGATGTGCTCGAGGTGTACGGCATGACCGAGGGCTGCGGCTATTCGCATATCTGTCTGCCGGGGCGATACAAACAGGGCTGGATCGGCCAGCCGTGCCCGGAAGTCGAGGTGCGCATCGATGAGTCCGGCGAGGTGCAGGTGCGCAGTCAGGCCAACATGCTCGGCTATTTCAAGGAACCGCAGAAAACCGCCGAGACGCTGACCGCAGACGGCTTTCTGCGTACCGGCGACAAGGGCGAGCAGGACAGTGAAGGGCGCCTGCGCCTGACCGGGCGACTCAAGGAAATCTTCAAGACCAGCAAGGGCAAATACGTCGCGCCGGCGCCGATCGAAAACCGTTTGGCCGTGCATTCACGCATCGAACAAGTATGCGTGGTAGGCGATGGCCTGAGTGCACCGCTGGGGTTGTGCGTGCTGTCGGCGGTCAATCAGCAAGAGCCTCGTGCCAGCCTGCACGCGAGCCTGGAAAAATTGCTGCAGGAGGTCAACGCCGCCCTCGACAAGCACGAACGCCTGCACCGACTGGTAGTGGTCAAGGACAGTTGGGCGGTGGACAACGGCTTCCTCACGCCGACCCTGAAAATCAAACGCAACGTCATCGAGGACCGCTACGGCGCGCGTTTCGAAGAATGGAGCGCGCGCAGCGAGGCAGTGCTGTGGCAGGATTGAGCGTCGATTACAACAACAAAGGAAGTCTGCGATGAGCTTGTGGCGTACTACTCCCGACATTGAACAGTTGAACGCGATCCAGAAGAACACCATTGGCGAAGTGTTGGATATTCGCTTCGAAGCCTTCGACGAACAGTCGCTGACCGCGAGCATGGTCATCGACCATCGCACCCACCAGCCTTACGGTCTGCTGCATGGCGGCGCATCGGTGGTGCTGGCGGAAACCGTCGGCTCGATGGCCAGTTATCTGTGCATCGATGCCAGCAAATTCTATTGCGTCGGCCTGGAGATCAACGCCAACCACTTGCGCGGCTTGCGTAGCGGAAGGGTGACGGCGGTGGCCACGCCAATTCATATCGGCCGCACCACGCATGTCTGGGACATCCGTTTGACCAGCGACGAAGGCAAGGCCAGTTGCGTATCGCGCCTGACCATGGCGGTGGTGCCGCTGGGGGAACAGCCGCCGCTGCGCTGATGTTAGCGGTCGGACGGTGGCATCACCTCACTTAAAAGTTGAGTTGTGCCCGGGAGTATTTTCGCTGGCCCGGACTGGTCTCGCTAACCACGTAGTATTGGTCGACATCGGCCGGCGGGCTTTCGTGAACGATGCCGGCGCCGACCTCGTTTTTTTCAAGGTCCCAGGAGGTTGTGCCCAGTTCTGCGCTCAGGCCGGGCTTGGCGATCGTGACAAAAGTCGAGCGTATGTCCCCGACTGCGCTCACGACTGCACGGCTAACTGCCGTTCGGGTATGTACGTCCAGCGCGTCGTAGCCAGGGATCTGTGACACGGCGAGATTGGCGATCTGCCCCAGAGATAAAAAGAAATGACGGCTGCTGTAGCCGACCACCGCGTTCTCCTGGTTGAAGCTCGGTTCACTGTCGCTCGAAGGCCTGGCTGGTGTTCCCCGCGCCCCTCTTACCGCTGAGGCAGCGGCAGCACTGGCAGCCGTGACTGCCGAGACGGAAAGAACCGACTGCAACACATTACCGGTTGCGTCGGTGCCAAACAGCACTGAGCCACCGAATCCGGTGGCGCCTGCTGCCAATACTGCCCCAACCACGCTGGCCGCTCCCGTGAGCGGATCGACACGGCCCACAGCCGGGTTGCTCGGACCGGCATTGGCGAGATACTGCGCCGATATCTCACGAAACAGCGTACCGAAGGCGCTGCCAATCTGGCCCGCCGCTGCGGGATTGCCGCGTGGATCGAGCATGCCGAGCAGGGATGGTGCGGCGCCCAAGGCTGCACCTATTACGGCACCACCGATTTTTGCAGCCAGAGGTCCCCAATTGGCCGGGGAACTGATGTGCATGGAACTCTGCGCCCAGTTGGCCCCGGCATAGCCACTGATGCCACCCGTCACGGCGCCCGCCAATGCACCTCCAATGCCCACCGCAACATTGGTCGGAGGCAGGACACCGACGAAAGCCGCTTGTGCGGCGGCGGCAAAAGCTGCGCTAACGAACTCGCGCGTGGCCGTTGCGCCCGCTGCCCCGGCGGTATCCCATCCTGTCAGCCCTTGGCGGTCGACAAACCTGACGGGATTGCCGCGCACCATCAAATAGCGGTTCAGACCATCGGTGATACCCACCGGATCGGGGCTGATCCAGCGCATCAACCAAGGCGCATAGAAGCGTTGGCCATAGTAGTAAAGGCCGGTGGCATCGAGCTCCTGGCCTGCGTAGCGACGGGTCTTGTAGCGGGCCTGTACCTGATCCGGGCCTGCCCACCACGAGGTGCCGCCGTAGGGAAAATAGTTCTCCTCGCAAATGGTGTTGCCCTGGTCGTCGAGGACCAGCATGTTCGAGCCAAGATGGTTGCTGAACTGGTAGCGATATTGATCGGCAACCTTGTCCTTCGTGTCCCAGTGCAGGATTTCAACAGCACAGCGTCCTGCCTGTACGGAAATGACGTGCAAGGTTTCATCGGCCCGATGGCGTATTTCCAGGCCTGGCAGATAGCGCGTTTCATGCAGCTGCACGAGTGCTGGCGATTGGATGAGGCGTATTTTGCGCTGGCGCCGGCCCGCACCGTCATACACATAGCGTTCGCAGTCATTTGTAGCGTCCTTGCGCATGACCTGATCGACCTGGAGCAATCGTCCGCCAGCACTCCACTGCAAAGGCTGGCCGGGCTGGAGCATTTTCCGGTTGCCGTTGCTATCGAACCCGGCGGAAATCTCCAGCTCGTCGGGCAGCGTGCCGCTGACAGTCTGTTCCAGGCCGCGATTGCTGTATCTGGAAATCGCCGTGCGCTGCGTCCAGTTCTTGCTTGCGGCGCTGTGAACCAGGGCGATGAGGTTGCCGGCTGCATCATAGGTGTAGGTCTGGCGGTAGTTTTCGAGCTGCGCCGAATCTGGTGGAGAGCTGAAGACCGGCTCCTGGGGGCCATTGACCGTGCCGCTTCGTTGCCAACCCGTGGCACCGATCAATTGGTAGAGGCTGTCATAGATAAACGAGGAAACAGGATTGATGGTCTGGTTGCGAAAAAAGCGCGTGGGCTGCGCCATGTCCTCGACACTGAGGATGTTGCCGACCGGATCGTAGCAATAGACCAGATGTTGCAGGGCGGGGCGCCCGTCCTTTTCGGCAATGATCTTCAGGAGCCGGCCGCTCTGTGGATCGTAGAGATTCTGGCTGATAACGCCGTTAGCGGCTGCCTGACGTAAAACCTGATTGCCCGCGTTGTACTGGATATCGTGCAATAACAGTCTGGGCTGCGAATCCTGCGCGACTTTGAGACTGATCTGGTTGAGTTGTCCGCCTACGTCAAAATGAAGCTGCTTCTGATTGCCCGTGGCGTCTTGCTGGCTGATGGTTTCATTCAGCGCGTTATAGCCGATGTGGGTTGCTGCACCGCTCCCGTGTTCGTGGAGCAGGTCTCTGTCTGCCAAGGCTTGCGGCCAGTCTGGCTCGTCGAGGTCGCTGAGGAAATGCCGTACACACCTGAGCTGTTCGCCCGTGAGGGAATATTCAGGAAAAAATTCGCTGCCGGCACTATCGTCATGGCGAACAATCCGGCCGCATTGGTTACGCGCTGCGCACGACGGCGAGCTGTCGCCGTAACTGAAAAAGCCACTGTTTCTGGCGCTCATGCCCTGTACGTGTTCGACGATACTGACCGGGCGCAGCAGCAAATCATAGTCGGTCGACGTCTGCGTCATCAGCCCGTCCCAGGCGATGAGGCGTTGTCCTGCTGCGCCCGGCAATGTCAGGCGAAGCGCGCCATCGACGCTGTCGCTGGAGAGGGATACCCCTGTGAGGCTGGAAATCACGGTCAGGTTGGGGCGGGCGTCGGGTTCGCGCTGATGCAGCGCAGCCAGGCGTGGATCGCAGGCTTCAGTCAATTGACCTGAAGCCTTGTAGTGTTGGCGATAAATGCGCGGGGCGATCGGTCCACCGGGCGCTTCACGACAATAGGACACCGTAGCAACCTTCAGTCCTCGTGAATCCATCACGGCGAGTGTCGGCGTATGAGTGTGCATGACGCATCCCGAGTGCTGGACCTGATTCGTTTATCGGACAAGAGCGGCCAGCGGTCAACTGTCAGAAATTACAGGTGAGCGTAGATTGCGACGACCGGTTCAACGTCTGTATGGATAAAACGTCATCGCCACTATTCGTGGCCGTTACGGTCATTGCTGTCGACGCGGCTCTTGCGGACAATCATCGCCACGATTCCCGCTCATGGATTTGCCCGCATGTCGCAACCGATCTTTTTCGCCCACGCCAACGGTTTCCCCTCGGGGACCTATGGCAAGTTGTTCGCGGCGCTGGCGCCGGAGTATCGGGTCGCGCATCTGGAGCAGCACGCCCATGACCCGCGTTTTCCGGCAGACGACAATTGGTACAACCTCGTCGACGAACTGATCCATCACCTAGAGCAGCAAGAGCAGCCGGTGTGGGGCGTCGGCCATTCCTTTGGCGGTCTGCTGCACCTGCATGCGGCGCTGCGTTGTCCCGAGCTGTATCGCGGCGTGGTGATGCTCGACTCACCGGTGCTGACCCGCACCGATCAGTGGGTGATTCGCGCGGCCAAGCGCTTTGGTTTCATCGACCGGCTTACTCCCGCCGGGCGCACCCTCGGGCGCCGTGAAGAATTCGCCGATCTCGACAGTGCACGCAGTTACTTTTCCGGCAAAACCCTGTTTCGCGGCTTCGATCCGGAATGCTTCGATGCCTACCTGCAACACGGTTTGCATCAGGTCGACGACAAGCTGCGTCTGCGTTTTGACCCGGCAACCGAAATCAGCATTTATCGCGGCGTGCCGCACACCAGTCCCGGGCGTACCCGGCAGTTGCAGGTGCCGCTGGCCATCGTGCGGGGGCACAAGAGCCGCGTGGTCATGCGCCATCACACACGTTTCGTCTCGCGCCTGCCCCAGGGCGAGGCGCTGAGCATGCCTGGCGGGCACATGTTCCCGCTGGAGCGTCCGCAGGACACGGCTCGGCTGCTCAAGAATCTGTTCATGCGCTGGGAACAGCGGCAGAACAAGGATTGCGCATGAGCCCGACCTGCGAAGAAGTGCGCCTGAACCTGCCGCACATCGAATTGGCCGCGCATATGTTCGGCCCCGAGGACGGCTTGCCGGTGATCGCGTTGCACGGCTGGCTCGACAACGCCAATAGCTTCGCGCGACTGGCGCCCAAGCTTGATGGCTTGCGCATCGTCGCGCTGGACATGGCCGGCCATGGTCATTCCGCTCATCGGCCAAGCGGCGCCGGTTATGCCCTGTGGGATTACGCCCATGATGTGCTGCAAGTCGCCGAGCAGTTGGGCTGGAAGCGTTTCGGCCTGCTCGGGCATTCGATGGGCGCGATTGTCTCGATGGTGCTGGCCGGTTCGCTGCCCGAGCGCATCAGCCATCTGGCGCTGATCGACGGCGTGATTCCTCCGACAGACAAGGGCGAAAACGCTGCCGCACGCATGGGCATGGCCCTGCAGGCGCAACTTGATCTGCGGGAAAAGCGCAAACCGGTCTATACCACCCTCGAGCGTGCCATCGAGGCACGGATGAAAGGTCTGGTGGCGGTCAGTCGCGAAGCCGCTGAACTGTTGGCCCAGCGCGGTTTGATGCCGGTGCCCGGCGGTTACACCTGGCGCACCGACAATCGCCTGACCCTGCCATCGCCGCTGCGCCTGACGGAAGAACAGGCAATGGCGTTTGCCTCGCGCGTCAGTTGCCCGGCGCATCTGGTGGTCGCGGCGGATGGCATGTTGGCCAGGCATCCTGAGTTGCTGGAGCGTCTACCCTTCAGCCACGAACAGTTGCCTGGCGGGCATCATCTGCACCTGAATGATGAGGCTGGCGCAGGTCTTGTAGCAGACTGTTTCAATCGCTTCTTCGCCATGCCTTGACTTGCAGCGGGCAACTGCCGAGGCTGGGCGGGTTGAAATGGGAGACAAACTCGATGGATTTCTATACCGCTGCGACCCCGACCCGCCCAGCCATGACCGTCCGGTGAGGCTGACTATGCGGTCACTCAGTCTCTTCGCGCTGTGCTGCTTCAGCTCCTTGTCCTTCGCTGCCGATGTGCCGGGCAGCCAGGATCTGCAAATCGTGCCGCGTCTGGCCGACGCGCAGATCGTCGACTATCGCCCGGCGGCCGAGCTGGAGCGCATCTACCCGCTGGGCTCGATCCGCAAGATCAGCGGCCAGTTGCGGTTCGACGGTCAGGTCACCGCCCGCGGCCAGACCACCTCGGTGACCTACGAGTTGCCGCCTGAACATTCCGCCACCGAAGCCTTTACCGCCGCCCGCGAAGCCCTGCAACAGCAGGATGCCGAATTGCTGTTCTGGTGCCAGGCCCGCGATTGCGGCGAAAGCAGTCTGTGGGCCAACGAGGTGTTCGGCAACGCCAAGCTGTATGGCTCTGACGAGCAACAGGCTTATCTGTTGTTGAGGCTGGCGGCGCCAAAGGACAACACGCTGGTGGCGCTTTACAGCATCACTCGCGGCAATCGCAAAGCCTATCTGCATGTCGAGCAATTCGAGGCGGCTGCGCCGTTGGGCGAATTGCTGCCGACCTCGGCGACCCTGCTGCGTCAGTTGAAAAGCACTGGCGAGCTGGATTTTCCGAAACTGGTCGATGAACCGGATGCCACCTGGCTGCGCCTGATTTCCCGTGGTCTGAATCTCGACACGACCTTGCGGGTCACGGTTTCCGGGCCCAAGGCCGAAGCCTGGCGCCAGGCGCTGATCAATCAGGGCGTACGGGCGTCACGTCTGGAAGCCGGCAATCTCGAAGGCTCGGGCCTGCGCATCGACTTGTTGCGATAAGCTGTGCCGGGCGAGCACGCACACAGTGTTCGCCTACTCTTTCGCTGACTGACTTTGCCGGGACTTCCCATGCTCAATAACGATCGCCTGCTGGTGCAGATTCTGCTGCTGGTGTTGTTTGGTGCCAGCCTTTGGGTGATGGCGCCGTTCTGGTCGGCGCTGTTCTGGGGCGCGGTGCTGGCGTTTGCCAGTTGGCCGCTGATGCGTTTGCTCACGCGCTGGCTCAATGGCCGCGAATCGCTGGCCGCGTTGATCCTGACACTGGGCTGGATGTTGCTGGTGGCGGCGCCACTGGTGTGGCTGGGTTTCAACCTCGCCGATCATGTGCGCGATGCCACGGCATTCATCAAGGATGTGCAGGTCGACGGTTTGCCGGAAGCACCGACCTGGCTTGGCAGCGTGCCTTTGGTTGGTGAGCGGCTGGTGTCGATGTGGGACAGCATCGATCAACAGGGCGCGGCGTTGATGGTCTCGATCAAGCCGTATCTGGGGCAGGTCGGCAACTGGTTGCTGGCACGCAGCGCGCAGATCGGCGGGGGGATTCTCGAGCTGACGCTGAGTCTGGTGTTCGTGTTCTTTTTCTACCGTGACGGGCCGCGACTGGCGGCGTTTGTGCACAGTCTGCTGCAGCGCTTGATTGGTGATCGTGCTGGCTATTACATCGAACTTGTCGCCGGTACGGTGCAGCGGGTGGTCAACGGTGTGATTGGTACAGCGGCGGCGCAGGCAGTGCTGGCGTTGATCGGCTTTTTCATTGCCGGGGTTCCCGGGGCGCTGGTGCTGGGGATCGTCACGTTTCTGCTGAGTCTGATTCCGATGGGGCCACCGCTGGTGTGGGTGCCGGCCACGGCGTGGTTGGCGTGGAAGGGCGAGTACGGGATGGCGGTGTTTCTCGGGATCTGGGGGACGTTCATCATCAGTGGCGTGGACAACGTGCTCAAGCCGTATCTGATCAGCCGTGGCGGTAATCTGCCGTTGGTGATTGTGTTGCTCGGGGTGTTTGGCGGGTTGATTGCCTTTGGCTTCATTGGGTTGTTTATTGGGCCTACGTTGTTGGCGGTGGCTTATAGTCTTTTGACGGATTGGAGTAAGAGTCAGGCTCGGGTCTAGGGGGGGCTTGGCGGCCTTTGGGCCGACCATGCTTGGGTTTGTTTGGTGTGAATATCCGAATGTTTCGCTGCGGCGGCTGGCGGTTTCGCCTGACGGCGACTTACTTTTTTACAAGCGCCTAAAAAAGTAAGCAAAAAACGCTAGCTCCTGCGTTCGGCCCTCGCAGGCTCGGGTTCCTTCGCTGCGGGATCGATCCGGGCGCAGCGGCTCCGGTTTGCTTCGCTGCACCTACACTCGCTGTGTACGACTGCGTCGTACGGTCGCTGCGCTCCCACGCCCGGATCAATCCCTCCGCTCAGCCTTCCGACGTCGCCGGTGGATCAAGATCAAGAGCACTCGAGCTTGCGCTCATTGTTGAGTGGGGCGGCTTCGCCGCGGGCAGCTGCGCTGCTTTGCTTTTGATTTTGTGGGAGCGAGCTTGCTCGCGAAGGCGGCCTGACAGCCGCCCCATCTCTCTCTGAAATCACTCGATCCCTGTGGGAGCTGGCTTGCCAGCAATAGCGCCCTCACATCTAGCCAATATCTGCCGAATACAATCAGTTTCATTGTGGGAGCGAGCCTGCTCGCGAAGGCGGCCTGGCAGCCACCCATCTCTCTCTGAAATCACTCGATCCCTGTGGGAGCTGGCTTGCCAGCGATAGCGCCCTCACATCCAGCCAATATCTACCGAATACAATCAGTTTCATTGTGGGAGCGAGCCTGCTCGCGAAGGCGGCCTGGCAGCTACCCATATCTCTCTGAAACCACTCGATCCCTGTGGGAGCTGGCTTGCCAGCGATAGCGCCCTCACATCCAGCCAATATCTGCCGAATACACTCAGTTTCGTTGTGGGAGCGAGCCTGCTCGCGAAGAGGCCGGTACATTCAACAGATGTATTGAATCATCAGACGCTCTCGCGAGCAGCCTCGCTCCCTCTTCAAGTCGGCTGAGTCTCAGCCCCGTGGCAAGCGGACAATGGCGGTCAGCCCACCCCCCGGTGTTTCCTCCAGATTCAATTGCCCACCCAATCGCTGCGCGGCTTCGCGGGCGATGGTCATGCCTAGCCCTACGCCGCCGGAATTGCGGTTGCGCGATCCTTCCAGTCGGTAGAACGGTTCAAACACGGCTTCCCGCTGTTCTTCAGCAATCCCCGGTCCGTGATCAATCACCCGAATCAGCAGCTCTTCACGCTGTTCCAGCAGTTCAATCCGTGCCTGTCCGGCGTAGCGCAGGGCGTTGTCCAGCAGGTTGTTGATGCACGAACGCAGCGCCATCGGTTGCACTGGCAAAGGCGCGCAGTGGCCGCTGACCTGTACATCGGCGCCCTGGTCCTGGGCGTTTTCGCACAGCGATTCGACCAGCGCCTGCACGTCCAGCAACTGCAAGGCTTCGCTGGTGCGTTGTTCGTGCAGATAGGTGAGGGTGGCGTCGAGCATGCCGATCATGTCGTCCAGGTCCTGGCGCATCTGGCTTTGCAGTTTGTCGTCGCTGATGTTTTCCAGACGCAGTTTCAGGCGTGACAGTGGCGTGCGCAGGTCGTGGGAGACGGCGCCGAGCATGCGCGCGCGTTGCTGGACCTGTTCGCGGATGCGCCGTTGCATGAGGTTGAAGGTGTGCGCCGCTTGCCGGGCTTCGCGCGGGCCGGATTCGTCGAGGGGGTCGCTGTCGAGGTCTTCGCTCAGGCGCTCGGCGGCGTCGCTCAGGCGCTGGATCGGCCGGGTGAGCAGCTTGGCACCGTACCAGGCGGCGATCATCAGCGTGATGAATTGAAAGGTCAGCGGCACCACCGGGCCACCGAACCAGGGGCGCGCTTGCCTCGGTGGATAAGCGGCGTCGCGCATGGGCGGTTGGCCGTCGATGTTCGCTGAAAACTCGGGCGGTGGTGGGGGCGGAGGAGGGCCGTAGAGCCTGAACCAGGCGAAGGCCAGCAGGTGCGCCAGGACAATCGCCGCGAACAGCACCCCGAACAGGCGACCGAACAGGGTGTCGAAGCGCGCCTTCATCAGCCGATGTCCCGCGCGTCGAACAGGTAACCCTCGCCGCGCACGGTCTTGATCAACTGCGGGGCTTTCGGGTCGTCACCGAGTTTTTGCCGCAGGCGCGAGACCAGCAGGTCGATGCTGCGGTCGAAGGCTTCGATCGAGCGACCGCGAGCGGCGTCGAGCAGTTGTTCGCGGCTGAGCACGCGGCGCGGGCGTTCGATGAAGACCCAGAGCAGGCGGAATTCGGCGTTGGACAAGGGCACTACCAGGCCGTTGTCGGCGACCACTTGGCGCAGGACGCTGTTGAGGCGCCAGTTGTCGAAGCGAATGTTGGCGCGCTGGTCAGTGCGGTCGTCGCGCACGCGGCGCAGGATGGTCTGGATGCGGGCGACCAGTTCGCGTGGTTCGAACGGTTTGGCCATGTAATCGTCGGCGCCCAGTTCCAGGCCGATGATGCGGTCGGTGGGTTCGCAGCGGGCGGTGAGCATGAGGATCGGGATGTCCGATTCGGCGCGCAGCCAGCGACACAGCGACAGACCGTCTTCGCCGGGTAGCATCAGGTCGAGGACGATGACGTCGAAATGTTCGCCCTGCAGCGCCTGGCGCATCGCTGCGCCGTCGGTGACGCCGCTGGCGTGGATGTTGAAGCGGGCGAGGTAATCGATCATCAGCTCGCGGATCGGCACGTCATCGTCGACGATCAGCGCGCGGATGCTCCAGCGCTTGTCGTCTTTGCTTTCATCCGTCACGGTTGTCGGGGCGTTGTGCATGGGGCTGTTCACTGCCAGGGGTGGTTTCAGCATAGGCGTCCGGCCGGGGGGCGGGAAGTGCTGTTGTAAGGACGTGTTGCGCCGGGCGAGGCTAACCCGGGTGCGTGTTGCCGGCGTGTCGGTTGTGTATCGGAGTCGACACAATAGCCGCGTCGGCTAAGCTGATAACCGCCAGCGCGACGATTTACCGATCATCGGGTGCCGCGCCGCCGCCGGTTCCGCTACAATGCGCGCCGTTTTCGACCAGCCTGAGAGCCCATCCATGTCCGCCTGCCAGACTCCTATCATCGTCGCCCTGGATTTCCCCACCCGTGACGCCGCACTGAAGCTGGCCGACCAGTTGGACCCGAAACTGTGCCGGGTCAAAGTGGGCAAGGAACTGTTCACCAGTTGCGCGGCGGAAATCGTCGGCACCCTGCGTGACAAGGGTTTTGAAGTGTTTCTGGATCTCAAATTCCACGACATCCCCAACACCACTGCGATGGCTGTGAAAGCCGCTGCCGAGATGGGTGTGTGGATGGTCAACGTGCACTGCTCGGGCGGTCTGCGCATGATGGCCGCCTGCCGCGAGGAGCTGGACAAGCGCAGTGGTCCGCAACCGTTGTTGATTGGTGTGACCGTGCTGACCAGCATGGAGCGCGAGGATCTGGCCGGTATCGGTCTGGATATCGAGCCGCAGGAACAAGTGCTGCGTCTGGCGGCACTGGCCGAGAAGGCCGGGATGGACGGTCTGGTGTGTTCGGCGCTGGAAGCGTCGGCGCTGAAAACCGCGCACCCGTCGCTGCAACTGGTGACGCCGGGGATTCGCCCGGCGGGCAGCGCGCAGGATGATCAACGGCGCATTCTGACCCCGCGTCAGGCGCTGGATGCCGGTTCCGATTACCTGGTAATCGGCCGTCCGATCAGCCAAGCGGCGAACCCGGCGCAGGCGCTGGCGGCGGTTGTAGCGGAAATCGCCTGAACCTTATTGAAGATCCAAGTGGGAGCGAGCCTGCTCGCGAAGAGGGAGTGTCAGTCGGCATCATTACCGACTGATCCACCGCTTTCGCGAGCAGGCTCGCTCCCACATTGGTTTCAGGCTGGCCTTAAACCTTCAGAACCAACTTGCCAAAGTTCTCGCCGTTGAACAGTTTCATCAGCGTCTCGGGGAACGTCTCCAGCCCATCAACCACATCTTCCTTGCTCTTGAGCTGCCCGTTGGCCATCCAGCCGGCCATCTCCTGCGCGGCGCTGGCGAACTGCGCGGCGTAGTCCATCACCACAAAACCTTCCATGCGCGCGCGATTGACCAGCAGTGACAGGTAATTGGCCGGACCTTTGACCGCTTCTTTATTGTTGTACTGGCTGATCGCGCCGCAGATCACCACTCGCGCCTTCATGTTCAAGCGGCTCAGCACCGCGTCGAGAATGTCGCCGCCGACGTTATCGAAATACACGTCCACGCCCTTCGGGCATTCGCGCTTCAGACCGGCCACGACGTCTTCGGCCTTGTAATCAATGGCGCCGTCGAAGCCCAATTCGTCGATGAGGAATTTGCACTTGTCGGCCCCGCCGGCAATGCCAACGACGCGGCAGCCTTTGATTTTGGCGATCTGCCCGGCCACGCTGCCCACCGCACCTGCGGCGCCCGACAGCACCACGGTGTCACCGGCTTTCGGTGCGCCGACGTCGAGCAGGGCGAAGTAGGCGGTCATGCCGGTCATGCCCAGCGCCGACAGATAGCGGGGCAACGGCGCGAGTTTCGGGTCGACCTTATAGAAGCCGCGCGGCTCGCCAAGGAAATAATCCTGCACACCCAGAGCGCCGTTGACGTAATCGCCGACGGCGAAGCCAGGATTGTTCGAGGCGATGACTTTTCCCACGCCCAGTGCGCGCATGACCTCACCGAGACCGACCGGCGGGATGTAGGACTTGCCTTCGTTCATCCAGCCGCGCATGGCCGGGTCGAGGGACAGGTATTCGTTTTTCACCAGGATCTGTCCCGCCTGTGGCTCGCCGACCGGAACTTCCTGATAAGTGAAAGTCTCGCGGGTCGCGGCGCCCACCGGGCGTTTGGCGAGCAGGAACTGGCGATTGGTCTGGTTGGTCATGACAGGCACTCGAATGGAATGAAGCCTTGTTGATAGCTCTTCAACGGCGATGTCGCAAGGTTGGCTGATACGGCGAATGCGAGTCGATCCAGTGCGGTGATGGTTACTGGGCGGGTTTTATCACTGCGGCGCATGGGCCTGTAAACAGCGATTGCATAGTGCTGACGCGCTTTCGCTGCCCTTGGCTATGCTGCGACGCCAACATCTTCCAGTTTTTGCGTTCGAGGACATACCCATGAGCATGACGTTTTCCGGTCAGGTGGTTGTAATCACGGGGGCCGCCCACGGCATCGGCCGCGCGACAGCCCTGGCGTTTGCCGCCGAGGGCCTGAAAGTGGTGGTGGCTGACCTGGACGCGGCCGGCGGCGAAGGCACGGTGGCGCTGATTCGTACAGCCGGTGGCGAAGCGTCGTTCGTGCGCTGCGACGTGACATTGGAAAGCGATGTGAAAAATCTGATGGATGAGGTGATCAATACCTACGGTCGTCTCGACTATGCCTTCAACAACGCCGGGATCGAAATCGAGAAAGGCAAACTCGCCGATGGTTCGCTGGACGAATTCGACGCGATCATGGGCGTCAACGTCAAAGGCGTCTGGCTGTGCATGAAGTATCAGTTGCCGCTGTTGTTGGCGCAGGGCGGTGGCGCGATCGTCAACACGGCGTCGGTGGCCGGGCTGGGTGCGGCGCCGAAGATGAGCATCTACGCGGCGTCGAAACATGCGGTGATCGGCCTGACCAAGTCGGCGGCGATCGAATACGCGAAGAAGAAAATCCGCGTCAACGCAGTGTGCCCGGCAGTGATCGATACGGACATGTTCCGCCGTGCCTATGAAGCCGACCCGAAGAAGGCCGAGTTCGCCAACGCCATGCACCCGGTCGGGCGCATTGGCAAGGTCGAGGAAATCGCCAGCGCGGTGCTGTATCTGTGCAGCGATGGCGCAGCGTTCACCACTGGGCACTCATTGGCGGTGGACGGCGGCGTGACAGCGTTCTGAAAGTTGCCGAAATAAAAAGAACCCGCCTGCGTGCGGGTTTTTTTGTACCTCGCGGTCGGTCCCTGTGAATACCGCTAAACAATGTGTATCAAACCGTTAGAACTGCCGCATTTGGCGGCGTTGTCGCACAGCCTCGGCGGCGCGGCTGTGATTTACTGCTGCCAGCAAAACTGACAGGAGTTTGCGAGCTCATGGAACTGAGAATTGACCGACAGGCAATGGTGCCGGTCGTGCAGCAGATCGTCGACGGAATGACTGACTGGATTGTGCAAAGCGGCATCCCGCCGGCCACCCGGTTACCCTCCGTACGGCAAATCGCCCGGGGGAATCTGCTCAGCCAGTCGTGCGTTGTCGAAGCCTGCGAGCGCCTGGTCTCGCAAGGCGTATTGACCACGCGCCAGGGCGCGGGATTCATCGTCGCGGCCTCGCCGGCATTGCGCGAAGCGGACTCGGAATGGGCAGCGTGCGAGGGCCGCCCCGCATGGCGTGATGAGGTGGACGCCGCAACGAGTCGCTTGATTTTGGGGCAAGGAGGCTTGCCGCCGAGTTGGCGTGAGCCCGACGACCTCAGCTACGCGCTGCGCGAGGTGGCACGCACCGACATGGCCAGCCTGTTCAACTACAGCTCGCCACTGGGCCTGCCAGCGTTGCGCGAGCAAATTGCCAAGCGTCTGAAACTGCTGAATATCGACGCCTGCAATACCCGGCTGATGAGCACCAGCGGTGCCAGTCATGCGCTCGATCTGATCGTGCGCACCCTGTTCAAGGCCGGCGATTGCGTGGTGGTGGAAACGCCCGGTTATGCACCGTTGTTTGACCTGTTGCGTCTGCACGGCGTACAGATGCTCGAAGTTCGTCGTACGCCGAGCGGGCCGGACATCGACATGCTCGAGTCGGTGCTGCGTCAGTTTCGTCCCGGCGCCCTGTTCATCGGCAGTCATCACCACAATCCCACTGGCAGTTGCCTGACTCCCGCCGTTGCCCAGCGCATCGTACAGTTGAGCAAGACCTACGACCTGCGCGTGATCGAAGATGACGTCTACGCTGATCTGCACACCGGCAACGGTACGCGGTTGGCGGCGCTGGACCATGGCGGCCGGGTCATTTATGTCGGCAGCTTCTCCAAGACACTGAGCAGCTCGTTGCGGGTCGGTTTTGTTCTGGCGGACAGCGAACTGCTGAAGCGCCTGGCGGAGGTCAAGATGATCAGCGGCCTGGGCTGTTCGAGGCTGGCCGAGGCGGTATTGGCCAGACTGATGGCGACCGGCGCCTATCGCAAACTGGTGCAGCGCCAGCGTCAGCGCTTGAATGCCGATCGCGCGGCGGCCTTGCAGGCACTGGAAGACGCCGAGTGGGAAGTGTTCGGCAAGCCGGTTGGCGGGCTGTTTATCTGGGCGCGGGCACGCTTGCGCGACCAGGCGTCGGTGCGCAGGCAGGCCCAGCAATGCGGGCTGGAGTTGTCAGCAGCGGACGCCTTCAGTCCCAGCGGTGAGTGCGGTGACTGGCAGCGCATCAATGTGGCCTGTGCCTGCGACCCACGGGCCCGGCAGTTTTTTCGCAATACTTGCGCGGATCGACCTCCAGCATTCTGAAAACGACGCGGGCGTAGCTTTTTGCCATTATTCCGACGCCAGAGTCTTGTGCTGGTTCGAGCCCGTTGCGAATCTTCGGCAACAGACTTTGGCAGGGGACTACGCGCAATGATTTCGGCCGTGCAAGGACGTTTTGCCAACCTCGGTATGGCGAAAAAACTGGGTATCGGATTTGTGCTCGTCTTGTTGCTGACTGCGTTGGTGGCGGCGATCGGCGTCTGGTCGCTGCAAACCATCAGTCTGCGTTTCGACGGCTTGAAGCAGATGTCCGCGCTCAACAGCGGCCTGCTCAAGGTGCGCCTGCTCGAGCAGGAATACGCCCTGCGCGGCAATCCGAAAACCGCCGATGCCTTGCGCGAAGGCGTCGATGGGCTGGTTGTTCTAGCCGGCGAGCTCAAGGCACATTCCCCGGCCAATGTGCCGGTGATGAGCGATGTCGAGCAAGCGCTGGGCGCGTATCGCAAGGCCTTCGATGAATTCGTCTCGCTGAGCCAGGCCAAGGACCTTGCGCTCGAGATGGCCAGTTGGTCGGTGTCCAGCGTGGCCAATAACCTCGACGTGTTGCAGAGCGGGCTGGCCGATGATGGCGCCTATACGTTGAAAGACACCGAGGGCAAGGACGGCGCCCAGTTCATCGAACAGGCGAATCAGGTCAGTCAGGTCTCGCGACTTATGCTGCAAGCGATGAACGAAGCGCGCGTGCGGCTGGATCAAAGCCGCAAGGGCGATGCCGACAATGCCGGTCAAGGCAACATCGAGCAGGCCGCGCAAGCGCAGGAGCAGGCTGAGGCGTTGAAAACCACGGTCAAGGACGAGGGCTATCTGACGGTGCTCAACGAAGTGTCGGGGCATATCGCCGGATTCAACGAGAAACTGGCTGAATACACCGGTTTGCTGGCGCAAGAGAAAACGGTTTATGACCAGTTGCATCAGCGTGCCGCGCAGGTGGTGGACCGGGTCAATCAGGCCTATGTCGCCGAAGATGCTTCGATGCAGGCGGAGCTGAAAAAGAACACGGTGTTGATCATTGGCTCTTCGGCGCTGGCCTTGTTGGTCGGATTGCTCGCCGCGTGGGTGATCACGCGCCTGATCGTGGCGCCGCTGCGCAGTGTGATTCGCGTGGCGCAGCAGATTGCTGCGGGTGATCTGACGGCGAAGGTCGAGGTGACGCGCCGCGATGAAATGGGGCAATTGATGTTGGCCATGCAGCAGATGGCTGCCGGTCTCGGCACGATTGTCAGTGGCTTGCAGGCCGGCATCGAGCGCTTGGCCGGTTCCGCGCAATCGCTGTCGGCGGTGACGGAACAGACCAATCTGGAGGTCAACAGCCAGAAGGAGGAAACCGAGCAGGTCGCCACCGCCATGAACCAGATGACCGCCACGGTACATGACGTCGCGCGCAATGCCGAAGAGGCGGCGCTGGCGGCGCAGACGGCGGATGACAAGGTCGAGAGCGGCCAGCAGGTGGTGCGCCAAAGCATGGCGCGGATCGAGCAGTTGGCGGATTCGGCGACCTCGGCCAGTTCCAGCATCGAGAGCCTCAGCGCCGAGATTCAGAACATAGGCACGGTGCTGGAGGTGATCAAGAGCGTGGCCGAGCAGACCAATCTGTTGGCGCTGAACGCGGCGATCGAAGCGGCGCGGGCCGGCGAGCAGGGCAGGGGGTTTGCGGTGGTGGCCGATGAGGTTCGTGCGCTGGCACGGCGCACGCAGCAGTCGACCGAGGAGATCGAGCGCTTGGTCAGTGCCCTGCGCGCGGCGGCGCAGTCTTCGGTGCAGCAGATTCGCAGCAGTGGCGAGTTGGTGAAGCTGGCGGTCAGTGATGCGTTGCAGACCGAGAGTGCGCTGGGGAGTATTGCCGCGGCGGTGTCGTTGATTCAGCAGATGAATCAGCAGATCGCGGCGGCGGCGGAGGAGCAGAGTTCGGTGGCGGAGGAGATCAACCGCAGTGTTACGCAGATTCGTGCGAGTGCGGATCACTCTTCCGTGGCCATGCGCGGGAATGCGGCTTCGAGTGTTGAGCTGGCGCAGTTGGGCGGCGAGTTGCGCTCGATGGTTGGGCATTTTCGGCTTTGAGCCTTGGCGGCCCTCGGGCCGGCCAGGCTCTTGGGGTTTGGGTGAATATCCGCTTTTGCTTTTCTGTGGGAGCGAGCCTGCTCGCGAAAGCGGTCTTCAATTCACATCCTCTTTCAAGTCGCCCACAAAAAAGCCACCAATAACGGTGGCTTCTCTTCCAGCATTCCCGCCTCAGTCGTAAATCACTTTCTTCTTCCAGTCCGCATCGGCTTCGACATCCTTCAAACCGGCAGTCAGTTGGTTTTCTTCACCTTCAACCGGGGCAATCTTGTCCATGACCTGGGCGTTGGCTCGGGCGAGGAGTTTTTCCAGGTATTGCAGTTGCTCGGCATACATCTGCGGGTCCTGCTGTTTGCGCAGATATTGCACGCCGCGTTCGAAGGCGAGGCGGGCCTGGCCGGGTTGGTTTTGTTGCAGGGACTGTTGGCCGAGGTTGTTGAAGAATTCGATGTGCAGCAGCACGAGGATGTGGCGCACCTCGCGGATCCATTGTTTGGCTTCGTTCGGTGGCAGGAAGCCGTCGTGGGCGGCGCGGGTGATCTGGCCGTGCAGGGCTTCGAGGAGGAAGCGCACGTCTTTGGCTTTGGCTTCGGTCAGGATCGGCGCGGGCGGGTTGTTCACCGGGATCGATTCGCCTTGGGCAACGAGGGCGCTCAGTTCGGTGATGCGGGCCTTGGTGGTTGCGCTGGTCTTTTCCAGATTGAGCAGGCGCTGGCAGACGTTGAGTTCCAGGCGGGTCAGCAGCAACTTGAGCGCCGGGGTCATGAACTGGCCGGGGAAGGTTTCGGTCAGTTCGCCGCAGCGGCGCAGGCGGTCGTTGAGTTCGACTTTGGTGCGGGCCTTCTCCAGTTTGTTGTTTTCCACCACATGGTTCATGTAGCCAATGGCGATCAGAATTGCGATCCCGGCTACGACTAGCAGGGTGATCATGAGTGGTGTCACCGGTAAGACCTCTTTATAGGGTTCGCATGCGAGTGTAGTGGCTGGGCATTTAGGCGCCTAGCGCCGCTCGACGGGTTTGATCGGCTGCTGCAATCTGTATCGGCCGCCAGCGGTATAGATGAATGCTGGCGCTTGATGTGCAGATTGCCATCACTGTGCGGTGGACTATAACGTCTTGGCGAGTGGCGGAATATAGGCGTCAGGTTTCGGACGACGGAAAAGCCTTACGCGGCCCGTAATCCAGGTCGAAGTCATTGATTTAAATAAATTTATATCAGGGGGTTGACGACCCCTCAATCCATCCATAGAATGCGCGCCACTTGCAGCGTAAAGCACACAGCGAAACGCGGCAGGGAGTGAATGTTGTAGTGTGTCCCCTTCGTCTAGTGGCCTAGGACACCGCCCTTTCACGGCGGTAACAGGGGTTCGAGTCCCCTAGGGGACGCCAATGCGGGAATAGCTCAGTTGGTAGAGCACGACCTTGCCAAGGTCGGGGTCGCGAGTTCGAGTCTCGTTTCCCGCTCCAATTTTAAACAGCAGTGCTTTCGGGCGGTGCTGAGTGAAACCAGAACCAAATCTTCGGATGCGGATCTGGACACCGAAACACACACCATGTGTTCCGGGTAGCGTGTCCCCTTCGTCTAGTGGCCTAGGACACCGCCCTTTCACGGCGGTAACAGGGGTTCGAGTCCCCTAGGGGACGCCATTTGCGGGAATAGCTCAGTTGGTAGAGCACGACCTTGCCAAGGTCGGGGTCGCGAGTTCGAGTCTCGTTTCCCGCTCCAATTTCACAAAAACGCCGATCAGTGATGATCGGCGTTTTTGTTTGTGCGCGTTTTGTGGTGGCAATAAAAAAGGACCTTTTCACAGGTCCTTTTTTATTTTGAGCCCGGTCATCGGTGACTGGGCTCAGGCAGGGCTTTACAGCTTCGGCAACTGCCCGACACGCCCCATCATTTCCGTGACGATCTGCAGATCCAGCAGGAACTGGTCGACGGTCTTGAACTCGCCATCGGTGTGGCCGGTGTACTTGGCTTCAGGTCGCGCCAGGCCGAATTGCACGCCGTTGGGCAATTCGTGAACCGACGTCGCGCCAGCGGAAGTACCGAATTCCGATTTCATGCCGAGGTTTTCGCTGGCTACGGCAAGCAGCGCCTTGACCCACTCACCTTCGGGATTGCGATACATCGGTTCGGCTACGGAATAGTCGAACGCTACAGCGACATGAGTCTTCTTGCTCCAGGCATCCAGTTTCTCAGCGATCTCAGCCTTGAGCTTTTCCGGGGACTTGCCCTTCGGTACGCGCAGATTCACCGCCAGTTTGAAGGTTTTGTCATCCTCACCGACGTAGGTCAGCGAGGTGGTCAGCGGCCCCATGAACGAGTCGGAGAAGCCCACGCCAAGTTTTTTGCCCAGATAATCCAGGCCCCAGTTGTCATCGGCATAACGTGCGGCATCGGTGAACTGGTTTTGCTTGAGCGCGACTTTGCCGTCCAGGCTGTTGATGAAGCTCAGCATCCGTGCGACCGGGTTGACGCCGGACTCAGGCTCGGAGGAGTGCGCAGAAACCCCCGTCACGGTCAGTTTGACGTCTTTGCCATCAACCTTTGCCGCGACTTCGAAGTCGCCGCCGTTGGCTTTGGCATAGGCATCGCCGGCTTTTTGCAGACTGGCGGCGAGCTCGGCAGGCTTGTCGGTTACCAGCGTGGCCACCGACGCGGACGGAATCTGGTTGGTCGCCTTGCCGCCGGTCATCGAAACGATTTCCGCGCCGTTGCCTTCGCCTTTGCGTTTGGCAAAGTTGGCCATGACGGTGCCGTAACCTTTTTCGGCGATCACCACCGGATAACCGCCGTCCAGCGCCATGTTGTAGTTCGGCGTCGGGTTGCGCTCGAAGTAATAGGGAATGGCGTCGCCGCTGGTTTCTTCGGTGGTGTCGACCAGCAGCTTGAAGTTACGCGCCAGTGGCAGTTTCTCGTCCTTGATCACTTTCATGGCGTACAGCGCCACGACGATAGCGTTCTTGTCATCCTCGGTGCCGCGACCGTACATGCGATCGCCAATCAGCGTGACTTTGAACGGGTCGAGTTTGGTGCCGTCCTTCAGCACCCAGTTTTCCGGAGTCACCGGCACCACATCGGCGTGCGCGTGAATACCGACGACTTCGTCGCCTTTGCCGTCCAGAGAAATTTCGTAGACACGGTTATCGACATTGCGGAACTTCAAACCGAAGGATTCGGCGAGTTTCTGGATCTCGCCGGCAATCTTGATGAATTCCGGGTTGTCGTGTTGCTCCACGCCGTCCTTGCGGAAGGTCGGGATCTCGACGAGTTGGCGCAGGGTTTCCAGCGCGGCCTTGCCATATTTCACGCGGGTATAAATGCCCAGCAGACGGTGAATTTCATTCTGCTGTTCGGCGTTCAGGGTCTTGTTGTCGAGGAAGGCGCTGATGGACGGGGTGAGATTATCCGTTTTGGCCAGGTCGCTTTTCGCCAGGCTGCCAAGGAAGCTGCGGAAGTCCGTCAAGCTCTTGCCGTCAAAGGATTTCAGGATCGCTGCACTTTGCTCGGCAGTGATGTTGGCTTGTGCAGCGCTGGTAAACGCGGTGAGACTGGCCATGACGAGCGTAGCGGCGGCCAGTTTTTTCAGGGAAAAGACCATGGAACAGGCATTCCTTTGCTAAGGGTGGGATGAAATGACTCTGATGCTTGTGACAGAAACATTTTGCAACCTAACACCATGGGTGGGTGAAGAGGGAGTGACAAACTTGATCTGTCGCACAGAAATGCAAAAGAGACGCACAAATGAAAAAGTCCCGGCGGGTGATAGCCGGGACTTTTTTGGGTGGATTACATCGACAGCATCAGGCGTCCGGCGAACAGAATCAGAATGACGCCCATGCTGCGCTCGAACCAGTGGCCGAGGCGCATGAACAGCAGGCGCACTTTGTTGCTGGAAAAAAACAGCGCGACGATCACGAACCACAGCGCGTTGACGAAGCACATCCACAATCCGTAGAACGCCTGGATCTGCAGCGGTGTGCTGGCGCTGATGATCGTGGTGAAGATGGCCAGGAAAAACAGCGTGGCCTTGGGGTTGGTCGCGTTGGTCAGAAAACCGGTGCTGAATGCTTTGAACAGTGACTGTTCAACCAGCGGCTCATCGGCAGTTTTTTCGCCTTCGACGCTGCTCTTCGGTTTGCTGCGAATCAGGCTGACGCCGAGATAAAGGATGTACGCACCGCCGACCACTTTGGCGACGGTGAGCAGCCACGGCGTGGTGTGCATCAGGGCGCCGACGCCGAGCAGGGTATACAGCACGTGCACGGAAATCCCCGCGCCGATGCCCAGCGCAGTGCAGATACCGACGAGCCGGCCGAAGCGCACGCTTTGACGGATGGTCACGGCGAAGTCCGGGCCGGGTGCAACCACGGCGAGAAAGTGGATGGTGGCCAATGCGAGAAACTCGCCCAGGTAATTGGAAAGCATGTCAGCTCCAGAAAGTCAGAGGGGAGGCATTGCCGCGATAGCCGACAAAGAACGACAGGCTCAAACGCGGGTCGGCCACGCCCGGAGTCACCGAGTGCATGCGCCGCGAATTGAACATGATGAAATCGCCGGGCTGCGGTCGTACTTCGAGGGCGGGCGGCCCCAGCAGCGACGGCTCGATGCCATAACTGTCGCCGCGCATTTCGTCGAATTGATCGGGGGTGATGTGGTCATTCCACATCTGCAAGGCGCCACCCTCGACGGGCATGTTCAGGTAGACGTTGCAGGCAAATTGCGCCTCAAGGCTGCGCGCCTGAAAACTGTCCGGGGCGTCTTTGGCGAAGATGTCGTGATGAGCAAGAAAGCACACGCCGGGTTTGACCACGCGCGACAAGCCGACATACATCTTGCGCCCGTAGAGATTTTCCAGATGCGCGCCGGCGGGCCATGATTCGTCGAGCATGCAGCGCAGGGTGTCGATCGGCGAGGAGTAGGGCGCGCAGCGCTGGCGCAGTTCGGCGATGTTGCGGGTGGCGCGATCGAAGTAATCCTCGATCAGCAGCGGCTGGTTTTCCGCCTCGTAGAAGGCCATGCCGATGCGGCCGATGCTCGGTGCGTTGATGTAGCCCTCAAAGCCCGGGGCGAGGATCTTGTCGCCAATTTCGATCGCCAGCGGCTCGGGGAGAAAGCGTTTGACGCGGATGGCGAGGACTTCTTCGTTGGCCAGTTTTTTTATGCACGTCTCATCGAGACGCTCGACGTCTAGCATCATTTGTTTTAGGTCCATCTATCGATAGTCAACGGAACCGGCGAGTGCGGTTCCCCGGCGTCGGACGTTGCGCGATGGCAACGTCCGAAATGCTCAATCCACGCTGTAGTGGACGGACAGCGTGCCTTTCTTCTGCGAAAGGGACGCGATCGTGACTGTGCCCAGATCCTTCAGGCTACGTACATGGGTGCCACCGCAGCCATAGGCTGGCAGCTCACCGAAACTGATTTCCCGCGCGCCTTCGCGCAGGGAAGTCAGGCGCGGCAGATCATGTTCGATCCACTGCTCGATACCGGTTTGTACGGTTGGCGCATCGACTTCTTCTGCGCCATCGCCCGGTTTGAATTGCACCCGACCTTCGTCCGGCCAGTGGTGCGCCTTGATCGGCATCCAGCCCATGGCCTGAATGAAATGACCGATCAGGTGCCCGGCCGAGTGCATGCGCGTATTGAAGCGGCGGCGCTCTTCATCGATACGGATGACGGTCATGCCCAGCGGCAGCGGGCGGTCGACGAAATGCACAATGCGCTCAGGTTCCTGCACCACGCGCGACACCCGGCTTTCACCGATCCAGCCGGTGTCGCAAGGCTGACCGCCGCCCTGGGGGTGAAACAGGGTGGCGCGCAGCACTACGGCGAATTCGTTCTCGTGGGGTGTGCAGTCGAGGACTTCGACATTCGCCTTGAGGTCGTCACTGTGAAAAAACAGGCGAAGCGTCATATTCCATGCCCTGATCGAAGTTCTGTTTTTATTATATGAATCGTGCAATAACGTGATAATCCATTCGAACATCAAAGGACTTGTGCGTTGTGAGCATCAATCTTCCGCTGCCGCTGCTGGGTGAAATGGCGATTTTCGTCAAGGTTGTCGAGACCGGCAGCTTCTCCGAAGCGGCGCGGCAGATGGGGTCGTCTCCCTCAGCGGTCAGCCGCAGCATTTCCCGATTGGAAAAGGCGTTGGCCACGCGGTTGCTGCAACGCACCACACGCAAACTTCGCTTGAGCGATGGCGGTGAGGAGGTGTTCAAGCGTTGCCAGGAAATGGTCAGTGCGGCCAGGTCGGTGATGGAAATCAGTGGCCAGTTCACCCACGAAGCCGAAGGCCTGGTGCGGGTCAGCGTACCGAAAGCAGTGGGGCGTTTTGTGATTCATCCGCACATGCCGGAGTTTCTGCGCCGCTATCCCAAGGTTGATGTGGAGTTATTGCTGGAAGATCGTCAGGTCGATCTGATCGATGATCATGTCGATCTGGCAATTCGCATCACTGATCGTCCACCGGCCGGTCTGGTCGGGCGGCAGTTGCTGACCATCGATCATTTGCTTTGCGCCACGCCGCAATACCTGGCCGAACACGGCACGCCGACGCATCCTCACGATTTGCTCAATCACAGTTGTATTTATCTGGGCGAAACGCCGAGCGATGCGCGCTGGAAGTTCAAGAAGGGCAGTAAAGCTGTCACGGTCGGGGTGCGTGGGCGTTATGCCGCCAATCACACGGGTGTGCGGTTGGGGGCGGTGTTGCAGCACATCGGGATTGGCAGTCTGCCGTATTTCACGGCGCGTTACGCCTTGGAGCAGAAGTTGATTGTGCAGGTGTTGCCGGACTGGACGTTTCTTGCCTCTTATCATGGTGGGTTGTGGCTGCTGCATTCGCCGACGCGGTATTTGCCGCCGAAGTTGCGGGTGTTCATTGATTATCTGGTGGAGTGTTTGCAGAAGGAGCCGACGTTGGGTAGGCCCGGGAAGTCGGTGGGCGGGGGCAATTTGGCTGTGGCGTATGAGCTGCCGGAGAGTGAGGGGTTGCTTTGAGGTTTTTTTGGGGGGGGGGCTTGGCGGCCTTTGGGCCGTCCATGCTCTGGTGGTTTGGGTGAATATCCGTTTCTGCGGTAACGGCTGCTTAGGGTTTCGCCCTTACGGCGACTTACTTTTTTACAAGCGCCTAAAAAAGTAAGCAAAAAACGCTAGCTCCTACGTTCGGCCCGCTCGCTGGGGCTCGGGGTACCTTCGCTCCGGGACTGATCCGGGCGCAGCGGCTACGGTTTGCTTCGCTGCACCTCCTTCCGCTGTGTACGACTGCGTCGTACGGTCGCTGCGCTCCCACGCCCGGATCAATCCCTCCGCTCAGCCTTCCGACGTCGCCTGTGAATCAAGATCAAGAGCGGTACTCGAGCTTGCGCTCATTGTGTTGAGTGGTGAGGGGCTTTTGATCTTGAAAAAAAAGGCCCGCATGGAATCACCAGTGCGGGCCTTTTCATTACCGTTTGAAAAATCAGTGCTTGCTGTCCTGTGCGGACATGGCCAGCAGTTGTTTTTCCTGGTTCCAGTCAAACGGTTCGTCGTTCTGTTCGGCTTCGTAGCGGCGTTCTTCGAGGGCCTGGTAGAGGTCGATTTCTTCGTCGGAGAGGTAGTGCAGGCAGTCGCCGGCGAAGAACCACAGCAGGTCGCGTGGGATCAGGTGGGCGATTTGCGGGTAGCGGCTGATGACTTGGGTGAGGATGTCCTGGCCCAGGTATTGGCTTTCGATAGGGTCGATCGGCAGGGAGGCCAGCAGTTCGTCGAAGCGCTCGAGGAACAGGGCATGGCTTTCTTCGGGCACTTGTTCGGCCTCACCTACGGCGACCAGGATACTGCGCAGGTGGTCGAGCAACACGAGATGATCGGCAACGACGTTGGACACGAGATAAGTCCTCAAGAGCAAAACGGGCGCGGGAGTATAAAGCCCTCGCGCCGTTTTTTCACATAAACCGGGATCAGCGGACTTTGCCCGCTGCCTGGGTCAGTTCTTCTTTGGCGAAATCATCGACGTCGATCACTTTGCGGCGGGCCGCTTCGGCGTCGCGCAGGCTTTGCGCTTCGACGGCTTGCAGCACGCCGGCTTCCAGCGCGGCATCAATGGCGTGTTCGCCGGCTGCCGGTTTCACTTGGCCGCTTTTCAACGCGGTATGGAGTTTTTTGTGCAACGGTTGCGCGGCGTTGAGCAGGTCGCTGGCGTGTTGCAGCGCGCCCACGGCATCGTCCGCCGATTGCGGGCGGTAGCAGCCGGCGAGCAATTCTTCGAGGGCCGGATCGCCTTTGGCGCGACCGATGACCGCAGCGACTTCGGCGCCTAGTTTGTCCGAAGGGCCTTTGTGACGGCGACCGAACGGGAAGACGATGACCCGGAGCAGGCAGCCGAAGACTTTGTTCGGGAAGTTGCTCAGCAGTTCATCCAGCGCACGCTCCGACTGGCCGAGACTTTCTTCCATGGCCCAGCGGAACAGCGGCTCCATGTACGCCGGCGAATCCAGGTCGTGATAGCGCTTGAGCGCGGCGGAGGCCAGATACAGGTTGCTCAGTACATCGCCGAGGCGTGCCGACAGACGTTCGCGGCGTTTCAGTTCGCCGCCCAGGAGCATCATGCTGAAGTCGGCGAGCATGGCAAATGCGGCGGCCTGACGGTTCAGCGCGCGGAAGTAGCCTTGGCTGATCCTGTCACCCGGCGCATGTTCGAAATGGCCAAGGCCGAGGTTCAGCACCAGTGTGCTGGCCGCATTGCTGACGGCGAAACCGATGTGCTTGAGCAACAGACCGTCGAATTCCTTGAGTGCCTGATCCTTGTCCTCGCGACCGGCCAGGGCCATTTCCTTGAGTACGAACGGATGGCAACGGATCGCGCCCTGACCGAAGATCATCAGGTTGCGCGACAGGATGTTCGCGCCTTCGACGGTGATGAAGATCGGCGCGCCGTTCCAGCTGCGGCCGAGGTAGTTGTTCGGCCCCATGATGATTGCTTTGCCGCCGTGCACATCCATGGCGTGGCTGATGCATTCGCGGCCGCGTTCGGTGAGGTGGTATTTGAGGATCGCCGACAGCACCGATGGTTTTTCACCCAGGTCCACCGCGTTGGCGGTGAGCATGCGGGCGGCGTCCATCATCCACGCGTTACCGCCGATGCGCGCCATGGCTTCCTGGATGCCCTCGAAAGCGGACAGCGGTACATTGAATTGCTCGCGAATCTGCGCGTACTGGCCGGTTACCAGACTGGTGAACTTGGCCGCACCGGTACCGACGGCTGGCAGCGAGATCGAACGCCCGACGGACAGGCAGTTCATCAGCATCATCCAGCCCTTGCCAAGCATTTCCTGACCACCGATGAGGTAGTCCAGAGGAATGAACACGTCCTTGCCGGAGTTCGGGCCGTTCATGAACGCGGCGCCCAGCGGCAGGTGACGACGACCGATTTCCACACCTGCGGTATCGGTCGGGATCAGCGCCAGGCTGATGCCGAGGTCTTCTTCTTCACCGAGCAGGTGATCCGGGTCATAAGCCTTGAATGCCAGGCCAAGCAGAGTCGCGACCGGGCCGAGGGTGATGTAGCGCTTTTCCCAGTTCAGGCGCAGGCCGATGACTTCTTCACCTTCCCACTGGCCTTTGCAGATGATCCCGGTGTCGGGCATCGCGCCGGCGTCGGAACCGGCCAGCGGGCCGGTGAGGGCGAAGCACGGAATATCGTCGCCACGGGCCAGGCGCGGCAGGTAGTGATTACGTTGTTCGTCGGTGCCGTAATGCAGCAATAGTTCGGCAGGGCCGAGGGAGTTGGGCACCATCACGGTGGAGGCGAGGTCGCCGCTGCGTGTCGCCAGTTTCATTGCCACTTGTGAGTGAGCGTAGGCCGAGAAGCCTTTGCCGCCGTATTCCTTGGGAATGATCAGGGCGAAAAAGCCATGTTCCTTGATGTGCGTCCAGGCCTCGGGCGGCAGGTCCATGGACTGGCCGATCTGCCAGTCGCTGACCATTGCGCAGAGTTCTTCGGTCGGGCCGTCGATGAAGGCTTGTTCTTCTTCGCTCAGTTGCACTTTTGGATAGGACAGCAGTTTGTCCCAGTCCGGACGGCCGCTGAACAGCTCGCCGTCCCACCATACGGTGCCGGCATCGATCGCGTCGCGTTCGGTCTGCGACATGGGCGGCAGGGTTTTCTGGAACCAGTTGAACAGCGGCGCGGTGAAGTGCTTGCGGCGCAGGTCAGGCAGCAACAATGGCGCGGCGACCACCGCCAACAGGACCCAGAAGACAAACAGCAGCCAGCCCGGCGCGTGACTGAAAATCCCCATGGCGACCAGATAGGCCGCAACGATGCCCAACGCGGGCAGCGGGGCGATGCGTCGATGGGCGAGATACGCCACGCCGACGATCAAAACCAGTATCCACAACAACAGCATATTCAGTCCTCCGTGAACCAAAGCAAATCGACCCTCCAGAGCTTAGACGGCATCTGCAAACAAGGGTGGTCAGAGCATGGTGAT
The DNA here is from genome assembly GCF_007293365.2 of Pseudomonas sp. ef1. Taxonomy (NCBI): domain Bacteria; kingdom Pseudomonadati; phylum Pseudomonadota; class Gammaproteobacteria; order Pseudomonadales; family Pseudomonadaceae; genus Pseudomonas; species Pseudomonas sp. ef1. The sequence goes on along the minus strand of NZ_CM129815.1, from coordinate 5,422,117 downwards.
TGAAATCGTGGGAAACCCCGGATGGTTTTCGTAGGTTCGGTGGGCAACACGTGTGGGAAATCGTTCGTTGCTGCGCAGCTTTGCTTTCAGGTTTGGCCGAAACGTCGTTATCTCTGTGCTCAGGCTGTCGCTAGACTCGTGGCTTACCCAGGAGATTGCCGTCATGCACGAGTATCTGAGCCCCGGCCGCTTCATCGATAGTGACCACCCGGCAGTGGTGGAGTTCGCCGAGCAGCATCGCGGCGCCAGCAACGATCCGCGTGAGCAGGCGATCAGTCTGTATTACGCCGTGCGTGAGGCGGTGCGCTACAACCCCTACACCTTCAGCCGTGATCCGCAAACCTTGCGTGGCAGTTACGCACTCGCAGCAGGAGAAAGTTACTGCGTGCCGAAAGCTACGCTGCTCGCCGGTTGTGCCCGGCATTGCGGGATTCCGGCGCGGATCGGTCTGGCCGATGTGCGCAATCATTTGTCGACGCCGCGTCTGCTCGAGTTGCTGAAAAGCGACGTGTTCGCCATGCATGGCTACACCGAGCTGTTTCTCGACGGCCGCTGGGTCAAGGCGACGCCAGCGTTCAACCAGCAACTGTGCGAGTTGTTCAACGTCGCAGCGCTGGAGTTCGACGGGGTCAACGACAGCGTTTTCCACCCGTTCAACCGTGATGGCGCGCAATTGATGGAGTATCTGCTCGATCACGGCCAGTTCACCGATGTGCCGGAAACGTTCTTCTTCGAGCACCTGCAAAAGTGCTATCCGCATCTGTTCAGTGAGCAACTGCCGGTGCTGTTGGGCGACATGCAGACTGATTTGAGTCGCACCTGATCCGGCGTATGCTGGCCGTCCACTCACTTGCAAAGAGGCGGTCATGCTGAAGATCTGGGGACGGAAAAATTCATCGAACGTCAGAAAGCCCTTGTGGGCTGCCGAAGAGTTGGGCCTGGCTTACGAGGCCATCGATGCCGGCGGCGCGTTCGGTGTAGTCGATACGCCCGAGTACCGCGCGATGAACCCCAATGGCCGGGTGCCGGTGATCGAGGATGACGGTTTCGTGCTGTGGGAATCCAACACCATCGTTCGCTATCTGCTGGCCAAACACGCCCCGGACAGCGCCTGGTATCCGGCGGATGCGCAAGCCCGCGCCACGGCGGACAAGTGGATGGACTGGACCACGTCGAGTTTCGCCGGGCCGTTTCGCACGGTGTTCTGGGGTGTGCTGCGCACGCCTGCCGAGAAGCAGGACTGGAAGGCGATCAACGCCGCGATCAAGGAATGCGATGAACTGCTGAACATGGCCGACCACGCCTTGATCAGCCAGCCTTATCTCTCCGGCAATGACATCGGCATGGGCGACATCCCGCTGGGCAGCTTCATTTATGCCTGGTTCGAAATGCCCATCGAGCGCGCCCCGCAACCAAATCTCCAAGCCTGGTATGAACGTTTGAAGCAGCGTGTGGCCTATCAGAAAGCGGTCATGACCGCGTTGACTTGATAATTACTATCGACACACTTGACTGTACTTGTGCGGCGGCGGCAAGCACCATTGCGAACTTGCGCCGCGGTTGTTTCCCTCGCCGCCCGCCCTTATTTACTTCTTTCCTTCCTTCTTGGTGCGTAAATCCGATATGAGTTCCGCTCTGTCCATCCGGCAGCTAACCAAAACCTACGGCAACGGGTTCCAGGCCTTGAGTGGTATCGATCTGGACGTCGCCGAAGGTGACTTTTTCGCCTTGCTCGGCCCCAACGGCGCCGGCAAATCCACGACCATCGGCATCCTCTCGACCCTGGTCAACAAGACCAGCGGCACCGTGAATATTTTCGGCAATGACCTGGACAAGAACCCGGCGGCGCTCAAGCGCTCGATTGGCGTGGTGCCGCAGGAATTCAACTTCAACCAGTTCGAAAAGACCTTCGACATCGTCGTAACCCAGGCCGGTTACTACGGCATTCCGGCGAAAGTCGCCAAGGAACGCGCCGAGCAGTACCTGACCCAGCTCGGCCTGTGGGACAAGCGTGATGTGCCGTCGCGTTCGCTGTCCGGCGGCATGAAACGGCGTTTGATGATTGCCCGTGCGCTGGTGCACGAACCGCGTCTGCTGATCCTCGATGAACCGACTGCGGGCGTCGATATCGAGCTGCGCCGTTCGATGTGGACCTTCCTCACCGAGCTGAACCAGAAAGGCATCACCATCATTCTGACCACGCATTATCTGGAAGAGGCCGAGCAGCTGTGCCGCAACATCGGCATCATCGACCACGGCACCATTGTCGAAAACACCAGCATGAAACAGTTGCTGGGCCAGTTGCACGTGGAAACCTTTTTGCTCGACCTGAAACACGACTTGCACGCGGCGCCGCAATTGCTCGGCTACCCGGCCCGATTGCTCGACGGCCACACCCTGGAAGTGCAGGTCGATAAATCCATGGGCATCACGGCGTTGTTCACCCAGTTGGCGCAGCAGAACATCGAAGTGCTGAGCCTGCGTAACAAAACCAATCGCCTCGAGGAGTTGTTCGTGTCCCTGGTGGAGAAAAATCTGTCGAAGGTGGCGGTATGAGTTCCGAGTTCGGTCCCAACCTCGTCGCGCTGCAAACCATCGTCTACCGCGAGGTCAAACGCTTCATGCGGATCTGGCCGCAGACGCTGCTGCCGCCGGCGATCACCATGGTTCTGTACTTCGTGATCTTCGGCAACCTGATCGGCCGGCAGATCGGCGACATGGGTGGCTTCACCTACATGGAGTACATCGTGCCGGGTCTGATCATGATGTCAGTGATCACCAACTCCTACGGCAACGTGGTCTCGAGCTTCTTCGGCAGCAAGTTCCAGCGCTCGATCGAAGAGCTGATGGTCTCGCCGGTGTCACCGCACACGATCCTGATCGGCTTCACCATTGGTGGGGTATTGCGCGGTCTGGCGGTGGGTCTGATCGTGACGATTCTGTCGCTGTTCTTCACAGATTTGCAGGTGCATCATCTCGGCGTGACCATCCTGGTGGTGGTGCTGACCGCGACAATCTTCTCGCTGCTGGGCTTTATCAACGCGGTGTTTGCGCGCAACTTCGATGATATTTCGATCATCCCGACCTTTGTGCTGACCCCGCTGACTTACCTTGGCGGCGTGTTCTACTCGATCACTTTGCTGCCACCGTTCTGGCAGACCGTGTCGCTGGCCAACCCGGTGCTGCACATGGTCAACGCCTTCCGCTACGGCATCCTTGGCGTCTCGGATATCCGCATCGGCATCGCCATTACCTTCATGCTGGTGGCGACCGTGGTGCTTTATCTCGGCTGTGCGCGGTTGCTGGTGAGCGGGCGCGGGATGCGCACCTGATCCCGACCGTGTCACCTTCTTCGCGAGCAGGCTCGCTCCCACATTGGAATGATGTTCTCTGTGGGAGCGAGCCTGCTCGCGAATGGGCCAGCCCAGACACAACAAAAAACGGCCTCCCATCGCGGAGGCCGTTTTGCATTCATTTCTGCCGACTTTGCTTGCGCCGCCGCCATTGCCGCGCCACCCACCAGCGCCAGTAAAGCATCACCAGAAAATAGGCGAGGACGCCCAGCACCAGGCCGACAACCACCGAGCCCAATAAAAACGGTTGCCACAATGTCGACAGCTCACCGCTGATCCATTCCCAGGTCAACTCGTCCGGCAGATGCCGCGCCGGCACATCCATCAGGAACGCCCCGGCCTGGTAGGTGCAGAAAAACACCGCCGGCATGGTGATCGGATTGGTCAGCCAGACCAGGCTCACCGCGATTGGCATATTGCCGCGCACCATCACCGCCAATGCCGCCGCCACCAGCATCTGTGCCGGGATCGGCAGGAATGCCGCAAACAGGCCGACCGCCATCGCCCGGGCGACCGAGTGGCGGTTGAGATGCCAGAGGTTAGGGTCATGCAGCAACGTGCCGAGAAAGCGTAAGGATTTGTGTTCCCTGATGCTCGTCGGGTCGGGCATGTAACGTTTGAATAAGCGCCGGGGCATAGGGCTTCTCGGTCGGTTAAGGCGGCAAGTATGTCTGGATTCTACGAACCGCCCATTCAGACTTTGTGACAATTGTTGACGACGGTGGTGCCGCAGACCGGCTATGCCTAGTGGGGGGACTCTCAAGGACGGGCATATGCGCACAGGGATGATGGCGCTGGCAGTCGGTCTGCTGGCCCCGGTTTTTTTGCCGGCCTTGCCGCCGGTCGGTGGGTTGCTGGTGCTGCCAATGGTGGCGCTGATGTTGCTGCCGTTTCGCAGCTTTCCATTGGCGTTTTTGCTGTTTGGCTTTACCTGGGCCTGCGTTGGCGCGCAGTGGGCGCTAAATGACCGCTTGCCACCGAGCCTCGACGGCGAAACCCGTTGGCTCGAAGGGCGCGTGGTCGGTTTGCCGCAACACAGCGATGGCGTGGTGCGTTTCGAGCTGGCTGATGCGCGTTCACGCCACGAAAAGCTGCCGTCGCTGCTGCGCCTGGCCTGGTACGCCGGGCCGCCGGTCAATAGTGGTGAGCGATGGCGTCTGGCGGTGAAGTTGAAGCGCCCGGGTGGCCTGCTCAACCCGCACGCCTTCGACTACGAGGCCTGGCTGCTGGCGCAACGGATCGGCGCAACCGGCACGATCAAGGATGGCCAGCGCTTGGCTGAGGCCCGGCATGCATGGCGCGACGGCGTTCGCCAACGCCTGCTCGCGGTGGATGCGCAAGGACGCGAGGGCGCGCTGGCGGCGCTGGTGCTTGGCGACGGTTCGGGGCTGAGTCGCGAGGACTGGCAGATTCTGCAAGACACCGGCACCGTGCATTTGCTGGTGATCTCCGGACAGCACATCGGTTTGCTGGCGGCTGTGATGTATCTGCTGGTCGCAGGGCTGGCGCGTTTCGGAATCTGGCCGGTGCGCTGGCCCTGGTTGCCGTGGGCGTGTGGCCTGGCATTCGCGGCGGCGCTGGGTTACGGCTTGCTCGCCGGGTTCGATGTGCCGGTGCAGCGCGCCTGCGTGATGGTGGCGCTGGTATTGTTGTGGCGCCTGCGTTTTCGCCATCTCGGCGCGTGGTGGCCGTTATTGCTGGCGTTCAATGGCGTGCTGCTGCTTGATCCACTGGCCAGTTTGCGTCCCGGCTTCTGGCTGTCCTTCGCGGCGGTGGCAGTGTTGATCTTCACTTTCGGCGGGCGGCTTGGGGCCTGGCGCTGGTGGCAGACCTGGACCCGCGCGCAGTGGCTGATCGCGATCGGCTTGTGTCCGGTGTTGCTGGCGCTGAGCTTGCCCATCAGCGTCAGCGGGCCTGTAGCCAATCTGCTGGCCGTTCCGTGGGTCAGCCTCGTGGTGCTGCCGCCGGCATTGCTCGGCACGCTATTGCTGCCCGTGCCGTATGTTGGCGAAGGACTGTTGTGGCTGGCCGGTGGTTTGATCGACTGGCTGTTTATCGGGCTGGCGCTGATTGCCGGGCAATGGCCGGCGTGGATACCGGCCGCCATTTCATGGTGGGCTTTGGTCCTGGGCAGCCTTGGCGCGATTTTATTGCTGTTGCCCCGTGGCGTGCCAATGCGTCCGTTGGGCTGGCCGCTGCTGTTGCTTTTGATATGGCCGCCTCAAGAGCGAATAGAAGAAAGGCGAGCCGATGTCTGGCAAATCGACGTCGGCCAAGGCTTGGCGATTCTTGTGCGCACGCGACATCACGCATTGCTCTATGACGCCGGCCCGCGTTTCGGCGAGTTCGATCTCGGCGAGCGAGTGGTATTGCCAGCGTTACGTAAACTCAATGTGCAAGCGCTCGACTTGATGCTGCTCAGCCACGCTGACGCCGATCACGCTGGCGGCGCCCGGGCGGTCATGCGTGGATTGAACGTGCACCGCGTGGTCAGCGGCGATCCGCCAAACCTGCCGCCGGAGCTGAACGCCGAAGCCTGCGCAAGTGGCGAACAGTGGCAGTGGGATGGCGTGCAGTTCCAGCTCTGGCAATGGTCGGCGGCCGATGACAGCAACCAGCGCTCCTGTGTATTGCAGATCGAAGCCAACGGTGAACGCCTGCTGCTCACCGGCGACATCGACATTCACGCCGAGCGCGTTCTGCTCGACAGCCCGCTGGCCGTGCCGACGCAGTGGCTGCAATCGCCACATCACGGCAGTCGCAGTTCATCATCGATGGCCCTGCTCAAAGCCTTGCAACCCGAAGCGGTACTGATCTCCCGTGGCCACGGCAACTCCTTCGGTCATCCGCATCCAACCGTGCTTGCGCGCTATCGCAAACAGGGCCTGCGCATCTACGACAGCGCCGAACAAGGTGCCATTCATTTGCAACTGGGCAGCTTCAAGCCGCCGTGGACGATGCGGCAACAGCGGCGTTTCTGGCGCGATCCACCGGTGGCTGGCCGTTGATCGGTGCCAGCATGGGTGCCACCTCACGGTCGTCGGGGCGGCGGCTCTTAATCGCGGATCGGTATGGTAAAGTGGCGCACTTTTTCGAGGGGACTGTCACTGTGTGGGAATTGGTCAAATCCGGCGGCTGGATGATGTTGCCGATCATTCTGAGTTCCATCGCGGCCATGGCGATCGTCGCCGAGCGCCTGTGGACACTGCGCGCCAGTCGCGTCACCCCCGAGCATCTGCTGGGTCAGGTCTGGGTCTGGATCAAGGACAAGCAGCTCAACAAGGAAAAACTCAAGGAATTGCGCGCCAACTCGCCGCTGGGGGAAATCCTCGCCGCAGGCCTGGCCAATTCCAAGCATGGTCGCGAGATCATGAAAGAGTGCATCGAAGAGGCCGCCGCGCGGGTCATTCATGAACTCGAACGCTACATCAACGCCCTCGGCACCATCGCCGCCATGGCGCCGCTGCTCGGCCTGCTCGGCACCGTGTTGGGCATGATCGATATTTTCAGTGCCTTCACCGGGTCCGGCATGACCACCAATGCTTCGGTACTGGCCGGCGGTATTTCCAAAGCGCTGATCACGACCGCAGCGGGCCTGATGGTCGGGATTCCAGCGGTATTCTTCCACCGGTTTTTGCAGCGCCGCATCGACGAGCTAGTGGTCGGTATGGAGCAGGAAGCGATCAAACTGGTGGAAGTGGTGCAGGGCGACCGTGATGTCGATCTGGCCGAGGGCAAAGCGTGAAATTCCGTCGCAAGCCCCGGGAAACCGTAGACATCAACCTCGCGTCGCTGATCGACGTGGTGTTTATCCTGCTGCTGTTTTTCGTGGTGACTACCACTTTCACTCGGGAAACCCAGTTGCGCGTGGATCTGCCGGAAGCGGTCAGCGGTTCGCCCGCCGAAGATCAGCAGGTCAAACAGCTGGACGTCGCGATCAGTGCCGAAGGCGTGTTCTCGGTGAACAACAAGATTCTGCCGAAAAATGATCTGCCGACGCTGATGGAAGCCATGCAGAAAGAATCCAACGGCGACACCAACATGCCGTTGTCGATCAGTGCCGATGGCAAGGCCCAGCATCAATCGGTGATCACCGCCATGGACGCGGCCGGCAAGCTCGGTTTCAGCCATCTGCGCATGACCACGGTCGAGGCGGCGCCGAAATCCTGATGAGCCTGTCCGATCGCCTGCTCGCCGCGTGGTATCAGGGGCATCCGGCCCTGACGCTGCTTCGACCGCTGGAAATGCTGTATCGCCGTGTGGTGATCAACAAGCGTCAGCGCTTTCTCGACGGTGAAGGTGAGATCTACCAACCGCCCGTGCCGCTGATCGTGGTCGGCAATATCACTGTCGGTGGCACGGGCAAGACGCCGATGATTCTCTGGCTGATTGAGCATTGCCGACGCCGTGGACTGCGCGTTGGCGTGGTCAGTCGCGGTTATGGCGCCAAACCGCCGCACCTGCCGTGGCGGGTCGAGGCCGAGCACAGCGCCGAGATTGCCGGTGACGAGCCGCTGCTGATCGTCCAGCGCACCGGCGTGCCGCTGATGATCGATCCTGATCGCAGCGCCGCCGTCAAAGCCTTGATCGCCAGTGAACCGCTGGACCTGATTCTGTCTGACGACGGCATGCAGCATTATCGCCTCGCGCGGGATCTGGAACTGGTGCTGATCGACGCTGCACGTGGCCTGGGCAACCAGCGCTGTCTGCCGGCCGGGCCTTTGCGTGAGCCGGTCGAGCGCCTGCAAAGTGTCGATGGCGTGCTGTTCAACGGTGCCCTTGATGATCGCGACGATGGTTTCGCCTTCCGCCTGCAACCCACGGCCATGGTCAATCTGCGCAGCGGCGAACGTCAGTCACTGGAGCATTTCCCGCCCGGGCAAGCGCTGCACGCGGTGGCCGGTATCGGCAATCCGCAACGTTTCTTCAATACCCTCGAAGCGCTAGACTGGCGGCCAGTCCCGCATGCATTTGCCGACCACGCCGAGTACAGCGTGCAGGCTTTGAATTTCACCCCGTCATTGCCGTTGGTGATGACCGAAAAGGACGCGGTGAAGTGCCGTGCCTTTGCTGCTGCCGACTGGTGGTATCTGGCGGTCGACGCCGTGCCGTCGCCGGCCTTCGTGGCCTGGTTCGACACCCAGCTGATGCGCCTGTTGCCGGATCGTCTGCTGCCTTAACTCTTTTATTTCTGGGAATGTTCATGGACACCAAACTGCTCGACATCCTCGCTTGCCCCGTGTGCAAAGGCCCGCTCAAGCTCAGTGCCGACAAGACCGAACTGATCAGCAAGGGCGCCGGCCTGGCGTACCCGATCCGCGACGGCATCCCGGTGATGCTGGAAAGCGAAGCGCGCACCCTGACCACCGACGAGCGCCTGGATAAATGACCACAGCCTTCACCGTTGTCATCCCGTCGCGTTTCGCCTCGACCCGTCTGCCGGGCAAGCCGTTGCTGGATATTGCCGGCAAGCCGATGATCCAGCATGTCTGGGAGCAGGCGAGCAAAAGCAGCGCCAGCCGTGTGGTTGTCGCGACTGACGATGCGCGCATCGTCGAGGCGTGCAAAAGCTTTGGCGCCGAAGTGGTGCTGACCCGTGAAGATCACAATTCCGGCACCGATCGTCTGGCCGAGGTCGCAGCGAAACTCGGTCTTGCGCCTGATGCGATCGTGGTCAACGTCCAGGGCGATGAGCCGCTGATTCCGCCAAGCGTGATCGACCAGGTCGCCGCCAACCTTGCTGCCCATACCGAAGCGCGCATGGCCACGCTGGCCGAGCCGATCGAAGACGTGGAAACCCTGTTCAACCCGAACGTTGTGAAGGTTTCCAGCGATATCAACGGTCTGGCCCTGACGTTCAGTCGTGCAACCTTGCCATGGGCACGCGATGCATTTGCCAAGAGCCGCGAGCAGCTGCCGGAAGGCGTGCCCTATCGCCGCCACATCGGTATTTATGCCTATCGCGCCGGGTTCCTCCACGACTTCGTGAGCTGGGGGCCGTGCTGGCTGGAAAATACCGAATCCCTCGAGCAACTGCGTGCCCTGTGGCACGGCGTGCGCATTCATGTTGCCGACGCGCTGATCGCGCCGCCGACCGGTGTCGACACCGTCGAAGACCTTGAGCGGGTTCGTCGCCTGCTGGGGGGCCTGATGCGCGTTCTGTTTGTGTGCCTGGGCAACATCTGCCGTTCGCCCACCGCCGAGGGCGTGTTGCGCCATAAGTTGCGTGAAGCCGGATTGGCGGACGTAGTGGAAGTGGCCTCCGCTGGCACCGGTGACTGGCACGTCGGCAACCCGCCGGACAAGCGCAGCCAGGCGGCGGCGAAACTGCGCGGTTATGACCTGTCGACGCAACGCGCGCAGCAGGTCAGCCGGGCCGATTTCGCCAGCTACGACCTGATTCTCGCCATGGACAGCAGCAATCTGCGCAACCTCAAGGCTTTGCAGCCATCCACCGGCAGGGCAGAGCTGGATCTGTTCCTTCGTCGTTATGCCGGGCTGGTCGATGAAGTGCCGGACCCGTATTACGACGGCGATCAGGGTTTCGAGCAGGTGCTGGATCTGATCGAAGCGGCCTGCGACCAGTTGCTGATCGAAGTGAAGGGCCGTTTATGAGTTTGCAGGTGCAACCGCAAGTATCGTTGCAGGCCTTCAATACGTTCGGCGTCGATGTGCGCGCGCAGCTGTTTGCCGAAGCCCACAGCGATGAAGATGTCCGCGAAGCGCTGGCCTTTGCCGCTTCCCATGACGTGCCGTTACTGGTGATCGGCGGCGGTAGCAACTTGCTGCTGACGGCGGATATTCCGGCGTTGGTGCTGCGCATGGTCACGCGCGGCATCCGCCTGCTCAGCGATGATGGCAATCGCGTGGTGATAGAAGCCGAAGCGGGCGAGCCTTGGCACCCGTTCGTGCAATACACGCTGGCCCAGGGTTTGGCCGGGCTGGAAAACCTCAGCCTGATCCCTGGCACCGTCGGCGCCGCGCCGATGCAGAATATCGGTGCCTATGGTGTCGAGATCAAGGACGTGTTTGCCGGCCTGACCGCGCTGGACCGCGAGAGCGGCGAGCTGCGGGATTTCAGCCTGGAGCAGTGCAATTTCGGCTACCGCGACAGTGTGTTCAAGCAGCAGCCGGGACGTTGGCTGATCCTGCGGGTGCGCTTCAAGCTTGATCGCGCAGCGCACCTGCATCTGGAATACGGCCCGGTCCGTCAGCGCCTGAGCGAGCAGGGCATCGAGCAGCCGACGCCCACCGACGTCAGCCGCGCCATCTGCAGCATCCGCAGCGAAAAACTGCCGGACCCGGCGGTGCTCGGCAATGCCGGCAGCTTCTTCAAAAATCCGCTGGTGCCTGCCGCTGTGGTCACGCAGATCAAAGCGCAGCACCCGGATCTGGTGGCTTACCCGCAAGCGGACGGGCAGATGAAACTGGCCGCTGGCTGGCTGATCGAACGCGCCGGCTGGAAGGGTTTTCGCGATGGCGATGCCGGCGTGCACAAGTTGCAGGCGCTAGTGCTGGTCAACTACGGCACGGCCACCGGCCTGCAACTGCTCGACCTGGCGCAACGTATCCAGAAAGACATCGCCGAACGGTTTCATGTCGAACTGGAAATGGAGCCCAATCGGTATTGAAGCAGCTGCAAGTTTCAAGCTTCGAGCGGCAAGCTGCACTGCGCCAGAAGCTACTTGCCGCTTTTACTTGCAGCTCGTAGCTAGAAACTTGCAGCTAAAAAGCCCTGTATAAGCAGGGCTTTTTTGTTAATGCTGGGTTAACTTAGCCGCCTAACGATACCAATCATTTGCTCCACCCAAGGCGCGGTTGCGAGCTGCAATCTGCGAGCGAATCAGACGCGCCTTCACTTTGAGCTTGCAGCTTGCAGCTTGCCGCTAAGATGTAACCCATAACCACTAAAAAATATGCGGGCGTGCCCATGATTACCCTGAAACTCAACGGTCAAGACCACTCCCTCGATGTCACCGAAGACATGCCGCTGTTGTGGGCAATTCGTGACGTCGCCGGTTACAACGGCACCAAATTCGGTTGCGGCATGGGCCTGTGCGGCGCCTGCACCATCCATATCGACGGCTTGCCGGCACGCAGTTGCATCACGCCGATCGGCTCGGTAATTGGTCAGAACGTCACCACCATCGATAATCTCCACGCCGACCCGGTAGGCAAGGTCGTGCAGCAAGCCTGGCTCGACAGCGCTGTGGCTCAATGCGGTTATTGCCAGGGCGGGCAGATCATGTCGGCCACCGCTCTGCTGAAAACCAACCCCAACCCGAGCGACGAGCAGATCGAAGAAGCCATGGTCGGCAACATCTGCCGCTGCGGCACCTACAACCGGATCAAAACCGCGATCCGCCAGGCCTCCACTCAACTGAAGGAGGTGAAGGCATGAGCCGCGTCCCGAATGATTTCGCCCTGAGCAACCTCAGCCGCCGTGGCTTTCTCAAAGGCGTCGGCGCCACCAGCGCGCTGGTCCTCGCCGCGAGCTGGGGCTGGCAGGATGCGCTGGCCGATGACGCTGCGAAGAAGTTTGGCGCCGATGGCATGCCCAATGGCTGGATCGACGATCCCAAGGTTTACGTGAGCATTGCTGCCGATGGCAGCGTCACCGTGGTTTGCAACCGTTCGGAAATGGGCCAGGGCGTGCGCACCAGCCTGAGCATGGTAGTGGCCGATGAACTCGAGGCCGATTGGGCGCAGGTCAAAGTGCAGCAGGCGCCGGGCGACGAAGTGCGCTTCGGCAACCAGGACACCGACGGTTCGCGCAGCATGCGTCACTGGTACGAGCCGATGCGGCGTTGCGGCGCCGCCGCGCGGACCATGCTCGAACAGGCGGCCGCTGCGCAGTGGAAAGTGCCGGTTGGCGAATGCCATGCGCAGCTGCACAAAGTCATTCACAAACCGTCCGGCCGCGAACTGGGCTACGGCGAACTCGCCGCTGCCGCCAGTGCGCTGGCAGTACCGGCGCGTGACAGCCTGCGACTCAAGCAGCCGTCGGAATTTCGCTACATCGGTAAGGAAGGCACCAAGGCCATCGACGGTGTCGATATCGTCAATGGCCGCGCAGTGTACGGCGCCGACGTGCATTTCGACGGCATGCTCTACGCGACTATCGCTCGTCCGGCAGTGTATGGCGGCAAGGTCAAAAGCCTCGATGACAGCGCCGCGCTGAAAGTCCCCGGCGTGCTAAAAGTCATGCAGATCGAAGGCCGGCCATTGCCGTCGGAGTTCCAGCCACTGGGCGGCGTGGCCGTGGTAGCCAGCAATACCTGGGCGGCGATCAAGGGCCGCGAGGCGCTGAAGATCGAGTGGGATGACGGCCCTAATGCCAGTTATGACTCGATTGCCTATCGCAAGGAGCTTGAAGCCGCGTCGCTGAAAGCCGGCAAAGTGGTGCGCAACACCGGTGATATCGACAAAGCCTTGAGCGGCGCTGCCATCACTCTCGAAGCGTCGTATTACCTGCCGCACCTGGCGCAGGCGCCGATGGAACCGATGGTTGCTATCGCCCGTTACAAGGACGGCGTGTGCGAAGCCTGGGCGCCGAGTCAGGCACCGCAGGTCACCCGTGAGCGCATCGCCGAGCGTCTGGGCGTGCCGTTCGAAAAGGTCACCGTCAACGTGACATTGCTGGGCGGTGGTTTCGGTCGCAAGTCGAAACCGGACTTCGTCGTCGAAGCGGCGATTCTCGCCAAGGAATTTCCGGGCAAGGCTGTACGGGTGCAGTGGACGCGCGAAGACGACATCCACAATTCGTATTTCCACACCGTGTCGGCGGAATATCTGAAGGCCGGCATCGACAAGAACGGCATGCCGTCCGGTTGGCTGCATCGCACCGTGGCGCCGAGCATCACCGCGTTGTTTGCGCCGGACATGAACCACGAGGCGGCGTTCGAGCTGGGCATGGGCTTTACCAACATGGCCTACGCGATTCCTAACGTGCGCCTGGAAAACCCCGAAGCCAAGGTACACACGCGGGTCGGCTGGTATCGCTCGGTGTCGAACATTCCACACGGCTTCGCGATTCAGAGTTTCGTCGATGAACTGGCGCACAAGGCCGGGGAAGATCCGCTCAAGTACCAGATCAAATTGCTCGGCCCGGACCGGCAGATCGATCCTCGCACCTTGAGCGAAGAGTGGAACTACGGCGAATCGCCCGAGCGTTACCCGATCGACACCGGGCGCATGCGCACGGTGCTGGAAACTGCCGCCAAGGCCGCCGGTTGGGGGCGCAAACTGCCCAAGGGCCGTGGCCTCGGTCTGGCGGTGCATTACAGCTTCGTAACCTATGTGGCGGCAGTGATCGAAGTCGAGGTCAAGGACGACGGTTCGCTGATCGTGCACAAGGCCGACATCGCCGTGGACTGCGGGCCGCAGATCAACCCTGAGCGCATCCGTTCGCAGTTCGAAGGCGCGTGCGTCATGGGCCTGGGCAACGCTGTGCTCGGTGAGATCAGCTTCAAGGACGGCAAAGTCCAGCAGGACAACTTCCATATGTACGAGGTCGCGCGCATGTCGCTGGCGCCCAAGGAAGTTGCGGTGCATCTGGTGACGCCGCCGGGTGACGTGCCATTGGGTGGCGTTGGTGAGCCGGGCGTGCCGCCGATTGCTCCGGCGCTGTGCAACGCGATCTTCGCCGCCACCGGCAAGCGTATCCGCAATCTGCCGGTGCGTTATCAGTTGCAAGGCTGGCAGAAGGCGGAGGCGTAAATGGACAGCGTCGATCTCAACGTCCTGCGCAGCGTCCTCGAGTGGCGCCGTGCCGGGCAGCGGGTGGTGTTGTTCAGCGTGGTGCAGACCTGGGGCACCGCGCCGCGCTCGCCCGGCGCCATGCTCGCCTTGCGCGAGGACGGCGTGGTGATCGGTTCGGTGTCAGGCGGCTGTGTCGAGGATGACTTGATCGCGCGGCTGCACGACGGCCGCATTGCCACCGATGGTCCGCCAGTGCAGATGATTACCTACGGCGTGACCCGCGAGGAGGCCGCGCGTTTCGGCCTGCCTTGCGGCGGCACCCTGCGCCTGACCGAAGAGCGCGTTGGTGACCCAGCGTGGGTCGCCGAGCTGCTGCAGCGTTGCGAAAACCATGAAATCGTTGCCCGAGAACTGAATATCGAAACCGGCGAGGTGCTGCTGGCTCCTGCGAGCAAGTCCGATTCGCTGGTGTTCGACGGCAAGGTTCTGCGGGCGATTTACGGTCCGCGCTGGCGCTTGTTGCTGATCGGTGCCGGGCAGTTGTCGCGCTACGTCGCCGACATGGCGCGGCTGCTGGATTTCGAAGTGCTGATCTGCGATCCGCGCACCGAGTTCGTTTACGGCTGGGAAGAGCAGCATGGCCGTTTCGTCCCCGGCATGCCGGATGAAGCTGTGCTGAACATCCAGACCGACGAGCGCACGGCAATTGTCGCCTTGACTCACGATCCACGCCTGGATGACATGGCTTTGCTCACCGCGCTCGACTCGCCGGCGTTCTACGTCGGCGCGCTCGGCTCGCGGGTCAACAGCCAGAAGCGCCGGGAAAACCTCGCTCAGCTAGGCTTGTCGCAAGCATCGATTGATCGCTTGCACGGGCCGATCGGCCTGCACATCGGCAGTCATTCGCCGGCAGAGATCGCCTTGTCGTTGCTGGCGGAAATTGTCGCGATCAAGAACGGTGTGGAGCTGAAACAGAAAAAAACGCTGGAGGGTGCATGAGCCAATCCATCGCAGTGATTGTGCTGGCAGCAGGCGAGGGCAAACGCTTTCGCCAGATCGCCGGCCCCGACAAAGACAAATTGCTCGCTGATTGCACCGGGCGTGACGGCGCGGTGCGCTCGGTAATCGAGCAGGTGCTGGTGAACCTGCCGGCCAGTCTCGATAAGCGCGTTTTGGTCACCACCGAGGCGCGACCGCAGGCGATGCGCATGGCCCAGGCATATGGCTGCGACGTGGTGTCAATCGAGTCGACCGGCATGGGCGACAGCATTGCCGCAGGTGTTGCTGCTTGCCCGGACGCTGATGGCTGGTTGATTGTGCTCGGCGATATGCCGTTTATCTTGCTTTCGAGTATCGAGCGAGTGCTCGCTGCGATGGCTGATGACGCGGTGAGCGTGCCGGTGCTGGGTGGTGAGTTTGGCCATCCGGTGGGGTTTGGTCGTTCTTTTGGCGCGCAGTTGCAGGCGCTGACCGGCGATCGTGGCGCAAGGCCGTTGTTTGCGCAGGGCAGGGTGGTGGAAGTGGCGGTGGAAGATCCGGGGGTGTTGTGGGATATCGATGTGCCTGAATCTTTGGGATTTCCTCATTCCTGAGCCATGTTGAAATCCCTTGTGGGAGCGAGCCTGCTCGCGAATGCGCTGGTTCAGTTACATGAATATTGTCTGACCCACCGCCTTCGCGAGCAGGCTCGCTCCCACAAAGGTTGTGGATGATGCTGGTATCTCAGGCAATAAAAAGCCCCGCCAGGCTTTCACCGGGCGGGGCTTTTTAATGGCTTCAGGAATTACACGAGTGGTTTAGGCTCGTGCTCTTTTTCCTGGGCTTCTTCGCGCTGTTCAACTGCGTCCTGAACGGAGCGTGGTGCTTCAGCGATCACCGCTTCAAGCGATGCTTCTTCCGCGACCGGGGCAGGGGCTGCCTCGATCACTTCAGCCGCAGCGGCTGGTTCGGCAGCCACTGGCGCTGCAGCGGCAGCCAGTTCGGCTTCCTTCTGCAGACGCTCGGCTTCACGCTTGCGACGACGCACTTCACGCGGGTCGTTTGGCGCACGGCCGTTTGGCGTCAGGGCGCTGACCGGAGCCGGAGCTTCAACCACCGGGGCTGGCGCTTCGACTGCGGCTGGTGCTTCTTCAGCCTGAGCTTTTGCAACTGGTGCTTCGACAGCAGGTGCTTCAACCACTGGCTCTGGAGCCGGTTCGGCCGCTGCAACTACTGGCTCGGAAACCATAGCCTGCGGCACTTCAGCTTCAGCGACCGGCGCTGGAGTTTCAGTGACGGCTGGCTCGGCAACCCAGTTGAACGCAGTCTGCTCTTCGCGAACTTCACGCACGGTTTTGGTCACGTTTTCGCTGACGGTTTCGGTTGCTGGTTCGGATTCAGCAACTGGCGCTTCAACGACAGCTTCCGGTTCGGCAGGCGCTTCAACCTGAGGCTGAGCTTCGCGGACCGGGGCGACTTCGATTTCCGGTGCAGCAGTCACTTCCACTGGAGTGGTGGCTTCGACAACCGGCGCTTCGACTGGAGCGGTTTCCAGTGTGGCGGCAGTGGCGCGTTCAGCCTGCTCGTGAGCTTCGGCTTCTGCCGGAGCGCTGATGGTGCTGCTGGCTACGGCGGCGGTGACGGCCAGGCCAGCGGCCAGATCGGCAGTGCTTGGCTCGCCAGCGTTTTCAGCGGACTCGGATTCTTCCGAACCTTCGATCACGTTGCCGTTGGCATCACGTTGCCGCTCGCGACGGTTGCTGCGACGACGCTGGCCACGGGAGCGACGACGTGGACGATCGCCTTCGGCGTTGTCCTGACCGTCTTCCGGCAGTTGCTCTTCGTTGTTGCTGTTCACTTCTTCTTCAGCAACGGCAGCAGCGGCCTGCTCGGCACGCGGTTGACGCTCTTCACGCGGCGCACGCGGGGCGCGTTCTTCGCGTGGCTGACGGGCCGGACGCTCTTCAGCGGTCACGGCAGCAACGGCTGCGACTGGCGCGGCGTCCAGTGGCTCGCGCAGTTCACGCACACGCTCTTCACGCTCGCCACGCGGCTTGCGATCTTCACGCGGTGCACGCGGTGCACGTTCTTCACGCGGGGCACGTGGTGCGCGCTCTTCGCGGGCTACCGGCGCTTCGCTGCGGGTTTCACGCGGCTCACGTGTTTCACGTGGCTGGCGCTCTTCGCGCGGCTCGCGTGGTGCGCGCTCTTCACGTGGAGCACGTTCTTCGCGTGGCTTGCGTTCTTCATCGCGGCGACCGTTGCGGTTGCGGCTCTGCTGACGACCGTTGCGACGCTCTTCGTTACGCGCTGGACGCTCGGTGGCAGCCGGTTTCGCAACAGCGACCGGTGCGGCTGGCTCTTCCTTGGTGGCGAACAGGCTGACCAGCGACTTCACCAGACCCTTGAACAGGCTTGGCTCAGGCGCGGCAACTGGTGCTGGAGCTGGTGCGGCAGGTGCAACTTCAGTCGGCACCGGTGCGTTGGCACGGGCCGGCGCAGTTTTCACCGCAGCTTCCTGGCGAACCAGAGTGCGGGTCGCAGCGGCTGGCTGGACTTCTTCGACTTCGGCAGCGGCGGCAGCGATTTCGTAGCTGGACTGGTTGGTCGCGGCTTCCGGGCTGTCGTCACGCAGACGCTGAACTTCGAAGTGCGGCGTCTCGAGGTGATCGTTCGGCAGAATGACGATGCGGGCGCGGGTGCGCAGTTCGATCTTGGTGATCGAGTTGCGTTTTTCGTTGAGCAGGAACGCGGCGACCGGGATCGGCACTTGCGCGCGAACTTCGGCGGTGCGGTCTTTCAGGGCTTCTTCTTCGATCAGGCGCAGGATGGCCAGCGACAGCGATTCAACGTCACGGATGATGCCGGTGCCGTTGCAACGCGGGCAGACGATGCCGCTGCTTTCGCCCAGCGATGGACGCAGGCGCTGACGGGACATTTCCAGCAGGCCGAAACGCGAGATGCGACCGATCTGCACGCGGGCACGGTCAGCTTCCAGGCATTCACGGACTTTTTCTTCCACGGCGCGCTGGTTCTTCGCCGGGGTCATGTCGATGAAGTCGATGACGATCAGGCCGCCGATGTCGCGCAGGCGCAACTGACGGGCGATTTCTTCGGCGGCTTCAAGGTTGGTCTGCAGCGCGGTTTCTTCGATATCGCTGCCTTTGGTGGCGCGCGCCGAGTTGATGTCGATGGACACCAGGGCTTCGGTCGGATCGATGACGATGGAGCCGCCGGAAGGCAGTTCGACGACGCGCTGGAATGCGGTCTCGATCTGGCTTTCGATCTGGAAACGGTTGAACAGCGGCACGCTGTCTTCGTACAGCTTGATCTTGCTGGCGTACTGCGGCATCACCTGGCGGATGAAGGTCAGGGCTTCGTCCTGGGCTTCAACGCTGTCGATCAGCACTTCGCCGATGTCCTGGCGCAGGTAATCGCGGATGGCGCGGATGATCACGTTGCTTTCCTGGTAGATCAGGAAAGGCGCGGAGCGATCCAGCGAGGCTTCTTTGATGGCGGTCCACAGTTGCAGCAGGTAATCGAGGTCCCACTGCATTTCTTCGCTGCTGCGGCCCAGGCCGGCAGTACGCACGATCAGACCCATGTCGGCCGGAGCAACCAGGCCGTTCAGCGCTTCACGCAGTTCGTTGCGCTCTTCGCCTTCGATGCGACGGGAGATGCCGCCGGCACGCGGGTTGTTCGGCATCAGTACGAGGTAACGACCGGCCAGGCTGATGAAGGTGGTCAGGGCGGCGCCCTTGTTGCCACGTTCTTCTTTCTCGACCTGAACGATGACTTCCTGGCCTTCGCTCAGGACGTCCTTGATGTTGACGCGGCCTTCGGGGGCTTTCTTGAAGTATTCGCGGGAGATTTCTTTGAGGGGCAGGAAGCCGTGGCGCTCGGAGCCGAAATCGACAAAGGCAGCCTCAAGGCTTGGTTCGATGCGAGTGATACGGCCTTTATAGATGTTGGCCTTTTTCTGCTCGCGTGCACCGGATTCGATGTCCAGGTCGTAGAGGCGTTGGCCATCTACCAGTGCAACACGCAACTCTTCGGGTTGAGTTGCGTTAATCAGCATTCTTTTCATGTAGTACCGTCGGTTTCCGGGCTGCCGGAAACGGCGTTCGGCACACACGACTTCTCACGGTCGGTGTCAGGTGCGTCGGGAGTGGTTGGCCATTCCCGTGTCCAGCGATGTGCGGCCAATTGGGCCGATACCGCGACGTACGCGTCCTGCTTGCTGTGGCTACTTAAGCACTCAGTCAGGAGGAGGAATCAACCAGCGGCTGTGGACGAGATGAAGCGTCTTGATCAAAGCTTGTTGCTACACAGTCCGGCGGTTGTGCATCTCCACCCTACACGTATCCCTGATAATTCGGGTGCTGCCGCGCGCAGAATCCGCAGCGGGTTGGCATTTACCGTGAGCTCCGAAAGGGGAGGTCACGCATCATGGCTAATTCAGGCGATGTTTCCGAAGCAATCGCTCGGGGTCATTCGCAGTCGACTGCACTTTGTGAACTGGCCTTGAATGTTGCCTGCCGGGCGAGTGAGAACTCTGCTCGGCGGTGTAATTCAGGCCTCATGTCACCTGCGCTCGTTACAACCGCAAACTCCACCGTTACGTAGCGAAAGCCCCGTAGGACGGCCTCGCGCCCTGGTGAATTGCGTTGGTCAGGGCCGGTCTTTGACCGTGGTTCCGCTGTCCAGGCCGCTTTTGGCGGCGTTCGCGACTATAGCAGCAATGATTAAGTGCTTCAATTCCATAAAAATTGTTATCATCCGCCGCATGACAACTACTGCCCCTTCGACTCCAGGCGTTCAACTGCTTGAAGTCTCGCCGGAGTATGCCGGCCAACGAATCGACAACTTTCTCCTCGCCCGGCTCAAAGGCGTGCCCAAGACCTTGATTTACCGCATTTTGCGCAAAGGCGAAGTGCGCGTGAACAAAGGTCGGATCAAGCCCGAATACAAGCTGCAGGCCGGCGACATCGTGCGCGTGCCGCCGGTTCGCGTGCCTGAGCGCGACGAACCGGTGCCGCTGGCCCAGGGACTGTTGCAGCGCCTGGAAGCCTCGATTGTCTTCGAAGACAAGGCCCTGATCGTGATCAACAAGCCCGCCGGCATTGCGGTGCATGGCGGCAGCGGGCTGAATTTCGGCGTGATCGAAGCCTTTCGTCAGTTGCGTCCCGACGCCAAGGAACTGGAGCTGGTTCACCGTCTCGACCGGGACACCTCCGGCCTGCTGATGATCGCCAAGAAACGCAGCATGTTGCGCCACCTGCACGAGCAACTGCGCGGCGATGGCGTCGACAAGCGCTACATGGCGCTGGTCCGTGGCAACTGGGCAACCTCGATCAAGCAGGTTCGCGCACCGTTGCTCAAGAGCAATCTGCGTTCCGGCGAGCGCATGGTCGAAGTCAATGACGAGGGCAAAGAAGCCCTGACGCTGTTCAAGGTGCTGCGCCGTTTCGGCGATTTTGCCACCATGGTCGAGGCGAAACCGGTTACCGGTCGTACCCACCAGATTCGCGTGCACACGCTGCATGCTGGCCATTGCATTGCCGGTGACAGCAAGTATGGCGACGAGGATTTCACCAAGGAAATCCGCGATCTGGGCGGTAAGCGCCTGTTCCTGCACGCTTACATGCTGACCGTGCCGCTACCCGACGGCGGCAAGCTGAATCTGCAAGCGCCCGTCGATGAAATGTGGGCCAAGACCGTGGAGCGATTGAGTGCGCCCATCTGATTACAAGCTGCTGATTTTCGACTGGGACGGTACCCTCGCCGATTCTATCCATCGGATCGTCGAGGCCATGCACTCCGCGTCCGGGCGTTCCGGTTTCGAGCTGCGCGATGACTTCGCTGTCAAAGGCATCATCGGTCTCGGCTTGCCGGAAGCGATTCGTACGTTGTATCCCGAAATCAGCGACGCAGAAATGCTCGCGTTTCGTGAGTATTACGCCGATCACTACATCGCTGCCGAAGCCGTGCCGTCGCCGCTGTTCGAAGGCGTGGTCGAGTCGATGGCATCGTTTCGCGAGCAGGGTTATCACTTGGCGGTAGCGACCGGCAAGAATCGTCGCGGACTGGATCGGGTGCTCAAGGCCAATGGCTGGGAAGATTATTTCGATATCACCCGCGCCGCCGATGAAACTGCCAGCAAGCCGCACCCTCTGATGCTTGAGCAGATTGTCAGCCACTGCGGCGTACGTCCGGAGCAGGCGTTGATGGTCGGTGATTCGTCGTTCGATCTGCTGATGGCGCGCAACGCGGGGATGGATTCGGTGGCGGTCAGTTATGGCGCGCAATCGATCGAGTCCCTGCAACAGTTCGAGCCGCGCCTGTCGATCGACCGTTTTTCTCAATTGCACGCCTGGCTGGGTCAGCGGGCTTAATACGTTTTTGCTGGGGTAGATGGCATGACCGACGAATGGAAAGCACCGGCCAAGGCAAGTGCCGACGACGGTGACGCGAAAAGCTGGAAGCTGTTGGAAAAGACTTTGCTGGCCGGCGTGCAGGAACAACGCCGTTCGCGGCGCTGGGGGATTTTCTTCAAGCTGCTGACGTTTGTTTATCTGTTTGTTGCGCTGCTGCTGTTCACGCCGCTGATGGACATGGAAAAAACCGCCACCCGCGGCCCGAACTATACGGCGTTGATCGAGATCGACGGCGTAATCGCCGACAAGGAGCCGGCCAGCGCCGACAACATCGTCAGCAGCCTGCGCGCGGCGTTCGAAGACAAGAAGGTCAAGGGCGTGGTCCTGCGCATCAATAGCCCGGGTGGCAGTCCGGTGCAGTCTGGCTATGTCTATGACGAGATCAAGCGTCTGCGTGGCCTGCATCCGGAGATCAAGCTCTACGCAGTGATTTCCGATCTTGGTGCTTCGGGCGCCTATTACATCGCCAGCGCGGCGGATCAGATCTACGCCGACAAGGCCAGCCTGGTCGGCTCGATCGGCGTGACGGCGGCGGGTTACGGTTTCGTTGGCGCCATGGAAAAACTCGGGGTTGAGCGCCGCACCTATACCTCGGGCGAGCACAAGGCATTCCTGGATCCGTTCCAGCCGCAAAAGCCCGAAGAAACCGCATTCTGGCAAAGCGTGCTGGACACCACGCACAAGCAGTTCATCAATAGCGTCAAGCAGGGTCGTGGCGATCGCCTGAAGGACAAAGAGCATCCGGAGCTGTTTTCCGGGCTGGTCTGGTCGGGTGAGCAGGCGCTGCCGCTAGGCCTGATCGATGGCTTGGGCAGTGCCAGTTCGGTGGCGCGTGATGTGATTGGCGAGAAGGAGCTGGTGGACTTCACGGTGCAGGAATCGCCGTTCGATCGCTTCTCGAAAAAGCTCGGCGCCAGCGTGGCCGAGCAGTTGGCGATGTGGATGGGTTTCCACGGGCCTTCGTTGCGGTAATTGTTTCAAGGTCAGAAGATCGCAGGTCAACGGCAGCTCTTGCACAATCGGTGTCGGAGCTGCCGAAGGCTGCGATCTTTTGCTTTTAAGGGGTTTGCACACCCTCGACCAACAACATATCGATCAGGCGAATCAGCGGCAGGCCGATCAGGCTGGTGGCATCCGGGCCTTCGGTCGATTGAAACAGGCTTACGCCGAGTCCCTCGGCCTTGAAGCTGCCGGCGCAGTCGTACGGCTGTTCAATTCGCAGGTAGCGCTCGATGCGCGCCTGATCCAGCTGGCGCATGTGCACGGTAAACGGCACGCAGTCGACCTGGCATTGCCTGGTCTGGCTGTTGAGCAGCGCCAGACCGGTCAGGAAGGTCACGCTCGCGCCGCTCGCCGCCATCAATTGCTCGCGAGCCTTTTCGAAGGTGTGCGGCTTGCCGATGATCTGTTCGCCGAGGACGGCGACCTGATCCGAGCCAATGATCAGGTGAGCAGGGTGGCTGTCCGCCAAGACCCGGGCCTTTTCTTCGGCGAGGCGTTTGACCAGATCGATTGCGGACTCGCCCGGGCGGTGGCTTTCGTCGATGTCCGGCGAGCTGCAGACGAACGGCAGGTGCAGGCGGGCGAGCAATTCGCGGCGATAAGTCGAGCTTGAAGCGAGTAATAAAGGCAGCATGGACGTCTCCTGAGGCAGGTGCGGATTCTAGCGGAGGCGCGCAAGTGACGGACAGGGCACAATTTCCTTTGACATGGGTGGGTGCATCCCTATAATGCTGCGCCTATGTTGAATGACCCGATTCCACCTCACGTTGACCCGCGCAAATTGGCTGACCGTGGCACCACCCTTCAAGGTGAACTGCTGCTGGCCGATTTGAAGAGACTCTGCGACCCGCTTTCCGACGATGTCGGTACGGTGCAGGCCAAATTCGTTTTTGAACGAGATGAACGTAAGTCTGTGGTCATCCACAGCTTTATCGACACCGAAGTCAAAATGGTTTGCCAGCGTTGTCTTGAGCTGGTCACCCTGCCGATCCACAGCGAATGCAGTTACGCGGTGGTGAAGGAGGGTGCGAATACCCAGTCGTTGCCGAAAGGTTATGACGTGCTGGAACTGGGCGAAGATCCATTGGATCTGCAGTCACTGATCGAGGAGGAGCTTCTGCTCGCCTTGCCCATTGTGCCTGCTCATCATCCGGAAGAATGCCAGCAGCCGGCGGGAGCAGATGAGCCCGAACCGAGCGAGGACGAGGTAACGCGGTCCAACCCGTTCAGTGTATTGGCGCAGTTAAAGCGTGACCCAAACGTTTAGGAGTTAATCAATTATGGCTGTTCAGCAGAACAAAAAATCCCGCTCTGCCCGTGACATGCGCCGTTCGCACGACGCTCTCGAGGCTAGCACCCTGTCTGTAGAAAAAACCACCGGTGAAGTTCACCTGCGTCACCACGTATCGCCAGAAGGCGTTTACCGTGGCCGTAAAGTGATCGACAAGGGCGCTGACGAGTAATCACTTGTCTGCTCAAGTCATCGCGATTGACGCAATGGGCGGGGACTTCGGTCCCCGCAGCATTGTTCAGGCCAGTCTCGCTTGCCTGTCTGCTACACCCTCGCTGCACCTGACCCTCGTCGGTCAACCCTCCCTTCTTGAAGAACTGATCCACGGCCAGTCGGCTGCCGATCGCGCGCGCCTGACGATTGTCGCGGCGAGCGAAGTCATCACCATGGACGAAAAACCCGCCCAAGCCCTGCGTGGCAAGCCGGATTCGTCGATGCGTGTAGCCCTTGAACTGCTGCGCGATGGCAAGGTGCAGGCCTGTGTCAGTGCCGGCAATACCGGTGCGTTGATGGCCCTGTCGCGTTTCGTGCTGAAGACATTGCCCGGCATTGATCGTCCGGCCATGGTCGCGGCGATTCCGACGCAGACCGGTTATTGCCAGCTGCTCGATCTGGGCGCCAACGTCGATTGCAGTGCCGAGCACCTGTTGCAGTTTGCGGTGATGGGCTCGGTCGCTGCACAGACCCTGGGTATCGCCCGTCCGCGTGTGGCACTGCTGAACATCGGCACTGAAGACATCAAGGGCAATCAGCAGGTCAAACTGGCCGCCACGCTGTTGCAGGCTGCGCGCGGGATCAACTACATCGGTTTTATCGAAGGCGACGGCTTGTATCGCGGTGAGGCCGATGTGGTGGTGTGTGACGGCTTCGTCGGCAACATCCTGCTCAAGTCCAGCGAAGGTCTGGCGACGATGATTGCCGCGCGCATCGAGGCGTTGTTCAAGAAAAACTTCGCCTCGCGCGCTGTCGGCGCTCTCGCGCTGCCGTTGATGAAGCGTCTGCAGGCCGACCTGGCCCCGGCGCGACATAATGGCGCAAGCTTTCTCGGTTTGCAGGGCATCGTCGTGAAAAGCCACGGATCGGCCGGGGTACAGGGCTTTCAGAGTGCGATTCAACGGGCGCTGATCGAGATTCAGGAGAACCTGCCCGAGCGTCTCCACGGTCGTCTGGAGGAACTGTTGTCTTAGGCGTTTTCGTCGGACAATGCTTAAATGTGACCGCCCGGTTCAAAGGGCCATCCAAACTGTCAGTTTCTGGCGCCCCAACGGGGCGTTATTTTCCGACGACAAGATCATTAGGGGCTTGTTACATGTCTGCTTCCCTCGCATTCGTCTTTCCAGGA
Source organism: Pseudomonas sp. ef1 (assembly GCF_007293365.2). Taxonomy (NCBI): domain Bacteria; kingdom Pseudomonadati; phylum Pseudomonadota; class Gammaproteobacteria; order Pseudomonadales; family Pseudomonadaceae; genus Pseudomonas; species Pseudomonas sp. ef1. Next base: position 5,397,013 of record NZ_CM129815.1, on the reverse strand, counting down.
CAGGGTTCGCAGTCCCTCGGCATGCTGGCCGAGCTGGGCGCGCAACATCCGCTGATCCTCGAAACCTTTCAAGAAGCCTCTGCTGCGCTGGGCTACGACCTGTGGGCACTGACCCAACAGGGTCCGGAAGAGCTGCTCAATCAAACCGACAAAACCCAACCAGCCATTCTGACCGCTTCGATCGCCCTGTGGCGTCTGTGGCTGGCCGAAGGCGGCGCGCGTCCGGCGTTTGTCGCCGGCCACAGCCTGGGTGAATACAGCGCGCTGGTTGCCGCCGGCAGCCTGAGCCTGGCTGACGCGGTCAAGCTCGTTGAGCGCCGTGGTCAGTTGATGCAGGAAGCGGTGCCGGTCGGGCAGGGCGGCATGGCCGCGATCCTCGGTCTGGAAGATGCCGACGTGCTGGCTGCCTGCGCCGAAGCGGCGCAAGGCGAAGTCGTCAGCGCAGTGAATTTCAACTCGCCGGGCCAAGTGGTGATCGCCGGTGCCAAGGCGGCCGTCGAGCGCGCCATCGAGGGTTGCAAGGCCCGTGGTGCCAAGCGCGCCATGCCATTGCCGGTGAGCGTGCCGTCGCACTGCGAGCTGATGCGTCCGGCTGCCGAGCGTTTCGCCGAATCCATCGCCGCCATCGACTGGCAGGCGCCGCAGATTCCGGTGGTACAGAACGTCAGCGCACAAGTGCCGGTCGATCTGGAAACCCTCAAGCGCGATCTGCTCGAACAGCTCTACAAGCCAGTGCGCTGGGTTGAATCGGTACAGACTTTGGCCGCCAAGGGCGCGACCAATCTGGTCGAATGCGGCCCGGGCAAAGTCCTTGCTGGCCTGAACAAACGTTGCGCCGAAGGCGTTTCGACTTCCAATCTCAATACCCCAGATGCCTTCGCTGCCGCTCGCGCAGCGCAGGCCTGAATCAGGAGAAACTTGCATGAGTCTGCAAGGTAAAGTTGCACTGGTCACCGGTGCAAGCCGCGGTATCGGCCAGGCCATCGCGCTGGAACTGGGTCGTCAGGGCGCCATCGTTGTCGGCACCGCGACCTCCGCTTCGGGCGCCGAGCGCATTGTCGCGACCCTGAAGGAAAACGGTATCCAGGGCGCCGGTTTCGAACTCAATGTCACCAGCGACGAGTCGGTCAGCGCCGTGCTGGCAGGCATTCAGGAGCAGTTCGGTGCGCCGGTGGCGATTCTGGTCAATAATGCCGGCATCACCCGCGATAACCTGATGATGCGCATGAAAGACGACGAGTGGTACGACGTGATCGATACCAACCTGAACAGTCTGTATCGCCTGTCCAAGGGCGTTCTGCGCGGCATGACCAAGGCGCGTTGGGGTCGAATTATCAGTATTGGCTCGGTAGTGGGTGCCATGGGCAACGCCGGCCAAGTAAACTATGCAGCCGCCAAGGCCGGTCTGGAAGGTTTCAGCCGGGCGATGGCGCGTGAAGTCGGTTCGCGTTCGATTACGGTCAACTCGGTAACCCCAGGGTTCATCGACACCGATATGACCCGCGAGCTGCCTGAAGCACAGCGTGAAGCCTTGCAGACGCAGATTCCGCTGGGTCGTCTGGGGCAAGCTCAAGAGATCGCGTCCGTGGTCGCTTTTCTTGCATCCGACGGTGCGGCATACGTTACCGGGGCTACAATCCCGGTGAACGGTGGGATGTACATGTAAGTAAAATGTGACGGATTGCTTCAAAAAAATGTCATACGAGCTGTCTAAAATCCGTTATAAAGCTGCAATCTATTTATAGGCAGAGGGCCGCAGGGTTTGAGGAGTGAAGCTTTCAGTTGAAAAACTGAAAAGGCTTTCTATACACTTACCCACTGGCCAGCTGCCTGAATTTGTCCATTAGGAGTGAAAACAAGGTATGAGCACCATCGAAGAGCGCGTCAAGAAAATCGTTGCCGAGCAACTGGGTGTTAAAGAAGAAGAAGTGGTCAACACCGCTTCCTTCGTAGAAGACCTGGGTGCCGACTCCCTTGACACCGTTGAGCTGGTGATGGCTCTGGAAGAGGAATTCGAGACCGAAATCCCTGACGAAGAAGCTGAAAAGATCACTACTGTACAAGCTGCAATCGACTACGTTACCAGCCACCAGGCGTAATAGTTTGTAATCGTTGCTTGCTGTCATGGAAAAACCGCACTGCCATCATGGCGTGCGGTTTTTTCTTTAGGCCTGATGCAAAGTCGTCATTTGAAAAAGGAGAGTGCTGTGTCGCGTAGACGCGTCGTAGTCACCGGTATGGGTATGTTGTCGCCACTGGGCACGGATGTGCCGAGCAGTTGGCAGGGCATTCTGGCTGGCCGCAGTGGCATTGGTCTGATCGAACACACCGACCTTTCTGCCTATTCGACCCGCTTCGGCGGTTCGGTCAAGGGCTTCAATGTCGAGGAATACCTGTCGGTCAAGGAAGCGCGCAAGCTCGACCTGTTCATTCAGTACGGCCTCGCCGCAGGCTTTCAAGCCGTGCGCAACGCCGGTCTGGAAGTCACCGATGCCAACCGTGAACGCATTGGCGTGGCCATGGGTTCGGGTATCGGCGGTCTGACCAACATTGAAGAAACCAGCCGCACCCTGCACGAGACCGGTCCGCGACGGATCTCGCCGTTCTTTGTGCCTGGCTCGATCATCAATATGATTTCCGGTTTCCTGTCGATCCATCTGGGCGCACAGGGACCCAACTACGCCATCGCCACCGCGTGCACCACCGGTACGCACTGTATCGGCATGGCCGCGCGCAACATCATGTACGACGAAGCCGACGTGATGATTGCCGGCGGTGCGGAAATGGCTGCCTGCGGTCTGGGCATGGGCGGCTTCGGCGCATCCCGTGCGCTGTCGACCCGCAACGACGAGCCAACCCGCGCCAGCCGTCCGTGGGACAAGGGCCGCGACGGCTTCGTGCTGTCCGATGGTGCTGGCGCTCTGGTTCTCGAAGAGCTGGAGCACGCCAAGGCCCGTGGCGCCACGATCTACGCCGAGCTGATCGGTTTCGGCACCAGTGGCGATGCGTTCCACATGACCTCGCCACCCGCCGATGGCGCCGGTGCCGCGCGCTGCATCACCAATGCCCTGCGCGACGCGAAGATCAATGTCGATCAAGTGCAGTACATCAACGCCCACGGCACCTCGACCCCGGCCGGCGACCTTGCCGAAGCCAATGCGATCAAGTCGGTGTTCGGCGATCACGCCTACAAGCTGGCCGTCAGCTCGACCAAGTCGATGACCGGCCACCTGTTGGGTGCGGCGGGCGCGGTCGAAGCGATTTTCAGCGTGCTGGCGATCAACAGCCAGGTGGCACCGCCGACCATCAACCTCGATGAACCGGACGAAGGCTGCGATCTCGATTTCGTTGCGCACACCGCGCGCAACATGGACATCGATGTCGTGCTGTCCAACTCCTTCGGTTTTGGCGGCACCAACGGCACTCTGGCGTTTCGCCGGTTCGCCGGCTGATGGACAGCTGGGTCGACGGTCAACCGGCTGACGCGCTGTCGCTGAAAGATCGCGGCCTGGCTTACGGCGATGGTCTGTTCGAGACCATTGCCGTGCGCAGTGCTCGGCCGATTCTGCTGGATCGGCACCTGACGCGCCTGGCCGATGGCTGCGCGCGTCTGGCCATTGCGACCGATCTCGAGCTGGTTCGCCATGAGCTGCTCAGCTATGCCGCTGCGATGGGCGAGGGCGTGCTCAAGCTTATCCTCACTCGGGGTGACGGCTTGCGCGGTTATGCGCCCGATCCTGCGGCGCAGGGCCGACGCATCCTGCAAGGCAATCCGCCGGCAGCGTATCCCGCTGCCCATGCCGAGCACGGCATCCGCCTGTTTCCCTGCAACACGCGTTTATCTACGCAGCCGTTGTTAGCCGGGCTCAAACATCTGAATCGACTGGAACAGGTGCTCGCCCGCGCCGAATGGCAGGACAGCGAGCATGCCGAAGGCTTGATGCTCGATCAGGCCGGGCGTGTTGTCGAAGGTGTGTACAGCAATATTTTCCTGGTGCGCGACGGTGGCTTGATCACGCCCGACTTGAAGCGCTGCGGCGTCGCTGGGGTGATGCGCGCGGAAATATTGTTTCAGGCCGAGTCGCTGGCCATCCCCACGCAAATCGCCGATATCAGCCTCGAACAGCTGCAATGGGCTGATGAAGTATTTGTCTGCAACAGCGTTTATGGCGTCTGGCCGGTACGCGCCTGTGCTGCACTGAGCTGGCCGGTTGGCCCGCTCACCCGTAAACTGCAAACCATTGCCCGCGCGCTACTGGATGCTTGATTCGTGAGACGTAAACTTTTGCTGCTGCTGGAAACCGGACTGGTTCTGGCAGGGCTGCTGTTGGGCGCCAGCGCCTGGAAAATTCATTCGGCGCTGGAACAGCCCCTGAACATCCCGCAGGAACAACTGCTGGATGTGCCGAAAGGCTCTACACCGACCCGTACCTTCCTTGAACTCGAAACCGATGGCGTCATCAAGGACGCGTTCTGGCTGCGCGTCTACTGGCGCTTCAATCTCGCCGGCACACCGATTCACAGCGGCGAATACCGCATGCAGCCGGGCATGACCGTCAACGGTCTGATCGATTCGTGGAAGCGCGGCGACGTGGTTCAGTACAGCCTGACCCTGGTCGAAGGCTGGACTTTTCATCAAGTGCGCGCCGCCCTGGCCAAGGACGACAAGCTCGAGCAGACCCTCAATGGCCTGAGCGACAGCGACGTGATGGCGAAGATCGGCCACAAAGGCTTGTTCCCGGAAGGTCGGTTTTTCCCGGATACCTATCGCTTCGTGCGCGGCATGTCCGATGCCGAGCTGCTGAAAAAGGCCTTTGATCGTCTCGATGAAGTGCTCGCCAAAGAGTGGGCGCAGCGTTCTGCCGATGTGCCTTACAGCGAACCTTATCAAGCGCTGATCATGGCCTCGCTGGTCGAGAAAGAGACTGGCGTTCCGCAGGAGCGCGGGCAGATTGCCGGCGTCTTTGTACGGCGCATGGCGCTGGGCATGCAGTTGCAGACCGATCCGACGGTGATTTATGGCCTCGGTGATCGCTACACCGGCAAACTGACCCGCGCACATTTGAAAGAGCCGACGCCTTACAACACCTACGTGATTCCAGGCTTGCCGCCGACGCCGATTGCGATGGTCGGGCGCGAGGCGATTCATGCTGCGCTCAACCCGGTGGAGGGCAGCAGCCTGTATTTCGTCGCCCGTGGCGATGGCAGCCATGTGTTCTCCGATGATCTGGATGCGCACAACAACGCAGTGCGCGAATACCAGCTCAAGCGCCGTGCCGATTACCGTTCCAGCCCGGCACCAGTAACCGCGCCGGCCACCGATGAGGCCATTCCGGCGGCCTCGCCGAACACCGCGCCCGAGGCGCTGCCGCAAGTGCCGTCGCAAGAACCTGCGCCAGCCCTGGAACCGGACGCCGCTGCACCACAGAACGCGCAATGACTTTGATGAAGGACTGCCTGTGACTGGCTTGTTTATTACCCTGGAAGGCCCGGAAGGCGCGGGCAAGAGCACCAATCGCGAATACCTCGCCGAGCGCCTGCGCGCCGCCGGTATCGAAGTGCTGCTCACCCGTGAGCCTGGCGGTACGCCGCTGGCCGAGCGGATTCGTGACGTGTTGCTGACCCCGGCCGACGAAGTGATGCACCCGGACGCCGAGCTGTTGCTGGTGTTCGCCGCGCGCGCCCAGCATCTGGCAGAGGTGATTCGCCCGGCGCTGGCCCGTGGCGCTGTGGTGCTGTGTGATCGTTTCACCGACTCGACATACGCCTATCAGGGCGGCGGTCGTGGTTTGTCACTCGAGCGCATCGCCACGCTGGAGACTTTCGTGCAGGGCGACTTGCGGCCCGATCTGACCTTGATTTTCGACCTGCCCGTTGAAATCGGTTTGGCCCGCGCCAGTGCCCGTGGTCGACTGGATCGTTTCGAACTCGAAGGCCGGGCGTTTTTCGAGAACGTGCGCAATGCGTTCCTGAAACGCGCCGAAGCCGACCCGTCGCGCTACGTGCGCATCGATGCCGGTCAGCCATTGGCCAAGGTGCAGCAATCGCTGGACACCTTGCTACCGAATTTGCTGGAGCTGGCCCGTGGCTGAGGCCTATCCATGGCAGGACAGCCTCTGGCAGCAACTGGCCGGACGCACTCAGCATGCTCACGCTTATCTGCTGCACGGTCCGGCCGGGATCGGCAAGCGTGCGCTGGCCGAGCGCTTGATGGCCAGCCTGCTGTGTCAGCGCCCTACGCCTGAGGCGTGCGGCGAGTGCAAATCCTGCTTGCTGCTCAAGGCCGGCAGTCATCCGGACAATTACATCCTGGAGCCGGAAGAGGCGGACAAGGCGATCAAGGTCGATCAGGTTCGTGATCTGGTCAGTTTCGTCGTGCAGACCGCGCAGCTCGGCGGGCGCAAAGTGGTGTTGATCGAGCCGGTCGAGTCGATGAACATCAACGCTGCCAACGCCTTGCTCAAAAGTCTTGAGGAACCGTCCGGCGATACCGTGCTGCTATTGGTCAGCCACCAGCCGAGCCGTTTGTTGCCAACCATCAAGAGCCGTTGCGTGCAGCAGGCCTGCCCGCTGCCGGGCGAGGCGATGAGCCTGCAATGGCTGGCCCAGGCGCTGCCGGATTGCGCGGAGGAAGAGCGCGTCGAACTGCTGACCCTCGCAGCCGGGTCGCCGCTGATGGCGGTCAGCCTGCAATCGCAAGGTGTGCGTGAACAACGTGCACAAGTGGTCGAAGGCGTGAAGAAGTTGCTCAAGGGCCAGCAATCGCCGACGCAACTGGCGGAAGAGTGGAAAAGCATTCCGATGCTGCGTCTGTTCGACTGGTTCTGCGACTGGTCGAGCCTGATCCTGCGTTATCAACTGACTCAGGACGAAGCCGGCCTTGGCCTGGCCGATATGCGCAAGGTCGTGCAGTACCTGGCGCAGAAGAGCGCGCAGGGCAAAGTACTGGATATTCAGGACTGGATTCTCGCCCAGCGACAGAAAGTGCTGAGCAAGGCCAACCTCAATCCGGCCTTGCTGCTGGAAGCATTGTTGGTGCAATGGATGGGATTGCCTGGTCAAAGATAAGAATGTGTACCTAGACTCTGAAGATCAGCAGTGGAGGTGAACATGATTGAACCTGTCAGCCCGGGGCCGCGTAACGGCATCTTGTCCCTGACCATCAAGGACAAGTCGGTGCTCTACGCCGCCTACATGCCGTTCATCAAGAATGGCGGACTGTTCATCCCGACCAACAAAAGCTACCGGTTGGGCGACGAGGTGTTCATGCTGTTGCACCTGATGGATGAAGCGGAAAAAATTCCGGTTGCCGGCAAAGTCGCCTGGATCACCCCCAAAGGCGCACAAGGCAATCGCGCCGCCGGTGTCGGCGTGCAGTTCAACGACGGCGACGACACCGCGCGCAGTCGCATCGAAACTCATCTGGCCGGAGCGCTGAAATCCGACCGTCCCACTCATACGATGTAAGTTGCAGTCCTTTTTATGCTCGTAGATTCCCATTGTCACCTTGACCGTCTCGACCTCGCCGCCCATGACGGCTCGCTGGATGCCGCGCTCGCTGCGGCCCGCGAGCGTGGGGTTGGACATTTTCTGTGCATCGGCGTCAGCGCTGACAACGCCGCCGACGTCAAAGCCCTCGCCGAGCGTTATGACGACGTCGATTGCTCGGTCGGCGTGCATCCGCTGGATGTGCAGCCGGGCGCCGCACCGGCGCTGGACTGGCTGCTGCACGAACTCGATCACCCGAAAGTGGTGGCGATCGGCGAAACCGGTCTCGACTATCACTACGAGCCGGAAGCTGCCGAGTTGCAGCAGGAGTCGTTTCGCCTGCATCTGCAAGCGGCGCAGCAGACCGGCAAACCGGTGATCATCCATACTCGCGGCGCCCGTGCCGACACCCTCCAACTGCTGCGCGAAGCGGCGCTGCCCCAGGCTGGCGTGTTGCATTGCTTCACCGAAGACTGGGACATGGCCAAGGCAGCGCTGGACATGGGTTATTACATTTCCCTATCGGGCATTGTTACGTTCCGCAATGCCGACGCCTTGCGTGACGTGGCGAGCAAGGTGCCGGCCGATCGCCTGCTGGTGGAAACCGATTCGCCGTATCTGGCGCCGATTCCGTATCGCGGCAAGCCGAACCTGCCGCAGTACGTGCGCGAAGTGGCGGAGTTTCTGGCGATGCTGCGTGGTGAGAACTACGAGCGCTTTGCCGAGCAGACCACGGAAAACTTCAAGCGCTTGTTCCCGCTGGCGAGTGTTAAATCTGCCGTATGACCGCAGGCCAAATCGCAGGCAAAAAAAACCCGGGTTCTGGGGGGTGAATCCGGGTTAAGACCATTAGGAGTAAAACAAAGGCACGCGGTCCGTTGGTACCTTTACCGGCACGACACTTGGGGGAGATGTCGCCCGACAGTTCAAGTATTGATCAGTCTGGCGTGCAGTCCAGTGAGCGGGTCGGGGTTTTTAAACAAATTTGGAATACGTTTGCTTCAGTTGAGTTCTCATTGCACCCGATTCGTTCTCGAAATGAACAAGAAACACAGATTTGGTCGATGAACCGTGCTTTTTTGCGCAAGTTAGGCATAATACGCGGCTTCGAATTTTGACCCTTCAGACCTTTTTCTTATGCATAAAGAACCTCGTAAGGTCCGTGAATTTCGTCGCCGCGAGCAGGAAATTCTCGATACCGCGCTCAAGCTGTTCCTCGACCAGGGTGAAGACAGTGTCACCGTCGAGATGATTGCTGATGCCGTGGGTATCGGCAAAGGCACGATCTACAAGCACTTCAAATCCAAGGCCGAGATCTACTTGCGCCTGATGCTCGATTACGAGCGCGATCTGAACGAGCTGCTGCATTCGGCCGATGTCGACAAGGACAAGGAAGCGCTGTCCCGCGCCTACTTCGAATTCCGCATGCGCGACCCGCAGCGCTATCGCCTGTTCGACCGTCTCGAAGAGAAAGTGGTCAAGGGCAATCAGGTGCCGGAGATGGTCGAGGAACTGCACAAGATCCGTGCCTCGAACTTCGAACGCCTGACCCTGCTGATCAAGGGTCGCATCAGCGAAGGCAAGCTCGAAGACGTGCCGCCGTACTTCCACTACTGCGCATCCTGGGCGTTGGTGCACGGCGCGGTGGCGCTGTATCACTCGCCGTTCTGGAGCAACGTGCTGGAAGATCAGGAAGGCTTCTTCCAGTTCCTGATGGACATCGGCGTGCGCATGGGCAACAAGCGCAAGCGCGACCCGGAAACCCCGAGCACATAAGTCATTCAGCGGGCTGATTGCGCCGTGTTTTCACAACATGGCGCAATAGCACAGGAATATACTCAGGCATAGGGCTTGCTAAAACCTGATTTCTCAGTCAAGTTTTGCTCGCTCGATTTCTTTCGCCGGAGTGTTTCATGATCGTTGACCGTCAAGGCAGGCGTTTTCGCAATCTGCGCATCAGCCTGACCTCTGCCTGCAATTACGCCTGTACCTACTGCGTGCCCAACGGCAAGCGGTTGGTCGCTGCGCAGGATGAACTGTCGGCCGAAGCCATGGCGCGCGGCGTCGAATACCTGATCGAAGCGGCCGGCATCGAGCGCCTGCGCATCACTGGCGGCGAGCCACTGGTCAGCCCCAAACTCGAATCGTTCATGACTGCCGTCGGCCAGATGGGCCTCGACGACATCAGCCTGACCACCAATGGTCAACTCCTCGCGAAAAAACTGCCGCTGCTGGTCGATGCCGGTCTGCGTCGAATCAACGTTTCCCTCGATACTCTTGATGCCGCTGCGTTTCGCAGCATCGCTCGTGGCGGCGATCTGGCCAGCGTGCTCGATGGCATGGATCAGGCTGCCGCCGCCGGGATGAAGATCAAGGTCAACATGGTGCCGTTGCGCGGGCAGAACCTCGATCAGGTCATGCCGCTGCTCGACTACTGTCTGGAGCGCGGCTTCGAACTGCGTTTCATCGAGCTGATGCGCATGGGCCATCTGGCCAAGGATTCCAATGCCTTCCTGCAGCAGTTCGTCAGCCTTGAGCAGTTGCTCGGCCTGATCGGCGAACGTTATGAATACGCCCAGACCGACGCACCGGTGGACGCCACGGCTGTGCGCTATGCGATTCCCGGTCGCGGCACTTTCGGGGTGATCGCCAACGAAAGTGTGCCGTTCTGCCGCACTTGTTCGCGCTTGCGCCTGTCATCGACCGGTTGGCTGCATGGCTGTTTATCGTCGAGCAACCGCCACTATGTCGGCGATCTGCTCGACAAGCCGCGCCACCAGGCGTTGCCGGCGCTGCAACGTTTGCTGGTCAAGGCGTTGGGTGACAAACAGGAGGTGGCGTTCTCTGGCGGCGCTACTGTCATGAAGATTATTGGCGGTTGAACAACGGCTTTCGCGAGCAGGCTCGCCCCACATTTGGAATGCATTTCAATTGTGGGAGCGAGCCTGCTCGCGAATGCCTCTATCACTGAATTTGTCGAGCTGGCGCAAAAGCTGCATTCAACGGCCATTCGCCGGTTTTCCGACACCGGCTTCTGGAGGAATAGGATGCGTAGCCTGGTTTTGCTGCTGGCCGTTTTGGCGCTTGGCGGCTGCATGAATGTCAGCGATATGGCCGAAGGCACTCGCTATCACATGAGCGATGCGGGGCTTCTGGACCATAGCGACAGCCGCCGGGTGAACAATCTCCGCATTCAGCCGGACTCGTTCATCTTTATCGCCCAGGGCGCGTTCGCGCCACCGGGTGGTTCCTATCCACGGCCGAACGTGGTCGCCGAAGAAGCCTTCAAGGGCTTTGTCGAATACTTCCCGATGGTCCGCCGCGCCCGTGCGCCGGAAGGCCTCGACCAAGCCATGGGCGAAGCCCGTGATGCCGGGGCGCATTACCTGCTCTACACACGTTTCGCCAAGGCTGATGACCGCATCGGCAACTCCGACGAGTGGCTGGACCAGGAAGCCGTGGATCGCCTCGGTATCGATGGCGGCGTGATTCAGATCATGTTGATCGAGACCAGCACCCAGTATTTGATTGATACTGCACGGATCAAGAGTCGTGGCGGTTTACTGACGTTCCATGATTCCAAACCCGAAGACCTCATCGGTCCGCCGCTGGCGCAATACGCACGCAGCCTGCTGGGGATCGGCGACCAGTAATCAAGGAGTACGCCATGAGTGACCCGCAAACAGCCAATGACCTGCTGGGGCAGATCCCCAAGACCAAAGGCCTGCCACCGGTGCATTTGTGGAACCCGGATTTCTGCGGCGACATCGACATGCGCATTGCCCGTGACGGCACCTGGTACTACCTGGGTACGCCGATCGGGCGCAAGCCGATGGTCAAACTGTTCTCCACCATCATCCGCCGCGACGGCGATGATTATTTCCTGATCACCCCGGTCGAGAAGGTCGGGATCAAGGTCGATGACGCGCCGTTCGTGGCGGTTGCCGTTGACGTGCAAGGCGAGGGCGAGGCGCAGGTTTTGCGCTTTACCACCAACGTCGAGGAAACCACCGAAGCGGGGACTGAGCATCCGCTGCGTGTCGAGATCGATCCTGAGACCCAGGAGCCTGCGCCCTATGTGCATGTGCGCAGCAACCTTGAAGCGCTGATTCACCGCAATGTGTTTTACCAGTTGGTGGAACTGGCGGTGAGCCGCGAGATTGATGGCCAGCGCTGGTTGGGCGTGTGGAGCGGCGGCGAGTTCTTTCGCATCGGCCTGGAACCCTGACACAACATCAAAATGTGGGAGCGAGCCTGCTCGCGAATGCGCTGTATAAGTCGCCAGCAATGTTGACTGACACGACGCTTTCGCGAGCAGGCTCGCTCCCACAATGGTTTGCGCAAGCTGAAAAAATCCGATTGACTGTTATTCGTATGATGATTAGCGTAGGCACCCATCGCGATTCGCCTTGAGGTGTTCATGTCCAGCAGCTTTCATGCGTCGACCGTTGACTGGCTGGGCAGTTGGATTGCTGCCGGTCAGGTCAAGCCGGGGCAGACCATCAAGGTCGAGGCGGATCTGGGCGAGCAGCTTGGTGTCAGCCGTACGGTGATTCGCGAAGCCATCAAAACCCTTGTCGCCAAAGGCATGCTCGAAGTCGGACCGAAGGTCGGCACGCGGGTGTTGCCAGTACGGCGCTGGAATCTGTTCGATCCGCAGGTGGTCGGTTGGCTATCGCGCAATGGGTTGCCGGAAAACTTCGTCGATGACCTGCTGGATTTGCGCCGCACCATTGAGCCGATGGCGGTGCGCTGGGCCTGTGAGCGGGCGACACCGGAGCAGATCGAAGCGGTACAACTGGCTTTCAATGCGCTGGAACGTGCAGTCGACAGCGGCGTTGATTACAACCGTGCCGACCAGGCCTTCCACGAATGCATTCTGGCCGCCAGCCATAATCAGTTCATCGAACAAATGGTCCCGGCCCTCGGTGCGTTGCTGGCGGTGTCGTTCGAAGTCTCCGCCGCCGACCCCGATGAACTGCGCCGCACCTTGCCGATCCATAAAGACATGGCCGATGCCATCGCCGCGCGCGATTCGACCCGTGGCGTGTGGGCGTGCATGACCTTGATCGACAATGCCGATCTGGCGATAAAACGCTTTTACCCGAAAGTCATGGCGGACCGCAAAGCCAGCTAAGACCGAAAATTCCCTGTGGGAGCGAGCCTGCTCGCGAATGCGTCAGGTCAGATACATCATCATTGACTGACACGCCGCCCTCGCGAGCAGGCTCGCTCCCACATTGGAAACAACAAGAACATGAAGGATTCCAGATGACCTGCACCGCCCTGACCCAACACCGCGCGCAACTCGGCGAAGGCCCGTTCTGGGATGCGCCGACCCAAGCGCTTTACTGGGTCGATATCGCCGGTAAACAAGCGTTGCGCCTGATTGGTCAGAACGTGCAGATCTGGCAGATGCCCGAGCACATCTCCGCCTTCATTCCCTGCGCCAGCGGCGATGCGCTGGTGACATTGAGCAGTGGTGTCTACCGGCTCGATCTCGATTCGCCCGGCCTCGAGCCACGTTTGACGCTGTTCTGTGTCGCCGACCCGCAACCGGGCAACCGGCCCAACGAAGCCCGTTGCGATGCCTTGGGCCGGTTGTGGTTGGGCACCATGCAGAACAACATCGGCGAGCACGGTGAGGATCTGCCGCTGGTGCGCCGTTCCGGTGGCCTGTTCCGTATCGATCCCGATCAGCGCGTCACACCGCTGCTACTCGGCCTGGGCATTCCCAATACCTTGTTGTGGAGCGACGACGGCACCACGCTGCTGTTTGGTGAAAGTCTCGACAGCACGCTCAATCGATATTTCATCCGCACCGACGGCAGTCTCGACGCTCCGCAGGTGTTCTACTCGTCCGATCGACACGGTGGTCCCGATGGCTCGGCGATGGACGCCGAAGGCTACGTGTGGAATGCACGCTGGGACGGCAGTTGCCTGCTGCGCCTGACGCCGGACGGGCAGGTGGACCGCAAGATCGATCTGCCGGTCAGTCGCCCGACCAGTTGCGTGTTCGGTGGCGAAGACTTGAAAACCTTATTCATCACCAGCGCCAAAAGTCCACTGAATCATCCATTGGATGGCGCGGTGCTGAGCATGCGCGTCGACGTTTCAGGAAAACTCTGTACGCGTTTTGCTGGCTAGATCCCAAAATATGGGATGCAAAATTATATATTGAGATTATTTGGCGGTCGGGTTTATAGTCGGCTCCAGCAGTAACACGCACTCACACTTAAAAAGAACAAAACAGGTGAAGTGATGCAGCGAATTCTTGTTGCCCGCGCAAGCGGGATCCGCCTTTCGTCACGGCTCAATGCCGTTGACGACGCTTGCCTGTCTGTTTTCCCCAGCCGTCAAAACCGGACATCGACCGATGGCCGGTTTTTTTGCGCCTGCGTGCAGGAGGCCTGAGCCATGGCTGAAGCGCTGACATTGCCGCAAGTGTCGGCCCCGCCGAAAGGCGAGCGTCTGAAAAACAAGGTCGTGCTGCTGACCGGGGCCGCTCAGGGCATCGGCGAAGCGATTGTCGCCGCCTTCGCCTCGCAGCAAGCCAGATTACTCATCAGCGATATCCAGGCCGACAAGGTCGAGCAGGTAGCCGCTCAATGGCGCGATCAGGGCCATGACGTGCAGGCGCTCAAGGTCGACGTATCGAATCAGCAGGATCTGCATGCCCTGGCCCGACGCGCGGTGGAATTGCATGGCCGCATCGATGTGTTGGTCAACTGTGCCGGGGGCAATGTGTTCCGCGATCCTTTACAGATGACCGAAGAAGACTGGCGCCGCTGCTTCGCCATCGATCTGGACGGCGCCTGGTATGGCTGCAAAGCGGTGCTGCCGCAAATGATCGAACAGGGCGTCGGCAGCATCATCAACATCGCCTCGACCCATTCCAGCCACATCATTCCCGGCTGCTTTCCGTACCCGGTGGCCAAGCACGGCTTGCTCGGCCTGACCCGTGCACTCGGCATCGAATACGCGGCCAAGGGCATTCGCGTCAACGCCATCGCGCCGGGCTACATCGAAACGCAGCTGAACGTCGATTACTGGAATGGCTTTGCTGATCCGCACGCCGAACGGCAGCGCGCCTTTGACCTGCACCCGCCCAAGCGCATCGGCCAGCCGATCGAAGTGGCAATGACGGCGGTATTTCTGGCCAGCGATGAAGCACCGTTTATCAACGCCTCGTGCATCACCATCGATGGTGGTCGTTCGGTGATGTACCACGACTGAACAAAACGAATTTCCAGCGCTGAACTACGCTTGAAATCCAATCATCATACGATATGACTATTTTCAAACAGCTTCACTGAGAACACGCTTCAACGCTTTTCAAACCTTGCTCAAAAAAAATAACAAGGAGTCATCTGATGAAACGTCGTTTCGGGATTCGTACCCTGTGCAGCACTGCCCTGGCGGTCACTGCGTTCAGCCTGAGCAGTGCGCTGCTCGCCGCCGACGCGGTGAAGATCGGTTTTCTGGTCAAGCAGGCCGAAGAACCGTGGTTCCAGACCGAATGGGCTTTTGCCGAAAAAGCCGCCAAGGACAAAGGCTTTGAACTGATCAAGATCGCGGTACCGGATGGCGAGAAGACCCTCTCGGCCATCGACAGCCTGGCCGCCAACGGCGCCAAGGGCTTCGTGATCTGCCCGCCGGACGTGTCCCTCGGCCCGGCGATCATGGCCAAAGCCAAGATCAACGATCTGAAAGTGATTGCGGTCGATGACCGTTTCGTCGACGCCAACGGCAAATTCATGGAAGACGTGCCGTACCTGGGCATGGCCGCGTTTGAAGTGGGCCAGAAGCAGGGCGCCGCCATGGCCGCCGAAGCGAAAAAGCGTAACTGGGACTGGAAAGACACCTACGCGGTGGTCAACACCTACAACGAACTCGACACCGGCAAGAAGCGCACCGACGGTTCGGTCGATGCCCTGAAGAAGGCCGGCATGCCGGAGGACCACATCCTCTTCGCCGCGCTGAAAACCCTCGACGTACCGGGCAGCATGGACGCCACCAACTCGGCGCTGGTGAAACTGCCGAGCGCGGCGAAAAACCTGATCATCGGCGGCATGAACGACAACACCGTGCTCGGCGGCGTGCGCGCCACCGAAGCGGCCGGGTTTGCCGCGAGCAACGTGATCGGCATCGGCATCAACGGCACCGACGCCATCGGCGAGTTGAAAAAGCCTAACAGCGGCTTCTTCGGTTCGATGCTGCCAAGCCCGCACATCGAAGGCTACAAGACTGCCGAGATGATGTACGAGTGGATCACCGCCGGCAAAGAGCCGCCGAAGTACACCGCCATGGATGACGTCACCCTGATCACCCGCGAAAACTTCAAGCAAGAGCTGGAAAAAATCGGCTTGTGGAACTGAGGCAGCGACGGCCCGGGCAGCCGGGCCGTTTTTCGGTGTGAAGAGGTGGCTTTATGCACGCGCAAGTACAGACACAAGAACAACACGGCGCCAGCGGCAGCCTGCGCTTCAACGGGATCGGCAAGACCTTTCCCGGCGTGAAAGCGCTCGACGGCATCAGCTTCGTCGCCCACCCCGGTCAGGTTCATGCCTTGATGGGCGAGAACGGCGCGGGCAAATCGACCCTGCTGAAAATCCTCGGTGGCGCTTACATCCCAAGCAGCGGCGAGCTGCAGATCGGCGAGCAGGCGATGGCCTTCAAGTCCACCGCCGACAGCATCGGCAGCGGCGTCGCGGTGATTCACCAGGAACTGCATCTGGTCCCGGAAATGACCGTGGCCGAAAACCTGTTTCTTGGCCATCTGCCGGCCAGTTTCGGCCTGATCAATCGCAGTGAGCTGCGCCAGAAAGCCTTGAATTGCCTGAAGGGGCTGGCGGACGAAATCGATCCGCAAACCAAGGTCGGACGCTTGTCGCTGGGTCAGCGGCAACTGGTGGAAATCGCCAAAGCGCTGTCGCGCGGCGCTCACGTCATCGCTTTCGACGAACCGACCAGCAGCCTTTCGGCGCGGGAGATCGATCGCTTGATGGCGATCATCGGTCGTCTGCGCGACGAAGGCAAAGTGGTGCTCTACGTTTCCCATCGCATGGAAGAAGTCTTCCGCATTTGCGACGCCGTCACCGTGTTCAAGGACGGCCGCTACGTTCGTACATTCGACGACATGAGCCAGTTGACCCACGATCAACTGGTGACCTGCATGGTCGGTCGCGACATTCAGGATATCTACGATTACCGCCATCGCCCGCGCGGTGCCGTGGCGTTGAAGGTCGATGGTTTGCTCGGCCCGGGCCTGCGTGAGCCGATCAGTTTCGAAGCGCACAAGGGCGAAATCCTTGGCCTGTTCGGGCTGGTCGGGGCAGGGCGCACCGAGCTGTTTCGCCTGCTCAGCGGCCTGGAGCGCAACACCGCTGGCCGTCTCGAACTGCGCGGCCATGAGCTGAAACTGCGCTCGCCGCGTGACGCGATCGCCGCCGGCATTTTGCTCTGCCCGGAAGACCGCAAGAAGGAAGGCATCATCCCGTTGGCCAGCGTTGCCGAGAACATCAACATCAGTGCCCGCGGTGCGCATTCCGGGCTCGGCTGCCTGATTCGCGGCCTGTGGGAAAAGGGCAACGCCGACAAGCAGATCAAGGCCCTGAAAGTGAAAACCCCGCACGCCGGCCAGCAGATCAAGTTCCTTTCCGGCGGCAATCAGCAGAAGGCCATTCTCGGCCGCTGGCTATCGATGCCGATGAAAGTCCTGCTGCTCGACGAACCGACCCGTGGCATCGATATCGGCGCCAAGGCCGAGATCTACCAGATCATTCATAACCTCGCCGCCGACGGTATTTCGGTGATCGTGGTGTCCAGCGATCTGATGGAAGTGATGGGCATTTCCGACCGCATCCTGGTGCTGTGCGAAGGCGCCCTGCGCGGCGAAGTCAGCCGCGACCAGGCCAATGAATCCAACCTGCTGCAACTGGCTTTGCCACGCCACCGCGCTGACGGCGTGGCGAACTGAGAGGTAACTATGATGACTACGCAAAACGAAACTCTGCCGACCGAGCGCAAACCGCTGGACCTGCGGCGCTTCCTTGATGACTGGGTCATGCTGCTGGCGGCGATCGGCATCTTTGTCGCCTGCACACTGCTGATCGACAACTTCCTCTCGCCGCTGAACATGCGTGGCCTGGGCCTGGCGATTTCCACCACCGGCATCGCCGCGTGCACCATGCTTTATTGCCTGGCATCCGGACACTTCGACCTCTCGGTCGGCTCAGTGATCGCCTGTGCCGGCGTGGTCGCAGCAGTGGTGATGCGTGACACCAACAGCGTGTTTCTCGGGGTCAGTGCGGCGCTGGTGATGGGCCTGATCGTCGGGCTGATCAACGGCATCGTGATTGCCAAGTTGCGCGTCAATGCCTTGATCACGACGCTGGCGACCATGCAGATCGTTCGCGGTCTGGCCTACATTTTTGCCAACGGCAAAGCGGTCGGTGTTTCGCAGGAATCGTTCTTTGTTTTCGGCAACGGCCAGCTGTTCGGTGTGCCGGTGCCAATCCTGATCACCATTGTCTGCTTCCTGTTTTTCGGCTGGCTGCTGAACTACACCACGTACGGGCGCAACACCATGGCCATCGGTGGCAACCAGGAAGCGGCGCTGCTGGCGGGTGTCAACGTCGACCGGACCAAGATCATCATCTTCGCCGTGCATGGTTTGATCGGTGCGCTGGCGGGTGTGATTCTGGCCTCGCGGATGACTTCCGGGCAGCCGATGATTGGTCAGGGTTTTGAACTGACAGTGATCTCGGCTTGCGTGCTGGGCGGAGTTTCGTTGAGTGGCGGCATCGGCATGATTCGTCATGTGATTGCCGGGGTGTTGATTCTGGCGATCATCGAAAACGCGATGAACCTGAAGAACATCGATACGTTTTATCAGTATGTGATTCGTGGTTCGATTCTGTTGCTGGCCGTGGTCATTGACCGCTTGAAACAGCGCTGACACAAGCACTTCCCTGTGGGAGCGAGCCTGCTCGCGAAGGCATTGGCACATCCAGCGTTGATGTGTCAGGGATACCGCCTTCGCGAGCAGGCTCGCTCCCACAGTTGATCGCGCCATTCCTGCCTTCTGTCATCTCCCTTAAATAATTCTTGCTCGTCAGCGACCGTTTCGGTTATCAATTTGTACATGATTAGACAGGTACGATTCGACAAGAAACAACGGGTGGTCGACGAGCTCGTCCGACGCATCGAAAGCGGCCTCATGGAGGACGGCTTTCTGTTGCCTGGCGAACATCAGTTGGCTCAAGAATTCCAGGTCAGCCGTGGCACCTTGCGTGAGGCGCTGGCCGAACTGAAGCGGCGTAATTACATCGCCACGCAAAGCGGTGTCGGTTCCATCGTCACTTTCGACGGTGTCGCGTTGGATCAGCGCATCGGCTGGGCGCAGGCGCTGGCCGACAGCGGGGCGCTGATCAATACCGAAGTGTTGCGCCTCGAAGCCGTGACGCGGCCAGATCTGCTGGTGCGTTTCGGCACCGATCAATTCATCACCCTCGACCGTCGCCGGCGCGCCACCGACGGTACGCTGGTGTCTCTCGAACGATCCTTGATGCCGGCCAACGGCGGCCTGGAAAGCCTGCCCCGCGTCGGCCTGATCGACAATTCCCTGACCATCACCCTGGCCGCCTACGGCTATATCGGCGAGCGCGGCGATCAGTGGATCGGCGCCGAACCGCTGAATGCCGAAGACGCGGAGCTGCTTGGTCGCCCGGTCGGCACGGTGTTTCTCAAAGCCCTGCGCACCACCTACGACCGGCAGAACCGTTTCATGGAACAGGTCGAAAGCCTGCTCGACCCGGTGCACTTTCGTCTGCACCTGCAATTCGGAGAATCGAAATGACCGCGCTCAAGCGTGCGCTAGGCGCTTTCTATGGTCTGGCCATGGGTGACGCGCTGGGCATGCCGACGCAGTCGCTCGATCGTGAAACGATCAAGGCGCGCTTCGGCCAGATCACTGATTTGCAGGACGCTGGTCCCTTGCAACCGATCGCCGCGAACATGCCTAAAGGCTCGATCACCGATGACACCGAGCAGGCGATCCTGGTCGGCGAATTATTGGTCGAAGGTCACGGCCGTATCGAGCCGGCGGTTCTCGCCCAGCGCTTGATCGAGTGGGAAGCCGAGATGCAGGCCAAAGGCTCGCAGGACTTGCTCGGCCCCTCGACCAAACGCGCCATTGAAATGATCCTCGCCGGGCATTCCCCGGAAGAAGCCGGGCGCTACGGCACCACCAATGGCGCGGCGATGCGCATCACCCCGGTTGGCATTGCCGCGAACGTGGCCGATCCGCAGCGCTTCATTGCGGCGGTCGTGCAGGCTTGCCAAGTGACGCATAACACCACGCTGGGAATTTCCAGTGCGGCGGCGGTGGCGGCGGTGGTTTCCGCTGGCATCAATGGCGTCGATCTCGGCGAGGCGCTGAATCTTGGCCAGCAGATTGCCCAGCAAGCCGAAGCCCACGGACATTGGGTCGCCGGTGGGCGCATGGCCTCGCGCATCAGTTGGGCGCGCAGTATCAGCGTCGACAGTGACAAAGCACTGCTCGCCGATCTGCTCTACGACGTGATCGGTACATCGGTGGCGTCGCAGGAGTCGGTGGTGGTCTCATTCGCCCTGGCCCAGCAAGTGGCCATCGGCGAGATGACGGCATTCGAAGCGCTGTGCATGGCTGCCAGCCTGGGCGGCGACACGGATACCATCGCGGCGATTCTCGGCGCCATGCTCGGGGCTTGCCTGGGGCTTGAGTGCTGGCCGCAGCCGATGATCGAAACGGTGAAAGTCGTTAATCAACTTGAGCTGGAACCGTTAGTGCAGGGGTTGTTGGCCTTGCGTTGACTGGCTGGCCCCTTTCGCGAGCAGGCTCGCTCCCACAATTGGAATGCATTTCCTTGTGGGAGCGAGCCTGCTCGCGAAAGGGGCGGCGCATTTCTAAAGAATTCACACAGCAATGGATCGCACAGACAGGCCTCGGAAGGCCGGTTGTCTTGTCGTTTTGCATCATTGCCACAACCACAAAAAAGGCAAACAGGAGCATCTTCATGAGTTCATCAACCGCCGGGCAAAGCGTCGGGCAATTGGAAACCCGGGGCATCGAGCCGGTGCCGGAAGCCGAGTGCAACGGTCATCCGTTGCAGCTGTTCTGGGTCTGGTTCGCCGCGAATATTTCCATCCTTGGCCTGCCGCTGGGAGCCACGCTGGTGGCGTTTCGCGGGCTGGCGATCTGGCAGGCGATCATCGTCGCCATCCTCGGTGCCGCCGGTTCGTTTGCCGTGGTCGGGATCATTTCGATTGCCGGGCGGCGTGGCCGCGCGCCGAGTCTGACGCTGTCCCGGGCGATCTTCGGCGTACGTGGCAACATCGGCCCGACGCTGGTTTCGCTGATGTCGCGTCTGGGTTGGGAAACCGTCAACACCACCACTGCGGCGTTTGTCCTGCTGTCGCTGTGTTCGATCCTGTTCGGCTCGCCGGTCGAGGCGAAAAGTGCGCCGGTACTGACGCTGATCTTTATCGCCATCTTCGTGCTGCTGACCTTGTCGGTGTCCGGCCTCGGCCACGCGACTTTGCTGGTGATCCAGAAGTGGGCGACGTACGTGTTCGGTGCGCTGAACATTCTCGTCGGTGGTTTTCTCTGCGCGACCATCGACTGGAGCGCGGTATTCAACGCCACGCCAGCACCACTGAGCGCGATGATCATCGGCATCGGCACCATGGCCGCCGGCACTGGTATCGGCTGGGCCAACGCTGGTGCCGACATGTCGCGCTATCAGCATCGCAGCGTCAAGGCTGTGCGCCTGGTGGCGTCGGCGGCGTTCGGCGCAGGGATTCCGCTGGTGCTGCTGATCACCCTCGGCGGCTTGCTCTCTGTGGGCAACAATGATCTGGCGTCGGCGACTGACCCGATCGTGGCGATTCGCGACATGCTGCCGACGTGGATGGCCGTGCCGTACCTGATCACCGCGTTCGGCGGCCTGCTGCTGTCGAACAACCTGTCGGTATATTCCGCCGGCCTGACCACGCTGACCCTGGGCCTCAAGGTCAAACGCGTCTACGCGGTGGTGGTCGACATCGTCGCGATCTTCGCCGGCTCGATCTACTTCATGCTGATCGCCGACAGTTTCTACGGCCCGTTCATCACCTTCATTTCCCTGCTGGCAGTGCCGATCACTGCGTGGGTCGGGATCTTCGTGGTCGATCTGATTCACCGTCACTACTACAGCCCCAAAGACCTGCTCGACGTCAGTCCGAGCAGCGCCTACTGGTATCGCGGCGGCATCGAGTGGCGCGCGTTTGGCGCCTGGGCGATCGCCATCGTCCTTGGTTTCAGTTTCACCACCATCGGCACCACGGCAGAAAACGTCTGGTTCAAGGGCTTTCTGTCCGACTCCTGGCTGGGCCACAACGGCCTCGGCTGGATCGTGACCTTCGTCGTCGCCGGTGGCATTTACCTGATACTTGGCGGTGCGAAAGATCGCCGCGCCGCGCAACCCGAGAATGCTCATGCCTAAGATTTTGCACACCGGCCAGGTCATCATCGACCTGGTCATGGCCGTGGATAAACTGCCGCAGATTGGCGGCGACGTGCTGGCGCAGTCGGCAGGATTCGAAGCCGGCGGCGGTTTCAACGTGATGGCCGCTGCGGTGCGTAACGGTCTGCCGGTGGTTTACCTCGGTCGCCATGGCACGGGGCGTTTCGGTGACCTGGCGCGCCAAGCGATGCAGGCGGAAGGTATCTGCATCGGCATCCGCGAACCGGCCGAGCGCGACACCGGTCTGTGTGTGGCGCTGACCGATGCGTCGGCTGAACGCAGTTTCATTTCCTATATCGGCGCTGAAGGTGAGGTGACCGAAGACGATTTGAACAGTGTGGCTGCCGAGCCCGGCGATTACGTTTATCTCAGCGGTTACAGTCTGCTGCACGAGGGCAAGGCGCAGGCGTTGCTCGACTGGACGCTGGCGCTGCCGGCGTCGGTCAATGTGGTGTTCGACCCGGGGCCGCTGGTGGAGTCACCTGACGCGCCGATGATGCAGGCGTTGCTGCCGCGCATCAATGTGTGGACCAGCAACAGTGTTGAGGCGCTGCGATTTACCGGAGCCGATGAGATTGATATCGCGATGGATCGCCTCGCGGAACTGCTGCCGGAAAATGTGCTGATAGTGGTGCGCGACGGGCCGCAGGGTTGCTGGATTCAACAGCGCGGCGAGCGCCGTCAGGTGCCGGGATATGCTGTGAAAGCGGTGGACAGTAATGGTGCCGGTGATGCACATGCCGGGGTGTTTGTGGCCGGATTGGCGCAAGGGCTGGATGCACTGGAAGCGGCGCGGCGGGCGAATGCTGCGGCGGCGCTGGCGGTGACTCGCTGGGGGCCGGCGACTTCACCTGGGGCGACTGAGGTGGATGCGTTTATCTATCAGTCCTGCGGCGATTGAGCCGAAGCCTTCGCGAGCAGGCTCGCTCCCACATTGGATCTACGTCGTACACAAATCTTCTGTAGGAGCTGCCGAAGGCTGCGATCTTTTGATCTTGAAAAGCAAAAGATCGCAGCCTTCGGCAGCTCCTACAGTGGGCGTCGTTCTAGCTCGCCTTGCGCAACGCCTCGATCAATTCCTGTTTGCGCATCGACGAGCGCCCCGGAATATTCTTCGCCCGGGCTTCTTTCATCAGGCTATCGACAGTCTGCGCATTCTTCGAAGTCTCGCTATTGCGCGAATGGCCCTTGCGACTGGCCACCGCGCGGCGGGATGACTCTTTGCGCTCTTCCGACTTGGCACTTGCAGGCTTCTTGCGCCCTGAGCCGCCGGACTTTTCGCCACCGCCGGATTGCTTGTTCACCGTCGCCCAGGCACGCGCCTCAGCTTCATCTTTCGACACGCCCTTTTTCTCGTAGCTGTCTTCGATGTGCTCGGCTTTGCGCTTCTGTTCGCTGGTGTATTTGTCTTTGCTTCCACGAGGCATGGGATTTCTCCTTGCGTCAGGATGTGCCGCGTTACGCCGAAGGCTGCGAATCACTCGAGACGAATTACCCGATCGAAGTCGAAGATCCGCAGCCCCAACCAGCGTCAGCTATCGAGTTTCTTCGCCGCTTCAACCCCGGCTGAACTGAGCTTGATCGGCAGGTTCAGCGAGTGCTCACCCGCTTCGCTGCAGGTCACATGACCATGGTGAATCAGCCCGCGATCCTGCAGGGCGGCGAGGGCGCTGGCCACGACTTTCTCGCCCCGGTAATTGTCCAGCACCTCCTTGCCCAAGCCGTTGGGATGCGCGTGCAGCAGGCGGGTGAGAACTTCTTTTTCCAGGTCTTTGTCGACGTTCATGGTTACCTCTTCATGGGAGTGAATAGGGCGCTCGCGTCGGCGAACTACTGACCGGCACCTTCGGAACCGGAGCCACCGGTGGTGGTTTTCGAGCCGACACCGGGGCCGGCATTGTCAGGCGGAGTGGCAGGAGAGTCAGGCGTGTTCATGCCACCCTGACGGCCCGGATCGCTGCCTTGTGTGCGCGGATCGGTGCCGGTGGCGGGTGGCTGATTGATCAGCGGCACGCCGGAACCATCGGTATTCATACCGGGAGCACTGTTGATGGCGGGCGCGCGTGGCGGGGTCGGATCGGTAGGGCCAGTGCCCGCTGCCGTGGACGAGGCGGCGAATACCGCAGGGCAGAGCAGGGCGCTGAAGACTAAAGCGGTCAACCTTGACGAGATCATAGGGCTTCTCCAGTGATTGGAATCCTTACACTGGGTTGGTCAGCCCTGATGACGGATTGGTGCCTGATGATCGACGAACGGTCTTCTCCGGGGTCGCGTGTCTGCTGTTCAGACGATGCCGATCTTTAGTGTTTCCATCGGTGCAAAACAGTTAACGGTCATAAGCATCCTTTCAGAACGTGCGCTATCAACTGTGGGAGCGAGCCTGCTCGCGAAGGCATTCTGTCAGTTGACTCGAGGCTGACTGGAAGGACGCATTCGCGAGCAGGCTCGCTCCCACAGGGGCAACGGCGTTCGCCCGATCGGGCAGGTCAGTATGTTTGCCATGTGACGAGCGCCGCTGCGCGCCTTAGTATGGCGCTTTAATTTGCAGACAAGGCCCGTCCATGACGATCGAAATCCGCCCGGCGACCCCCAGCGATGCGCCGCAAATCCTCGCCTTCATCACCGAACTGGCAGATTTCGAAAAGGCCCGTCACGAAGTCATCGCCAGCGTCGCCGACATCGAACGTAGCCTGTTCGGCGAAGGCGCGACCGCCCATGGCCTGATTTGCCTGCGCGACGGCTTGCCGATCGGCTTCGCGGTGTTCTTCTTCAGCTATTCAACGTGGCTGGGCAGCAATTGCCTGTACCTCGAAGACCTCTACATCACCCCCGAACAACGTGGCGGCGGCGCCGGCAAAACCCTGCTGCGCCACCTGGCGAAAATCGCCTGCGCCAACGACTGCGGCCGCTTCGAATGGAGCGTGCTGGAATGGAACACCCCAGCCATCGAATTCTACAAATCTCTCGGCGCACAACCGCAGGAGGAATGGGTGCGGTATCGCATGGATGGCAAGGTGTTGCGAGAGTTTGCCGAGGGCTGAGCACAATGATGGCAATCTACTGCTGATTCAGTTGTCGCCACCGCTCTGGTCCGGCATTCTGTGCGCCATTTTTGCGCGCTCACGGACGACACCTGCAATGCATCTGGCAAAATTTCTCCGCGCCTGTGGAGCCCTCGCTGCGTCAATGAGTGACCAGCTATGAGCGGACTGCAGGCGTCTATGCGTCTGTATGGTCTGGTGAAAACTACCGGCTCTTCTGACGACCCGAATCGACAGGCTGTCGAAATTCTTTGCATGGCCCAGCGCACCGGCGGCCTGGCTATTCGGGCTTTCGTGTCGCGGCTCGACGCCGAGTTGATGTCGCGCAGCGCCGGCCTCGGCGAATACCGTGTGGTAGCGCTGAGAACCTTTGATCCAACTGCGATTATCGACGCCTATCAAGGCTGGCTGATGCTGCACATCTGTTGCGGCTTCGTCGCTCTCGCCGGCCATTCTCTGTTGAAAAACGGTGCGTTGATCCCGATGGGCTGGCACGTCTACTCCGAAGTGGGGCGCTGGACCTCCAGGCATCATCTGGACCTTGGCGTGGAAATGGTCGAGTTGCTGCAATCGACTTTCGAGCGCAATCACCTGCGCAACTACAACGCCTGGCTCAACGAACTTGATGATGCAACGCCTGCCGAGTTGAGTTGGCAAGCCAACGAAGCCTGGCGTGCCATACAAACCGCGACATCACCTGAAAGCCGTGAGCATTGTCATGCTCTGTTCGACCCGGTCGATAATCGCTGGCGCTTTGCCGCGACCGACATCGACATCTATCAGCCATCCCCGGCACCCCTTAAGCAAGGAGCTTTGAATTGAGTGGTAAACCCGCAGCTCGCGTCACCGACCCAACCGCCTGCCCACTGCCAGGTCACGGCACCAACCCGATTGTCTCCGGCTCGCCGGACGTATTCTTCGACGGCCTCGCTGCTGCACGCATGACCGATAAATCAGCGTGTGGCAGCCCTATCACCGGAGCGGTCTCCGGCACTGTTTTCATTAACGGCCTGAATGCCGCGATGCTCGATAGCACTGGTGGGCATGGCAATGTCGTGATCGGTGGCTCGGGCACGGTGATCATCGGCCAAAGTGGGGGAGGGGCCGCATTTAGTGGGCTGTTGCCGATGCCGGTGCATTTCACTGACAGGTTGCAAGTGACGAATGAAGCGACTGGACAGCCAGTGCCTTATCACGCCTACACCATTCAACGAGGCGACGGAAGTGAGGAACACGGTGTTACTGATGCGAACGGATTCACTCATATGGTCAGTTCGCACGTGGCAGAAACCATCAAACTATTCGTGGAATGATTGCTTATGTCCGAAGTCAATGCACCTACTGAAGTACCTCATGCGAAAAGGGAAGTCAAAGCACATACACTTACATGCAAGACCGATCAGACCAATAAGCAGGTGGCCATATCTCTGCGGAATTTTGTGGTTTTTTTTATTGGTGGTGCTGGAGACCAGGAAAGTTATTACTTCAGTGGGCCAAATAATAATGTCGACGCGGTGCGCGAAATCTTTATCAGAGATGCCAAGGCGTTGAAATTTCCTGTGGGAAAATTTGAGTCGTGGCCTCTTGGCTATAATGATTTCATTACCGATAAAGACCTATCTGAAAAGGTACTGGCGAAGATCCCTGACTGCTCAACCGCTGTGTACATTGTGGGTCATAGTCTGGGAGGCTGGAATGGCGCCCACCTTTCAGTCAATCTCACGGAGAAGGGCTATACAGTGAGAATGTTACTGACCATCGATCCGGTTGGCGAAGGTGTAATGGTCTGGGGTATTTCCAATATCTACCGGTTGCCACCCAAGCCCAAGGCTCAGTACTGGGTTAATATTCGCGCTGCGCCGAAGATAACGAACGTATCAGATACGGTTGCTAGTTTTGGTGAACAATGGGAGGTTTCTACCGGGCCTAATGTAATGGGGCGCGTAGATGTGAATCATGCGGATGCAAATATTATGTATTTGCGGCCGTTGGATAACGGCAAGACTGCTCGTCAGATTTTTAACGAGTCGGTCTTGAGTTTTTTCAAGGAATGAACATCGTGTCTCGATTTTTTTTGATGGGTTTATTGGTCATATGTTCTGGATGTTCAATGAATCACGAAAAGCCGGCTGCGAAGCTGTTTTATTCCGGTGTTGATGAGTTGGAAGACACCGGAATCTATCAGGTTCACTTTCTCGCCGATGTGGAATTACTCGAGTTGTTCACATCACATATAAGCCAAGGGTTGGTATGTACTGTGGATGATGATGTGGACTTTTCTGTTGGGCACCAGATAAAACGCTCCGGTTTTGGCCTTGTTGAGCGCGATGAGAGTGGCGCTGCAAACGAGTACAAAGCCGACGTGATTTTCAGAGAGTCGACTGGCGAAAAGGGCGCGGAAATCTTTCCGGAGGGGCCGGTGCTCAATCGTTGGTTTACGAACAGACGTTTTATTTCCTGCGTGTTCCGCGTTCATACGACTCCTTACAAAACGTATTTTTCCCAAATCATGCGTGTGCCAACTGCCGACCTGGCGCGAGCTATCAACAGGGAGTGAATCCTTCATTCATCCAGGCTCCTTTTCTGGCGGGAGGGAGCCTGATCTCGATTGCTCCTCTGCCGCCTTTCAATGTCCGCTGAGCAGATGCATGCAGCGCCTTTCGCAGAAAATCTTTAATACCTTGGCTTTTTCTCCGTTGATCCTTACGAAGCACGATTTGTACCCGCGACAAGACAAGCTCGCCACTTGCGCGAATCCCAAAATATGGGATTGATATTTATATATTGAGATTTTAGCCCGCCCGGGTTTATAGTCCATCGCACTCACTGCCAAAAACAAATCAGGTGAAGCGATGCAGGCGCAATTGATCGCGCTCGATTGGGGGACGACCTCATTACGTGCTTACAAACTCGCGGCCGACGGTGTGGTGCTGGAGCAGCGTGCGCTGTCGTCCGGGATCATGCAGTTGCCCAAGACCCCGCGAATCATCCACGGCCGTGAATGCGCCGATGGTTTTGAACTGGCCTTCGACGAGGCCTGTGGTGACTGGCTCGATGCGCAGCCGGATCTGCCGGTGATCGCTTGCGGCATGGTCGGCAGTGCGCAGGGCTGGCGCGAAGCGCCTTACTGCGAAACGCCAGCCGACGTCGCCCATCTCGGAAATTCCCTACAAACCGTTGTCAGTCTGCGCGGTACGCCGGTGCATATCGTCCCGGGCGTGATCCAGCGTTCGCGTCTGCCGAATGTAATGCGCGGCGAAGAAACCCAAGTCCTCGGCGTGCTGCAAAGTCTGCCGGTCGAGGCGGGTAATGATCTGCTGATCGGCCTGCCTGGCAGCCACTCGAAGTGGGTGGAGGTGGTCGATGGCCGCATCACCCATTTCGACACGTTCATGACCGGCGAAGTGTTTGCCGTGCTCAGCGAGCACAGCATTCTCGGCCGTACCCAACAACCGAGCGCGACCTTCGATGCGCAGGCGTTCGATCGCGGCGTGCAAATCGCGCTGTCGACAGATGCCGAGCTCGGTGTGCTGTCGACCTTGTTCAGCGCCCGCACCCTCGGCCTGACCGGTGAACTGAGCCCGACTGCTCAGGCGGATTATCTCTCCGGTCTGATGATCGGCCATGAGCTGGCCGCGCTCGCCAATGTGCAGCGGCGCCGGCGCAATCAAGCGAATCTTCCAGCGATCGTGCTCATCGGCAATGCGCTTCTGTGCGCACGCTATCAACGCGCGCTCGATGCCTGCGGCTTTGCTCGGGTAACGCTGGCCGAGCAGGCGACCGAGCGTGGCCTGTGGCAACTGGCGCGTGCCGCCGGACTGATCGATTCCTCATCCCGTTAACCCTGACTGGAGGCCTGACATGCTCAAGCAAGCACTGGCACAAAACGGTCTGATCGCGATTCTGCGTGGCCTGCAACCGCAGGAAGCGGCGGCTGTCGGAGAAGTCCTGTATTCCGCCGGATTTCGCGTCATCGAAGTACCGCTCAATTCCCCATCGCCGTACGAAAGCATCCGCATCCTGCGTGATGCGCTGCCCGCCGATTGCCTGATCGGTGCCGGCACGGTGCTCAGCCCCGAGCAGGTCGAGCAGGTCAAAGCTGCTGGCGGACAAGTGATCGTCATGCCGCACAGCGATGCCAGAGTATTGCGCGCGGCGAAAGCGGCGGGGCTGTTCCTGTCGCCGGGTGTGGCCACGCCGACCGAAGCCTTCGCCGCACTGGCTGAGGGCGCGGACATTCTCAAGCTGTTTCCGGCCGAACAAATGAACCCGGCGGTCGTCAAGGCCTGGCTGGCGGTGTTGCCAGCCGGCACGGTGCTGGCGCCGGTCGGCGGCATTACGCCGGACAACATGCAGGCCTTTATCGATGCCGGTGTGAAAGGTTTCGGCCTCGGTTCCGGTCTGTTCAAACCGGGCATGACGCCCGAGCAGGTGGCGGTCAATGCCAAGGCCTACGTGGCTGCCTGGAAAGCCCTGCGTTAAGACTTTTTGGCGCTGTGTGCGCTGCATCTAATAAAAGCTGCATTTACAAAAGAGAGCAGAGATGAAAATCACCAAACTCACGACCTTCATCGTTCCGCCGCGCTGGTGCTTCCTCAAGGTCGAAACCGACGAGGGCGTGACCGGTTGGGGCGAGCCTGTGGTCGAAGGGCGCGCGCATACCGTAGCTGCTGCGGTGGAAGAATTGTCCGACTACCTGATCGGCAAAGACCCACGCAATATCGAAGACATCTGGACCGTGCTCTATCGCGGTGGCTTCTACCGTGGCGGCGCGATTCACATGAGCGCGCTGGCCGGTATCGACCAAGCGCTGTGGGACATCAAGGGCAAGGCCCTCGGCGTGTCGGTCAGCGATCTGCTCGGTGGCCAGGTGCGCGACAAGATTCGCGTGTATTCGTGGATCGGCGGCGACCGTCCGGCGGACACCGCGCGTGCGGCGAAAGAAGCAGTGAGCCGTGGTTTCACTGCGGTAAAAATGAACGGCACCGAAGAACTGCAGTTCCTCGACACCTTCGAGAAAGTCGACCTCGCGCTGGCCAACGTTGCCGCCGTGCGTGATGCGGTCGGGCCGAACGTCGGTATCGGCGTCGACTTCCACGGCCGCGTGCACAAGCCGATGGCCAAGGTGCTGATGAAGGAACTCGACCCGTACAAACTGATGTTCATCGAAGAACCGGTGCTCAGCGAAAACTACGAAGCATTGAAAGAACTGGCGCCGCTGACCAGTACGCCGATTGCCCTCGGCGAGCGGCTGTTCTCGCGCTGGGACTTTAAACGGGTGTTGAGCGAAGGCTACGTCGACATTATCCAGCCGGATGCCTCCCACGCTGGCGGCATCACCGAAACCCGCAAGATCGCCAACATGGCCGAAGCCTACGACGTTGCGCTGGCGCTGCATTGCCCGCTGGGTCCGATCGCGCTGGCTGCCTGTTTGCAACTCGACGCGGCTTGTTACAACGCGTTTATCCAGGAGCAGAGCCTGGGCATCCATTACAACGAGAGCAACGACTTGCTCGACTATGTGAAGGATCCGCGCGTGTTCGACTACGACCAAGGCTTCGTGAAGATTCCGAACGGCCCGGGGCTGGGCATCGAGATCAACGAGGAATACGTGATCGAACGCGCCGCCGTCGGCCACCGCTGGCGCAACCCGATCTGGCGCCATGCCGATGGCAGCTTTGCCGAGTGGTGATCTCCTGATTCAGCACTGATCCCTGTGGGAGCGAGCCTGCTCGCGAATGCAATGTCACATCCGCCATCCATGTGACTGACCCGACGCTTTCGCGAGCAGGCTCGCTCCCACAGTTTGATCTCCAGGGAGAGGAGATCTGCGTCATGACCTCAACAAACATAAAAAGAGGCATCTCTCATGCAAACGCACACCCTCTCCGGGCAGGCGTCTTTAGTCACGCCTAGCCGCAAGCGATTTTTCATCATGGTGTTGCTGTTCATCACCGTGGTCATCAACTACCTGGACCGCAGCAACCTGTCGATTGCCGCGCCGGCGCTGACCAGTGAGCTGGGCATCGATCCGGTTCACGTTGGTCTGATCTTCTCCGCCTTCGGCTGGACTTACGCTGCCATGCAGATCCCCGGCGGCTGGCTGGTCGATCGCGTGCCGCCGCGCATCCTTTACAGCGTCGCGCTGCTGCTGTGGTCGGTGGCCACGGTGATGCTCGGTTTCGTCAGCAGCTTCATCGCGCTGTTCGTGCTGCGCATGGCCGTCGGTGCGCTGGAAGCGCCGGCCTATCCGATCAACAGCCGCGTGGTCACCACCTGGTTCCCTGAGCGCGAGCGCGCCACGGCGATCGGTTTCTACACTTCCGGACAGTTTGTCGGTCTGGCTTTCCTGACCCCGGTGCTGGCGTGGCTGCAACATGAATTCGGCTGGCACATGGTGTTCGTCGCCACCGGCGCGGTGGGCATTCTCTGGGCGCTGATCTGGTACGCGGTGTATCGCGAGCCGCGCGATTTCAAAGGCACTAACCAGGCGGAAATCGACCTGATCCGCGAAGGCGGCGGGCTGGTCGATATTCAGGCCGAAGCGGCCAAGGTCAAAGCCAAATTCAGCTGGACCGATCTGGGCATCGTCCTCAGCAAACGCAAGTTGTGGGGTATCTACCTCGGCCAGTTCTGTCTGAACTCGACGCTGTGGTTCTTCCTCACCTGGTTCCCGACCTATCTGGTGAAATACCGCGGCATGGACTTCATCAAGTCCGGCCTGCTTGCATCGCTGCCATTTCTTGCCGCTTTCGTCGGTGTGTTGTGCTCGGGATTCTTTTCCGACTTCCTGATCCGGCGCGGCTACACCGTGGGCTTCGCACGCAAGTTGCCGATCATTGGCGGGCTGCTGATTTCGACTTCGATCATCGGTGCCAACTTTGTCGAGTCGACGCCGCTGGTGATTGCCTTCCTCGCCCTGGCATTTTTCGGCAACGGGCTGGCGTCGATCACCTGGTCGCTGGTCTCGACGCTGGCGCCGGCGCGTTTGCTCGGTCTGACCGGTGGCGTGTTCAACTTCATCGGCAACCTGTCGGCGATTGCTACGCCGATTGTGATCGGCTTCCTCGCCAGCGGCGATTCGTTCGCGCCGGCGATCACCTACATCGCGGTGCTCGCTCTGGTTGGTGCCTTGTCCTACGTGCTGCTGGTGGGCAAGGTCGAGCGTATCGAGTTGTAGTGCTCAGCGTCGGGCGACCATAATGCCGCCCGTTCCTTCGCTCAACGGTAAAAAGGCTGGATATGCAGGAAGACGCCCCGGAAAAAACCAAGGACGCCGCGCCCACCGGCACCCAGACGCTGCTGCGCGGCCTCGGTGTAGTCCAAGCGGTGGCCAGCGGCGCGCGTGATCTCAAGGAGATCGCCCGGCTGATCGGCACCACGCGCAGCACTACCCATCGTCTGGCCAGTTGTCTGGTCGACGAGCGTTATCTGCGCGTGGTGCCGCAAATCGGTTATCTGCTCGGGCCGAAGCTGATCGAACTGGGCTTTCAGGCCCGCGAAGAGTTGCCGCTGGTGACGTTGGCCGGACCGTATCTGGATGAGTTGTCGGCGCTGACCGGCGATACCGTGCACCTCGGAATCCGCGAAGGCGACGAAGTGCTGTACCTATTGAAGAACCCCGGGCGCAACGGGCCGGAAATGCGCTCGCGGGTGGGCCATCGCATGCCGCTGGTACGTACCGGGATTGGCAAGGCCTTGATGCTCGATGATTCGCCGCAGGATTGGCGGCGGCTGTACGACATCAGCCTGCCGGCGGGTGGCAAAAGTCAGTTCTGGCCGCAGCATCCCCAGCAGTCGTGGGAACAGCTTGAGCAGCGCATGGGCGAATACGTTGCCGGTGGCTACGCGTTCGATCTGGAAGACAACGAACCGTCGATCCGCTGTGTGGCGGCGCCGATTCGTGATGCGAGCAAGGGCATAGTCGCGGCGATCAGTATCGCCAGCACCGTGCCGTACATGCCGCTGGAAAAAATGGCCGAGTTGATCCCCCTGCTCAAAGGGGTCACAACCCGGCTGTCGGCGGAGCTTGGTTTGAAGGTATAGCCCTAAGGTTTAGGCCTTCAGCGTCGCCATGTCGATGACGAAGCGGTACTTCACGTCACCGGCAATCATCCGCGCATAGGCTTCAT
Source organism: Pseudomonas sp. ef1 (assembly GCF_007293365.2). Taxonomy (NCBI): domain Bacteria; kingdom Pseudomonadati; phylum Pseudomonadota; class Gammaproteobacteria; order Pseudomonadales; family Pseudomonadaceae; genus Pseudomonas; species Pseudomonas sp. ef1. The sequence continues at coordinate 5,363,806 of NZ_CM129815.1, read as the reverse complement.
TGATATTGCGGATGTCGAGCATTTCGATGTCGCAGGTGATGTTGTGCTCGGCGCAGAAATCCAGCACTTCCTGGGTTTCGGCGATACCGCCGATCAGGGAGCCGGCCAGTACGCGGCGGCTCATCACCAGTTTGCCGGCGTGGACGGGCGGGTTCACCGGCTCGATCAGGCCGACCAGAATGTGCACACCGTCGAAACGCAGAGTGTCGAGGTACGGGTTCAGATCGTGCTGCACCGGGATGGTGTCGAGCAGGAAGTCGAAGTAGCCGGCCGCGGCCTTCATCTGCTCGGCATCGGTGGAGACGATGACGTGATCGGCGCCCTGACGGCGACCTTCTTCAGCCTTGCTCGCCGAACGGGTGAACAGGGTCACTTCCGCGCCCATGGCCTTGGCGAACTTGATGCCCATGTGGCCGAGGCCGCCCATGCCGAGAATGCCGACCTTGTCACCGGCCTTGACGCCGTAGTGCTTGAGCGGCGAGTAAGTGGTGATACCGGCGCAGAGAATCGGTGCGGCGCTGGCCAGTGCGAGTTTCTCGGGGATGCGCACAACGAAGTGTTCGCTGACCACGATGCTGTCCGAATAACCGCCCATGGTGTTGCTGCCATCAACCCGATCCGGGGTGGCGTAGGTCATGGTCGGGCCTTCGAGGCAATATTGCTCGAGGTTCGCCTGGCAGGCTTCGCAGCTGCGGCAGGAGTCGACCATGCAGCCTACGCCAACCAGATCGCCTATCTTGTGACGGGTGACATTCGCACCGACTGCGGTGACTTTTCCGACGATCTCATGGCCAGGCATCAGCGGATAAACGGCGATGCCCCATTCGTTGCGTGCCTGATGGATGTCGGAATGGCAGACGCCGCAGTAGAGAATTTCGATCGCCACGTCGTCGGCGCGCGGGCTGCGGCGTTCGAATTTCATCGGGGCGAGGGGAGTGGTGGCCGATTGGGCGGCATAGCCGATGGCGGTGTACATGAAGGACCTCGCAAAAACAGTGACAAGTGAGGCGGTGAATTCTGGCCGTCAGACGCGGGTGCGGCCATGACGATTTCTCCGGGTCTCATGCCTAATCCTCCGGCATGCGGGTTTCGGCGATCGCATTGGTCAGCGGATCTGCGATGATGTTTTCATCCCTTTTTCCGTGAATTTTACGAAGACCTATTCGATGCAGTTGACCCGTCATCTTGATGCCAATGCCCGGCTGGTTTCGTTGATCGAACCGCTGGCGCTGCGCGATGGCTACAGCCAGACCGGCCTGCCCGGTGTGCAGATCCTGCGCGCCAGTTGCGACGTCGCCCGTGGCCCGCACATTTACGAGCCGAGCCTGATGATCATCGCCCAGGGCAGCAAACTGGCGTTCCTCGGCCCACGAACCATGGAATACGGCGCCGGGCATTACCTGATCCAGGCGCTGCCGGTGCCGTTCGAATGTGAAACCTTTGCCTTGCCCGATGCGCCATTGCTCGGTGTGTCGGTGGCGATTGATCGCGTCCTGCTCGGCGAATTGGTGCTGGCCATGGGGCTGGCGCCGGGTCGGCATATTCCGGCGCAGACGCCGGAGTCGATGACCTCGGTGGTGCTCGACGATGGCATGCGCGGTTGTGTCGAACGGCTGCTCAGTTGTCTGCACGATCCGCTGGAATGCCAGATTCTCGGCCCGGCGCGGGTCCGCGAGTTGTTGTTCGTCGCGTTGCGCGGGCCGCAGGCGGATGTATTGCGTGCGCTGGTCGAGCAACAAGGGCAATTCGCTCGGGTGGCGGCGTCGATCAGCCATCTGCATGCGCATTACACCGAGCCGCTGAATGTCGAGACCCTGGCTGGTTGCGCGAACATGAGCGTGTCGACGTTTCATGAGCATTTCAAACGCAGCACGCTGTTGTCGCCGGTGCAGTATCTCAAGCGTTTGCGCTTGTTGAAGGCGCAGACGCTGCTGGTGGCGGAGGGGCTGGGCGTGGCGCAGGTGGCGCATCGGGTGGGGTATCAGAGCACGTCGCAGTTCAGCCGCGAGTACAAGCGTTACTTCGAACGCAGTCCGGGGGAAGAGCGCGCTGCCTGAACCGCCGATGATCCCCTGTGGGAGCGAGCCTGCTCGCGAAGGCGGTTTATCAGTCGACATCATCTTTATATGACACACCGCTTTCGCGAGCAGGCTCGCTCCCACAGTTGTTTTGTGGTGGCAGAGGAATTTTGGGCAACAAAAAGGCCCCCATTTCGGGAGCCTTGTTGTTCAGCGTTTCGACTTACATGTTCGGGTAAGTCGGGCCGCCGGCACCTTCCGGCGCCACCCAGGTGATGTTCTGCGCAGGGTCCTTGATGTCACAGGTCTTGCAGTGCACGCAGTTCTGGGCGTTGATCTGGAAGCGCTTCTCGCCATCTTCCTTGGTGATCACTTCGTATACGCCGGCCGGGCAGTAACGCTGCGCCGGTTCGTCGTACAACGGCAGGTTTTTGCTGATCGGGATGCTCGGATCGGTCAGCTTCAAGTGGCACGGCTGCTCTTCTTCGTGGTTAGTGCCGGAGATGAACACCGAGCTGAGTTTGTCGAAACTCAGTTTGCCGTCAGGTTTCGGGTAATCGATCTTCTTGCAGTCGGCCGCGAGCTTGAGGCAGGCGTAATCCGGCTTGGTGTCGCGCAAGGTGAACGGCAGTTTACCGCCGAAGATGTTCTGGTCCAGCCAGTTGAAACCACCGCCGATGATTGCGCCGTACTTGTGAATCGCCGGGCCGAAGTTACGGCTGGCGAATAATTCTTCGTGCAGCCAGCTGTTCTTGAATGCGTCGACGTAAGTGGTCAGTTCGACGGTGCAATCCTGCTCGGCAAACAGCGCATCGGCTACCGATTCCGCCGCGAGCATGCCGGACTTCATCGCGGTGTGGCTGCCTTTGATCTTGGCGAAGTTCAGGGTGCCGAGGTCGCAACCGATCAGCGCGCCGCCCTTGAAGACCATTTTCGGCAGCGAGTTCAGGCCACCCTTGGCGATGGCGCGGGCGCCATAGCTGACGCGCTTGCCGCCTTCCAGATATTGCTTGAGCACCGGGTGATGCTTGAGGCGCTGGAACTCATCGAACGGCGACAGGTAAGTGTTGCTGTAGGACAGGTCGACGATCAGACCGACCACCACCTGATTGTTTTCCAGGTGATAGAGGAACGAGCCGCCGGTGTTCTCGGTGCCCATGATGTCCAGCGGCCAGCCGGCGGTGTGCACCACCAGGCCTGGCTGATGCTTGGCCGGGTCGATTTCCCAGATTTCTTTCAGACCAATGCCGTAGTGCTGAACGTCGGCATCGCTGTCGAGGTTGTAGCGCTTGATCAGTTGCTTGCCAATGTGGCCACGGCAGCCTTCGGCGAACAGCGTGTATTTGCCACGCAGTTCCATGCCAGGGGTGTACAGGCCTTCTTTCGGGTTGCCTTCACGGTCGACGCCCAGATCACCGGTGATGATCCCGCGCACTACGCCGTTTTCATCGATCAGCGCTTCCTGAGCGGCGAAGCCCGGGTAGATTTCCACACCCAGGTTCTCGGCCTGCTGAGCCAGCCAGCGGCACAGGTTGCCCAGGGAGATAATGTAGTTGCCTTCGTTGTGCATGGTCTTGGGCACAAAGAAGTCGGGAATCTTCTGCGCACTGTCGGCGTTTTTCAGCACGAAAATGTCATCGCGTGTGACTGGCGTGTTCAGCGGTGCGCCGAGTTCTTTCCAGTCCGGGAACAGTTCGTTCAGGGCGCGGGGTTCGAACACCGCACCGGAGAGGATGTGTGCGCCGACTTCGGAGCCTTTTTCGACCACGCAGACGCTGATTTCCTTACCGGCGTCAGCGGCCTTCTGCTTCAAGCGGCAGGCGGCGGACAGACCAGCGGGGCCGGCACCGACGATGACGACGTCGAATTCCATGTATTCGCGTTCCACAGGCTATCTCCTACTCAAGGCTCAACAGTTTTTTTTCTAATATGGAGGTTTGATCTCGCATCCGTATTGCCTTTACGTTAACGTCAAAGGGAATATTGGCGAATCCACCTTTCTCTCTAGGCGGCGCATTATATCTACACCACTCCTAGCGTCCAATACAAACGTTTGTTTGAATCGCCTCCAGCCCTGATAAATCAAAGAAGCGCGGCTTATGACAGGGCATTTTGGCGTATTGACCAGAATGGGTGTTCCGGTCAAGATACGGGCGGTTTTGCGCTCGCCGTAGGCAGACTGGCGGTTTCAAGAGCACCTCTAAAGACAGGGCACAGGCAGTAGACGGTGATGCGCAGCGCAAGTCCGGCGCGCAGTTTACACAGCGTGAGAATGAATGACCCGACAGTCACCCCTGACGAACGGTCACCGCTCTTCGCGAAGTGAATCACCTCACATTCAAGCCGGCGTTTTTAGAGGTGCCCTTGTCGCCCGATGAGCATCATCCGCCAGGTTCGCCTAGGCGACTTTCTTTTCACCGGAGAGTAACGAGGAATCCATGAAGGTTCTTGTAGCTGTCAAACGCGTTGTGGATTACAACGTCAAGGTCCGCGTCAAGGCGGACAATTCCGGCGTCGACCTCGCCAACGTCAAGATGTCGATGAACCCGTTCTGCGAAATCGCCGTGGAAGAAGCCGTACGCCTGAAAGAGAAGGGCGTTGCGACTGAAATCGTCGTCGTCTCGATCGGCCCGACCACCGCTCAGGAGCAGCTGCGTACCGCACTGGCTCTGGGTGCCGACCGCGCCATCCTCGTCGAATCCGCTGAAGACCTGACCTCGCTGGCCGTGGCCAAGCTGCTCAAGGCCGTTGTCGACAAGGAACAGCCTCAGCTGGTGATCCTTGGCAAACAGGCGATCGACAGCGACAACAACCAGACCGGCCAGATGCTCGCGGCACTGAGCGGCTACGGTCAGGGCACCTTCGCTTCGAAAGTCGAAGTCTCCGGCGACAGCGTTGCCGTGACTCGCGAAATCGACGGCGGCGCGCAGACTGTTTCCCTGAAACTGCCTGCAATCGTCACCACCGACCTGCGTTTGAACGAGCCGCGCTACGCGTCCCTGCCAAACATCATGAAAGCCAAGAAGAAGCCTCTCGAAGTGCTGACTCCGGACGCTTTGGGCGTTTCCACCGCCTCCACCAACAAGACCCTGAAAGTCGAAGCGCCGGCTGCACGCAGCGCGGGCATCAAGGTCAAGTCGGTGGCTGAACTGGTTGAAAAACTCAAGAACGAAGCGAAGGTAATCTAAATGACTATCTTGGTTATTGCTGAACACGACAACAAAGTGCTGGCCCCGGCCACACTGAACACCGTGGCTGCTGCGGCAAAAATCGGCGGCGACATCCACGTTCTGGTAGCAGGTCAGGGCGCAGGCCCGGTGGCCGAAGCCGCAGCGAAAATCGCTGGCGTGAGCAAAGTCCTGAATGCTGACAACGCCGCTTACGCGCATCAGCTGCCGGAAAACGTTGCTCCTCTGGTTGCAGAGTTGGGCAAGAATTACAGCCACATTCTGGCTGCCGCGACTTCCAACGGCAAAAACATCCTGCCGCGCGTTGCTGCTGCGCTGGACGTTGACCAGATCTCCGAGATCATCTCGGTAGAAAGCGCTGACACTTTCAAGCGTCCGATCTACGCCGGTAACGCCATCGCCACAGTGCAATCAACTGCCGCGATCAAAGTGATCACCGTGCGTGCCACCGGTTTCGATCCGGTTGCTACTGAAGGTGGTTCGGCTGCCGTTGAAGCCGTTGGCGCTGCGCACGACGCCAGTACCTCGAGCTTCATCAGCGAAGAGCTGGCCAAGTCCGATCGTCCTGAGCTGACCGCTGCCAAGATCGTCGTCTCTGGCGGCCGCGGCATGCAGAACGGTAACAACTTCAAACACCTGTACGCGCTGGCCGACAAGCTCGGCGCTGCTGTTGGCGCTTCGCGCGCTGCGGTCGACGCAGGTTTCGTACCGAACGACATGCAGGTCGGTCAGACCGGCAAGATCGTTGCGCCACAGCTGTACATCGCCGTCGGTATCTCCGGCGCGATCCAGCACTTGGCCGGTATGAAAGACTCCAAAGTGATCGTTGCGATCAACAAGGACGAAGAAGCGCCGATCTTCCAGGTGGCCGATTACGGTCTCGTGGCGGATCTGTTCGAAGCAGTACCTGAGCTGGAGAAGCTGGTCTAATCCGGCGTCTTCACTTATAAAGAGCCCGGCCTGTTGGTCGGGCTTTTTTTTGTCTCGAATTTCAAGCGGGAGCGTTTTGCCATGGATCTGCGCTGCGGATGGTTGTTGGGATGGGTGCTGTTGCCAGGTCTGGCCACGGCCGCTGGCAAGTGCGAGCGCCTGGTTGTCACCGGCAGCCCGGATGCGCCGCCCTATCTGTGGCAGGACCCGCAAAACCCCAAGCGCCTGATCGGCGCCAGCGCCGATGTGCTGCAGCAAGTGGCCAAGGATCTGGGCATCAAAGTTGACCTGCTCTACGCCGGCAAACGCTCGCAGGCCCTCGATGAAGTGCGCAGCGGGCGCATGGACATGCTGGCCGACGCGCCGTTGACCGTGAATGAGCTGGAAAACCTCGACTACATCCATCCGCCACTGCTGGAAAACGACTATCTGGTGTGGACGCGCAAAGGCTCGACGCTGACCTATGCCGAGGCCAGCGACCTGAAAGGCCACGCTGGCGCGGTGTCGGAAAAGTCTCGGATGACCCAGGCATTCGGCACTTTCGCCGAACAGAATCTGACCCTGACGCGGACAGCCAATCTTACCCAGGCCCTGCAGAAACTTCTTTTGGGGGAGGTGGAATATGTCCTCGCCGGACGTTACTCAGGCCTGGCCGCCGCGCAGACATTGGGCATGACCAGCGATCTGTTGGCGTTCGAACAACCCATCGACCGGCCGGGTCTGTTCCTCGCGGTTTCGCATAACTCGGCCTGCAACGATCCGTGGTTGCGCGGACAGCTCGCCAAAAAGATGACAGAATTGCCCGCGTCCGGACTGACGGAAGCCGCGCTGCAACGCAACATCGAGCGCTGGAAGGCGCAACAGCAACAGCCGCCACAACCTGTCAGTGCCCCAAAACAGTAGGGATTCTTAGTGAGTATTCGACCTCTTTTCGCGGCTGTGGCCGTTCTGGCCCTGGCCGGGTGCGCATCCGATCCGGCACCCAGTGAACAAATGCGTTTGACCGAACAAGCCATCGTGCAGGCCAAGGCAGTCGGCGCCACCGCTGACGAAGTGCCGGAAATGCAACTGGCCGAAACCAAGTACAACCGCGCCAAAGGCAGCATGGCCGACGAGTCCTATCGCAACGCGCGCATGCGTGCCGAGCAGGCCGAGCTGGATGCACGTCTGGCCGAGGCCAAGGTGCTGACGAAAAAAAGTGAAGAGCAACTCAATGTGCTCAATACCCGCATTGTCCGCCTGCGCAAGCAGCTGCAACTGGGGGAAGCGCAATGAGCCTCAAGTCCAACGCTTTCGGTATCCTGCTCCTCGCCGGTTGCGCCAGCCTGTACGGCTGCGCTGGCCAGCACAGCGAGGCGGCGCTGCAACAGGCCGGCGCTGATTTCCAGAAGGTCAAGGAAGATTCCAACGTCCTGCGCATTGCGCCGAAAGACGTGATCCGCGCCGGCGAATCCCTGGCCCGTGCCGATCGGCTGTCGACCTATTGGGGCAGCGGTGCGGACGTGGTGCATTACGCCTACTTGAGCCAGCGCTACAGCGAAATCGCCCGCGAGCACACCAACCAGGCGCTCAACGAGGAACGCGCAGCCAAGCTCGAGCTTGAGCGTCAGCGTCTGCAACTGGCTCTGCGCGAGTCGAAGCTGCTCAGTGTGCAGCAGCAGGGCAAGTGGCTGGAGGAACAGATCGAGGCGCTGGCCACCACTCAGACCGATCGGGGGCTGGTCATGACCCTCGGCGACGTGTTGTTCGACACCGGCCAGGCGGAACTGAAAAACTCGGCCAACCGTGTCGTGCTGAAGATCGTGCAGTTTCTGCAACTCAACCCCAAGCGCGTGGTGCGCATCGAGGGTTACACCGACAGCACGGGTGGCAAACAGGAAAACCTCAAACTGTCCCGCGATCGTGCGCAGTCGGTGGCTGACGTGCTGGTCGATCTGGGCATCGATGAAAAACGCATTCAGGTCGAAGGTTATGGCGACCAGTTCCCGGTTGACGCCAACGCCTCCGAGCGTGGACGGGCGCAGAACCGCCGGGTGGAAATTGTGTTCTCCGACGAAAAAGGCCAGCTCGGCGCCGCCCGCTGAGGGCTGCGTCTCTGGAAAGCCCGGACTGTCATGCAGTGCCGGGCTTTTTTATGTCTGTCGATTGCTGCGCAAAACCGTACAGATGGGGCAGACACCCCACTGTACGGTCGAGTAATCTGGCAACTGTCCCAGTACACTTCTAAACTGTTCCGGTATTGTTTCACACAAGAATAAAACGCCCGTGAAATCGAGTGCTGCGTCATGACCAATCTCTTGCTCTACCAACGTATTGCTCAGCAACTGGCCGAAGACATCCGCCGTGGTGTCTATCAACCGGGGGAGCGCGTGCCTTCGGTGCGCAAGATGAGTTCGCAGCTCAACGTCAGCCATGCGACGGTGTTGCAGGCTTACGCCAACCTTGAAGATCAGGGCCTGATCCGCGCCCGGCCGCAGTCGGGTTACTACGTGCACCAGACCCCAGCGCTGACCGCGCCGACGCCGGATATTGCCCGGGTCGAACGGCCGGGGCTGGTGACGCGCAGCAGCATCATTCAGCAGGTATTGGTCGAATCCCGCCGCGAAGGCGTGTTTCCGCTGGGCGCTGCGGTGCCGAGCGTCGATTATCTGCCGGTGCGCGCGCTGCATCAGCAACTGGCCAAGGTCACCCGGTTTCACAGTCCACGGGCGTTCAGCTACATGTTCAGCCCTGGTTTCGAACCGCTGCGTCGTCAAGTGGCGATCCGCATGCGTGACGCCGGCGTGGTGGTCGATCCATCGGAAGTGGTGATTACCCACGGCTGTGTCGACGCCTTGCAGATGTCGTTGCGCGTGCTGACGCGACCGGGGGATCTGATCGCTGCCGAATCACCTACCTATTATGGCCTGCTGCAACTGGCCGATCTGCTCGGCCTGAAAGTCATCGAAATCCCCAGCGACCCCGCCACCGGCATGAGCCTGGAAGCCTTGCAACTGGCCGCCAACCAGTGGTCGATCAAGGCGCTGGTGCTGACCACGCGCCTGAGCAATCCCCTCGGCGGAACCATGCCGGAAGAGCGGCAGAAACAGTTGTTGCGTCTGGCCTCGGATTTCGACATTCAGATTGTCGAAGACGATATCTACGGCGAACTGATGTTCGAGCAGGGCCGTACCAAGGCGCTGAAGGCTTACGACAGGCTGGATCGGGTGATCTACTGCTCGAGCTTCTCCAAAACCTTGTCGCCAGGTGTGCGTATCGGCTGGATGATCGCCGGCAAATACCAGCAGGAAATCCAGCGCCTGCAAACCTTCAGCACCCATTCGGCGTGCAGCGTCACGCAGATGGCGATTGCCGCCTATCTGGAAAACGGCGGTTATGACCGGCATTTACGCTACATCCGCCAGGAATACCGGAAAAACCTCAGCGCGTTCCAGCTGGCGGTTCAACAGCATTTCCCTGAAGGCACGCAGATGTCCCGGCCAACGGGCGGTTTCATCCTTTGGGTGAGCTTGCCGGGGCGGGTCAACACCCAGGAATTGCATGTCCGCGCACTGCAACAAGGCATCAGCATCGCGCCGGGGCTGATCTTCAGCAACACCGAGCAGTTCAACCACTGTATCCGGCTCAATTGCGGCATTCCGTGGAACCGCGAGGCGGAGCGCGCGCTGATGACGCTGGGTCTGTTGGCCACCCAACTGTGTCAGGAAATGGCTGGCGGATTCTGAACGGGGAGGGCGCTGAGGCTTGTCATGTGACGCACAACAGGCGAGCATGTGGCCCTCTGCCGTTAGTTCGTTGGGTCCATGAAAGCGATTGTTCCTGCCGCGTGGGTATTGCTGGGTTTGTTGATGATCGGTCAGGCACCGGGTGTCATGGCGGCCGCAGCCCAGGAAAAACCGGCAGCGACCAGTACCACGAAGAAAGCCGTCAAAACCGTGGCTCCGGCAAAAAAAGCCCAGGCCAAAAAAAACGCCACGGTGAAGAAGCGTCGCCCGGTTGCCTCGAAGTCGAAATCCGCCAGCGAGGTGGCCAAGACCAAATTGCCGCCGGCAAAACTCGATCTCAGCCTGCCCAAGGATATGGTTGAAGACCTGAAGCCACAGGGCACCGTAGAACTGCCCAAACGCGAGGCGATCCTGCCGCAGATGTTTGGCGAAAAAGATAACGGCTTCCAGCTCAACGGCCGCTTGCTCAGCAATGAAATGGAGTTGCAATTGCGCAACGAAGCGCGACGCGATGTGGAAGGCGCGGCGCTGGATTTCGAATTCAAGCAATAGATGCAGGCCTCTGCGACGCGCAGAGCAGACGCTTCGTCGGAGACTGCCCGGTCACTTTTACTTATCGTTGAAAAGCCGCTTGTGGCAATTTGAAACAGTCGTTTTAGCGGTTACTCTGTTTCCCGTCTCTTTACACATCGCCCGTCGCGAGGATCTGTTCGTCATGAAATGCCGTGAAGGCTGTGGCGCTTGCTGCATTGCCCCCTCCATCAGTTCGCCGATCCCCGGCATGCCCGATGGCAAACCCGCCGGCGAACGTTGCGTGCAACTGTCGGTCGATAACCTGTGCAGCATTTTCGGCCGTCCGGAACGTCCGGCTGTCTGCTCGGGTTTCGCTGCGGATGTCGAGGTTTGCGGCAGCAGTTCGGAAGAAGCGATCAGGTTGATCGGCTGGTGGGAGCAGATGACGGCGGCATGATGTGTTCACGAACGGAACTTCAACAATAAGGAATAACACTATGGGTTCGCTGCACCGTATCGCTGTGTTGTGTGGTCTGACTGCCGTACTTGCCACTTCGGTCGCCCACGCGGAAGACTGGAAAGTTGCCAAGAACGAAGACGGCATTAAGGTTTCCCTGAGCGAAATACCCGGTTCGGACTACAAGTCCTACCAAGGCGTCGCGCTGATGAAAACCACCGTCGCCAAACTGCGCGCCTTGCAGGAAGACGTCTCCGGCGCCTGCGCGTGGATTCACGAATGCAAGAGCCAGAAACTGCTCAAGCACGAAGGCGATCTGAGCTGGACCTATTCGCAATTCAATACGCCATGGCCGGTGACCCCGCGTGATTCGGTGTTGAGGATCACCACTGTTGAGGGCGCCGATGGCAGCCTGACCCGTAATCTTGAGGGCGTGCCGACCTATCTGCCGGAAGAAAAAGGCTTCGTGCGGGTCCAGCAAGTCAAAGGCTTCTGGAAGTTCGTGCCTAAAGGCGATCAGGTTGAAGTGACTTACCAGGTGCACACCGAGCCGGGCGGTAGCGTGCCGGCCATGGTCGCCAACAAGTTTGTGGTGGATGCGCCATTCAATACCCTGAAAGCGCTGAAAGAACGCGCCGAGAAATAATCAATTGGCTGTAAGCAAAACGCCCCGATCGCTTCGGGGCGTTTTGTTTTGTCTCTAAATTGTATTTCCAGATATGCGTTGCACGAAATTTTCACAAAGTCTCCAAGACAATTCGCCCGCACTTGTTGACTGCCATTGCGTTGCCAGCCTTCGAATGAAAGTCTCGAAGGGCTGGGCAGTAATCAATGGCAATGGTGTGAACGATCGTGCAACATTTGCGCACCGCGCACGCCCCGGGGTCTGGATTGACCAATAGAGGGCATGGCGCCGCTGTATTTTTGCAACTTCAACTTCCAATGGGTCCTAAAACGACATGGCAAACCCGGACGCCCTGAGTCAGCAGCGATCTTCTGCTCGTCTGCTGCAACCGACCGTCAAATCGCATCTGGCCTACACGCTGCTGTGCGCGCTGGTCATGATGGTGATGTTTTCCGCGCTGCGCCTCGCGCTGCTGGTCTACAACCGCGAGATGATCCTCGACACCCCGGCCGCGACCTTCCTTGAAGCGTTTGTCAACGGTCTGCGTTTCGACCTGCGCCTGGTGGTCTACCTGTGCATTCCGCTGGTGCTGGCGCTGTTCAGTGCCCGGGCCATGGCCGCGCGCGGTTTCTTCCGTCTGTGGCTGACCGTCGCCTCGAGCATCGCGCTGTTCCTCGGCCTGATGGAAATGGACTTCTACCGCGAGTTTCACCAGCGCCTCAATGGTCTGGTGTTCCAGTACGTGAAGGAAGACCCGAAAACCGTAATGAGCATGCTCTGGTACGGTTTCCCGGTGGTGCGCTACGTGCTGGCGTGGGTAATCGGCACGGTCATTCTGACCCTGGCGTTCAAAGGTGCCGACCGCGCCACCCGCCCGCGCGGACCGTTCAGCGGCGGCAGCGTCAGCTCCCGTCAGGTTGCGCCGTGGTACACCCGCCTGGCGGTGTTCGTGGTCTGCCTGCTGATCTGCGTGGTCGCCGCTCGCGGCACCCTGCGTCAAGGCCCGCCGATGCGTTGGGGTGACGTCTACACCACCGATTCCAACTTCGCCAACCAGCTCGGCCTCAACGGCACGCTGTCGCTGGTCGCCGCAGCCAAGGCGCGCATGGGCGAAGACCGCGACAATATCTGGAAAGCCACGCTGCCCCAGGAACAGGCGCAGCAAGTGGTGCGCGACATGCTGCTGATGCCGGACGACAAACTGGTCGATGCCGACATCGCCGCTGTTCGCCGCGACTACATGCCGCCGGCTGACAAGACCCTGCCGATCAAGAACGTTGTGGTGATCCTGATGGAAAGCATGGCCGGTCACTCGGTCGGTGCTTTGGGCGCGCCGGGCAATATCACCCCGTACCTGGACAAGCTGTCGAAGGAAGGCCTGCTGTTCGACCGCTTCTTCTCCAACGGCACCCACACCCATCAGGGCATGTTCGCGACCATGGCCTGCTTCCCCAACCTGCCAGGTTTCGAATACCTGATGCAGACCCCGGAAGGCAGCCACAAACTGTCCGGCCTGCCGCAGTTGCTCAGCGCCCGCGACTATGACGACGTCTATGTCTACAACGGCGATTTCGCCTGGGATAACCAGTCGGGCTTCTTCAGCAACCAGGGCATGACCAACTTCGTTGGCCGCAACGACTTCGTCAATCCGGTGTTCTCCGATCCGACCTGGGGCGTGTCCGACCAGGACATGTTCGATCGTGGCCTGCAGGAACTGAAGGCGCGGGAAAACGGCAAGCCGTTCTACGCGCTGCTGCAAACCCTGTCCAACCACACGCCGTACGCCTTGCCGACGCCATTGCCGGTCGAGCGCGTGACTGACCGTGGCAGCCTCAACGAACACCTGACCGCCATGCGCTACTCCGATTGGGCGCTCGGCCAGTTCTTCGAGAAGGCGCGCAAAGAGAAGTACTTCAACGAAACCCTGTTCGTCATCGTCGGCGACCATGGCTTCGGCAACGAGCGCCAGATCACTGAAATGGACCTGGGCCGCTTCAACGTGCCGATGCTGATGATTGCCCCGGGCATTCAGCAGAAGTTCGGTACCCGCGACCACACCGTGGGCACGCAGATCGACATCGTACCGACCATCATGGGCCGTCTCGGTGGCGAAGTGCGTCACCAGTGCTGGGGCCGTGATCTGCTCAACCTGCCGCAGGGCGATACCGGTTTCGGTGTGATCAAGCCATCGGGCAGCGAACAGACCACCGCCATTGTCACCGCCGACCAGATTCTGGTGCTGCCGCGTGACAAGGACATGGGCCCGAAAATCTGGCAATACCAACTCGGCGCCAACCCGCACGCCGAAGTAGTGCCGGACGCGCCGCGCACTGCCGAACTCAAACTCAAACTTGAGGCGTTCCTGCAAACCGCGACCAAGAGCCTGCTCGATAACACCGCCGGTGTCATTCACGGCAAGCCGGACTGATAACTGGTTAAAGTCCACGCAATAAAAAAGAGGCCCTTGAACAAGGGCCTCTTTTTTTACCGCTTCAAATCGTCATATCTTGCCGAGTAACAACAGCACCAGCAGCACGACCAACACCACGCCGATAATGCCCGACGGGCCATAACCCCAACTTCTTGAGTGCGGGAAGACCGGCAGACCACCGATCAGCAACAGGATCAGGATGATGATTAGAATTGTGCCCATGGGTGATTTCCTTGTTCAGAGTCTGGAAGAGTCTTGATGCTCAGTGGGCAGCTGGAGAGCAACTAAATTCCAGCCGGCTTACATGTTCCGACTTGCGCCGATGAAAAAAAATTCAATGTTTTTTTAATGTATTTGGATTGCTCGGTTATTTCCTTTCCAGCAAAAAGATCGCAGCCTCGTTGCACTCGTCAGCTCCTACATGAGACCAACCGGAAAACAATGACGGCTGGAATCTTTTGATCCTCCATTCAGCAACTGGATGGAGCGTGGGCGAACGAACTTCCTTCGCTACACTCGGCGCATCTCTCCCGGAACAACAAGGCTGTCCGCTATGCAAAATCGCATGATGATCACTGGTGCAGGCTCAGGCCTGGGTCGCGAAATCGCGCTGCGCTGGGCCCGTGAAGGCTGGCGGCTGGCCTTATCCGATGTCAGTGAGCCCGGCCTGCAGGAAACCTTGAAGCTGGTGCGCGAGGCGGGCGGTGACGGCTTCATCCAGCGCTGTGACGTGCGCGATTACAGTCAGCTCACCGCCTTCGCCCAGGCCTGCGAAGAGAAACTCGGCGGCATCGACATCATCGTCAACAATGCCGGCGTCGCCTCGGGCGGTTTTTTCAGCGAATTGTCGCTGGAAGACTGGGACTGGCAGATCGCGATCAACCTGATGGGCGTGGTCAAAGGCTGCAAGGCGTTCCTGCCGCTGCTGGAAGAGAGCAAGGGCAAGATCATCAACATCGCCTCCATGGCCGCGTTGATGCAAGGCCCGGCAATGAGTAACTACAACGTGGCCAAGGCCGGCGTAGTGGCGTTGTCGGAGAGTCTGCTGATCGAACTGGCGCAGCAGGAAGTGGCGGTGCATGTGGTTTGCCCGTCGTTCTTCCAGACCAACTTGCTCGATTCTTTCCGTGGCCCGACCCCGGCCATGAAAGCCCAGGTCGGCAAGTTGCTGGAAAGTTCGCCGATCAGCGCAGCCGACATCGCTGACTACATCTATCAGCAAGTCGCCGCCGGCGAATTCCTGATTCTGCCTCACGAACAAGGGCGCATGGCCTGGGCGCTCAAACAGAAGAATCCGCAACTGCTCTACAACGAAATGACTTCCATGGCCGAGAAAATGCGCGCCAAGGCCAAACAAAACAACGCTTGATCTTGTTCGATTCCCGCCGCGTCGTTAGGGTGGCCGCCACGGTCACCCTGTCGAGACGCCTCCATGCTCAATTACTTGTGGTTCTTCCTTGCGGCGCTGTTTGAAATCGCCGGCTGTTTTGCCTTCTACATGTGGCTGCGTCAGGGCAAGAGCGCGTTGTGGATGATTCCCGCGTTGCTCAGCCTGACCCTGTTCGCGCTATTGCTGACCCGTGTTGAAGCGGCCTACGCCGGGCGCGCCTATGCCGCGTATGGCGGGATCTACATTGTTGCTTCGATTGGCTGGCTGGCGGTGGTCGAGCGGGTGCGTCCGCTGGGCTCGGACTGGATTGGCATGGCCCTGTGCGTGGTCGGTGCCAGCATCATTCTGTTCGGGCCGCGCTTTTCCGCTGCCTGAGGCTTTTGTGCGAAGCGTCTGACAGCTGTGGGCGTGGGCGCCTGTAGGGCAAGACTGATTTGCTCGTCGTGGATTGTGAAGACGCTGTAAGCCGCGCATCTTCAGGGTTTGCCAGTCCTGAAGGATGAATCCCATGCTTGTACTCAGCCGTGTGGTCGGTGAGTTGATTTCAATCGGAGACGACATCACCCTGCGTGTTCTGTCGGTCAACGGCTCCAGCGTGCGCTTCGGCGTCGAGGCGCCGAAAAAGGTCCATGTACACCGCGCCGAGGTCTATGACCGGATCAAGCGCAAGGAGGCTGCGGCGAAGGCTGGCTGACGGTTTCAGTCGAACAGATGCTTGGGTACGTCGTGCTTGAGCATCAGCTGGCACTGCTCGCTTTCCGGATCGAACACGATCAATGCCTGGCCTTTGGTCAGTGCCTGACGCACGCGCAGGACGCGGGTTTCCAGCGGGGTGTCATCGCCGTTGTCGGTACCGTCGCGGGTGACGAAATCCTCGATCAGGCGGGTGAGGGTGTCGACTTCAAGCGCGTCGTGGGGAATGAGCATGGGCACCTCGGTCAAATCAATGTCGGGATGCTACGGGGATTGGGTATCGTCTGCCAGTTCTGTATCGGTCTCGCCGGCCAATTCGCGAGCAGGCTCGCTCCCACCTTTGAAATGCGATCCCTGTGGGAGCGAGCCTGTTCGCGAAGGCGATTATCTGTTCACCGAAGGCTCAACTGTCAGAACGCTGCCCCACCAGACTGTCCACCGGCGGCACCCGGGTTTCGCTTTCCATCTGCGTGTCATGCTCGATCTGATGGCTGAAGCGATCCAGTGAGGCATTGGCCGGCGCCGCATCGCTGGCAAAGACCGGCGGACTCAGAATGTACGCGCCAAGCAGTCGGCTGAGCGCCGCCAGGCTGTCGATGTGCGTGCGTTCGTAGCCATGCGTGGCATCGCAGCCGAAAGCGAGCAGGGCGGTGCGAATATCGTGGCCGGCGGTGACCGCCGAGTGCGCATCGCTGAAGTAATAGCGGAACATGTCACGGCGCACCGGCAATTCGTGTTCATCGGCCAGACGCAACAGATGCCGCGACAGGTGATAGTCATACGGCCCGCCGGAATCCTGCATTGCCACGCTCACCGCGTGTTCGCTGGAGTGCTGGCCGGGGGCGACCGGTGCGATGTCGATGCCGACAAATTCGCTGACGTCCCACGGCAATGCCGCCGCTGCACCGCTGCCGGTTTCCTCGGTGATGGTGAACAGTGGATGGCAATCGATGTTCAGTTCCTGGCCGCTGTCGACAATTGCCTTCAGGGCAGCGAGCAGTGCCGCGACGCCTGCCTTGTCGTCGAGGTGGCGAGCACTGATATGGCCGCTTTCAGTGAACTCCGGCAGCGGGTCGAAGGCCACCACGTCGCCGACATGGATGCCCAGCGATTCGCAATCGGCTTTGGTCGTGCAGTAGGCGTCCAGACGCAGTTCGACGTGGTCCCAACTGATCGGCATTTCATCGACCTGGGTATTGAACGCATGCCCGGACGCCATCAGCGGCAACACGCTGCCGCGAATCACCCCGGTGTCGGTAAACAGGCTGACCCGGCTACCCTCGGCAAAGCGGCTCGACCAGCAGCCGACCGGGGCGAGGGTCAGGCGACCGTTGTCTTTCACCGCACGCACAGCAGCGCCGATGGTGTCCAGGTGCGCAGACACCGCGCGGTCAGGGCTGCTCTTTTTGCCCTTCAACGTCGCGCGGATGGTCCCGCGCCGGGTCATTTCAAACGGAATGCCCAGCTCTTCGAGACGCTCGGCGACATAGCGCACGATGGTGTCGGTGAACCCGGTAGGGCTGGGAATGGCGAGCATTTCCAGCAGGACTTTTTGCAGGTAAGCCAGATCCGGTTCAGGGATTTGTGTGGTCATGGTCATGGAAACTCCTGATGGGTTGAGCACACCGATGGTTTCGATGAGGAAAATTGGTGGTGACGTTCAGGGCCTCTTCGCGAGCAGGCTCGCTCCCACATTTGGAATGCATTCCCCCTGTGGGAGCGAGCCTGCTCGCGAAGGCGTCAGCCGGAACAACGATGGTTCAAGAGACAGCCGGCTGACTATGCGGAAACAACAGATCGACAAAGCGTTCCGCCGTCGGCTGCGGTTCGTGGTTGGCCAGGCCGGCGCGTTCGTTGGCTTCGATGAACACGTACTCGGGCTGATCCGCCGCCGGCACCATCAGATCGAGCCCGACCATCGGAATGTCCAGCGCCCGCGCCGCGCGCACTGCCGCATCGACCAGGGTCGGATGAAGAATGTCGGTCACGTCTTCCAGCGTCCCGCCGGTGTGCAGATTGGCCGTGCGCCGCACGAACAGATGCTCGCCGGCCGGCAGGATGCTGCTGTAGTCATAGCCGGCCGCGTGCAGCGTGCGTTGGGTTTCGTGATCCAGCGGGATCTTGCTTTCGCCACTGGTGGCGGCTTGCCGGCGGCGGCTCTGCGCTTCGATCAGCGCACCGATCGAATGCTGACCATCGCCAACCACTTCCGCCGGACGGCGAATCGCCGCCGCCACCACTTCAAAACCGATCACCACGATGCGCAGATCAAGGCCTTCGTGGAAACTTTCCAGCAGCACGCGACTGTCGAACCGCTTGGCGGTTTCGATGGCTTTCTGCACTTCTTCGATGGTGCGCAGATCCACGGCGACGCCGTGGCCCTGTTCGCCATCGAGAGGTTTGACCACCACCCGTTGGTGTTCATCGAGGAAGGCCAGGTTGTCGTCGGCGTTGCCCGCCAGTTGCTGCGCGGGCAGTTTCAGACCTGCGCCTTTCAGCACCTTGTGGGTCAGGCTTTTGTCCTGGCACAAGGTCATGCTGATCGCACTGGTCAGGTCGCTCAGCGACTCGCGGCAACGCACGCGACGGCCGCCATGGCTGAGGGTGAACAGCCCGGCGTCGGCGTCATCCACTTGCACGTCGATGCCGCGTCGATGCGCTTCTTCGACGATGATCCGCGCGTAAGGATTGAAATTCGCCTCCGGGCCCGGGCCGAGAAACAGCGGCTGGTTGATGCCGTTCTTGCGCTTGATGGCGAACGTCGGCAGGTTGCGGAAACCCAGTTTGGCGTAAAGGTTTTTCGCCTGACGGTTGTCGTGCAGCACCGACAGATCCAGATAAGCCAGACCACGACTCATGAAGTGCTCTACCAGATGCCGCACCAGCACTTCGCCAACGCCGGGGCGCGAGCAATGCGGGTCGACCGCCAGGCACCACAGGCTGCTGCCGTGTTCCGGGTCGTTGAAGGCTTTTTCATGATTGAGACCCATGACACTGCCGATCACCGCGCCGCTGTCCTCGTCTTCCGCCAGCCAGTACACCGGGCCGCCCTGATGATGTGGGGTGAGCAGCTCCTGATCGATCGGCAACATGCCGCGCGCCTGGTACAAACGGTTGATGCCCTGCCAGTCGGTTTCGCTTTGCGCACGACGAATGCGGAAGCCGCGAAACACCCGCGTGGCCTGCCGGTAATCGCTGAACCATAAACGCAGGGTGTCGGATGGATCGAGAAACAGCTGCGTCGGCTCGAGGCCGAGAATCTGCTGCGGTGCGGCAACATACAGGGCGATATCGCGTTCGCCGGGCTGCTCGTTGAGCAGCTCCTGCGCGAGCGATGCCGGGTCGGGAAAGGTATGGCCGATCAGCAGCCGGCCCCAGCCGCAATGCACGGCAATCGGGGCGGTGGCAGGCTCGCTGCCGTCTTCGGCCAGGCGCGCCTGCAAACGTTCATACGACGGGGCCTGACCACGCAACAGGCGCTGGTTGATGGACGTGGCATGGGGTTTCATCAATCAGATTCCTTGTTCACTGAGCCACAGGTTCAGGGCCGCCAGTTGCCACAGTTTCGAACCGCGCAACGGGGTCAGTTGGCCTTGCGGATCAGTCAAAAGCTTGTCGAGCATGGTCGGGTTGAACAGGCCGCGATCCTGGCTCGGATCCAGCAGCAGTTCGCGCACCCAGTTGAGCGTGTCGCCCTGCAAGTGCTTGAGACCCGGCACCGGGAAATAGCCTTTCTTGCGGTCGATCACTTCGCTTGGAATGACCCGACGCGCTGCTTCTTTCAGCACTTGCTTGCCGCCATCGGGCAGCTTGAATTGGCCCGGCACCCGCGCCGACAGTTCGACCAGTCGATAGTCGAGAAACGGCGTACGCGCTTCCAGGCCCCAGGCCATGGTCATGTTGTCGACGCGTTTGACCGGGTCATCGACCAGCATCACCGTGCTGTCCAGGCGCAGCGCCTTGTCCACGGCAGCCTCGGCGCCGGGCTGGGCAAAGTGCTGTTTGACGAAGTCGCCCGCCGCATCGTGGTCGACCAGCCATTTCGGCTGCACAGTCGCTGCGTAGTCGTCGTAGCTGCGATCGAAGAACGCATCGCGGTAGGCCGCGTATGGGGCCGCCGCGCCGTCGACCTGCGGATACCAGTGGTAACCGGCAAACAGTTCGTCTGCGCCTTGGCCGCTCTGCACCACTTTGCAGTGCTTGGCCACTTCACGGGACAACAGATAAAAAGCGATGCAGTCGTGGCTGACCATCGGCTCGCTCATCGCCCGGAAGGCGGCGGGCAGTTGCTCGATGATTTCTTTCTCGTCGATGCGCAACTGATGGTGGCGCGTGCCGTAGTGCTTGGCGATCAGGTCGGAATACTGGAATTCGTCGCCGCGCTCGCCGCCGGCATCCTGGAAACCAATGGAGAAGGTCGACAGATTCTCTACACCGACTTCGCGCAACAGGCCGACGAGCATGCTCGAGTCGACACCGCCGGACAGCAACACACCGACATCCACCGCCGCACGCTGACGAATCGCCACCGATTCGCGGGTGCTGTCGAGGACGCGATCGACCCAGTCTTCCAGATTGAGATTTTTCTCGTCCTCATGCGGGCCGTAAGGCAGGGTCCACCAGGTTTTCTGCTCGGTGCGGCCATCAGCTTCAACGCGCATCCAAGTGGCGGGCGGCAGTTTTTCGATACCGGCCAGCAAGGTGCGCGGCGCGGGTACGACCGCGTGGAAATTCAGATAGTGATTGAGCGCCACCGGATCGAGGATCGGGTTGATGTCGCCGCCCTTGAGCAGCGCCGGCAGTGCCGAGGCAAAACGCAAGCGTTGGCCGGTGCGTGACAGGTACAACGGCTTTACGCCGAGACGGTCACGAGCGATGAACAGGCGCTGGGCATCGCGCTCCCAGATAGCGAAAGCAAACATGCCATTGAGCTTCGGCAGTAGCGCCTCGCCCCAGGCGTGATAACCCTTGAGCAGCACTTCGGTGTCGCCACCCGAATAGAAGGCATAACCGAGTGCTTCGAGCTCTGCGCGCAATTCCGGGAAGTTGTAGATCGCACCGTTGAACGCCAGGGACAGGCCCAGTTGGCTGTCGATCATCGGCTGCGCAGAGCCGTCCGACAGGTCCATGATTTTCAGGCGTCGATGGCCCAGGGCAATCGGCCCTTGGGCATGGAAGCCCCACGCGTCAGGGCCGCGAGGGGCCAGGTGATGGGTGATTCTCTCGATCGCTGCAAGGTCTGCAGGTTGTTGATCAAAACGTAACTCGCCAGCTAATCCGCACATAAAGTCCTTACCGGTTTTTCCGTTGGGGAAGGTCAAGCCGTACCGCGCGAAAAGTGCGGGTACTCAGAAACTGACCAGTCGCGGTAAGTGGAGTTTTAGATCGATAAGTTATAAGCCAACCTGGCTGCCTCCTGCCGCAACGCTATCAGCGCGGATCAGAGGTCGAGATTTGCCCACTTACCGTTACGCATTTTTTGCATAAGCGTACAAGCGCGTGGACGTTCCGTGCGGGGTGGTGCAGGGCTATTTTTTCCATGCAAAAAGGCGTTTGGTCTACCTCGGTTTTGCGCAGAAATTTGAACTGTTATTGGCTGCCCGGCAGCGCTAGGGTCGAGTGTTCGAACCGCAATAAAGGACTATTGCCATGCTTAACCAAGACAAGACAAATCCACAGATTCAGGCCTCGGTCCTGAGCACCTTGTACGCCGCGACCGGTGACCTCGATACCGCTGAAAGCCTGGAAAAAAGCCTCCCGGCGCATCTGCTCACGGCTTCTGCGGCCACGCTGAACAAGCTGGACGAAATCAATCGTGAACTGCACACCCTGCAAGTCAAAGTCGACAAGGATCTGACCCGGCTCAAACCCTTGCACAGCTTCTGCATCAGCGAACTCAACGCGGCGCTGAGCGAGAAATGGCCAGCGGTCTATGACGTGAGCGAGGATCTGCTCAGCCTGCCCGGCGTCGATTGTAGCTGCGATGTGAAGGCGACGGATCAGGCCGAGATCGGCTTGGTCAGACACGCGACGCAAAGCCTGTTGCAGGCAGCCATGCAAAACTTCACCGCAGACGAGGAGCAGGCCGATGGTTTCCCCGCCGGCAGCCTGGTGCGCGTCAAGAGTGTGCCCGCTGGCGTGAAGGATCTGACGCCGGCAGCGTTCGCAGCGTTGTGCCGCAAGCTGGATCTGGGCAAGAAATACCAGGAGCATCTGCAGCAAGTGTTCGGTCTGCGTGAGGACTGCGGCAAAGTCGTGGCGACCAGTGCCATGACCCGCAATATCGCCGCATTGAAGCAATCGCTGCTGGAGCTGGACGCTCATCTTGCAGAGCTCAAGGGCGATATCACCGCAGCAGGTTTGCGCATGCTGCAGGATCTGATGCTGGCCGAAGGCGTGGCATCGGCGCAACACCTGCGCTACGGCAAAGACCCGATGATCATGCAGGGCATCAGAATCCTCGACAGTTGCGTTTGGGGCGTGGTGGTATTTTCCAAACGCTCCGTGGAACAACACCCTGAGGACGGATGCATGGTGTATATGCCCGGCGAGCCCGAGCGCGCCGTGTATGAGTACCCGAGTTTCAATGCGTTCAAGCGCTACCTCGCGCAACAACTCAAGAGCACGGAATATCAGGGGTATTTCGCCGGCAGCCTCGATGAAGATGACAAGGCTGACTTCTTCAAGGCGTTGGCTGAGAAACCCGATCTGGGCGTCGTCGAACAATGGCCGATCAATGTGGCGCTTTTTGATTTCATGGTGCAAAGCCATGTCGGCAAGTTGCAGATCGACGCGCGCAAACTGGCGGTGCCAACCGCTGATATCGATGAAGAGATCCGACAGAAACGCCTGTTGGATTTCGTTCAGCGCGGGGTGACTGTGGCATCGGTGGCGGGGCTGTTCGTGCCGGTCCTGGGGCAATTGATGATGGGCGTCGCGGTCGGGCAATTGCTCGGTGAAGTGTATGACGGCGTCGCGGACTGGCGTCGCGGTGATCATCAGGAAGCACTGTCACATCTGCTCAGTGTGGTAGAGAACATCGCATTGATGGGCGTTTTCGCCGGCGGTCAGAAGGTGCTGGGAACTGTGGGCAAAAAACTGTTGCGCGCGCATCCGGAGTTCTTCGCGCAGTTCACCGCGATACTCGATCGGGCCGGCAAGCCACGCCTGTGGAAGTCCGATTTGAGCCCGTACGAGCATGCTTTGCCGGCCGGATTCACCATCGGTGCCGGTTCAAAGGAGTTCTACCAGATCGGCAACAAGACTATCGCCCGCCTCGAGCACCGCCTGTTGGCTGGCAACTTTGATATCGACACTCAGCACTGGCGCCTGGAACACCCCGCACGCGCGCAAGCCTATGCTCCGGAACTGATCCGCCACGTCGAGGGCGGCTGGCGGTTCCCCGCTGAACAGCCCGAAGAATGGGGCAGCAGCGCCTACACGCTCAAGCGCATCGATCCGCAGTTGAGCGAATTTGCCGACAGCGACCTGGACATCCTTCGCCGGCTGAGCAACACCTCGCAGCAGACCTTGCTGGAAACCTTCAACGACAATCTGAGCCTGCCGGTACGCCTGCGCGATACCGTCGAGCGCGTGCGCATCGAGCGCCAGCTGCGTGAGTTGACCACGGAACTGGAAAACGGCGAGATCCACTCCGAGCAACCTCTTGAAGAACAGATGCACGCCTTGACGCAACTGCCGGGCTGGCCGACTGACCGATACCTTGAGGTCATCGGTCATGAAGGAGACGTCGAAACCACTTATCCTGCAAACAGCACGCTCGACGAAACCCTGGGAGTGCCGGTCACCCAAGGCCAGTTGGCACTCGGGCGCTTGCTGCAAACCGTCATCGATGGCCTCTACGAGCATGAAGTCGAGGCCTTGCTCGGCGGCAAAGTCGCGAAAAGCACGCAAGCCACCGGGCTGGCAAGAAAACTGGGTGCTGCGCTCAAATCCGATTACCGCGCGGCGTTCGAGCGGATGTACAAGCGCTATGACCACAGTGACGCGCAGGATCTGGGCAAATTACGCCAGGTCTTCGCCGATATTTCGGCGCGCCATGGTCAAAGGCTGATCGACCGCGCTTCGACTGTCGAGCGCCTGCACTTGCGCTCGACCGGGAGCGCGCCCTTGCGGTTGGGACAGCGGGCTCGGGCCGGCATTGCCGAGGTCCGGCTTGACCGGGCTTTGAGCGGGTTGCACTGGTCGTGGCTGGCCAATGCCGACACCGACAGGCTGGCCATGAAATTACTGCCGCGCCTCAGCGGCTGGAACGCGCGGCTGCGTCTGCAAGTCCGCGACAAGGCCTTGACCGGACCGATACTCGAAGACATCGGCGACGGGTCGGCGACCTCGGAAAATACCGGCTATCTGGTGAAGTCCACGCAGGGCTATGAGGCGTTTGGCGGCGACAAAAAATCCTTGGGCAAGGTGGCATCCGGCCCCGACGCTTTGTACATGGCCATCCTCAAGGCATTGCCGCCACGTCAGCGGACAGCGCTCGGGTTTGCCGATGCCGGACAGCTCAGTACGCACCAGTTACGCAAAAAGCTGCTCAACGTTGCCCTCGACGAACGCGAGGTCACTGCGCGGGCATTGCGCGGCGGCAGTACGGAATCACTTCCCGTCGAGCCGGCCTGTGTGCAAGGCGATCAGGTCCCCGCGACAGCTCATTCACGCACACTGCTGCGCAAAGCGCGCAGGCTTTATCCGCGTCTGAGCGAGCCGCAGCTCAATCAATTGCTCAACGAACTGGGCGATGATCCGTTCAGCCGTGCGACCCGCATCAAAGCCCTGCGTCAGGACCTGCAAACCCTGCGTGACGCGCTGTTTGTCTGGAGTGAAGATGGCGCCGCGCTGCAAGCCATGGGGGGCGATCTGGCTGAAGCGCGGCACAGTCGGAAAATGGCCGCCGAGCTGATCGAAGAAGCGTTTCGACGCTTTCATTGGGCCACCAACGAAGAGGGAAAAAACCTCTGTACCCTAGAGCTTGACGGCATGCGCATCGGTAAGGTGCCGACGTTACCGTCGTCGGTGAGCTTCGACCATGTCGAGCAATTGTCGATGCGGAACATGGCGCTGGGGGATGATGTGGCGTACTTCCTCAAGTCCTTCAAACAGCTCGACTCGCTGGAACTGGGCAGCAACGCGATCACCCGGCTGCCTGAAATGTTGTCGCACATGCCGCGTCTGCAACGGCTGAGCCTGGCGAACAATCAGCTCAAGCTCACCGAGCAGACCCTGGCGAAGCTGAACAGGCTGAGCACTTTACGCTACCTGAATCTGGACAAGAATCCGTTGGGTGCCACCCCTGATTTCAGCCGAATGTCGCAACTGCGTCGCTTGTCGCTGAACGATACCGGCATCACCGAACTGCCAGAAGGCCTTGACCATTCTGCGCACATTGAACTGATGGATCTGAGCGCCAACAGCATCACGGAGCTGCCGGAGTGGTTATTCGAGAAATCACGACGTTTCACCGGCGCACTCAAGCTTGGGCTGAACCCCTTTTCGGAAACGGCCAAAACGCATCTGGAGAACTATCGCGATAATTTCGGCGTTGGGATGGACTATGTCGCCGATGACATCGCACGGATGAACGAGCAAACGGCGCGCTCGCTCTGGTTGACGAAGGTCAGTGGCGAAGAGTGGGCAGAGCAGTCGCGCATCTGGGCGGCATTGCGCAGCGAGCGGACGGCCGATGGCTTGTTCACTTTGCTGGCGCAACTGGGCGATACCGCAGACGGCAAACAGGGCAGCGCTGACATGCAGCGACGCGTCTGGGCGGTACTGAAGGCGGCGGAAGCTGACGAGCCGCTGGGTCGTCAACTGCTCGACATCGCGGCCGATCCGCTTCACTGCACCGATAACGCGGCGCTGGTTTTCAGTCGCCTTGAAGTCGCAGTGGAAGTCGAGCGGGTGAGCAGGGCTGCAAGCGGGAGCAGGGGCACTGCCAAGGCGCTGTTGGAACTGGGCCGCAGTCTGTTCCGGCTGGACAGGCTGGAAGAAATCGCCCGGGAGCATTCGCTCCGGGCGCCAAAGGTCGATGCGCTGGAAATGAACCTCGCTTACCGGATCGGTCTCACCGATGCGCTGGGTCTGCGCGGTCAACCGAAAGATATGCTGTTCAGTGCCCAGAGTGGCGTGACGGCCGCTGATCTTGAGGTCGCAAAAAATCGCGTCTTCACCGCTGAACTCTCCCCGCAATGGCTGGAATACATGCAGGGGCGAACGTTCTGGCGTGACTATCTGCGACGCATATTTGTCCGCAAGTTTGCGCTGATCGATGACCTGTACGACCCACAGATGAGCGCACTGTTCGACAAGAAGGACACGCTGCCCTCTGGCGATTATTTGAGTCAGAACCAGGCACTCAAGCTTGAAAAGGACCAGGCTGAAGACGTGCTGTTCAAGAGCCTGACGGAAGACGCGATACGGCTGATGGATCTGGGCATCTGCGAAATGCCCGATACGTGAAATTCACTTGCCGCGAATCAACTGCCGTAAGGCGAAACGATTGGGATGGCAGGCTTCGGCCACACTGCGTGGTAACGGCAGCGGCTCGCTGTCCAGCCACGCGGCAAGCAGCTCGCCGGACAGCGGCGCGGTGATCAGCCCGCGAGAACCGTGACCGCTGTTGACGTACAGACCATCGAGCCACGGGCAAGCGACGTCCGGCACCTGCCGGGCGTCTTTGCTCAACGCAGCGTAGGTCTGATTGAAGGTTTGCAGATCAGCGAGCGGGCCGACAATCGGCAGGTAATCGGGGCTGGTGCAGCGGAAGGCGGCGCGGCCCTCAAGGTTCGCAAGTGGCTGCTCGTTGATGTTGAGGCGTGTCAGCAGGTCGCTGGAAATTTCTTCGAGCATCGCCAGATTGCCTTGGTGCTCGGCAGTCGTGGGTGTCAGATCGTCATTGTTGAAGTCGAAACTGGCGCCCAGGGTGTGCTCGCCCAGGCGCGCCGGGGCGACGTAGCCCTCGGCGCACACCACCGTAGCCAGCGCATGACTTTCTGCAGTCTCGGCCAGACGCGTGATTTGGCCGCGAATGCGCTTGAGCGGTAGGTCGGCACTCTGGGCAAAACGTTTGATTTCGGCGGCACCGGCCAGGATCACTACCGGCGCACTGGCGAGCAAACGTTCGCCGTCGAACGCTTGCCACAGGTCTGCGACTTTGCGCAGTTCCAAAGCTTCGTGATGGCTGAGCAACTCAATGTTGGTGTGGGTCGCCTGGGCCTGACACAGCGCCGGCGGATGCACCCAGCCGCCTTCGGGGTAGAACAAGCCGCCGTGGGCCACGCCGACACCGGCGCGGGCCTGGGCTTCAGGTTGCTCCAGCCACTGCAATAGATCTTCCGGGAACGCCGCCGCCAGTTGCCCGTGGCGCTCGGCTTCCTTGGCGTTGAACGCCAGTTGCAGCACGCCGCAGTCATCCCAGTCGCTGCCGCGTTGCAGGCTTTCCAGCAGGCGCCGGGTGTAACCGAAGCCGCTGACGATCAACTGCGACAACGCCGTGCCATGGGCGGACAGCTTGAGATAGAGCACGCCTTGCGGGTTGCCCGAAGCTTCTTGCGCCACCGCCGCGTGACGCTCGAGCAGACTCACTTGCCAGCCGCGCGCCGCCAGGCTCGACGCCGTCGCGCAGCCGGCCAGCCCGGCGCCGATCACCAGCGCCCGGCGCTCACCGCGCAACGGAGCAGGGCGGGCGAACCAGGGTTTCGCCGGTAGGGGCGCCGTCACCTCGGCGGGCCAGCCGAGAAATTCGCCACGCAGGATTTCCCACTTGTGGCCGATGCCCGGCGTGCGCTTCATCTTGAACCCGGCAGCATTGAGCAGACGGCGGACCCAACCGGTGCTGGTGAAAGTGCTGATGGTCGAGCCCGGCGCAGCCAGCCGCGCCAGCTCGACGAACAGCTCAGCGGTCCACATGTCCGGATTTTTTGCCGGCGCAAAACCGTCGAGAAACCACGCGTCGATCTGTGCATCGAGTTGCGGCAGTTGCTCCAGCGCATCGCCGATCAGCAAGGTCAGCGTCACGCGGCCATTGGCCAGAGTGATGCGTTGAAAACCTTGATGAATCGCCACGTAATGCCTGAGCAACTGATCCGCCAACGGCATGAGTTCTGGCCACAGTGCCAAGGCTCGGCGCAGATCCGCAGGCGCCAGCGGGTACTTCTCGACGCTGACAAAATGCAAGCGCGCGCCGGCCACCGCGTGCTGTTCGAACAACTGCCAGGCACAGAGAAAATTCAACCCGGTGCCGAAACCGGTTTCGCCAATGACCAGACGTCCATCCGCCGGCAGCGCAGCGAAACGCTCGGCCAGACGGTTCTGTTCGAGAAACACGTAACGGGTTTCTTCCAGCCCCGACTGGTCGGAAAAATACACGTCATCGAACACCCGCGAACGTGGGCGTCCCTGGTCGTCCCAGTCGAGTTGGGCGTGGGGCATTTCGGCTTTCATGGCAGGCTCGGCAAACACAAGGCGGCCATTCTAGCCGATCGCGCGCGAGCTGCCTGATCCAGCACAAGACGGGATTTGGGCGTGTCAGGGAAAATTTCAAAAGATCGCAGCCTTCGGCAACTCCTACAGGGAAACGCATTGCAAATGTAGGAGCTGCCGAAGGCTGCGATCTGTTCAGGTGCTGTAATCATCCGCTAGTCTTGCTGAACCCTGGAAGGAGCCGTCCCATGTTTGAATCCGCTGAAATCGGTCACGCCATCGACAAAGACACTTACGAGGCGGCCGTCCCTGCGCTGCGTGAAGCCTTGCTTGAAGCACAGTTCGAGTTGCAGCAGCAGAAACGCTTTCCGGTCATCATCCTGATCAACGGCATCGAAGGGGCGGGCAAGGGCGAGACGGTCAAGCTGCTCAATGAATGGATGGACCCGCGCCTGATCGAAGTGCGCACCTTCGACCAGCAAACCGATGAAGAACTGGCGCGGCCACCGGCCTGGCGCTACTGGCGGATGCTGCCGGCCAAGGGGCGGATGGGTGTTTTCTTCGGCAACTGGTACAGCCAGATGCTCCAGGGCCGGGTGCACGGACTGTTCAAGGATCCGCGTCTGGACCAGGCCATCGCCGGCGCTGAGCGTCTGGAGAAAATGCTCTGCGATGAAGGCGCGTTGATCTTCAAGTTCTGGTTTCACCTGTCCAAGAAGCAGATGAAGGCGCGGCTCAAATCGCTGGCCGACGATCCGCTGCACAGTTGGCGCATCAGTCCGCTGGACTGGCAGCAATCGCAGACCTACGACAAGTTCGTCAAATACGGCGAGCGGGTGCTGCGCCGCACCAGCCGCGATTACGCGCCGTGGCATGTCATCGAAGGCGTCGATGCCAATTACCGCAGCCTGGCGGTGGGCAAGATTCTCCTCGAAGGTCTGCAAAACGCGCTCAAGCGTGCCGACGTCAATCCTCACGAAGTCAGTGCCGCGCCGCTGGGTACGCCGGTCGATCAGTTGAACCTGCTCGACAGCCTCGACCTGACGCAGCGTCTGGACAAGAAAGACTATGAAGAACAACTGATCACCGAGCAGGCGCGCCTGTCCGGGCTGATGCGCGACAAACGCATGCGTCGCCATGCGCTGATCGCGGTGTTCGAGGGTAACGACGCGGCGGGCAAGGGCGGGGCGATTCGCCGCGTGGCAGCGGCGCTCGATCCGCGTCAGTACAGCATCGTCCCGATTGCCGCACCGACCGAAGAAGAGCGCGCACAACCGTATCTGTGGCGGTTCTGGCGACACCTCCCGGCGCGGGGCAAATTCACCGTGTTCGACCGCTCCTGGTACGGACGGGTGCTGGTCGAGCGGATCGAGGGCTTCTGCACCCCGGCCGACTGGCTGCGCGCCTACGGCGAAATCAATGACTTCGAAGAGCAACTGGCCGATGCCGGCGTCATCGTGGTCAAGTTCTGGCTGGCGATCGACAAGGACACGCAGATGGAGCGCTTTCAGGAGCGCGAGGAGATTTCCTTCAAGCGTTTCAAGATCACCGAGGACGACTGGCGCAATCGGGAAAAGTGGGACGACTATCGCCGGGCGGTCGGCGACATGGTCGATCGCACCAGCACCGAGATCGCGCCGTGGACGCTGGTCGAGGCCAACGACAAACGCTGGGCACGGGTGAAAGTATTGCGCACGATCAACCGCGCGCTGGAAGACGCGTTCGAGAAATCCGACAAGAAGGCCAAAAAGCACAAGGACTGAAGCGATGGCCGCGCATACGCCGGGTGAATGATCCTCGCGGTCGGCAAGAAGGTGGACTTATGCTCAGGTCCACTCTCAACCGACAACAACAATGAGGTATGCCATGCGTGAAGTGGTGATCGTCGACAGCGTTCGGACCGGCCTGGCCAAATCCTTTCGCGGCAAGTTCAACCAGACCCGCCCCGATGACATGGCGGCCCACTGCGTCAATGCGCTGCTGACCCGCAACGATATCGACCCGGCCAGCGTCGAGGACTGCATCGTCGGCGCCGGCTCCAACGAGGGCGCGCAGGGCTACAACATCGGCCGCAACGTCGCGGTACTGTCGCGCCTGGGCACCGGCACTGCCGGCATGACCCTCAACCGTTTCTGCTCGTCGGGTTTGCAGGCGATCGCGATTGCCGCCAACCAGGTCGCCTCCGGTTGCAGCGACATCATCGTCGCCGGCGGCGTCGAGTCGATCAGCCTGACCCTGAAGAGCGTCAACACCGATCACCTGATCAACCCGCTGCTCAAGCAACAGACTCCCGGCATCTACTACACCATGGGCCAGACCGCCGAAGTGGTGGCGCGCCGTTACGATGTCAGTCGTGAGGCGCAGGATCGCTATGCGCTGCAAAGCCAGATCCGTACCGCGCAGGCCCAGGCTGCCGGTCTGTTCGACGATGAAATCGTGCCGATGGCGGTGAAGTACCGCGTCGAGGACAAGAACAGCGGTGAAGTGCGGATTGTCGACGGCGTCGTCGAGCGCGACGACTGCAACCGCCCGGACACCACCTACGAAAGCCTTGCCGGACTGAAACCGGTGTTCGCCGACGACGGTTCGGTGACGGCGGGCAATTCCTCGCAGCTGTCCGACGGTGCCTCGATGACACTGGTGATGAGTCTGGACAAAGCGCTGGAGCTGGGGCTCAAACCGAAAGCGTTTTTCCGTGGCTTCACCGTCGCCGGCTGCGAGCCGGACGAAATGGGCATCGGCCCGGTGTTCTCGGTGCCGAAACTGCTCAAGGCGAAGGGCTTGCAGGTAGCGGATATCGATCTGTGGGAATTGAACGAGGCGTTTGCTTCGCAGTGCCTGTACAGCCGCGACCGGCTGGAGATCGACAACGACAAATACAACGTCAATGGCGGCTCGATTTCCATCGGCCACCCGTTCGGCATGACCGGCTCGCGCCAGGTAGGGCATCTGATCCGGGAATTGCAGCGGCGCAACCTGCGTTACGGCATCGTCACCATGTGCGTGGGTGGCGGGATGGGGGCGAGCGGGTTGTTTGAGGCGGTGCGCTAAAGGATTGGTTGCCTGTTCAGGCCCCTTCGCGAGCAGGCTCGCTCCCACAGGTGACGGTATTCCCCTGTGGGAGCGAGCCTGCTCGCGAAGGCAGCGCCGCGGTTCAGCGGCTGGAACCCTGCCGCTGCATCCGCGCTACATATGCCTGAATCTCCCGCTCAATCACCTGACCGTCAAACGGCCCCTCAAGGGTATTTTCCCGGGTGCTGAAATACAGCTCGCCATTGACCCGGCACACGCGGTCGCTGCGAAAACGGGTGGCGGGGGCGCTGTCCTCGGCGCGCATGGCGTACATGTCGGTCTCCCTGATCAATGCGTTGAAAAGTCTGCAATCAGCTTATGCCTGAAGCACTTGGCGCGCCTGCCCGGCCGATCAACGGCGGCGCGCCGGTTTACTGCTGCGACCTGCACAGTTTCATTCGCGGCCTGGCGGCAACTGTCCCTGTGTTGCAAGGGACAGGGCGCCTAGAATGCAGGCTCTTGTCAGCAGGCTTTTGGGGTTCGCATGCACATTTCATCGGGACGCTGGGTGTACGGACTGTTCCTGGCGCTGCTGACCGCGTTTCTGTGGGGCATCCTGCCGATCAAGCTCAAACAGGTGTTGCTGGTGATGGACCCGGTCACGGTGACCTGGTTTCGTCTGATGGTTTCCGGCGGCTGCCTGTTCATTTATCTGGCTTCGGTCAAGCGCCTGCCAAGTCGCAAGGTGCTCGGGCCGAAGGGCGGCTGGCTGGTGCTGATGGCGGTACTGGGGCTGGTCGGCAATTACGTGCTGTACCTGATGGGCCTCAACCTGCTCAGCCCCGGCACCGCGCAATTGGTGGTGCAAATGGGTCCGATCATGCTGCTGATCGCCAGTCTGTTCGTGTTCAAGGAACGCTTCAGCATCGGCCAGGGCCTCGGCTTGCTGGTGCTGTTGATCGGCTTTGGCCTGTTCTTCAATCAGCGCCTGGCCGAGCTGCTGACTTCGCTCTCTGATTACACCGCCGGCGTGTTGTTGGTGCTACTGGCGTCGACGGTGTGGACCTTTTATGCGCTGGGCCAGAAGCAATTACTCACGGTGTGGAATTCGTTGCAGGTGATGATGGTGATCTACCTGTTCTGCGCGCTGTTGCTGACGCCGTGGGTACATCCGCTGGAAGCGCTCAACCTGAGCCCGTTGCAGGGCTGGCTGTTGCTGGCGTGCTGCATGAACACCTTGATCGCTTACGGCGCATTCGCCGAAGCGCTGGCGCACTGGGAAGCCTCGCGAGTCAGTGCGACGCTGGCGATCACGCCGCTGGTGACATTTGTTGCGGTGGCGATTGCGGCGCGGATCTGGCCGGACTACGTGCATGCCGAGCAGATCAATGCGCTGGGCTATGGCGGGGCGGTGCTGGTGGTGCTGGGTTCGGCGCTGGTGGCGTTGGGGCCATCGTTGATTGCCGGGCTCAGGGCGCGGCGGATGCGCATGGCCTGAAGATCAAAAGATCGCAGCCTGCGGCAGCTCCTACAATTGGAATGCGTTTCCCTGTAGGAGCTGCCGAAGGCTGCGATCTTTTGCTTTAGCCCTTGGCCCCGGCCTCGATCATGTTCTCCGGGCGCACCCAGGCATCGAACTCTTCATCAGTCAGATAACCCAGCTGCAACGCCGACTCACGCAAAGTCAGCCCTTCGCTGTAAGCCTTCTTGGCGATCTCCGCCGACTTGTCATAACCGATGTGCGGGTTCAGCGCGGTCACCAGCATCAGCCCACGTTCCAGATGCCTGGCCATGACCTCCGCATCCGGCTCGAGCCCGGCGATGCAGTGCTGCTGGAAGTTGCTGCAACCGTCGCCGAGCAGACGGATCGATTGCAGCAGGTTGTGGATGATCACCGGTTTGAACACGTTCAACTGCAAGTGCCCCTGACTGGCGGCAAATCCGATCGCCACGTCGTTGCCGAGCACCTGGCAGGCGAGCATCGACAGCGCTTCGCATTGGGTCGGGTTGACCTTGCCGGGCATGATCGAACTGCCCGGTTCGTTGGCCGGCAGCTTCACTTCAGCAAAACCTGCGCGAGGACCTGAGCCCAGCAGACGCAGGTCGTTGGCGATCTTCATCAAGGCCACGGCGAGGGTTTTCAGCGCGCCGGACAGCGTTACCAACGGTTCATGACCGGCCAGCGCGGCGAACTTGTTCGGCGCGGTGACGAACGGCAAGCCGGACAGCGCGGCCAGCTCGGCGGCAATCGCCTCGCCGAAGCCGTGCGGCGAATTCAGCCCGGTGCCGACCGCAGTGCCGCCCTGTGCCAGTTCGCAGACCGCCGGCAGCGCGGCGCGGATGGCGCGCTCGGCATAATCCAGTTGCGCGATGAAGCCGGACAGTTCCTGACCGAAGGTGATCGGCGTCGCGTCCATCATGTGCGTGCGCCCGGTCTTCACCAGTTTCATGTGCCGCGCCGCCAGTTCGGCAAGGCCGCCGGACAGCTCGGCGATCGCCGGCAGCAGTTGTTCCTGCACCGCTTTGGCGGTGGCGATGCTCATGGCGGTGGGGAAGCAGTCGTTGGAACTTTGCGAGCGATTGACGTGATCGTTCGGATGCACCGGCGACTTGCCGCCGCGCGGGTTGCCGGCCAGTTCGTTGGCGCGACCGGCGATCACTTCGTTGACGTTCATGTTGCTCTGGGTACCGCTGCCGGTCTGCCAGACCACCAGCGGGAACTGCTCGTCATGCTCGCCGGCGAGGACTTCATCGGCGGTCTGTTCGATCAGGCGAGCGATGTCCGCCGGCAGGTCGCCGTTGCGGTCGTTGACCCGCGCGGCGGCTTTCTTGATCAGCGCCAAGGCATGCAGCACCGGTAGCGGCATGCGTTCCTGACCAATGGCGAAGTTGATCAGCGAGCGTTGCGTCTGAGCACCCCAGTAAGCGTCGTCCGGGACCTCGATCTGGCCCAGGCTGTCGGTTTCGATACGGCTCATCGTGCACACTCCTGTTGGTCTGTTGGCGCAATTTAGGCCGGCATCGGCCCGGGTGGTTCCATCGGCTCGATTGTTGACCGCAAAACCCCGCCAATCAAGCGCGGCAAGGGCCGGGGGTTGAGCCATAGCGATTGTTAGGCGCAGAATGGTCGCCCTTGGGGTTCGACCTCGCTTTGCTTAAAGGAAACTCGATGACTCGTCTTCGCGCCATCTGTACCGCGGTTGCACTGGTTTGCGCCAGCGGCCAGGTGCTTGCCGATACCGCCAGCCACAACGCCAGTGCCGAAGCTTTCCTGACGCTGGCTCACGCTGACAAGCTGGGTACCCCGGTGTACATGCAAGTGCAGCAAATGTTCGCCCAGCGCTTTGAACAGACCAAAGCCCCTGAGTCGAAGAAAGCCGTGCTCGAAACCTACCAGGCCAAGGCCAACGCCGCGCTGGACCAGGCCATCGGCTGGAACAAGCTCAAGCCCGACATGGTCAAGCTCTACACCAGCAACTTCAGCGAATCCGAGCTCAAAGATCTGGTTGCCTTCTACCAGTCGCCACTGGGCAAGAAAGTCCTGGAAAAAATGCCGCAGCTGACCCAGCAGTCGGCGCAGATGACCCAGGGCAAACTGGAAAGCGCGGTGCCAGTGGTCAACAAGCTGCTCGACGACATGACCAAAGAGCTCACCCCGGCCGCGGCGCCAGCCAAGAAGAAGTAAGCGGAGTTCGTGATGACCATGCAACAACGCATCGAATCGACGCTGGCCCTGTTACAGCCTGAGCATCTGCAAGTGCTGGACGAAAGCCACATGCACAGTCGCGGGTCACAGACCCACTACAAGGCGGTGGTGGTCAGCGCGCAGTTCGAAGGCCTGAACCGGGTCAAGCGCCACCAGAAAGTCTACGGCACGCTCGGCGAGCTGATGGGCGAGTTCCATGCGTTGGCGCTGCACACCTACACCCCGCAGGAATGGGCAGAGATCGACGGCGCTCCGGCGTCGCCGACCTGTGCAGGAGGGGATCAGCGGTAAGCTTCAAGCGGCAAGCTGCAAGTTAAAGGCGGATGAGTTTTGGCTTGCCGCTTTAAGCTTGGAGCTTGTAGCTGCTTTTTTGCTAAAATCCCGACGCGCCGCTTAGCCGGCGCGTTTTTTATTGAATCCGGTTCACCCTTTGCGAGGGTAGCCACCTGGAGAACTACCCATGACACAACCGATTGTCGTGGCGGCACTGTACAAGTTCGTCACCCTCGAAGATTACGTTGACCTGCGCGAGCCACTGCTGCAAGCGATGGTCGACAACGGCATCAAAGGCACTCTGCTGATCGCCGAAGAAGGCATCAACGGCACGGTTTCCGGCAGCCGCGAAGGCATTGACGGTCTGCTCGCCTGGCTCAAGAACGATCCACGCATGGTCGACATTGACCACAAGGAATCGTACTGCGACGAGCAGCCGTTCTATCGCACCAAGGTCAAGCTGAAGAAAGAGATCGTCACCCTCGGCGTCGAGGGCGTCGACCCGAACAAAAAGGTCGGCACTTACGTCGAGCCGCAAGACTGGAACGCGCTGATCAGCGACCCGGAAGTGCTGCTGATCGACACGCGCAACGACTACGAAGTGTCGATCGGTACCTTCGAAGGCGCCATCGATCCGAAAACCACCAGTTTTCGCGAGTTTCCCGACTACATCAAAGAACACTTCGACCCGGCCGTGCACAAGAAGGTCGCGATGTTCTGCACCGGCGGCATTCGCTGCGAGAAAGCCTCGAGCTACATGCTCGGCGAGGGCTTCGAAGAGGTCTACCACCTCAAGGGCGGCATCCTGAAGTACCTCGAAGAGGTGCCGCAGGAAGAAACCAAATGGCGCGGCGACTGCTTCGTCTTCGACAACCGCGTCACCGTGCGTCACGACCTGACGGAAGGCGACTACGATCAATGTCATGCCTGCCGCACGCCGGTCAGCGTTGAAGATCGCGCCTCCGAGCATTACGTCGCCGGCATCAGTTGCCCGCATTGCTGGGACAAGCTCAGCGAGAAGACCCGGCGCAGCGCCATCGATCGGCAAAAGCAGATCGAACTGGCCAAGGCACGCAATCAGCCGCACCCGATCGGCTACAACTATAAGCAAGCATCTTCCGAGGCTTAACCATGTCTGCGCGCCTGCTCTATGTGATGGATCCGATGTGTTCATGGTGCTGGGGGTTTGCTCCGGTGGCCAAGGCACTGGTCGAGCAGGCGCAGGCAGCCGGGGTCGAGCTGCATCTGGTGGTCGGCGGGTTGCGCACCGGCAGCGGTTCGGCGCTGGAGCCGACCACGCGGCGCTACATCCTTGAGCACTGGCAAGCGGTCACCGAGGCCACCGGCCAGCCGTTCAAGTTCGACGGTGCGTTGCCTGACGGTTTTGTCTACGACACCGAGCCTGCCTGTCGCGCCATTGTCACCGCGCGCAGTCTGGCGCCGGATTGCGCGTGGACATTGGTCGGGCTGATCCAGCAGGCGTTTTACGCCGAAGGTCGCGATGTCACCCAGGCCAGCGTGCTGGTCGAGTTGGCGGAGCAGGCCGGTGTGCCGCGTATCGAATTCGCGGCGTTGTTCGATCATGCCGATCAGCACAAGGCGACCCAGGCCGATTTCACCTGGGTGCAGGACTTGGGCATCGCCGGTTTTCCGACCCTGCTGGCCGAGCGCAACGGGCAACTGGCGCTGCTCACCAACGGCTATCAACCGCTCAGCGAGCTGTCGCCGTTGCTCGGCCGCTGGCTGGAGCGCGCGGCCTGTGTCTGACCGCGCCGATGACACGCCAGCCGTAGAGCGTGTCGACCGGCTGAGCTGGGCTGAAGTCCGGCGTCTGGCACTGCATCACAAGAAATCCCTGTGGATCGCCAACGGCGTGGCCGTGCTGGCGACGCTGTGCAGCGTGCCGATCCCGTTGCTGCTGCCGTTGCTGGTCGACGAAGTGCTGCTCGGCCACGGCGATGCCGCACTGAAAGTCATGAATCATTTTCTGCCGAGCATGTGGCAGCAGGCGGCGGGCTATATCGGCCTGATGTTGGTGGTGACCCTGACCTTGCGTTGCAGCGCCCTGTGTTTTGGCGTGTTGCAGTCGCGGCTGTTCGCGCGCCTGGCCAAGGACATCGTCTACCGCATTCGCGTACGCCTGATCGAGCGGCTCAAGCGCATTTCCCTTGGTGAATACGAAAGCCTCGGCAGCGGCACAGTGACCACGCACCTGGTCACCGATCTGGATACCCTCGACAAATTCGTCGGCGAAACCCTCAGCCGCTTCCTCGTCGCGATGCTGACCCTGGTCGGCACCGCCAGCATCCTCATGTGGATGCACTGGAAGCTGGCGCTGCTGATTCTGCTGTTCAACCCGTTGGTGATCTACGCCACGGTGCAGCTCGGCAAACGCGTCAAACACCTGAAAAAACTTGAGAACGACAGCACCTCGCGCTTCACTCAGGCGCTGAGCGAAACTCTCGATGCGATTCAGGAAGTGCGCGCCGGCAATCGTCAGGGCTATTTCCTCGGGCGCCTCGGTTTGCGCGCGCAGGAGGTGCGCAACTACGCAGTCAACTCGCAGTGGAAAACCGACGCCTCGAACCGCGCCAGTGGTTTGCTGTTCCAGTTCGGCATCGACATCTTCCGCGCGGCGGCGATGCTCACCGTGCTGTTTTCCGATCTTTCGATCGGGCAGATGCTCGCGGTGTTCAGCTACCTGTGGTTCATGATCGGCCCGGTCGAACAACTGCTCAATCTGCAATACGCCTACTACGCGGCGGGCGGTGCGCTGACGCGGATCAATGAACTGCTGGCGCGTGCCGACGAGCCGCAGTATCCCGGCGGCGTCGATCCGTTCAAGGGGCGCGACACCGTCGGCATCGAGGTGCAAGGCCTGAGTTACGGTTACAGCGACGAGCTGGTGCTGGATCAGATGAACCTGTCGATCCTGCCCGGCGAAAAAGTCGCGATTGTCGGGGCGAGCGGCGGCGGCAAAAGCACCTTGGTGCAGTTGCTGCTGGGTCTGTACACGCCAGCGGCCGGGACCATCCGCTTCGGCGGATCGACCCAGCAGGAGATTGGCCTGGAGACGGTGCGCGAGAACGTCGCGGTGGTGCTGCAGCATCCGGCGCTGTTCAACGACAGCGTGCGCGCCAACCTGACCATGGGCCGCATGCGTAGCGACGAAGCCTGCTGGCAGGCGCTGGAAATCGCGCAAATGGCCGCGACCATCCGCGCGCTGCCCCATGGCCTCGACAGCATCGTCGGGCGTTCCGGCGTGCGTTTGTCCGGCGGCCAGCGCCAGCGTCTGGCGATTGCGCGGATGATTCTCGCCGAGCCGAAAGTGGTGATTCTCGACGAAGCCACCTCGGCCCTCGACGCCGCCACCGAGTACAACCTGCACCAGGCGCTGGCGAAGTTTCTCCATGGCCGCACCACGCTGATCATTGCCCATCGCCTGTCGGCGGTGAAGCAGGCCGACCGCGTACTGGTGTTCGACGGCGGGCAGATCGCCGAGGACGGCGACCATCGCCAGCTGATCGCCGACGGCGGTCTGTACGCCAAGCTCTACGGCAACTTGCAACAGCACTGATCGAAACCCTCGCCGACCTGTCAGAGGTTCTGCGCGCGGTATAACGCCGCGCCTTGCCTTGAACGAGAACCCCACCTAGTCTCGTCATAGCGAATTCGCCCGGAAGGCGAGCGGGCAGTGCTCATGCAAGGAATCTCATGAAGCAAAAGCAGACTCTGGGAACACCACGGTTGTTGGGTATCGTCTGGCCCTTTATTGCTGTCGTGGTGTTCCAGGCATTACTGGGGGGCGTGAGCCTTTACGTGCTTTCGGCCGTGCGTGGCTACGTAGCTGGCGAAAGCCTGTGGTCCAAGGGCCAGAAAGACGCCATCTATTACCTCAACCTCTACGCCGATAGCCGTGACGAGGCGATCTATCGCAAATATCTGACGGCGATCGCCGTGCCCCAGGGCGGGCACCAATTGCGCCTGGCACTGGATCGTCAGCCGCCGGATCTGCAAGCGGCGCGCGAAGGCATTCTCAAGGGCGGTAATCATCCAGACGATGTCTCCAGCGTCATCTGGCTGTACCTCAATTTCCGCCACTACAGTTATCTGGAAACCGCGATCGATCGCTGGACGATTGGCGATGCCTATCTCGACCGATTGCACGAAGTCGCGCAGGAGATGCATCAAGGCATTGCGCAGAACCAGGCCAGCCCCGGCGATGTGCAGCGCTGGAAGTTACAGATCTTCGCCATCAACGATGCAGTCACCCCAGCCGCCAGAGCCTTCAGCGATGCCTTGGGCGAAGGCTCGCGGGTGATCATGCGCCTGCTGTTGTTCACCAACCTGGCCACCGCGCTGGGTCTGATCGCGCTGGCGCTGTGGCGCACGCACAAACTGCTCAGGCAACGGCATGAATTTGCCCAGGCGCTGCAACTGGAAAAGGATCGCGCGCACATCACCTTGCAATCGATTGGCGATGGCGTGATCACCACCGACGTCAACGGCGCGATCGATTACATGAACCCCGCCGCCGAGGCCATGACGCACTGGAAGGCCGAGCAGGCGGCGGGGCTGCCGTTGTCGGCGCTGTTCAACCTGCTTGACGATAACGCTCAGACCGAAGGGCTGACGTTGATCGAGCACATTCTCAGTGGCCAGCTCAGCGGCGGCAGCGAACATTCCAAGCTGATCCAGCGTCTGGACGGTAGCACCCTGTCGGTGACCCTGGTCGGAGCGCCGATCCGCAATGCCGGCAACGTCAGCGGCACAGTGCTGGTGCTGCACGACATGACTCAGGAGCGGCAATACATCGCCAACCTGTCCTGGCAGGCGACCCACGATGCGCTGACCGGTCTGGCGAACCGCCGCGAATTCGAATATCGCCTCGAACAGGCCTTGCACAACCTGACGCGCCAGCCCGGCCGGCATGCCCTGATGTTCCTCGATCTGGACCAGTTCAAACTGGTCAACGACACCTGTGGTCATGCGGCGGGCGATGAGTTGCTGCGGCATATCTGCACGCTGCTGCAATCAGACCTGCGCGAGGGCGACACCCTGGCGCGACTGGGCGGCGACGAATTCGGGATTTTGCTCGAGAACTGCCCGCCGGACATCGCGGAGAAGATTGCCGAAAGCCTGCGTCAGACCGTGCAGAATCTGCATTTTGTCTGGAAAGGACGGCCGTTCCTGACCACCGTCAGTATTGGCCTGGTGCATGTCGCGCAGAATCCGACCACTCTCGAAGCCTCCCTGCGTGCGGCGGACATGGCTTGCTACATGGCCAAGGAAAAGGGCCGCAACCGCGTGCAGGTCTATCATGCGGACGACTCCGAACTGTCCATGCGCTTCGGTGAAATGGCTTGGGTGCAAAGGCTGCACATGGCGCTCGAAGAAAACCGCTTTTGCCTTTATGCCCAGCAGATCGCGCCGCTCAAGCCGCAACCCGGCCAGGCCGGACACATCGAAATTCTCCTGCGCCTGCATGATGAATCCGGGCGAATGATTTTGCCTGACAGCTTTATTCCGGCGGCGGAGCGTTATGGTTTGATGACCCAGTTAGATCGCTGGGTAGTTCAAAACGTTTTCAAGGTTATTGCCCAGTGTATTGAACAGGAACATGAACTTCCTTTGGCAATGTGTGCGATTAATCTGTCAGGCATTACTATAGGAGATGACGCGTTTTTGCACTTCCTGCGGGAACAGTTTGTTAACTACGCTATACCGCCTGAAATGATTTGTTTTGAAATTACCGAAACCAGTGCAATTGCAAATCTTGGCAGTGCAATTCGTTTTATCAATGAACTCAAAGGCTTAGGTTGTCACTTTTCTCTGGATGACTTTTGTGCCGGAATGTCTTCATTCGCTTACTTGAAACATTTGCCTGTAGACTTCCTGAAGATCGACGGGAGTTTCGTAAAGGATATGCTGGACGACCCGATTAATCGGGCAATGGTCGAAGTGATCAATCACATCGGTCATGTTATGGGTAAGCAGACAATTGCCGAGTTTGTTGAAACTAACCAGATCGAACAGGCGTTGCTTGAAATAGGTGTGGATTACGCTCAGGGGTATGTCATCGAGCGTCCGCAGTTGTTTACCTGTGACAGTTTGCAAAGTCGTCCTGCCAGACCGCAGCCGTTGTTGTTCAAAGCGCCTGGCACGTTCCGTTGAAGTCTCTCGCCGATCCTTGCCATCACAACTCAAAAGGAGCCGAACAGTGATCGACACATTCAACCGAACCGGACCCCTCATGGAAGCTGCAAGTTATCCTGCCTGGGCGCAACAGCTCATCAAGGATTGCAGCGAGAGCAAGCGCCGGGTTGTCGAACATGAACTTTATCAGCGCATGCGTGACAACAGACTCAGCGCGAAAACCATGCGCCAGTACCTCATCGGCGGCTGGCCGGTGGTCGAGCAGTTTGCCTTGTACATGGCGCAGAACCTCACCAAGACCCGCTTTGCCCGCCATCCCGGCGAAGACATGGCGCGGCGCTGGCTGATGCGCAACATCCGCGTCGAACTCAATCACGCCGACTACTGGATGCACTGGAGTCGCGCCCATGGCGTCAGTCTCGAAGATCTCCAGGCCCAGCAAGTGCCGCCGGAGCTGCATGCTCTGAGTCACTGGTGCTGGCACACCAGCTCGGCGGATTCGCTGATCGTGGCGATTGCCGCGACCAATTATGCGATCGAGGGGGCGACCGGGGAGTGGTCAGCGGTGGTCTGCTCGACCGGGGTCTACGCCGCGGCGTTTCCGGAAGAAGATCGCAAGCGCGCGATGAAGTGGTTGAAGATGCATGCCCAGTACGACGATGCCCATCCGTGGGAAGCGCTGGAAATCATCTGCACCCTGGCCGGCATGAACCCGAGCAAGGCGTTGCAGGCCGAGCTGCGGCAGGCGATCTGCAAGAGTTATGACTACATGTACCTGTTTCTGGAGCGGTGCATGCAGCTGGAGACTTCGGAGCGCTTGCTGGTCAACCGCGAGCGCCGGACCGTAACCGAAAGCTGATCGAACTGTGGGAGCGAGCCTGCTCGCGAAAGCGGTGGGTCATGCAACGAATCGTTGTCTGACACTCCCTCTTCGCGAGCAGGCTCGCTCCCACAATGATTTTTAGCCGGCCATCGCCAGCCGGTTCCGCCCCTCGCGCTTTGCGACATATAACGCACTGTCGGCCCGGCGCAGCAAGCTGTCTGCCGACTCGCCCGGCAACAACGTCGAGCATCCCAGGCTCACGGTGATCTCGATCAACTGGCCAT
This sequence comes from Pseudomonas sp. ef1, assembly GCF_007293365.2. Lineage (NCBI taxonomy): Bacteria > Pseudomonadati > Pseudomonadota > Gammaproteobacteria > Pseudomonadales > Pseudomonadaceae > Pseudomonas > Pseudomonas sp. ef1. The sequence continues at coordinate 5,321,144 of NZ_CM129815.1, read as the reverse complement.
CGGCAAAATATTCCTCTGACTGCGTCGCTTGGCGCAAACGCTCGCCAACCATCGCCGCTGCTTCGCGACCGGTGTTGGACAGCAGGATCAGAAACTCTTCGCCGCCATAACGGAACACCATGTCGACATTGCGCAGTTGCGCCTTGATCGACGCGGCAATGGCTCTGAGCACGTCATCACCGGCGCCATGCCCGTGGTCATCATTGACCCGTTTGAAGTGGTCGATATCGAGCATCAGCACCGACAGCGGTTGCGCATGGCGGCGCGACATGTCGATCTCGCGCTGCAAGGTCTGCTCCATGGCTACCCGGTTGCCAGCACCGGTCAACGGGTCGCGCAAGGCACTTTGCGTCGCGGCGCGATAGAGCAGGGCGTTGCGCATCGGGTACAGCAGGCAGGACAGTAGCGACTCGAGGTCGCCCTGTTCCTTGTCGTTGAAACGCTGATTGCGGCGGAAGACCAGCTCGCCCATGTGCTCGCCTTCGTGGCTCAGGGTGTAGCTGACCGAGTGGTGGCCGCGTGTGCCGAACTCCAGGCGCAAGTCACTGGCCTGATGCACATAGCTCAGCGCGTCCAGCGGCACCAGGCGTTGAATTTCGCGAAAGAACAGGCCAAGGATGCGCTGTGGCTCAAGGCTGGTTTGCAGTTGCAGGCTCATTTGCTGACGCAGTTGCGCCAGGCTGGTCGGGCGCTCGATCAGCGCCGGTAGTTGACCGAAGCCCAGGCGCTGCAATTTGGCACTGTCGAAGTCAATTGCATGGGTCTGGGAAGGAGATTTCATATGGCGTGAGCCCCTAAGCAGTAAGTCTGTCTTACAGGCTGGGTGAGAGCGGCTATGGGCTGCGCGTCGTACTGATCCATCAGTCCCGTAGGACGTTTGGCGTAAGTTTAGTCTGCCGCAAGACGATCAGTCAGCTATCGAAATCGGCGTTTGCCCCATGGCCATCACACGGCATGTTTTGAGGGAATTTAGAGCGAAAGGCGTGCCATTCGGTTCGATTTTTATTTAAAGCTTTTCGAATCAATGACTTGCTGGCGAATGCCAAGCAGCCGCGCTGGGTTATTGGCGGCTTTGTGACGGTTATGAGCGGCAATGGCTTGCCGCGACAGCATTCTGCCGCGGCAACAAATGCGACGTATGGCGCTATTGGGCGTTGAACGCCTGGCCATTAACGCCTGCGCTGTCGGGGCCCATCAGGTACAGATAGACCGGCATGATCTCTTCCGGTGTCGGGTTGTTCAGCGGATTTTCCCCCGGATACGCCTGCGCGCGCATGCTGGTGCGCGTGCCGCCCGGGTTGATGCTGTTGGAGCGTACCGGCGCAACGCCTTCCACTTCATCGGCCAGGGTTTGCATCAGGCCCTCGGTGGCAAATTTCGACACACCGTAAGCGCCCCAGTACGCGCGACCCTTGCGCCCGACGCTGCTGGAGGTGAACACCACCGAAGCATCCTGGGACAGCTTGAGCAACGGCAGCAGGGTGCTGGTCAACATGAACATCGCGTTGACGTTGACCTGCATGACACGCATGAAGTTTTCGCCGGACAGTTGCTCGATCGGCGTGCGCGGGCCGATGATCGAAGCGTTGTGCAGCAGGCCGTCGAGATGGCCGAACTCGGTTTCGATCATCGCCGCCAGCTCATCGTACTGATGGGGCAGGGCGGTCTCGAGGTTGAACGGGATCACCGCTGGTTGCGGATGACCGGCAGCCTCGATTTCGTCGTAGACCTCGGTCAGATTGGCTTCGGTCTTGCCCAGCAGCAGCACAGTGGCGCCGTGTGCGGCATAGGTCTTCGCCGCAGCCGCGCCGATGCCACGCCCGGCACCGGTGACCAGAATGACCCGATCCTTGAGCAATTCAGGGCGAGCGGTGTAATCAAACATAAAAACCTCATAGTCCATTTCATGAAGACCTGCTTCACCCAGTGGCGAGGGGATTTATCCCCGTTCGGCGGCGAAGCCGTCGCAAAACCTGTGTGTCACATCGCCTGGATAAAAGCGGGGGCCGCTTCGCAGCCCAGCGGGGATAAATCCCCTCGCCACACAGGGAATTTGCAACAGTCAGGTCAGCAGCTGCACAGCGCGCTGTCGAGCACCTTGCGCAACTCCAGCGGGTGGTCCACTACCACGTCCGCACCCCAATGCCGTGGGTTGTCGTCCGGGTGGATGTAGCCGTAGGTCACCGCAGCGGTTTTGGTGCCGGCATCGCGGCCCGATTCGATATCGCGCAGATCATCGCCGATAAACAGCACGGTCGACGGATCCAGATCAAGCATCTTGCAGGCGAGGATCAGCGGCTCCGGATCCGGCTTGCTGTTCTTCACATGATCCGGGCAGATCAGCAGCGCCGAACGCTCGGCCAGCCCCAGACGCTGCATGATCGGCTCGGCGAAACGCAACGGTTTGTTGGTGACCACGCCCCAGATCAGGTTGGCCTTTTCGATGTCAGCGAGCAGTTCGCCCATGCCGTCGAACAGCTTGCTGTGCACTGCGCAGCCGACCAGATAGCGCTCGAGAAACTCCAGACGCAGCTCCTCAAAGCCCGGCGATTCCGGATCCATCGAGAACGTCACCGCGACCATGGCCTTGGCGCCGCCGGAAATTTCGTCGCGGATATGCTTGTCGTTGATCGGCGGCAGACCGCGATCGGCGCGCATCGCCTGGCAGATGGCGATGAAGTCCGGCGCGGTGTCGAGCAGGGTGCCGTCCATGTCGAAAAGTACCGCTCTGATGGCCATCGGCTTATTCCTCGCGCAGGGTCTGGATCATGTAGTTGACGTCAACGTCGTTGGCCAGCTTGTAGTGCTTGGTCAGCGGGTTGTAGGTCAGGCCGATGATGTCCTTGACGGTCAGGCCAGCCATGCGGCTCCACGCGCCGAGCTCGGAGGGGCGGATGAATTTCTTGAAGTCGTGGGTGCCGCGCGGCAGCAGCTTCATGATGTATTCGGCGCCGATGATCGCGAACAGATACGCCTTCGGGTTGCGGTTGATGGTCGAAAAGAACACCTGGCCGCCCGGCTTGACCATGCGGAAGCAGGCGCGGATCACCGAGGATGGATCCGGCACGTGCTCGAGCATTTCCAGGCAGGTGACCACGTCGAACTGCTCGGGCATTTCGTCGGCGAGGGCTTCGGCGGTGATCTGCCGGTATTCGACGCTGACCCCGGATTCCAGCTGATGCAGTTGCGCGACCGCCAGCGGCGCTTCGCCCATGTCGATGCCCATTACGGTGGCGCCGCGCTGGGCCATGGCTTCGCTGAGGATGCCGCCGCCGCAACCGACGTCGAGGACTTTCTTGCCGGCCAGATTGACCCGCTCGTCGATCCAGTTGACCCGCAGCGGGTTGATGTCGTGCAGCGGCTTGAATTCGCTTTCACGGTCCCACCAGCGATGGGCCAGGGCCTCGAATTTGGCGATTTCGGCGTGGTCGACGTTGCTCATGTTCAATTCCTCGAAAAACCTGAAAAGGGCTGTAGCCGCAGATATTGCGCCGCGGTGTTTACGATTCGGTGTGGCCGCTGATGCGCTGGCCCCAGTGGCGAGCGGTCTCGCCCAGCTGTTGTTCGTCCATGCGGGTCAGACGCCGGTCGTCGAGCAGTTGCTTGCCGGCGACCCACAGGTGTTTCACGCAATCACGCCCGGTCGCATAAATCAGCTGCGACACCGGGTCATACACCGGTTGCTGCGCCAGACCGGACAGGTCGAAAGCGACGATGTCTGCGGCTTTGCCGATCTCCAGCGAGCCGACCTGCGCCTCGATCCCCAGCGCACGGGCGCCATTGAGGGTGGCCATGCGCAAGGCGCGATGAGCGTCCAGCGCTGTGGCAGAACCGGCCACGGCTTTGGCCAGCAGGGCGGCGGTGCGGGTTTCGCCGAGCAGGTCGAGATCATTGTTGCTCGCCGCGCCATCGGTACCGACAGCGACGTTCACCCCAGCCTGCCACAAACGTTCGACCGGGCAGAAGCCGCTGGCCAGTTTCAGATTGGATTCCGGGCAGTGGATCACGCTGCTGTTGCTTTCTACCAGCAGCGCGAGGTCGTCATCGCTGATCTGGGTCATGTGCACCGCCTGGAAGCGCGGGCCGAGCAGGCCAAGGCGACCCAGGCGCGCCAGTGGCCGTTCGCCGGTCTGCTCGACAGCCTGCTGCACTTCGAACGCGGTTTCATGCACATGCATATGGATCGAAGCGTCCAGCTCCTCGGCGATCACCCTGATTTTCTCCAGGTTCTCATCACCGACGGTGTAGGGTGCGTGAGGGCCGAAAGTAATCTTGATGCGTTCGTGATGCTTGAGATCCCCGAACAATTCGACGCCCTGACGAATGGCTTCGTCGGCACTGCTGGCGCCGGGGATCGGGAAATCGAGGATCGGAATGGCGATCTGCGCGCGGATACCGCTGTTGTGTACGCGCTCGCTGGCGACTTTCGGGAAGAAATACATGTCAGAGAAGCAGGTGATGCCGCCCTTGATCTGCTCGGCGATGGCCAGATCGGTGCCGTCGCGGACGAAATCCTCATCGACCCATTTGCCTTCGGCCGGCCAGATGTGGTTTTCCAGCCAGGTCATCAGCGGCAGATCGTCAGCCAGGCCACGGAACAGTGTCATCGCCGCGTGGCCGTGGGCATTGATCAGTCCCGGCGCCAACAGAACATCCGGCAGTTCACGGATTTCTGTCGCGTTACACTTCAACGCTTCGGCGCGCGGGCCGATAAACACGATGCAACCGTCACGGATGCCCAGGCCGTGCTCCTTGAGCACCACGCCTGCAGGTTCGACGGGGACCAGCCAGGTCGGCAGCAATAACAGGTCGAGCGCAATGGCAGGTTTCGGCATCGAGGGTCGGTTCCAGTGCTTTTGTAAAGGATGGCGAAGTATACCCGAGCGTCTTCGCGGGGGGATCGCTATAATCGGCGGCTTTTGTTCATGAGTGCGGGGTGTGGGATGCGCGATCGACTGTTGGCTGCGGAGAAAGTAAAGGCCATCGATTGGCGTGATGGCGCGCTGCACCTGCTGGATCAGCGTATTTTGCCGTTCGAGGAAAACTGGATCGCCTACACCAGCGCCGCCGGCGTGGCCGAGGCGATTCGCTCGATGGTCGTGCGCGGCGCGCCGGCTATTGGCATCAGTGCGGCCTATGGCATCGTCCTCGCGGCGCGGGCGCGGATTGCCGAGGGCGGCGACTGGTACGCGGCACTGGAAGAGGATTTCGCGCTGTTGGCCGATTCGCGTCCGACCGCGGTCAATCTGTTCTGGGCGCTGGGCCGCATGCACGATCGCCTGGATCGGCTGAAAAGCAACGCCGATCCGCTGGCGGCGCTGGAAGCCGAAGCTATCGCCATTCATGAAAGCGACCGCGAGGCCAACCTGACCATGGCGCAGCTTGGCGTCGATCTGATTCGCAAGCATCAGGGCAACGCTCAAGCCATCCTGACCCACTGCAACACCGGCGCGCTGGCCACCGGTGGGTTCGGAACTGCGCTGGGAGTGATCCGCGCGGCTTATATAGAAGGCATGGTCGAACGCGTCTATGCCGACGAGACCCGGCCGTGGCTGCAGGGCTCGCGGCTGACCGCGTGGGAACTGGCCAACGAAGGCATCCCGGTGACCCTGAATGCCGACTCCGCCGCCGCGCACATCATGAAAACCAAAGGCGTGACCTGGGTGATCGTCGGCGCTGACCGCATCACCGCCAATGGCGACGTGGCGAACAAGATCGGCACCTATCAACTGGCGGTCAACGCCATGCACCACGGCGTGCGCTTCATGGTGGTGGCGCCGAGTTCGACCATCGACATGAACCTCGCCAGCGGCGATGACATCCCGATCGAAGAGCGTGATGGCGCCGAACTGCTCGAAGTTGGCGGTAAACGCGTCGGTGCCGATGTTGAAGCGTTCAACCCGGTGTTTGATGTCACTCCGGCGGATCTGATCGATGCGATCGTCACAGAGAAAGGCATCGTCGAACGCCCGGACACCGCGAAAATGGCCCTGCTGATGTGTCGCAAGCGCCTGCATTGAAGGACTATTGCGTCTGAGCGGACCCCTTCGCTGGCAAGCCAGCTCCCACAGGTTTTGTGCCCGGCATTGAACCTGTGGGAGCTGGCTTGCCAGCGATGAGGGCCTGAATGTCAATAAACAACTGTAAATCTGCCCCAGATTTCACATTCAAAGAAGCTCAGAGCTTCTGTCGTCCCCCTCAAGCCTGTCATCGGTCAACTAACTATGCTCCATGCGCATCTGGGGGATAGGTGCGTGGCGGCCTTTGTGATAACATCCGGCGTTTTCCGAGGCGGCTCCACGGAGCTGTCTTTACTGCGCAAATCCGCGATCCAATGTTGATTTGTCGTAAGTCGGCGCATGGCACTCGGCCGGCCCCGACGAGCTTCGTTGCTCCCACATGGATATGACGAAGTTTCACCAGAAAAAGGAATCAGGCTTCTCATGGGCGAACTGGCCAAAGAAATCCTCCCGGTCAATATCGAAGACGAGCTGAAACAGTCCTACCTCGACTACGCAATGAGCGTGATCGTCGGCCGTGCACTGCCGGATGCGCGCGATGGCCTCAAGCCCGTGCACCGTCGCGTACTGTTCGCGATGAGCGAGCTGGGCAACGACTACAACAAGCCGTACAAGAAATCTGCCCGTGTCGTCGGCGACGTGATCGGTAAGTATCACCCGCACGGTGACACTGCCGTATACGACACCATCGTTCGTATGGCCCAGCCTTTCTCCCTGCGCTACCTGCTGGTCGACGGCCAGGGCAACTTCGGTTCGGTCGACGGCGACAACGCTGCGGCCATGCGATACACCGAAGTGCGCATGACCAAGCTGGCGCACGAGCTGCTCGCTGACCTGCACAAGGAAACCGTGGACTGGGTGCCGAACTACGACGGCACCGAACTGATCCCGGCGGTCATGCCGACCCGTGTACCGAACCTGCTGGTCAACGGTTCCAGCGGTATCGCCGTGGGCATGGCGACCAACATTCCGCCGCACAACCTCGGTGAAGTCATCGACGGTTGCCTGGCCCTCATCGACAACCCTGAACTGACCGTCGATGAGCTGATGCAATACATCCCCGGCCCGGACTTCCCGACGGCCGCGATCATCAACGGTCGTGCCGGCATCATCGAAGCCTACCGCACCGGTCGCGGGCGCATTTACATGCGTGCCCGCTCGATCATCGAAGACATCGACAAGGTCGGTGGCCGTCAGCAGATCGTCATCACCGAGCTGCCTTACCAGCTGAACAAGGCGCGTCTGATCGAGAAGATCGCCGAGCTGGTCAAAGAGAAGAAGCTCGAGGGCATCACCGAGCTGCGCGACGAGTCCGACAAGGACGGTATGCGCGTCGTGATCGAGCTGCGTCGCGGCGAAGTGCCTGAGGTAATCCTCAACAACCTCTACGCCCAGACCCAGCTGCAATCGGTGTTCGGTATCAACATCGTCGCGCTGATCGACGGCCGCCCACGCATCCTCAACCTCAAGGATCTGCTGGAAGCCTTCGTCCGTCACCGTCGCGAAGTGGTTACCCGTCGTACCGTGTTCGAACTGCGCAAGGCGCGCGAGCGTGGGCACATTCTCGAAGGCCAGGCCGTTGCCCTGTCGAACATCGACCCGGTGATCGCCCTGATCAAGGCGTCGCCAACGCCGTCGGAAGCCAAGGAAGCGCTGATCAGCACGCCCTGGGAATCTTCCGCCGTGGTGGCGATGGTTGAGCGTGCCGGTGCCGATTCGTGCCGTCCGGAAAACCTCGATCCGCAATATGGCCTGCGCGAAGGCAAGTACTTCCTCTCGCCAGAACAGGCACAAGCGATTCTGGAATTGCGCCTGCACCGCCTGACCGGTCTGGAGCACGAGAAGCTGCTGGCCGAGTATCAAGAGATTCTCAACCAGATCGGCGAGCTGATCCGCATCCTCAACAGTGCCGTGCGCCTGATGGAAGTGATCCGCGAAGAGCTGGAAGTGATCCGCGCCGAATACGGCGACGTGCGTCGCACCGAAATTCTCGATGCCCGTCTCGACCTGACCCTGGGTGACATGATCCCGGAAGAAGAGCGCGTCGTGACCATTTCCCACGGTGGCTACGCCAAGACCCAGCCGCTGGCTGCGTACCAGGCTCAGCGTCGTGGCGGCAAAGGCAAATCGGCTACCGGCGTCAAGGACGAGGACTACATCGCTCACCTGCTGGTTGCCAACAGCCACACCACGCTGCTGCTGTTCTCCAGCAAGGGCAAGGTGTACTGGCTCAAGACCTACGAAATTCCGGAAGCCTCCCGCGCGGCCCGTGGTCGTCCGCTGGTCAACCTGCTGCCGCTGGATGACGGTGAATACATCACCACCATGCTGCCGGTCGAGGAATACACCGAAGGTCACTACATCTTCATGGCCACCGCCAACGGCACCGTGAAGAAGACCCCGCTGGAATCCTTCAGTCGTCAGCGCAGCGTCGGTCTGATCGCGCTGGAGCTGGACGAAGGCGACGTGCTGATCTCTGCGGCCATCACCGATGGCGAGCGCGAAGTGATGCTGTTCTCCGACGGCGGCAAGGTCACCCGTTTCAAAGAGTCCGACGTGCGTGCCATGGGCCGTACCGCTCGCGGCGTGCGCGGCATGCGTCTGCCGGAAGGGCAGAAGCTGATTTCCATGCTGATCCCGGAAGAAGGCAGCCAGATCCTCACCGCTTCCGAGCGTGGTTATGGCAAGCGCACCGCGATCACCGAGTTCCCTGAGTACAAGCGTGGCGGTCAGGGCGTGATCGCCATGGTCAGCAACGAGCGTAACGGTCGTCTGGTCGGCGCGGTACAGGTGCTCGACGGCGAAGAAATCATGCTGATCTCCGATCAGGGCACCCTGGTGCGTACCCGTGTCGACGAAGTATCGAGCCTGGGTCGTAACACTCAGGGCGTGACGCTGATCAAGCTGGCCAAGGATGAAACCCTGGTCGGCCTGGAGCGGGTTCAGGAGCCTTCGGAAATCGAAGGCGAAGAGCTCGAAGGTGAAGAGGGCGAGGAAATCGCAGTCACCGTCGGTATCGACGAGGCCGCAGACGACCAGCAACTCGACGCCGCAGCAGACGAAGAACCGCAGGAATAAGCGGACAAACGAGGGGGCGGATGAGAATTCGCCCCCTTGTTATTTGTCCGGTATGAATTTTCGACATCATGGAGATCCCCTGTGGGAGCGAGCCTGCTCGCGAAAGCAGGCGCTGCGGTACCTCTGAAGCACCGCGGTGATGCATTCGCGAGCAGGCTCGCTCCCACAGGGCCATGTTGATCGGTAGTGTGATTTATTGCGTGATACCACCAAATCAGAGCGAGATTGGATGTGAGCAAGCGAGCCTATAACTTCTGCGCCGGTCCGGCGGCGCTGCCTGAAGCTGTCCTGCAGCGCGCCCAGGGTGAACTCCTTGATTGGCACGGCAAGGGTCTGTCGGTCATGGAAATGAGCCATCGCAGCGATGAGTTCGTGTCCATTGCCACCCAGGCCGAGCAGGATCTGCGTGACCTGCTGAATATCCCGTCGAACTACAAAGTGCTGTTTCTGCAAGGCGGCGCCAGCCAGCAATTCGCGCAGATCCCGTTGAACCTGTTGCCTGAAGGCGGCTCGGCCGACTACATCGACACCGGTATCTGGTCGCAGAAAGCCATCGAAGAAGCCTCGCGCTATGGCCACGTCAACGTTGCTGCCACTGCCAAGCCTTATGACTATTTCGCCATCCCAGGCCAGAACGAGTGGAATCTGTCGAAAGACGCCGCGTACGTTCACTACGCGCCGAACGAAACCATCGGTGGTCTGGAATTTCAGTGGATCCCGCAAACCGGTGACGTACCGCTGGTGGCCGACATGTCTTCCGACATCCTTTCGCGCCCGGTCGATATTTCGCGTTTCGGCATGATCTACGCTGGCGCGCAGAAGAACATCGGCCCGAGCGGCATCGTCGTCAACATCATCCGCGAAGACTTGCTCGGCAAGGCCCGCTCGCTGTGCCCGACCATGCTCAACTACAAGGTCGCGGCCGATAACGGTTCCATGTACAACACCCCGCCGACGCTGGCCTGGTACCTGTCCGGTCTGGTGTTCCAATGGCTGAAAGAGCAGGGCGGCGTCGAAGCGATCGCCAGGCTCAACGACGTCAAGCAGCGCACCCTGTACGACTTCATCGACGCCAGTGGCCTCTACAGCAACCCGATCAACAAGTCGGATCGCTCGTGGATGAACGTACCGTTCCGTCTGGCTGATGATCGTCTGGACAAGCCGTTCCTCGCCGGTGCCGACGAGCGCGGCCTGCTCAATCTCAAGGGCCACCGCTCGGTGGGCGGCATGCGCGCCTCCATCTACAACGCCGTCGACATCAACGCGGTCAACGCGCTGGTGGCGTACATGGCGGAATTCGAGAAGGAACACGGCTGATGTCCGAGCAAGAACTCAAGGCACTGCGCGTTCGCATCGACGCTCTGGACACCAAAGTCCTCGAGCTGATCAGTGAGCGTGCGCGTTGCGCCCAGGAAGTCGCCCGCGTGAAGATGGCCTCGCTGGCCGAAGGCGAAGTGCCGGTGTTCTATCGTCCCGAGCGCGAAGCTCAGGTGCTCAAGCGCGTGATGGAGCGCAATCAGGGGCCGCTGGGCAACGAAGAAATGGCGCGGCTGTTCCGCGAAATCATGTCGTCGTGCCTGGCGCTGGAGCAGCCGCTGAAAGTGGCTTACCTCGGCCCTGAAGGCACTTTCACCCAAGCGGCAGCGATGAAACACTTCGGCCACGCGGTGATCAGCAAGCCGATGGCGGCGATCGACGAAGTGTTCCGTGAAGTGGCGGCCGGTGCAGTGAATTTCGGCGTGGTGCCGGTGGAAAACTCCACCGAAGGCGCGGTCAATCACACGCTGGACAGCTTCCTCGAGCACGACATGGTGATCTGTGGCGAAGTCGAGCTGCGCATCCACCATCATCTGCTGGTCGGCGAAAATACCAAGACCGACAGTATCAGCCGCATCTACTCCCACGCGCAGTCGCTGGCCCAGTGCCGCAAGTGGCTGGACGCGCATTACCCGAATGTCGAACGCGTCGCGGTGTCGAGCAACGCCGAAGCGGCCAAACGGGTCAAGGGTGAGTGGAATTCGGCAGCGATCGCTGGCGACATGGCGGCAGGGCTATATGGCCTGACGCGTCTGGCCGAGAAGATCGAAGATCGCCCGGACAACTCGACCCGCTTCCTGATGATCGGTAATCAGGAAGTGCCGCCGACCGGCGACGACAAGACCTCGATCATCGTGTCGATGAGCAACAAGCCCGGCGCGCTCCATGAGCTGCTGGTGCCGTTCCACGACAATGGCATCGACCTGACCCGCATCGAAACCCGTCCGTCGCGCAGCGGCAAATGGACCTACGTGTTCTTCATCGACTTCGTCGGCCACCACCGCGATCCGTTGATCAAAGGTGTGCTGGAAAAGATCAGTCAGGAAGCAGTAGCACTCAAAGTGCTGGGTTCCTACCCGAAAGCAGTTCTCTAAGGGGCGGTAGCAAATGAGTGGCAACTTCCTCGCTCTGGCACAGCCGGGCGTGCAACAACTTTCGCCGTACGTTCCGGGCAAGCCTGTGGACGAACTGGCGCGCGAGCTGGATCTGGATCTGGATCCGGCAAAAATCGTCAAACTGGCGAGCAACGAAAACCCATTGGGCGCCAGCCCGAAGGCATTGGCGGCGATCCGCGAAGAGCTGGCCGAGCTGACCCGCTACCCGGACGGCAATGGTTTCGCCCTGAAGTCTCTGCTTGCCGAGCAGTGCCGTGTCGAGCTGAATCAGGTCACGCTGGGCAACGGCTCCAACGACATTCTTGAGCTGGTCGCCCGTGCCTATCTGGCGCCGGGCCTGAACGCGGTATTCAGCGAACATGCATTCGCTGTGTATCCGATTGCTACCCAAGCTGTCGGTGCGCAGGCCAAAGTCGTTCCAGCCAAAGACTGGGGCCATGACCTGCCGGCGATGCTTGCGGCCATCGATGCCAACACCCGCGTGGTGTTCATCGCCAACCCGAACAACCCGACCGGTACCTGGTTCGGCGCCGAAGCGCTGGACGAATTCCTGCAGGACGTTCCCGAGCATGTGCTGGTAGTCCTCGACGAGGCTTACATCGAGTACGCCGAAGGCAGCGATTTGCCGGACGGTCTCGACTTCCTCGCGGCGTACCCGAACCTGCTGGTGTCGCGCACCTTCTCCAAAGCCTATGGTCTGGCCGCGCTGCGCGTCGGTTATGGCTTGTCGACGCCTGTGGTGGCAGACGTGCTGAACCGCGTTCGCCAGCCGTTCAATGTCAACAGCCTCGCCTTGGCAGCGGCCTGTGCGGCATTGAAAGATGATGAATATCTGGCGCAAAGCCGTCAGCTCAACGAAGCCGGCATGCAGCAGTTGCAGGCGGGTTTCCGTGAGCTGGGGCTGAACTGGATCGAGTCCAAAGGCAACTTCATCTGTGTCGATCTCGGCCAGGTCGCGGCGCCGATTTTCCAGGGCTTGCTGCGCGAAGGCGTGATCGTGCGTCCGGTGGCCAATTACGGCATGCCGAACCACCTGCGGGTGACCATCGGTCTGCCGGCAGAAAACAGCCGTTTCCTTGAGGCGTTGCGCAAGGTTCTGGCTCGTGGTTGATGTCACTGCGCTGCAACCTGCTGCACCTATGATCGGTCGCCTTGTGGTGGTCGGTCTGGGGTTGATCGGTGGTTCGTTTGCCAAGGGTTTGCGTGAAAGCGGCCTTTGCCGTGAGGTGGTCGGTGTTGATCTCGACCCGCAATCGCGCAAGCTCGCGGTCGAATTGGGTGTGGTCGATCGCTGCGAAGATGATTTGGCGGCGGCTTGCGTCGGTGCTGACGTGATTCAGCTGGCGGTGCCGATTCTGGCCATGGAAAAGCTGCTCGCGCGTCTGGCTGTCATGGACCTGGGGCAGGCGATTCTTACGGATGTCGGCAGCGCCAAAGGCAACGTAGTGCGCGCCGCGACCGAAGCGTTCGGCGGCATGCCGGCGCGCTTCGTCCCGGGGCACCCGATTGCCGGTTCCGAGCAGAGCGGGGTGGAAGCCTCGAATGCCGAGCTGTTCCGCCGGCACAAGGTGATCCTGACGCCGCTCGAGCAGACCGATCCTGCCGCACTGGCGCTGGTCGATCGGCTCTGGCGCGAACTGGGCGCCGATGTCGAGCACATGCAGGTCGAGCGTCACGATGAAGTGCTGGCCGCGACCAGCCACCTGCCGCACCTGCTGGCTTTCGGTCTGGTCGATTCATTGGCCAAGCGCAATGAAAATCTGGAGATCTTCCGTTACGCTGCCGGTGGTTTTCGCGATTTCACAAGAATCGCCGGAAGCGACCCGGTGATGTGGCACGACATCTTCCTCGCCAATCGCGAGGCTGTCCTGCGCACACTCGATACATTTCGCAGCGACCTCGACGCCTTGCGCGACGCGGTCGATGCAGGGGATGGGCACCAATTGTTGGGCGTTTTCACGCGCGCCCGGGTTGCCCGCGAGCATTTCAGTAAAATCCTGGCCCGCAGGGCCTATGTGGACGCTATGAATTCCAACGATCTGATCTTCCTGGCTCAACCTGGTGGCCGCCTGTCCGGTCGGATTCGCGTACCGGGTGACAAATCGATTTCCCACCGTTCGATCATGCTCGGCTCGCTGGCCGAAGGCGTCACCGAAGTCGAAGGCTTCCTTGAGGGCGAAGACGCCCTGGCGACCTTGCAGGCGTTTCGCGACATGGGCGTGGTCATCGAAGGCCCGCACCACGGCCGCGTGACCATTCACGGTGTCGGCCTGCACGGCTTGAAACCTGCGCCGGGCCCGATCTATCTGGGCAACTCTGGCACCTCGATGCGTCTGCTCTCTGGCCTGCTGGCGGCGCAGAACTTCGACAGCACCTTGACCGGCGACGCTTCGCTGTCCAAGCGTCCGATGAATCGCGTGGCTAATCCTTTGCGAGAAATGGGCGCCGTGATCGAAACCGCTGCCGAAGGTCGTCCACCGATGACCATTCGCGGTGGCCATAAGCTCAAGGGCCTGACCTACACCATGCCGATGGCCAGTGCCCAGGTGAAATCCTGCCTGCTGCTTGCCGGTCTCTATGCTGAAGGCAAGACCACGGTGACCGAGCCGGCACCGACCCGCGATCACACCGAACGCATGCTGCGTGGCTTCGGCTACCCGGTCAGCGTCGACGGCGCCACGGCTTCGGTCGAGTCCGGCGGCAAGCTCACCGCGACTCACATCGAAGTGCCGGGCGATATCTCGTCGTCGGCGTTCTTCCTGGTCGCGGCCTCGATTGCCGAGGGTTCCGAGCTGGTGCTCGAGCACGTCGGCATCAACCCGACCCGTACTGGCGTGATCGATATCCTGCGGCTGATGGGCGCCGATATCACTCTGGAAAACCAGCGTGAAGTGGGCGGCGAGCCAGTGGCTGACTTGCGCGTGCGGGCAGCTAAACTCAAAGGTATCGAGATTCCGGAAGCGCTGGTGCCGCTGGCCATCGACGAATTCCCGGTCCTGTTCGTCGCTGCTGCATGCGCCGAAGGGCGTACCGTGCTGACCGGCGCCGAAGAGCTGCGAGTCAAGGAATCCGACCGGATTCAGGTCATGGCGGACGGCTTGCTGGCGCTGGGCGTCAAGTGCGAACCGACCCCGGACGGCATCATCATTGACGGCGGCCAGATCGGCGGCGGTGAAGTGCACGGTCACGGCGACCACCGTATCGCCATGGCCTTCAGCGTTGCCTCGTTGCGCGCTACCGCACCGATCCGCATCCATGATTGCGCCAACGTCGCGACCTCGTTCCCCAACTTCCTCGCGCTGTGCGGGCAAGTCGGCATTCGTGTGGCACAAGAGGCTCAGTCGTGAAAAACATTGCACCGGTCATCACCATCGATGGGCCAAGCGGCTCCGGCAAAGGCACGGTTGCCGGGATTCTGGCCAAGCGTCTGGGCTGGAACCTGCTGGATTCCGGTGCGCTTTATCGCTTGCTCGCGTTTGCTGCGCATAACCATGGCGTCGACCTGACCAATGAAGAGCTGCTGAAGACATTGGCCGCTCATCTGGATGTGCAGTTCATCGCCGCGACCGAAGGTCAGCTGCAGCGGATCATTCTCGAAGGCGACGAAGTCAGCGATGTCATCCGCACCGAAAGCGTCGGCTCCGGCGCCTCGCAAGTGGCTGCGCTGCCCGCCGTACGCGAGGCGCTGCTGCAGCGCCAGCGTGCTTTTCAGGAAGCGCCGGGCCTGGTGGCCGACGGCCGCGACATGGGCACGGTGGTTTTTCCGGATGCACCACTGAAGATTTTCCTCACCGCCAGTGCCGAGGAACGGGCGCGCCGTCGATATTTGCAGTTGAAGGGCAAAGTCGAGGGTGTTAGTCTGTCGAGTCTGCTAGATGAGATCCGTGCGCGCGATGAGCGTGACACCCAGCGCGCAGTAGCCCCGCTCAAGCCGGCGGCCGACGCGATTCAGCTGGATTCAACGGAGCTTTCCATCGATCAGGTGCTTGAACGCATCATGAGCGAGATCGCCATTCGCGATATCGCCGGGTGACCAAGAAGGTCGCAGGGGACCAGTCATAGTCCTGCGGTGCTTCTTTTAAATGAAACTAACCCACACCGTCTGGGGTGTGGAGATGGGCGTTTACTTCGCCCTCATCTACAGGAATTAAAATGAGCGAAAGCTTTGCGGAACTCTTTGAAGAAAGCCTGAAAACCCTGAACCTTCAGGCAGGCTCCATCATCACCGGTGTTATCGTTGATATCGATTACCAGGCTCGCTGGGTAACCGTTCACGCTGGTCTGAAGTCTGAAGCACTCATCCCGCTTGAGCAGTTCTACAACGATGCTGGCGAACTGAACATCAACGTTGGTGATGAAGTTCACGTTGCTCTGGATTCGGTTGAAGACGGCTTTGGCGAAACCAAGCTGTCCCGTGAAAAAGCCAAGCGCGCTGAATGCTGGATCGTTCTGGAAGCAGCCTTCGCAGCCGAGGAAGTGGTCAAGGGCGTTATCAACGGTAAGGTTAAAGGCGGCTTCACTGTCGACGTTAACGGCATCCGTGCGTTCCTGCCAGGTTCCCTGGTTGACGTCCGTCCAGTGCGCGACACCACGCACCTGGAAGGCAAAGAGCTGGAATTCAAGGTCATCAAGCTGGACCAGAAGCGCAACAACGTTGTCGTTTCCCGTCGCAGCGTCCTCGAAGCCGAGAACTCCGCCGAGCGTGAAGCTCTGCTGGAATCCCTGCAGGAAGGCCAGCAAGTCAAAGGTATCGTCAAAAACCTCACCGATTACGGCGCATTCGTCGATCTGGGTGGCGTGGACGGCCTGCTGCACATCACCGACATGGCCTGGAAGCGCATCAAGCATCCTTCCGAGATCGTCAACGTTGGTGACGAAATCGACGTCAAGGTTCTGAAATACGATCGCGAACGCAACCGTGTTTCCCTGGGCCTGAAGCAACTGGGCGAAGATCCATGGGTTGCTATCAAAGCCCGTTACCCAGAAGGCACTCGCGTTACCGCTCGTGTAACCAACCTGACTGACTACGGCTGCTTCGCTGAGCTGGAAGAAGGCGTTGAAGGTCTGGTACACGTTTCGGAAATGGACTGGACCAACAAGAACATCCACCCTTCGAAAGTCGTACAAGTCGGCGACGAAGTGGAAGTCATGGTTCTGGACATCGACGAAGAGCGTCGTCGTATCTCCCTGGGCATCAAGCAGTGCAAGTCGAACCCATGGGAAGACTTCTCTGGCCAGTTCAACAAGGGCGACAAGATCTCCGGCACCATCAAGTCGATCACCGATTTCGGTATCTTCATTGGTCTGGACGGCGGCATCGACGGTCTGGTTCACCTGTCCGACATCTCCTGGAACGAAGTGGGCGAAGAAGCCGTACGTCGTTTCAAGAAGGGCGACGAGCTGGACACTGTCATCCTGTCGGTTGACCCAGAGCGCGAGCGCATCTCCCTGGGCATCAAGCAACTGGAAAGCGATCCGTTCTCCGAGTACGTCTCGGTTAACGACAAGGGCGCTATCGTGACCGGTACCGTGAAAGAAGTTGACGCCAAAGGCGCCATCATCGTTCTGGCCGACGACATCGAAGCTACCCTGAAAGCCTCCGAAATCAGCCGTGACCGCGTTGAAGACGCGCGCAACGTTCTGAAAGAAGGCCAGGAAGTTGAAGCCAAGATCATCAGCGTTGATCGCAAGAGCCGCGTAATCCAGCTCTCGATCAAGTCGAAAGACGATGCTGAAGAGAAAGAAGCCATCCAGAGCCTGAAAGCAGCTCCGGAAGGTGAAGCAGCTGACACCACTATGGCGGCACTGCTGCGTCAAGCAATGGCCAAACAGAACTAAGTTCTGCTTGATCATTAAAAAGGGCGACTTCGGTCGCCCTTTTTTGTGCCTGCTATTTGGTCTTTGTACGTCCGTGCATGAAACCAATGGCTTCGCCTGCGGGTCTGTTTCTTTAATCGGATCAATCGCCTATTCGCGACTAAGCTTGATCTTGAGTATTAGTCGTCAGGCTTGCCTGGCATAAGGAAGTGGATGAACAAGTTACTTGTTGTTGCAATGCTCCTGGCGCTGGCAGGGTGCACCACCAGTGCGAAAACCCATGCGGTGCGCGGCGTCAGTGGTATCGAGGTCGATTGCTCCGGGTTGGGGTCCGGTTGGGAAAAGTGCCAGAAGCGTGCAGCGAAGGAGTGCAAAGGTAAGGGCTACAAGGTCATCACCCGCTCTGATGATGCGAAAGATGAAGATGAATACCCCTTTGGCTTCAATCCCGCAGGCTTTGTAACCCGGACCATGCTGGTGATGTGTCGTTAGGTGAGCAGCGATCCGACTCGCCACTGGAGTGCCCTGAAAATGGGCGTTTTGACCCCGGGAAAGATATGTCAATCCCTGGGCTGTTCAAAATCTTCCGGGCATGCTAAAACCTTTCAAGCGCTGATCTAGCTGCTTGAAAAAGAAGGGAAAAATATGACGAAGTCGGAGTTGATCGAACGAATTGTCACCCATCAAGGGCTACTCTCATCCAAGGATGTGGAGCTGGCCATCAAGACCATGCTTGAGCAAATGTCTCAGTGCCTCGCCACCGGTGATCGTATCGAGATCCGTGGATTTGGCAGCTTCTCCCTGCACTACCGCGCGCCGCGCGTCGGCCGCAACCCGAAAACCGGCCAGTCGGTAAGTCTGGACGGTAAATTCGTTCCGCATTTCAAGCCGGGCAAGGAATTACGTGATCGCGTGAACGAAGAAGAGGAGGAGGGCGCTTGATCTTCGCTATTCAAATTCAAGGGGGCATGAATGCGTAACCTGAAACGCATACTGCTTGGCGTTTTTCTTCTGCTGATGGTTCTGGTTGTTCTGGCGTTTGTGCTGGAAAACCAGCAATCGGTTTCGCTTTTGTTTCTGGGTTTTACCGGCCCGCAGTTGCCAGTGTCGGTTGTTGCGGTGTTGGCGTTGCTGATTGGTATGTTGATTGGTCCTGTGTTGGGCTGGTTTCTGGGGCGCTCGTCCAGAGCTGCACGCAAGCGAGTGGTGTGAAAACGACAGGCGCACGGCATCTGTCGAAATTGCGCCTCAGCCTGTCTTTATCCATTAGTAAAACCATCATTAAGCTGTAAAATGCGTCCCTTGTTCGATCGTGCCTTAATGCATGTCGATTCAGACTGACTCTGACGGATGCCAACTGATAGTGGCTTCTGCATTCATGGATTAGACCGCGCTCGCTGGCAGCGCTGTCCGCAGCTCAAGGGTATCGTTTCGCGTGAAAATTCTAGTTACCGGCGGTGCCGGCTTCATTGGCTCGGCAGTCATCCGTCACATCATCTCCAACACTTCCGATGCAGTCGTTAACGTCGACAAGCTGACGTACGCCGGCAATCTGGAGTCCCTGGCAGAAGTCAGCCAGAATTCGCGTTACGCCTTCGAGCACGTCGATATCTGCGATCGTGATCAGATCGACCGCGTTCTACGTGAGCACCAACCGGATGCAATCATGCACCTGGCCGCTGAATCTCACGTCGACCGCTCGATCTCCGGCCCGTCCGAATTCATCCAGACCAACATCATTGGCACCTACACGCTGCTCGAAGCAGCGCGCCACTACTGGGCTGCGCTGGATGACACGCGCAAAGCCAACTTCCGCTTCCACCACATTTCGACTGACGAAGTTTACGGAGACCTCGAAGGTCCGGAAGACCTCTTCACCGAAACCACGCCTTACCAGCCAAGCTCGCCATACTCGGCCAGCAAGGCCAGCTCCGACCACCTGGTTCGTGCCTGGGCGCGTACTTACGGCCTGCCGACACTGGTTACCAACTGCTCGAACAACTATGGCCCATGCCACTTCCCTGAGAAGCTGATCCCGCTGATCATTCTCAACGCGCTGGAAGGCAAGCCGCTGCCAGTGTACGGCAAAGGCAACCAGGTTCGTGACTGGCTGTATGTCGAAGATCACGCCCGCGCGCTATACAAAGTCGTCACCGAGGGTGTGATCGGCGAGACTTACAACATTGGCGGTCATAACGAAAAACAAAACATTGAAGTGGTGCATACACTGTGTGCATTGCTCGATGAATTGCGTCCTGATTCTGCTCATCGTCCTCATGCCAGCTTGATTACCTATGTTCAGGATCGTCCTGGGCATGACGTGCGTTATGCAATCGATGCGAGCAAGATTCAGCGTGAGCTGGGTTGGACCCCCGAGGAAACCTTCGATTCAGGCATCCGTAAGACCGTCGAGTGGTATCTGAATAATACTGAGTGGGTAGATCACGTGAAGAGCGGCAGCTACCAGCAGTGGATTGATCAGAACTATGCGGATCGCTCGAATAAAGCATGAAGATCCTACTTCTAGGAAAGAACGGTCAGGTGGGCTGGGAGCTGCAACGTTCCCTGGCTCCGCTTGGCGAACTCGTCGCTCTTGATCGTCACGTTGTTGATGGCCTCAGCGGAGATCTGTCGAATCTTGAATCCTTGCGTGCAACGATTCGTCAGATAAAGCCCGACGTTATTGTTAATGCTGCTGCTTATACGGCGGTCGACAAAGCTGAGTCGGAAACAGAATTGGCAGATCGCGTAAACGGCCTTGCGAGTGGCGTGATGGCGGAAGAAGCCGCATCGCTGGGCGCGTGGCTGGTTCACTACTCAACGGATTATGTTTTCAGTGGTCAAGGCGTCACGCCATGGCAGGAGACAGACCCTGTTGCGCCGGTGAACCATTACGGCGCCAGTAAGCTCGCCGGCGAGCAGGCAATTATTGCATCGGGTTGTAAGTATCTGATCTTTCGTACTAGCTGGGTTTACGGAGCTCGCGGCAACAACTTTGCGAAGACCATGCTGCGCTTGGCCAAAGATCGCGAAACGTTGAGCGTGATTGCGGATCAGATCGGAGCACCTACCGGGGCGGATCTGATCGCTGATGTAACGGCGTTGGCCATCCAGCAAGTTCACAAGCGTCCAGAGTTAACTGGCCTCTATCATTTGGCCGCTGCTGGCGAAGTGTCCTGGCATGGCTATGCCAGTCTCGTAATCGACTTCGCTAAAGCCCAAGGCGAGGAGTTGGCTGTGACAACGGTCAACCCAATCGAAACGACTGCCTACCCGACACCTGCACGTCGCCCTCTGAACTCACGCTTGAATACTCAGAAACTGCGCGACAATTTTTCTCTACACTTGCCGGATTGGCAAAGTGGTGTAACCCGAATGCTTAGGGAAGTTCTGAACAAATGACCACGACAAATCGTAAAGGAATCATCCTCGCTGGAGGTTCGGGCACTCGACTGCATCCGCTAACTCTCGGTGTTTCCAAGCAGATGCTACCGATCTACGACAAGCCGATGATCTTTTATCCGCTGTCGGTACTGATGCTTGCCGGCATGCGTGAGATTCTGATTATTTCCACTCCAGAAGATCTGCCATGCTTCCGCAAGTTGCTGGGCGACGGTAGTTTGTACGGTATCAAACTGACCTACGCTGAGCAGCCTAGCCCGGACGGCCTGGCTCAGGCGTTCATTATCGGCGAAGAGTTTATCGGCAAAGATCCTTGCTGTTTGATCCTTGGCGATAACATCTTCTACGGTCAGCACTTCTCGGACAATCTACGTTCGGCAAGTTTCCAGCAAGAGGGTGCAACTGTCTTCGGATATCACGTCTCCGATCCAGAGCGTTTTGGCGTTGTCGAGTTCGACAAAACCGGCCGCGCACTGAGCATTGAAGAAAAGCCACTGAAGCCGAAATCCAACTATGCTGTAACCGGTCTGTACTTCTACGATAACAACGTTGTCGAGATCGCTAAGGGCATCAAACCATCGGAACGCGGAGAGTTGGAAATTACCGACGTCAACCGTGCTTATCTCGATCGTAAGACGCTGAATGTCGAGATGCTGGGCCGTGGTTTTGCTTGGCTCGATACGGGTACTCATGATTCCTTGCTGGAGGCGAGCCACTTCGTTCATACCATTGAGCAGCGTCAGGGGCTTAAGGTTGCTTGCCTTGAAGAAATTGCCTATCACAATGGTTGGATCTCCGCCGAGCAGTTAGGCGCTCAGGCCGACGCTCTGAAGAAGACTGGTTACGGCCAGTACTTGCAGAAGCTGCTGGATTCGCCTTCCCACTGATTCGAACGCTCAATCTGTTCGAGCAGTAGCGTTTAACCGGTGCAAGCAGGAATGGCATGCCAGTAAAACATCCCAAGGTTGCGGTTTTGCTGGCTGCCTACAATGGAATGCAGTGGATCGAGGAGCAATTGGCCTCGATCCTCAGTCAGGAAGGCGTCGACGTTACTATCTACATCAGCATTGACCCCTCAACCGACGGTACCGAAGATTGGTGCGCTGCTTATGCCGTGCAGCATTCCGAGGTCATCGTGTTGCCAATCGCCGGAAGTTTCGGCGGCGCCTCTCGTAACTTCTTTCGATTGATCCGTGATGTCGACTTTGAAGGCTATGACTTTGTCGCTTTCTGCGATCAGGATGACGTCTGGCATTCTGATAAGTTACAGCGTGCGACCCACACACTTTCAGATCTCCAGGTGGATGCCTACTCAAGCAACGTCACGGCTTTTTGGCCGGACGGAAAAGCCTGTGTGCTGGACAAGGCCCAGCCGCAAGTCGAGTGGGATTTTCTATTCGAAGCGGCAGGCCCTGGATGCACCTACGTCTTGAATGAGCGATTGGCGACTTCAATGAAAGGCGCGATGCTCAAAGAATGGCCGCGATTGCAAGGGGTCGGCCTCCACGACTGGTATTGCTATGCGTTCGCTCGCAGTCACGGTTACCGCTGGTTTATCGACTCACTACCATCGATGGATTATCGCCAGCACGAAAACAACCAAGTCGGCGCCAATACAGGTTTGGGTTCATTGATATCTCGCTATAAAACCATTCACGATGGCTGGTGGTTCAATCAGGTTCAGTTGATCACCCTACTGGTCGGCCAAGCTGATGAAGCGTTTGTCCGGACCTGGCTACCGTTGGGACGCCGACAGTTGATCAAATTGTCTTTCAGCGCAAGTAAGTGTCGCCGCCGTGCACGTGACAAAGTGTTTTTCTTTTGTATTTGCTGGGCGACCGCATTGTTAGGAAAAAAAGTCAAATGACAGCCCTAAAGGTGTTGGTTACAGGGGCGAGCGGTTTCGTAGGGGAAGCGTTGGTCTTCCGGCTGTTAATCGACAATACATTTGCGGTCACTGCCGCCGCCCGGGGGGCCACGCGTTTGCATGGCCTCTGCCCGGTGGAGTCCTTTGACCTGACCCAGCCGATGCTTTTGCCGTGTCTGAGCACTGTGCAAGTCGTTATACATGCCGCTGCCCGCGTGCATGTCATGAAAGACAAAGTTGTCGATCCCCTTGCCGAGTTCCGCAAGGTCAATGTGGAAGGGACACTGCGGCTGGCAAGACAAGCCGCTGCATCAGGAGTCAGGCGTTTTATTTTCATTAGTTCAATCAAGGTGAATGGCGAAAGTACCGAGTTGGGCAAGCCATTCACGGCCGATGATTGCTCGAATCCGTCGGATCCTTATGGTGTGTCCAAGTATGAAGCAGAAGCAGCGTTGAAGAAATTGGCACGTGAGACCGGTATGGAAGTTGTCATTATTCGCCCGCCGCTGATCTATGGGCCCGGAGTGAAGGCGAACTTCCTGAGTATGCTTAGTTGGCTCGACAAAGGTGTCCCATTACCGCTAGGGGCGATCCGCAATCAGCGGAGCTTGGTCTGCATAGCAAACCTAGTGAGTCTGGTAATCACTTGTATTGATCACCCTGCGGCGGCCAATCAGACTTTTCTGGTGAGCGATGGTGAAGATTTATCCACCACTCAACTGTTGCGTCGCCTTTCCCGTGCGTTAGGCAAGCCAGCCCGACTGCTGCACTTTCCCGAGGGAATATTGAAGCTGGCAGCCGCAATGTTGGGTAAACAAGTAATCGCCCAGCGCCTGTGCGGATCTCTCCAGGTCGATATCAGTAAAAATTTTCATTTATTGGGGTGGGCGCCACCCGTTAACATGGAGCGAGCCATGCTTCAGACCGCTAGCTATTATCAGGAAAGACAAACGAAATGACTGTTTGGTGGCTTCTATTAGCGGTATTCGCCGTTTCATGGGTATTGACGCTTGTCTTGCGCCGTTATGCTATGGCGAACAGTTTGGTGGATGTACCAAATGAGCGCAGCTCTCATTCGATCCCAACGCCGCGCGGGGAGGGGTGGCGATTGTTATTTCGTTCCTATTGGCGCTTCCCCTCCTTGGCGGCCTAAATCTGCTGAGCCCCTCGGCTTTATTTGGTCTGCTTGGTTCGGGTCTACTCGTTGCGATCATCGGTTTCGCCGATGACCACGGGCATATTGCTGCCAGATGGCGATTGTTGGGGCATTTCACAGCGGCGAGTTGGGCGTTGTTCTGGTTTAGCGGGCTTCCTCCTATTGAGTTTTTTGGTGTCGTGTTGGATTTGGGATGGTTCGGCAGCATCTTGGCGCTGGTGTATTTGGTCTGGATGCTTAATCTCTACAACTTCATGGACGGAATTGATGGATTGGCGAGCGCTGAAGCGATCAGCGTCTGTCTGGGCGTGTGCTTAGTTTATTGGTTTAGCGGTAATCTCGAGTTGATCTGGGCTCCGCTTATTCTGGCAGCGGCGGTGGCGGGGTTTCTATGGTGGAATTTTCCACAGGCGAGGATTTTCATGGGAGATTCCGGCAGCGGATTCCTTGGGCTCGTCCTCGGACTTATGTCTATTCAGGCCGCGAGCGCAACACCTCAACTGTTTTGGAGTTGGTTGATCCTGCTAGGGGTATTCATTGTTGACGCAACGTGGACGTTGATTCGACGTCTACTGCGCGGAGAAAAAGTGTACGAGGCGCATCGCAGTCATGCCTATCAATATGCATCGAGGTGTTATGGGAGTCATCGCCCCGTAACGTTAAGTGTGGTGACAATCAACATTTTATGGCTGACTCCTATTTCTATCGCTGTGGGGCTGGGAGTATTAGATGGAGTTAGCGGTTTTCTAGTAGCGGTTGTCCCGCTTATATGGTTGGCGCGTAAGTTTAATGCGGGGGAAGCGGAGATGGGAGAAGGAAGTTAGAAACTGCATGAGGCTTTAATTGCTATGGTTTTTGTAGTGAGATCACCTTGATTGCACAATTATATTAGTTAGGAAGAGTTGCGTGTCTGTGGTGAACAATACATCCCGCTAAGTAGAGGGATGTATTATTCGGCGCGAGGCGTTATTTGAATGACCAGCGTTTGTGTCCAAAGTAACTGGTAAATACCGGAATAACTACACCTATCGCATGTGAGATCTCTTTTACAAACAATGTCACGCCAAGCGATGGTAGTAAGTAGTACGCTAACCCCATACTTATGAGCCAAGTTTGTAGTACGGCGACTAGATTCACCAAAGTGAAAAATAGGATAGATCGACGAACGGATTGCTGACTCTCCTTAAAAACAAAGAGCTTGGCTAGCACGAACGCGGTGATCATTCCTGTGAGATAAGCAACAACTACCGAAAGCGAAAAGCTCAGCCATAAATTATAGATAATCCTGGAGCAAAAGTTAACAGCAGCCGCAGTGCCGCCGGTAATCAGGAATACCATGAATTGCTTGGACAGAAATTGCTGAATCACGCAGTCGCTTCCTTGGCCATTTTTCTACCGAAGTCAATACTCTCGGATATACCGCGATCTTCAGGATAATAGTAAGACGTATCTGCTACCCAAAGACCTTTGATAGGAAGCGCCGCCGGCGGCAGGTTATCAAGATAGCCGGGATCACAGATCGGCTGAGCGTAACGATACCGGCTGGCGCGTATGTCGATGAAATCTTCATCAGTGAGTGAAGTATTTATTTTCTTAAGATAAGTACGCACTTTCCCCAGAAAAATCTGATCTGGCTCGGAAAATTTCGGGTGTTCACCCGGGATGTAGAAAGGTACATAAACGATGTGATGATCCAGGGGGCGTAGGTTGGTGTACTCAACCAAGCCTGGGATATCCATATCTGGGTCGTTGGTATTCAGCCAGAAGTTTTCAGTGACCGCCTTGCGAAGTTTGGCAATGACGCATACCACAGCGATGTTCTTGACTGCCTTGAACTGTTCAAGAATGTGCGATGGTAGGTCAGGCATTATTTTAGGCACATAGGGCAGTGGAATTGTGCTGATGACTTTGTCAAACGCTTCAACCCGCCCGCCGACATCAAGACCCTGGATCTTGCCCTCTTCAATCAGTACGCGTGTCACCGGCGACTTCAGACGGATTTCACCACCATTGGCCTGAATATCGACTTGCATTGCCTGAAGTAGCGTTTCCGATCCTCCCTCCAGATAGCCCAGTTTTTCACGGAACAAGCTGTATCGGGATCTACCAATTCGCCTGATTCGACTCCAAATCCATGCTGCAGACAGGTTATCAGTGTAGTTATAAAATTTGTAATCGAACAGTTTGCGCCACAAGACATCGTACGCTTCCCTACCAACCCAGCGTTGAATCCAGCCTGTCGCCTCGACGTGATCGAGTGGCTTCCAGTCGTTGCGTTTTGTTGACAGAAATGCATGCAAGCCATAACGGAACTTGGCCACGAAACTCAGCCCTCTGAATTTGAGGAGCGCAATGGGATTCCCCCAAGGCTGCAACTGATTTTGATACCAGTATCCCATCTTTGTTTCTACCCAGCGCATTTGCGTCGCCAAGCCTAATTCATCTAGGACCTTTAGAAACGCATGGTCGGAAATGCAATGGAAATGGTAATAGCGCTCGATGCTCAAACTGGAGAAGTCGAATGCAGCCGTCATACCCCCGACACGGTCATCTGCTTCGAATACTACAGGATGATGGCCATCTCTCGCCAGTTGGTAAGCAACGGCGAGTCCCATAGGTCCTGCACCTAATACTGCAACACGCTGTCCCATATTCAAAACTCCATCAAAACTTTGCTGTAAGTCGGGTCGTTAAAGGTCTGATCGATAGCTCTACTGAATGGGGTCGGAGTCACGGAAAAAATACTCGGCCAGTCAATGACCTCAAATTCGTCCGGAGCGATCAGCGCTTTCAACTGAGAGGCTGTGAAGGGTGGGTTTTTATCAAACAATGCCCAGATCTTCAACAGTACATAGAACAAGCCATAGGGGATTTTCAGGATTATAGCTTTAGCCCCGACAGCGCGCTTTATTTGACGAATAATGTCTATGTAATCAATTTTTTCAAGTCCGGTAATATTGTAAACACTTCCGCTAGTTCTTGACCCAATACAACTAACGATGATGCTACAAAAATCACCAGCGTATAAAGGCTGGCGCATAAAACGACCATTTCCTGGGATTGGAAATACAGGAACCTTTTTCATGAAGCGTGATAGCCAGCCGAGGTGTTTTCGATCAAACCAGCCGAACATGAGCGTAGGTCGAAGCACCACGCAGTTAATGCCACTGGCTAATACCATTTGTTCTTGGTCTGTCTTTGTTTTTGTATAATAGTCATCAGCTACTGATTCAACTACCGAAGAGCTAATGTGAACTGTATATGGTACGTCGTGCAGTTTGATGGCGTTTAAAATATGCTCTGTGGCGAGAATGTTATTTCTAATAAAAGGCTCAATGTTGGGGGCGCCAATTTGCGCTTGTAACATTACAACAGTATCTGCTTCAGCGAAATGCTGAAACCAGCCACCCGGTTCGGCAAGGTCAGCGTATTCGATAACTATGTCCGGATGGATACTACGAAGAACCTCCAAGTTCGATTTGTGTTTGTCTAATACTACAAGATTTTTAAAGCCTTGAAGCTTAAGGTGCGCTACGAGATTCTGCCCTACTAATCCGGCCCCACCAGGGATGACAATTTTCTTTGATTTGCGATCCATCATTTTGCCTGTTTTTTAGAGTTGATAGCGATGGCGGACCACTCTCCCCAGCCATCACCTGAGTCTGACATTTTCAATTGAAAGGTATTCGGCACAGATTCTCCCGAAAACTCAATCTGTACCCATTCTTCAGCGACAGGCAATACTACCGGATTTTGAGGGCTACCTTCAATTTCCAATCGTTGACGGCCACCTTTTGGGCCGGACCTATAGAAAATTCTGTCGCCTTTTTTGAGGGATAGCGTCATATCACCAACGTCGGCATCGGAGTTAACCCAACTGCCTATGACAGTCATCTTGGAAATATTAGTATTCCAAGAATCGGTACCGTTCCAGCCATTATTTGAAATAATATTAGTAGCTGTAATATCAGTACCATCAATAGTGGGGTAAAGTTTGTTAACTGTATAGAAAATCTCTGGTATATCAGCTTTTAACCAACATTTTTGGCTGTTGCCCATTAAAATTACGGAAGACCCTAGCTGTTCTTTCAATAAATAGCCTTTGAATCCTGAATTAAGTGCTTTTCCACGTATAGCGTTAGCGATATCAACTCGTTTTTGCCCCGTCAAGGCATATCCTGAAATCACAAAATCACTGGACAGAAGTTTCACTGAATCAGGGATGGATTTATTTATAGGGTCAAATATCCATCCACTTACTTTCACGTAACGTGAATCGTAGTCTACTGATGTAACGCTCTCTAAAGTACCAATACATTGGTTTTTTATTGGTACTGTCGTTTTGACACCAATAGACTCGCTTACGTCTCGGATGTCGGGGGCATTAAATATGGAAATATTTTCATTTGCTGCGGTTTCCGTCATATGTAATGCACCTTCTGCCGAAGGAAAAATTTTCGATATTTGATGTCGATCTTTAATTCTCATTTCCAGAGCAAGAGCGGCTATTCTCTTTTCGTATAAGACATCATTGTCCGGATGTAGTGCTTTTAGTTGATAAGGAAGTAATAGGCCTAATAGGCAGATAAGAAAGATTTTTAGAACTTCTGTTTTTTTTACATTCTTCTGTGTTTCATAAGCAAAACTGAGTACTAATATGGAAAAAGCGACCCAAGCCATCAACGAAGGAGTCATATAACGGCTGCTGAGCGCTTGGTTTACACCAAGGTATAGTCTTCCGCTTGCTGTACCTAGCGCTGTCCCGCCAATATAGATAATGAAGAAAATAAGCGAAAGTCGTAATGCTTTTGCGTGGGGCGAAAATATCGATTTTATCGCTAAAAATAATGATCCGATAATCAGAAAGCCGCCGGAAGTGTATGCAGCAATTACAGCAGTTTTTCCTTGCGGAAATAAATGATGAAATGGTCCGCCAATATATAGCAGTATGTAAGCCGCGACACCTTCAGGGTTGCTAGCTAATACGGTCAGAACTGAGCTGTTGGAGGAGGGGGGTAGTCATAGAAGTAGAGGGTTATTGCCAGCATGGAAAGAACAGCTAAAGTCGTTATGCGCTTCCAACCTTGGCGTAAAATAATCGCATAAGTCACCATCAAGGGCAGTGTCATGATTCCATTTGCCATTGTTCCGATTGCAGCGATTCCAGTTAGGCATGACCAAATGAAGTATTTAGCTGAACCTGCATAAGGTAATGTAGACTTATATAACAAATAATATGCTAGCAGAGGTATCAACTGTGCGAGGAAAAATTGACTTTGAAAACCCCAGGTAAGATTTTCCTGTTGTGACCAAGAGAATAACCAAGCACTAAAAAAAATCCCAAGAATAAGTTTGGTGGATTTTTCCGTTGAGATATTTGATTCTTTCAAGTATTTATAGAAGACTACCGCGGAAAGAAATACGCAAATATAGTTGCATATAATCAAAAACCAAATATGTCCGTCAAATATTGTGATATCCAACCAGAATAGTACCCGAGATATTATAACTCGATGTTCATTATGAGGGCGCCACCATGCAGACCAATCTCCCGTGGATACTTTTACGTAGAAATCAAGGTAGCCGTTTATCATGTCCCAAAACGGTACAGGTGTAAAATTTAAGACCCCGCCAATTGCTGAGATCGCTATCAAAGTTAATGATGTGGAAATAATAAGTAAATTAATTGTTCTATTCAGTACTAGTCTCATTATCTTCCGCTACAAAAAAAGTGATTGACATGTATTTGTGTGCGCCAATAGGATGACTATTGTAAGTAATTATTGTTGGTGTTTGTTTACTTAAGGTCATCAATGATTACGATTATCTTTGGTTGCTCGCACAACTCAATTTTTCCACCTACTTTTCGAGCAAGTCCAATCTCATATTTTCCTGAAAGTTCATTAGTCAAAAAATTTGATTTGTAACCTGGGTCTGCGATGTCTGGAGTGCCAAGATACGCTTTTACGTCTAATCTTGGAGTCTTCTGAGTGCTGTAAAAACGGTATCGATCAGTCTCGTCGTGCAAGTAGATATAAGTTTCAGCCGGATTTGCTTTTGCATCCTTGGCTGGTACGAGCCATCCCTCGACGGATAATTCTCCTGCGCTGATGTTCATTGGCGGGGGCACCTGTTGGTTGACTGAGTCAATTACCCCATTACACAGTGCTTGTTTTTTTGGTAAGTTGGAGGTTATATCGTCCAGTGCGGTATTGTACTTAACTAACCCTCGACCAGTTGGAGGGAACTCATAGCTAGTTAAATTGACTTTGAAGTCCTTATTCCAGCCTGATAATTTACTGTTTGAGCCCTCTAGTCGGAATGATACAACCTCGTTAGGAAGTGGCGATGTGCTCTCTCTACTAGCAAAGTTAAGAAAATCGGAGTTTGTTCTAATGAGCGGGGAAATCAAAAATATTGAATTTGCCATCGATGGAATAAATCGATAACTTGCTTCTTGACGGTCGCGAGTTGTAATTATTATTCTGAGCATGCTTTGTTTGAATAGCACTCCTCTAATTCTGCCTAATAGATTTGGTTTCAACTCGATTTGCATGAAAGTATTTTTTTGTTCGTTAGGGATTTCTATTGTTTCGCCAATATGCCCCTCAATAGATGCTTGCTTTTCAGGGGCAATTAATTGCGCTGTATTGTGCGACTTACGCTTGAATTGTAGGAAATTTAAATCAGAGCCAACAATGTCGTAATTTGTGAGTAGAATAGGCCAGCTAGCTCCATCGTCTAAGGAAGGTAATCTTCCATCAATAGTCTCTACGTTAAAAAAAATGTTATCTGCGCCCTGAGTGGCGAGAAAGTCGCTATTGATCTTCGCAAGCTTCGCAGTATAAACAGAATAGCTTTGAATTACAGGTCTAGGATGCCAGGTGTTGCCAGATGCTAATAAATAAGATTGTTGGTATGAATATATATCAGAAGTTCCCGCTAGATGAGGTAGTTGAACTTCGTTAGTTATCTTGATGATTGATTTGTTATAATTGTTTTTTACGCCTTGTAAGTCTAGAGCCCGGCTGTATAATCCGGTAAAAGAACTGATATATCGATTTGATATGCGCTGGACGGTGTCGGAAATAGTAACGGGCGAGTAATGGCTTTCGATAGAAAACCATGTTGCAAAACACCCCAATAGCCAGAGCAAAACTCCCGGTTTACGATAGATTGTCGTCAGTGCAAGCCCTGCCATGACTATAGCGCTCCCCGCGATCATCGCATGGCCGTCATGTCTAGTGAAGCCTGCTTTGAAGCAAAGGAACAGATAGAGAGCGAAGTTCAACGCGATATAAATACGTATACTTTGCTGATGCTCACTCCTGAAAAGTATAATTAATCCCCAAAAACAAGTGAGCATGAATACAGCAATTTCATAGTTGCTTCCATACGTAGACATGGCTTCAGTGTATCCGCCGACAATCGGTGCGGAGTTCTGAAAAAAAGTGACCAAATCATCGGGTTTTTGGCCTCCTAATATCCATAAAAAAATCATCATAAGGCACGGGGTGATGAAAATCCCTGCGCCTAGTATGTATCTTCGGATTAATATGGCATAGGTCCCAGATACCAACATGGTCGTGGCACATATTAAGGCTGTTGATACTTTTATTAGAGGTAGTAAACCAAGAATTGAAAACAAAGAGATGGTGACAATTGTATAGTATGTCCCTCTATTTTTTTCAGGTTGCGTGGAGCTTTCTGAAAATAATTTGTGGACTACTAAAGATAGGCTGAGCGGAAAAAAAAACAACAGTGCATCAGTTTGTTTGTATGCGGCCAAGAAAACGCAGGTCACGAATAATAGTAAATAATTTTGGCGGCCATATAGAATGAACAAACTAAATGTTAATCCTAAAGTAAGAAGTAGACCCGCAGAAAGTATTAGAGTATCGATTGTGGGGTGGTATATTCCAGTGTATAAAGAAGAGTATGGGCCAAAGGTAAAAATGAAATCTTTTCCGAATGACATTCCTCGCGCAACTGCTTCGTTCACTGCAAATTTCCAAGAAGGGTCAAGCCCTGAACTTGGGAATTGGAGGGATAGCCCCATCACGATACATGCCAAGGTAACACTGAAAAGTGTCCATGTAGTTATTTCTAAATAACTACGTAGTAGCTGGATTTTCCTTGGTAAAATCATTTTTCTGCTCCTGACTTCTGGTATTGCTTTGGGTCTTGTGACTACACGTTTGGTTTGTTATGTCTGCTAAGCTAACATCTTGTTTGTAAGTCATAGGTTGAGACGTTTGAATATGAAGCTTGGAATCGATTTAATAATCATCATGATTAAATTCCAAAAAGCAGGTGTGTATACGGTGTCTTTTTTCTTGTCTATAGCATTTATTATTAGTTTCGCAACTTTCTCAGCAGAAACAACCAGTGGGCCTGGTAACGGAAGACCTTTAGTCATGGGAGTGTCAACGAAACCTGGTTTGATGGTCATTACATGTACGCCAACTTTGAACATGCGTGCACGCAGGCCTTCACAGAATGTCGAGACGGCTGCTTTCGCGGTACCATATAGATAGTTTGAAGGGCGGCCGCGGTCTCCCGCTACGGAGGAAATCACAGCCAGAGTACCGTATCGTTGCATTTCGAATTGGTTCGCTAGCAAAGTGAGAAGGGCAATTACCGAAATTCCGTTGTTGTTCAATTCCTTCAGTGCGATCCCCACATACTGCTCACAGGCGCTTTGTTCAGGGAGTGTTCCGTGGGCGATCAGCGTGAGATCGATCTGCTGTAGTGCGTCAACACAATCTTTTAGCATGGCAACATGCGCAGTTAGATCGGTTACATCCATCAGGTGAGTAATAACGCGCTTAGCTCCACGGGCGGTGAGGTCGGCAGTCATCTGTTCTAGTTTCTCGCTGTTGCGCGCAACCAGAAAAAACTCACTGCCTTGAGCGGCCCAAATACGAGCGCAAGCATTGGCTATAGCTGACGTAGCGCCGATTATTAAAATCTTTTTCATTTAGTTACTCGTTTCCAAAAACAAGAGTTCAGGGTTGGGTCACGTAACGCTTCTAATTTTTCCCATGCAGGATATGCCTTGCGAAAATCGCTCCCGCTCATATGGGCGTCTTTTGCGGGATATAAACGACCACCGGCCTCACGGACAATTGCGTCCAATCGTGGAAACAATCGACGATCAAGGCTAGATTTTTGTGGAAAGTCCAAAGCCAAGGAAGTGCCCGGCAGTGGGAACGATAATAAGCCTGGAGACGAGATATCGCCGCAGCGCTTAAGAACTGCAAGAAATGACCCTTGGCCAGAATCTGAGATACCTCTCAGCAATTCTCGTACGGCTGCTTCAGCTACATGATCAGGAATGACGCACTGATACTGTTGAAAGCCTTTGCGGCCATAGATGCGGTTCCAGTGAAGTATACGATCCAGAGGATAAAAAAATGGATCATAACTGCTGCGCTGTCGGGTTCTCTGGGCCGGGTGCATACGCCAATAGAGCTCGTTGAATGGTCGTAGCGACACGTTATTGATTAGGGAGCCCGGTGGGGTCACAGGAATAGTCAGTTTAGAGCGCTGATCAACTTCCAAATGTCCAAATTTAGCATGATCCCCAACGATAAATACTCCACGTCCTGTATTAGCACCTTTGGCGAGACAATCAATCCACGCGACACTGTATTCGTGTTGATGATCCAGCTCCGTCGATAATTCGAAAAAATCAGTCAAACCGCCAAAGCGTACGAGAGTGCTGTCAATGTGACTGGTGCGGATTGGCATGAGCTGAATTTCTGCCCAGCTTATCAACCCGGTTAACCCTAACCCGCCAATGGAGGCAGCGTAAAGCTCCTCGTTTTCTGAAGTAGAACAAATCAGTTCGGGTTCATTATGTCGCAATAGAGCGAACCGTAACACGTGATTGCCAAAGGTACCGCGCAGGTGATGGTTTTTGCCATGAACATCGTTAGCTATGGCACCACCCAGAGTGGCAAATTGAGTACCAGGAGTTACAGACAGGAACCAACCTTGTGGAATGGAGATGGCTAGTATTTCTGCCAAGGTGACTCCCGCCTCAGCGATGAGTATTCCTCTCTCCCAGTCAGTTTTTATAAAGCGGTTTAAGGGGCGCATGTGAAGGGCATGTCCACTATCGGAAAGACAGCTGTCACCATAACTGCGGCCGTTTCCATAGGGGAGGGTACTGCCATGCTCAACAGCGAGACCATTAAATAGATCGCTGAGATCGGAGCGCCAATAGCAGGCATGCCCTTCTTGAGGGCGTTCTGGATAGCGGCCCCAAGAATAGAGTTTTTTGCTACTCATGCAGCCACCCAGAATACCAAGCTGAATAACACACCAATCACGAGGCTGGCGCGATCGCGTATGGCAAACACCACCGGATCATCGTGCATCTGACCGCGGTGAGTGAGCATCCAGACGCGGGTGATCCAGTACAGAAGCAGAGGACATGCTAGCCAGATGACCTGTGGATGAGAATACATTAGAACTGTCTGCATATCATGGATGTACAGAGCCAACACCATTACCGAGAGGTAACCCGAAGCGGCTCCTAATGATGAGATCATCTCTAAATCATTTGGGTAATAACCGCGTCCACGAGTTTTTTCGGTATGCCCTTTGCGGCGCGCTTCGTAGAGTTCGGCGTAGCGCTTCACCAGAGCCAAACTGAGAAACATAAACATTGAAAATGCTAGCATCCAGAAAGTCAGATCCAGACTGAATGCCGCTGCACCAGCGATAATTCGCATGGTGTACAACAATGCGAGTGCAATCACGTCAATAGACATTTGCCGTTTAAGTGAGAGCGAATAGGCAAGTGTTAGGATGTAATAAGCTATAAGTGCAGCTGAAAACTCCCACGGTAAAAGTAGCCATGCACTCGTAAATGATCCAATCAATAATATTGGGAAAACGAAAAGTCCCGATTTTATTGAGAGTCGTCCGGAGGCAAATGCTCGATATCGCTTGGATTTATGGTGTCGATCGTCCGCGAGATCTAGTAAATCATTTAGCAAATAAACGCTGGATGCGCACAGTCCAAATAATAGAAATGCCAGAACACCCTGCCACAATAAAATAGGATTTGCGATTTGATGGGCGGCTAATAGAGGTACAAAAATCAGCGCATTCTTCATCCATTGATGCAGTCTCATTGCTTTCACCCAGTCTTTGGGACCGGAGTTGTTTGAGCGAATAACCTGCGCTACATTTCCTAGTGCCTGTGCTTTCTTTTCTACTCCTTGCTCTGGATTTACGACATAGGCGAGTCTGGCGGCCGCCCATACTGCGAGATCGTCATGAGAGTTACCGACGTAGTCGAATCCATTTTCACTGAAGTTTTCAATCAAAAGATCGCGTTTTCGATGAGAGCTTAAATTGCATTCGGAATTTGTAGCTAGAACTAGGTCGAATAACTTAAGGTGATCGGCAATCCGATCAGCAAGAATATGGTGGCTGGCGGTGGCAAGTACAATTTTTCGGCCGTCTTTGCGAGCGGTTTCGATCAACTCTATTACGGCTGCATCATAAGGAAGAACGCTCACATCCATAGAAACTGCATGCGCTAACCTTTCTTTTAGCTGCGCTTTGCCTTTGGCAACCCAACCAAAAGGTTTCAGTACGCTCAATGGTTGACTGCGGATGAATGCCATACCCGTTTCAAATAGTAAATCAGACTTTAACAAGGTGCCATCAAGGTCGACCACAAGTGGCGGAACGTCCAAATTATTCAATTTCATTTCAAATTCGCAGATAAATATATGAAATTCGAAGCCCGGGGGGTAGTCCACCGCGTTTCACCAGCGCTCTTGCCTAAAGATGCCGCCCTCAAGACTAACCCAACTAGACAAGAACCGAATTCCCAAATACTGGGAATAAAGGTTGAAAATAATCTAGAAGAAACCCTCGAACTGTTCTTGAATAAGAACCTTGAGAGGCTATCGATCAAAAAATTCTTAGATGACTTTGATCTGTAACGACTCAATCTCATTTCCTCCCCCTCCAACCTCGAGTCAATACAGTGAAAAGTCCAATAAATCAGTGCTATAACTCAGATTGATCTTGGCTACATTGTGACTTTAGATTAGATTTTTACTCTGGGTGGCCATGCAAGCCCGAAATCTTCATGATCTAGCGTAAGGTTTGGATTGTAAGCGTAATCTTTTTGTACGTCCGGCC
Source organism: Pseudomonas sp. ef1 (assembly GCF_007293365.2). Classification (NCBI taxonomy): domain Bacteria; kingdom Pseudomonadati; phylum Pseudomonadota; class Gammaproteobacteria; order Pseudomonadales; family Pseudomonadaceae; genus Pseudomonas; species Pseudomonas sp. ef1. Next base: position 5,285,201 of record NZ_CM129815.1, on the reverse strand, counting down.
AGCGCGCCTGAATGTAAGTGACCTCCTTCATGAAACGCTCTTTCTTTAGTGGCGTATCTTCAAGGCCGCGTGTTGCAGATTCGTGGTGATACATTTCAGCAAATGGCGTCCACACGTTGATATAACCGGCTTCTCCTACGCGCAGGCAAAAATCCACATCGTTAAATGCGATTTTGAGATTTTCTTCATCTAGTCCACGGACTTGATTAAATATTGATTTTTTAATAATCAAGCAAGCTGCGGTGACGGCTGAAAGCTCCTGAATCAGTGCAGCCCTGCAGAAGTAACCGTAGTCACCCTTTGGCAAGTATTTATGTGAGTGTCCTGCCACGCCACCGACACCTACAATAACCCCCCCGTGCTGCAGGCGGTCATCTGGATACCACAGGCGCGCACCAACGGCCCCGACATTTGGCTGCAGAGCAATGGATACCATCTCATCAAGCCATTCCGGGGTGATGATTTCAATGTCATTGTTGATCAGCCCGATGAGTTCTCCACGCGCTTGGCGTACCGCGTCATTATTGAGCTTCGAGTAGTTGAAAGGACCATCATCGCGCAAGACGCGGATATTCTCTTCCTGATCTATTTCAGCGAAATATTCCAAAGACTCTGGGTCATCAGAGCCGTTGTCGATCAAAATGATTTCGTAACTAGGGTAGGTGGTCAGCGTCTTGATGCTATCGATGCATTGCTTTACCAAGCCGTAGGCGTTACGGGTCGGGATAATTAAACTCACCAATGGCAACTGTTCAGGCAACTTATACCGAGTACGGTACATACCCATTGGCAGAAGTTCTGTTGAACCAATATTTCCCCTACGTTGCAGATGTTCGTCCAGTGCCTTCACTCCAGCCAAGGCTGCGTAGGGCTTCTCATCGCCCGCCATTGCGGTACTACCAGCATGTATGCGCCAGTGATACAGCACTCGCGGGACATGGATAATTTGCTCGCGCTCCAACTGCTCGATGCAGCGAAGAGCTAGGTCATAATCTTGCGCGCCTTCGAAATCTGGTCGGAACCGGCCGACGTTGTCCACCAGATCTCGACGATAAACACCTAAGTGACAAATCATATTCTGCGAACGAAATAGGAATTCGTTCCAGTCAGATTTGAAATAGGGCGCGCTTCGCTTTCCGTTAGTGTCGATCTTGTCTTCGTCGGAATATATTAGGCCGACGTCCGGATTTTCAGAGATGGTTCGCGCGATCCAGTACAATGCATGCTCAGGTAGGAGATCATCATTGTCCATCAATGCGACATATTGCCCCGTAGCTACTTCAAGTGCAGAGTTGCTTGCGCGCGAAATGTGCCCATTCTCCGAACGGAACACTATTTTTATGCGATTATCATCGTTTGCTAGCGATCTAAGATATTCAACTACTTCCAATTGAGTCGATGCGTCATCGGCAATGCATAGCTCCCAGTTCGGATACAGTTGAGCCTTCACACTATCGACAGCTTCACGTAACAGGCCGATAGGTGGGTTGTACACTGGCATGATGATTGAAATCAAAGGCTTACTAGCCAATTTTTTGATTTTTTGATTGATCCGCCAACGTACGTTGTCATCGATCGTGTCGTAGTACTCGACCCATCGTGCATAATCATGGCGATCCGGCACTTCACGGGTTTCTTGACCCACAAATGCAAAATTGTTTGCCCTATTAAGCCATCGGAGCCTGGCAATCAGCCCTGCTATACCTTGCAGTCTCCAAATAGCGAAAGCTTTTTTGATTGTACCCAATACTCCTCCACCGCGTCGAATTAAGGAAGGTATCAAGCGTAGAGCATTCTTACCCCGACGTAGAAGAAAAATAGACTTTCGTAAAGGACTGGTAAGTTTCCAGCTTGTAGAGCTGTACATTGAATGGATAACGGCGTCCAGATTTTGGATGTGAGTGTCTTTCTGTGCTAACTGCTTGGCGAATTCGAGTTCGACTTGCTTAATGATATTCTCTTGATTAGCAAGGCTTTTTGTTATGCGAAATTCTAGGTCTAATTTTTCAGATATCAATGAGTTGTTTTTAGTAATCAGCGCGTTGTTGTCGGCCAGCAAGCTATCGATCGAAGATTGCAATCTTTTTATCTGATCCTGGGTAATCGCCCGATTCAGTAAAGTATCAATCCCAATTTCTGAGGGCTTGATTTCGTTAGTGTTCATTGCATAGTATTCCAAGTGCCTGTGGATTATTTCTACCATCGAAGGAGAGGTTAGCCTGAAACGTAGGTAAATAGGGTCGAAAATCAACTCGTACGGTACTAGGTAGGCAAACAGGTAAAACGTAGTCCGTCGTACCCGTTCCTTTTCATCGAGTACTTCGTTTATGAAGGCGAACGAGCAATCTCCTAAGATGGTCACAGTTGTATTCATCAAAATAGCTTCAAGGCCCACACTTGAATTTATTGTGACAATATTATGGCATTTGCTTATGAACTCTTGACTGTTTAACGACTCATCTCGAACAAAGCTATTTGTTGATTTTAGTGAAAATATACTTGCTGGATGCGGACGAATTAGTAAGGGGTGCGTCATGTTCAAGCTTTGGGCATAATTGATAAGCGTCTGATTGTCAAAATCGTTGCCAAAAGCAATTAAATTCGAATCATCTTCAACTTGGAGGGGAACGCCTATGGGGCGTTGAGCAGTTCCTTGGTCTTGTTTTGTTTGTTGTAGTTGAAAATATTCTCGTAGTTCTTTCAAGGTAACGCCGAAATCAATCCCCTCCGATTCGGTGTGATATCGAAGTTTGGCCTCTGTATTTCCATTTACGCCGGTGAAGTCCATATAGGCTGTTTGGCGGTAGAGTGGGGCGCGTAAAGGGCCAAGTTCCATATGGATTACTGGAATGTTCAGTTGAGCTGCGGCACTCTCAAGAGACGGGCAGTTGCACCAGGTCAGAACAGCTTCCAAGTTCGTGTGTTTTGAAAGGGTGAAATAAAGCTGTTCTTGGAATTTCGGTATGGCTTCAGTAAGAAATATTTTGAACGCGGACTTCAGGTTTCCGCTTTTGTTTGAGAGAATCTCTTCAAAAGGCTTGTTGTCTATTAACTCAAAAAAATTAAGCTGGAGCGTTTCCTCCGATGGCAATTCGTAGTTAAAGTGGTTCTGTCCTGCAGCGGTAACTTCGCTCCTACCCAATAGCTCCCATTCTTCGGCTGTTTTTAAATAGTCTTCGCCGATTATGTATAGGCTTGGTTCCTTCAAACTAGATAGTAGACGATAGAATACCCAAAGATAAGGGGCGTCATTACCTCTAAAGGGGAACGATGGGAGAAAGACTGCAATCATGGCTGCTCTCTCAAACGGACTGCGATAGGTGCATGAATGACTCCAACTTGCTCACGTGATGACCAGAATTTAAGCTTCGACAGCGGTCGACGCTGATCAAGCTCTTCCCTCTCTTCATTGTGGATGCGGGCCATTCCACAATGAACTAGGTAGTCGCCTGAGCTTATTGGTAATTTTACTGTGTAGTCAATTTCTTGCATGCCGGGGTTAAGTTTAATTGGAGTTGACGCCCTGAGATTGTTGTCACCCCAGATGTCATTACCTTGTGCTTTCGATATGGAGATACCAAGTATGATGCTATCGATTATTTCGGAAGATAAAACTCGAAAGCGGAAGGTAACCTCTTCGCCAGATTTGAGTAGCGGGCTCTCAGAAAATAATTGACCATCAGCTCGAAAGATTTCCAGACTTTCTATAATTGCGCGTGCAGAGCCGAAGCGTTTCTCGCCAATCTCTACATTCGTGCTTTCGCTTTGAATTTTCGCCAATTGCAATGGGGTGTATGACGCCTGTAGAGTCTTTTCGCGAGACGCAATACTTTGTTTTGGACTGCCCGGCAACATTCCTTTCTCGTACGTCAAAACCGCTGAAAGTACATCGGTGCTATCGACCAGAACACGGCCGCCATCCAAAACAATACAACGATCTGCATATTCCAGAATGCTTCCGGTCGAATGCGTAACCATCAAAATGGTCACGCCTTTTTTGCGAAGCATTTCCATTCTCTTGAAACATTTGTATTGGAATCCGATGTCCCCTACCGATAATGCTTCATCAATGATCAAGATTTCGGGGTCAACACACGCTTGCACTGCAAATGCCAAGCGTACGTACATTCCGCTGGAGTAGGTCTTGACAGGCTGTTCGATGAACTCACCAATATCCGCAAACGCGGCAATTTCATCGAATCTAGCATCGATTTCCGTTTTGGATAAGCCAAGTACACTGCCGTTCATATAAACGTTTTCACGTCCACTAAACTCGGGATTGAAGCCAGCACCAAGCTCGAGAAGGGCAGCTATTCGTCCCGTTACTTCTGTATTGCCTGATGACTCAGTGAGAGTTCCACATATGACTTGCAGTAGGGTAGATTTACCTGCCCCATTACGACCGATTATGCCTACGGTCTCGCCTTTTCTTATTTCAAGGGAAACATCGCGAAGCGCCCAGAATTCGCGAAAATAGCTTTTTTTTGCATGCCCAAATAGCTGTTGTATTCGAGGCATGAAAAATTGTTTCAGACGATCTCGCGGGGTGTCATAAATATGGAAGCATTTGTGCAGGTTCTGGACCTTGATTGCTACGTCAGATGACATCTGCGAACCCCTTGCGAGTTTTCTGAAACAGCCAAAAGCCGAACATAGCCAGTACGCTTCCTATGATCATCGCTATGATCCAATTATCCCACTGTAAAGCTAGACCAGATAGCAGCGTATTGCGGCTTTCCTCAATGATGTAGGTCAGTGGGTTTAAATGAATCCACGATTGATATTGCGGTGGTAGAGATGCCACCGGATACAGAACTGGTGAGAGAAACAGCAACACAGTAGTCAAGACACCAATGATTTGTCCGATATCGCGGATATAAACCCCTAGGGCGGCTAGTAACCATGATATCCCGAGCGTTCCTAAAATAAGTGGAATAAGAACGAGAGGGAAGTAAATCGCATTAAGTGGAATGGAGCCGCGAGTAATGAGCTGGGCGCAAACCAGTACAAATAAGCTAATTAATGTATGGAATAGCGCAGATAGGAGGCTGGATACCGATAGGATTTCCAGTGGAAAAACGACTTTAGTTACGTAGTTTACGTTGCTTAGTATAAGTGAGGGAGAACGGTTTGCACACTCTGCAAAGAAGCCATGAATGATCATACCAACGAAAAGCATTATGGCGAACTCCGCTTTGCCGCCTCCACCTGTCCCCCACTTCGCTTTAAATACCTCTGAAAATACAAATGTATAAACTGTCAGCATTAAGACCGGATTGAATAAGGACCAAGCTAAGCCCATTATCGACCCACGATAGCGACCGATAACCTCGCGCTTGCTCATTTGAGTAATAAGTTGGCTGTTTTTCCATATACTTGAAAGCAGCGCAAATGGGCTTGCTGACGGATTGGTTCGGCTCACTCGAATATCTCCGCTTGACTTAAAAGAATCGCAGCTTGATCTTTGACGGACAAGGTGGGTTTTTCCTCAACTGGACAATCTATTCCGATGGCTGGGTCGATCCGCGCCAGACTGCGTTCGTGGGTGCTAGCATAATAATCAGTTATCTTGTACAAGAATTCGGCACTCGGGATAGCAAGAGGTGTCGCTTTCATCGTTATAAAGTCTCCACCAGAAACGAGGTGAGGTCTTTGCTATAGCCTTGGCGCAGTGGCAGGGAGGCAAAGTCATCGGGAAATCGGCCGTGTGTCCGGCGTTGGCTGCGGGCAATGTTCATGCAGCTCAGGTGGCCCAAGCCCGTTCGATTGGCCGAGGCGATACTGAAGCAAATGAGCTCACTCATTGCTTGAGGCGTTTCTGACCGAGTGAGGGCCATTTCACTTTGCTTCATTTCGTTCCTTCAGTAGTTCGGTATTGGACCAATGTTACTTCGGTAGTCCGAGACGTCTTCTAGTTAAAAATGTCTCGGGATGACTGTCGTTCATCGCCGCAGCCGTTTGCTTCTAAAAGCTTCAAAAATTGGACTTTGGCGTATCCGCTGAAAATCGCCTGACGAAAGCTTGAAAAACGTTCATCGCCCACATTTCGCGGCCCTGCCTGATGTGATTTTTTTTGATGGCGATTGGTCGGCCATTCTTCGCCTCGGGCGCGCGGCATCTTACCATATACGCGGCTTGCAGGCATCCATTGCGCTGCAATTCCAGCCAGATCAGAGGGCTGAGGCTCGTTGTCGGAATGCCGGTTTTCTGGGGGGGTTGAGTGTTGCTGCTTCAAATTTTGTTCAGGCATGCGGCAAGAAAAAGGCTAACGTTCCCCTTGCCAGTCTGGCGATAGATACCAGCCTCTTTCATCAGATAGAGCCTGCGCAAAAGAGAGCTTTGACGAGCTTGCTCAAATTGCTCCAGTGTCAGCCTGTTCTCGGGTGTTAATTTCAGCTTGAAATCGACAAGCACAATCAGATTTTGATTGCTCCATTCATTGAATCGTCCAGAGCACATCTTGCCCAGGCGGATCAGGCGCTCTTTAAGCCCTGAGTTGGCCCCTATCAGATTACCGCCATGCTGCCGGTAGTCGAGCGTTGGCGTTTGATCGAAAATCACTTTGCCACCACATCCAGTCACCAGAAGATAAGTCAGCCAATCGTGGGCTACGATGGTTGCGTCATGAGCCGTTTGCGCTAGCAATTCCCTTGCCTGGCAATTTATAAGCATCGTATTTGCCCCGGCAATGCTTTGTACTAAAGCGTTGCGGAAGTGTGGTGGGGCCAAAAAGCGTGGAGAGACGCCGATTACCTGCCGCTCAGCAGAGATGAGGCGAGTCCTGGAACAATAAAGTGCGGGGGTATCTTGTACATCTGCCAGGTTGGCGATGCTACGTTCCAGCTTATCCGGGAACCAGACATCGTCTTGATCACTAAATGCAAAATAGTCGGCGTCAATGGATGGGTTCTGTATTAGCGACAGAAAATTCTTTGCGAAGCCTTGGCGCGGGCCTTCCAGAATGATGAGACGATCGTATCCCTGTTCGGTTTGAAAGTCCTTAAGGAGCCTGACGGTTTCATCGCTTGACCCATCATCCGATGCATAGATCACCCAGTTGCTGTGGGTTTGCCTGGTGAACGACTCCAGTTGTTCGCGGATAAACGCAGAGCCGTTATAAGTGCAAAGCAAGATGGCAACTTTGGCGCTGGTAGCCGCAGAGACGGTGATCTCGCTCAGTTCGGGTATTTGGGGTTGCGTGTTCATTTTCTAATCTCAAACATTGCCGAATTGAATACGGTACCTGCGACTACGCTTTAGTTTTTTAAGTGTGAGCAGTACGCAAATCAGGGCAGAATTTCGGGGGTAGAGCGGCGAAGCGGTGTGCGGTATCTGTCTACGACCCGCATTTGGCGGCATTTTAAGATGGTTTTCTCCAAAAGTCTGTTCAGCAGGCACTTCATTGAGAAAATGTGATCGAATATCAGAGGCGTGAAATAACGCTTCCAGCCTTCGTGTCTTCCGATTTTGATGGACAATTGGCGGGAAGACGAGTGCTATTCCAAGTGAGGAGCGGTGCTGGTTCGATCAATTTCTCAGCGCCTGTTGGAAGGATAGATTTTTCTGGATTTGAGTTTTGGTGCTGGCCCATTGATGGCGGTGGCAGTAGCGATTGCTTCCCATCAAGGCTGATTTGTTGATTTATGCTGTGGGATCAGTCGCTTGTACATGATGTGCTGAAACTGCTAAGACGAGTACAATCTAACCGCGCGTTTAGGTGAGGGAGTGGGGAATAGTGTTCGATGATGTTATGGAGAGACTCAGGACATTTCTAGTGGGGCTACCACGTCGGAAAAAGCGGCTGATACAAGTTGCAACAGACGTTGTATTGGTGTGGGCCGCGCTATGGCTTGCCTTCATCGTCCGCCTCGGCATCGATGATATGTATAACCCCTTGAAGGTGCACTTCTGGCTCTTCGCCTGTGCGCCGGTAGTAGCCATTCCCTTATTCATCCGCTTCGGCATGTACCGAGCGGTCATGCGCTATTTTGGCAATGATGCCCTCATAGCCATCATTAAGGCTGTCAGCCTTTCGTCGCTTATCCTGGCAGTCGTTGTCTACTGGTACAGCAACCACCAAACCGTCGTCCCACGCTCAATCATCTTCAACTACTGGTGGCTAAGCCTTGTCATCATCGGTGGCCTGCGCCTGTGCATGCGCCAATACTTCATGGGCGACTGGTTCACCGCCGCCCAGCACGTTCCATTCACCAGCCGCGATGACGGACTTACCAAAGTCGCTATCTATGGTGCAGGGGTGGCAGGAAATCAATTGGTCGCGGCGTTGCGCATGGGGCGAGTGATGCGCCCAGTGGCATTTATCGATGACGATTCCAGCATTTCCGACCGCTCTATTTCGGGCCTTCAGGTCTACAAACCAAAACACATCCAGCATATGATCGATGTCACTGGTGCCCAGGAAATTCTCTTGGCGCTGCCATCGTCTACTCGTGCACGACGCAGGGAAATTCTCAATGTGCTCGAAGGGTTCCCGCTGCACGTAAGAAGTGTCCCGAATTTCACCGATCTGGCCAGCGGTCGGGTTAAAGTTGAAGACATTCAGGAAGTGGATATTGCTGATTTGCTGGGTCGTGATGCAGTGCCGGCCCAAGCCGATTTGCTTGAGCGATGTATTCAAGGCAAGACAGTCATGGTCACTGGCGCCGGCGGATCGATCGGTTCGGAACTGTGTCGGCAGATCTTCTCCCTTAGCCCGACCACGCTTCTGCTGTTTGAGCACAGTGAGTTCAACCTTTACAGCATCCTATCGGAATTGGAGCAGCGCGCTTGCCGTGAATCGGTAACGGTTAAGTTGCTACCTATCCTCGGCTCCATCCGTCACCCCCATAAACTGCTTGATGTGATGAAGACCTGGCGCGTAGACACCGTTTATCACGCGGCTGCTTATAAACATGTACCGATGGTCGAGCACAATATCGCCGAGGGTGTACTCAACAATGTTATCGGCACGTTGAATACCGCCCAGGCTGCCTTGCAGTCGGGTGTGGCAAACTTTGTGCTGATCTCCACTGATAAAGCCGTACGTCCGACCAATGTCATGGGCAGCACGAAGCGCTTGGCCGAGTTGACGCTTCAAGCTTTGAGCCGTGAGGTCGCGCCGGTACTGTTCGGCGACAATGCGAGAGTATCCCGAGTCAACAAAACCCGTTTCACCATGGTTCGTTTCGGCAACGTACTAGGGTCGTCCGGTTCGGTGATTCCCTTGTTCCATAGCCAGATCAAGTCTGGTGGACCGCTGACAGTCACTCACCCGAAAATCACCCGCTACTTCATGACCATCCCGGAAGCTGCGCAATTGGTGATCCAGGCTGGCTCTATGGGCCAGGGCGGCGATGTTTTCGTACTGGACATGGGCGAACCGGTAAAGATCGTCGAACTTGCGGAGAAAATGATTCATCTCTCAGGCCTGAGCATTCGCTCCGACCGCAATCCTCAAGGGGACATTTCCATTGAGTTCACCGGTTTGCGCCCGGGCGAAAAACTTTACGAGGAATTGTTGATCGGCGATAACGTAGCCGCCACACCTCACCCCATGATCATGAGCGCCAATGAAGATCATCTGCCTTGGGAAGTATTGAAAGCTCGGTTGAGCGAATTGCTTCTGGCGGTCGAAGAAGACGACTATTCCCGAGTGCGCCAACTCCTGCGCGAAACCGTCTCCGGCTACACCCCCGATGGCGAAATCGTCGACTGGATCTACCAGCAGCGTCGTCTCGAACCCTGATTGTTTCACATTCTGTAACGCACGCATTTTTGACATAGCTCCATCATGACCTACGTTTGGAGAGCAGCTTCGGAAAAGCTGCTTTCTCAAACGATGATGGAGCGTCACTAAATGCGTACCGGTTACTTCTATTCTCTGATTTTTGCCTTCCTCACCAGCGCCTCGATTGCGGCTATTGCCGCACCTTTTGCGCCAACTGAGTCTGCCAAGGCGCCGATGGTGATGGATGCAGCGGCGCCTTTACAAGGTGCAAAAGTCGATCTCAACGGTGCTGACGCGGCAACGCTGCAAAAAGAGTTGGCCGGAGTCGGTGAGGCCAAGGCTAAAGCGATTGTTGCATATCGTGAAACAAATGGTCCGTTTGCCTCCGTGGATGAATTGCTGGAAGTGAAAGGCATTGGAAAGGCGATCCTGGATCGCAATCGCGACAAGCTGGAAGTCAACTAAGCTAAGTGTTCAACGCCAAGAGGCCGGTCATTGACCGGCCTTTTTCATTTGGTGCAGTGCTTGGCTGCGGGTAGCAGTGGAAAGGGCAACTGCCGGACGATCTAAAATTACGACTATCATATTTCCTTAAGATTATACCTATAATAATTTGCCGGTGCATCGAGCCAACAGGTCTCATCGGCAACTTCCTTCATCAAGCATTCCAGGAGCATTCTCATGAATTCCGCACAATCTCAAGGTACTGCTCTGGTTACCGGCGCATCCTCCGGTATCGGTGCTATTTACGCTCAGCGCCTTGCGGCGCGTGGTTTTGATCTGCTGCTGGTGGCCCGTGACAAGGATCGTCTGGAAAGTGCTGCGAGCCAGTTGCGTGACTCCCATGGTGTTCAGGTCGAAGTGCTGAGAGCAGACCTGACGCAGAAGGATGACGTACTCAAACTCGAACAACGCCTGCGTAGCGATTCCAGCATCAGCTTGCTGGTCAATAACGCCGGTGTGGCGTCGGACGGTTTACTGGCTAACGCCGACATGGACCAGTTGGAGCGATTGATCCAGTTGAACATCACCGCCGTCACCCGCCTGGCATCAGCGGCCGCCGCCAGCTTCGCCAAGGCCGGACGCGGTACGATCATCAATATCGCTTCCGTGGTGGCGTTGTTCCCGGAGCGCTTTAACGCCACCTACAGCGCCAGCAAAGCTTATGTACTGAGTCTCACCCAATCGCTGAACACCGAACTCGAAGGCACCGGCGTGCAGATCCAGGCCGTGCTGCCGGGTGTGACCCGCACTGAAATCTGGGTGCGCTCCGGCATCGATGCCAGTGGCATTCCGGCAGAAATGGTCATGGACGCGGGCGAGATGGTCGATGCGGCACTGGCCGGTCTGGATCAGGGCGAGTTGATCACCATTTCTTCGCTGCCTGACGCAGGCGAATGGCACGCCTTTGTTGCGGCTCGCCATGTCATGGCGCCGAACCTTTCCCGCAGTGCTGCAGCGCAACGCTACAAGTCCGGCAATTGAATTGATCAGAGGCCACCACAGTATGGATTCGCGTCGAGTCGTCGTCACGGGCATGGGCGTGGTTTCACCTTTGGGCAGTGATGTTGAAATTGTCTGGCAGCGTTTGCTGGCCGGTCGTTCCGGGTTGCGCAACTTGCCGGATGCGGTTGTGGCTGATCTGCCGACCCGGGTCGGCGGCAGTGTGCCGACGGTGGAGGAGGATGCCGAGGCCGGGTTTGATCCGGATCGTGCGACGCCGCCCAAGGAACAGAAGAAGATGGATCGCTTCATCATGTTTGCCATGGAAGCGGCGCGGCAGGCGCTGGAGCAGGCCGGCTGGCATCCGGCGGACGCTGAAAGCCAGGAGCGCACTGCAACAATCATCGGCTCGGGTGTCGGTGGTTTCGGTGCGATTGCCGATGCGGTGCGTACCACCGACAGCCGTGGTCCTCGGCGTTTGTCGCCGTTCACCATTCCATCGTTTCTGGTCAATCTCGCGGCGGGTCATGTCTCGATCCAGCATGGCCTCAAAGGGCCGTTGGGCGCTCCGGTTACCGCATGTGCCGCCGGGGTTCAGGCGATCGGCGATGCAGCGCGGTTGATCAGGGCGGGGGAGGCGGACATCGCTGTATGTGGCGGTGCGGAGGCGTCGATCGATCGCGTCAGTCTCGCCGGTTTCGCGGCGGCGCGGGCGTTGTCCAGCGGCTACAACGACACCCCGGAAAAAGCTTCGCGTCCCTTCGACAGTGGGCGTGATGGTTTCGTGATGGGCGAGGGCGCCGGTCTATTGGTCATCGAGTCGCTGGAGCATGCGCTTGCACGGGGTGCGAAGCCGCTGGCCGAACTGGTCGGTTACGGCACCACCGCCGACGCCTACCACCTGACCGCCGGGCCGGAAGACGGTAGCGGCGCACGCCGGGCAATGCATTTGGCACTGGCTCAGGGCGGTGTAACGCCGGAGCAGGTGCAGCATCTCAACGCACATGCGACGTCGACGCCGGTCGGTGATCTGGGCGAGTTGGCGGCGATCAAGGCGTTGTTTGGCACGCAGAACAAGATCGCCGTGACTTCGACCAAATCCGCTACCGGTCATTTGCTTGGCGCGGCGGGTGGGCTAGAGGCGATTTTCACGCTGCTGGCGATTCGTGATCAGGTGGTGCCACCAACGCTCAACTTCGAAAACCCGGATCCGGCGAGCGAAGGGGTGGACATCGTGCATGGCGAGGCGCGCTCCATGTCAATCGAATATGCCTTGTCCAACGGCTTCGGTTTTGGCGGGGTCAATGCGAGCGTGTTGTTCAAACGCTGGGAAGGTTAATCGCTCGATTGCTTGAGATGTTCGCGGGTGACGTCGAGGATGCGCTGAGCGAAGTCGGCATCCGCGACGCTGCGTGACAGCAGCAATGCGCCAGCCAGGGTGGCCATGATGACAATGCTGCGATCGGCGCTGTTCTCGCCTTCGAGCGTGCCTTGAATTTGTTCGAGGCGAGCATTGAGGACTTCGTCACTGGTGGGGCTTGGCTGGCCACGCAGGCCCAGCTCCGAGGAAATGGTCAGCAGCGGGCAGCCTTCGTCGGGCGAGGTCTGATGCCACTCTGACAGGTAGGTGTCGATGAACACTTGCAGAGGGTTTTCCTGCGCGAAGATTTCTTCGCACAGGCCCGCGACTTGCTCGCCGGCCTCTTGCAGGGCTTTTTCGACCAGCTCTTCCTTGGATTTGAAGTGTGAGTAGAAACCGCCATGGGTCAAGCCCAGGGCTTTCATCAAAGGCTGCAGGCCGGTGCCGCCGATACCGTCCTTGCGAAATCGGGCGGAAGCCTCCTTGATGATGCGTTGATGGGTCTGGGCTTTGTGATCTGGCGAGTAACGCATGTGGAGCTCTCCGCGACGATGCTGCCATCTTAACCACGGAAGATTAAATGGTGACTGTACTTCTAAAATCTAAACAGCCTGCGGGTAAGTCCGATTGTGCTGAAAAAACAAACCCCGCCATTGCGGCGGGGTTGGTATCAGCGATCTTGTGCATCCTTGGCATCCGCTTCGGCATTGCGCTGTGCGACGCGCTTGCGTTCTTCATCGGTCAGTTCGACCTTGTTGGCGGTGTCGCGCAACATCATCAATCCGCCGACAATCGAGCCGATCGCAACGACCAGAATCAACCAGGCATACCAGGGCATAACGGCTCTCCTTAATGGCAGCTCGACGGGCGAGGACTTCGCCGTGCGATGCTGCATACCACCTTTGAGCGAAACGACTTCGCAGTGGTTCCATTCTAGGCCGCTTGCACCCGGTGCATCCGAAATTCCTGTAGGAGCTGCCGAAGGCTGCGATCTTTTGATCTTGAAAAGCAAAGATCGCAGCCTCGTTTCACTCGTCAGCTCCTACAGGGGACGAGTCGTTACAGGCCTGTGAGCATGGCATCCGCCGGCGCATCGGCGCGCAGTTGCCCGGTGAGCATGAAGTAGCAGAACCCCACGGCCATGAAGCCGAGGAAAATCAGCCCGATCAGTGTGTTGAACCACGCCATCGCTACCAGGCAAACCACCGCCAGTACCAGCGCGATCAGTGGAACCAGCGGATAGCACGGCGCGCGGAAAGTACGTTCCAGATTCGGTTCCGATTTACGCAGTTTGAACAGGCTGAGCATGCTCATGATGTACATCACGATGGCGCCGAACACGGCCATGGTGATCATCGCTGCGGTGAGTGTCATGCCGCCGAGGTTGATCAGACCGTCGCTGTAGATCGCCGCGATGCCGATAAGGCCGCCAGCGATGATTGCGCGGTGCGGGGTCTGGAAGCGCGACAGTTTTGCCAATGAGGCGGGCAGGTAACCGGCGCGGGCGAGGGCGAAGAATTGCCGCGAATAACCAAGGATGATGCCGTGGAAACTGGCGACCAGGCCGAACAGGCCGATCCAGACCAGCATGTGCAGCCAGCCGGAGTTGTCGCCGACCACGGTTTTCATCGCCTGCGGCAGTGGGTCGTTGATGTTGGACAAGGTGCGCCAGTCGCCGACGCCGCCAGCGAAGAACATCACGCCCATTGCCAGCAGCACCAGGGTCAGGATGCCGCTGATGTAGGCTTTCGGGATCGTGCGTTTCGGGTCCTTGGCTTCTTCGGCAGCCATGGCGGCGCCTTCGATGGCGAGGAAGAACCAGATCGCAAACGGAATCGCTGCGAACATCCCGGCAATCGCCGGCGCGCCGAAGACGTCGGAACCGGCCCAACCATTCAGCGCGAAGTTGCTGAAGCTGAACGCCGGCGCGACCACGCCCATGAACACCAGCAACTCAGCCACCGCCAGCACGCAGACGATCAGCTCGAACGTCGCGGCCAGTTTCACCCCGAGAATGTTCAGGCCCATGAACACGATGTACGCCCCGACCGCCGCGTGTTTCGGGTCGAGTGCCGGAAATTGCACATTGAGATACGCGCCAATCGCCAAGGCAATCGCTGGCGGGGCGAAGACGAATTCGATCAGTGTGGCCAGTCCGGCGATCAATCCGCCTTTTTCGCCAAACGCGCGGCGGCTGTAGGCAAACGGCCCGCCGGCATGGGGAATCGCGGTGGTCAGTTCGGTAAAGCTGAAGATAAAGCAGGTGTACATGGTCGCGACCATGAATGAGGTCACCAGAAAACCCAGCGTACCGGCCACGCCCCAGCCGTAACTCCAGCCGAAATATTCCCCGGAAATCACCAGCCCCACGGCAATACCCCACAGGTGCAACGTGCCCAGCGTGGGTTTGAGTTGTGTGTTCATGCGCTTGCTCCCGCAATGGTTGGAAAGCTCGAGGGAGGCGTGTGCAGTGGGCGTGCCATTACGCTGAAACAAGTCGTAATGAGTCCAAAGCTGTCGCAGCGGGGATGATTGGCGCTGGATGTGCGGGTTTTGTGCGCCAGTTGGGAGCAGCGGAGTCTGTTATGCCGCCTTCGCGGGCAAGCCCGCTCCCACAGGTTTCTGCGTCGTCCGCTGAATTTGATTCCACCGCATAACCTGGGGGAGTCGGGCTTGCCCGCGATGAGGCCCGACCTGACGCTGCAAAAACCTGCTGTAACGCCGGCATAAACCCACTCTTTACGCTTTCTTTATGACCCACGCCGGCCCTCGCTCTCGTTCCTTTACAGCCTCCTTCCCGACAATCGCTGCACACACGGCAATACGCCGTTACACGGAGATCTTCCATGAGCGTTCTGGACGGGGTGTCACTGCTGTTGGCAGTGGGGCTGTTCATTTATCTGTTGGTTGCGCTGTTGCGCGCGGACCGGAACTAGGAGCGGCTATGCACAGTTATGACTATTGGCTGATCCTCGGGTTTTTTGCGCTGGTCCTGCTGCCGGCGCCGTTCCTTGGGCGCTTCTATTACAAGGTGATGGAGGGCCAGCGCACCTGGCTGACGCCGATTCTCGGACCGGTCGAGCGCGGTTGCTATCGCCTTGCCGGGGTCGATGCGCAGGCGGAGCAGAGCTGGCAGAAGTACACACTGGCGCTGCTGGCGTTCAACCTTGCCGGTTTCCTGCTGCTGTTTGCGATTCTGCTGTTCCAGGATCACCTGCCGCTGAACCCGCAAAACCTGCCCGGCCAGGAATGGACCCAGGCGTTCAACACCGCGGTCAGTTTCATGACCAATACCAACTGGCAGTCCTACAGCGGCGAAGCGACCCTCAGCTACCTGAGCCAGATGGTCGGTCTCACCGTGCAGAACTTCGTCAGCGCCGCCACCGGCCTCGCCGTACTGGTCGCGCTGTGCCGTGGCATCGGGCGCAAATCGGCGCAGACCCTCGGCAACTTCTGGGTCGACATGACCCGCGCCACTCTCTATGGCCTGCTGCCGCTGTGCCTGCTGCTGGCGCTGTATCTGGTCTGGCAGGGCGTACCGCAAACTTTCGCTCAGTATGTAAATGCCTTGACGCTGCAGGGTGTTGATCAGGTAATTCCGCTCGGCCCGGCCGCCAGCCAGATTGCGATCAAGCAGCTGGGCACCAACGGTGGCGGTTTCTTCGGCGTCAACTCGGCGCATCCGTTCGAGAACCCGACCGCGTGGAGCAACCTGTTCGAAGTCGCCTCGATCATTCTGATCCCGGTGGCGTTGGTGTTCACCTTCGGCCATTACGTCAAGGACCTGCGTCAGAGCCGCGCGATCATCGCCTGCATGCTGGCGTTGTTCCTGATCGGCGGTGCGACGTCGTTGTGGGCCGAGTATCAGCCGAATCCGACCCTGAACAACGCTGCCGTCGAGCAGACCGCGCCGCTGGAAGGCAAGGAAGCGCGCTTCGGTACCACCGCGACGGTGCTGTGGTCGGTGACTACCACGGCGGCCTCGAACGGCTCGGTGAACGGCATGCACGATAGCCTCAACCCGCTGAGTGGCATGGTCGCGCTGGTCAACATGATGGTCGGCGAAGTGATCTTCGGCGGTGTCGGTGCCGGGCTCTACGGCATGTTGCTCAATGTGCTGATCGCGGTGTTCCTCGCCGGTCTGATGATCGGTCGGACGCCGGAATACCTCGGCAAGAAGCTTCAAGCGCGTGAGGTGCAATTGTTGGTGGTGACGCTGCTGGTGATGCCCGTCGGCGTGCTGGTGCTCGGCGCGATTGCCGCCACGGTTCCCAGCGCTGCGGCAACCATCAGCAACCCCGGCGCGCATGGCTTCAGTCAGTTGCTCTATGCCTACACCTCGGCGAGCGCCAACAACGGTTCGGCATTTGGTGGCCTGGGCGCGAACACGCCGTTCCACAACCTGATGCTCGGCCTGGGCATGTTGATCGGCCGCTTCGGCTACATCCTGCCGGTGCTGGCACTGGCCGGTAGTTTGGCGATGAAGAAAAGCGCACCGATCGGCCAGAACAGCTTCCCGACTCACGGCCCGCTGTTCGTGACCCTGTTGACCGTGACCATTTTGCTGGTGGGCGGCCTGACGTTCTTGCCGACGCTGGCGCTCGGTCCTGTCGCCGAACATTTAAGTATGGGCTTCTAAGGAATCCATCATGAATATGCCTGCAATCAAACCCGCCGCCGTCAAGGCGCCGGAACAAGCCAAAACCGCGATCTCGGCCCTGTGGCGTCCGGCGCTGGTGCAAGCCTTCGTCAAGCTCGACCCTCGGCAACTGGCGCGTTCGCCAGTGATGCTGGTGGTCGAACTGACGGCGATTTTCACCACCGTGCTGTGCTTCATTCCGGACGCTGATGTGCCGACCTTCGTCGCCGCACAAATCGCTCTGTGGCTGTGGTTCACCGTGCTGTTCGCCAACTTCGCCGAGGCCTTGGCGGAAGGTCGTGGCAAGGCCCGCGCCGACAGCCTCAAGGCCGGCAGCGAAGGCCTCAGCGCCCGTTGCCGCCAAGCCGATGGCAGCTTCAAGATCGTGCCGGCTGCCAATCTGCGCAAGGGCGATGTGGTGCGAGTCGAAGCCGGGGAAATGATCCCCGGTGACGGCGAAGTCATCGAAGGCATCGCGGCGGTCAACGAAGCGGCGATTACCGGTGAATCGGCGCCGGTGATCCGCGAGTCCGGCGGCGACCGTTCCGCCGTCACCGGCAACACGCGGTTGGTGTCCGACTGGCTGCTGGTGAAGATCACCACCAACCCTGGTGAATCGACCCTCGACCGCATGATCGCCCTGGTCGAAGGCGCCAAGCGTCAGAAGACCCCGAACGAAGTCGCGCTGGATATCCTGCTGATCGGCCTGACCCTGATCTTTCTGCTGGTGGTCGTCACCCTGCAACCGTTCGCGCACTTTGCCAATGGCAGCCTGCCGCTGGTGTTCCTCGTGGCGTTATTGGTCACGCTGATTCCGACCACCATCGGCGGTCTGCTGTCGGCCATCGGTATCGCCGGGATGGATCGTCTGGTGCGCCTGAATGTGATCGCCAAGTCCGGTCGCGCGGTGGAAGCGGCGGGTGACGTGCACGTGCTGTTGCTCGACAAGACCGGCACCATCACCTTCGGCAACCGTCGTTGCAGCGCGGTGTATGCCGCGCCGGGTGTGAGCGGCCGTGAGCTGGCCGAAGGCGCGTTGTTTGCTTCGCTGGCCGACGAAACCGCTGAAGGCAAGTCGATCGTCGAGTTCCTCCGTGGCCTGCATCCACAACCTGAGCCGGCCCCGGAAACCCTGACCGCCGTGCCGTTCAGCGCGGAAACCCGCTTGTCCGGCGTCGATTATCAGGGCCGCGTGTATCGCAAAGGTGCGGTGGATTCGCTGCTGGCGTTTCTCGGTCAACAGCGTAGCGATCTGGCCCCGGCGCTGGCGCGGGAAATCGACAAGATTGCCCAGAGTGGTGGCACGCCGTTGCTGGTCTGTGCAGACGGTAAGTTGCTTGGCGCGATCCATCTCAAGGACGTGGTCAAACCAGGCATCCGCGAGCGTTTTGCCGAGTTGCGCAAACTGGGAATTCGCACGGTGATGGTCACCGGCGACAACCCGCTGACCGCAGCAGCCATTGCCGCTGAAGCTGGCGTCGATGATGTTCTCGCTGAAGCCACGCCGGAGAAAAAACTCGCGCGCATTCGTCACGAGCAGAACGACGGTCGCCTGGTTGCCATGTGCGGCGACGGCGCCAACGATGCCCCGGCGCTGGCTCAGGCGGACGTCGGCATGGCCATGAACGATGGCACGCAAGCGGCACGCGAAGCGGCGAACATGGTCGACCTCGACAGCGACCCGACCAAGCTGCTCGACGTGGTGCAGATCGGCAAGGAATTGCTCGTGACCCGTGGCGCGCTGACGACCTTTTCCATCGCCAACGACATCGCCAAATACTTCGCGATTCTGCCGGCGCTGTTCGCCTCGATTTACCCGCAGCTGGGCGTGCTGAACATCATGCATCTGAGCAGTCCGCAGAGCGCGATTCTCTCGGCGATCGTGTTCAACGCTTTGATCATCGTTGTGCTGATTCCACTGGCATTGCGCGGCGTGCGCGTGCAGGCGGCGAGTGCGGCGGCGTTGCTGCGGCGCAATCTGCTGATCTATGGCGTCGGCGGGATTGTCGTGCCGTTCGTGGGGATCAAGGTGATCGACATGCTGCTTACGGCGTTGCATCTGGTGTGACGCGTTCGCGAGCAGGCTCGCTCCCACCTGAAATTGCATTCCCCTGTGGGAGCGAGCCTGCTCGCGAAGAATGCGCCACTGCTTATCTGGTTCAACACAGTACTGGTTTCTGAATCGAGGATTCTGCAATGTCCACAATGATACGCCCGGCCCTGACCCTGTTGGCGCTGATGACCCTGATCACCGGCGTCGCCTATCCACTCGCGGTCACCGGCATCGCCCAGGTCGCTTTCCCGGCTCAGGCCAATGGCAGCCTGATCCACGACGCCGACGGCAAAGTCCGCGGCTCGGCGCTGATCGCCCAGGATTTCAGCGGTGACAACTGGTTCCACCCGCGCCCCTCTGCCGGGGCTTTTGCCACCGTCGCCAGCGGCGCCAGCAACCTCGCGCCGAGCAATCCGGCCCTGGCGACCCGCGTAATCGAAGACGCGCAAAAACAACAAGTCGCTGGGCAGGGGCCGGTGCCATTGGCCTTGCTGACCACCTCCGCCAGCGGCCTCGATCCGCACTTGCCACCGGCAGCAATTGCCTATCAACTGGCGCGTGTCGCAGCAGCGCGTAACCTGCCGGTGTCGACCTTGCAGCAATTGCTCGATAAGCACATCGAACAGCCGCTGGTTGGGCCGCCGGTGGTGAATGTGCTGGAGCTGAATCTGGCACTGCAAAACCTGTAATCGGCGGCGCGACCATTCGCGAGCAGGCTCGCTCCCACCTTTGGAATGCATATCCATGTGGGAGCGAGCCTGCTCGCGAAGGCGCCCTGACAATCACCGCATAAACATCAGAAGAAAGAGAGCATCCCCAGCATGAGCGACTCCGGCCGCGCCGACGCACTGTTAGCAGACCTGCCCCGCGATGGCCGTGGCCGGCTCAAGGTTTTTCTCGGCGCGGCGCCCGGGGTCGGCAAGACCTACGCCATGCTCCAGGCTGCCCACACGCAACTGCGCCAGGGCGTAAAGGTCCTGGCCGGCGTGGTCGAAACTCATGGCCGCGCCGAAACCGAAGCCTTGCTCGGCGGCCTGCCGCAGCAGCCGTTGGTGCGCAGCGAATACCGTGGCGTGCTGCTCGAAGAAATGGACCTCGACGGCATTCTCGCCGCCAAGCCGAAGCTTGTGCTGGTCGATGAACTGGCCCACAGCAACGCCCCCGGCAGCCGTCACGCCAAGCGCTGGCAAGACATTCAGGAACTGCTCGCCGCCGGCATCGACGTGTTCACCACGGTCAACGTCCAGCACCTGGAAAGCCTCAATGATCAGGTGCGCGGCATCACTGGCGTGCAGGTGCGCGAAACCCTGCCGGACTGGGTCCTGCAGGAAGCCTTCGAGCTGCTGCTGATCGACCTGCCGCCGCGTGAATTGCTCGAGCGTCTGCGCGAAGGCAAGGTCTACGTGCCGGAACAGGCCCGCGCTGCGATCGACGCCTTTTTCACCCAGACCAATCTCACCGCACTGCGTGAACTGGCAATGCAGACCGCTGCCGCGCAGGTCGACAACGATCTGGCCCAGGGCTATCGCCAACTCGGGCAGGCCGCGCCGGCGGTGCGCGGGCGTTTGTTGGTAGGCGTTGACGGTGATGCTCAGGCCGAACGTCTGGTGCGTCACGCCAGCCGCGTCGCCCAGCGCCGGCATCTGCCGTGGAGTCTGGTGCATGTCGACAACGGCAGCGCCCGTGACGAGCAATCGCGTTTGCGTTTGCAAAGCGCCCAGCAACTGGCCGAACGCCTCGGTGGCGAAGTGGTGCTGTTGCGGGCCGGCGAAGTGGCGAAAACCCTGATTCAACACGCCGCCGAACGCCGCGCCAGTCTGTTGCTGGTCGGCCAGTCGCGGCCACGTCTGCGCCGTCGACTGTTCGGCGGTGGCCTGGCGGCGCGCCTGCTGCGTCAGGCGCACGGTCTGGAAATCAACGTGCTCGACAGTGACCACGAGCAGCGCCAACCGCGCCCGCGCAATTCAGTCACGCTGGTGTGGTTCGACTACGCGCTGGCGCTGGTCGCGACGTTGTTGGCCACGGCCCTGGCCTGGGCGGTGTCGAGTGTGTTGCCGCTGCCGAACATCTCGCTGGTTTTTCTCGCGGCGGTGTTGCTGGTGGCGGTGCGCAGCAGCCTCGGCCCGGCGCTGGCCTGTGCGGCGCTGTCGTTTCTCACCTACGATTTTCTATTCATCCCACCGAATTTCTCCTTCAGCATTCAGCGCGAAGAAGACGTGCTGACGCTGCTGTTCTTCCTGTTGATGGCGGCGCTCACCGGCAACCTCGCGGCGCGTCAGCGTCGCCAGTTGCAAGCTTTGCGCGATACCCAGGAAGAGACCAGCGAGCTGCTCGACCTGTCGCGCAAACTCACCGCCGCGACGGATCGCCAAGCCGTGATCAGCGCTGCCGCGCAACACCTCGAAGGCTGGAGCGATGTGCAATTGTGCTTGCTCAACCGCGACGGCCAGGGCGGCTGGAAAGTCGAAACCGGCGGGCCGCTGCAATTCACCGAGGCCGAACGCGCCGCCGCCGACTGGGCCTGGCAACACGATCAACCGGCGGGCAAGGGCACCGGCACCTTGCCGCTGGGGCGTTGGTGGTGGTGGCCGTTGTCGGTCGAGGACGGGCCGCTGGCGCTGCTTGGTGTTTGCGCCAAGGAAGGCCAGAGCTTGAGCGGTCAGCGCCGGCGCTTGCTCACTGCGCTGAGCCAGCCGCTGGCGCAAGCCTTGGCTCGTGCGCAGTTGGCCGATGACCTCGAAGCGGCGCGTCTGCACGGTGAAACCGAACAATTGCGCAGCGCCTTGCTGGCCTCGGTGTCCCACGATTTGCGCACGCCGCTGACGGCCATGCGCGGCAGCATCGACAGCCTGTTGGCCCTCGGCGAAGCGATTCCGCTGGAGGATCGCCGCGAGTTGCTCGAAGGCACCCGCGATGAGGCCGAACGCCTCGACCGCTATATTCAGAACCTGCTCGACATGACCCGCCTCGGCCACGGCGCCTTGAAGCTGGCGCGCGACTGGGTGTCGCCAGCCGATATCGTCGGCAGTTCACTCAACCGCCTGCGCGCGGTGCTGGCGCCGTTGCAGGTCAGCACCGAAGTGCCGGCCGAGTTGCCGCTGCTGTATGTGCACGCGGCGCTGATCGAACAGGCGCTGGTTAACGTGCTGGAAAACGCCGCGCGATTTTCGCCCAGCCACGGTCGCCTGCAACTGCGCGCGGGTGCCGATGAGCAGGAAATTTTCTTTGCGGTCAGCGATGAAGGCCCGGGGATTCCCGAAGAGGATCGAGCGAAGATTTTCGACATGTTCTACACCGCCGCGCGCGGTGATCGCGGCGGGCAGGGCACGGGGCTGGGACTGGCGATCTGTCAGGGCATGGTCGGCGCGCACGGCGGGCGTATTTCCGTGGCTGACGGCATCGACGGGCGCGGCACCTGCATCACCTTGCACCTGCCGTTGCAGGCGCAACCGGGGATGGACGGTGAAGCTTGAAGTCGACTGCGCTACTCTCTTGCCAATCTATTGTGTTGATGTGAATTCATGAGCCAGACCGCGACCATCTTGGTCATCGACGACGAACCGCAGATCCGCAAATTCCTGCGCATCAGCCTCGCTTCACAAGGCTACAAAGTGCTTGAAGCCGGCACCGGCGCTGAAGGCCTGGCACAAGCCGCGCTGAGCAAACCTGACCTGGTGGTGCTCGACCTCGGGTTGCCGGACATGGACGGTCAGCAGGTCCTGCGCGAGTTGCGCGAATGGGCGACCACGCCGGTACTGGTGCTGTCGGTGCGCGCCAGTGAAGGGCAGAAGGTCGAAGCGCTGGATGGCGGCGCGAACGACTACGTGACCAAACCGTTCGGCATTCAGGAATTTCTCGCCCGGGTTCGCGCGTTGTTGCGCCAGGCACCGGCGGGGGAGACGCAGCCAGCGGCGCTGAGTTTCGGCCCTCTGACCGTGGATCTGGCCTATCGGCGCGTGCTGCTCGACGGCGCCGAAGTCGCCCTGACCCGCAAGGAATATGCGGTGCTGGCGCAACTGGCGCGGCATCCGGGGCGGGTGATCACCCAGCAGCAATTGCTCAAGGATACCTGGGGGCCGACGCACACCGAGGACAGTCATTATCTGCGCATCGTGGTCGGGCACCTGCGGCAGAAACTGGCGGATGACCCGACCCGGCCGCGGTTTATCGTGACTGAGGCGGGGGTGGGGTATCGGTTGTTGAGTGAAGTTGGCTGATTGATGCCGCGCGCATAAAACCATGACCATTGCGCGCGGTATTTGGGGTTTGGTTCTTTTGCACGGGGTGCAAAGGAATTGCAGGATGGTAGCGGGATTTTGATTCCCGCTGTGGGGTTAGTGGGCTTTGATTAGTTTTTCGGCGATCCATTGCGCGATTTGCGGGACGACGGCGTTTCCGGCAGCGAAAGCTTCTGCAAGGTTGGACGCATCCAGTCCGAGGCAAAGCCCATCATCGTCAGACGTTCGCTGCCGCTCAACCATCTGATGCCATCCGTTCGGGTGAGAGACGAAAGTGGTACAGCCCATAGCGATCTGGGAGCCGGCTTTGTTTGCCAATAGAGTATTGGCAGCCCATGCATCCGCGGGCCGTGGCCAGGGTTGCGATTGAGACGCTGGAGGTATTGCGTCCACTGGCGCGGCGTCAGCCAGCAGCTCGATGGGGGGCATTCGGTGATGACCGGCGACCAGGAATATTCGGCGACGTTGCTGGGGGACTCCGAAATATTGAGCATTAAGCACTCGCCAGCATCCCACATACCCGCTGTCCGCAAGGGCCCGGATGACTGTTTGAAAGTCTCGGCTATCGTTGATAGCGAGCAAGTTAACGACGTTCTCAAGGACCACCCAGCGAGGTTGTGTTTCTTTGAGGATGCGTATGACTTCCCAAAACAGGCCGCTGCGCTGGCCTTGCAGGCCTCGGGTGTGTTGGTTGCCGGGGCGGCTGCCGGCGTTGCTGATGTCTTGGCAGGGAAAGCCTGCGGTGATGACGTCGACGGATTGCAGGTTATGGGCGCCGCAGTGGCGCACGTCTTCGTGTTGCGTGGCATGCGGAAATCGGTCGGCAAGGACAGCCCGGTTGGTGGGGTTGAGTTCCACTTGCCAGGCGGTGCGGTAGCCTGCTTTTTCGAATCCTTCATCAAAACCTCCTATGCCTGCGAACAGGCTTCCAATGGTGGGCTGGGGCACGTCTGCGCTCTTGTGGGCAGATGCTCAGGGCATTCGGATAGGAGGCTCGGGGCCTTCAGGTGATTGAGTGTCCGGCAGCGCGGGCACTTGATTTGCAGTTCGGTGAAGCTTTGGGCGGCGGCGAGTTTGCGGTGGCATTGGCCACAGCGGATGTCTTGCATACGTTTATATCCCTCTGGCTGTGCGCCGACGCTGGTCATTAATCTTGGGGGCGCTGATGACCCACTCCCGCTTATCACCATTGAATGGTTACGCGTCCGTCTGCGCCATCTGGTGCTGCACTTGCGCCGCGGCCTCCGCCGCCGTGTCCTGGCGTCACGGGTTTGCGCGGATCGTCCCATGAGGCGCCCGACTCACCGCCTCCGCCAGCGCCACCTATGAATCCAGTGTTTTTAGAGCCGCCAACCGGGTGGCCTGCTGTGCCGATACACTCATTTTCGTCCCCGCCATGACCAATGCCGCCATGAGGCGCCTTACCGTCGAGCCGCCCACCTAGTCCTGCCGTGGCGTACACAAACTTCCCGAAAAAAGACGCGCCGCCCGCGCCTCCGATAGTGTCCAATTCAGTGGCCCCTTTACCGCCGGCCCCAACGGTTATTTCCACCGTGGTCACGCCTCGTAGGTCGACGAGTTTTCTAGCAATGCCGCCACCCGAGCCGCCAGAGGGGCCGGGTAAAGTGATCGATCGCGCGCCACCGCCGCCGGCTCCAATAACGACAACCCAGGCCTGGGTTACGCCTGAAGGGACCTTCCAGGTATATATCTCGGGTTCAGAAAAGACCGCGCAACCGCGGAACGGGAACAGGCTGGCGAGGTGTTTGGGCGTCACGGTTGTACCGGTTTCGGTACCCGCTTTGACCGCTGCCTGGGTTGCGATGCGCGCTATCCCGGCGGCTTTTTCGGTGGCCTGAATGACTTTGTCGGCGATGATTTTCAGTGATTCGAATTTGCCTTTGAGCCATACCGTGCGATTGCTCAGTTGTTTGATGGGCAGATTGGTCACGCCCTCGGGGCCGCCGACGACGGGGTCGGAGGTCTCGATCTGGTAGACGCCGGGCGTCCATTGGTTGGTTTCGGGTAGGTCGGCCATTAGCTGCTTCCGTGGTTGTATTGGCCGTCGTAACGGGCGACTGCGTTGTAGCGGATGGCGACAGCTTGGTAGTCGAGTGAGACCAGCCGGCAGCGCGCCGGGGCGACGGACAGGAGGACGCGGCGCAGGAGCACCGCTTGATCGTTGGTGATGCTGCGTTTGAGGATGACGCGGTATAACGGCCAGACAGTTGGCGGGCTTGGCTGGTTGTCGGCTTGTGTTTGCGGCCCTTCTTGCAGGGTGACTTCGCCGAAACCGAGCAAGCGAATGACTTCGCGGATCGCCCACGGTGTGCCCTTGAAACGGTGCAGTTCGATGGCGTTTTTGATGAGGTTGCGCTTGGCTTGCTCGGATTCGGCCAACTGCCACGCGGCTTCGTCCAGCAGTGAGAACTGGTCGGCCAGATGTGGCAGCAGCCTGGGTTTTACCAAGTCGATCAGGTAGACGAGCATGGCGTTGAGGTCGAGGTCGGCGAGTGACTGGTCGAGCAGTTCGCACAACAGCGTGAAGCGCGCGTCGCCGGCCAGCGCAGGGGTTAGCGGGTCAGCCATCGGCGACCCCGGCGTCAGTCAGCTTGATGGCGGTGCAATGTGCCCATTGGTTGCTTTGAAGCTCACGCAGGTTGACCGGTTTTTCTACGTCCGCGCGGTAAACGCCGGGCACTTGCAGCGCGGCGGTGAGTTGTTCCGGGACGAGATCGTGCCCCAGCGCGGCGCTGCATGTTTGGGCATAGCGTGTAGCGGCGGCTTTCGCTGCCGCCATCACGGCGCTGCGGTCGGCGTTTGCATACAATGTGAGGTGGGCGGTGATCTGGTAGCGGACCTCGATGGGCGCGGCCGCGATTACGGTGTCGCACAGCGGGCGAAGTTTCTCGCCGCTGATTTGCTCTGTGATGTCTTCTAGCAGTTGCGGCGTCGGCAGGCCGTCGGCGGTCAGCGGATAGAGCGCAACGTGACCGTCGGGTTGGCCTTCGTCGGGGCCGTGGACGGCGACATCGATGATGGATTGGTGCACGGCGAGCGTGTGATAGCGGTACGCGGCGCGGCTGCCGGCGTTGCTGAAGGCCTCGGGCGCCAGGATGATGCGCTCGCGGTAGCGATCGTCGTTTTCGTCTTCGGCACCGTTGGCCGTGTTGGTTGTGTTGCTGGCCGTGAGGCTTGGGTCTGGCGCGTTGATGAGCGCGCTGATCTGGCCGAGGGTCCAGCCGTTGCCTTGCTCGCCCAGCGTCTGGCACGTGGCGGTGACCGACACTTCGGCCTGATCGGCAGGCAGCGTTACATCGCGGTCGGTGGTGAATACGACTTTGGCGTCTTGGGTGCTGACGCGTGTGCCTACCGGGATGAGTAACGCTTGAGCGGTCGCGGTAGGCAGGCTGAAACGCACGGTGCACCGGGCGGCTTTGGCCAGGAGACGCGGCGTGGCAACCAGTTCGCCCAGATAATCGAGGATCGGGCCGCGGGCGAAGCGCACCAGCAGTTGTTCGCCAGCGTGTTGAATGCTCATCTGCAAGCGGGACACGGCGTAGGCGATTTGATCGATGTAGAGCCGTTCGATCTGTGCCGGGTACAGGGTTTTGCCGGATGCTTTTTCGTAGCGGGCGATCAGATCCGCCTCCAGCGCGGCGGGGTCGATCTTGATGAATTCCGGTTTAGGCAGCGCGCGCATACGGCACCTCGGTGACCTGCTGGCGCTGGCCGGTGATGCGCCATTGCACGCGGGCCGTGATGTGGTGGGCGCTGATCTGGATGTGGACTTGATCGACCGAGACGCGCGGCTCCCACTGGCGCACGGCGTCGAAGGCTTCGCGCACCAAGTGCGGCGTGACGCGATCGGTGGGCCAGTCGAGGTACCGGTGGAGGTTGCTGCCGAACTCGGGACGGTGCGGGTCGCTGCCTTTGGGGGTGGTGAGGATGATGCGCAGGGATTGGTCGATATCGCGCAGGCCTTCGACGATCTCGCCTGTTGTGCCGAGTGCGGGTTGCCAATGGGCTGCGGTGATATTGGTATAAGGATTAGGTGTGGTCATCAGCCCATGATGAGGACGCTCCCGGGCTGCCGCTTTTAATCACATTTAAAGATGCCGTTGGCCATGCCGATGATGAGGCATGTCATAAAATCAGGAAGGTACGTATCAGTGTTCGGTATTTCAAAAAAAACGGTGCTCCAGCTGGTACGTGAGTTTTGGATTCCTTTTATTATTTCTGTGGCATGGACAACCTATGCCGTTTGGGGGCCTGACGTCACGGTCAAAAACATCATTTCAAATTTTGGCTCATCGTTCTTTTTGGCCAGTTGGTTGACCGGACAGATTTTCAGAATCCGAAAACAAGCAGGTGTTGAAGCCAGCTTTGGTAGCGTGGAGCAACGCTTGAATCACTTGGTTGGCGAGTTGGAGACCAAAACCCAAAACATGATCAGCCACATCACCGGTGGTGACAGCTACCTGTATTTTTTCCCGGTTTCTTTAGTTGGCACAAAAGTATTGTGGGTAGCTGTGCACAAGGGTCAGTACTCGTTACTTCAGGTAAAAATCACCATCACCGACGTAGAAATGCTGAAAGGAAGCTTCAAGCCGCAGGGGGTAAAGGACTTTATAAGTCATCATCAACTCGGGGATTTCCATAAGGGAACAACCCAACGAGTAGCTGATAGCGAGTTTGGTGCCCGAGAGCGCTTTAGCTTCAAAATCGTCACCTATTCGCGCAACGGCACTTATGAGCAGGAAACTCGATTCGTTAAAGTTGGTGATGGTATGCAGTATGCGTTGCGTATCACCGGCCCCTCCGGAGTCGTTTACCAAGAATGCCAGCGCAGTTTCCCATTGAATGCGAATGGGCAGGTCGGTTGGGACGAAGAGCATGTTGTTTAACATTGCGGGGCTCACCTGAAGCGGAATCGAATCAGGTATGAACAGCTACTTAATGACTGTGGTTGCTTGAGTTGCCTCCCGCATCCATGATCATACCGGTCGCGCCTATATCGCCCTTCACCTGCAAGTTACCAATCAATGTGACTTGCAGGACCTCCAGTTTCGCTGAGGGCGCTTTGATCAGGACAGACTCACTAGACTCTAAGGTGACCTGTCCGTCGCATTTCACCAACAACGGCCCCACACACTCCAACCTCATCACCCCCGCCACCCGGTCATACGCCACCACCGTCCCATCGCTATACCGCACAAACTCCGTGTCCTCATCCACCACCGGTGGTGGCTCCGCTGTCGAATAAATCCCGCCCAAACAAACCCCGCCCACGCCATCCGCATCCAGCAGCACCGCCACCTGTTCGCCGATCTCAGGCATCAGTCGTCGGCGTTGTGTGCCTTGGGTGTTGCGTTGGGGGATGTTGAGCCAATAAGTCTGGACGCCGTCACGGTCGTCGAGGCGTACGCGCAGGCGGCAGGTTTGGTGGTCCAGGGCGGTGACTTCGCCGTATTCGAGTTGGGTGGGCATGGGTTCTGCCTTCAGTGAATGGTTAATGGTTTGAGATGCGGGCGACCTGTTGGGTCGTGGTGTAGCCGGATTGGCGGGTGATGCGGTGGGTGGATGAGGTGATGAGGTAGCGGCCGTTGAGTTGGCCGGTGGTGATGAGCCGGATGACGTTGCCGCTGGTGAGGTGCGGTTGGCCTTGAGTGGTCCATTGGCCGGTGGTGCGTTGGCGGTTGGCTTGGGCGAGTTCGGCTTTCGCTTTGGCCTGGGCCTGTTCGGTGGTGGCGCTGCGCTGTCGGCTTTTGTGGGTGTCGGCGCTGGTGGTAGTTTGGCTGGCACTGCTCGGGGCGGCGACGGTTTGGTTGTTGACCAGCGTGTAGGTGATGAGCTGTTTTCTGGCCGGGTCTTTGTGTTTGATTTCGATGGCCTTGGGCACCGTTTTGATTTGGTCGCGCAGGTTGATATTGGCCACGTCTGTAAGGCGATGCGTGGCGACGGGCGCGGCCTGCGCCAATCGTTGAATGGCGTGGAAGACCAGTTGCCGGCCGGTGATTTTGAAGGCGTAGTCATAGGTTGCAGCGATGTTGCGCAGGAATGTCAGGTCGGTGTCTTGCTGGGTCAGGCGGTCGAGTGGAATGGGCTCGATGTGGCCGACCAGAGTGAGGCCTTGGCGGGTGGCGATCTGTTGAGCGATGGCGGCCAGGGTGAGGTCTTCGTAGGCGCGGTGTTCGACGGTGCGCAACGGGCCGTTGATGCCGGTGGCCAAGGCATGAATGGTGATGGTCGAGGGTGGGCCGTTGAGTTCGACTTCGTCAATTTCCAGCCGGCCGAGGGTCCGCAATGGTGCGCCTTGCCAGCCGATCGCCAAGGTCAGCGTATCGCCGTGGCCAGGGTACCAGGCATCGCGCCAGCGGCCTTGAGTGTCTTCGAGTTCGACTTCCAGGCTGTCGGCGTTGCCGGTCAGGTGGTCGGTGTAGGTCAGTGACAGCAAATGCTCGCTGACATCGCGGGTGATGTTGCGCTGCTGATAGGTCAGCACAAAGCGCGCCTGCAAAACGTGTTGCGGGTTTAGCGCATCCATGGCGGGACGTCCTGAGCGGTGGGCAATGCTTCGAGTAGTGGAATGGCCAAGGTCAGGCCCGAAGGCAACGTAGCGCTCAGCGGGACGTTGGGGTTGGCTTCAACGATTGGAAAGTAGCGGTGAGTGTCGCCGTAATAACGCCAGGCCAACTGATCCCAGCGCTCGCCTTCGGTGGTCAGGTGCAAGATGAACATCAACGCCTCCGGGTCAGAATGTCGGCGGCCAGCCCGGCCAAGCGATCGCTGGCGCCGTCCAGTACCGTGACGGCTTCATCGAGGGATGCTTGTGATGCGCCGAAGCGATTGACGATGCTGGCGAGGTCGACGGGATTCAGGCAATCGCGGGCGCCCATGACACTGCCCAGCACGTCTTCGCCCAACCGGGACAGGTCAGCGCCGTCACGCAGCAACCCGGCAGCGCCGGCGAGACCTCGCAGTGGCTCGATGGCCTGCGCGGTGACGCCGAGCAACTGCGGGACCTGGCCGAGAATGGCCGCTGGGTTACCGCTCCTGGCGGCGTGGTAAAGGGTTTGGCCTTGGCGCAAGACGGTGCCGGCGGTTTTGGCGTGGCGAATGACGTTCTGTGCCGTACTGGGCGCCGCCGCTTGGCGCGAGATGACGCCGGGTGAATCCATGGCCGGCGCGCTGTCGCGGGCTGTGGGATCGAGCAAACCGGGCGCGTGAACCTTGCGAATAAACGCGCCGGTGTACTCGCGCAGGCTGATCTGCAACGTGGCGGCCAGCAACTGCCCAGTGGCCGAGGTGCGGCGGATGACGTTGCTCAAATGGGTGATGACGTACGGGCCCAGGTATTCACCGCTGCCCATCACCCACGCCAACGGCTGGTGTTGAGTTTTGGCCAGACGCAGCGCGCGCAAGCGCTGCTCCGGTTCGCCCAATAGCGGGTGCAACTCGAGCGTCAGTTGGCACTCATCGAGCCCTTCGCCGACCCACTCCAGCAACGGTTTGCCCTGCATACGCGGGTGCTCGGCCCAGTCGGCGGCGCCGCTGTGTTCAATGGCACTGACGCCGCCGGCCACGGTGAATTCGATGTCGCCGAGAAGGGCAAACATCAGAATCCACCTTGGGCTGACGGCCCGTAGCTGCGACGGCGAGCATCGTGAAGGTAGCGTTCCATCATGCGCGTCCACTCACCGTACGCGGCTTGCAGCCCTTGGTTGATAGCTTCAGCCCCGGCGCCAGCGGGCACGTTGATCTGCGGCGAAAAATGGAAGGTCATGCTGGTCGCCGCGCTGGTGGCCGAAGCGCTGTCGCCGCCCATGCGGCTGGCCCTGGACACCTGCTGAAGGTCCGGCGGCGCCATGTCGACGCGGCTCTGCTCGGCCATGCCCAGCGCGGCCTGCTTGACCAGCCCCGCATGGGCAGCAATGCCCAACGCCGCGCCTTGGCTGATGTTGGCACCGTAACCGATGAACACGCGGCTGGGCGACTCGATGCCCAGGGTTTCAGTGAACCAGCCTTTGATGGCCGAGCCGATGCCGACCACGCTGTCTTTCACCGCGCCGAGGCTGTTACGCAGGCCATCGACCAACCCGCTGACAAGCATGCCACCGAACTCCGTGAACGTGCCCGGCAGTTCGACGCCCAAGTAATTCATCACCCCGGCAAACGCACGGTAGATCAAACCCAACGGCGAGAAGTTGACCAGCAGCGCCAAAATGCCCATCAGCCCGCCGTTAAAACCGGTTTTGACCTCCGCCCATAACCCGGTGAAAAACGCTTTGATCGGCTGCCAGTGTCGATAGATCAAATACGCCGCCATCGCGATCCCGGTGATCAACAGACCGATGGGGTTCATCATCAAGGCTCGGCCCAGCCAGAGAACGGCTTGGCCTGCCAGCTTCAGGCCAAACAGCAACGTACCGCCCAACACCTTGCCCAACAACAAGGCACCTTGCGCCATCAGCTTGAGCGGGCTGGCCAGCGCCATGAGCAGGCCGCGCGTGAACAGCCCGGCGTACCTTCCCACTGCTAGCAGGCCCGTACCCAGTCGCTTGAGCCCCGACATCAACGGCGCAAATCTGCCCATCTGCCACGCACTGCGCAGCAAGGTGAAACGCGCCGACAGCGCCGTCACCGTCGTGGACATGGCCACCAACGGCGCGACGACCAGATTGGCGCCGTACGCCAGGCCGATAAACGCCAACTTGCCGAGCAGCAGACCGCCGACCAAACCGACGACACCTTTGATCAACGCCGGGTGCTCACCGGCCCATGCCGAAAATCCACGCATGAGCGGCACCAGCGCTTGGCTGATCTCGACGATCGCTGGCAGCAACGCGTTGCCGACAGAAATACCGATGTCGGCCAAGTTGATGCGCAGCGCTTTCAATTGCTCCTTGGTACTGCCCATGCGTTTGATCCAGTCGTCATCGAGCACGCCCTGGTCGGCGGCATTGCGGCTGCCTTGCTCAATGCCGGCCATGTCGTGCTGATTGGCCAGTGCCGGGCGGATGAACGACAAGACCTGTTGGTCGGCAAACAGCTCACCTAACTTGTAGGCCTGATCCAAGCGCGCCAGCGCCGTTTGCCGCTCCTGCTGATCGTTGATGGCCAGCGCCTTGCCGTACTGCGCGGCGGCGTCGGGGGCGTCTTTGCCCAAATGCTGGGTGAGGATGCTGAGCATGGCTTGCGCTGGCGACAAACCTTCGCTGACCAGATTGTGCAGGCTGCCTTTAAGGTCGATGCCTGCCTTCTCGAAGGCCTTGAGGGTGTCGGGCGACGTGAGCTTGGAGAGGAAGTTTTTGAAGTTGTTGGCGGCCTCGTCATTGCTGCCGGCACCGCGCCGGGCGATCTGCAATGACGCGCCGATCTGCGCCACCGCGCGCTCGCCGGTGATGCCGAGTGCGGCGAACTGCGGCGTTAATTGCGGCAGCCACTTGGCCATGTCGGCCAGCTCGAATTGCCCGCTTTTACCGGCAAAGGCCAACATGTTCATCGAGCGCTCAAAGCCTGCCGCGCCGATGTTCAGGTTGTCGTTCAGGGCGATGGCCACCGCGCCGAGGTGCTCCATGCTGGCGCGCGTCGCGGTGGCGGTTTTGGCCAGCACCGGCGCGTAGTCCGTGAGCGCCTGGAGGTTGTCGATGCCACCGGCGACCAACACGGCGGTACCGTTGGCAACGTCGGTCTGGGTCTGATTCCAAGCCAGCGCGGCGCCGCGCATGGCCATGCTCAAGCGTTGCTCTTGCGCCGGGTCGAAACCGCCGCCAATGGCGATGTCACGGGTCTGATCCTGAAAATTAATGGCGGTTTTTATCGACTGCACAATGGGCGCGCCCAGCGCCGCGCCGGTGCCAATCGTCTCCATGGCTTGGCCGCGCAACTGGCTGCGCTGGTTTCTGAGCGCATGACCGCGCGCCAAACTGGCGTTGAGCTGCTGTTGTTTTAGATGCAATTGATCAAGGGTATGGCCGACCGCGTCGTACTGACGACGCAACTGGCCGATGCCGGCGCCGCCACGGGCCAATGACGCCGCCAACTCGTGGCCCAGCTGTTGCTGCTTGAGCGTGAGCCCATCGACGGCGCGGCCCAAGTGGCGCACGGTGGATTGCGCCGAACCAAACGCAGCGTTGAGGCTGCCGGAGACGACGGCGCCGATTTTTAAACCGATGAGGACTTCGTTGGCCATCGTTGCTACGCTTTGGTCATGTTTGAAAAAGCCGCGTTACGCACTGCCCACACCCTCTATGCACTGGCCATTGGCGCCGGTGTGATCGGCCTTGCCTGGGTGTGCCTGGTGCATTTGCCTTGGTGGGCGGCGATGGCGGCGTTCTGTGTGGGCCTGCCCTTACTGGCCATGGCCGCCGCCCCCCTGGCGGCGGGCGGTGCGCTGGTGGCGGGCGTGGTGGTCGGTTTGCTGGCAGTGGTCAGCGGCGCGCTGGCTCGGCGTGTTCGAGCCGGCGATTGATCTCGCGCTGACAGACCTCGACCCATCGCCAGTACTCGACCATGTCGAGCCGTTCGATCTCAGACGGCGGCAACCTCAGCACCAGCAGCAACGCTTCGTCCCAGGACTGGAGCAAGGTTTCGGCCGGCTGCCATTTCCCGCAACACCTCGGTGGCGAGCGTTGAGTCGGCAATGTCGAACTCACCCAGATCTTCAAGGGTGATGCCCAACAGTTTGGCGACCAGCAGGTCTTCCATGGCGCCTTCGTCTTTGGTCACCGCTTGCGCGGCGCTGATGTCTTTGCGCTTGAGGCGTCTGATGGGCAACGACGACAGGAGCTCGCCGCTGGCGCTGGTGAAGGGGAATTTGAGGGTGAAGGTGTGGGTGTCGGTCATCGTCATCGCTCCGGGGTCACTACGGCTTTAATCCGTGAAGACGTGATCCTGGAGCGGTATTGAGGCACAGGCTTTTAATTGGATTTATAGAGCCCGTGATAGGCGGAAATCTTGGCTATGATCATCCCGCCAAGGCGCAACTCTGCGCCCAAAAGGAGAAGACAGCATGAGCGTTGATAACAAAGCAGAATTCAATGTGCTGGTGGGTAAGATTTTAAGGATGCTGGCAGAAGCGTGCCCTGCACAGGTCAAACTGGATGCCGAAACCTTCAACCTCGAAGCCGGCTCTTACGACACACCAAGTGGCATCATTGGAGTGTTCTACAACGCGTCGCCACAGGAGCAATTCCTGACCGATACGCTTCAATGGCTGGTCGACGAGGGCTATATCCGAGGTGAGTCCAACCGAGGCTATTACGTTGCGACGTTCCAAACCTTAAAACTTTACGGCTCTGTTCCTAACGCGCTCACCAACTAAGGAAAGCAGTCAGTCGCTAGACCGACTGCTTTTGCGTTCGCATTGGCTCTAGGACGTGGGCACAACGTTATCCAACGCTTTGTTCACGGCCAACTCCCCCAACATCACTACCTGCGCAATGCCCAGCAAAGTATTGCGCCGTGAGCCCTCCAGCATCCCGGCGAAATCACCGAGCATCACCGTGGCGGACGCCAGGGATTCGCACGCGTTGACCAGCAAGGATTCGGTGTCGGATTCCGGGCTGACCATAAACAGCGTATTGGGACTGTAAGGCGTGGCGTTGATCTTGGCCGGCGCGAGGTAATGGTCGAGCGCGCGCTCGGCGGCGTCGTGAAGTTTTTTTGAATGGAAGGATTCATAAGGCGATACCGATTCGGTGACCGGCGGATGGGACGGTGTCTGTGACATCAGCTGAAACTCCGATGAGAGCCGCTTGAGCGT
The DNA here is from genome assembly GCF_007293365.2 of Pseudomonas sp. ef1. Classification (NCBI taxonomy): domain Bacteria; kingdom Pseudomonadati; phylum Pseudomonadota; class Gammaproteobacteria; order Pseudomonadales; family Pseudomonadaceae; genus Pseudomonas; species Pseudomonas sp. ef1. The sequence continues at coordinate 5,249,974 of NZ_CM129815.1, read as the reverse complement.
CTGTGTATGAGGATGCCGCGCCACAGCAGTGACGCGTCGCTGGCAGTGAGGGAGCACGCCCCCTCCTGCCTGGGTTGCCGGCTAGTTCGACACGCGTCGGCTGTCGAGCACGCGATTGACGATGAGCTCACTCAACATGATCACCTGCTGCAACATCAGCAGCGATCGACGCTGTGGGTGGTCAATCACGCCGCCGATTTCGCGGGCCATGTCATTGGCGGCTGCCAGCGATTCACAGGCTTCGACGAGCAACGTTTCCTCATCCACCGTTGGGTCGATGAGAAAGATCCTGCCCGGCTGGCGCTTGGGAATGGTGGTTTTGAGCGTCTGAGGGTCGAGGTAAAAGTTGATGGCGCGAGCGGCCGCGTCTTTTATCCGCTGGGGTTCCAGAGCGGGGTCGTAGGGAATCGAATCGGCTTCTGGCGGGTTGGGCGTTACTTTGAACATATATGACTCTCTACCTTGAAGGAATGAAGAGCCGTCACTATCGCTACCAAACGATGGGTGGCGGCCACACGCGGGTTGGTAGACCGGTCAAGATAGTTAACCCCGGCGCTCACGAATGAGCCCCACGCATGGCCACCATAGAGAGCTGAGCCTCGAAAATAGAGGCCGCATATGGAGACGCCGTACAACTATCAAGAAACGGGCTACCAAACCCGATCACTGTTTTGCAGTGACAGGGAAACGATATAGCCCAACCGATAGCCGTGTAAGCCGGCGGATTCTGAAGTACCCGTAGGCAGCGGCGCAAGGCGTTGTAGGCTTTTTGGAGTAACAGTTGGTGTAATTTAAACGTGATTGCCAAATCGCGTTTATGCCCTGCACGCGCCTGATTGATCTCACCTTTTAGGATGTAGCAGATTCCAGATCTTGCGGCTGTCGAGTCGCGTTGCTGCGGGCGCGTATGAACGCAGGGAATGAGCAAAGAAGTTTGCCTTTCGGCCACGAAAACGGGAGCTGAATGCCACGGGGGCGTCTTGATGAGATGGCCTTGTGTTGACCGACTATGAAAGGCGGCAGCTGCGCGCAGGTTAGTAGGCCGGCAGGAATTAGGGAGACCGGCGCGCCCGAAAGCGCCCTGCGCACAGCCACCAAACACGGAAGTGACCGAAAAGAGACGACTGCAAACCAACGATCAAACCTCGGATCTGCTCAATCCGAAGGCCCTCATCTCGGCCAGCAGTCGCCGTAAAGGTCAGGCAGGAACAACCTGTTTTTCTCGGGAAATCGACTTTAAATGCCCCAGATTGCCCTGCCTGGTCACATGGGCGGTGACAGGACATACGATACCGGTGAGCTGACAGATGCGCTGCCGGGGGATTCTGTCTTGGCTGTAGGCAATTGCACCGGGTGCGGTAGCCTGTAGGGCTGCATTTGAAGGACGCGGTATGTAGCGCAAGTTCGCAAGGGAAACCGCCTACAATTTTTTAAGGTTGGCCTTCTTAAGCGTGGCAGTTAGTGTGGCTGCGACGTTGCCGCCAACTGCGACCGAGTGGTCCACTTGAGGCGGTGGCCAGCGGCAATCAATGAACATGGGCAATGAGGTTTTGTAGATGGATGAGGAAATCACGCTTGAGTACGAAGGTGTTGAATACACTGCTACCTACAGCGTGTTTGGGGAGACGTTGACGGTCTACCTGCCCAACGGTGACGCGCGATCGACTGAGTTACGTGGGTTGCCTGTTGAGTCGGCTGCGTTGGTGCATTTGAAGGGTTATGCGCGTCTCGTCAGTTTGAATAAAAAATAAGGAGAGTTAGGGATGTCGGCGAGGATTATCGAGTGTGATCGTGCTGCTGAGATTCGACCTCACCTCGCCGGTGTAGAGGCAGAAATTCTTGACGTCTTGCGTGAAGCTAAAATCCTCGCTCGACGCTTTTATCGGCTTACCGGGAAACCACTGGGGATTACTGGCGAGGTGGCGGAGTATGAGGCCGCTACGAAGCTAGGCTTGAAATTGCATAGCGCAAGGCAGGCTGGGTACGACGCGACTGCCTTGCGAGATGGACAAGAATTACACATACAGATCAAGGGGCGCTGCATCGCCAATCCAGCCAAGATCAATGGCCGCTTGGGCAGCATCGATTTGACTAAGCCCTTTGATGCTGTGCTGCTAGTTTTGCTGGATTCGGAATTCAACGCGTTTGCGATGTACGAGGCCAGTCGTGCTGCAGTGGTTGCAGCAATTGAGCGACCGGGTTCCAAAGCCCGTGTTGAACGGGGAGCTTTGGGGATACGTCAGTTTATGGCGATAAGTTCGAAGTGCTGGCAGCGCTAGCTAGCGCGGAACCCTTTTGCTATCTATGGTGCGACGGAGAGCAGAAACCTTTTACACAGAACCAGCGAGGTGGTTATGTCTGTTGATAAACAATGGGAGGATCTGCTTACACCCGCCGTATTGCAGGAGAGGTTGATATCTACCTCTCTTTATATGACGGCATTTGAAATGCTTAAAGAGTCCATTGTTGGGCGTCTTAGAGACTTTTATTGTATTGGTTTTGCTGATGGCGAATTGACCATCTCCCCTCAATATGAAGAAAAGGTTCTGTCGCTCGCCAATAGTCCTCTCTATGCCTCATTGCGGTGGCTAGTCAGAGAAGAAGTCATTGTCGAACAAGATGTTGAGGTTTTTGAGCGACTAAAAAAATTGCGAAATGCGTTAGCTCATGAGCTACCTAGTATCGTTTTGACGGGAAGGTATGTTGGTCTAGTAGAAGAAATGCAGTGCCTCATGAGCCTGTTGCGAAAGGTTGAAGTGTGGTGGGTTGTTAACGTAGAAATAGCTACTGATCCTCGTTTCGATGACGTAGAGGTCGACTCAGAGGGCATCACGCCCGGCCCAATTCTAATGATGCAGATTATGTTCGAAGTTATCGCGGGAAACGAAAGCCTTAAGGAATACTATAAAAATAGCAGCGGCAAATCATAAAGTGTCTTTTTGGGTGATCTTAAAATCGCAAGAAGTTGCAACTTCAAAAATCTACGAGAAATTAAACTTTATAGAGTCGTTGCCGATATAGTTTTCTGAAGGCCACGATTTTAGCAAGGAGCGAAATGTTTACCATAGATAACAATATCGAAGAGCGCGACGTGCAGCCGATCATTCGGTTGGCACTTGAAAACTTTGCAGACCTGGCTAACAAAGTTGTTCGCCCCTCGAGTTCAACCGGCTTCCTTTGTAAAGCGATACTGTCAGCCGAGATAGGCGCATATTTGCAGGATATACTGACTGGGCATTATGGGAGCTTGGGTGGTTCGATCACCGTTGCTAGGAATTTAGAAGGCAATATTCTAGGCTTTACCCTTGGTATGGAATCTTCTTCAGCAGACCACTGTGGGATTAGCTATGCTGCGGTCCACAAGGACTCGAGAAAGCAAGGTATCCTTCGTGCGATGCTTCAGCCTTTTCAGCAGCGTTACCAAACAATAGACCTTAGTTGCCATCCCAAAACAGTATCTATTTATCAAGCTTTAGGTTTCCGCCCCTACGGTCGCCAAGCTGTTCAGATTGCTATGCGTTGGGGGATGCCTAAGCCGCAAGGTATTATGCCAACCATTAACGTTGAGTCCTTTGAGTCCGTAAGAGTCGCTCATGCAACAGCCTACCGAGACGTACCTCAAAAAGATTGGAATTCACTCGTTAATGCACGTGATACGCGTATTCGAGAAATTATGAAATTTCTTGGTGGTCAGCTACCTATTCAGCACCTTTCAATCACTGACTAAGTAGGTTGAGCACTTGCATGGCTGAGGTTGACTGGGTTTAAAGGATGAAGATGCCAAAAAAATACATAATCGACAGGTCAAAGCTTTTGCCTGGCGATATAGTTCTGACTGCCGAAGTTGCCGCAGTGAGCAAAATTGTTAGACTTGCAACATTCTCTCGTTATTCTCATGCTGCCATCTGGGTCGATGGTACGATGATTGAAGCTACTCAAGATGGCGTGTTTTCTAAAAACATCCAGCGACTTATCCTCGATAAGCCGGGCCATGCTGATGTTTACCGTAGCAAGGATCCGCTTACTCGAGATCAAGCCATTCAAATTTGCGATTACGCCCGATCGCTTGTCGGTACGCTGTACGCTCTCGATGAGGCGATGCTCGTACTTCCTAAACGAAAACTAGGCTTAGCAGAGACCAAACGACAGTTTTGCTCTAGACTCGTCGCTCTATCATATGAGCAAAGTGGCTTTGATCTCAAAAACCTGCGCCATCCGCTATTTTGCACGCCTCGCATGTTGTCTGTCTGTACCGCTTTCGAAAAAGTGCCTGGCATGGTCCGCGAAGCTTTATCAGAGGAGATTGCTTTTGCTGAAACGGACGATCCTGGAAAGAAAAACCAAGCTCACTTATTCGAATGGCTCAACGCTGTTCGGGATCTCGTAAAGAAAGACGCAATTCTAAATTCCCGTTTTGACATACAAGCGGTAAATGATGTCAATGAGCTGTTGACTGCGCACCCGCACTTAGACGAGACAATCACAGCGCTAATAAGATCCAATGAGTATCTGACATTTTACAATCATGACACCAAGAACGAGCATCTCGCGTACAGATATAACAAGTTCGCAATGATCGAGAAGTTAAGTTGGTATCAAAACCCTGGTGACTTTTTGATGAATGAGCTATCCAAAGAGCCAGAAATGTTTCGACGCTTTGAAATTATGACTTCAGTGATGATTGATAAGTTTGATGAGACGGGTTTGACTTATTTTTACGAGCACGTAAGGCTTTATAAAAATCTTATGACTGGTGTATATGTGAGGCTTAAGCACATAGCTATAGGCTTTAACTGGATAGGAGAGGATGAGGACGCGGAGAAAGTATATGAACTTGCAAGCATGGCAGCGTCTGTCATCAGGAAGGCACAAGTCACATTAGGAGAGATTTGATAGGTAGTAACTTCCTAAGGACGAATATAAAGGCAGCTTCTTAAACTGCCTTTACATAAGGCATCGCCTCAAGAAATCCCTAGATTTCTGTTATACCTACCCAATTGATTCTCCCCACCCACCCGAAAAATATTCGCCAAATAATCCAGCAACACCACCTCTTCACCATTGATCATCTGCCGCACGTACGTCGCTGAAAACGGCGTCTCATACTTCGTCGGGTCCCGTGGTTTATGCGTGCCCAACTGGTACTCCTTACCCGTGATGGTCATGGTCGTCACCAACGGCACCTCATTCACCAGCCCGCCGTTATTGAACACCTGCACGTTCGAGCGACACTGCAACTGCACGCTCTTGAATGGGGTGACAAGTTTTCGCGCCGCTTCGATGTAGAGGCTGTTCCAGGTGATCTTGCCTTCCAGCTTGTCGATGCCATCGGGCAGTTCGATCAACCCGACCATGCCCAGCCCCTGGAAGTCGCTCATGACGGTTTTGATCGTGCCCAGGTCGATCTCTTCGCATTTGCCAAAGAAGCTGGCGCCGTCCAGGTAGAGGTTGGCGTTGGATATACGATGTGCGCTAAAGCCTGCCATTTATAGGGCCCCCAGGTTGACGAGGTAGTCGCCGGTGATTTCGGTTTCGAAGGTGCCGCGTTCGAACGGTGGCGGCACGCTGAGTTTGTAGTTGAACAGTGCGTGCCCCTGCGCCAGTTGGGTGCTGAGGTTGCGCGCCGGGTCGTACCAGCATTCGCCGCCGAGCAAGGCACCGTCGCCGATTAGTTTGCGCAGGAACAGGTTGACGCTTTCGGTGAGGCTGGTGATCAGCGCGGTGGTGATCGGCTGGTCGACGAATTGCAAAGCGCTGTAGCGGATGGATTCGTCGACGACGTCTTTGGTCCGGCGTACGTTTTCGAAGTTGCGCAGGTGGGTGACGCTGGGCCATGCGGCGGTGCGATTGCCCCACAGGCGCAGGCCGGTGCCGAAGGCGTTGAAGACGGTGGTGATGCCGTTTTCGTTGAGCAGGTTGACTTCGCTGTTGGCGTCGTCGATGCGCGCCGTCAGTGGCCGCTCCAAACCGATGACGCCGAGCAGCGGCTGGTTGGAGCTGCTCCACCAATAGCCAAGATCATGGTCGACTTTGGCGCGCAGGCCGGCGGCGCGGATGGATAACGGCTGTAAGCGTTCGCCGTTGCTGGGCGCGTCGTAAACCCTGACGTGCGGGTAGCACAGGCGCACGCGATCGCTGCTGGTGTTGAAGTTGATATGGCCGGCCGGCCCGCGCCCGGCTAGCACTTGCTGGACGGTGGCGCCGATCGGTGCATCGACATAAGCGACGCCGCCGACCTGACCGGCCGCAACGGCCAGGGCCGCCGTGACCGCGCCCAAGGTGCTGAAGCCCGGGGCGATGAAGATTTTCGGGAAGAAGCCCAGCTGGTTGTAGCTGTCTTGAAAGGCGCTGAGTCCCGTGCGCCGCCCCGCTGGGTTGAGGGCGCCGATAATGTCGGCCGGGGTGACTTTGCCCGGGTCGGTGTAGCTATATTCGGCGTTGATGTGGGCATCGAGCGGGATGCTGCCGGTGGGCAGACGTGTGACCTGGCCACTGTGCAGCGACACGGTGTAATCAATGCCAGCCTCGTAAGCTGCTGCGCCATCGACGGGCGTCAGTTTCAGGCTTTGCAGGTCGCCGTGTTGCAGTTGCAGCGTGTTGTTGTCGGCGAACGGTTTGAGTGATTCGGTGACGGTGCTGTGGTGAATGGCCGGGTCGAGCACGTTGACGACCAGCACGGTGCCGGCGCCAAAGTCATAGATGCCCTGCAAGGCTTCGGGGATGCTGTAGCCGGTCGTGTGCGGGCCGAACTGGGCGGCGTGGGTGTCGTTCAGGCACAGGGTCAGTTCGTTGATCGGCCCGGTGGGCGCTGTGCCGACCAAAGCGATGACGGCGGATTTGACGACGCGGATGGGGCGCGGGCCGCGTTCGACTTCGGTGGTTTCGATGCCGTGCAGGTAGTTGGCGGGCATGGGCGTCAGTCCTTGGCGAGGGATAGCGGCTTGGGCGTCTTGCCGGCCGGTCTGGATGGGGTGGGCAATGGTTGCAGGTGGTTGAGCGCCAACAGCACGCGGGTGTAGTCGTGGGTAGCGGGCAGCTCGACCGGTTGGCCGGGGTGCAGTTGCACGTCCAGTGTTTCACGGTGTTCATTCAGGCGCAGGGTCACGCCGCTGGGCGGCCCGGTGTAGATGTAGCGGGACAGGTTCATGGGCAGCCCTCGTAGGCTTGCAGTTGGGTGGCGCGGGTGGCGTAGTCCTGGGCGTATTGCCAGACGCCGTTGCTGTGGCCGATGAAATGCTCGGCCAGCGGACGGCAGGCCTGGTCGGTGTGTGGCGGGCACCACCCGGTGAGGCTGGCGCGCAGGCGGTCGAGGTAGCTGATCACGCCATCGGCGCCGTTGAGCTGACGAAAGATCAACGTCAGGCGCAGCACCAGCTGACGCGCCTGGAAGACCGCCCCCATGCTCTCGCTGTGGCCGAACGTGGATTTACCGTAGGCCAACAACACGGCGCCGCGTGGGTGATTGAGGCGGTAAAGCTGCGGATTTTCAGGGAAGCGCTCGACCAGCAGCTGTTGGCCAAAACTGGCTTGCAGGCGATCGAGCATGGCGTCCATCAGTTGTTCGGTTTGGCTGTTGGTTGACGCGCTCATCGGTATCCCGCCCAGAGCTGGGCGCTGAAGTGCGGCGGACGTGCGCGCACGCGGATCTCACCGGGCTCCGGCACGGCGTGTCCCGTGGGCAGGCCAAGGGTGACGATGCCGTCGCGGATGCTTTCGAGCAGTTTGAGCGTGTCTTTGCGCGCGCTGATGACCGCGTCGGGCAAGGCGCCTTCGGGGCGGCGCTGGTAGAGCCAGTGGCGCGCTAGGTAGATGACGGCATCGCGCAGGACAGTGGGCACCGGATCGAGTGGCAAGTGGTAGCGGCCACGCAGGTAGCCGTCGACCAGTTCTTCGGCCTGGCGCACGCTGCTGGCGATGACGTGTTCGTCGGGCTGGCGCGCGCCCGGGTCGTCGTTGGACAACTGCGTCAATGTCATCAAGGGAATGGCGTTGACGAGGTCTTGGCGGGTGCAATAGCGCATGGCTCAACCCGCCTTCAATTCGACCAGTGCTTCGGGGAACAAGCACAGGGCCAGCGGGTTGGCTTGGGCTTCGAGGTCCCAGCCTTTGCCCATCTTGCGCGGCTCGGCCTTGCTGTAGAACGGCTGGCCGAGGGTGTTGACGGTTTCGTTGTAGTTGGCCGGCGCGTTGAACAGCCGGAAGACACCGCGCGCAACCGGAAAGACCTGGGCGACGTCGGCCGGGATGAAGCGCTGGCCGCTGACGGTGACGTCGTATTCGATGAACTCAATGCCGCCGAAGGTGAAGCCTGAGCGCAGGTCGCCACCGAGCCGATCTTGCGCTTCTTGATAGTGGGCGAAGGCTTCTTTGACTTTGGCGTGGTCGGTGAAGGCGTCGAACCAGTCCGGCCCACAGAACGAGCGGAAGCCGGTGACCATGACGCCGCCGAGTTTGGATTCGGCGTGACGCTTGGCGTCGAGGCAGGCTTTGCGCACGTTGGTGCCGGCGCTGCTGAGGGCGACGGTGACGCTCTTTTGCTCGACGGCAAATTCATCGAACAGGTCGAACAGCACCGAGCCATCGGCGTCGAGCAGTTTGCCGCGCAGCGCGCCGACGCGCTGAAATTCACGGGTGGTTTCGATGCTGTTTTTGAGGTCTTGCAGGTGGTCGTTGATGACAGTGGCCATGGGCGCGGTGGCGCTCTCCTGACCGAAGGCGGCGATGCCCTGCAATTGGCTGGGCAGCAGTGGCCGGCTGATGGGCAGGTGCAGGGTTTCGAAGGTGCGGCGCTTGCGTTTGTTGTCTTTGACCGGCGCGGGATCGTCGTTGCGTGAGGTGTTCGGCACCAGGACCAAACGGCCCTCGCGCTCATCGATGATGACGCTGGTGCTGGTGACACCTTTTTCATCGAACAGGCCCATGGCGCCGACCTTGCCGGGAATGGCCGGGAGTTTGTTAACGGCGGCGGTCAGGTTGGCGACGGTGAAGAGGTCTTGCAGGTTCATGGGGTGGCTCCGTTAAAGGGTGGCGCGGGCGACGATGCCCAGGGCGTTGAGCTCGTCGAGGGCGGCGGTTTGTTGTGGCTCGGTGATGCCGGCCGGCCAAACCAGTTCTGCCCGCGCCACGACAGCACCCCGCGCAATGACCACGGCGGGCGCATCGCCGGCGCTGGCGTCGACGCGTTCGGCCAAGACAGCCACGGCTTTTTTCGCCGGCCCCGCACCGCTGGGGTCGAGGGCCTGGTACTTGTGGGCAACCTTGGCGAGCACTTGACCCAGGGCGTAATCACTGCCGCCCAGCAGCGTGACGCGGTCTTTGCTCCAGCCGGGACTGACTTGCACCAGCAGCAGATCGCCGAGGTCTTTGGGCTGGTTGAAAGTGGCCATGGTCATTGCCCCCTCTGGGTGCGGGCTTCGGCATCGGCCAGCAACGGGTTGGTGCTTTGCGCGACGGTTTGGCCGGCGCGCTGCAAGGTGGCGACCTCGCTGAAGCTGATGGCGCCGGTGAGGTCTTTGAACAGGCTTTTGAGGCCATCGCTCAACGGCTGACGCTGCTCGCCCTCACCAAAGTGCAACGGCGTTGCACTGAGCTGCGCGGCATCGAGGGTGGCGATGACCACCGGCGCGTGCAGCGGCTTCATGCCCGCGGCAACGAGCTGCTCGGCGTAGGCGACGCTGGCGGTGTGGACGGCCTGCTGCGCAGCAGCACGTGCGGACTGGTCGCGTTGGGCGAGTTCGTTTTTTAGGCGCAGGTTCTCGGCCTGGAGGGTGTCGGTGTCGGGTGCGGTGATCGGCGGCGTTTGCGGCGCAGGCTGAGGTGCCGGTGCCGGTGCCGGTGCTGGGGCGGCTGGCGCGCCTTCGCTGAAGTGGATGACGCCGGGCTCTGCTTCGACGAGCTCGATCGGGCGCAAGCCTTTGACGGCTGGCGGCTGGGCACCGAGGAAGCCAACGTGGCGCAGGTAGTAGACGCCGGGTACCGGATTGTTGGGCGCGGTTGGGTGGTAGAAGGACGCGGAGATCTTTTTGTAGCTGCCGGCCGCCAGTTGCTCGGCGAAGGTGGGATCGATTTGTTGCGGGATGGCGATCAGGCCTTCGGCGGTTGCGCTGAGGGATTGGACCCAGCCGGCCGCAGGGGCGTCGTGTTGGGGGTGGCCGATGACTAAGGGCGCTTCGTGGAGGGTTGGGTTGTAGGCGGCTACGGTGGCGGATAGGTCGGAGGCGGTGAAGTTTAGGGTGGTGCCGCAGGAGGCTGTGTGGAAGCCGGGTTTGAAGATGTGGAGGGGGTTCATGGTGGGGCTGCGCTTGTTTGGGATGGTGGGCGCAGTTTCAGATAGCAGGTGAAGGTTGCCTTTTAATCAGGATTACTGTCGGAAGAAACAGTGGGTTATGGAACGATGTAGTTAAGAACTGAAAATTACCTTAGCGGTTCACCACTAAGGTAATAGCCTTAGAAGGGCTTTTTCCATCTATCCGTTGCGATACCGGCGGAGACGCTTAAATGTTCCATATGGTGGTAATGATCAGATTGCTCATCTCCCTTTGCTACAACCGTGACATCGCATAGGTAATTGCCTGACCCGAAGATTGCCTGAACAATCCCTGTGATCTTATCCTCAAGATGCTTGTCACCTTCAGACGTCGAAGCAACCTCAACGCTGTAGACGCAGGCTTTGTCATCGAAAAAAACTCTTACCAGGCGCGCGTGCTGACTATGATTATCCAAGGTCTTGGCTGCGACGGTTGCAATAAATCTATGCTCTTCGTCGGGGAAGCTCGCCCGGGCTTCTAAATAAACGCGGTGCTTGCCCAGTGTGAGCCATTCAGAGCGAAAACCTTCAGCTGGCATGATGAATCTCCTTATAAATATGCGGGAGATCGCTTTATAAAGCCTTTACCGCATTTTTTCGAGCTTTCTTCAGTGGGCTTCCGCCGTCGGCCTTCGAAAGCGCACCTGACGGGCTCTGGGTAGCCCACCGGCATGGTCCCTATAGCGATCTTGCATCACAAGGTAGGCCTAGATCCATGCTCACTCGATTGGCTGTCAAAACTAGGGCTCATTGGTGGGCGTCGTCAAGCAGGGAGAACGCGGTGCCCAGCCTCTATCAACAATATAATTTCTCCGGGCTTTCTTTCTGCTCGAGACGATAGAATTTGCATTTTTTTGGGGGGTGTTCATGGAAAGTAATAATCACGCTTGGCCAACGGCTTTAGTGTTGACGCTGTTGATGACCCTCGCTAGCGGCGTCGGAAATTGGATTTCGTCTTACCTTATGCTTTCTAGCAAAAGCCAGGAAATCATTAACAATTCAGAAATTTCGCTGCGTGCAAAGGGAGCTGAGGTTCATTGCGACGCGCTAAAAGATGCAGCGTCGTTAGCTTCGGAAATCGATTTCAGCGCCGACAGAGGCTATGCGAATGCGATAGTCTTTTCGGAGCTCATTCGGGGTAAGTCTATCGAAGAGTTTCGCAAAATCCCTGACGAGCAAATTCGAGCAGAACAGCTTCAATTTGAAAAGCGGGCCTCCACAATCGTTCCTCTACTTGCCGAGAACGAATCAAAAATCTTAGAGCAGGTTACGCTCAATCATTATGTCGTCACGCAGCTAAGGACTAGCACCGTGCCGCTATCTGGGCGTCTATCACCGAGCGAAGGCGGTTTCAATGCAAACACCAACATTCGTGAGATTCGAGAGAGCGCAAGAGCACTCGCGAACCTTTATCGAACGAAGTGCACGCGTTAGGCAGGCTGGTCTATCTCTAAGCTTGCTACGGTGGATCCACATTGATTTATCCGATGCATATATGTCGTAAAACTTTGATCAACCGCATTCAAGCCGCCGAAAAAATGCGGCTTTTATCTGCTCCGACGGTAACTGCCGAGCTGGTGCAAAGCATCGAAATCTGGTTTATTTCTTCAGAAGCTCTTGCTGTGCCTATTCCTGCAGCTCAAACCGCGCGGTTGCGCGAAGATAAACTTCAGATGCGCCATCACGCACAGCTTCGATGATCTCTATAATTTCTGGCTCCGTTAGCTTTCGAAAAGCGGGCCGTGCCCGTCTTACAATTTTGGCTAGTTGCTGGATATCAAGCTTCGTGTTATCACTTACCAAATGCATAATCGCACTATGATGAGATTCTGACGCCTGCGCCATTTCAAACATTCGTCTAGATTCCACCGAGCCCAGTGAATTAAGCTTGCAGATGTCAATCACTTTCTTGCCGCGAGCTTTGGAAGCTGCATCACCTACCTCTCTGTATAAGTATCCCGATATAATTTCTATATGATCACTGTATCGATGTATATATGGGTGAATCCATCTGTAATCCGCAACGGCTAGGGGATAATCATCTGTTGGCAATAACGATCGTGTTAGTACGTCATAGTTTCGCTTCAACCAGTTGCAGCGTTTACAAGTCGCGACAAGATTAGAGTGCTCATAGGTAAACCTGGCCATTCCGGGCAAAGCCTTAGCCACTACATGATCGATCTCATTTCGTCCTATTTCTGCAGACAGTCCGCGTCGACAGTACGCACATTGGTGCCGTTGCACGCGGAGAAGATATTTTCTAACCGAATCTCTAACAAGTTTAAGATTGGCTTTCGTCCACTCTTTATGCGCGCCAGTAAAATATGCGAGAATCAGTGTTTTCTCAGCGGAGCCCCATCTTTTTCTTTTAATAATATCAAAGCTCGACATAAATCAAGTCCTTTTAACGACCAAGCTTTTTATCGATGAAATGATCGAGCGGACTTGATCGCCCTCAGGCAGCTTCGCAAGAATAGGCTCAATTTCCTTAAGGATCTTTTTGATTTTGCTGGAATTTTCTTTTGCTCCTCGAGCGACAAGCTTCAGTAATTCATCCATTTTTGCTACAAAGGCAGTGCCACGAGTACTTTCAAGCTCGAATTTCAACTCCAAAATATCGTTCGACTGCCATCCTTCTGGTATATCTTCGAACTCCGCTGAGAGAACACCGTCATCGGAATGTCTACGGAGTATTATCAACTCTGAGGAAAATCCACCAGCAGAGCCGATCAATAATGGTGAATGGGTGGCAACCACAACATGGCAGCCTTTTGAATCGGCAACTGCCTTGCTGAGACAATCTACAAAATCGCGCTGCCAAGAAGGGTGTAAAGCACTTTCCGGCTCGTCAATCAATATCAATGAGTTGTCGGTCACTTTCAACGCCAGTGTCACAATGGATGAAAATAGTCCCCATTGCCCTGCGCTATAATCATCAGGATTAAAAACCTTTTATTTGCCTGAAATGTGTCGACGTACATTTAGCAGTCGGTGCCGCAGAATAATATCAATGAATGGTATTTGCGGAAAGCAAGTGCCAGAAATTAGATCTATATCAATTAACTGCGGATTCTTTATTGTAGCCTCGATGAATGATGTGAAAGCACCGACTAGGTCGTTATTTTCTAAGTACTGTATATCTCTAAATTTTGCCTCGCTTTCGATATTGCCGTTAAAAAATTCGCCCATTATATAGTTGCGCTTACTACTTGATGAATCCGCCCTTAGAATTGTTGTAAGACGGGACGGGATAGTTGTTCGTTCACAAAGCATTGTAATAAGATCCGTTACAATGGGAGATCTTTCTCTATTTGTTAAGACGGCGGAAATTAGTGCGCTCAAACTTTGATTTCGACTTATTATGTTCTGATTGTGCCTTGGTCCTATATACTCGTACTCATCTATTTCATACCGAGACCTTGCCGAACCTCCCACGCGCATTTTGGTGGGAAATCTATCATTAGGGATTGCAGATAGCGCAATCACTCGGCTAGGTGTTTGGTAAAATTGAACTGTCGTCGATGTTTTAGGCGCCTCCCCCTCCGCCGCTGTGATTTCCCGCAGCGCCTGATCTAGGAAGGTTCGCAGTAAAGTGCTTTTTTGGGTTCCATTCACCCCCAACATCATAGTCAATCTGTTTTGCCCTTCGGACTTGACCGGAATTGACACCATCTCACCCGATGGCAATGTAAAAGATTTTATAAGCACGTAGCCTCCCATTCTCCGTTCATGATTCTCTCCAATCCATGTTTATTACTGGCAAATAATCTTTCTAAGTGGTTTTGGTAGTTCAGCTTTGGTTAGGGGTGCGCCCAACGTTTTCGGTCGCCGCATGATTTGTCTAGCTTTCGAAAGCCCTAACGTGCCTCAAGAGACAGTGCGCTTAAAAAACGGATCGCGGCAGCCGCCTAGATGCTACGACATGGTACCCAGCTGTGGGCAGCATAGACGGGCTAAAAATTAAATGGAAACCAGGTATTCCAATTCACTACCTTATGGCAGAGTGTGAATCCCGCCAGCACGTGGAAACGCAAGTGTATGAGCCTCCCTAGCCATCTGATCCAAGCAGTTCGAGACGACCCATTAGACGGAGCAACAGCGGTCTGTCGCTACACGCTGAGCGAAATAGAAAAACAACCTGACTGGACTCAAGAGAATCATGCGACTTTGCTTGAGGCAACGGCTTTGATTCTTAGCTTGCAGGAGCAAGCTCTGATTCCTAACGTGAAGGAGGCACCGGACCTAGATGGGAGCATGGGTTATGTATGTAACCGAATGCGTATGTTCATTACTGAGGTTCAGCACGAATTGATTGGGCAGTCATCGGCTAAAAAACTAGAAAGCATTAAGAGCCGGTTTGCTGTAACGCTTGCCAATGGTTTCGGATATGAGTTCACCGATGGCGACCTAAAACGTATTCGCACCCTGATAAACGAACTCCGAGAGCTAATCGTCGCTAATCAAGAACTGGAAGAAGATCATAAGCAGCGACTTCTTAAGCGATTAGAAAGAATGCAGGCAGAGATTCATAAGAAAATGTCCGACCTCAATAGTTTCTACGGCTTATTGGTTGAAGCAAGCGTAGTTCTAAAAAAGGTTGGAGAAAATGCTAAGCCGATCGTTGATCGAATCAAGGAGCTAACGAGAATCTCGTGGACCACTCAGACACGGGCGGAGAATCTGCCGTCAGGGACAGAACCTCCGATGATCGGTAACGATTCGAAGCCCCCCGCACTGGATTGAGCGGAGCGTTGCGCTGAGGATGGCAAGCCCTAGTTGGTAACTTTTAAGATGGTTTATTTAGATTGACTACTTGAAATCGCTGTACCCTCCGTAATAGCGTAGCGCTGCTGAATAAAAAAGCTATCGTTTACTGATGCTTGCGGATGGAAAGCGATTTCGAGTTTTTTAATTCAACAATAGAAAAAAACCACAAAATTACTGATTCATTTTTTATCTGTAGGTGCAGACTCGTCCTTAGGCGGCACAGGCGCTTGTCCATCTTTACTATCCTGAATCGTTTTCTTGATCTCTGCGACTTGAGCTTCTACTTTCTTTGCTTCATTTTCAGGCTCAATCTCAGCCTCAGTTGCACATCGATTCGATGTATTAATAGATGCCCACACAATCTGCCGCCGCATTTGCAACGTGGTGTCTTTGTCGCCGAGTAACGTTTTTATCTCTACGTTGTAATCCGACAGAATCTTGCTAACGATGCGTGCTCGATTTGAGCGTGCGGATGCGTTATCGCTTAGATCGGCTTGAATACCGTTGGTGGCCCCAGACAAACCGGACCAAGCTTTCGCCGCAGATCCTCCTGCTGTGATCCCAAAGACGCTTCCCGCTAATACACCGAGGACTTTGACCCTAGGCGGGTGGCTGAGTTTATTTTCCCGCCGTTTTCGTAATAATTGCTCACTTGTCTACAGTACGTTCCTGTCGCGAGCATCGCTGTGAACATGTCGTTGTCGCTGCAGCTCGTTGTGCGGCAATCGTTGAGAAGGTCTTTATTCTCCTTGCCCCTCTGGTCCCAAGGCCAGATCGGGGACGGGTTTACGATAACCCGGGTCGGCTGGTCACCTGTACCGCTTGCGCAACCGCTCAAAAAGCAGGCAAGTCCGGTAACTCCGATTAGCGTTTTCATCGATTGTCCTTAATCTGAGGGGTCTAATGTCATAGTGACACTAGCCGAGAACAAGCGAAGCGCAACGGCTTGGAGCACTTTTCTGTCCACTCCCAATTTTTTTGAGTTGGCCACCTACTAGCAACGCGCTGCCTCCTTCAAGTGAGCCAACATCAAATCGAGAATGGCTTTCTCCGTCCCAGTTTCCAAACCACCTTCAGCATCTGTGGGCAAGTATGGCCGTGCAGGGATGTCGCCCCATAGGTACGGAAAGTCCACCCGCTCCCCACCTAACTGCATCATCGCCGCATACGGCTTGTTACTTCCCACCATGGCCGAGCTGTCGGTCGCATGCGTGACGATCGACGCCGCCAACCCTCCCGCGCTGACCTGCAGCATCTGTCCCGGCCAATGCCCCTGTTTTGCCCGCCGCTCGATGGTGACGTCGGAGAGTTCGGGCCATTCGGGGCGGCCTTCGTGTTCGAAGTTTTCTTCGGTTTGACTGGCGAGTTCGGCGGCGATGGCTTGCATGAGTGGGGTCAGGTCGCCGATGGCGTCTTCGAGTTGGTGGAGGGTTTGTTGTAGGCGTTGGTTGTTTAGTTCGATGGTGAGCATGGGGGCCTGTGTTTTGGGCAATGGATTTGTAGGTGGGTTTTGGTGAGTCAGGATCAAAAGATCGCAGGCTTCGCCGGCTCCTACCGGGTGGTGTCCGGCTTTGGGGTTGTGGTGGTTGATGGTCCGCTTTCGCGAGCAGGCTCGCTCCCAAAGAGGCTTTGGGGCGGGTCAGTTGGTCATGTGTGGGGCGGTGGCTTGCTTTAGGGCTTGATGTGGCCTGTGCCGGGTGCGTGGTTGAAGCCTGGGTCTGGGTGAAATGTGAATTCATGGCCTTGGGCGTTGGTCAGGCGGATGCCGGTGACGGTGGCGGTTCGGGTTTCTCCGGTTTGTTTGTCGACTCCTGTTTCCAAGGTTTGGGTGAAGGTTTTGCCGTGGCTGGCCTGGATGGTGAGGCCTCGGCGTTGGACGGCGGCTGCGGTCAGGGCTATGACGCGGCAGCGGCAGTTGAAGCCGTTGGGTGGGTAGATGGTTTGCCAGATGGGGTCGTCGTGGCGGAAGACCTGGCCGTGCATGGCGCGGTGGCTGGGGCGGGTTTTGCTGTCGAGGATGGAGACGAGCATCCAGTACGGGTGGGTGGCAGTGGCAGCTTGCATGCTGGTTTTGCGGCCAGCCATGTAGGCGCTTTGCAGGTTGGTTTGGTAGATGGTTTTGAGGCGGCGCGGGCTGCCGAGTTGGACGGGTTGGGCAGTACCGTCTGCTGCGACGATGATTTGTTTGCCCCACCAGCCTTGGGCTTGCAGCGTAGGTGTGAGGTTGGCGGTGAATTGTTTGAGGGTCTGGCCTTGTTGCAGGGCTGTTTCCAGGGCGGCGCGGATGTCGGAGAGCAGGTCCAGGCGCATGGCTTTGGCGACGGTGAAGGCTTGGTGGTGGGCCTGGTCGAGCATGTCTTGCCAATGCCAGGTGATGGCGTAGCCCTTGGCGTGCAGGTAGGCGATGGCGTTGGCGGGTTCGAGGCCGAAGATGGCTTGCAGGTGGCTGGGGTCGAGGGTGTGTTTGGCCATGTCAGTCTTCCCGGTCGGCGGTGCTGAGGTGGCCCCAGGTGTTGGCGATGAAGATGAGCTGGGCCAGGTGTTGTTCCAACGCTTGGGTGTCCATGTGGGGGTTGGCCTCGGCTAGCCGTCCGAGCGCGTCGGCGTCGGTCGGGCTGTGCTCAAGCGCAGCGATCAACGGCGCAATGGCGTGTTGGCTGTGTTGGTGGAGGACGTTGGCTGGTAGACCATTGATGGCTTGGTCGAGGGCGTGCTGGTCGAGTGCGGAATGACTTTGGTACTCGCTGAATGCGGGTGAGCCGGTGACGGTCGGCGTTTTTCGCAGGTCGCCTTCTTGCAGGTTGTAGGTGCGTTGCCAGTAGGCGTTGGTGAATTGGACGCCGGATTCGGTGAGGGCTTTGTCGCGCTGGGCGAGGCTTTTGTCGATTTCTTCTTGTTGCCAGAGTTGGTAGTTCGGCGCGGCGACGTGGGGGCCGAAGTTGAGGTCGACGACGTGGCGAATACAGGCGTTGAGTGCGGCGGCGACGATGCCGGCGTCGCCGTCGCGGATGTCGTGAGTGACTTCGGCGCCAGCAGTGGCGCTGGCGCGGTTGCTGTCTTTTTCGGTGGTCTGGTTTTGGCCGAGCATGGCGACGTTGATTTCGCTGCGACAGTACTCGAGCAGTTGGCGGTAGACGTCGGCGCTGCCAGCTTTGCCGGCGGCTTCGATGATTTGCACGCTGGCGTCATCCGGGATGGCAGCGACGGCGTCTTGGACCATGGCTTCGAGGCTGTCGAGTAGCAGGTCGGTTTCTTCATCGTTGGCGCCGCGCGGGTGTTTGCCGATGACCCAGGGGCTGCCGTATTTCTCGGTGAATTGAACCCAGAATTTCAGGCCGCCGCGCATGAAGGTCGCCGGCCAAAAGCACATGCTCAGGTCCGGGAAGCCGTAGGGGTTGGCGTAGGTGGCGTCTTGACGGGCGACGATGAAGCGTTGCGGGTCGCAGGGTTCGCCATCGTTGCCTGCGTCTTTGGCACGAAAGCGCAGTGCGTTGTCTGGATCGTAGAAAAACCATTCGGCCGGTTTGCCGAGCAGGTCTTGCGGCACCAGGTATTGGCCCACGGGCTGCCACAGCAGTTCGACCGGTTGGTAGCCATACAACGGCGCGTCGAGCAGTTCGCGCAGGATGCGATCGAGGTCGAGGTCGGCAAGCCAGTCGCAGACGAAGCGCTCGACTTTTGCTGGTGCGTCCGCGCGCTTCAGCCCGCGTTCCAGTGAAAGGACGGCGGCTTTGCGGCGGCGGATGTTGCCGCCGACCAACGCGCTGCTACGTAGGTCACGGTAGATCTGAATGTCTTTGCCTTGGGCTTTGAGGATGGGGTCAGGGTTTGGCAGGTGGCGGCTGAAGCCGCCGGGTTCGATGCGCCCGCGGGTGGCGATGTGGCGGTTGAGCGCGGGACGGCGCTGGGTGTCGGTGAAGTTGACGAATTCGGTGGGGCTGACCCACAGGCCTGGGCTGTTCATGCGTACCCTTGGGTGATGTGTTGGCCCTGACGTGGGCGGCGGGATTTGACGCTGACGGGGCCGGCGCTGACTTCAAGTGTGGCGAAGTGGGCCAAGGCACCGGCGCCGGCGAAGTCGCCGTGGCGGTAGAGGTCAGGGTCTTTGAGGTCTTGTTGCCGGGCTTTGGCGATCATGGGAATGCCGTCGACGGTTTCGATAGCGCGAATGTCCTGGTGCAGCGAGTCATCACGCGGCAGCGTGACGCTGGCGTCTTCGAAAAGTTGGACGAATTTGGGCATCCAGGCGCCGTACCAGGCACGGCTGATTTTGACTTGGTGGATGCGGTTGTGGCCGAAGGCGTCGGCGGTGTCTTCGGCGAGAGTTTCGCCATTGCCGGTGGCATCGAGTGCGGCGCCGATAAAACGCGGCAGGCCGCGCAGGATGTGAAAGAGAATCTGCTTTTGTTGGCGGGTGGGCACCTTGTGCAGTTCGACGACAAAGGGCACGTCGCGGTGCCGACGCTGGTCGACGGACATCGGGCAGATGATGGAAAAATCGCGGTGCCGCGCGTAATCCATACCGAGAAAGTAGCGTAGTTCTGGCGCATGGGTCTGGCGCATGACCGGCACCAGATGGCGTTCAATCCAGTCGGTGACGTAGGCCTCACGGCGATGCACGGGTTGTTGGCTGAAGGCGTCGTCGAGGGCCAAGCGCAGGACGCTGCGACCCGCGCGCATGGCTTCGTCGATCCACACCCCGGGGATGCACACGCCGTTGCCGTCGCGCGGGATGGCGTCGAGTTCTTCGCGCATTTGCGCTTTGCGCGGGCCGTAGGCGTGGCGGATTTTTTTGTACCAGGCCTCTTTGCCTTCGGCCGTGGGTTGCTCCCCCGCCAGGTAGCAGACGCGCTCATAGAGGCCGTTGGCGACGGCGTCGTCGAAGGTGGCGCGGTAGACCTTGGCGCTGTTGCCGTAGCGCTGGTCGCGGATGTCGCTGACCATTTGGTTGAAGGCGTTGGCTTTGCCGTTGTGGGTGCTGATGATGACGATGCGCCCGCCCCAGATGAGCAGCGCGGTGGCGGCGTCGAGCACGGCGGAGACGTTACGGTGGAAGGCGGCTTCATCAATGATGACTTTACCTTGCAGGCCTCGCACGCCGGCGGGGTTGCTGGAGAGCGCGACGATTTTGAAGCCTGAGGCGTAGCGGATGCGGTAGGCGTTGATGTGCCGCGTGTTGCCGCTGTCGTCCTGATCTTCGAATAAAAATTCTTCGATGTGGCTGACGCCGGACGCTTGGGCCTGGGCCATGACGCGGCTGAATTTGGCGCAGTAGCCGATGAATTCGAGGCCCTTTTCTTTGGTGTCGCCGATGTAGAAGCAGTCCATGCCGCCGGCGGCTTTTTGTGAGGCGGCGGTGATGACGCTGTCGAGGGCTTCGGCGAAGGTGATGCCGGTGCGCCGACCTTTTTCACACAGTTTGATTTGCGCGTCGATGGCCAGCCATTGGCTTT
Organism: Pseudomonas sp. ef1; assembly: GCF_007293365.2. Classification (NCBI taxonomy): domain Bacteria; kingdom Pseudomonadati; phylum Pseudomonadota; class Gammaproteobacteria; order Pseudomonadales; family Pseudomonadaceae; genus Pseudomonas; species Pseudomonas sp. ef1. The sequence continues at coordinate 5,229,448 of NZ_CM129815.1, read as the reverse complement.
GGTGGGCCATGAGCAGGCCTTCGGCTTGCGGATGATAGTCGGCGGGGATCTGCCGAGCGCTGGGCGGCAGTTCGTCCCATTCGATGACGCGCAGGGTGCTGGCGGCCGGTTTCATGCTTTGACGCCGAGGAAGGTTTGGCGCCAGTACTGGGCCTGGTCTTCGCTCATGCCTTGGGTTTTGACGGCGTGGTCGAGGGCGGCGGCTTGTTCTTGCAGCAGGCGCTCGCGGGCGGCGGTTTCTAGGGTTTGGCGCTCTTTGACGCTGAGGGTGCGCGCTTCCATGGTGGCTTTGGCGGCGCGGGCCAAGGCGGAGATTTCGGCGATGGTGACGTCGTCTTTTTCGTGGGCGCCAATGGCGGCTTGGTAAGTCAGGGTCGAGATGGCTTCGACGAGCAGTACGCCGGTTTTGTCGGTGGCGTCTTCGCCAAAGGCACCGACGAAGGCTTCGGCCATTTCGCGTTGTTGGCGGGCCTTGTCGGTGAGCTGGTCGAAGCCGACTTTGAAGCGCCCCAGGGCGCTGCGGCTGGGGGGCTTTTGGCTGGGGTAGCGAGCCTGGATGTCGGCGAGCATGGCGTCGAGGGTGAGGCGGTCTTCGCGCAGCAGTTTGTGCAGGTAGGCTTTGACGTCGGCCGGCAGGCGGTTGATGGTGGATTTGCCGGCCATGGTCAGGCCCCGGGCCGTTGGATGCCGGGCACGCGGGCGCGGCCGGCGGCGATGTCTTGGCCGCGTTCGGTGAGGGTGGCGACGAGGACGGGGCCGACTTCGCTGAGGCTGACGGCGTTTTGTTCGGCGAGCCATTGCAGTTCGGTTTTGGTCTGGTCGCGGCTGGTGCTGTGGCCGTAGTGGTCCAGGGCGGTGTTGAGGACGGAGCTGTTGGCGCGGTAGCCGGGCATGTCGGCGAGCAGGCGCAGGATGACGAGACGGATGTCGTGGCGCAGGTAGTCGGTGTAGGCAGTCATGGCTTTTCTCGCAGCAGGTAGTCGTTGATGCGGTCCAGGGCGCGGGCCAATGGGCTGAGGGCGTCTTTGACGCCGGTGAGTTCGGCGCGGATGGCTTTCATGTCACCGAGCAGGTCGGCGATGGCGCTTTGGTCTGGGAGATGGCGTACGTGTTCTTCGAGGGCGACGATGCGGGTGCGCAGGTCGTGCAGTTGTTGGGCGCTGGCGGCTTGGCGTTTGGCGATCCAGGTGTAGAGGCTGAGGACGGTGAGGACCAGCCATTGGACGATTTGGCCGAGGGTGTTGAGGTCGTCGAGGGTCATGGGGTGCCCCGGCGGGTGTCGGGGGTGTTGCGCGGGGTTTGGGGGTGCATGGGGTTGCCTCCGGTCGCGGCGCCCCGGGGTTTGCGGGGGGCCAGAAATACACACGCCGCTATGGTGGGCGGCGTGGGTTTGGAGGGCTTTTAAATGGGGTTAGGGAGACTCAGCGGTTGGGCAATTGCATTTGCGTTTGGACTTCGGCGCTTGGATGCTGCTTTCACAAAAATCGAATACTTGGGCTACCCAAGTTTGGAGCCATCCGATTTTAGGAAGCTCTTTTTTGGGGTATCCCATCGCTCGCATCAGTTCATTGTGACAAATAGCATTCAGTACATGCATAACCGGCGGTTCTTCCGCTTCGATGCTTAACCGTGTCTCTTGAACCTGAAGCAAAACCTCGTCTGAATCGTCGCAGAGCATGCTTTTTTCAAGTTCAACGTACTTGCGCATGAAGTCAGTGTGATCACGTCCGCGCTGTGCGCTACCGACAACCAAATTGACGGATGACGCGATTGTGACTATCGCTGAAGCTATCAATGCGACTGCTTGGTAATCTTTTTGTAGCACCCCATAAATCGCAGCTGAGCCAAATATCAGCGATAGCATATTGGATGTTTTATCCAGCCTGTCGTAGAAACTCCGGCGCCGCTGGTGATATCGAATAGAGCGCCGGACACTGAATAATGTGTTGTGCCAGCGAATCGGGAGATCAGTTGTCGTCGCTTCCATGCTGACTTCCTCTACCAGGTCTTGGTCGTGGTGGTGGAAGAGTGTCTACCACTTCTGGGAACCCTCTTTCTTTGTGGTCTTCCAAACCCGGACGGCCACGAGGTCCTTGATCATTATTGTTGTGGAGCTCACCGTTGCCGTCTCTGCTTCGGTCCCGGCTGTGGTCATCTCTATCCCTTCTCATTCCTGATTCCTTGCTGTGGTATTTGCGCAGTCAACGTTATTGCGTACGGACTTTTTCCTAAAGTGGCAATTTAATATTAATTTTGGGTCTTGAGGGATTTTTGTTGGTCAGTGAGCAGCCACCAGCATTAACGCCAAGCACCCGAACGCACCGGTGGCGATCAGCGCATAAGTTTTAAGGGCTTCGGGCAGGTGATCTTTCATCGAGAAGGTAATGGCGGCGATGCTGATGCAGGCGATGCCGGTTTTTAGCAGGCGTCGGTTGTGGTGGTATTGGCGGATAAGCGCTGTTTGTTGGGCGGCGAGTTGATCGCAGTTGATGCAGTGGGTTGGCTGCGCGCATTCGCTGGGTGGCGGTGGGTGTTTGGGGGTGTGGCTGTCGAGGCTGGGGTGGCCGAGGTGGATGTCGCCTCGGTTGCCTTTGATTTTGATGGTGAGTTGATGATCTTTTCCGTCCGTGGGGAGGTGTTGTATTTGTTCTGAAAGCCTGGCTGACAGTTTGCTGACCAGGTCTTCGTCCTCGCTTGGCATAGCGTTCCTTTTTCTATTTCAGCGATTGATGACCAACTTGAGGATGCGTTCGACGCGCGGTTGGTCGAATTGTTGTTCTTGGCCGAGGGCGTTGTAGATCTCGGCGGCCACTTCGGCCAGCTTTTTGGCGGGCCAGCGCCGGCCGGCCTGTTTGGCGGCGGCTTCGAGCATTTCGATGATGCGCCCCAGTTTTTCCCCGTCGATGGGCGCCCAGGCCGTTGCCGCGGGGTTGGGCACGAGGATTTTTTGCCCGGTGATGATGAAGTACAGGTCGGCGCCGGCTTGGCCGATGGCGGCCATGTAGTTGGTGTCGGGCACGCGTTCGCCTGCTTCGTAGAGCATTTGGGTTTTTTTGGTGACGCCGGCCAGGGCTGCGAAGTCGGTCTGGTTGAGGCCTAGTCGTGTCCGCTCGGCGCGTAGCCGCTCACAAAAGGAAACCATTCGGTTACCTAAATCCTTTTACTTGGAAACCATTCGGTTCCATCATTAAACCACACCGTCCAACGACGAACGGCTACTTAGTCGGCACCAAGGCGGGTGCCGTTACCCCGGAGGGATTTTATGACGCTACGTACTGCTGATGAGGCCAGAGCTGAGCTTAAGGCTAAGGGTATTTCGATTACTCAGTGGGCGATCGCGAATCGCTTTTCGCCCAACCTGGTGTTCGAGGTGTTGGGTGGGCGCAAGAAGTGTGTGCGCGGTCAGGCGCATGAGATTGCTATCAAGTTGGGCCTTAAGGCCGGTGAGATTTGTGTCGACCCGGCGGCGGCTCTTGAGTCCTCGCGTTTCGTGGCGTGAGGTGCTGGATGATTGCGCATTTCGGTTGTGTGGAATCTACCGCTTTTAAACATTTGTTGAGACTGCGTGCAGACGAAAAAAAGAACTTTCCTACAAAAATCACACTATTTGCCACTTTTTTGCGCCCACCCGCTCGCCGGCCGAATGGGCGGACGCTGCGAGGCCTTGTTTTAAGCGGCGCCAATTTATCCTTTTTTGTTGTGCGATTTGTGTCGGTGCAGATCGGCGCGGGTTCGTGGGTGCGATCGTGAGCCGGCCGATGTCGGCGTCGGTTCGGGTGTTGCGCGTATTGAAGGCACTGAAGGGCCACACGGTGACCGGGCTGAGTAACTCGGAGTTGGCGGCTTTAACCCAGGACAGTCCGAGCAATATTACGCGGGCGATGCAGACGCTGATTGAGGAAGGGTTGGCGCTGAAGCTGGATAACGGCCGTTTTGCTCATTCGGTGGGTGTGTTGCAGATCGCGCAGGCGCATGCCGAGCACATGGCGCGGTTGACAGGACGGATGCAGGAAATCAATCAGCGTATTGCCGCTGGATCGAGGATTTAAGGAGGTTGTATGGCACGGAGCAAGGGTAATTGCGCGCAGGCGCTGGAGTTGCCGGCGCTGGATGGTGAGCGGCTGACGGCGGATCAGAATGCGATGGCGTCGTTGCAGGCAATGCACGGCGCTGAGCGTGATGTAGTGAATCAGTTGTTGGGCCAGTCGCAGATGGCGGGTGCGCTGGAGGCGTTTTCCCGCACGGTGCGGATTTCGAAGTTGGCGTTTGTGAAGGAAAACAAGCTGTACCGGGCGTTGGCGGGTACTAAAAGTCCGCACGGTGCGCAGGTGTTGAGCGGCACGTGGGAGGACTTTTGCGGGTTGTTGGGCCGCTCGGTGGATCAGGTGGACCGCGATATTGCGAATGTGCGGGCCTTCGGTGAGGAGGCGCTTGAGTCGATGTCGCGCATGGGGATTGGTTATCGCGAGTTGCGTCAGTACCGCCAGTTGCCGCAGGACCAGCAGGCGGCGCTGGTTGAGGTGGCCAAGGCTGGCGACAAGGAGGCGTTTGTTGAGTTGGCTGAAGAAATTATTGCCCGGCATGCGCAAGAGAAAGCGGCACTGGGACGACGCCTTGAAGAGACGACGGCGGATTATTCAGCGCAAAGCGAGTTGATGGCGAAGAAGTCTTCGGAGCTGGATGACGCACGCCAGGCACTGGAGCGCTCGCGCCAGCAGGTGCAGGCGATGCCGGCCGATGAGGTGGCGAAGGCGTTGCGGGCTGAGGTGACGGCGATCGGTTTTGAGGTGGAGGCCTTTGTGTTGGGCCCGCTGCGTGAGGGGTTTGCGAAGTTGGCGGCGCTGGCGGCTGACGGTGAGGATCATCGGGCTTTTCAGGCGGGATTGGTTGGACAGTTGGAAGTGACGCTGGGCACGGTTCGCAGTGAGTTCAATTTGCTGAGTGCGGCTAACGGCAACGCGGCTTGGCTGACGGCTGCGGAGGCTTGAATGATGAATCCTGTACAGGTGCAGCAGTTGTTGGAAATTGCCCGTCGGTTGGATGCGGCGGTGCATGGCGAGCGTACGGCTATTTATGAGGCCGGCGCGGCTGCGTTGGGGGTGTCGCTTTCGACGCTGCAACGGCAGTTGCGGTCGGTGCGTGTGACGAAGCCGCGCAAACGCCGAGAGGATGCGGGTAGCAGCGTTTTACCTATTGAGGAAGCCCGACTGATTTCGGCGCTGTTGTTGGAGTCGATCCGGGCCAATAACAAGCAGTTGTCGACGATTATGCGAGCGGTCGAACGCTTGCGTAGTAATGGCTTGATCAAGGCCGGTCGCGTGGATGAGGTGACGGGTGTGTTTCAACCGCTGAGCCGCAGTTCGATTTGCCGAGCGTTGCACACTTATAAGTTGCATCCCTCGCAGTTGTTGCAGGACGCGCCGGCGGTGTCGTTGGCGAGTTTGCATCCCAATCATGTGTGGCAGGTGGATGCGTCGATTTCGACGCAGTTCTATTTGGCCGATGACGGCGCGCAGGTGATGCACAAGGCTGAGTTTTACGACGGCAAGCCGGCGAATTTGAAGCGGATCGAGCGCCAGCGTTTGTGGCGTTATGTGGTGACCGATCATACGAGCGGGACGCTGTATGTGGAGTATGTGTTGGGCGCCGAGTCGGCGGAGAATTTGTGCAATGTGTTGATCAATGCCATGCAGAAGCGCGGCGCGACGGACCCTTTCCACGGTGTGCCGTGGATCCTGATGACGGACCCTGGCGCCGCGATGACGAGCGGCATTTTCCGCAATCTGTGCCGGGTGCTGTCGATTGATTTGGTGATCAATCGGGTTGGCAATGCCCGCGCCAAGGGCCAGGTTGAGCAGGCTCATAATTTGGTGGAGCGCGAGTTTGAGAGTGCATTGAAGTTTCAGCCGGCCAAGACGCTGGAGCAAATCAATACGTGGGCGTCGCGGTGGATGCAGTTCTTTAATTCGACGTCGATCCATACCCGCACGCGGCGCAGTCGCTATGGCGTTTGGCAGCTGATTACGCCAGAGCAGTTGCGCTTGGCGCCGAGTGTTGAGGTGTGCCGTGAGTTGGCGGTGTGCACGCCGGAGCGTCGCAAGGTGAGTAATTTGCTGCGGGTGTCGTTCCGTGGCGCGTCGTTTGATGTGAGTTCGGTGCCGGATGTGATGGTTGGGGAGACGCTGCTGATTACGCGCAATTGCTGGCGGGATAAGGATTCGGCGATTGCGGTGTTGGTGGGTGATGACGGGCGTGAGCATTTCCATGTGATCGAACGAATTGGCGTGGATGCGTTTGGCTTCGCTGATTCGTCGGCGGTGATCGGCCAGCAGTTCAAGCGCCACGCGGATACGCCTGCGCAGGTGTCGCGCAAGGTGTTGGAGCAACTGGCGACGGAGACGAGTTGCGAGGCGGATGCGCAGGCGGCGCGCAAGGCGAAGGCTGTGCCGTTCGGTGGGCGGATCGATCCGCACAAGTATGTGAGTGACACGGTGCTGCCGGCTTATCTGCCACGCCGTGGTTCGACGTTGCATGTGGATGCGCCGACGGTTGAGGTGGTGCCTTTGAGTGTGGTCGAGGCGGCGAAACGGCTTCGGCCGAAGTTGGGCCAGTTGTGGTCGCCGCAGTCTTACGGCTGGTTGTTGGAGCGCTTTCCTGAGGGGGTGCCGGAGGATGAGCTTGAGGCAGTTGAGGCTGAGTTGAGACGGCCTGTCGAGGTCAGGTGCAGGCCGCTCAGTTCGGTTGGGGGTGTGTGATGTTGAAGTTGAAAGGGATTTTGCAGGATGTGGGCAAGCCGCAGGAGGCGTTGGCGCAGTCGTTGGGTGTGAGCAGTGCGGCGGTGGCGCAGTTGGTGAATCACAATTTGTGGCCTCGCCGTTTGGAGGGTGAGGTGTTGCGTGGCCGGATTCGCGCTTTTTTATCAGCCTCTGGTGTTAACGATGCCGCGATTGCTGGCGCGTTTGATGAGGCGGATGCGCTTGTTCTGAAGCCTGTTGCCAAGCCCTGTGTGAATGTTGTGTCCAAGGAGGACGATTCGATGTTGTTGCCCAAGCAAACGCTCCAACCCGCGACGCGCAAGGCGTTCGGTTTGTTTCGTGACCCGTTCGATGAGTTGCAGAGCGCCGAGGATATGTGGGTAAGCCCGGATATTCGGTATGTGCGGGAGGCGATGTATCAGACGGCGCGCCACGGTGGCTTTTTGGCGATTGAGGGGGAATCGGGTGCCGGCAAAAGTACGCTTCGCCGCGATCTGGTGAATCGCCTTGCGCAGAACAATGATGCGGTGTTGGTCATTGAGCCGTATGTGTTGGCGTCCGAGGATAACGATACGAAGGGCAAGTCACTGAAGAGTACGCATATCGCCGAGTCGATGATGGCGGCGGTGGCACCGCTGGCGAAACCGAAGAGCAGTCCCGAGGCGCGGTTTGCTCAGTTGCATCGAGCGCTGAAGGAGTCGCATGCGGCCGGGTATCGCCATTGTCTGGTGATTGAGGAGGCGCATAGTTTGCCGGTGCCGACGCTCAAGCACTTGAAGCGGATTCTGGAGTTGGAGGTGGGGTTCACGAAGTTGGTGAGCATCATCATGATCGGCCAGCCGGAGTTGGGGGTGAAGTTGAGCGAGCGCAATGCGGATGTGCGTGAGGTGGTGCAGCGCTGTGAGCGGGTGACGCTGGCGCCGGTGGATCGGTCGCGGTTGAAGGAGTTTCTGACGTTTCGGTTTGAACGGGTGGGCAAGGCGCTGGCCGATGTGATGGATGACGGGGCTGTGGATGCGATCGTGGCGCGGCTGTCTCAGCCGACTCGGCATGGTGGGCGCGATGGGTCTGTTTCGCTGCTGTATCCCTTGGCCATCGGCAATCTGTTGATTGCGGCGATGAATCTGGCGGTGCAGTTGGGTGTGCCGAAGGTGTCCGCTGATGTGGTCAAGGGGGTGTGATGTGGGGACTTTGAATCTGTCAGGCGGTTTGAAGCGTGAGCCGCTGAGTATTTTGGCTGAGGGGTTTCCGATCATGCTTTCGGCTTTCAATGAGCTGGTGCGGGAGTTGCGCGGCGCTGGAATCGAGGTCAGGGAGCAGTTGCTGTTGGATAATCAGGTGGAGATTGAGGCGGTCAGCGCGGATTTGTTTGTGGAGCGGTTTGGTGATCGGTTCAGAGGCGTTCGCTACTCGTCTGCGGGGCGGTTCACTCGTAATTCGGTGAATGTGCGCGGGGTGGATGTGGTTTGGCTCTCTTCGATCAGGGAGCAGCAGTGATGCGCGGCCTTGAGGATGCGGCGGTGCGGTATGGGTGATTTGCGCAGTAAGGGGCCGGAGTTGTTGGTCGATCTGACTGAGCATGTGGCGGCGTCGTTGGTTGAGTTGGTGTCGATGGAGGGTGACGCGGCGCGGCATGTGGCTCAGGAGGTGGCCGATCGGATGGCGGCGCACTGGGGTGGGCAGAATGTGTATTTCCCGATGGGGCTGGCGGGTAAGTTGAGCCGGCGCGATCGGAAGATCTTCGAGGAGTTCACTGGGACGAATCATAGTGATCTGGCGAGGAAGTATGCGGTGTCGCTGCAGTGGATCTACAAGATCGTGAAGGCGGTCAGGAAGGATGAGGTGGCGCGCCGCCAAGTCGATATGTTCGCCCCGTCGGTCGAGGACTGACGGGGCGTTTTTCATTGCAGTGGGTGCAAGGGAATTGCAGGAGGTGTCCCGGTTTGTGCCAGAGTGGCCCGGCTTATGTCGGGATTACCTCGGTTATGGGGTGTGGTTTTGGTCAGGCGTTAACAGCTGATCTGACGCCTTCGCGAGCAGGCTCGCTCCCACAGGGGAATGCATTTCAAATGTGGGAGCGAGCCTGCTCGCGAAGAGGCCATCAAATACTCCGAAAAATCCGGATCAGTTCAACCCTGCTCCTGCTCATACCGATCCAGCGTATCACTGGCAATCTCCCGCCCCAGCGCGATCAACTCCGGCGCCTTGTAGAACTCGAAAAACCGGCACACCCGCTTCGGCACGTTGATCAGGATATCCGGCGGATACCCGGCAATCTTGTACTGCGCCAGTGAGGTCTGCATCACCTCGAAACTCTGGTTGATCAAATCCAGCAGCGACGCCGGCCCGACGTTATCGATGATGAACGAACCGGTAGCGGATTTCGGTGCGCCTTCGCGTTCCGGGGCGGCCGCCGGTTGCTGGCTTTCCGGTTCGACGCCCTCGAGCCACGGATTGATCTCCGCCGCCTCGGCGCGCAAGGCTTCCTGTTCCAGCTTCAACAATTGCTCGGCCTGTTTACGGCGGAACGGCAACTTCGAACCCATGGATTTGATCAGACTGTCGAAGCGCGAACGGAACGCCGCCGGCCGCTCGATCACCGGCAACTTGTACTGCCGCTGATTGGTGGCGTTGAGGTTGACTGCGATGATCAGGTCGCAATGGCTCGACACCACCGGAACGATCGGCAACGGATTGAGAATGCCGCCGTCGACCAGCATGCGGTTGCCCTGCATCACCGGGGTAAACAGGCTGGGAATCGCCGCCGAGGCGCGCATGGCCTGATGCAGACAGCCTTCCTGAAACCAGATTTCCTGCTGATTGGTCAGGTCGGCGGCGACGGCGGTGTAGGGGATGCGCAGGTCTTCGATGTTGATCTCGCCGACGATCTTGCGAATCTGCCCGAAGACCTTTTCGCCGCGAATCGCGCCGAGACGGAAACTCACATCGACCAGACGCAGCACGTCGAGGTAATCAAGGCTTTCGATCCAGCGCCGGTACTCATCCAGTTTGCCGGCGGCATAGATCCCGCCGACCACCGCGCCCATCGAACAACCGGCAATGCAGGCGATGTCGTAGCCGCGTCTTTCAATTTCTTCGATAACGCCGATATGGGCATAGCCCCGGGCGCCACCGGAGCCCAGCACCAGTGCGACACGCTTTTTCATCAAACTTCCTCCGGACAAGCCTGCACAATGCACGCATCGGCCAAGCGGCTCAATCGCCAAGGTCGTTGCGCGAAGCGGTGACGTCGTTTTTCGTTCGCGGCGCACGCTTGCGCGCTATGCTCTGCGCCACGTGGTTTGACCGGTCAGCGAGGCACTTTTTCACCGCTTGACCGTCTTACCTGCACGACTGTTGACCTACCTTGAGGTGTGAGTGATGAAAGCCTGGATCTGTGTACCGTTGATGGCTCTGGTTCTGGCCGGTTGCGCCGGCAAAACCGCGTACCGCGACAGCTGCGGCAGCCAACTCGACGCGGCCTGGCACGAACTGGACCTGGCCAAGGCTGAAGGCTTCGCTGGCACCGTCAGCTATTCCAAAGCGCTGTCGCTGCTGACCGCCGCCAAGACCCAGCAACAATTCGAAGGCTTCGAAGGCTGCAGCAAAAAAGCCGAAAAAGCCCGCTTCTACATTCGCGAGTCCCGCGCAGGACGTTAACAGCAGCTGCAAGTTTCTAGCTGCAAGCCGCAAGCTTTGAAGCAATCACATTCAGCTTGAAGCTTGAAGCTTGTAGCTAGAAGCTTGTAGCTGTCTACGGAGTAGACCCCATGATCGATCGCTTGGTGGCTCATGTGTTGAGCCTGGATGTGCGGCTACTGGCATGTCAGGCGCGCTTGACTGCGCGCACTGATCCCGAAGCGCTGCATGATTTGCGCACCACGGTGCGGCGCTTGCGCAGTCTGTTGCGGCCGTTGCGCGGGTTGCCGGGTGTCGAGCAACTGGAGGCGGCGGCGTCTGCGGTGGGCGAGTTGACCACACCGTGGCGTGATCGCGAAGTGCTCGCGGCGTATCTGCTCGAGCATGATCAGCCCGAGGCTGCGCAGCGGCGTCTGGCGCAAATGGCCGAGGCGTATCCGGCGCTGGCGGCGAGTGCGGAAGTGGCTTCGTTGCTGATGATTCTTGACGCCTTTCCACGATTTTTGCGCGCGTCCCAGCGTCAGGGGCTGCTCAAGGATCTGGATAAACGCATCGAAAAACGCCTGGGCAAACAATGGCAGAAACTCGATGCGGCTCTGCACGATCCCGCCCATGACCGCCATCGCCTGCGCCTGCTGATCAAACGCGTGCGCTATGGTATCGAAGCCTACCCCGAACTGGATCGCTTGCCGAAGCCGGCTTACAAACGCTTGAAATCGGCGCAAGGCGCACTGGGCGACTGGCACGACTGCTGGCAATGGCTGGCGCGCGCCGAACAGGAGGCTGATCTGCAACCGTGTGTGGCCACCTGGCAGGCCGGGTTGATCAAGGCAGAGCTGAAGGCCGATCAAGTGCTGGAAAAGCTCAGCGCTACGTGTTTCAAATCCTGAAGCTTGCGCATCCCCTGTAGGAGCTGCCGAAGGCTGCGATCTTTTGATTTTGATTTGCAAACAGATCAAAAGATCGCAGCCTCGTTTCACTCGACAGCTCCTACAAGGGTTCTGCGGCGAAATCGAAAAGTGCCAAGGCCTATCTGTCAGCCCATTTGACCGGAATAGACGCTGCGCCGCCGCCCGGGGCTGGGTAAGATCCGCGCATTCCTTTCTCGTTTTCCGAGGTTGCCATGCGCTTTTGCGATCTGCTCGATGCTGTCCGCCAACAACCTGAAGTAATCATCCCCGCCGAATGGGGGCAGGGCCGCGCCAGTTTTGGCGGACTGGTGGCCGCGCTGCAATTTGAAGCCATGCGCGCCAGGGTGCCGACGGAGCGCCCGGTGCGTTCGCTGGCGATTACCTTTGTCGGCCCGGTCGAGCCGGAAGTGCCGGTGAGTTTCGAAGTCGACGTGCTGCGTGAAGGCAAAGCGGTCAGCCAGGTGTTGGGCCGCGCCATGCAAAATGGCCAAGTGGTGACGATCATTCAGGGCAGCTTCGGTGCCTCGCGGCCCTCGGAAGTCGCCGTCGAAGCCTACCCGGCGCCGACCATGAAACACTGGGACGAATGCCAGGAGCTGCCCTACATCAAAGGCGTGACCCCGGAATTCATGCGCCATCTGGCGATGCGCTGGAGCGTCGGCGGCATTCCGTTCTCCGGCACGGCCTCGCGCTTGATGGGCGGCTGGGTGCGGTTGCGTGGGGATGTCAAAGAGGAGCCGGTCAACGAGGCGCATCTGCTGGCGCTGGTGGATGCCTGGCCGCCGGCGCTGTTGCCGTATCTGAAGAAGCCGGCGCCGGGTAGCACGCTGACCTGGACCATCGAATTCGTGCAGCCCTTACATGACTTGAGCACGCTGGACTGGTGCCAATACCTGGCCGATATCGAATACGCGGCCGACGGTTACGGCCATGTCGCCGCGAAGTTGTGGAGCGCGAAAGGGGAGTTGATTGCCATGAGTCGGCAGACCGTGACGATCTTCGCCTGATTCAGTGCCGACGGTGGCGCTCACGCCAGGCGCGCCACCAGCCACCGCTGAGAAAGAACCGCGGAAAGGTCAGAAATTGCTCGACCAGCAAACGTGACACGGCATCTTTGCGATCACTGAACGGCTCGGAGGCTTGCGCCTCCAGGCCGTGACCGTGGCGCTGCAGACCCAGCGCCGCGACGATACCGATCACGCCGATGGCGACGCTGGCCAGGCTCAGACTGAACACTCCCGACACGATCAACAGAAACGCCACGATGAACAACGGCACGGCAATCAAGTGCAGGACCAGATTGGTCGGATGCTGATGATTGCCCGGGTAGGCGCGCCATTGCCATGCGGGAAGGTTGGGGTGACGTTTGCCCATGTTTGCTACTCCTCAGTCCATGTTGAACACATGCTTGAAGAATAGGCCCGGGCGCGGAGGGCGGCGAATCAAGGTTGGCTATTGAAGTGATAGCCGTCATCGCAGGATTCGATGTAGGTGCCTCTGACGCCTTCGCGAGCAGGCTCGCTCCCACATTGATTCTATGGCGCATGTGGGAGCGGGCTTGCCCGCGAAGAGGCCATCAGAGTTTCAACTGACCTATCGCCTTGTTAAGCGCCCCGGCCAGCGCCGCCAGCTCATTACTGGTGGTCGCAGAATCCACCGTCTGCTGCACGGTGTTCTCGGTAACGTCACGAATACTCACCACCGCGCGATTCATCTCCTCGGCAACCTGACTCTGCTGTTCCGCCGCCACGGCAATCTGCGTGTTGCTTTCGCGCATCTGCGCCACTGCCCCGGTGATTTCCGCCAGCGCCGCGCCAGCCTCCTGCGCCTGCTGCACGCAGTCGTCGGCCTTGTACGAACTCTCCTGCATGAAATCCACCGCATCGCGGGTGCCGGCCTGCAACGCGGCGATCATGCCGGTGATCTCGTCGGTGGACGCCTGCACGCGCTTGGCGAGGTTGCGCACTTCATCGGCGACCACGGCAAAGCCGCGACCCATCTCCCCGGCGCGCGCGGCTTCGATCGCCGCGTTGAGCGCGAGCAGATTGGTCTGTTCGGCGATGCTGTGAATCACGCTGACCACGCCGTTGATCTTCTGGCTGTCCTCGGCCAGGCGTTGAATCATTTCTGCCGTCTGCTGCACGCCGTTGGACAACCCGGCAATCGATTGCTGCACCCGCGCCACCACCTGCTGACCGCTGCCGGCGAGGCCATCGGCGGTTTTCGACAGATCGCGGGTGGCGCCGGCGTGTTGCGCGATGTGATAAACGGTGGCGGTCATTTCGTTGATCGCAGTGGCGGCCTGATCGGTCTCGCTTTGCTGGCCGAGCATGCCGTGGCGCACATCATTCATGCTCGAGGCCAGCCGCGCAGCACCGTCATCCAGTTGTCGCGCGGTGCTGGCAACGGTGGTCACGACGCGTTGATAACCGGCCTGCATGGCGTTGAAGGCATTGGCCATCTGCCCGACTTCGTCCCTGCCCACCAGCGGCACGCGAGCGGAGAGGTCGCCGGTTTTTTCAACGTGCAGCATCACGTCTTTCAACGTGTTGAGCTGGCTGAGCAGAAAGCGGATCAACAGTTGCGAGGCGCCGAGCATCGCCAGCATCAGGACGAAGACCGCCAGCGCATAGTTGGCGAAACGCTCGCTGAACACCTGGCTCAGGCTCGGGGCATAGGCGATGACCGCCACTTGCTCGCCGTCGGCACGGCTGAACACTTCGGCGCCGATCAACGGATTCTCGCCAAACAGCGGCATTTCATTGATGGCGTTCCAGCCGTTGCTGCCGCTGATTTCCAGTAGCGGTTGATCGTTGAGACGCGGCACTTCACCGCGCTTGAAGGTCAGCACCTGAGCGGACTTGGGCAACGGTTGCCCGAGCGGCCAGGCCTTGAGCAACTGCGCCTGCGCTTGCGCGGATGCCTGCGCGGCGTGGCTGCGGGCCTGCTGTTCGAGATGTACGGCGTACAGTACGAGCAGCAGGGTGGTGACAAAGGCGACCGCATTGACCGCCCAGAATTTGTATTTCAGCGAGATGTTGCTAAGCCAGGCACCCATGGAGGTCTTCTCTGATAGCGGAAACAGTTTTGGCAAGGTGCCATTATTGTGCCGCTATGCAGAAAACCATTTTTTGATGCGGATCAACAGATCAAAAGATCGCAGCCTTCGGCAGCTCCTACATTGGCACGGCGTACATTCTGTAGGAGCTGCCGAAGGCTGCGATCTTTTGCGTTTTACACCAACGTCGGAAGATTAAAAAAAGCCCGGGCACACGCGGTGGTATGTGCGGCCAGCGCTTCCTCGGTCTCGCCGCGATGCAACGCCACCTCGCGCAGCACTTCGCTCAGATACGCCGGTTCGTTGCGACCGTTTTTCGGCTTCGGCCGCAACGTGCGCGGCAGCAGATACGGCGCGTCGCTTTCCAGCATCAGCCGTCCCGCTTTGATCTCTTTGACCAGCGGATGCAGATGCGTGCCCCGGCGTTCGTCGCAGATCCAGCCGGTGATGCCGATGTGCAGATCCAGATCGAGGTAGCTGAACAAAGCCTTTTGCTCGCCAGTGAAGCAGTGCACCACCGCCGCCGGCAGTTGATCGCGGAAATCCTTGAGGATCTCCAGCAGGCGCTGACTGGCATCGCGCTCATGCAGGAACACCGGCAATTGCAGCTCCACAGCCAGCGCCAGATGTTCTTCCAGGACCTTTTCCTGTTGCGGGCGCGGGGAGAAGTCGCGGTTGAAATCCAGCCCGCATTCGCCCACCGCGACGACGTTGGATTCGTTCAACAGACTGCGCAGACGACGGGCGCTGTCAGCGTTCCAGTCGCTGGCCGAATGGGGGTGAATACCGGCGGTGGCGAACAGCCGTTGGCCGCTCTCATCCAGTTGCTGGCACAGTTCCAGCGCCTGCTCGCTACCCTCGACGCTTGTGCCGGTCAGCACCAATTGGCAGACGCCGGCGGCGTAGGCGCGGTCGAGCACGGCCTGGTGTTTGTCGGCGAAACTGGGGTTGGTCAGGTTGACGCCGATATCGATGAGTTGCATGGTGCTACCTCGGGCCGAAGGCCGGAAAGCATATCAGAGCTGTAGATTTATAAGAAAAGCCAAGAACTACAAAGACTTATGGCTGTCTGTTGAGGCCGCGAAGGACTCCGGGGTGGCGACGATGCCATCGCTGTGCCAGTCTCTCGCACTTTACCAGCGCTCACAGCGCTCTGTTTTCGTCGGTGATGTCGTCTTTTTTGCGACGAATAGCCCCGTATTCTTTTCGGAGAGTGGATGCATCGTCCCTCGGTTCTGCTGCTGTTGTGTGCTGCGCTGCTGCTGCCGATGACGGCGGTCGCGCGCCTGCCCGGGCCGCTGCAAGCCGTGCCGGCGAGCAAGGTTCGCGACCTTTCGGACATTCGCAGCAGCCGCGTGTTGCGGGTGTTGGTCAATCAGAGCCGCAACAGCTCCGGCGAGGTCCAGGGCCAGGCCATCGGTGTCGAGTACCACCGACTGCGCGCGTTCGAGCAATATCTCAACGGCCACGCCCGTGACGGTCAGGAAGTCACCCTCAAAATCATTCCCAAAGCCAAGGATCAATTGCTCGGCGCTTTGCAGCGCGGCGAAGGCGATATGGTCGCGCCCGGTGAATTGCTCGATCTGCCATCAGGCTATGCAGTGGCCAGCAGTGAGCCGATTGCCAGCAACGTGCCGCTGGTGCTGGTCGGGATCAAGGGCCAGCGCCGTTACACCAAGGTCGAGCA
Organism: Pseudomonas sp. ef1; assembly: GCF_007293365.2. NCBI lineage: Bacteria > Pseudomonadati > Pseudomonadota > Gammaproteobacteria > Pseudomonadales > Pseudomonadaceae > Pseudomonas > Pseudomonas sp. ef1. Next base: position 5,213,398 of record NZ_CM129815.1, on the reverse strand, counting down.
ACTGTCCGGCAAGACCCTGGCCTTGCCCACCGGCAGTGCGGCGGGGGAGGTGGTCAGCCAGCTCAACCAGAAACTGGCGCTGCACAAACTGGCGCCGATCAATATCGAATGGGTCGATCCGACGCTGGCGGTCGAAGATGTGCTGGAGATGGTCCAGGGCGGGATTTTCCACCTGACCATTGTCGAGCAACCGATTGCCGAGCGTTGGGGCAAAATCCTGCCGAAGCTGCGTCTCGATCGGCAGCTGAGCCTCGGCGAGCCGGGCGAAGAACATTGGTTCGTGCGGCGCGATGCGTCGATGTTGCGCGCGAGCATCGATCGCTTCCTCACCGGTTACAAGAGACCGTCGGACGAAGACGCGGCGTTCCTGCGCATCTATCGACGCTTGTACCAGGTGCACAACCCGCTGGCCAAAGCCGATCGCCAGCGTCTGGAAAAACTCCGTCCGACCCTGCAGAAGCACGCCGATGCGCAGAACATGGACTGGCTTAACCTGGCGGCGCTGGCGTTCAAGGAATCGCGTCTGCAGCCCAACGCTCGCAGCGGCAGCGGCCCGACCGGGCTGATGCAGATCACCCCGTCCGCCGCGCAGCGGGTCGGCGTGAGCAATATCCAGAATCTCGATGCGAATGTGCAGGCCGGCGCCAAGTACCTGGCGATGATCCGCCGCAAGTTCTTCAGCAGCCCGAAACTCAACGAGCGTGAGCGCATGGCCTTCACCCTCGCCGCTTACAACATTGGCCCCGAGCGCGTGCAGGGCATGCGCGCGGAAGCCCGCCGCCGTGGCCTCAATCCCAACCAGTGGTTCTTCCAGGTCGAGCGCATTGCCATGGAGCAGGTGGGGATGGGCGCCGTCAGCTATGTTAATAGCGTGAACAAGTATTACCTGGCATTCGACCGGGAGCGAGAGTCGCTCGAGCCCCGGCAGCAGAAAGTGGTCACACGGAAATAATCTAACAATTCGATTGTTATGGCGAAATTTTTGCGCTTTAAACATGAAATAAACTGATTAATATAGCGACCAACCCAAACACACAAACACTTCTGCACAACAAGGAATGCACCATGAGCTCTCTGATCAACAAGGTTCTGTTCACCCGCGCCGGTTACGGCCTGACTGTCCTGCGCATTGCTGTCGGCGTGATCTTCGCCGCCCACGGTTCGCAGAAACTCTTTGGTCTGTTCGGTGGTTACGGCTTGGCCGGCACCGCACAATGGATGGAAAGCATTGGCCTGACCCCCGGCTACCTGATGGCCTCGCTGGCTGGCGGTACCGAGTTCTTCGCCGGTCTGGCGCTGATCATCGGCTTGCTGGTACGCCCGGCGGCACTGGGTCTGGCGTTCCTCTCGCTGGTGGCGATCTTCTCGGTGCACATCGGCAACGGTCTGTTCATGGCCAACAACGGTTACGAGTTCGCCCTGGCTTTGTTGGCCGGCAGCATTGCGGTCCTGATCGAAGGCGCCGGCAAGCTCTCGGCGGATCGCGCCATCGCCGGTTGAATGCTCTGGCTCAAGGCAAAGGCCCGCATTGCGCGGGCCTTTTTTTGTTGCGGGGGATTCTTGACACTGGTCGGTCACGTTCTCTAGGATGTTGCCCATGCGCCGATTTAAACAGCTACTTGCGGGGCGCCAGGTGACTTCTACAGTTACCGTCAGAAGCCGGAACAGGGCTTCGAAATACCGCTAAAGCGCTGGTTCGGTGTTGCCTCTCACCTGCCATGCAGACTTTTGAGGCAGAGACACGACACGATGAACGCACTACGCCCTCCAGCACGTCCCGCGCCGATCACGGCACATGTCACCCAGCGCAACCCGAAAATCCTTCTTGGCGGCAAACACCAGCCGACGCTGTTGCGTTATCTCGATGGCTGGCCACGTCGCAGCGGCGGTCCTGCCGCGTTCCTGATCCAGTTTGTCGATGACGGCGAGTCGCTGGCGCGTTTCGCTACGGACAGCTTCGATCTGGCGGTGATTCAGGCGCCGAGCGCAGAAGATGCGCCGGAGATGATCAAGCAACTGACCCGCGTTGCACGGCAGGGCCTGATCACTCGGCGCTGATCAGTCTTACGGGTATTCAATCGCAACGATGTAAACGAACTGCTCGCCGGTCGGCGTTTGCACCCGCACTTCCGCGTCGAGTGCCTTGCCGATCAGCGCGCGGGCCAGCGGCGAGTCGATGCTGATCAAGCCGAGTTTGAGGTCCAGTTCATCAGGGCCGACAATGCGGTAGCGCGACTGCTTGCCGTCTTCGTCTTCGATGGTCACCCAGGCGCCGAAATAGACCTTGTTTGGGGCGCTGGGTTTTTCGCTGACTACCTTGAGCGCTTCCAGGCGTTTGGTGAGAAAACGCACGCGACTGTCGATTTCGCGCAGCATCTTCTTGCCGTAGGTGTACTCGGCGTTTTCCGAACGATCGCCCTGCGCTGCCGCTTCACTCACAGCCTGGGTGACCTGCGGGCGACGCACATGCCACAACTCATGGAATTCGGCGCGCATCCGCGCTTCACCCTCGGGGGTGATCAGCGCGGTGCCGGCGGTGCGGGGAGGGCGATAACGACTCATGGCGACTTCTTGTGATTAAGACCGCTTGAGTCTATCAACCCTCGCGCAACACTGTCAGCGGGCTCGCATTCAGCGCCCGGCGCGTGCCGAACACACCGGCGCCACCAATCAGCGCGGCGCCAATCAGCGGCAGCACCAGCAGCCATGGATGTGGATGCCATGGCAGATCGAAGGCGAAGCGGTACAGCACCAGACTGACCACCTCCGAACCGATTGCCGCGAGCAGACCGCTGACCGCACCCAACAAACCGAATTCGATACGCCGCGCCTTGATCAGCAATTGCCGCTCGGCACCCAGCGCGCGTAACAGCGCACCCTGGCGGATGCGTTCATCCAGCGTCGCTTGCAGGCCGGAGAACAGCACCGCCATCCCCGCAGCCAGAACAAACAACAATACATATTCCACCGCCAGAGTGACCTGAGCGAGGATGCTACGCAGCTGTTCGAGCAACGCTTCGACCTGCAGGATGGTCACCGCCGGGAAGGTCCGCGACAACTCGACGATCTGCTGATCATGCCCCGGAGCCAGATAGAAACTGGTCAGGTAAGTCGCCGGCAGATCCTTCAAGGTACCGGGCTGGAAGATCATGAAGAAGTTCGGCTGGAAGTTGTCCCAGTTGATCTCGCGCAGGCTGGTGACCTTCGCTTCGCGATTGACGCCGCCGACGCTGAATACCATGTGATCGCCGAGTTTGAGTTTCAGGCTTTCGGCAACCTTGCCTTCCACCGAGACCCCCGGCACATCATCGGACGGCTGGCCGCTCCACCACGAGCCGGCGGTGAGCTTGTTGCCGGCCGGCAGATCCGCCGCCCAGGTCAGGCTCAAGTCACGCTGGATGGCGCGATCACCGGCCGAGTCCTTGCTGACGATCTGTTGTACCGCTTCGCCATTGATGCTGATCAACCGACCCGGCACCACCGGATACAACGGCGCCGCTTGCGCCGACACCTTGATCAGGTGATCGGCGAAAGCCTGTTTGTCCGCCGGGAGGATATTCAGCGCGAAGTAGTTCGGCGCGTTTTTCGGTAGCTGGTTTTGCCAGGTGTCGAGCAGTTCGCCGCGCAGCAGTGCGATCAGCGCCATCGACAGCAGGATCAGACCGAACGCCAGCGACTGCCCGGCCGCCGCCAATGGATGCCGCAACAACTGGCCAAGGCCCAGACGCCATGGCAACGAGGCGCGGGCCAGCATGCGGCGCAGGCTTTGCAGCAGCAACAACAGCAGGCCGCCCAGCACCAGCGCGGCGACTACGCCACCGCCAAGCAGGGCGAAGGTCAGCAGCAGGTCGAGGCTCAGACGCCACATGATCAGGCCCAGCGCACCCAGCGCCGCGCCGTAGACCATCCATGTGCTCGAGGGGATCGGCAGCATGTCGCGGCGCAACACCCGCAACGGTGGCACGCGACCCAGTGCAGCCAATGGCGGCAAGGCAAAACCCGCCAGCGCCACCAGCCCGGTGCCAATCCCGGCCATCGCCGGAAACAGCCCACCCGGTGGCACGTCACTTGGCAGCAAATCATGCAGCAACGCGAACAGCCCCAGTTGCGCCAGCCAGCCGAGCAGGGCGCCACTGATGGCGGCAATCAGGCCGAGCACGGTCAGTTGCAGGCTGAACAGCACCATGGTTTCCCGGCGCGACAAGCCGAGGCAGCGCAGCAAGGCACTGGCGTCGAAACGGCGACTGGCGAAACGATTGGCCGACAGCGCCACGGCCACGCCAGCCAACAACACCGCGACCAGACTGGCCATGTTCAGATAGCGCTCGGCCTTGCCCAGCGCACCGCCAATCTGCCGGTTACCGTCACGGGCATCCTGGATTCGTTGGTTTGCAGCGAGGCCCGGTTTGATCAGCTCGCGATAAGTTTCCAGCGCCTGCGGTTCGCCGCGCCACAGTTCGCGATAACTCACCCGGCTGCCCGGTTGCACCACGCCGGTGGCGGCGAGGTCCTCAAGATTGATCAACACCCGTGGCGTCAGGCTGTAGAAGTTGCCGGCGCGATCCGGCTCGTAGGTCAGCACGCGGGTCAGCTTGAGCGTCTTCATGCCGACGTCGATGCTGTCGCCGATCTTCAGATCCAGCGCGGTCAGCAGACGCGCCTCGACCCAGGCTTCACCGGGTTGCGGTTCGCCGCCGACTTCTTCATTGGCAAATGGCGCGGGCGCGCTTTTCAGCTCGCCGCGCAGAGGATACGCGCGGTCGACGGCTTTGATGCTGGATAACTGAATGCCATTGTCAGTGGCGATGACGCTGGAGAACTCCACCACTTGCGCATGATTCAGGCGCAGTTCGGTGCCGCTGCGGATTTGCTCCTCGCGGGCCGGCGAGCTGCCTTCAAGGACCAGATCGGCACCGAGAAACTCGGTAGCGCGCAGCATCATTGCGCCATTGAGGCGGGCGCCGAAATAGCCGATCGCGGTGCTTGCCGCGACGGCCACCACCAGCGCAAAGAACAACACGCGCAGCTCACCGGCGCGGGCATCGCGCATGAGCTGGCGCAGGGCAAGGCTGAACAGACGCAACAGCGGCAGACGTGCCATCAAGGCTCCAGAGGGGCGACCAGCAGCCCGGCTTCAAGACGGATCAGGCGCCGGCAGCGATGGGCCAGGCGTTCGTCGTGGGTCACCAGCACCAGGGTGGTGCCGCGTTCCTTGTTCAATTCGAACAGCAAGTCGCTGATGCGCTCACCGGTGTGGCTGTCGAGGTTGCCGGTCGGCTCGTCGGCGAACAGCACGTCCGGTTCGGCAGCGAAGGCGCGGGCGATGGCCACGCGTTGCTGTTCACCACCGGAGAGCTGGCGCGGCGAGTGGGTCAGGCGCTGGCCGAGGCCGACGCGCTGAAGCAATTGCGTGGCGCGCTCGCGGGCATCTTTGCGGCCGTCGAGTTCAAGCGGCAGCATGACGTTCTCCAGCGCATTGAGGCTGTCGAGCAACTGGAACGACTGGAAGACAAAACCGACGTGCTCGGCGCGGATTCGCGCGCGCTGGTCTTCGTCGAGATTGCTCAGGCCCTGGCCGGCGAGGGTGACTTCGCCGCTGCTGGGCAGGTCGAGGCCGGCGAGCAGGCCGAGCAGGGTGGATTTGCCGGAACCGGACGCGCCGACGATGGCCAGGCTGTCGCCCTTGTTCAGTTCCAGGCTGAGTTCGTGCAGGATAGTCAGTTCACCTTCCGCGCTAGGGACCACTTTGCTGAGGTTCTTCGCGGTGAGAATGCTTGCGCCCATGGAGAATCCGATGCGTGTATGGTTTTTGAGTGCTGGCCTGGCCTTGATGTGCATGGCCCAGAACGCAGCGGCGGGTACTGTCCTGATCGTTGGCGATAGTATCAGCGCCGGTTTCGGCCTGGATACCCGTCTGGGGTGGGTCTCGCTGCTCGAGCAGCGCCTCAAACAAGAGGGTTTCGACGATAAAGTGGTCAACGCCTCGATCAGTGGCGACACCAGTGCCGGAGGCCTGGCGCGGCTGCCGGCGCTGCTTGCAGAGCATAAGCCTGAGCTGGTAATCCTCGAGTTGGGTGGCAACGACGGCCTGCGCGGGATGCCGCCAGCGCAATTGCAACAAAATCTTGCTTCGATGATCGACAGCTCGCGGCAGAGCGGCGCGAAAGTGCTGCTGCTCGGCATGCAGTTGCCACCCAATTATGGCAAGCGCTACACCGATTCGTTCGCTGAGGTTTACGGCAAGCTCGCCGATGAAAAAAACATCCCGTTGGTGCCGTTTTTTCTCGAAGGTGTCGGTGGTCATCCGGACCTGATGCAAGCCGACGGTCTACACCCGGCGGCCGGGGCTCAGGGCAAGTTGCTGGAAAATGTCTGGCCGACGCTAAAACCGCTGTTATGAGGCTTTTCTAGAGGCAGGCTTTCGGCTAATGTGGCGCCCCCTAATTTGGAGCCCCCGATGCCGCGTCCTGCCTGGTCCCTGTTTGCCTACCAACTGATCGAGCCTGACGAGCAGCTGGATCTGTTCGCCTGCCAGGAAGTGCGGGTGCATCTGGTGACGCGTCAGCTGGAACTCGGTGGCTCTGCCGATCGCACGCTGTGCGGCACGCTGCTGCCAGCGCAACCGCGCTGGTCGAATGTTGATCGCCGGGTGTTCCAGGATCAGCGTCTGTGCTCGCTGTGCCGGGCGATTCTCGAATCGCAGAAGCGCGGTACGTCGCCGATCTGGCCTGAGCTTCGATTCGAACTTTAAGATCAAAAGATCGCAGCCTCGTTGCACTCGTCAGCTCCTACAGGGAATGCGTTGCAAATGTAGGAGCTGACGAGTGCAACGAGGCTGCGATCTTTCAGGGCGCGACACGGTCTATCGGCGTGTCTCCCGAATCCCCAAGCCGCGGTGTACAATCGCGCCCTTATACCCTTGATGATCATGCGAAGGATTTTCCGGATGTTGCCGCGCTTTCCTGCCGTCACCCGCTGCCTGTCACTTGCCGCCCTGTGTGTGGCCGGTCCCGTTGCTGCATTGGAGCTTCCCCTGCCACCACCCGGCGAGGACATCGTCGGTCAGGTGCAGGTGATCAAAGCCAAGTACGAAGACACCTTCGCCGACCTGGGCACCACCTACGATCTGGGCTATTCGGAAATGGTTGCGGCCAACCCGGGCATCGATGCCTGGCTGCCGGGCGCCGGTACCGAGATCGTCCTGCCGACGCGCTTCATCCTGCCGCCTGGCCCGCGTGAAGGCATCGTCATCAACCTCGCCGAATACCGCCTCTATTACTATCCGAAAGGCCGTAACGTGGTGTACACCTTTCCGCTGGGTATCGGCCGTGAAGGCTGGGGCTCGCCGATCGCGCACACCTCGATTATCGCCAAGACACCGAACCCGACGTGGACGCCTCCGGCTTCGATCAAGGCCGAGCACGCCGCTGACGGTGATCCGCTGCCCAATGTGGTGCCGGCCGGTCCTGATAACCCGCTAGGCCCGTTCAAGTTCACCCTCGGCACGCCGGGCTATCTGATCCATGGTTCGAACAAGAAGTTCGGCATCGGCATGCGTACCAGCCACGGCTGCTTCCGCATGTTCAACAACAACGTGCTGGAGATGGCCGGCATGGTCCCGGTCGGCACCTCGGTGCGCATCATCAACGACCCGTACAAGTTCGGTCGCAGTGGCGGCAAGGTCTATCTGGAAGCGCACACGCCGCTCGACGACAAGGGCAACCCGTCGGTGGTCGACAAGCACACGGCGGTAATCAACGCGATGCTCAAGCGTGAAGACATCACCAGCAACCTGCGCATGAACTGGGATGTGGTGCGTGATGTGGTCGCCGCCGAAGACGGCCTGCCGGTAGAGATCGCCGTGCCGAATACCTCGGCGCCAATGGTGAGCAGTGCACCGATCGACCTGCAGCAATAAGCTCTGATTGAAAACCCGCCGATGCGAGCAGCGTCGGCGGGTTTTTTATTGCACGGAGAAAAGCACCGGGCACAAAAAAGCCGACCCGGAAAACCGGATCGGCTCGATAACAATCCCGAGGGATTATTACTTGCGGCTAGCTTTTTCCAGCATGCGCAGAGCACGCTCGTTAGCTTCGTCAGCAGTCTGTTGTGCTTTTTGAGCAGCAGCCAGAGCTTCATCAGCTTTACGGTAAGCTTCGTCTGCACGAGCCTGGGAGCGAGCAGCTGCGTCTTCAGTAGCGGTCAGACGTGCTTCGGTTTCTTTCGATGCGCTGCTGCAACCGGTAGCCAGAACTGCGGCCAGAGCCAGAGCAGAGAATTTCAGAACGTTGTTCATCGTGTTCCCCTTCAAGGACTTTCAAATTAAGTGGCTGTCTCCTCACGATTGAGGAAATAGCCGGCGTACATACTACCCATTACTTGTAGTAAGTAAACTGACGTAGCGCAAGAAGCAAAAAAAATTGTAGGCGTTGATTCTTTTTCGAGCAACTTTTAACTGCGCTGTATAAAAAATATCCAGCTGCAAGCCCCGGCGTGAGCGACTCAAACGGGAAAAGTTCCCGCGCTCGCGCGCTGTTTTTGCGACTTCGGCTAAAGTCTTTCTAAATGAATTCGTCCACACTTTCGTTCAGGTTCTGCGAAGCGCTTCGCGTATCTTTGTTGATGTACAGGTGACTTTAAAAAAGGTCGCACGTCTTAAGTCTCAACATTCCGGCAATGTTCAGGCAAACGGCACGCAAAGATTGTCTTGCGGCCGAACCTGCGACCATCGATGCCAATGCACGCAAACCATCCGATGACGAGCGTACCTTGAGCATTTTCGCCAATGGTGCCTACTATTCAGCAGGTGTCAGATTGCGCGAGATCGGTGTGGCTCTTCTCAGTGTCCATCAGGCACGGGGTGGCGTAGATGTTCCTTCGCCGGAAAAACATCGGTAAGGTAGGGGTCACAATTCAAGACCCGCGAGGAGTAGTGATGAGCGAGGCGTTGTCCATCCACCATGACCAGGCTGGTCATCAATTCGAGACCACTGTGGACGGTCATCGTGCTTACCTGACCTACATGGATCTGGGCAAGCAGACCCTGGATATCTACCGCACCTTCGTGCCCAATGCCCTGCGCGGCCGTGGCATTGCCGCAGCGCTGACCGAACGCGCGCTGCAATACGCCGAAGAAATGGGCTACACGGTGATCCCGTCTTGCTCCTACGTCGAGCGCTACATGGAACGCCATCAGCGTCGCGCCGCGAAGATCTGAACCGCACACACGAAAACGCCGGGCAATGCCCGGCGTTTTTTTATGCCCGCAAAACGCAGCTTACGTGCGCTGACGCTTCGGCAATACGTCCTTGAGCTTGGCGTGCATGCTGCGCAAGGTGTTTTCGGTGGCGGACCAATCGATGCAGGCATCGGTGATCGACACGCCGTATTGCAGGTCGGCGAGATCCTTTGGAATCGCCTGGCAGCCCCAGTTCAGGTGGCTTTCAACCATCAGGCCGATGATCGACTGGTTGCCTTCGAGGATCTGGTTGGCGACGTTCTCCATCACCAGCGGTTGCAGGGCCGGGTCCTTGTTGGAGTTGGCGTGGCTGCAGTCGACCATGATGTTCGGCTTGATCTTCGCCTTGTTCAGCGCCTGCTCGCACAGGGCTACGCTGACCGAATCATAGTTCGGCTTGCCATTACCGCCACGCAGCACCACGTGACCGTAGGCGTTGCCTTTGGTGGTGACGATCGACACGCCACCTTCCTGGTTGATGCCGAGGAAACGGTGCGGGCTGGACACCGACTGCAAGGCGTTGATCGCCACGGTCAGGCCGCCGTCGGTGCCGTTCTTGAAGCCGACGGCCGAGGACAGGCCGGAAGCCATTTCGCGGTGAGTCTGCGATTCGGTGGTACGCGCGCCGATGGCCGACCAGCTGATCAGATCCTGCAGATACTGCGGGGAGATCGGGTCGAGGGCTTCGGTCGCGGTCGGCAGGCCTTTCTCGGCCAGGTCGAGCAGCAACTGACGACCGATGTGCAGACCGTCCTGGATCTTGAACGAGTCGTCCAGATACGGATCGTTGATCAGACCTTTCCAACCGACGGTGGTACGCGGCTTCTCGAAATACACACGCATGACCAGATACAGGGTGTCGGAGACTTCCTCGGCGAGTACCTTGAGGCGATCGGCGTATTCGTGGGCAGCCTTGATGTCGTGAATCGAGCACGGGCCGATCACGACGAACAGACGGTGGTCGGTGCCATCGAGAATGTTGCGAATGACTTCGCGGCCCTTGGTGACGGTGCGCAGGGCGGCGTCGCTCAGGGGGATATCACGCTTGAGCTGATCGGGAGTGATCAGGGTCTCGTTAGAGGCGACGTTTAGGTCGTTGATCGGTAAATCAGCCATCGTTTACTCGTCAGGTCACGGGTGCCGGCCGCCAGCGATCCCCGCGCGGCGGAGCACAGCAGATTTAGCGCGTCGGGGGAGCCGAACCTTAGCGCGTCAGAGGCGGCTCGACAATGGGCAAACTGTGCTTTAGTCCAGCGCTGGCTGCGCGAAAGCCTTGCGCAAGTTGTCGTGGGAGAACTCTTCGGCATGCTCCTCGACCCATTGCAGGGCCAGCGCCTGAATATCCTGCAGGTCGTCGTGGCTGTCCTGCATGCGCGAATAGCGTTCGATCTGACACACCTGCTCACCCATTCGCGCGCTGAACAGGGTCTGTTCGTCAGTGAAGGCGATGCCCACCAGATAGCCTTTTTTACGGCGCAGACACCAGGCCACGTAGCCCGGGCAACAGAAGTCGGCATTCAGCGTCGGCATGCGTACTTGCAGTGCAGTGCCGTGGCGCCAGGCGCGGTGGTAATTGCAAGCGATGCCGCCGAGGCTGATAGTGTGCAGCTGTTGTCTGGAAATGCATTCAGGCTTGAGTAACGTCAATTCAACCGGCACTTCGTCCGGATGAGGAATGAAACGTCCCATGAGCACAGACTCCCTGTGTCGGCCATCTGACATTGTTTCCCCCAGTATAGTGGTCGAATCCGAGCTGACCGACTTCGACGCCGACCAGCGGCTGCTGGCGATGCGCGGGGTTTCTCTGGTGATCTTCACCAGCGTCGGCTGTGCCAGTTGTCGTTATGCCCGCGAGGTGTTGCCGGGATTGCCGCTGGCTATCGATCGGCTGTGCTGGATTGACGCCGGCGACAATGGCGGGCTGGTCGAGCGTTATCAGGTGTTTCATTTGCCGGCGCTGTTTGTGGTGCGCGACGGCGAGTTCTTTGGCGCAGTGCACACACGTCTGACGGTTGATCAACTCAACCAGGCGGTGGCGCAATCGCTGAGTCGAATTGCAGAGGAGTTGCCATGAGCGAGACAGTCAGCAAACCGGTGGTGGGGATTATCGGCACCGGTGCAATCGGCGGGTTCTACGGGGTGATGCTGGCGCGTGCCGGTTTCGACGTGCACTTTTTGTTGCGCAGCGAATTCTCGGCGGTGGCTGAGCGCGGTTTGCAGATCAACAGTGCGGTGCTCGGACAGTTGACGCTGAATCCGGCCAATGCCTATTCCGCTGCCGAAGACATGCCGCCCTGTGACTGGCTGCTGGTCGGCACCAAGACCACCAGCAACGCCGATCTGGCCCCGGCGATCATTCAAGCCGCTAAACCCGATGCAAAAGTGCTGTTGCTGCAAAACGGTCTGGATGTCGAAGACAGCCTGCGGCCGCTGTTGCCGGATTCGCTGCATCTGCTCGGTGGTCTGTGCCTGATCTGCGTGCACCGCGAGGGGCCGGGGCAGATTACCCATCAGGCCCTTGGCGCGGTGAATGTCGGTTATCACAGCGGCTCGGCCATTGATGAAGTAGCGCGCATGGCGATCGTCGAAGAGGGAGCCGGACTGTTCCGTGCCGCCGGCATCGACTCGCAGGCGATGGCCAACCTGCATCAGGCGCGCTGGCAGAAACTGGTGTGGAATATTCCCTATAACGGACTTTCGGTGTTGCTCGGCGCGGGAACCGAAGCGCTGATGGCTGATGCTGACAGCCGCGTGTCGATTCAGGCACTGATGGCGGAAGTGGTGCAGGGCGCCCGGGCCTGTGGATACGAGATCCCGCCCGGCTATGCCGAGTACCTGTTCACCATGACCGAGAAAATGCCCGATTACTGGCCGAGCATGTACCACGACTTTGCACACAAACGTCTGCTGGAGCTGGAGGCGATTTACGCCCGGCCACTGGCGGCGGCGAACGCGGCGGGCTGCGAGTTGCCGCGCATCGAGGCGCTGTATCGCCATTTGGGTTTTATCGACCGACGCAATACCTGAGTCGGTTGTTCTGGGGGAAGGCATGGCCAATAACATCGATGACAAACTGGTGCTGGCGATTTCCTCGCGCGCCTTGTTCGACCTGAGCGAAAGCCACAAGGTCTACCTGTCGAGCGGCGTCGAAGCCTATCGGCAATATCAGATCGAGCACGAGGACGAAATCCTCGCGCCGGGCGATGCGTTCCCGCTGGTGGAAAAACTCCTGAGCCTGAACAGCCGCCTCGGCCGCGCGCGGGTCGAGGTGATTCTGGTTTCCCGCAACAGCGCCGACACCGGTCTGCGCGTGTTCAATTCGATTCATCATTACGGCTTGGCGATTTCTCGTGCGGCGTTCGTCGGTGGGCGCAGTCCGTACCCTTATCTGAAAGCGTTTGGCTGCGACCTGTTTCTCTCGACCCACGCCGAAGACGTGCGTGCGGCGCTGGACGCCGGGTTCGCTGCGGCAACGATTCTGTCCGGTGGCGCGAGCCGTGCGGCCAGTGATGAATTACGTATCGCCTTTGACGGTGATGCGGTGATCTTTTCCGACGAGTCCGAGCGCGTCTATCAGTCCGGCGGCCTGGAAGCGTTTCAGGCCAAGGAACGCGAATCGGCACGCGAGCCTTTGCGCGGTGGGCCGTTCAAGGGCTTCCTGGCAGCGCTCAATCTGTTGCAGCGCGAGTTTCCCGATGACGATTGCCCGATTCGCACGGCGCTGGTTACCGCGCGTTCGGCGCCGGCCCATGAGCGGGTGATTCGCACACTGCGGGAATGGGATATCCGCCTCGATGAGTCGCTGTTTCTCGGTGGCCTGACCAAATCGGCGTTCCTCGAAGCCTTCGCCGCTGACGTGTTCTTCGATGACCAGACCGGTCATTGCGAGCTGGCTCGCGAAGTGGTCGCCACCGGCCACGTGCCCCACGGCATCAGCAACGAACCGCCGATCTAGAGCCTTTTCATTCAGGACGTTGCGTCGCACGTCGTACTCGCCAAGGCACTGCTAAGCTGAATCAATCTCCGCCATCGTTGGCTCGCGAGGAGGTCCCATGATTCGCTCAATGCTGTATGCCACCGACCTCGGTCTGTACGCACCGTTCGTGATGCAGCATGCCCTGGCCTTGGCGCGCACCTTCAATGCCGATCTTTATGTAGTACACGCGGTGGAACCCATGGGCCTGTTTGCCGAGTCAGTGCTGCAAAGCTATCTCGACGAACAGGCATTGAACGAATTCCATAGTCAGGGTCTGAAAACAGTCATTGCCAATATCGAACAACGGGTGCTCGACAGCTTTCGTGAAGAACTGGGGGACGACGGCGAACAGGATCTGCAGCGCATACGCGCGGTGCGCGTGCTGCAGGGTGATCCGTCGCAGGTGATTCTCGACCAGGTGCACAAGCTCTCGGTCGATCTGCTGATCGTCGGCAGTCACAGCCATGGCGTCGGCGCGGAAACGCCGTTGGGGCGCACGGCGGCGCGGGTTCTGCAGTTGGCCAAGGTGCCGGTCTATCTGGTGCCGCTGATGGAGCGCCGGCGGCGGGACGATCGTTGAAGCAGGAATAATGGCGTTTTGATAAAAAAGTTCTAGATTTATTCTTCGAACCATTAATATAGTTATATACCGTCGCTGATGCCCGTGGCGTCTACCTGCTTTGAGGGATTGATATGAAGCTTCAACAACTGCGCTACATCTGGGAAGTGGCGCACCACGACCTCAACGTTTCCGCTACCGCTCAAAGCCTGTACACCTCGCAACCGGGCATCAGTAAGCAGATCCGCCTGCTGGAAGACGAGCTGGGCGTCGAAGTCTTCGCCCGCAGCGGCAAGCACCTGACCCGCGTCACCCCGGCCGGCGAGCGCATCATCACCACCGCCGGCGAGATTCTGCGCAAAGTCGAAAGCATCAAGCAGATTGCCCAGGAATTCTCCAACGAGAAAAAGGGCACCCTGTCGATCGCCACCACCCACACCCAGGCGCGTTATGCGCTGCCGCCGGTGATCAGCAATTTCATCAAGCAATACCCGGACGTGGCCCTGCACATGCATCAGGGCTCGCCGATGCAGATCGCCGAAATGGCCGCTGACGGCACCGTCGATTTCGCTATTGCCACTGAAGCGCTGGAGCTGTTCGGCGATCTGGTGATGATGCCGTGCTATCGCTGGAACCGCTGCGTGGTCGTACCCCACGGCCACCCGCTGACCAAGCTGCCGAAGCTGACCCTCGAAGCGCTGGCCGAATATCCGATTGTTACTTACGTGTTCGGTTTCACCGGCCGTTCCAAGCTCGACGAAGCCTTCAGCCATCGTGGCCTGACGCCGAAAGTGGTGTTCACCGCTGCTGACGCCGACGTGATCAAAACCTACGTGCGTCTGGGGCTGGGCGTAGGCATCGTGGCTAAAATGGCCGTCGATACCAAACTCGATAACGACCTGGTGGTGCTGGATGCCAGCGAGCTGTTCGAGTCGAGCATCACCAAGATCGGTTTCCGTCGTGGCACCTTCCTGCGTGGCTTCATGTGCGACTTCATCGAGAAATTCGCCCCGCACCTGACCCGCGAAGTCATGGCCAAGGCCATTCAGTGCCACAACAAGCAAGAGCTCGAAGAGCTGTTCGACGGCGTCGAACTGCCCGTTCACTAAGCACCCGCTTCAGAGCACCTCGGTGACAGCAAACTGTTGCCGGGTGCCCGCCACCAGAATCTCCACCTGATCGCCCTCGAACTTGCCCAGCAGGCTTTTGCCCAGCGGCGAGCGCGGGGTGATGACGGTAACCGGCTGACCCACCACGTCGACTTTCAGCCCCGCCGCATCCGGCGCCAGAAACAGCCACTGCTCGCGACCCTTTTCGTCCTCCAGGCCGAGCAGGGCGCCGACTTCGATGCCGCGGTTTTCGTCGTAGGCACGCAACGTCAGGTTCTGGCACAGCGCTAGTGACTGACGAATCTCCTCAACCCGTTTCGCCTGACCCGCCGCCAGATACGACGCCTCCAGCCCCAGCGTGTCGTATTTGTTTTCGGCGATGTTTTCTTCGTGGGTCGCGGTTTCGTAGGCGGTTTGCGCGGCGCGTTCGGCGATGTCGAGGTCGATGCGCAGCTTGTCGAGAATCAATTGGTGGACGCTGTGTTTATTCATGATCAATCGCAGAATTGCAAAACGTTGGCGCGGCTCTTTTCCGTCGGCGCGGTCTGGTCCTGCTGCAGCCAGAACTGGCATTTCGGGTTCGACGCATTGCGCGAATTGGCGCGCGCCTGGTCCAGTCGGGCCTGCTGTTCATTCTTGCGCAGGTTTTCTTCGTACTGTTGGAACAGCGGCGTTGGCGGCGGTGCGACGTCCGGCTGTGGCTCGACTGCAACTGGCGGATTGGCCAATTGCTGCACCGCTTGAGCCACCGGGGCCAATTGCTCGGGAAAGATGAAGCGCGATAGCAGCCAGCAGGTCAGCGCAATCGCCAGGAACCCCAGCCACAGGCCCAGCGCAATGCTGCCGGTCAGATGCAGCGCGCTAAGCTGAACAGGCAAGGGACGACGCGGATTCGGACGGTAGGGCATGGCGGCCTCCTGGCGGATGGTTGCGGGCAAGTGGCGATTGTCGCACGAAGATTAATCGCCGTCGGCTCTTCTGCGCGAGCGCATTTATGCGGACAATCGAGGTCTTTTGCCAACGGGAGAACGGCATGCCTGAAGCGAAACCCCGCTGGGACATTTTCTGCACCGTGGTCGATAACTTCGGTGACATCGGCGTGACCTGGCGCCTGGCCCGGCAACTGGTGGCCGAACATGCCTTGCCGGTGCGCCTGTGGGTGGATGATCTACGCGCGTTCGAGCGCCTCTGTCCTGAGATCGATGTCGATGTTGTGCAGCAATGGCAGCAGGGCGTCGAGGTGCGTCAGTGGCCGAGCGAATGGCCGCACGCCGAGGCGGCCGACGTAGTCATCGCCGCCTTCGCCTGTCAGTTGCCCACTGATTACATGGACAGCATGGCTGCGCGGGAAACGCGGCCGCTGTGGCTCAACCTCGATTATCTCAGCGCCGAAGACTGGGTCACCGGCTGCCATGGCTTGCCGTCGGTGAAATACAAATCGGTGCAGAAGTTCTTCTTCTTTCCAGGCTTCAAACCGGGCACCGGTGGCCTGCTGCGCGAACGCGGACTGCTCGAACAGCGTCGGCAGTTTCAGCAGGATCGGCCGGCTCAGCGACATTTCCTGCAAGGCCTGGGCATTGATCCTGCGCCCGATGCGCAACTGATCTCGCTGTTTGCTTATGAAAATGCCGGGTTGGCCAGTTGGCTGGATGTGCTGGCGGCCGACGCACAGGCGACTCACCTGCTGGTGCCGGAAGGGCGGATCCTCGGCGATGTGGCGCGCTGGCTGAATGTGGAAACCCTGACGGCCGGAGCGATTCACGTGCGCGATTCGCTCACCGTGCAGGTGCTGCCGTTCGTCCGTCAGGATCAATACGACCATCTGCTGTGGTGCTGCGATTTCAACGCGGTGCGCGGTGAAGACTCATTCGTGCGCGCGCAATGGGCGGGGCGGCCGATGCTCTGGCACATCTATCAGCAGGACGATGACATCCATCTGGACAAGCTCGACGCTTTCCTCGCGCTCTACACTCACGGCCTTTCCCCCGCTGCGGCGCAGGCGATGAACGGTCTGTGGCGAGCGTGGAGCGCCGGGCAACCGATCGGCGAGCACTGGCTGGCGGTGCGAAGTCATCGGCCGGAACTCGAGAAAAATGCCGAGGCATGGTGTCTGGAACAGGCCTTGCAGGCGGATCTTGCCACGGCGCTGGTACAGTTTTATGTAAATTGGATATGATACGCGGCCTAGATTTTTGTAAATCCCATCCAAATTCGGATATTCGCAATGAAAACTGGTAAAGAACTCAAACCCGGTACCGTGATCCGTATCGACAACGATCCTTGGCTGGTTCAGAAAGCTGAATTCACCAAGTCGGGCCGTAACAGCGCGATCATGAAGACCAAGCTGAAGAACCTGCTGACCGGTTACAAGACCGAAACCGTTTACGGTGCGGACGACAAACTGGACGACGTGATCCTGGATCGTAAAGAAGCCACCCTGTCGTTCATCAGCGGTGACACCTACACGTTCATGGACACCACTGACTACACCATGTACGAGCTGAACGCCGAAGACATCGAAAGCGTTCTGCCTTTCGTTGAAGAAGGCATGACCGACGTTTGCGAAGCCGTGTTCTTCGAAGAGCGTCTGGTTTCCGTAGAGCTGCCGACCACCATCGTGCGTCAGGTTGACTACACCGAAGGCTCCGCTCGCGGTGACACTTCCGGCAAGGTGATGAAGCCTGCCAAACTGAAGAACGGTACCGAGCTGTCGGTTGCCGACTTCATCGAAATCGGCGACATGATCGAGATCGATACCCGCGAAGGCGGTTCCTACAAAGGCCGTGCGAAATAAGCACTGCTTTTTGCGGAAAGAAAAAACCCGACCATTGAGTCGGGTTTTTTTGTGCCTGCGCTTTGAGTTTCACACCTGTCCCATGTGGGAGCGAGCCTGCTCGCGAATGCGGTGTGTCATTCAATGAAGCGCTGTCTGACGGGACGCTTTCGCGAGCAGGCTCGCTCCCACAATGGGACTGTGGTTACTTCAAGTGTTGCTTCAGTTCTTCAGACGCCTGCAACATCGCCGACCGCACCGCAGGCACCTGGCTGACCACGTTGAGCAAACCGTAATCGTGGATCATGCCGTTGAACCGCACCGATGTAACCGGAACCCCGGCCTCGTCGAGTTTGCGCGCATAGGCTTCGCCTTCGTCACGCAACACGTCGGCGCTGGCCGTCTGCACCAGTGCAGGTGGCAGACCTTTGAGTTGCGCGGTGGTGGCGCGCAGCGGTGAAGCGTAGATCTCGTTGCGCTGCTTGGCGTCGGTGGTGTAGTTGTCCCAGAACCACTTCATCATGTTGCGGGTGAGGAAGTGTCCTTCGGCGTACTGGTTGTACGAACCGGTGTCGAAGTTGGCATCGGTCACCGGCCACAGCAGTACCTGGAATTTGATCGCCGGGGTGCCCTTGTCCTTGGCCATCAGTGCAACCACTGCGGCCATGTTGCCGCCGACGCTGTTGCCGGCCACGGCCAGGCGCTTGCCATCGACATTGATCTCTTTACCGTGTTCCGCCACCCATTTGGTCGCAGCGTAGGCCTGGTTGATCGCCACCGGGTAATGCGCTTCCGGCGAAGGGGTGTAATTGACGAACACCGCCGCCGCACCCGAACCGACCACCAGATCGCGCACCAGACGTTCGTGAGTCGGGAAGTCCCCCAGCACCCAGCCGCCGCCATGGAAGAACATGAACACCGGCAGCTCACCCTTGACCCCGGCCGGCCGGACGATGGTCAGGCTCAGCGGTTGACCATCGACCTGCACCGTTTTCTCGCTGACATCGGCTTTGGGCAGCGTCAACTTGACCCCGGACTGCGCGCCGACCAGCACGGCGCGGGCATCCTTGGGCGACAGCTGCTCGATCGGCTTGCCGCTGCCTGAGTTCAGCGCATCGAGGAATGCCTGGGTGTTGTGTTCGACATCACCGGCGAAAGCGCTGTGTACCGACAGGGCGAGAAGGGTACCGGTCAAGACTTTGCTGAAAGTGTTCATGTTCAATTTCCTTGTTCGGGCCGGGGGCTTGAGTGATTACACGGTCACGTGCAGGCGCACATCGACGTTGCCACGGGTGGCGTTGGAGTACGGGCAGACTTGGTGAGCGGCGTCGACCAGCGACTGCGCATCGGCTTGTTCCAGGCCTGGCAGGCTGATGTGCAAATCGATGTCCAGACCGAAACCGCCAGGGATCTGGCCGATGCCGACGTGCGCGGTAATCGACGCGTCGTCAGGAATCTTGCGCTTGGTCTGGCTGGCGACGAATTTCAGTGCGCCGATGAAGCAGGCCGAGTAACCGGCAGCGAACAGTTGCTCAGGGTTGGTCGCCGCGCCGCCAGCACCGCCAAGTTCTTTCGGGGTGGCCAGTTTGACGTCGAGTACGTTGTCGCTGGAGATCGCACGACCGTCACGGCCGCCAGTGGAAGTTGCGATTGCGGTGTAGAGAGTTTGCATGGTGTGAGCCTCATGGGTTGTGGTTTTGTGCGCTAATTGTTTGTGCGCTAAGTAGGTGTGAAGAGAATGTATAGCGCTAATGTTTAGTGCGCAAGATAAATTTTCGATAAAAAGGGTGTTTTTCTCAAAGGCAAGGCGTGGAAGGGGAGCGCAAGGCTTGATTTAGAGGGCGTGACGAGGGAATTCAGGCGGGAAAAATATTTTTGTTAGCGCTGAAATCACTGTGGGAGCGAGCCTGCTCGCGAAGGCGGTGGAACATTCAACGACTCGCTGTCTGATCGGACGCTTTCGCGAGCAGGCTCGCTCCCACAGGGGAATGTAGCGGGGCTTAATTCAGGCTGTCTTGCAGATGACTGCGCAGCGCTTGCAGCTCGGCCTGCAATTTCTGCAGACGTTCAAGGGTGAAGCCACTGGCGCCAAGAATGCACTGCGGCACGGTCTGCGCCTTGTCGCGCAAGGCCCGACCCGCTGCGGTCAGTTCGACAATCACCACCCGCTCATCTTCGCGACTGCGGGTGCGGCTGAGCAGGCCTTCGGCTTCCAGACGCTTGAGCAATGGCGTCAGCGATCCCGGATCGGTCAGCAGGCGTGCGCTGATTTCTCCGACAGTCAGACCGTCCTTCTCCCACAGCACCATCATCGCCAGATATTGCGGATAGGTCAGGCCCAGCGCCTGCAACAGCGGCTTGTAGACCTTGGTCATCATCAGCGAGGTCGAGTGCAGGGCGAAGCACGCCTGATTGTCGAGCAGCAGGTCGTCGCAGTTGTCGCGTTCGGAAGTCATGTCAAAGCCTTGATCGTTGATCGTTTTTTAATCTAGCGCTCGAATCTTTAAGGCGCCAGATAAATATGTCCGGCGTCAGTGCCGGGCGAATTGCCGTTGCAACGCCAGATCCCACGGCGGCACAGGGCTGAAGCGGGTTTTCAGATATTCCAGCAATAACCGACTGCGCGAATGGACCTGCTGTTCCATGCGCAGCGCGTAAATGCCGGTGGACTCCGGCGGCGGCAGGCCATTTTCGCAGAACAGTGGCACCAGTTCGCCACGCAGCAGGTATTCGCTGGCCAGCCAGGTCGGCAAGTGTGCGACGCCCAGACCCGCCGCCGCGCCACACGCCAGAGCTTCGGCATTGTTGGCGCTCAGACGTACGCGCGATGGCCGGTGCAATTGCATTTGCCCGTCCACTTCGAATTTCCAGGCAAACGGCGGCGCAAGGCCTTCCCAGTCGAGCCCGTCGTGTTCACTCAACTGCGCCGGGTGCTCGGGCACGCCACGCTGCTTGAGATAGTCAGGGCTGGCGCAGGCGACGCGGACCATGCTCGCCAATGGCGTGGCGACCAGGCGCGAGTCAGCCAACTGGCCGGTACGCAGCACCAGATCGACCTTGCCCAGGCTGCTGCCGGCCATGTCGCTGAAGCTGTCGATCAGGTGCATCTGCACATCGAGTCCCGGATACAGCAGGAGAAAATCGGCAATTACCGGCGCCAGATGTCGCCGCCCGAAAGCTGCTGGCGCATCGATGCGGATCAGACCTTCCGGCGCGCTGCTCAACGATACCGCCTCGGCGCGTGCCAGTTGCAACTCGGCGATGATCCGCCGCGCCCGTTCGGCAAAGGCCAGGCCGGCCGAAGTCGGCAGCACGGCATGGGTGCTGCGCACGAACAGCTGACTGCCGACGGCACTTTCCAGGCTGTCGATGCGCCGGGCCACGGCGGATGGTGTCAGCGGATGGCGGCGCGAAGCGGCAGAAAAGCTGCCACTCTCCAGCACATCGAGAAACAGGCCGAGCTGATCGGTCAATTGGTTGGGATTCATGGAAATCACGCTTGTGCAAAATCGGCATAGCCATTGTGCGTTGCTATGCGTTTCCCCGCTAGGCGCGAGTGCGTAGCATTGGCCGCCTGTCGTTAGAGGATTACCGTTGTGATGGATTTTCTGTTGTACCTGCTGTTCGGCGCTGCCCTTGGCACATTGGGCGGGATCTTTGGCATTGGCGGTGGCTTGATTGCGATTCCGTTGCTTGGCGTGTGGTTCGGGCTTGATCAGCAGATCGCCCAAGGCACGGCGCTGGTGATGGTGGTACCGAACGTGATGTTGGCGCTGTGGCGTTATCACCAGCGCAATCGCATCGAATTGCGCCATGCGCTGCCGCTGGCGGTGATGGGTTTCTGCTTTGCCTGGCTCGGCTCGATCTGGGCGGTGGGCATCGATGCGCAGACCATGCGCATCGGCTTTGTCGCCTTTCTGGTGGCGCTGTCGGCCTACAACCTGTTGAAGATGTTCGGCCCGCGCCCAGCGCCGACTGCCGAGATGCGCTATTCGTGGCCGTGGCTGGGCGTGCTCGGCGCCGCCTCGGGGACCATGGGCGGTCTGTTCGGCGTCGGCGGCGCCGTGGTCGCCACGCCGGTGTTGACCAGCCTGTTCGGCACCAGCCAAGTGGTTGCTCAGGGCTTGTCGCTGGCGCTGGCCCTGCCGAGCACTGGTGTAACTCTGGTGACCTACGCCGTGCACCATGAAGTCGACTGGATGATCGGTCTGCCTCTGGCGGTCGGTGGTCTGCTCAGCATCAGTTGGGGCGTGAAAGTTGCCCACGCCATGCCGGAAAAAATTCTGCGCGGGCTGTTCTGCGGCTTCCTCGTGCTGTGTGCGGTGATGCTCGCGTTTAAAGTTTGAAGCCCTCGACAATGTGTTCGGCCAGGCACTCGGTGATCGGCGACGGGTTGTTCAAGTTGCGGATCAGCATGATGCTCGCCTCGGGCAACAGCGGCAGATCTTCGGCGGCGCCAAGGATGCGCATGTCCGGGGTGATCAGGCTTTCCAGTTGCGCGGTGATCGCCAGCCCCGCGCTGACTACCGCCATCAGCGCCGACAGGCTGCTGCTGTTGTAGGCGATGCGGTAATCGCGGCCCATCGCGTCCAGCGCATTGCACGCCCACAGGCGGCAGAAACAATCACTGTTGAACATCGCCAGGGGCAGCGGCGTCTGTTCGTGGGCGCTGAAGTTCTGTGCCTCGGCCCAGACAAAGCGCTCCTTGCGCAGCAACTGGCCGATCTCGTTGCCCGGCTCACGGGTGACGATCGACAAGTCCAGATCAGTGCGCTGCAACAGTTGTTTGGTCGATTCGCAATGCACCTCGATCTGGATCAGCGGATAGAACTGCGCAAACCGCGACAGGATTCCCGGCAGAAAACGCATCACATAATCATCCGGCGTACCGATGCGAACGGTGCCGACCATGTGCGGCTCGCGCAGGGTGTTGAACACCTCACTGTGCAGTTTGAGGATGCGCCGTGCATAACCGAGCAGCACCTGGCCTTCGGCCGTCAAGCGCACCTGGCGTCCATCGCGCTCGAACAGCTGGCGCTGCAACACGTCTTCTTCCAGGCGTTTCATCTGCATGCTCACCGCCGACTGGGTGCGGTTGACCATCTCGCCGGCACGGGTGAAACCGCCCTGATCGGCAATCGCGACGAAGGTGCGCAGGACATCGGTATCGATACTGGGGTAGGCGGACAATTGATGAATCTCCGTGATGCATGCCATCAGAAACATTCGTTGGATTGATCTTAGCGCCGGCGCGAGACTTGAGCCATCCACAAAAGGAGGCAAGACGATGAAAGGTCAAAGAGAGTATGCAAGCCAAGAACAGCTGTCCGGCCACGGCCATATCGTGTCCGATCTGCTGCACA
The DNA here is from genome assembly GCF_007293365.2 of Pseudomonas sp. ef1. Taxonomy (NCBI): domain Bacteria; kingdom Pseudomonadati; phylum Pseudomonadota; class Gammaproteobacteria; order Pseudomonadales; family Pseudomonadaceae; genus Pseudomonas; species Pseudomonas sp. ef1. Next base: position 5,190,380 of record NZ_CM129815.1, on the reverse strand, counting down.
AATTCAGCCGCTGGTATGAGCTGCATCGTGAACGGGAAATGCTCGCCGGTCTGAGCGATGAGGCGCTGAAGGACATCGGCATCAGCCGCGCCGATGTCGAACACGAAACCGTGCGGCCGTTCTGGGACGACCCGATGCATAAATGATGAGGCTATCGCTACACAAACCCCTTTCAGGTGAGGTAGGTTGCGAGCAGACATGGAGGAATAAATGCCCGCGACAGTGTCCTTTTCCCTCAAACAGGCACGACGTCTGGCGCTGGCTGCCCAAGGGTTCAACGGGCGCCAGCCGCCGACCGTCAATGCCAGTCATTTGAACCGGCTGATCGAACGGCTGGGTCTGCTGCAAATCGATTCCGTCAATGCCGTGGTGCGCTCGCACTACCTGCCGCTGTTTTCCCGTCTCGGTTGCTATCCATCTGACTTGCTCGATCAGGCTGTCTGGAGTTCGGGCCGTCGGCGCACGCTGTTCGAATACTGGGGCCATGAAGCGTCGCTGTTGCCGATGTCGATGTACCCGTTGCTGCGCTGGCGCATGCAACGGGCCAAGCGTGGCGAAGACATCTATCAGCAATTGGCGAGGTTTGGTCGCGAACAACAGGAAACCATTCGCCGCGTGCTGACTGCAGTTGAGGAGCGGGGCGCGCTTGGCGCCGGCAGTCTGTCGACCCGCGAAGACAAGGCCGGGCCATGGTGGGACTGGAGTGCCGAGAAACATGCGCTGGAATGGTTGTTCGCCGCCGGTGAGGTCACAGTGGCGGGGCGACGCGGTTTCGAGCGTTTGTACGATTTGCCCGAGCGGGTGATTCCGGCAGCGATTCTGCAGCAGCCCCAACCGGGTGAGGCCGAGGCGCAACGCAGTTTACTGTTGCATGCGGCGCAAGCGTTGGGCGTTGGTACGGAAAAAGACCTGCGTGATTACTTTCGCCTGAGCCCTGCGGATGCGCGGCCGCGTCTGGCTGAACTGGTTGAGGCGGGACAATTGCAGATGTGCGAAGTCGCCGACTGGCGGCAGATCGCCTATTGCCTGCCGGAGCCCAAAGTGCCGCGCAAGGTCATTGCCAGTGCGCTGCTGTCGCCGTTCGACTCGCTGATCTGGGAGCGCAGCCGCACCGAGCGCTTGTTCGATTTTCGCTATCGCCTGGAAATCTACACACCGCAGCCCAAGCGGGTTTACGGCTATTACGTGCTGCCGTTTTTGCACAACGAGCGGATCGCCGCGCGGGTTGATCTGCGTGCCGAACGGGCGGCAGGGCAGTTGGCGGTGCATGCGGTGCATGAGGAAGAATCGGGACTGGACGAGGAGGGCATGCTGGCGCTGGCGCTGAATTTGCGGCGGATGGCGGGTTGGCTGGGGCTTGAGCGGGTGCAGTTGAATTGTCGACGGGAGAGTGCAGCTCGGCTTGGGGTGGCATTGGCGCAGATCGGGTGCGACTGAGCTGACGCCATCGCTGGCAAGCCAGACTCCCACAGGTTCTGTGCCGGATACATAAATTGCATACGACACGAACCCTGTGGGAGCGGGCTTGCCCGCGAAGAGGCCAGTTCAGGCAATAAAGAACGCCAACCTCATCGCCGAACCTGCTTCAGAGTCTCGGCAATCAAAAACGCCAATTCCAGCGACTGGTCAGCATTCATCCGTGGATCGCAGTGGGTGTGATAACGGTCGGACAAGCCATCCTCGGTAATCGGTCGGGCGCCGCCGATGCACTCGGTGACATTCTGCCCGGTCATCTCGATATGAATGCCGCCGGCATAGCTGCCTTCCGCTTCGTGCACCTGGAAGAACTGCTTCACCTCGCCAAGAATCTGCGCGAAGTCACGGGTCTTGTAGCCGCTGCTGGCCTTGATGGTGTTGCCGTGCATCGGGTCGGAGCTCCACAGCACTTGCTTGCCTTCGCGCTGGACCGCGCGGATCAGTGCCGGCAGATGATCGCCGACCTTGTTCGCACCCATCCGCGCGATCAGGTTCAAACGCCCCGGATCGTTGTCCGGGTTGAGCACGTCGATCAGGCGGATAAGATCATCAGGGTTCATGCTCGGGCCGACCTTGACGCCGATCGGGTTGTTCACCCCGCGCAGGAATTCAACGTGCGCGCCGTCGAGCTGGCGCGTGCGGTCGCCGATCCACAGCATGTGCGCCGAGCAATCGTAGTAATCGTTGGTCAGGCTGTCGCGGCGCACGAAGGCTTCTTCGTAGTTCAGCAGCAACGCTTCGTGGGCAGTGAAGAAACTGGTTTCGCGCAGTTGCGGCGAGCTGTCCATGCCGCAGGCGCGCATGAATGCCAGGGTTTCATCGATGCGGTCGGCGAGGTGGCTGTACTTCTCGGCCAACGCCGAGTTGGCGATGAAATCCAGGTTCCACTTGTGCACTTGGTGCAAGTCGGCGAAACCGCCCTGGGCGAAAGCGCGCAACAGGTTCAAGGTCGCTGTGGACTGATGATAGGACTGCAGCAAACGCTCTGGATCCGGCACGCGGCTCTTTTCGTCGAAGCCGATGCCGTTGACGATGTCGCCGCGATAGGCCGGCAGGGTCACGTCGCCGATGGTTTCGTCGTTGGCCGAACGCGGCTTGGCGAACTGACCCGCCATGCGCCCGACCTTGACCACTGGGCAACCGGCAGCGAAGGTCATGATGATCGCCATCTGCAGCAACACTTTAAAGGTGTCGCGAATCTTCGCTGCGGAGAATTCAGCGAAGCTTTCCGCGCAATCGCCGCCCTGCAACAGAAACGCGCGACCCTGAGTAACTTCGGCGAACTGGCGGCGCAGCTCGCGCGCTTCGCCGGCGAACACCAGCGGCGGATAGCTGGCCAATGTTTGCTCGACCTGGCGCAGGTGCGCGGCGTCGGGGTATTGCGGTTGTTGCTGGATCGGCAGGGCGCGCCAGCTGTCAGGGCTCCACGGTTGGCTCATCACGGTCTCGAAGTTCGTACGCAGGGAAGCGCCATGTTAGCAGCAATTAGTGCGTGACCTGCTCCCGCCCCATCGCCGACAATCGCCGCTTTGCCACGGCGCCACAGCGGTGCCATCGCGTCACCGCGCCCGGTGACCATCAGGAGACGAAATGACTGAGGAGCGCGTCGAGCATCTGCTCGCCGAAGTACAGGATGAGTTCGGCGTGATTCGCGTGCTGGAAGTGGCCGATTACCGCTTTCTCGAGTTCGGCGATGCGATCGAGCAGAGCTGCGTGTTCACTGCCGACCCGAGCTGGCTGGAGTACGACTACACCCGCGCGATGCTGATCGGCGCGCTGTGCCACGAGCAGCCGGAGAGCGCGCTGTTTCTCGGTTTGGGTGCGGGCACACTGACCCAGGCTTGCCTGAAGTTTCTGCCGCTCGAAGACGTCGAGGCCATCGAACTGCGCCCGGACGTGCCGCGCCTGGCCATCGAATATCTTGGCCTGGATGATGATCCGCGTTTGTACATCCGCGTCGGCGATGCGCTGGAATTGCTGCCGACTGCCGAGCCGGCGGATCTGATTTTCGTCGACCTCTATACCGATGTCGGTCCCGGTGTCGGGCATCTGGCCTGGAGTTTTCTCGGCGATTGTCAGAAACGCCTGAATCCGGGCGGCTGGCTGGTGATCAACCAGTGGGCCACCGACGATGGCAAGCCACTGGGCGCGGCATTGTTGCGCGGCCTCTATCACCGGCATTACTGGGAATTGCCGGTGAAGGAGGGCAACGTGATTCTGATTATCCCGGCGGATCTCGATCAGGCGCTGGACCTGCAGGCGCTGACCCAACGGGCCGAAGCGCTGGCGCCGCAGCTGGGTTATTCGTTGCAGTCGTTGATCAACGCGATTCGCCCGGCGACCTGAGCCGGCAGGACCGCCCCCTTCGCGAGCAGGCTCGCTCCCACATTTGAAATGCGTTCGACCTGTGGGAGCGAGCCTGCTCGCGAAGAGGCCCTGACAGGCAGCAGATTCTTCACACCCCTTTGAAGATCCCAGACCTCCGCTCCACCAGCGATCTCACCCCCTCCCTGGCATCTTCAGTGGCGAGCAACTTCTTCACCAGCGCCGGTAACGCCTGCGCCGCCGCTGTCTCACCCTCATAGCGCGCCTGCCGCGCTGACATCAAGGTCGCCTGCACGCCCAGCGGTGCTTGCCGGGCAATCCGTTCGGCCAGCTCGATCGCGCGGGGCAGCAAGTCTTCACTGGCCATCACTTCCTGGACCAAGCCCAGATGCAACGCATCGTGTGCATCAAACTCGTCGCCGGTGAGCAACCAGCGCATCGCATTGCCCCAGCCGGCAATCTGCTGGAAACGCAAAGTCGCCCCGCCAAACGGAAAGATCCCACGCTGCACTTCCATCTGCGCGAAGCGGGTATTGCTCGCGCACAGATTGATGTCCGCCGCCAGCATCAGCTCGATGCCGATAGTCAGGCAGTAACCCTGCGCGGCGACAATCACCGGCTTGCTTACTCGTGGTCCGACGAAAACGCCCCAGGGATCGCACCCGCCGCTCGGAACCTGCCAGCCTTCGGCCAGCGCTGCGCTGGCATTGACCAGATCAAGCCCGGCGGTGAAGTGCTCGCCGTGGCCGAACACCACGGCGACCCGCGCTTCGCGGTCGGCTTCGAACTCGCCGTAGGCCAGGCTCAGGTCGTTGAGCAGGTCGATATCGAAAGCGTTGCGCTTGGCCGCCCGATCGAGGCCGATCAAGTGCACATGACCACGACGTTCTCGGCTGACGCGGCCGGCGCAGGGCTGATTCATGGCTAAATCCTCAAGCGGGAAGGGCGGGTGCGCGGCGCTTTGCCGCAGGTCGGTGAACCGTTTAAGCGTCATCGCCCGCAGGGCCGGGCCTTTGCAAAATAGACCGTTGCGCGATTATCCGCAAAACCCCGTTACACGGCGGTGACACACGGATAAGGGCCACAAAAAAAGCTCCCTTTTCGGGCGAAATCCGGTATAGTGCGCGCCGGCCTTTAACCGGGCCGCGTTTAGGTAGCGCATTTCCCGAAGTCAGCTTCGGCTGCACGTCCGCATTGCGGGCTCTTCCTTGACGATTCATCTTCATTCATTCGTTTTCGCAAATCCCCGCCGACAAAGCTGCCAGGGCGACTCTTGAGTCTCAACACGGCATGCGCAGCTTTGGAGCATGGGTCTTTGCGGATGCACTTAGAGGCAGACCCATGACCCAGGAAACCGGCGGATTCGCCGCTTTTAATCTCAACCCGAATATTCTTGCAGCCGTCGCAGCGACTGGCTACGAAGAGCCTTCGGCGATTCAGCAGCAATCGATCCCGATCATCATGGCCGGCCAGGACATGATTGGCCAGGCGCAAACCGGTACCGGTAAAACCGCCGCGTTCGCACTGCCTATCCTGCACCGCATCGATCCTGCCAAGCGCGAACCGCAAGCCCTGATCCTGGCGCCAACCCGAGAGTTGGCGCTGCAAGTAGCAACCGCTTTTGAAACCTACGCCAAGCAAATGCCAGGCGTCACCGTTGTGGCTGTCTACGGCGGCGCGCCGATGGGCCCGCAACTCAAGGCAATCCGTAATGGCGCACAGATTGTTGTCGCTACTCCGGGTCGTCTGTGCGACCACCTGCGTCGCGACGAGAAAGTCCTGTCGACTGTGAACCATCTGGTTCTCGACGAAGCTGACGAAATGTTGAAGCTGGGCTTCATGGATGACCTGGAAGTCATCTTCAAGGCTCTGCCATCGACCCGCCAGACCGTGCTGTTCTCGGCGACCCTGCCGCAGTCGATCCGCGCCATTGCCGAACGCCATCTGCGCGATCCGCAACACGTCAAGATCCAGACCAAGACCCAGACCGTTACCGCGATCGAACAGGCTCACCTGTTGGTTCACGCTGACCAGAAAACCTCGGCCGTGCTCAGCCTGCTGGAAGTCGAAGACTTCGACGCCCTGATCATGTTCGTGCGCACCAAGCAAGCCACTCTGGACCTGGCCAGCGCCCTCGACGCCAAAGGCTACAAAGCCGCCGCGTTGAACGGTGACATCGCCCAGAACCAGCGTGAGCGCGTCATCGACTCGCTGAAAGATGGCCGTCTGGACATCGTTGTCGCCACCGACGTTGCTGCCCGTGGTCTGGACGTTCCGCGCATCACTCACGTGTTCAACGTTGACATGCCGTACGACCCGGAATCCTACGTGCACCGTATCGGCCGTACCGGCCGTGCCGGTCGCGAAGGTCGTGCACTGCTGCTGGTGACTCCACGTGAGCGCCGCATGCTGCAAGTGATCGAGCGCGTAACCGGTCAGAAAGTTGCCGAAGTACGCCTGCCAGACGCTCAAGCCGTTCTCGATGCTCGCATCAAGAAACTGACCAACAGCCTTTCGCCGCTGGTTGCTGATGCCGAATCGACTCACGGTGAGCTGCTCGACCGCCTGACCGCCGACATCGGTTGCACCCCGCGTGCTCTGGCTGCTGCGCTGCTGCGCAAAGCCACCAATGGTCAAGCGCTGAACCTGGCCGCAATCGAGAAGGAACGTCCACTGGTGCCGAACAACGCACCGCGTGGCGACCGTCCTGAGCGTTCCGGTGATCGTCCTGATCGTGGTGACCGCGAGCGTCGCGCGCCAATGCCTTTGGGCGAAGGCCGTGCTCGTTGCCGTACCGCGCTGGGTGCGCGTGACGGTATCGCTGCGAAAAACCTGCTGGGCGCCATCCTCAACGAAGGCGGTCTGGCCCGTGAAGCGATCGGTCGCATCCAGGTGCGTGACAGCTTCAGCCTCGTCGAGCTGCCGGAAGAAGGTCTGGAAAAACTCCTGACCAAACTGAAGGACACTCGCGTGGCCGGTAAGCAGCTCAAGCTGCGTCGCTACCGCGAAGATTGATCCGCCCTCGGGCTGATTGATCGAACATAAAAAATCCCCGACTGGTTCGGGGATTTTTTTTGCCTGCTCTCAAGATCAAAAGATCGCAGCCTTCGGCAGCTCCTACATTTTGGAATGTGATCCACTGTAGGAGCTGCCGAAGGCTGCGATCTTTTGCTGTTAACCGAAACGATAAATATCCATACCCAGCGCCCCCATCGTGAAACCCTGATGCGCCACGCTGAAAACCCCGCCAGCACCGCGAGCAAAGTACAGCGGCAACAAATGCTCATCACTCGGGTGACTGCGCACGGCATTCGGCGCCTGCTGGCGATAATCATGCAGCGCCGTTTCATCGTTGGCGGCAAGCTTGTCGATCATCCAGTCACGGAAATCCCGCGCCCACGGTTCAACGCTTTCCGGGCCGGCATGCCAGTCCAGCTCGCGGAGGTTGTGGGTGATGCTGCCGGAGCCGAGCAACAGAATGCCGTGTTCGCGCAGGCTCGCCAGTGCACGGCCAACTCGCGTCTGCAATGCCGGTCCGCCGCGACTCGGCAACGAGACTTGCACCACCGGAATGTCGGCCTGCGGATACATCAAAGACAGCGGCACCCAAACACCATGATCGAACGGTCGTTGCGGATCGAGCCGCGCCGGCAGGTCATTGGCGTGCAGCAGTTGAGCCACCTCGGCGGCCAGCTGCGGATTGCCCGGGGCCGGGTACTGAACTTCAAACAGCGCACGGGGGAAACCGCCGAAGTCGTGCCAGGTTTCCGGGTGCGGGTGGCTGCTGACCAGCAGTTCCTGGCTTTCCCAGTGCGCCGAGACGATGACAATGGCGTTGGGGCGCGGCAGTTGAGCGGCCAGTCGCGCCAGTGCCGGGCCGCTGGCACCGGGCTCCAGCGCCAGCATCGGTGAACCGTGGGAGATAAACAGGCTGGGCAACATGGACGGGCTCCTGAGCGCTAAGATGAACCATCTTCAGTCAGATCATCGATCTGAATCCAATATAAGTTTCTGCGGTTTTTCATCGGTTTTTCGGGAGTGATCCATGCAGCCTGAGTTTTGGTACAAGAAATGGGATTCGAACCAGATCGGCTTTCATCAGCCCGAGGCCAACCCGTATTTGCAGCGCTACTGGCCGGAGCTGGCGATTGCACCGTCGGCGCGTGTGCTGGTGCCGCTGTGCGGGAAGAGTCTGGATCTGCTCTGGCTTGCCGGGCAGGGACACCAGGTGATTGGGGTTGAGCTAGCGGAAAAGGCTGTCGAGGAGTTTTTCAGCGAACATCAGTTGCAACCGCAGATCAGCGAGCAGGGCGCATTCAAGGTTTATCGCAGTGTTGCGTTCGAATTGTGGTGCGGTGATTTTTTTGCGCTGACGGCCGAGGACGTCGCAGATTGTACTGCGCTGTATGACCGCGCCGCGCTGATTGCCTTGCCGGACGCGATGCGCCAGCGCTACGCGGCGCATTTGCAGCACTTGCTGGCGCCGGAGATGAAAGGGCTGGTGATTACCCTGGATTACGATCAGACGCAGATCCCGGGACCGCCGTTTGCGGTGAATGATGATGAGGCGCAGCGGCTGCTGGGCCAGGGTTGGCAGCTGGAGAAACTGGAAGAGCGAGATATTCTGGCTGAGAGCCCCAAGTTTCTACAGGGCGGGGTTGAGTGGTTGGTGGAGCGGGTTTATCGGGTTTCTTCCAGATAGTTTTTTATTAGCAGCTCCGGCGTCTTCGCGAGCAGGCTCGCTCCCACAGGGGAATGCGTTTCAAAGGTGGGAGCGAGCCTGCTCGCGAATGGGACTTTGCTGACAACGCATGATCTGAAGATACAAAAAAAGGCCCGCATCACTGCGGGCCTTCTTTTTTATTGCGATCAAATCAACCGCGACGACGCAGTGCGTCAATACGCTCTTCCAGCGGCGGGTGGCTCATGAACATGCGGGCGAAGCCCTGTTTGATGCCACCGTTGATGCCGAAGGCGTTCAGGGTGTCGGGCATATGCACCGGCAGGCCCTGTTCGGCGCGCAGACGTTGCAGAGCACCAATCATCGCGCTGGTACCGGCCAGGCGGGCGCCGGCTTCGTCGGCACGGAATTCGCGCTTGCGCGAGAACCACATGACGATTGCGCTGGCGAGGATGCCCAGCACCAGTTCGGCGAAGATGGTCGCCACGTAATAGGCGATGCCCTGGCCTTCTTCGTTCTTGAAGATGACCTTGTCGACGAAGTTGCCGATGATCCGCGCGAAGAACATCACGAAGGTGTTCACCACGCCCTGGATCAGAGCCAGCGTGACCATGTCGCCGTTGGCGACGTGACCGATTTCGTGGGCCAGTACGGCTTTCACTTCATCGGGCGAGAATCGCTCGAGCAGGCCCTGGCTGACCGCGACCAGCGCGTCGTTCTTGTTCCAGCCGGTAGCGAAAGCATTCGCTTCGTAGGCCGGGAAAATCCCGACTTCAGGCATCTTGATCCCGGCTTCGCGGGACAATTGCTCGACCGTTTGCAGCAGCCATTGCTCATGACGAGTGCGTGGCTGGCTGATGATTTGCGTACCGGTGCTCATCTTCGCCATCCACTTGGAGATGAACAGCGAGAACAGCGAGCCGGCGAAACCAAAGACCGCACAGAAGACCAGCAGCTGACTGAGGTCGAGGTCGACCCCGTTGGCCGCCATGAACCCGTTGAAGCCGAACAGGCTCAGGGTGATGCTGGCTATCAGCACGACCGCCAGGTTAGTGGCCAAAAACAGCAGGATGCGCATCATGGTTGTAGAACTCTCCTCAAGCTAAAGATGTAGCGTACTGCGGGGTATATAAGGTGCGGCACCGGGCTATTCAACCGAGTGACTATTTCAAACTGTGTCCTACAGCGGTTTCTTGAGGAAAAAGAAAATTCCCACCCTCGATTCCGACACGGATGACACAGCCTTTCGCCCCGCCGCCATTAGGTCAGACACGTCTGTACGGCTCGCATCGCAAGTGTAGAAGGGCTGCAAAGGCGCGGAACAAAGATGTGTTGCTGAATCAGACAGTGCGCAACAGTCAATCCGTTGCGCACTGCTGGCCATTACTGGCGGTAGGACTTGAGGAAGTTGCCGATGCGGCCGATGGCCATTTCCAGATCATCGACGCGGGGCAGGGTGACCACGCGGAAGTGATCCGGCCACGGCCAGTTGAATGCCGTGCCCTGCACCACCAGCAGCTTCTCGGAAAGCAGCAGATCAAGCACGAACTTCTCGTCGTTGTGGATCGGGCAGACCTTCGGGTCGATTTTCGGGAACGCGTACAACGCGCCCATCGGCTTCACGCAGCTGACGCCGGGAATATCGTTGAGCAACTCCCAAGTGCGATTGCGCTGCTCCAGCAGGCGACCCTGCGGCAGCACCAGATCGTTGATGCTCTGGTAGCCGCCCAGCGCGGTCTGGATTGCGTGCTGGCTCGGCACGTTGGCGCACAGGCGCATGTTGGCCAGCATGTCGATGCCTTCGATGTAGCTCTGCGCGTTGTGTTTCGGCCCGGAGATGGCGATCCAGCCGGAGCGGAAACCGGCCACGCGGTAGGATTTCGACAGGCCGTTGAACGTCAGGCAGAGCAGATCCGGCGCCAGCGAGGCAGTGCAGATATGCACGGCGTCGTCATAAAGAATCTTGTCGTAGATCTCGTCCGAGAACACCACCAGGTTGTGCGCGCGGGCGATTTCCAGCATGCCCAGCAACACTTCCTTCGAGTACACCGCACCGGTCGGGTTGTTCGGGTTGATGATCACCATGGCCTTGGTGTTCGGGGTGATCTTGGCCTTGATGTCGGCCAGATCCGGAAACCAGTCGGCGCCTTCGTCGCACAGATAATGCACGGCGTTACCGCCAGCGAGGCTGACGGCAGCGGTCCACAGCGGATAGTCCGGGGCTGGCACCAGCACTTCGTCGCCATTATTGAGCAGCGCCTGCAGCGACATCACGATCAGCTCGGAAACGCCGTTGCCCAAGTAGATGTCTTCGATGCCGACACCTTCAACCTGCTTCTGCTGGTAGTACTGCATCACCGCCTTGCGCGCGCTGAACAGGCCTTTGGAGTCGCTGTAACCTTGCGCGGTCGGCAGGTTGCGGATCACGTCCTGGAGGATTTCGTCCGGCGCTTCGAAACCAAACGGCGCCGGGTTGCCGATGTTCAGCTTGAGGATGCGCTGGCCTTCCTCTTCCAGTCGTTTGGCGTGCTTGAGCACCGGGCCGCGAATGTCATAGCAGACGTTGGCGAGCTTGTTCGATTTGCTGAACTGCATGGCGATGTGATCCCGAAAATGAACGATCCAGGCGGCAAATGGACAACCGTACTGGGATTGCTGCGTCTTCGCACAGGCGGAGGTCTGGCGCTTTAGCGCTCAGAATCCGTTTGAATGCGCCCGGTCTGGCTGCCAGACTGGCGCGTGACGAGGCGCAATCATACGTGCCGCCCGATCCGTGGAAAAGGTACAGATCGGGCTTTTTCAGCCGCTGAGGTGTGATGATGGAAAAGTTGCAGAAAACCCTGGAAGAATGGCGTGCCATGCTCGACCCCGAGCAGTACAACGTCTGCCGTCTGAGTGCCACCGAGCGTCCGTTTTCGGGCAAATACAACAACACCAAAACCGACGGTGTCTACCACTGTGTCTGCTGCAACGAGCCGCTGTTCGACTCCAAGACCAAATTCGACTCCGGCTGCGGCTGGCCGAGCTTTTACGCGCCGATCGGCGATAGCGCGATGACTGAGATCCGCGACACCAGCCACGGCATGATCCGCACCGAAGTGAAATGCGCGCGCTGTGATGCGCACTTGGGCCACGTGTTCCCGGATGGCCCACCACCGACCGGCCTGCGTTATTGCATCAACTCGGTGTGCCTGAATCTCGAGCCCCGGGAATAACCGAAACAGGCGACATCGCGTCGCCTTTTTATCGGTCAATTAGATTGCACACAATTCAATTGCTCGTTATGTTTGCGCCTTCCTGACCATTGCGGAGCCGACCCATGAGCGACAACCTGCTGAATATCCCGTGCACCACCATCAAGGGTGAGCAAAAGACCTTGGCCGATTTCGCCGGCAAAGCCGTGCTGGTGGTCAATACCGCGAGCAAGTGTGGCTTCACTCCGCAATACAAGGGCCTCGAAGAACTCTGGCAAACCTACAAGGATCAAGGGCTGGTGGTACTGGGTTTCCCGTGCAACCAGTTCGGCAAACAGGAGCCGGGCAATGAGGGCGCCATCAGCGAGTTCTGCGAACTGAATTTCGGCGTCAGCTTCCCGCTGTTCAAGAAGATCGACGTCAACGGCGCCGATGCTCATCCGCTGTTCGTGCAGTTGAAGAAGCGCGCCCCGGGCCTGCTCGGCTCGCAGGGCATCAAGTGGAATTTCACCAAGTTCCTGATCGGCAAGGATGGCCAGTTGGTCAAGCGTTTCGCCCCGACGACCAAGCCGCAGGACCTGAGCGGCGAGATCGAAGCTCTACTGAAATGAGCCTGGCGGTTGATTCGCTGAAGCTCGACAGCCAGTTGTGCTTCAAGCTGTACGCGGCCTCGCGGGCGGTGATTCGCGCCTACAAGCCGATGCTCGATCAGTTGGGCCTGACCTACCCGCAGTACCTGGCGATGCTGGTGCTGTGGGAATGGCAGGATGCTGCGCCGGAGCAACCGACGGTCAAGGCCTTGGGCGAACGTCTGGCGCTGGACTCGGGGACGTTGACTCCTCTGCTCAAGCGTCTGGAGCAGAGCGATCTGGTCCAGCGTCGGCGCTCGGCGCGGGATGAACGCGAGATGCACCTGAGCCTGACGCCTGCCGGAGCAGCACTGCGCGAGCAGGTCGGGCCACTCAAGGCGCGCCTGCTCTGCGACAGTGGCGTAGATCTCGACCGGCTCAATGATTTGCGCGCCGGCCTCGATCACTTGCTCGGGCAGATCAAAGGGCTTTCGTAGTCGGCATCCACTGATCGAGCAACGCGGCGAGTTCTTCGCGGCGAAACGGTTTGGCCAGATAGTCGCTCATGCCGGCCGCGCGGCAACGTTCGCGTTCCTCGGACATGGCATTGGCGGTCAGCGCGACAATCGGCAGATTCGGCCAGCGCCCGCTCTGGCGAATCTGCCGACTGGCTTCATAGCCATCCATCACCGGCATGTTGCAGTCCATCAGCACCAGATCGAAATCGGCAAACTCCAGCTGATCCAGCGCCTCGGCACCATGCCCCGCCACCACCACATCGCAGCCGAGCTTGCCGAGCATGCCTTTGGCGACCAGTTGATTGACCGGGTTGTCCTCGACCAGCAGCACCTTGCCCCGGCGCGCGGACGGCAAGGCATCCGCTTGTGCTTCGTTGAGGGTGGCGGCGTCCGGTTGCAGAATCCGTCGCAGATGCTGGTACAGCGCGTTGCGCGCCAGCGGCCGGGCTTGCTGCTGCAAGGGCGCGAGGGCGGCGGCTTCTTCGCTGGGCAGAAAACTGCCATAAGCAGTCACCAGCAGGATCGGCGCGGTGATGCTCGGGCGCAGACCGAACAGGCATTCCGGACAATCGGTGATCAGCACATCCGGATTCAGGCCCAGCAGCGAATCATCAATAGTGCGCTGCGTGTATTCCAGGCCCCACACCGGCAACAGGCTTTTCAGCAATTCCGCCAAGCCACTGCTGGCAGCGGTGATGGCGAGAACCTTGCCGCGTAACGGTATCGGCGGCAGCGCGCGGGTGTGAGAGGGCAGTGGCAGTTCGGCGCAGAACTGGCTGCCGAAGCCGCTTTCGGAACTGATGGTCAGCCGACCCTGCATCGCTTCGCACAGGTTGTACGTCAGCGCCAGTCCCAGCCCGGTGCCGCCGTACTGACGGGTGATACCGGCGCCGGCCTGGGTGAACGGCTGGAAGATTTTCACCTGCGCTTCCTGGGCAATGCCGATGCCGGTGTCGCAGACTTCGATGCGCACGCCGCCCTTGTGTGCCGACAGGCGCACATCGACCCGACCGAAACGGGTGAATTTCAGCGCATTCGACAGCAGGTTGCTGACGATCTGCCGCACCCGGGTCGGGTCGCCCAGCACCAGCGCCGGGAACTGCGGCTCGATCAGACAGGTCAGCTCGACGCTCGGCGCGGCGTTCTGCGAGAGCAGGTTGGCGGTGTCTTCGATCAGCGAACCGAGGTCGAAGGGGATGTTTTCCAGCTCCAGTTGCCCGGCGTCGAATTTCGACAGGTCGAGAATATCGTTGAGCAGTTCCACCAGCACCTTGCCCGAGTCGTGGGCGATCGACAGTTGTTGCTGCTGCTCGGCGTTGAGCGGGCCGTCCAGTGACAGCGCGATCATCCCCAGCAGACCATTGAGTGGTGTACGGATTTCATGGCTCATGTTGGCGAGAAACGCCGAACGCGCTTCGGCCATGTCCAGTGCAGTACGGCGTGCCACTTCCAGTTCTTCGTTGGATTGACTGAGGCGGGCGTTGATTGCCTTGAGTTCGGCGGTGCGCGCCGAGACGATGTCTTCCAGTTGCGCGAGGTATTCGGTCAGGCGGTTTTCCGCGGTGCGCCGTTGCTGGATTTCGGTGGCAATGTTTTCGAACTGCTGATTGGCGACTTTGACCAGCACGCCGATTTCATCGTTGCCATGGCCGGCGGGGCACTCAAGCGTGGTCGGCTCGGCGCTGCGCGGGTCGCGGCCGCTGAGTTCACGGATGACCCGCACCAACGGCTTGGTCAGCATCACGTAGAACAGCGCCAGGAGGATTCCGGTCAGCAGCAGGCTGCGGGCAAAACCGTTGAGCAGGGTGACTTCCGCACGGCGCAGGAAGCGGCTGCCAAAGGCGTAAGTGTCGACTTCCAGTTTGAGGACGCCGAGGGATTCGTTGGGCAAGTGATCGAGGTACAGACGGTCTTCGAAATGACGCTTGGCGCCGAACAGGAAGTCGCTGATCAGCCGATAGCTGCTTTGCAGCTCCGGGCGTTTGACGCTGGCCAGCACGGTCTCGTTGTTGTCGATCAGTTGCGCGGCGATGATCGCCGGCGAGCGCAGCAGGCCGAGCGTGAGCTCCTGCGCCAGTTCGGCGTCGATGTTATAGGCGATGCGCGAGGCCGGATTGTGGCTGATTTCCAGCAGCGCGAGGATTTCCCGGTTGATGGAAGCGTCTTCGCTGGCATAATCGATGCCGATCTGCAGCAGACTGAGCAGGGTGCCCAGAATGAACCCGACCAGCACGGTAAGCCTGGCTTGCTTGTAAGACAGCCGGTGGGTGAATTTGATATCCATGGGTTGTTGAACCACTTCCGTTTCCCTTCGCTGCTCAAGCATAGTCGATCATGCAGGGATACCGAGGTTCCCGAATCGCCTTGTAACAAGGCTTGCTGAGGCGATTTTATCTGTGTGTCGTCGCTGGATCGTCATCATCACTGTGAAAGTGCCCGAGGAGAAGACGTGGATTCCCGATTGAATGCTTTTCTTGAACGCGCCGAGTCGGTTCTGGCGCGAATCGAACCACTGTTGCCGGCACCGCGCCCTGTCATTGACTGGAACACTTGCCTGGCAGCGCGCTGGCAGCGTGACGGTCGCAGCGGCTACCTGTTGCCGCTGGAAGTCAGCCTCGACATGCGTCTGTCCGACCTGATCGGCGTCGACCGGCAGTTGGAGCAGTTGGGGCGCAACACACAACAATTTCTTGATGGCATGCCGGCCAACCACGCCTTGCTCTGGGGTTCACGCGGTACCGGCAAGTCTTCGCTGGTGCGTGCGTTGCTGGCCGAGCACGCCGGTGCCGGCCTGCGTCTGATCGAGATCGAACGCGATCACTTGGCTGACCTGCCACGCGTGGTCGAGCAAGTCGCCAAATTGCCGCAACGTTTCGTACTGTTCTGCGATGACCTGTCGTTCGAATCCGGCGAAGGCGACTACCGCGTGCTGAAAAGCGTGCTTGACGGTTCGCTCGAGCAGGCACCCGACAACGTCTTGCTGTACGCCACTTCCAACCGCCGCCACCTGGTGCCGGAAAAGGAAAGCGACAACGAAAACTGGAAGCGCGTCGACGGCGAACTGCACCCGAGCGAAGCGGTGGAAGACAAAATCGCCCTGTCGGATCGTTTCGGCCTGTGGCTGTCGTTCTACCCGTTTACCCAGGAACATTTTCTCAACGTCGTCGAGCACTGGATCGGCCAGTTGGCCGCCAAGGCCGGCCTGAGCTGGCAGCGCGACGAAGCACTGGACATCCTCGCCGTGCGCTGGGCCACCGGCCGCGGTAATCGCAACGGACGTTGCGCGTATCAATTCGCCCGCTACTGGGTGGGACTGAAATTGCTGGAGCACAAGGCATGATTGATTTGCAACAAAGCGGCCAGGGCCTCGAAGGCTACGGTATGTTGGCCGCACAACTGGAATCGCTACTGGCGGACGAACGCGACTTCATCGCCAATGCCGCGCAGTTTTCCGCGTTCCTGTTCAACCAGCTCGATGATTTGAACTGGGCCGGTTTCTACCTCAATCGTAACGAAGAGCTGGTGCTCGGCCCGTTTCAGGGCCAGATCGCTTGCGTGCGCATCCCGTTCGGGCGCGGTGTTTGCGGCGCCGCTGCTGCCAGTCTGCAAACCCAGCGCGTCGAGGATGTACATGCCTTCCCGGGCCACATTGCCTGCGACAGCGCTTCCAACAGCGAACTGGTAGTGCCTTTGGTCAAGGACGGTCGCCTGATCGGCGTGCTCGACCTCGACAGCCCGAAGCTGGCGCGTTTCGGCGCCGAAGATCAGGCCGGCATCGAGCAACTGGCGGCGATTTTCCTGCGCCTGACCGACTGCTGATCAACCGCCGAGGCCAGCCTTGTGCAACAGGCTGGCCGTATCCACGCTGTCGATTTGCGCGGGATCGAGAAACCGCGTCGCGTACTGCATGTACACCCCTTCGTTGATGAACAGGCCGAACAACGGCGCATCGATGTGCGCTTCACGGCACATGGTCGCCATGATCCCCAGCGCTTCACTCAGCGACTTGGCTTTCTTGTAAGGGCGATCGGCGGCGGTCAGCGCTTCGAAAATATCGGCAATCGCCATCATCCTGGCCGGCAGGCTCATCTCCTCGCGTTTCAGCCGTTTCGGATACCCGGTGCCGTCCATTTTTTCGTGATGGCCGCCGGCGATCTCGGCAATGCTGTCCAGGTGACCGGGGAAGGGCAGGTGGCTGAGCATCATGATCGTCTGCACCATGTGATGGTTGATGATGTAGCGCTCTTCGCGGGTCAGCGTGCCGCGGCCGATCTTCAGGTTGTACAACTCGCCGCGATTGTACTTGTACTCGGGTACATCGAGTTTGAAGCCCCAGGGATTGTCCTCGGGGATCAGTTCGCTCTTGTCGCGTTCGATCAGATGCTCGGGTTTGTCGGCCAGCAGACTTTCACTGACGGGCAGCAGCGGCGCAGGGGTTTTCGCCTGGCGGCGGTTTTCTTCCCAGGACACACCGACGCGATCATCAAGTGTGCGCAGCCATCTGCGTTGCGCCACTCGCTCGAGGCGTTGCAGATCAGCCTCGACCATGGCCTCGCCACCGAGATTGCTGCGGGCGACAAAGGCGAAGTCGTCGTCGAGCATCAGCAACTCACTATCACGGGCGCGGGCCAGCGCCGCTTCGTCTGCACCGCTTGCCAAGGTCTGCCAGTAGTTGATCCACACGTCACGCTTGAGCACTTCGAAGCGGGTGCGGATTTCATGGATGCGGTCGTTGATGGTCTCGAGCTTGGTGGCTTTGTCGACCACGTATTCCGGCGTCGTGACCTTGCCGCAATCGTGCAGCCACGCGGCGATGTGCAACGCCTCCCATTCATCCTCGCTCGGCTGGTAAGCGCTGAACGCCGGGTCCTGGCTTGCCGCAGCAGCCTGGGCGAGCATCAACGTCAGCTCCGGCACCCGCTGGCAATGGCCGCCGGTGTAGGGGCTCTTGGCGTCGATCGCGCTGGCCAGCAGTTGAATGAACGCGTCGAGCAGTTGTTTTTGCCGCGCTTGCAGACGCTGACTTTCGATGCTCACCGCCGCCGCGCCGGACACCGCCTGCAAGAAGGCAATTCGGTCAGGCCGCAGCTTTTCCAGATCACTCGGCTCACCACTGTCATTGACCAGCAGAATCAGCAGGCCGATGGTTTCATCGTGCTGGTTGTGCAGGCGGATGCCGATCAGGTGAATGCGCGGTGATTCCATGGCGAGGAGGATTTTCTGCAAGTCGCCGGCCTGATCGAAGCCCAGATGGCTGACGGTATTGTTGGCGCTGGCCAGTTGCTCGAACCACGCCGGGCCGGTGTTTTTATGCAGCTCGCGTCCCTCAATGTCGAACGCCTCCAGCTTCTGCGGCACGCCATCAATCACCAGTCCATAAGGTTCCATGCGCGCGCCGTCGGCTTCGCGCAGGTAGATCAGACCGGCCTGCGCCTGAGCAATCTGCACGGTTTCGAACAGTACGCGTTCGAGCAGCGGGGCAAAACGGGTTTCGGCGCACAGGCTGTCGGTGATGCGGAAGAAACTGCCCAGGGTTTCTTTCATCCGCGCCATCGACAGGCTCAATTGATCGACTTCCAGTACGGGCGAGCGGCGCGCCAGCGGAGAACTGAAGTCGAAGCTGCGGATCGCGTCGGCTTCCTTGACCAAGGCATGCAGCGGCTTGACCAGAATCCGCGAAATCACCCAGCCCAATGGCAGGCACAGCAACAGGATGGCCAGGGTGATCAGCGCACCTTGCCAGCGCATGCGGAACGCATCCACCAGTAATTCGTCTTCCGGCACCAGCAGCGCCAGTTGCAGACCTTTCGGCCCGCCTTCCTCGATGCCGGTGCGTGCGACGATCCATTGCCGGTCGTTTACTTGCAGACGCTTGCCGATATTGTCGGAGCTGAGCAGCGCGTTCAGCTCAGGGCTGAGATCGGCCGCTCTGGCCAGACGCGCAGTGCGGTCATCGACGATCAGGCGATAGCTGTCGGGGTAGGCCACGGCGTTGCCGTCGGTGTCGTACAACGCGATCTCTGTCGACGGCGTGACCCGGTGCTTGCCCAGGGCGGTCGACAGCGAAGCGAGGGTCAGATCGGCGCCGATCACCGCGTTCTGGCCGCTGCGCCGGGCCAGCGTGGTGCCGACATTGTGGGTCGAGAAAAATACATAGGGCTCGGTGGTGATTTGCCCGGCCTGTTGCAGGGCGTCGCTGAACCAGGTCCGGCTGCGCGGATCGTACGGCTCTTGGGGATGCTCGCGGCGGTTGATCGGTGTCAGCGCCTGATCAAAGAACAATGATTGCGAGCGTATGGCGCCTTGTGGAGCATGCTCGATGCTCCAGACTTGATAGGCCGCCGCTTCCGGCGCCTGAAGCTGTGCCTTCAGAGCCGGAGTGCGCAGCGCGCGCACCATGAAGAAATCACCATTGGTATAACCCAGATAAAGCGACGCCAGCGCCGGGTTATCGGTGAGCGACTGGCTGAAGGGTTTGAGCAAGGGCAGGCGTTGTTCCAGATCACTAGCCTGGGCTGCCGGGGTATCCGCCAGCAGGCTCAACAGGTTGCGGATCGGCTGATAGGTTGCCTGCAGATCGAGGCGTACATCCTGCTCGATGCGGTCAAACAGCTTTTCGCTGCTCGACAGGATGATCTGCGTGGTCTGGTGGTAATTGAACAGGCCCAGCACCACGCCCGTGAGCAATAAAAGAAAGGTGAACATGACGCTGATGTGCACGTGCAGCGGCAACCGGCGTTGCTCGGGGCGCAGTGGGCTGTGCATTGCAGGCTCTCCATGAATGTTTAACTCACTGCTCAGCGTCCAAGCATAGTTAAGACTCGCTCACTGTGCCTTGATCGGCCAGGGTCAATTGCTGTTGCAGAGCCTGCGCCAGTTCGAGCATCGCCTGGCTGGTTGCCGCCCAGCGACGGGCAATCTCCTGTGACGCGAGCGCTCGCTGGCAGGCGTCCTCGAGCTCATCGCAGCATTCGATCAACCGCGAGGCCTGTGCGATGCGTGCTGCGCCCTTGATCTTGTGCGCAACCACTGCCAGCGCTTCGCGATCATCCTCGGGCGACAGCCTCAGCAGTTCCTCGCGGTCGAGGCGGCTGCTCTTGAGCAGCTCCACCAACATGCGTCGGGTTTGCCCGGGATTGTTGCCGGTCAGCAGGCTCAGACTTTGCAGGTCGAAGACCGAGGCCGGTGATGCCGGCGTGATGCCGTCGATCCATTGTCCGAGCAGGGTCAGACTCAACGGTTTGAACAGGCAGTCGTCCATGCCGGCGAGCTTGCAGCGCTGGACTTCTTCGGGCTGGGCATTGGCGGTGAAACCCAGCACGGTGCACGGCGGGCGGTGGTTTTGCAGTTCAAGCTGGCGAATCCCACGGGTCATGTCATAGCCGTTCATCAAGGGCATGTTGCAGTCGACGATCACCAGATCGAAATGATCGGCCTTCCACCGCTCGAGGCCGCTGCAGCCATCTTCGGCAATGCTGAAGCGATGACCGAGAAACTCCAGTTGCTGACACATGAGCAAACGGTTGGCCGGATGGTCGTCGACTACCAGGACATGTAACGGCGTTGTCGCAGGCTTGATCAACGGTTCGCTTTTCGGCGGATTCGCCTTTGCCGGCAGGCTGTCCAGCGGCAGCGATATGCACACCTGAGTGCCGATGCCGGGCTGGCTGCTCAATTGCAGTTGTCCGCCCATCATTTCGCAAAGATTGCGACTGATGACCAGCCCGAGGCCGGCACCGTTTTTTGCCTGCCGACAGCCGTTGTCCGCCTGCGAGAACGGCTCGAACAAGCGCTGTTGATCTTCGGCGCTGATGCCTGAGCCGCTGTCCTGCACGGTCAGCTGCATCAATGTTCGACCAGCAGCGTCTGCCGGGATCAGGTCGAGGGTGATCCGCACGTGGCCGCTTTCGGTGAACTTGATGGCATTGCTGACCAGGTTGGACAGCACCTGCTTGAAGCGCAGCGGATCCAGGTGCACATCCACAGCCGGGTTCGGCGGATTGAAGACGACTTGCAAGGCAAGGTTCTTCTGCCGCGCGAGGCCGTCGAAGATGCGCGCAACGGAGGTCACCGTGTCGACCAGATTGATCCACTCCGGGGACAGGCTCAGGCGCCCGGATTCGATACGGGCAATGTCGAGAATATCGCCGATCAGCCCGAGCAGATCCTTGGCCGAATGGTAGGCCGTGTCGATCGAAGCGCGATCGGGGTGTTGCGGATCGATGCGTCGCAGGGTCAGTTCGAGCATGCCGATCACGGCGTTCATCGGTGTACGGATCTCGTGGCTCATGGTTGCCAGGAAGGTACTTTTGGCCCGGTTCGCCTCGTCTGCCTGTTCTTTGGCCGCACGCAGTTTTTCAAACAATTGGCGGCGTTCACTGATATCGATCCAGCCGCCAATGATGCCCTGGACGGCACCGCTGGAGTCGCGGTAGGGAAGTATCCAGTGGTAAATCGTCAGGCGGCGGCTGCCGATGTGCAGAGGCCGGTCGAGTATCAAGGGAATGCCTTCGGCAATGACTCTCTGGTAATCGGCCTGGAACGCCTCGGCCTCGAACGCGTTGCTCAGGGTGCCTTGCACGACGCCTTTGCCGATGATGTCCTCGCGTCTGGCGTTGAACGCTTCGAGATAACTGTCGTTGCAACTTTGCAGCAGACCCTGGCGATCTCGCACGTAAATCGGGTGTGGTGTGCCGTTAACCAGCGAGCGCATGAACTCCAGTTGATCGTTCAGCGCGCGTTCGGCAGCCTGACGTTGCTTGATCTGGTGGCGCATGTAGGCGTTCCAGGTCAGTAACAGCAGCAGGATCAGGCCGGCGGCCGCGACTACTTGATAGAACAGCCGCTGATAGTTTTGCCAGATGTTCTGGGAGGCGGTGGAGTAACCGCGCCAGCGACCGTTGATCACGCCGAGCTCCTCGGGAGCGATGCTCAGAAGCGCCTTGTTGATGATCGAGGCCAGTTCGGTGTTGTCACGGGCGGTCGCCAGCGAAAAGGCCGCCTGACTGGTGCCGATGGTGGTGGTGATTTGCAGTGGCCGATCGAATATGCGCGATGAGATGAAATAGTTGGCGATCACCAGCGAGTTCACCGCGCCGTCGACATGGTTGTCGGCCAGCATCGACACGGCGCTGAAGGTGTCGGGGGTTTCGATCAGTTCGATGCCCGGAAAATTCTCATGCAAGTAGGCGACCAGCGGATTGCCTTGGGCGATCGCCAGACGCTTGCCTTTGAGTTGGGCCAGGTTGGTCGGGCTGTCGGCGCTTTTGCGGGTCAGCAGCACGTAGGAATTTTCCAGATAGGGACGACTGAAACTCAGGTTTTTTTCACGTTCGGCGCTGGGCAGCAGGGCGGCAATCAGATCGGCCTTGTGATTGTCGATCTGCCTGATCATTTCCGCATCGTTGCGACTGCGCTGGATTTCGAAACGCAGGCCGGTACGCAAGCGAATCAGTTCGAGAAGATCGGCACTGATGCCGCGAAAATTTCCGGCGCTGTCGAAGAAGGTCAGCGGTGCGTACGCCTCATTGACCACTACGCTGACGACGGGATGCTGCTTGAGCCAGCTCTCCTCACGATCCGTCAGCTGGAGTTTACTGTCGGTGAGCAGCAGGTCGCTGCCGGCGCTCCAGCGTTTGGCGATGTCATCGCGCTGGCTGCGCGGGATCGCTGCGAGCACTGTGTCGATGATGCCCAGCAACTGCGGATTGCTGCGCCGCACGGCGAAGCTGAAGCCATGGGCTTCCTGCTTGCCGAAGTTGGCCATGCGAACGTTGTTGAGATAGCCCTTGTTGATCATGTAATGGGTGGAGAGGGTGTCGCCGAGAAACACATCGGCCTGGTCGAAGGCCACCGCGTTGATTGCGTTCTGATAGGACGGATAGCAGGTGATCAGCGCTTTGGGATACAGCGCCTTGATCTCCGGCAGCGGCAAATAGTGATACACCATGCTCAGGCGCAGGCCGGCGAGGCCTTCGGTCAGCGAGCGGGTTTCATCTTCGCGGGTCACCAGTACCGGCTGATCGACCGCGTAAGGTGTGGAGAGCGCGAGGTTGGCATTGCCTGCTTCGTAGCCGTTGGCTGTGCCAAGCAGGTCGATCTGGCCATCGATCAAGGCGCGAATTGCAGCCTCGCGCGAGGGAAAGCGTTGCACGCGAATCGGCAAACCGGTGGCCTGACCGAGAATCCCTGCGTAATCGGCGGTCAGTCCCTCGTAGTCCCGGCCACTGACGGTCATGTCGAATGGCGGGTAATCAGGTGCGGAGGTACCCAGTTTCAGTTCGCTGCGAGTCTGTAGCCATTGCCGTTGTGACGGTTGCAGGACAATCCCGACAGCCTCGGTTGCCGAGCGGCTGAGCAACGCATAGTCGGGTGAGGGGCTTGGCGAGGCGAAGGCATTGGCGCTCAGATACAGAACGGCGCTCAAGGTGATCAGGTAGTCCTTCAGACGGCTGGGCATGTGGGGTCTCACACGAGTGCGTTGCGTTTGGCCATCTCGATAAGTTCTACAAGGGATCTGGCTTTGAGTTTTTGCATCAGACGCTTTTTATAAGTGCTGACGGTCTTGTTGCTCAGAAACATGCCCTTGGCAATTTCCTTGTTGGTGCGTCCTTGTGCAAATAACTGCAATACCATCAGCTCGCGGTCATTAACGGATTTGAATAGTTCAAGTTCTGCATATCGAGTGTCATCGCTGCGCACCGGATTAAGTGCCTGACTGGGGAAGTAGTTGTAACCGGAAAGTACCGCTTTGATTGCGCTGACCAATTCGCTCAAGTCTTCCTGCTTGCAGACATATCCCGATGCACCGGATTGCATGCAGCGGATACCGAACAGCGTAGGACACTGCGCCGTCAGAATCAGAATCTTGAAATTGGAACCCATGGTGTTGAAGCGGGCCAGCACTTCGAGGCCGTCCAGCTTGGGGATGCTGATATCGAGAATGACCAGGTCGGGCATGCATTCACGGACCATCTGCATGGCATCGACACCGTTATCGGTCTCACCGACGACCTTGTAGCCTTCATGTTCCAGGAGCATTCGCACGGCGAGGCGGATGACCGGATGATCGTCCACAATAAAAACGGAGTTCATAAATAGAGTCCCATGCAAGCATGAATAAAGCGCGCACCTTAGCTCAGATGCATGAGCACTCGCATGGACTGGTAGTGTCGCGACTACGTTATCGGATTAATCCTACGCGTAATGAAGAAATGGACTACGTTGAAATTAGGATTGGCGTAAGGAAGCACGAGCGTTCAATTCGCCGAAGATGGAAATTATCCGAGAGCCAATATTGATCTCCAATTATTTACTGGTGTTTAAAGTTGTGTTTAACAAGTGCGGTTCGTTTTGGTTGGTTGCCTGGGTCAGCGCGATCCAGTCTGACCAGTTTAAAGAACGCGTATAACGTTCGTGGCGAGAACTCACCGCGCATCAGCCGGCCAGACCAATGGCCGGCTGATGGGGGACGATCAATGACTTGAGCGGCCGGTCATTTCCAGTGCCATGTCACTGGCGTAACTGTCGGTCATGCCGGCGATGAAATCGATCATGCGCAGAAACGAACTGTGCAGCGAACCTTGAGGGTCCGGCGCATTGTTGCCGAGCAAATCGAGAATACGCCGGCTCTTGAACGACGGCGTGCGGCCGTTGTGCTGCTCCAGCGCGGCACCGCAGAACGAATTGAGCAGAATCTCCAGCGTGGTATACGCGCCGATCTCATGCAGCGTCTTGCGCTTGTCCTGGAAGATCTTCTTGCGCGCGATGTCCTTGGCGTTCAACACGCAGCGCTTTGCCGGCCCGTGCATGTGTTCGACCAGATCGCCGTGCAGTGTGCCGGCGAGCAGAGCATCCTGCTGTTCGACAAATGCTCGCGCTGCCGCGTTGGTCAGGTGCTCGATGGCCTTGCCGCGCAGGATCGCCAGTTTGCGCCGCCGGGAATCCTGCGGGCCGAGCTGGCGATAGGTTTCCGGCAAATCGTCGCCGACCAGACCGAGCAGCAACGACTCGACTTCGGCGTATTCGAGCAGCTCCATTTCCAGACCGTCTTCGAGATCGATTAGCGCATAGCAGATGTCATCGGCAGCCTCCATCAAGTACACCAATGGATGGCGTGCCCAGCGCTGGTCTTCGATTTGCGGCAGACCGAGTTTGTGCGCGATCTGTTCGAGCAATGGCAGCTCGCTTTGGTAGCAGCCGAATTTGTGTTTCTTGTAGCCGAGGGAGTCGGCGTGGCGCGCGGTCCACGGGTACTTCAGATAGGTGCCCAACGTCGCGTAGGTCAGTCGCGTGCCGCCATCGAACTGGTGATATTCCAGCTGCGTCAGCACGCGAAAGCCTTGAGCATTGCCCTCGAAATTGAGGAAGTCACCACGCTCGGCTTCGCTCATGCCATCGAGCCAGCCGCGCCCGGCGGCTTGTTGAAACCAGTGGCGAATGGCGTCTTCGCCGGAATGGCCAAACGGCGGATTGCCGATGTCATGGGCCAGGCAGGCCGACTGCACGACCATGCCGAGGTCGGCCGGGTCGCACCAGTCTGGCAGCGCGCTGCGCAAGGTTTCACCGACACGCATGCCCAGCGAACGGCCGACACAACTGACTTCCAGCGAATGGGTCAGGCGCGTGTGAATGTGATCGTTGCTGGTGACCGGGTGCACTTGGGTCTTGCGCCCGAGGCGGCGGAAGGCCCCGGAGAAAATGATGCGGTCATGGTCTTTGTGAAAAGGGCTGCGGCCGAGTTCTTGCGGGCTGTGCAGCGGCTTGCCGAGGCGTTCGCGGTTGAGCAGGGTTGGCCAATCCAAGGCTGATTCTCTCCGTCTGGTGACTGATCGCCCTAGCTTCCCGGTTCGGCCCCGCGCCTGCAAGCGGAACTACAGACCCGCCGCATCGATATCGATCAGCAGCAGCCGTTCACCGTTATCGAAGAACTGTCCGGCAGTCAGGCAATACTGGTTGCTGGTGGCGTCGCGATAGGTGTTGGACAGGGTCAGGCGGCGTTCTTCCCAGCCTTCGGCCAGCAGATGATAGAAGTACGGTCGCCACGACCAGTTGTGCCCCAGATAGCGATCATCGGCAAACCAGCCGTCATGGCGCCACTCCAGGTTGGGCGTCAGTTGCGTGCCGTGGCGGTCGCACTGATAAAAGCGCAGCAGCCAGGGAAACGCCTGCAATTGCGGCAATGCACTGAGCGGGGCGCGGGCCTGCGCCCATTGCTGCAGAATCGCCATCAGCTCGCTGAGCTGCTGACGCATTTGCATCAGCCGTCCGCGCTCGCTGAGTTTCTGCTTCACGTAGCGTTGCCGCAATTGCGCGAAATGCGCGACGAAGGCATCGGTAGCGAAGAATTCTTCTTGTGCCCGGGCGAAGAGAAATCCCTGCACATAGCGCGAGCCGCACTCCAGCGCGAAATTCAGCTGCGCTTCGGTTTCGACGCCTTCGGCGATGATCCAGCAGCCGGTTTTCTCGGCCATCTGGGCGAGAGCCTTTACCACATCGCTGCTCGGTCCGCCGACGGCTGCAGCCTGAAACAGGCGCATATCGAGCTTGAGAATGTCCGGTTGCAGGGCCAGCACCCGATCCAGCTGCGAATAGCCTGCGCCGAAATCATCAATGGCGATTCTCGCCCCTGCGTCACGGTAGCGCCCGACCACGTGGGCCAAGCGTTCGCTGTTACCACCCAGTTCGGTGATCTCGAAAACGATGCGCTGCGGATCAACCTCGTGTCGCGCCAGTTGTTTGAGACTTGGCAGCGCTTGATCGGCGCGTAGCCGGCTGATCCAGCGTGGCGACATGTTCAGACTGAGAAACCACTCGGCCGGCGCTTCATGCAGGCGGCTGAGGGCGTGGTCACGGATCTGCCGATCGAGACGGCGCAAGGCAGTGGCCGGCGTGCGCGGATCGGCGAACAACGGTCCTACCGAGGTCAGTTGACCATCGCTCTGACGCAGGCGACCCAATGCTTCGACGCCTGCAATGCGGCCGGTGGCGGTATCGATGAAAGGCTGAAAACAGGCGAGCGGTTGCCCGTCGATCACGGCAAGTCCTTAATCTTGTTTTTGGTTTGGCCGCGCTTGCCGGATAGGCACGCGGGATGGAATCTCCCGATAAGGAGATTCATCCCGGCGCTATTGCAAGAATGTAGCCAGATGGGCGCTTCAGCGTTTGCCTGAGCTGTGCATGACCAGTCTGATCAGCGGCCCAAGCGTCGTGCCCAGACGCAGCAGTCGCGTCAAACCGCCACCACCGCTGCGTTTCGAGCCTTTACCGGTGAGGAAGCCCAGCAGCGTCACCGCCGCCACGCCCCACAACGGCGCATGCTTGATGCCGAAACCATCCTGCACGTTCTGCTTCATGCCACGCATGCGCTGCAACGGTTGCAGCACTTGCGCGGTTTCGTGGCGGATTTCCTGACGGTGCATTTCCATGCGCAGGCGGATCAGCGCCTTGCGCATTTCCCGGCGCGAGCTGTTGTGCGGAAGTTCAGGCAGGCTCATGGCAGCAGGCGCTCCCGGTCGTTGGCCAGCTCTTCGAGCGTGCCGTGGAAAGGCGAGGACTCATCGAAAATCGCCGCTTTGAGGCGCAGACCGCAGAAGATCGACGCCAGCGTGTAAAACACGCACAGGCCGATGATCGCCGCCAGGCGGTAGGTGTCCCAGAAGATGATCATCACCAGCGTCGACAGACCTACCAGCAACAGCAGGCCAAAAACCAGCGCCAGGCCGGCGAACAGCAGCAGGCTGACAGTGCGTGATTTCTGCTCCTGCAGTTCGATGCCGAACAGTTCGACATGACTGTGCAGCAGGCCCAGAACGGCAGCGCCGAGGCGACGCGTGGAGGAGGCGGTGCCCGCAGTCGGGCCGGATTCACCGATCGACATGATCAGCGCCGAGTTGCCAGCAGGCCGATCAGAAAGCCGACGCCGGCAGCGATGCCCACCGACTGCCATGGGTTGGCCGACACATAGTCTTCAGTAGCGGTTACGGCCGCCTGACCGCGCTCACGCAGCGTGTCTTCGGTCACCTTCAGGGTTTCCCGGGCACGCAGCAGGCTGTCATGAATCTGGGCACGCAGCTCATCGGCCTGATCACCCGCGAGGGTCTTGGTGTGTTCGAGCAAGCGTTCGGTGTCGGCGACCAGAGTCTGGAAGTCGTTCATCAGGATTTCTTGAGCAGTCTTTGCCTTGATGCTGGCCATGGGTGGATCTCCGTAGGTGGCTTTGAAGCGTTCGAGTATGAGCCTTGCGCGAAGGTTCAGTGCAAATGCCTGGTACAACTTTTGCTGTGTCGTGGTGCGTCGCTCGGTATATGTGCGCTGTTGCCGGGCGTCCCAGCAGAAAAACTCTAATTAACTTACTAGCAGTTCGTGATCGGACATCGATAACTGCGCCAAATCAGTTCATCAACCCTGCCGTTGGATATTTGATGAGTCGTAATTTGGTGCATGACATGCACACATGAACCGCTTTGGTGCCTTTTAGCCTTGGGTCTGCCTCCTCATGGAAAATCTGCAAAGCGCTGTGGACACGCTGGTTCACAGCTCCAACACGTTGTTCATTCTGATCGGTGCGGTGATGGTACTGGCGATGCACGCCGGTTTCGCCTTTCTGGAGGTCGGCACGGTCCGGCAGAAGAACCAGGTCAACGCGCTGGCGAAAATCCTCAGCGACTTCGCCGTCTCGACCCTGGCCTATTTCTTTATAGGCTATTGGATCTCCTATGGCGTCACCTTCATGCAACCGGCGGCGGTGCTCACGGCTGACCATGGCTATGGACTGGTGAAGTTTTTCTTTCTGCTGACCTTCGCTGCCGCGATCCCGGCGATCATTTCCGGCGGCATTGCCGAACGCGCGCGGTTTGTCCCGCAGTTGTGCGCGACGGCGCTGATCGTAGCGTTTATCTATCCGTTCTTCGAAGGGCTGATCTGGAACGGCAACTTCGGTTTGCAAGGCTGGCTGGCGGCGCAGTTTGGCGCGGCATTCCATGATTTCGCCGGCTCGGTGGTGGTGCATGCCGTGGGCGGTTGGCTGGCGTTGGCCGCTGTTCTGCTGCTCGGGCCGCGCAATGGTCGCTATCGCGATGGACGCCTGGTCGCGTTCGCGCCGTCGAGTATTCCGTTTCTCGCACTGGGCTCGTGGATCCTGATTGTCGGCTGGTTCGGCTTCAACGTGATGAGCGCGCAGACGCTGCAAGGCGTCAGTGGCCTGGTCGCGGTCAACTCGCTGATGGCCATGGTCGGTGGCACCGTCGCGGCGTTGATCGTTGGGCGCAATGACCCGGGCTTTCTGCATAACGGTCCGTTGGCGGGATTGGTGGCGATTTGCGCCGGCTCCGACCTGATGCATCCGGTCGGTGCGCTGGTAACGGGCGCGATCGCCGGAGCCTTGTTTGTCTGGTGCTTTACCGCTGCGCAAGTCAAATGGCGCATCGATGATGTCTTGGGTGTCTGGCCGTTGCATGGTTTGTGTGGCGTGTGGGGCGGGATTGCCTGCGGCATCTTCGGTCAGTCTGCGCTGGGTGGCCTGGGCGGCGTCAGCCTGATCAGCCAGTTGATCGGCACTGCGCTTGGCGTCGCGGTAGCGCTGGTCGGCGGCTTCGTCGTCTACGGCGCGATCAAGGCATTGCATGGGCTGCGCCTGAGTCAGGAACAAGAGTATTACGGCGCCGACCTGTCGCTGCACAAGATCGGCGCGGTGAGTCAGGACTAGATTTCCTCATCATTGGCTCCGGGATAGAAACCGTGGAGCAGGCGATAGCGATCGATACGCACTTGATCGACCTTCTCCTGCACTTTGTGCGCGGGCAGGCCAAGCATGATCAGCGCGTGTGAAGCGAGCATCAGGCTCGACTCCAGGAGCTCCGGCACCACCTCGGTGGCGCCGGCGGCTCTGAGTTCCGCCGATTGGCTGTCGTCACGGGTGCGTACCAGAATCGGCACCTGTCGGTTGAGTCGCCGGGCTTCGCGCAGAATGCGCAACGCCACGTCACTTTGATCCACGGCAATCACCAGCAGCCTGGCGCGCAACAGGCCAACCGCAGTAAGCAGATCGCCACGCGCCGAGTCGCCGTAATGCACGTCGCTTTCCGCGGATGCGGCTTCCTGCACCCGCACCGGATCGTTGTCCAGCGCAACATAGGCTTGCCCCGCATTGCCCATGAAGCGGCCGATGGACTGGCCGACGCGACCGTAGCCGCAGATCACCACGTGCTGGTCGAGGTCGGCGTTGAGCGCGCTGATCTGTTCGATCTGCGCTTCCTGATTGGGCTTGCGGTGCAGCACGGCGGCGATGCGCGGCGCCGCACGCAACAGCAGTGGCGTGAGCAGCATCGAACAGAACGTCGCCGCGAGCAGCAGCGCCCCCGGCTCGGCCGGCAACAGGCTGTTCTGCTGCATCTGCGCCATCAAGGCAAAACAGAACTCCCCGCCCTGGGCCAGGGCCAGACCGCTGCGCCACGCGGTTTCGCTGTCACTGCCGCGCCACTTCACCAGCAGCGCGACCACGATGCCCTTGATCAGCATCAGGCCAAGCGTCAGGCCGATGATCAACAGGCTGTGACTGACGAACAGTTGCAGGTCGATGAGCATGCCGATGCTGACGAAGAACACGCCGAGCAGAATGTCGCGAAAGGGCCGGATGTCAGCTTCGATCTGGTGCCGGTAATGGCTTTCCCCGAGCAACATGCCGGCAAGGAAAGCGCCGAGTGCAGGCGACAGCCCCAACAAGTGCGTGAGCCAGGCAGTCAGCAGCACGATCACCAGCGCCAGCAGGACGAACAGCTCCGCCGAACGCGAGGCCGCCACTTCATGAAACAGCCGTGGCAATAACCAGCGACTGGCGAGCAGCAGGCCGAAGAACAGCACCAAGGTTTTGCCCAGGGTCAACGGCAAGGCCCAATACCAGGCCTGCTCGCTGGTGCCGGCGAAGACCGGAACCAGTGTCAGCAGCAATACCGCGACAACGTCCTGAAACAGCAACACGCCGACCGCGTTCTGGCCGTGGCTGCTGAACACTTCACCAAGACTGCCCAGCTCCTTGGTCACGATCGCCGTGGATGACAGCGATAATCCGGCACCGAGCAACAGCGCCGGCATCAGCGGCATGCCCAGGCCCATCAACAGGGTGCCGAGCAGCGCTGCGCTGATCAGCACTTGCTGACTGCCGAGGCGAAACACCACCTGACGCAGCGCAATCATCTTCGACAGGGAGAACTCCAGGCCTAGCGAAAACAGCAGAAACACCACGCCCAGCTCGGCGACATCCGGCAGATGTTCGCTCTCATTGACCCAGTCGAATGCGTTCGGCCCGACCAGTAATCCCACGCACAGGTAACCCAGCACCGGCGGCAGTCGCAGGCGCCGGAACAGGGCAATCACCACAAGGGATGAGGCGAGGATGATCAACAGATTTGCAAACACGGGACACTCCGCTGTCAGGGCGTTGGCCTCTGAAGCGTAGAGGCAAAAAGTCCGCGAGGATGACGCATTTGCAATTTGCGCTGAATGATTTGCGTCAGGATTTTGCGCCGGGAGCGCTGGGTCCTTTGAGCGGCGCCGGGTCGACGAGGGTTTAGTGGCGTCCTAGAATGGGCTCACTTGTTTTCCGGTAATGCCGTCATGCCTCCTGAATGTCAGCTGTTCGGCACCCTCGGGTGTCATCTGTGTGAAGTCGCCGAAGCCGAGCTGATGCCCTTCGTCGAGCATGGTCTGCTGGTTGAACTGGTGGACATTGCCGAAGACGAATCGTGGTTCGAAAAATACGGCTTGCGCATCCCGGTACTGCGGCGCGTTGACACTGGCGCGGAGCTGGATTGGCCGTTCAGCGCCGACCAGGTGGTGGCATTTTTAGGCTGTTGATTTTGCCTTGATCCTTCCGCTGGTCGCAGCGATACATCCTTGCGTTGGCGCTCGCTGACTTCTTCGGTTACTGTATGTCCATACAGCAATCGAGTCAGAGGGATGAACCGTGGTCAATGTCGAACAGTTGAAGAGCAGCGTTAACCGGATGTCGGTCGACGTGGTGCGCGAGGCCGTCCTCGAATTGCGCCTGGACGGGCTGGTCACGGAAGGCAAGACGCCGTTCAACAAGCTGCATTTCAACACCTGCTTTGCCGAGATCGAGGCCCTGTTTCAGCGCGCCGGTTATCACAAGCAGCTGGATGTGGTCGGTTATCAGGGCCTGCTGTATGCCTTGTACGATCCGGGACGCTGGGAGGCGGTCGATGTCTTGCGCTGGCTGAAGGAGTTCACCGAAGCGGCGGCCCTCAAGTCGATTCCGGCCTGATGAAACTGCGCTAGGTGGCTTTGCCTCACTGTTGGATAATGCCGGCCTGCATTGAGGATTTCTGTTTCGTATGACCAGCCCCGTATTTTCCGCTGCGCACAATCAGGCCAGCACCTTGTATTTACCGCCCGGTCCCTGGCTGACAGTGCTCGATTGCCTGTGCGAGCACTTCAGTGCCATCGGCCGCGAGCAATGGCTTGACCGGATTGCTCGGGGGCGGGTGCTGGATGCGCAGGGCCAGCCGATTGCGCTGGACTTGCCGTACAGGGAAGGTCTGCGCATTCACTACTTTCGCGAAGTGCCGGACGAGAAGCCGATCCCGGTGCTCGAGTCGATTCTCTACGCTGACGAACATCTGGTAGTGGCCGACAAACCTCATTTTCTGCCAGTAACCCCGGCCGGGGAATATGTCGAACAAACCCTGCTGCGCCGGCTGATCCGTCGGCTGGACAATCCGCATCTGGTGCCGCTGCACCGCATCGACCGGCACACGGCAGGTTTGGTGATCTTCTCGGCCAACCCGCAAACCCGCTCGGCCTATCAGTCGTTGTTCCCGACGCGGCAGATCGACAAGCGCTATGAAGCGATCGCCCCGGCGCTGCCCGAGCTGAATTTCCCGTTGGTGCACAAGAGCCGTTTGGTCGATGGCGAGCCGTTCTTCCGCATGCAAGAAGGGCCTGGCGTCAGCAACACCGAAACGGCGGTCGAGGTGCGTGAGAAAAATGGTGATCTGTGGCGCTATGGCCTGTATCCCGTGACGGGCAAGAAGCATCAGTTGCGGGTGCACATGACGGCGCTGGGAGCGAGTATTTGCAACGATCCGTTTTATCCGACTGTGTTGAAAGATGTCGAGGACGACTACGCCAACCCGTTGAAGCTGCTTGCGCAGGGCCTGCGCTTCATTGACCCGGTGACCGGGGAATTGCGGGAGTTCGAGAGTCGAATCACCTTGCAGTGGTAATGCTGAAACTGCTTTCCGAGCGCCCATGAAAAAGCCCGCATGACAATGCGGGCTTTTCTGTATCCGGTAACGACGCGGAGCCTTACAGCTCTTTAACGGTACGAACCTGATCCTTGTTGATGCGGGTCTCTTTGCCGTCCAGCTGCTGGAACTCGTAGAAGCCCGAATCATCATCGTATTTCGGGGTGTCGACGGCCTGGATTTCGCGACCGTCATTCAAGGTGATCACTGTTGGCGAGGAGCAACCGGCGAGGGTTGCCAGGCCCAGTGCGAGCATGAAAGTGGCGAGGGTCCGTTGAGTCATGAGTGTGTCTCCGAATGGGAAATCTTCTGGTTACTGAGCTTGAGACGTAAACAAGGCGTGAGAGTTCCTTGGATAGTGTCAGTCTGACACAGTGTTGTGCAGATGTAACAATTCGGGGGTGTTGAGGTTGGCCAGTCGCGGATCGTTGTCAGGGCATTGCAATGCGACGGCGCCGAGACTGCGCATCACCCGCCCCGGGCTGCGTTCACCTGCATTCCAGGCTGCTTCGAACGCTGGCAACAGCGCCACCGGAATCACGCACAACAGCGGTTCCCAGTGCTCGCCGTGGCGCAGCATTAAAGGTTTTTCACGTTGCAGATCGGCTGTGGTCAGCATGGCTTCCAGCAACGCCGTGTCGATTCGCGGCACATCGCATGGCAACACCAGCAAATGCGCATGGCGCGCCGCTTTCAGTCCTGCACGAATTCCGGCCAGCGGCCCGGGGAAATCGCCTTCATCATCCATTACCAACTGATCGGCAAACCCGGCATAACGCTCGCGATTGCGGTTGCAAGAGATGATCAGGTCGTCGGTCAGCGGCCGCACCTTGCGCTGCAGATGCGCGATCAAAGGCTCGCCCAGCCACTCGATGAGGCCCTTGTCCTGACCGCCCATGCGTTGACCGCGTCCACCGGCCAGAAGCAGGACGGAGCAGGGTGGCAACGGGTTGTTCGAGGGCATGACGACTCTCCAGAGGGGCGGCGGAAAAATGAGCCGCTGTGATATAACACCGGGCTGTTTCCCCTACAACTGGAAGAGCCTATGAAAGCCAAGGCTGATGTACCTTTCGTGCCGCTCAATATTGCGGTGCTGACTGTCAGCGACACCCGGACCCTGGAAACCGATACCTCCGGCCAGGTCTTCGTCGATCGCTTGATCGCGGCCGGCCATGCGCTCGCCGAGCGGGTTCTGCTTAAAGATGATCTGTATAAAATTCGCGCGCAAGTCGCCAACTGGATTGCCGACGATGTGGTTCAGGTTGTGTTGATCACCGGCGGCACCGGCTTCACCGGGCGTGACAGCACGCCGGAAGCGGTGGCATGCCTGCTCGACAAACAGGTCGACGGATTCGGCGAACTGTTCCGCCAGATCTCCGTGGCCGACATCGGCACTTCGACCGTGCAGTCCCGTGCCTTGGCGGGTCTGGCCAACGGCACGCTGGTGTGCTGCCTGCCGGGTTCGACCAATGCGGTTCGCACCGGCTGGGATGGCATCCTCGCTGAGCAACTGGACGCCCGCCATCGTCCGTGCAATTTCGTCACCCACCTGAAGCAGGCGGCGCCGTGTGAATCCCGTGGGTAAGCCGGGCAAGACCGGCAGTCTGCTGCCTGTCGAAACGGCGCTCGAGCGTTTGCTGGCCATGGCCGATGCGTCGCGCATTGTCGAGCGCGAGCACTTGCCGCTGGCTCAAGTCGAAGGGCGGGTGCTGGCTGAAGATCTGATCTCGACGCTGGATCTGCCGCCCTGGCCGAACAGTGCAATGGACGGCTACGCGTTGAAACTGGCGGATTGGCAGGGCGAGCCGCTGCCAGTCAGCCAAAAAGTTTTTGCCGGGCAGTCTCCGCAGCCGTTGGAACCAGGCAGCTGCGCACGCATCTTTACCGGGGCACCGCTGCCGCCGGGCGCCGACTGTGTCGAGATGCAGGAAAACGCTGAAGTTCAGGCCGACGGCCGAGTGCGCTTCCTCGAGCCTTTAAAGGCCGGGCAGAACATTCGTCCGCAGGGCCAGGAAACCACGGTCGGCGAATTGGTGCTGCAAGCTGGAACCCGGCTCGGACCGATTGAGCAAGGCCTGGCTGCTTCGCTTGGCTGTGCCGGGGTTAACGTCGTGCGCAAGCCGCGGGTGGCGGTTCTGTCCACTGGGGACGAGCTGGTTGAACCCGGTCAGGCATTGAGTCCGGGCCAGATCTACAACAGCAATCGCGTACTTCTGTGCAGCTGGTTGCAGCGTCTGGGCTGCGAAGTGATCGATGGCGGAATTCTTCCGGACGATCTGCCCACCACGCGGGCGCGGCTGGGCGAACTGCAAAATGTCGATCTGATTCTGTCTACTGGCGGTGTCTCGGTCGGCGAAGCGGATTTCCTCGGCATTGCCTTGCGTGAAGAAGGCGAACTGGCCTTGTGGAAGCTGGCCATCAAGCCCGGAAAACCATTGACGTTCGGTCATTTCCGCAACGTGCCGGTGATTGGCCTGCCCGGCAATCCCGCCTCTACGCTGGTGACGTTCGCCTTGCTGACGCGGCCTTATCTGTTGCGACGCCTGGGTGTGCAAGATGTCGAGCCGCTCAAGTTTGCAGTGCCAGCAGGCTTTGTCTGGCCGGTGGCCGGCAACCGTCGTGAATATCTGCGCGGGCGCTTGGAGCAGGGGCGGGCGATCATTTACCGCAACCAGAGTTCGGGTGTGCTGCGTAGCGCGGCGTGGGCCGACGGATTGGTGGAAGTCCGAGAAGGCCGCACGCTGAGCGAGGGTGATGCAGTGAGCTTCATTCCCCTCAGTGACCTTCTGGGGTAGAGCATCTCGCCCATGCACGCGTCGGCTGATGCGCACGGCGCGTGCAACGAATGATTCGGTCAGTTGCTGATCAATGTCACCAGCTGGTCGAATCGGCTGTTGGCCACCCAGCCCAGCAGTCCGAGGATGACAGCGGTGGCACCCGCCGAATACGCCAGACGGTGTTTGATCGTCCGGACATCATTGAGCACTTCGTCCATATCGCGGCGCATGTATTTGAAGTGAGTCTCCAGCTCGCTGACTCGGGGTTCCATATCAAACTCTCCAGGGGTCTTGGCGCTGTTACAGAAGTCTGGTTTCTTGCTGGCACGACTTTCGGCGAGAGCGGCGACCGGGCTCACCGGTGCCTTGGTTTCATGGTTGTGCATGGAATTTCTCGCCGATCGTATCAACTGCACGCTTGCTGGTTTCGCCATTGCTCGATTCATGGAAATAAATCGGGGGGTATCCGTTCATTACCGGCACATCCTTGTGTTATTGGGTTGAAGGTTGATGCTGCTGGCACACGGTGACCCAATGGTCGGACGGGGTCAATTAAGCCGATTCCTCTTGTTTCGTAAGAAAAAATACCGCTGTGTAGGACGCCAGCAGTTGGACGAAGAATTAATTGCCAGCTTGGTGGCTTTTTTAAGGCGCACAGTGGTCAAGATGTTTCAATCGATTTCAATTCTTGGAGTGACGTTATGAGTGAACGCCGGGCACTGCTGATCTTGCATGGCAAACAGGCACTCAACGAGGATGTCCGCGCTGCCGTCGAAGCCAAGCGTGAGCAAGGCTGGGAACTGGCTGTGCGAGTGACCTGGGAGGCCGGCGACGCCCAGCGTCTGGTCGAGGAAGCGTTGGCGGCCGGCTACAGCAAAATCATCGCCGGTGGCGGTGATGGCACGTTGCGCGATATTGCCGAGGCGCTGGCTCAGCATCCGCAAAAAGCCAGTCTTGTGTTGCTGCCGCTGGGGACCGCCAACGATTTCTCCCGCGCTGCCGGTATTTCCCTGGAGCCTGCCGAAGCCCTTGAGCTACTGGATGTTCAGCCCTCGGATATCGATCTGGGCGAAGTGGGCGGGCAGATTTTCCTGAACATGGCGACCGGCGGATTCGGCAGCCAGGTGACCGCCAATACTTCGGAAGACCTGAAAAAGGTCTTGGGCGGCGCCGCTTATCTGTTTACCGGCCTGACCCGGTTCAGCGAACTGCATGCCGCTTACGGCGAGTTGCAAGGCCCGGATTTCCATTGGCAGGGTGAGCTGCTGGCGCTGGGTATCGGTAACGGTCGGCAGGCGGGTGGCGGCCATGTGCTGTGCCCCGAGGCACAGGTCGATGATGGTTTGCTGGACATCAGTATCCTGCCGGCACCGCAAGAACTGGTCGGCACGCTGAAGAATCTGCTGAGCGAGGGCTTCGGCCTTGACAACATGTTCGTGCGGGCGCGATTGCCGTGGGTCGAGATCAAGGTCGCCGAAGGGCTGAGCATCAATCTCGACGGCGAGCCGCTGGAAGGCGACAGTCTGCGTTTTGTTGCGAAACCCGCAGCGTTGCAGGTGCACTTGCCAAAGGACTCGCCGCTATTGAGTCAACTGACGCCAGTCAGTCATCAAGACTGATGATCTGCTCACGCACGGCGAACAGCACCAGGCCCGCCACGTCATAGATCTGCAAGCGCTTCATGATCTGAGCGCGGTGGGTTTCCACGGTCTTGACGCTCAAGCCCAGGCCATTGGCGATTTCCCGGGTCGATTTGCCGCGCACGATCAGGCGAAGGATTTCCAGCTGGCGCGCGGTCAGATTGTGCGAATCGGCGATGTCCGGCTGGCTTTTCTGGTTGCGAGTCAGTGCCTGATTGATCACGGTGTGAGCGATGGCCGGGCTGAGATAGCGTTCGTTGTTGCGGAGGGCTTCCAGCGCGTGCTCGAGCTCGGTGGCCGTGGTGTCCTTGAGCAGGTAGCCATGGGCACCGGACTCCAGCGCCTGCATGATCAGCGCTGGATCGGTGTGCATCGACAGGATCAGCACTTTGCTCTGCGGCCGAACGCGCTTGAGGCGTTGCAGCGCTTCCAGGCCACCGGTTTCCCTCATCGAGATGTCCAGCAATACGATGTCGGGGCTCAGTTGCTCGACCATTTCGAGCAATTGCGAACCATCACTGGCTTCGCCGATTACCGCGTAACCGGGAATATCCAGAACCAGAGCACGCACGCCGGCTCTGATCAGCGAGTGGTCATCCACCAGAAGTAAGTTACAAGTCAACGCATAACCTTATTCGTACTGGCCCGTTCGAGCGCTCGCGGCGCCCAGGGGAAAAGTGCTTCGATTCGAGTGCCTTTGCCCGGCTCGCTGATAACGCTCAATGTGCCGCCCAACTGTTCGATGCGCTCGGCCATTCCGGCCATGCCGCGTTGACCTTCTCTGGCCGGGTCGGCCGCCGGGGCAAAACCCAGGCCGTCATCACTGATCAACAGCGTCAGACCTTGCGGCAATCGCTGTACCCGAATCAACAGGTTTTTTGCCTGTGCGTGCCGGAGGATGTTGGTCACGGCTTCCTGGGCAATGCGAAACGCCGCGACGGCCATTTCCTCGGGGATGCCGTTGAGCCGTTGCTGGCAATCGAGACTCCAGTTGACCGGCGTGTTGGCCAGTGTCTTGAGCAAGTGCGCACGCAGGCTGGCTTCGAGGCCCAGGCTGGTCAATTGACGTGGATTGAGAATCGCCGAGACGTCACGCACCTTGGTCAGGGTTTCATCCAGCGTGTCGCAGAGCACCTTGCATTGTTCCTGCAGATCCTCCGGCAGGCGGCGTTTGAGCCAGTCACTTTGCAGTTTGGCGGCGGTGAGCAACTGGCCGATATCGTCGTGCAATTCACGGCTGAGGCGATGACGCTCGTTTTCCTGGACTTGCAACAGTCGGTCAGCCAGCTCTTGCGGCTGAAATTTTATCGATTTGCGCGACAAGCGATATTGCACCCAGACGCACGCGGTGGCGGCGATGTCGAGCGCCAGCAATCCCAAAGGAAGGCGTGCGGAAACAACATACGCCAGCAGACTGCCCAAGGTCGCCAGAACACACAGAACAAGTGTGAAGCGCCGGGCGTTTTCCCGAGAAGGTGGCCATGTAATGAGTGACTTGAGACTGGCGTACATAACGGATGGAGCCAATGGATGTTCGCTGCGGGCAGACCGACCGGTGACTGGCGGATCTCTGTGTGGAAATACTGTCATTTATGTTATTGATTCAATCCGCATTCATTAAGCGATCATTGACTGGCAATAACATCGAAAAGGTAACACTGAAGTCAGTATGCCATTAACCGGCAGGCAACTAACCGGCGGCATAGTACCACTTAACATACCGTTGGTCGCGGTTGCTATATATGTCTATTCAGTCAGGAAATATCGGATCGTGGACGCAAGTTCCA
The DNA here is from genome assembly GCF_007293365.2 of Pseudomonas sp. ef1. Lineage (NCBI taxonomy): Bacteria > Pseudomonadati > Pseudomonadota > Gammaproteobacteria > Pseudomonadales > Pseudomonadaceae > Pseudomonas > Pseudomonas sp. ef1. Next base: position 5,151,152 of record NZ_CM129815.1, on the reverse strand, counting down.
TATTGGAAAAAGCTGGAGTTGTTGTATTTGGGCCACTTCGATTTGCCTGGAAGTGTCGCTCGGTGGGCACAGGGAAAACCCTGATGGCGGCACCTGAAAATTAACCGTTGGTCGGGCTGATTATTTGCCCCAGATTGTCGCTTTCAGGCACGAAGTATTCATTTACGACAATATCGCGACTTACCGGCTCAAGCCTGGCGCGCGGTAAAGGATGAAGAGAGCAAACGTTTGCTCACCATCTTGGGCTCGAACGAGGTTTGGCCCATTTGTGCCGCGAAGGCTTCGAGCAGATCAGTCTGTTCGCTTTTATCCAGGGTCAGCTGCCCGGTCATGGGATCGACCAGCTCGAGCTGCCACGCCATCAAGGTCAGGCAGTCGCGTAACGCATCGAGGGCCTGCTCGTGCAGATCGACGTGGTCATGCTGCAAATTGAGCAGGCTGTAGATGTGCAGGGAAAACTCGGAGATCGCTTCCAGCGCCAGTGCTTCGGCCCGGCCGGCCAGCTTCAGCAGAGTGCCGAGCATGCAGTCGATGGCATCCTTGTCATTGCTGATCAGTTGCAGATGGCTCAGGCATTCTTCGGACTTGGCGAGAAGCGTTTCGGCCTCGACCAGAAATTCGGGGAAGCGTTGCGCCCAGTCTTTACGGTCGATTGGCATGTTCATCTCCACCACGTCGTGTTGGTTGACGGATGGCCGTGTGTGGCGACGATCGTGAATCGTCGGCAGATCGCGCCCGGCGGTGCAGGTGCACGGACCGAGGGGTTCCAGAGGGTGGGTTGCCACTGAATTGCGATCGCACACAATAGCCTGACTCCGTTCATGCAATGAGAATGGCGTCACAGTAATGGCTATTGGAAATGGCGAATATCAGGTTGGGCCTGATTGATCCTAGGGGAATCCCTTAGGCGCGGGAACCTAACGTGCAAACCGAGGTCGCGCCGCAATGAATCTAGCAGATGAAATCACGAATGCCAGTAAAGCATGATGTCAGTGTGACATCAATGGCCGTTTGTGGCATTTTTAGCGACGCGCTTTACAGCAATCAAGATTAGCTGAATGCAGCCGATAAACCCCCATAGTGAATTCATCAGAACAAGCCCAGGAGTCATTGATGGCCGGCATTCTCGACACGGTAGACCAACGCACGCAACTGGTGGGTGAGAATCGCCTGGAAATCCTCATGTTTCGCCTGGCAGGACGCCAGCTGTTCGCGATCAACGTGTTCAAGGTTCAGGAAGTGCTGCAACTGCCCAAGCTGACCCTGATGCCGCAGCGTCATCCTTTCGTCTGCGGCGTGGTCAATCTGCGCGGGCAGACATTGCCGGTGATCGACCTGTCCCAGGCAATCGGCATGCGCCCACTGGTGCCGGGCCCGAACAGCACGATCATCGTCACCGAATACAACCGTTCGGTGCAGGCCTTCCTCGTCGGCGGTGTCGACCGCATCGTCAACATGAACTGGGAAGCCATTCTGCCGCCGCCGACCAGTGCGGGTCGCCAGCATTATCTGACCGCGATCAGCAAGGTCGACGATCAACTGGTGGAGATCATCGACGTCGAGAAAGTCCTCGCTGAAATCGTCCCGTACAACGCCAAGGTCTCGCGGGAGAAACTCGACGATCCGGTACTCGAGCGCGCGCGTGGCCGCGAAGTGTTGCTGGTGGATGATTCCAACGTGGCGCTTTCGCAATTGCGCGATACCCTCGGCCAGCTCGGGGTGAAAATGCACATTGCCAGCGACGGTCTGAAAGCCTTGAACATGCTCAAGGCCTGGGCCGATACCGGCGTGCACATGACCGATAAACTGCTGATGATCTTCACCGATGCGGAAATGCCGGAAATGGACGGCTATCGCCTGACCACGGAAATTCGCAACGACCCTCGCCTGCGTGGCTTGTACGTCGTGTTGCACACCTCGCTTTCCGGCAGTTTCAACGACTCGATGGTGAAGAAGGTCGGTTGCGACAACTTCCTCTCCAAATTCCAGCCGGACAAACTGGTCGACGTGGTGCGCCAGCGTCTGATGCTCGACGCCGTGCCGGCCTGAAACACGCACATCTTGCTTCCTGTGGGAGCGAGCCTGCTCGCGAAAGCGCAGGGTCGGACACATTGATGGTGAATGTGCCGGCCTCTTCGCGAGCAGGCTCGCTCCCACAGAAGTGTATTTACATTAATGACGGCTTTGATTCGGTATTGAAGCTCGTATAGGGTGGCGTTTTTCCATCAGGGAGCTGGCCATGCTGCGTCTGAGCGCGCTTTATCGTTACCCGTTGAAATCCGGCAAGGGCGAAATGCTGCAAAGCATCGAGCTGGACAAGCTCGGGCTGGTGGGCGACCGACGCTGGATGCTGGTGGACGAGGCCAGCGGGCGCTTTCTGACCCAGCGTGCCGAAGCGAAGATGAGTCAGTTGTCGGCGTTGTGGAATGTCAGCGGCGGTCTGACCCTGAGCGCTCCCGAGCAGGGTACTATCGAGGTCGCGCTGCCCACGGCCGACGCCGAGCTGCGCGGTGTGACGATCTGGCGTGACACCCTGCGTGTGCCGGACGCCGGTGATCAAGCCGCGCGTTTTGTCAGCGACTTCCTCGGCAAGCCGACACGTCTGGTGCAAATGCCACTCGAGCGGGCACGCACCACGCAGTCGGGTTTCGGCAAGGATGACGATCAAGTGGCGTTCGCCGACGGTTATCCGTTGCTGCTGATCGGCGAAGCCTCGCGGCTGGCACTCTCGGAAACGGTAGGGCGAGAGCTGGAGATGCTGCGCTTTCGCCCGAATCTGGTCATCGAAGGCAGCGCGCCTTACGCCGAGGACAACTGGAAGCGTATTCGCATTGGCGACATCGAATTTCGCGTGGTCAAGCCGTGCGCGCGTTGCATCATGACCACTGTCGACCCGCAAACCGGTGAGCGTAGCGCCGATCGCGAGCCGTTCGCGACGTTACAGAAACATCGCTCAACCGCCGATGGCGCGATGTTCGGGCAGAATCTGGTCAACGACGGCAACGGCCGCCTGGAAGTCGGCATGCCGGTGGAAATTCTCGAATAGGTTGTCGCTGAAACGAAAAATGCCCGGGTCTTTTGGACGCGGGCATTTTTTTTGCGCAGTAAAACCGGCGGGATCAGCCGCGGTATTCGCACAGGTAAGCGGTATCAACGGCGACTTTCAGTTGGAACTTGCTGTTGGCCGGGACGTTGAACTGGCTGCCGGCGGCGAAGGTTTCCCAGTCGCCGCTGTCTGGCAGTTTTACGCTCAGCGCGCCGGAAACCACATGCATGATCTCGCGCTGGCTGGTGCCGAATTCGTATTCGCCCGGGGCCATGACGCCAATGGTCGCCGGACCTTCAGCGGTGCCAAAGGCGATCGACTTGACGGTGCCGTCGAAGTACTCGTTGACTTTAAACATGGGCGGATTCCTCGAAAAGGGCTTAAAAGGGGGCGGCCAGTATGCACAAGGCTTTTCGCGCCGTCACGCGTCTAGAGCGGCAGGACCAGCGGCAATAACCGTGCAGTATTGCGGGCATCTTCCAGCGCGCGATGTTGTTGGCCGTTGAACTGCATGCCCGCCAGCTGCAACGCTGCGTTGAGCCCCAGTGGTCGTTCCAGGCGCCGGGCCTTGGCGAAGCGCTGTTTGAGGTTCATGTGCGGGACTTTGCTCAGGCCGCTGTCGATGTTCAGGCGCTGCCACTCCTGGAGCAACTGCTGGCGATCGTAGCCGCCCCAACTGGCCCAGCCTTCAAGGCGAGCCTGATGCTGCGCCAGCCAACGCTCAAAGGCTGGCCAGACCTCGCTCAGCGGTTGTGCCGAATCGATGTTGGCTTGAGTGATATGCGTCAGCTCCCGACAGAACGACGTCAGCAATGGACGGCGGGTCGGTTTGACGAAGCGCTGGAAGTGATCCTGTTCGCGCCCGGCGCGGTCGACCAGGGTCGCACCGATCTCGATAATTTCCATCTCCGTGACCGGCCAGCCACCCTCGTCTGTGGTGGCTTCCAGATCTATGACCAGCCAATGGGGCATCGCAGGGTTCCTGATTTCCGCGTTCTGATTTATCAGAGCGTAGTCAAACCCCGCGCTTGTGCCTGGGCGACTACTCGACCTGCAACAGAACCTGACGATTTTTTACCTGATCGCCGATCTTCACTTGCACCCGTTTGAGCACGCCATCGATGCCGGCCTTCAGCGGATGCTCCATTTTCATTGCCTCCAGCACCACCAGCAATTGACCTTTGCTGACGGTACTGCCTTCGCTGACCAGCACGTCGACAATGGCACCGTCCATCGGCGCTTTGAGGGTGCCGGAAGCGACGCTGGTCTGACTGTCGATCGGCGCATGAGTTCGATCCTCCAGGCGCAGGCTGCCCGGATGGGTGAACAGCCATAGCTGACCATCGTGAAGACGGTAGGCATGACGCTGGCGCAGGCCGTCGATTTCCATGGTTACCGATTGCGCGGTGTGCTTGATGATTTTCAACTCCAGCGTGCGTTCGCCCAGCTGCACGACACATTCGCCGGATTTGCGCGCCAGCACCGACAGCGTCCAGTCCTGGTCGTCACTGCCGAGTCGATAGTGCAACGGCACGCTCGCGTTGTTGCGCCAGCCGTTCAGCGGGGCGCGATGGGGCAGGGCGCTGGCCTGATAGAACAACACCACAGCAATCGCCAGTTGCTCCGCCGTCGGCACAAATGGGTTAAGGCAGGCATGGCTGGAAAAATGTTCCTGGATGAAAGCGGTGCTGAAATCGCCGCTGATGAACTGCGGATGTTGCAACAGGCCCTCGAGCAAACGTTGATTGCTTTGCACGCCGAGCAGCACGGTGTCCTGCACCGCACGCAACAGCTTGCGCCGTGCCTCTTCGCGGGTTGCACCATGGGCGATCAGTTTGCCCAGCATCGGGTCGTAGAACGGGCTGACCCACTGGCCTTCAAGCAGACCGTGATCGATCCGTGCGCCGTGATCAGAAGCCGGCTGCCATGCGGCAATTCGGCCGGTTTGCGGGAGAAAATCCGCAGCGGGATCTTCAGCGTAGAGGCGCACTTCCATGGCGTGACCGTCGAGACGGATCTGCTCCTGGGTCAGCGGCAGCGGCTGGCCCTCGGCAACCAGCAGTTGCCACGCGACCAGATCGAGGCCGGTGATCATTTCCGTCACTGGATGTTCGACCTGCAGACGGGTGTTCATTTCCAGAAAGTAGAATTGCCCGCGCGCGTCGAGCAGGAACTCCACGGTGCCGGCGCCGACGTAATCCACCGCGCGCCCGGCCTTGAGTGCTGCTTCGCCCATGGCCTGGCGCAGCTCGGCGGTCATCACCGGGCACGGCGCTTCTTCGATGACTTTCTGATGGCGGCGCTGGATCGAGCAATCGCGTTCGCCGAGATAGACCAGATGCCCGTGCTGGTCGCCGAACAGTTGCACTTCGACGTGGCGCGGTTCGATCAAGGCCTGCTCGAGAATCAACTCGTCGCTACCGAAACCGTTCAGCGCTTCCGACCGGGCGGTGCGCAGTTGCGCCGCCAGGTCGCTGGCCTCGTGGACCAGGCGCATGCCGCGTCCACCGCCACCGGCGCTGGCCTTGATCATCAGCGGATAACCGATGCGCTCGGCTTCGGCCAATAGGGTCGCGTCGTCCTGCGCTGCTCCCTGGTAGCCGGCGATGCATGGAACCCCGGCCTCAAGCATGGCAATTTTCGACAGGCGTTTGCTGCCCATCAGTTCGATGGCTTTGACGCTGGGGCCGACGAAGATCAGCCCGGCTTCGGCGCAGGCGCGGGCGAAATCGGCGTTTTCCGAGAGAAAACCGTAGCCCGGGTGAATCGCATCGGCACCGCTGCGGCGGGCGGCGTCGATGATCGCCGCAATGTTGGGGTAGGACTGCTGCACCGGCGCCGGGCCGATATGTACGGCTTGGTCGGCCATTTGCACGTGTAGCGCATCGGCGTCGGCGTCGCTGAACACGGCGACGGTGCGATAGCCCAGCGCCTGGGCCGTGCGCTGGATGCGGCAGGCGATTTCACCGCGGTTGGCGATCAGGATTTTTTGGAGGGTGGGCATGATGGGGTTCCTGAAATGATAGCGGTGAATGGGATGGCCTCTTCGCGAGCAGGCTCGCTCCCACATTTGGAATGCATTTCAACCTGTGGGAGCGAGCCTGCTCGCGAAGCTTTTAGCTGACCCACCGAGGTTTGCGTTTCTGCATGAATGCCATGGTCCCCTCGATTCCCTCGTCTCCGGTCACCGCCGCGCTGAACCACTGCGCCGCCTCATTGAGCAATGCACTCGAAGGCTGCCCGGCGCTGGCCAATAACAATTTTTTCGTCATCGCATTCGCTTCCGGCGCGCAGCGCAGTACCTGTTGCAACACCTCGTCCAGCCGTTCTGCCAGCGCCTGGGCATCCTGTTCGACGAAATGCACCAAGCCCAGACGCTGTGCCTCAGCGCCATCGAAACGCGCCGCCGTCAGCGCGAGTCGGCGGGTTTCGGTCAGGCCGAGCCGTTGCACCACAAACGGCGCGATTTGCGCCGGGATCAGGCCAAGGCTGGTTTCCGGCAAACCGAACTGCGCCTGGTGATCGCTAATCGCAACATCGCTGACGCAAGCCAGGCCGAAGCCGCCGCCAAGCACGGCGCCTTGCAGCACAGTGATCAGCACTTGCGGCGTGTGTTGGGCTTGCTCCAGCAGCGCGCCAAACGCCCGGTTCAACTCGCGGTAAGCGTCCGCGCCCTGAGCCCGGGCATTGGCCATGTCCTTGATGTCGCCACCGGCGCAGAAATGCCCGCCGGCACCGCTGAGCACCAAGGCCCGCACTGTGCGGTCATCGTGCACCGCCGCCAGCACCGCGCGCAGTTCGGCGACCATTTGCAGGCTCATCGCGTTGCGGCTGTCCGGGCGGTTGAGGGTGATGTGCAGCACGCCACCATGCAGTTCCAGCAACAGCGAATGGCAATCGGGCAAGCTGCTCATTTCTTTTTCCCCGGCAGGATGCCCATCAGTTTGCAGATGATGCCCAGCATGATTTCGTCGGCGCCGCCGCCAATCGAGACCAGGCGCACATCGCGATAGGCGCGGGCCACCGGGTTGTCCCACATGAAGCCCATGCCGCCCCAATATTGCAGGCAGCTGTCGCTGACTTCACGGCCGAGGCGTCCGGCCTTGAGCTTGGCCATCGATGCCAGGCGCGTGACGTCCTGGCCTTTGATGTATTGCTCGGTGGCCTGGTAGACCAGGGCGCGCAGGCATTCGATTTCGGTCTGCAATTCGGCGAGGCGGAAGTGGATCACCTGGTTGTCGATCAGCGCGTTGCCGAAGGTCTTGCGCTCCTTGCAGTACTCGATGGTGCTGTCGATGCAATATTCCAGGCCCTTGATCATGTTCGCCGCGCCGAACAGACGTTCTTCCTGGAACTGCAGCATCTGCATCATGAACCCCGCGCCTTCATGGCCGATGCGGTTGCGCTGGGGCACGCGCACGTTGTCGAAGAACACCTGCGCGGTTTCCGAGCTGCGCATGCCGAGCTTGTCCAGGTGCGAACTGAGGCTGATTCCCGGGGTGTTCATCGGCACCATGATCAGCGACTTGTTGATGTGCGGCTTGTCGTCCGAAGTGTTGGCCAGCAGGCAGATGAAATCGGCGCTCGGCGAGTTGGTGATCCACATTTTGCTGCCGTTGATCACGTAGTCGTCGCCGTCCTTGCGTGCCGTGGTTTTCAGCCCGGCGACATCGGAGCCGGCGCCGACTTCGGAAACGCCGATGCAACCGACCTGTTCGCCCGTGATGGCCGGGCGGAGGAATTCTTCGCGCAATTCATCGGAGCCGAAGCGGGCGAGGGCGGGTGTGCACATGTCGGTCTGCACGCCGATCGACATCGGAATCCCGCCGCAATGAATGGTGCCGAACTCTTCGGCGGCGACAATCGAATAGCTGTAATCGAGGCCCATGCCGCCGAATTTTTCCGGCTTGGAAATGCCCAGCAGACCCAGGTCGCCGGCCTTGCGGAAAATTTCGTGGATGGGAAAGCGCCCGGCCTTTTCCCACTCTTCGACGTGCGGGTTGATCTCGTGCGTGACGAATTGGCGGACGGTGCGACGCAGGGCTTCGTGTTCCGGGGTGAAGATCATTGTTGTTGTTCTCCGTAGGATCCGTGGCGGTCAGAAGCGGCTGACGCCGAAGCTGTTGGGTTGCAGCGTGCGCATGTCGGCTTCGTGGCAGATATCCAGCAAGTAACCGAGCAGGGTGCGGGTGTCGCGCGGGTCGATCAGGCCGTCGTCCCACAGGTTGGCGCTGCCGTACAGTGCGGTGGACTGGCTGTCGAGTTTCTGCGCGGTCATCTGTTCGAGCATGTCGAGCATTTTCGGATCGGGCTCGATGCCGTCCTTGAGCTGTTTGGCTTCGGTAACGATGCGCAAGACCTTGCCGGCCTGTGCGCCGCCCATTACTGCCGTGCGGCTGTTGGGCCAGGCGAAGATGAAGCGTGGATCGAGCCCGCGCCCGCACATGGCGTAGTTGCCGGCGCCGTAGGAACCGCCGACGACAATGGTCAGTTTAGGCACCCGTGCGTTGGCCACCGCTTGAATCAGTTTCGAGCCGTGCTTGATCACCCCTTGCTGTTCCGATTCGGTGCCGACCATGAACCCCGTGGTGTTGTGGAAAAACAGCAGCGGCGTCTGGCTCTGGTCGCACAACTGGATGAACTGCGCCGCCTTGCTCGCACCTTGCGGGGTAATCGGGCCGTTGTTGCCGATGAAGCCGCAGGCGCGGCCCTGGATTTTCAGTTGGCCGCAAAGGGTTTGCTGATCGAACTCGCCTTTGAATTCGAGAAAGTCCGACTCGTCAGCAATCCGCGCGATGATTTCGCGCACGTCGTAGGGCTTTTTTGCATCGTCCGGGATCAGCCCGAGCAGTTCGTCGATGGGGTAGAGCGGTTCTTTGAATTGCGGCTCCGGCAGCCACGGCAACTGCTCGTTCCATGGCAGCATGCGCATGATGTCGCGGACCTGGCGTATGCCGTCAGCGTCGTTTTCAGCGAGATATTCGGCAGTGCCGGCGACTTGCGCGTGCATTTCGGCGCCTCCGAGTTCTTCATCGGTGGCCACTTCGCCGGTCGCCGCTTTGAGCAATGGCGGGCCGGCGAGAAACAGCTTGGCCTTGCCGCGCACCACCACCACGTAATCCGACAACCCCGGTTGATAGGCGCCGCCTGCGGTGGCCGAGCCGTGCACCACGGTGATCTGCGGCAAACCCATCGCGGACATGCGCGCCTGATTGGCGAAACTGCGCGCACCTTCGACAAAAATCTCCGCCGCGTAGTTGAGATTGGCACCGCCGCTTTCGGCGAGGGTGATCATCGGCAGTTTGTTTTCTCGAGCAATCTGTTGCAGGCGCAGGGATTTTTTCAGGCCGCTCGGCGAGATCGTGCCGCCCTTGATCGCGCTGTTGTTGGCGACCACCATCGCGCGGATGCCGCAGACATAACCGATGCCGGCAATCAGCCCGCCACCGGCCGAACTGCCGTCCTTGTCGTCATGCAACTTGTAGCCGGCGAGGCTGGCCAGTTCGAGGAACGGCGCACCGGGGTCGAGCAACAGGTTCAAGCGCTCGCGGGGCAACAGTTGCCCGCGTTTGCTGAATTTTTCTTTGGCTTCGGCGGCCTTGTTCAACAGGTTCTGTTCGAGCTGCTGCACCTGCTCGATGGCGGCGAGCATGGCCGCGCGGTTGCGCGCGAACGCTTCGCTGTGCGGATCGAGTTGCGACTGAATCTGCGCCATGGCTTATTCCTTGTCCTTGAGCACGTCAGGTAGATAGGCGCGGTGGAAACCATTGAACGATTCGCTGTGGCTGGCCTTGTGCAGCGGCCAGGCGCGACTGCCGAGGCTGGCGGCGCCGTCGATTTTCACTGTGGTGCCGCTGATGAATGCCGCCGCCGGGCTGAGCAGAAACACGATCGCTGCACTGACTTCCGATTCGGTGCCGATACGCTTGAGCGGCACATGCTCGCGCAGGGTCGGAATCACCGCTTTGAATGCGCCTTCGTAAGTGTCCATGCCGCTGGACGCAATCCAGCCCGGCGCCACGGCGTTGACCCGGACCCCGGCGTAACCTCACTCGAACGCGGCGGTCTTGGTGAAATTGTCCATGCCCGAACGCGCTGCCCCCGAGTGGCCCATGCCGGGCATGCCGCCCCACATGTCAGCGAGCATGTTGACGATGCTGCCGCCATGTTTGCTCATCGACTGGTTGAACACTTCGCGGGCCATCAGAAAGCCGCCGACCAGATTGGTCCGCAGCACGGTTTCAAAGCCCTTCTGATTGATCGAGGCCAAGGGCGACGGGTACTGGCCGCCGGCGTTGTTGACCAGGCCGTGGATCGGCCCGTGTTCGGCGATCAGCTCTTTGACCAGTTGCTTGACCGCTTCTTCATCGCGGATATCGCAGGCCTTCCAGTGCGCGCGGCCGCCGTCCTCGGTGATTTCGGCGGCGACTTTTTCCAGCTTTTCCGACTTGCGCCCGACCAGCAGCACATTGGCGCCGAGCGCCGCCAGTTCATGGGCGGTGCAGCGACCGATGCCGCTGCCGCCGCCGGTGACAATCAGGTTCTGGCCGCTGAACAGATCGGCGCGGAAAATCGACGCGTAAGCCATGCACACCATCCTCTAGTCGAGCTGTTCGGCGATGCTCTGCGGCACCGGGATCTGGATTTCCAATAGTTGCTGGGCGAAGGCTTTGCCTTGCGGGTCGATGCGCAGACTGGCGACACCGCCACCGCCGAGGGCGTTTTCCAAAAGAAAGTTGAGGCTGTGGGTGCCGGGCAGATACCAGCGTTCGACACGCCCGAGAACCGGATCGAGGACGTGCCGCATCCAGTCGACCACCACCGAAGGGGTCAGAGCTTCGGCGATCCACGGCAGGTAATCGGGATGGCGCGGCATCACGCCGATGTTGCTGTGGTTGCCCTTGTCGCCGGAGCGCGCCACCGCCAGTTTCACCAACGGCACACTGGCATCGGCGCGGCCCTGGGGTCTGGGTGGCTGATGGGCGAGCGGCAAATCTGCACTGTCCAGAGCCACCGGGTCGGGCAGGGCGCACGGATGGCGTTCGCCTGCGATGTCGACTTGCAGGGTGCAGGCGCTTTTATCGATGAGGAAAGAGAACAGACGGATGAGGGGGTATACGGTCGGACGACCGCCGACGATGCCGGTCAAACCCGGCGCCATGCCGGTCGCGGCCTGGGCGATCTCTCTGGAAAACAGTACCAGTGCGCGTTTGTCGGGATGGCGCACGGCGATTTTGATCACCACTTCACGGCTGTCGCGGCGCTGGCCGTGGGGGCCGTAGGTGGCTTCGCTGCCGAGCAGTTCGACATGGGTTTCGCTGTACGGCGCCCAGCCGCGCAGGCTGAACATCTCGGCGGTCTTGTCGATGATTGCCTGACTGACCCGCCGCGCCTTGTCCACTGCGTCGATGCCGGCCATCAGGCAACTGGCGGTGCAGCGAAAACCGTCCGGGTACGTGGCGCTGACCTTGTATTTGTCGGTGGGCGGCAGGCCTTTGGCACCGTGCACGTGCACGACGTTTTTGCGCTGTTGCTGGAGTTTGACCTGGCTGAAATCGCAGATCACGTCGGGTAACAGATAGGCCTGCGGATCGCCGATTTCGTAGAGCATCTGCTCGCCGACGGTCAGCGGCGTGACCAGGCCGCCGGAGCCTGCGGGTTTGCTGACGAGGAACTGGCCATCGGCGCTGACCTCGACGATCGGAAAACCGATGTGCTCGTAATCCGGCACCTCGCGCCAGTCGGTGAAATTACCGCCCGTGCACTGCGCGCCGCATTCGATGATGTGCCCAGCCAGTGCGGCCTGGGCGAGTTTGTCGTAGTCATGCCACGACCAGCCGAATTCGTGAACCAGCGCCGCACTGACCACGGCGCTGTCGACCACCCGGCCGGTAAGGACGATGTCGGCGCCCAGGCGCAGCGCTTCGACAATCCCCGGCGCGCCGAGGTAAGCGTTGGTCGACACGCACATACGCGGCAATGGGGCGCCGCTGAACATTTCCCGGATGTCGGCGGGGCTTTTGAGCTGTCCTTGCAGGTCGTCGCCGAGCAACACGGCAATCTTCAACTGGACCCCGGCCTGGTCGCAGGCCGCTTGCAGGGCCGCCGCGCAAGCCTGCGGATTGACCCCGCCGGCATTGCTGATCACGCGGATGTTCTGTTCGGACAGCTGCGTCAGCAGCGGCGCCAGCACTTCAACGAAGTCACCCGCGAACCCGGCCTGCGGGTCTTTAAGACGCGCACCAGCCATGAGCGACATGGTGATCTCGGCCAGATAATCGAACACCAGATAATCCAGGTTTCCGCCGGAGACAAGCTGGGCGGCAGCAGTGGAAGTGTCGCCCCAAAAAGCACTGGCGCAGCCGATTCGCACGGTGGTTGGCATTTTTATCTCCGACTCAGGGACCTGCGACAGAAGTGTCTGGAGGCTACCAAGCAAGCGCTTGGTTTGTAAACAGGCGAAACATTCTTCTGCCCAAGCGCTTGCTTGGTGCCCGCGCGCGGCTTAAATTGCGCGCAACCCTGCGGTTACAGGGGGCAACACACTGATCGACTGTAGGAGAGAACGGGTGGACGAGCAAAAAGCCCTGCGGGTCATGCGCGAACTGGTCGACCAAGGCCAGTTGACCGACCCGGACAGCGCCCGTGGCAAATTGCTGCAAGTGGCGGCTCACCTGTTTCGCAACAAAGGCTATGAGCGCACCACAGTGCGTGATCTGGCCAGTGCTGTGGGCATTCAGTCGGGAAGCATTTTTCATCACTTCAAAAGCAAGGATGAAATTCTCCGCGCGGTGATGGAGGAAACCATCCGCTACAACACCGCGTTGATGCGCGCAGCCTTGGCCGAGGCGAGCGATGTGCGCGAAAGGGTGCTGGCACTGATTCGTTGCGAGTTGCAGTCGATCATGGGCGGCAGTGGCGAGGCGATGGCCGTGCTGGTGTACGAATGGCGCTCATTGTCCGAGGACGGCCAGGCTAAAGTCCTCGCTTTGCGTGATGTTTATGAAGACATCTGGCTGCAGGTTCTGGGCGAGGCCAAGGACGCCGGCTTTATTCGCGGCGACGTTTTTATTACCCGACGTTTCCTTACCGGCGCACTGTCCTGGACCACCACCTGGTTCCGTGCCGGCGGCAGTTTGAGCCTCGATCAACTCGCCGATGAAGCGTTGATTCTGGTCCTCGAAGCGCGTTGAACGGTTGTCGGACCGGCCGGGAAACTGGCTAAGTCGGCGAAACCGCCTAGCTTGAATGCATTGATCGCTATTTTTTTCGGGGAGTGGGGTGTTTTGAAGTCTTCGCCAATTCGGACAGCCGCCGGGCTGCTGCTCGCTGCGCTGGCTGCGTTATGGGTATTGCCCGCTCAGTCAGCGCAATTGGTCCGGGTCGGCGCCGCGCATTTCCCGCCTTATACGATTCGCCCGGAAAACGGCGCCGACACCGGCCTGTTGCCGCAATTGGTCGAGGCGCTGAACCGCTCGCAGAGCGACTATCAGTTCGTCCTGGTGCCGACGTCGATCCCGCGCCGCTTCGGTGATTTCAAGCAAGGCCGCATCGATATGGCGATCTTCGAAAACCCCGAGTGGGGCTGGAAGGACATTCCCCACGACGACGTCGACATGGGCCTGGAAGACGCCGAGATTTTTGTCGCGCAACGCGAAGACGGCCGCCAGCAAAACTACTTCTCGAGCCTGTCGGGCAAACGTCTGGCACTGTTCAGCGGTTATCACTACGAATTCGCCGACTTCAACGCCGACCCGAAATATCTCGCGAAAAACTACAACGCGACGCTGACCTATTCCCACGACAGCAACCTGCTGATGGTCCTGCGCGGGCGCGCCGACATTGCCCTGGTCACCCGTTCCTATCTGTTCGATTACCTGCTGCGCAACGAGAAGGTCCGCGATGAGCTGTTGGCGTCGCAGCGTACCGATCAGATCTATCATCATTACGCGATTCTGCGGCCAAGCGCTCCTATCACCGGCGAAGCCTTCGGCAACCTGCTGCAGCGTTTGCGCGACAACGGCGAATTGCTGAGGATTTTCGAGCCGTACAGGATTGCCGTGATGCCGGCGCCTCATCACTGAAGCGCTAATTGCCTCTCGCGCTTAAATTTCCCCTCCCGGCTCACGTCACTTCGTTGAACTGTCGACGATTACGTGAGCCCGACCCATGTCCAATCTGAATGACCTGACTGCCCTGGCGTTGCCCTCTGGCAGTCGATTGATCGCTGATGCTACCGAGAGCCGGCTGAGCCTGAGCCTGGACGGGCAACCGCTGATTCGGCTGCGCCTGGACCGCGAGGCCAATGGCCCGATCCAGCTCGACGAGCGTTTTGCTCTGCCGCCCGGCCACGCCTTGTGGGCGGCCTGTTATTGGCTGTTCGCCCGTGACCCGGCGTGTCAGCAGTTGATCTGGCAACTCGATCAGCCACCGACCGAAGCCTTGCGCAGTGGTTTGCTGATCAATACCGAAGTCGCCGGAGAGTATCGCTGCGAGCGCACGCTGTTCTGGCAACTGCCGCAGCCGTGGCTGGGCACGTCACTGACCGGCAGCTATCCGCAGCAAATGGTCATCAGCCAGGGCAAGCGCCATCCGCTGCGACCGGTGAAGCCGCGCGGTGAAGTCTATCGGCGTTTCGATGCGCGGCTCGGCGCATGGATTTCCTTGCGAACGCTGGAAATCGAGGAAGATCTGTCGCGCTTCAATCGCTGGCAGAACAGCCCGCGCGTGGCGAGTTTCTGGCAGGAGGAGGGCAGCCTTGAGCAGCATCGCGAATACCTCGGCAAGCTCGAGGCCGATCCGCACACGCTGACGCTGATTGGCTGTTTCGATGATCAGCCGTTCGCTTATTTCGAAGCCTACTGGGCCAAGGAAGATCGCATTGCGCCGTTCTACGATGCCGACGATTACGACCGTGGCATTCACATGCTGGTGGGCGAGGAAAGTCATCGCGGTCCGCACAAAGTGGCGAGTTGGTTATCGGCGCTGGTGCATTACCTGTTTCTCGATGATCCGCGCACCCAGCGCGTGGTCGCCGAGCCACGTGCCGACAACGCGAAGATGATCGGGCATATGCACAACCAGTGCTTTCACTGCGAGAAGGAATTCGATTTTCCGCACAAGCGCGCGGCGCTGATGATTCTGGGGCGGGAGCGGTTTTTTGATCGGTGCCCATTGGCCTGATATCGCATCAAGCAAAAGATCGCAGCCTTCGGCAGCTCCTACAGAGGAATGCATTCTCATGTAGGAGCTGCCGAAGGCTGCGATCTTTATTGGTCAGACGACGCGGTCTCAGCGACGACCTGCAATCACCGCATCCCGCCGACTGCCCGAGACCTTGCGGCAGTGCACCAAAGCATCACGAATCATGAAGTTGACCAGGGTGGGCGATACGCCCAGTTCCTTGGCGATGTCTTTCTGCGGCACGCCGTGCAGACGGTACATCTCGAAGGCATAGCGGGTGCGGCTGGGCAGCTCGGTCAGCGCATCGGCGATGTGTTCCAGAGTCGAGAAGTTGATGTGCGAAGTTTCCGGCGAAGCGCCCTGAATCACCACGTTCAAGCCTTCCTCTTCCGGGCCTGAGTATTTCTGTTCGAGCGCCTGCTTGCGGTAGTGATCGATGGCGAGGTTGCGCACGATCTGGAACAGGTAGCTCAGTTGAGCCTTGATCGACGACGTGATCGGCGGCGCCGATTGCAGTCGGAAAAACGCATCCTGAACCACGTCTTCGGCACGAGACCTGCAACCGGTAATGCGGGCTGCAATCTTGACCAGAATCAGTCGATTGTCGACGAATGCCTGAAGTAGCGGTGAATCGCACCTGCTTGTGGATACTTGTTCCGTCATGGAAATCACCTTGCTGCCAATTGGTTAGTGGGAGGGCCTCGGGGGACGGCGCCGTCCTACACATCGAGCGACAAATTATGTTGAATGATAATGATTGTCAAATGAGAAAGAGAAGTAGTGCTGTAAGTCGATGTGTTTTGCCAACTGCGACACGCCGCCGCACCTTGGCCCCGCTGGACGTCGCCTCTGCCGACTAATTATTTCCACACTCCATCCGTTCTCATTGGTGAATGGCCCGGGTGCAGATCCCCGGCCTCAGCGCATTCCGATGCCTTGCGCGGTCGGCACAGACCGCGCCCCGCACGCCTCTCGACAGGTGTGACGCAGCCACCCGATTCCACTTGCAAGCCGAATTCAGGCAGGAAACCTCATGACCGACGCGTTCGAACTCCCCAGCACCCTGGTCCATGCCCTCAAGCGTCGCGCAGTCCTGACGCCGGACCGACTGGCCTTGCGTTTTCTCGCCGAAAACCCGGAGCAGACCGTGGTGCTCAGCTATCGCGAACTGGATCAACGCGCGCGCACCATCGCCGCTGCGTTGCAGGCCGAGGCCGGATTCGGTGAGCGTGCGGTGTTGCTGTTTCCCAGCGGCGCGGATTACGTCGCGGCGTTTTTCGGTTGTTTGTATGCCGGTGTGATTGCGGTGCCGGCCTATCCGCCAGAATCCGCGCGTCGTCATCATCAGGAGCGATTGCTGTCGATCATCGCCGACGCCGAGCCCAGGCTGTTGCTGACCAGCGCCGATCTACGCGACGCCTTGCAGCAAATCGAAGGCGCGCCGCCGCTGTTGTGCGTCGACACTCTGGACAGCGCACTGGCCGAACAGTGGGTTGAGCCGCCCCTGCCGCCCGAGCACATCGCCTTCCTGCAATACACCTCCGGCTCCACCGCGCTGCCCAAGGGCGTGCAAGTCAGCCATGGCAATCTGGTCGCCAATGAACTGCTGATCCGTCACGGTTTCGGCATCGACATCAACCCGGACGACGTCATCGTCAGTTGGTTGCCGCTGTATCACGACATGGGTCTGATCGGCGGTCTGCTGCAACCGATTTTCAGCGGCGTACCGTGCATTCTGATGTCGCCGGCGTACTTCCTCGGCCGGCCGTTGCGCTGGCTGGAAGCGATTGCCGAATACGGCGGCACCATCAGCGGCGGCCCGGATTTCGCCTACCGTTTGTGCAGTGAGCGGGTCAGCGAGTCGGCCCTTGAGCGCCTCGATCTGAGTCGATGGCGCGTGGCCTATTCCGGTTCCGAGCCGATCCGTCTCGACACCCTTGAACGCTTCGCGGAAAAATTCGCTGCTTGCGGTTTCAGCGACAACAGCTTCATGGCTTCGTACGGTCTGGCCGAGGCCACCCTGTTTGTCGCTGGCACACCGCGCGGCACCGGCATCCCGGCGCTGCGCGTGGACGATCAGGCGCTGGCGCAAAACCGCGCCGAGCCGGGCGACGGCAGCGCGATCATGAGCTGTGGCATCAGCCAGCCTGAGCACGCGGTGCTGATCGTCGAACCGAATACCCTCGAAGAACTCGCCGACAACGCCGTCGGCGAAGTCTGGGCCGCCGGCCCGAGCATCGCCCACGGTTACTGGCGCAACCCCGAAGCCAGCGGCAAGACTTTTGTCCAGCACGCCGGGCGCACATGGTTGCGCACCGGCGACCTGGGTTTTATCCGTGACGGCGAACTGTTCGTGACCGGGCGCCTGAAAGACATGCTCATCGTCCGTGGCCATAACCTGTATCCGCAGGACATCGAGCAGACTGTCGAGCGCGAAGTCGAAGTGGTGCGCAAGGGGCGTGTGGCGGCGTTCGCGGTCAATCACAGCGGCGAAGAGGGCATCGGCGTCGCTGCAGAAATCAGCCGCAGCGTGCAGAAAATCCTTCCGCCAGATGCGCTGATCAAAGCCATTCGCCAAGCCGTGGCCGAGGCGTATCAGGAGGCGCCAAGCGTGGTGGTGCTGCTCAATCCGGGCGCGTTGCCGAAAACCTCCAGTGGCAAACTGCAGCGCTCGGCGTGCCGCAATCGTCTGGCTGATGGCAGCCTCGACAGTTACGCGCTGTTCCCTTCGATCACCGCGGCAACGGAAACCGCGACCAGCAGCACTTCGGATCTTGAAGCGTTGATCGGGCAAATCTGGGCCGAGCAACTCAACGTCAAGCAGGTCAGTGGCGACGATCACTTCTTTCTGCTCGGCGGTAACTCGATCGCCGCCACGCAAGTGGTTGCGCGGGTTCGCGAAGCACTCGGTGTCGAGCTGAGCCTGCGCCTGCTGTTCGAAGCGCCAACCTTGTCCGCCTTCGCCGCCGCCGTGGCGCAGCAGCAACAGACTGGCGGCAGCGCCCAAGGTGCAATCAGCACGTTGCCGCGCAGCGAGCCGATGCCGCAGTCGCTGGCACAAAATCGTCTGTGGATCACTTGGCAACTCGATCCACAGAGCAGCGCCTACAACATTCCCGGTGGTCTGCGCCTGCGTGGCGAACTCGACGTAAACGCCGTGCGCAACAGCTTTCAGCATCTGATCGAACGCCACGAATCCTTGCGCACGCGTTTCTTCGAGCGCGACGGCGTGGCATTGCAGCAAGTGCTCGCTGATGCCGAATTCAACCTGCAACTGATCGACATCAGCGACCTGCCAATTCCCGAGCGTGAAGCCCGTGCCGAGCAGATTCGCGAAGACGAGGCGCGCACTCGGTTCGATCTGGAAAAAGGCCCGTTGCTGGCGGTGACACTGGTGCGTCTCGATGACGAAGAACATCAACTGCTGGTGACCCTGCACCACATCATCGCTGACGGCTGGTCGCTGAATATTCTCCTCGACGAATTCTCGCGCCTCTACGCGGCGGCAACCCAAGGGACGCCGGCGACACTGGCAGCGCTGCCCACGCAATACGCCGATTACGGCAACTGGCAGCGGCAATGGCTGGCGCAAGGCGAGGGCGAGCGGCAACTGGCGTACTGGAAAGCGCAGTTGGGCGAAGAACATCCGCCACTGGAACTGGCCACCGATCACCCGCGCTCGGCCAGACACAACCACAGCGCCGCGCGCCACAGCGTGCGCTTGAGTACCGAACTCAGCGAGGCGATCCGCCAGACTGCGCAGGCCCACCAGGCCACGCCGTTCATGGTCCTGCTCGCTGCCTTGCACAGTTTGCTGCACCGCTACAGCGGTCAGCGCGACATTCGCATCGGCGTGCCCAACGCCAACCGTCCGCGCCTGGACACCCAAAGCCTGATCGGCTTCTTCATCAATACCCAGGTGTTGCGTGCGCAGATCGATTCACGCCTGACATTTGCCGAGTTGCTGAACCAGACGCGCCAGGCCGCACTCGGCGCCCAGGCCCATCAGGATCTGCCCTTCGAACAACTGCTCGAAGCGTTCCCGCAGGCCCGCGAACAGGGACTGTTCCAGGTCATGTTCAACCATCAGCAGCGCGACCTCAGTGCGCTCAAGCGCCTGCCGGGTCTGCTCGCCGAAGAACTGCCGTGGCACAGCCGCGAAGCCAAGTTCGATCTGCAATTGCACAGCGAAGAGGATCGCAACGGGCGCCTGAGCTTGGCGTTCGACTACGCCAGCGAGCTGTTCGATGCCACGACCATCGAGCGTCTGGCCGAGCATTTCCATAATCTGCTCAGCGAGGTCTGCGAACAGCCACAGCAGGCCATCGGCGATCTGCGCTTGCTGACCGCCAGCGAGCAGAATCAACAGAAGGACTGGAGCGTCGCTCCGTGCACCCCGGCGCAACAATGGCTGCCGGAACTGCTCGAGCAACAACTGCGCAAAACCCCGCAACGCACCGCGCTGGTGTGGGACGGCGGTACTCTGGATTTCGCCGAGCTGCACGCGCAGTCCAACCGGCTCGCCCATTACCTGCGCGACAAGGGCGTCGGCCCTGACGTGTGCGTGGCCATCGCCGCCGAGCGTTCGCCGCAACTGTTGATCGGCCTGCTGGCGATCATCAAGGCTGGCGGCGCCTATGTGCCGCTGGATCCGGATTATCCGGCCGAACGACTTGCATACATGCTCCGCGACAGCGGCGTCGAACTGCTCCTGACCCAAACGCAATTGCTCGAGCGTCTGCCGGCCAGCGATGGCGTCAGCGTGATCGCCATGGATGCGCTGCACTTGGATAAATGGCCGAGCCAGGCACCGGGCCTGCACCTGCACGGCGACAACCTCGCCTACGTGATTTACACCTCGGGTTCCACCGGGCAACCGAAAGGCGTGGGCAACACCCACGCCGCGCTGGCCGAGCGCCTGCAATGGATGCAGGACACTTACCGTCTCGACCAAGCCGATGTGCTGATGCAAAAAGCGCCGATCAGTTTCGACGTCTCGGTGTGGGAATGCTTCTGGCCGCTGATCAGCGGCGCGCGTCTGCTGCTTGCCGCCCCCGGCGAGCACCGCGACCCGCATCGCATCGCGCAACTGGTCCAGCAATACGGCGTGACCACGCTGCACTTCGTGCCGCCGCTGCTGGCGCTGTTCATCGACGAGCCGCTGAGTGCCGAGTGCACCAGCCTGCGCCGGGTGTTTTCCGGCGGTGAAGCTTTGCCCGCCGAGTTGCGCAACCGTGTGCTGACGCAACTGCCGGCGGTGCAGTTACACAACCGCTACGGCCCGACCGAAACCGCGATCAACGTCACCCATTGGCATTGCAGTGCCGCCGATGGCGAGCGCTCGCCGATTGGCCGGCCGTTGGGCAATGTGATCTGCCGCATCCTTGATGCCGATCTCAATCCAGTGCCGGCGGGCGTGCCGGGCGAGCTATGCATCAGCGGTATTGGTCTGGCTCGCGGTTACCTGGGTCGTCCAGCGTTGACCGCCGAGCGTTTTGTCGTCGATCCACTGGGCGAGCAGGGCGCCCGTTTGTACCGCACCGGCGACCGTGCGCGCTGGTCCTCGGATGGCGTGATCGAATATCTCGGCCGTCTCGATCAGCAGGTCAAGCTGCGCGGCTTTCGCGTTGAGCCGGAAGAAATCCAGGCACGACTGCTGGCGCAAAATGGCGTCGCCCAGGCCGTCGTCCTGGTGCGGGAAACCGCTGCCGGTGCGCAACTGATCGGCTACTTCACGGCGACCGATGCGCATGAAAATGCCGATGAGCAAATCATTCGGCTGAAAGCTGCCCTCGCTGCCGAGCTGCCGGAATACATGGTCCCGGCGCAACTTTTGCGCCTCGACGAAATGCCGCTGAGTCCCAGCGGCAAACTCGACCGCCGCGCCTTGCCCGAGCCGCAATGGCAGGTGCGTGAACACGTCGAACCGGTCAGCGAACTGGAGCAACAAATCGCCGCGATCTGGCACGAAGTGCTCGGTCTGAAGCAGATCGGCCTGCGCGACGATTTCTTCGCG
The DNA here is from genome assembly GCF_007293365.2 of Pseudomonas sp. ef1. NCBI lineage: Bacteria > Pseudomonadati > Pseudomonadota > Gammaproteobacteria > Pseudomonadales > Pseudomonadaceae > Pseudomonas > Pseudomonas sp. ef1. The sequence continues at coordinate 5,129,907 of NZ_CM129815.1, read as the reverse complement.
CTCGGCGGTCACTCGCTACTGGCCACGCAAATCATTTCGCGCACACGTCAGGCCTGTGACGTCGAACTGCCGCTGCGCACATTGTTCGAGCACAGCGAACTGGGCGATTACGCCGAACAGATTCGCCTGATCCAGGTCAGCGGCCGCACCAACCAACAGTTGCCGATCGCAAAAATCGACCGCAGCCAAGCGGTGCCGCTGTCCTATTCGCAGCAGCGCATGTGGTTCCTCTGGCAGATGGAACCGGACAGCCCGGCTTACAACGTCGGCGGCATGGCGCGCTTGCGCGGCGTGCTGCATGTCGAGCATTTCGAGGCGGCGTTGCAGGCGCTGATCCTGCGCCACGAAACCCTGCGCACCACATTCCCAAGTGTCGATGGCGTCGCCCGCCAACAGGTGCATGCCGAGACCGGCGTGCGCATGGGCTGGAAGGATTTCTCCAGCCTGCCGGCAGAAGTCCGGGAGCTACAAGTCCAGCAACTGGCCGATGCAGAAGCGCACCAGCCGTTCAATCTGGAAACCGGACCGCTGCTGCGCGCCTGCCTGGTCAAGACTGCCGAACACGAGCATTACTTCGTCCTGACCTTGCACCACATCGTCACCGAAGGCTGGGCGATGGACATCTTTGCCCGTGAACTCAGCGCGCTGTATGAAGCGTTCGTCGATGAGCGCGCCTCGCCGCTTGAGCCGCTGCCGGTGCAATACCTCGACTACAGCGTCTGGCAGCGCAACTGGCTGGAGTCCGGCGAGCGCCAGCGCCAGCTCGATTACTGGACCGCGCAGCTCGGTCGCGAACATCCGCTCCTCGAACTGCCCGGCGACCGTCCGCGTCCACCGGTACAGAGCCATCAGGGCGAGCTGTTCCGTTTCGATCTGAGCGACGATCTCGCCGCGCGGGTGCGGGCGTTCAACGCGCAAAACGGTCTGACCCTGTTCATGACCATGACCGCCGCGCTCGCCACGTTGCTCTACCGCTATAGCGGCCAGACCGACCTGCGCATCGGCGCGCCGGTGGCCAACCGCATCCGCCCGGAGAGTGAAGGGCTGATCGGGGCGTTTCTCAACACCCAGGTGCTGCGTTGCCGGCTCGACGGGCAGATGTCGGTCGGCGAACTGTTCGAGCAGGTGCGCCACACCGTGATCGAAGGCCAGTCCCATCAGGATCTGCCGTTCGATCATCTGGTCGAAGCCTTGCAGCCGCCACGCAGCGCGGCTTACAACCCGCTGTTCCAGGTGATGTGCAACGTGCAGCGCTGGGAATTCCAGCAGAGCCGCACGCTCGCTGGGATGACTGTCGAGTACCTGGCCAACGATGCGCGGGCGACCAAGTTCGATCTCAATCTGGAAGTCACCGACCTCGACCATCGCCTCGGCTGCTGCCTGACTTACAGCACCGATCTGTTCGACGAACCGACCATCGCGCGCATGGCCAGGCATTGGCGCAACCTGCTTGAAGCGTTGATCGCTGATCCGCAGCAACGCCTCAGTGAACTGCCGTTGCTCGATAAGTCTGAGCAACAGCAGCTGCTCGACAGCCTCGGCATCGAGCCGGGCGAGCATCGTCTCGACCAGTGCATCCATCATCTGTTTGCCGAACAGGCGCTGGCGCGCAAAGACGCGCCGGCGCTGACCTTCGCCGGGCAGACCCTGAGCTACGCCGAACTCGATGCCCGGGCCAATCGTCTGGCCTGGGCGCTGCGTGAACGCGGGGTCGGCCCGCAAGTGCGGGTGGGTCTGGCGCTGGAGCGTTCGCTGGAAATGGTCATCGGCCTGCTGGCGATTCTCAAGGCGGGCGGCGCCTATGTGCCGCTGGATCCGGAATACCCGCTCGACCGCCTGCATTACATGATCGAAGACAGTCGCGTCGGCCTGCTGCTCAGCGATCGGGCGATGTTCGAAGCCCTCGGTGAGTTGCCGCCAAGCGTGGCGCGCTGGTGTCTGGAAGATGATAGCGCCGGGTTGGCCGACTACCCGGCCAGCGAGTTGCCGTTTATCAGCCTGCCGCAACATCAGGCCTACCTGATTTATACCTCTGGCTCGACCGGCAAGCCGAAAGGCGTGGTGGTCTCCCACGGCGAAATCGCCATGCACTGCCAAGCCGTGATCGAACGCTTCGGCATGCGCCCGGACGACTGTGAACTGCATTTCTATTCGATCAACTTCGACGCTGCCACCGAACGTCTACTGGTGCCGCTGCTCAGCGGTGCGCAGGTGGTGTTGCGGGCGCAGGGCCAGTGGGACGCGGAAGAAATCTGCGGCTTGATTCGTGCGCATCGAATCAACGTCCTCGGTTTCACGCCGAGCTACGGCAGCCAGTTGGCGCAGTTCCTCGCGACCCAAAATGAAGTCCTGCCGGTTCGCATGATCATCACCGGCGGTGAAGCGCTCACCGGCGAGCATCTGCAGCGCATTCGCGCGGCATTCCAACCGGCGCAGTTTTTCAATGCTTACGGCCCGACCGAAACCGTGGTCATGCCGCTGGCCAGTCTGGCGCCGCAGGTGCTGGAAGAGGGCGCCGGCAGTGTGCCGATCGGCAGCGTGATCGGGGCGCGGGTCGCCTACATTCTCGACGCCGATCTGGCCTTGGTGCCGCAAGGTGCGACCGGTGAATTGTTTGTCGGTGGCGCCGGTCTGGCCCAGGCCTATCACGACCGTCCGGGCATCAGCGCCGAGCGTTTTGTCGCTGACCCGTTTGCCGCTGATGGCGGACGCATGTATCGCACCGGCGATTTGGTGCGCCAGCGTGCCGATGGTCTGGTCGAGTATCTGGGGCGGATCGACCATCAAGTGAAAATCCGTGGCTTCCGCATCGAACTGGGCGAAATCGAAACGCGCCTGCTCGATCACCCTTCGATCCGCGAAGCGGTGGTGCTGGCTCTGGACGCACCGAGTGGCAAGCAACTGGTGGGCTACCTGGTGACCGAAGTAGCCGAGCGAAATGAGGTGCAACAAGCGGAGCTGCGCGAAGCGCTCAAGTCGCACCTCAAGGCGCAACTGCCGGATTACATGGTGCCGACTCACCTGCTGCTGCTGGCGAGCATGCCGCTGACCGCCAACGGCAAACTCGACCGCCGCGCCTTGCCGGCGCCGGATCTGGAGCTCAATCGTCAGGACTATGTCGCACCGAGCAACGCCTTGGAACAGACCCTGGCGCAGATCTGGTGCGATGTGCTCAACGTCAGGCAGGTCGGCCTCAACGATAACTTCTTCGAACTCGGCGGCGACTCGATTCTGTCGATTCAGGTGGTCAGCCGCGCGCGTCAGCAGGGCATTCATTTCAGCCCGCGCGACCTGTTCCAGCACCAGACCGTGCAGACCCTCGCCGCAGTCGCCAGCCGCACCGAGCAGGTGATGGCCGAGCAGGGCCTGGTGGATGGCGAATCGCGCCTGACACCGATTCAGCACTGGTTCTTCGATACGGACATTCCCCAGCGTCAGCACTGGAATCAGGCGCTGTTGCTGGAACCGACTGCGCGCCTTGAGCCGCAACGATTGCAGCAAGCTTTGCAGGCGGTGATCGAACAGCACGATGCGCTGCGTCTGCGTTTCACTGAAACCGATGATGCATGGCAAGCGACGCATCAAGCGCTGACGAATGAGGATGTGCTCTGGCAAGTCAGCGTCGATTCGCTGGATCAGTGCGAAGCCCTGTTCGCCGACGCGCAACGCAGTCTGCATCTGCACAACGGCCCGTTGCTGCGCGCAGTGCTGGTCGATGTAGCGGATGTTCAGCAACGCCTGTTCATCGCCATCCACCACTTGGTGGTCGACGGTGTTTCCTGGCGCGTGCTGCTCGACGATCTGCAAACCGCGTATCGCCAGCTCGACGCTGCGCAGCCGCTGAAACTGCCGGCGAAAACCAGCGCCTTCAAGGACTGGGCCGCGCGTTTGCAGGCTTATGCCGGCAGCGAATCCCTGCGTGAAGAACTCGGTTGGTGGCAAACGCAACTGGCCGGGCCAAGCGCTGATCTGCCTTGCGAAAACCCGCAGGGCGGCAGGCAGAATCGCCATGCGCAAACCGTCAGCGTACGCCTCGATGCCGAGCGCACCCGGCAGTTGCTGCAACAGGCACCGAGCGCTTACCGCACCCAGGTCAACGACCTGCTGCTGACCGCGCTGGCCCGTGTGCTGTGCCGCTGGAGCGGCCAGCCCTCGGCACTGATTCAACTGGAAGGCCACGGTCGCGAAACCCTGTTCGACGAGATCGATCTGACCCGCACCGTCGGTTGGTTCACCAGCGCTTATCCGCTGCGCCTGACTCCGCACAATGTCGAAGAGGCCGCCGGGCAGGGCGCTTCGATCAAGGCGATCAAAGAACAATTGCGCGCCGTGCCGCACAAAGGTCTCGGTTATGGCGTGTTGCGTTATCTGGCCGATGACGGCTGCCGCCAGAGCATGGCCGCGCTGCCACAGGCGCCGATCACCTTTAACTACCTCGGCCAGTTCGACCAGAGCTTCGGCAGCGATGCGCTGTTCCGTCCGCTGGATGAGCCAATCGGTGCAGCCCACGATCCGCAGGCGCCGTTGCCCAACGAGCTGAGTGTCGACAGTCAGATTTACGGTGGTGAACTGCTGCTGCGCTGGACGTTCAGTGCCGAGCGTTACGAGGCGCAAACCATTAACGATCTGGCCGATGCCTATCTCGGTGAGTTGCAAAGCCTGATCGCCCATTGTCTGCAAGAGGGCGCCGGCGGCCTGACGCCATCGGACTTTCCGCTGGCCAGACTGACTCAGGCGCAACTCGATGCGCTGCCGGTACCGGCCGCGCACATCGAAGATGTCTATCCGCTGACGCCGATGCAGGAAGGCATGCTCCTGCACACCCTGCTGGAACCGGGCACCGGTCTGTACTACATGCAGGATCGATATCGCATCAACAGCGAGCTCGACCCCGAGCGTTTCGCCCAGGCCTGGCAAGCGGTGGTCGCTCGTCATGAAGCATTGCGCGCTTCGTTCTGCTGGAACGTTGGCGAAGACATGCTGCAAGTGATTCACACGCCGGGGCGCACGCCGATCGAGTATCTGGACTGGAGCGCCGTCGCCGAAACCGAGCAGGAACCGAAACTGCAAGCGCTGCTGAAAAGCGAGCGCGAAGCCGGCTTCGATCTGCTCAATCAGGCGCCGTTTCACCTGCGCCTGATCAAGGTCGGCGCGGCGCGTTACTGGTTCATGATGAGCAACCACCACATCCTCATCGACGCCTGGTGCCGTTCGCTGCTGATGAACGACTTCTTCGAGATCTATACCGCCCTCGGTGAAGGTCGTGAAGCGCAGTTGAGCGTGCCGCCGCGTTATCGCGATTACATCGGCTGGCTGCAACGCCAGAGCCTGGCCGAGGCGCGGCAGTGGTGGCGGCAGAACCTGCAAGGCTTTGAGCGCACCACGCCGATCCCGAGCGACCGGCCGTTCCTGCGCGAACATGCCGGTGAAAGCGGCGGCATGATCGTCGGCGACCGTTACACCCGCCTCAATGTCGAGGACGGTGCACGGCTGCGGGAACTGGCGCAGGCACATCAACTGACCGTCAACACCTTCGCCCAGGCTGCATGGGCTCTGGTTTTGCGGCGTCTGAGCGGCGATCGCGACGTGCTCTTCGGCGTGACTGTGGCCGGGCGTCCGGTGGAGATGCCGGAAATGCAGCGCACTGTCGGCCTGTTCATCAACAGCATTGCGCTGCGGGTGAAGATGCCCGAGGACGATCAGCGCAGCAGCGTGCGTCAATGGCTCAGCGCTTTGCTCGACAGCAACATGCAACTGCGCGAGTACGAATACCTGCCGCTGGTGAATATCCAGGAACAGAGCGAATTGCCCAAAGGCCAGCCGCTGTTCGACAGCCTCTTTGTCTTCGAAAACGCCCCGGTGGAAGTCTCGGTGCTTGATCGTGCACAGAGCCTGAATGCGAGCTCGGATTCCGGCCGCACCCATACCAACTTCCCGCTGACCGCGGTGTGCTACCCGGGCGATGACCTTGGCTTGCACCTGTCCTATGACCAGCGTTACTTCGACGAGGCGACGGTCGAGCGCATGCTCAGTGAGTTCAAGCGCCTGCTGCTGGCACTGGTCGACGGCTTCCATGGCGATATGGCCGATTTGCCGCTGCTAGGCGACGAAGAACGCGATTTCCTGCTACACGGTTGCAACCAGAGCGGCCATGACTATCCGCTGGAGCAAAGCTACGTGGCGTTGTTCGAAGCGCAGGTTGAAGCGCATCCGCAGCGCATCGCCGCCAGTTGCCTCGATCAGCAGGTGAGCTATGCCGAACTGAATCACAACGCCAACCGCCTCGGCCATGCCCTGGTCGCTGCCGGCGTGCGCATGGATCAACCGGTGGCGCTGCTGGCCGAGCGTAATCTCGACCTGCTCGGCATGATCATCGGCAGCTTCAAGGCCGGCGCTGGTTATCTGCCGCTGGATCCGGGCCTGCCGAGCCAGCGTCTGAGTCGCATCATTGAGCTGAGCCGCACGCCGTTGCTGGTGTGCAGCGCCGCTTGCCGTGAACAGGCGCAGACCCTGCTCGAGGAGTTTGGCTGTTCGAATCGTCCACGCCTGCTGGTGTGGGAAGAGGTGCAAGCGTCGGCGGCAGCGACGCACAATCCGGGCATCCACAGTGGCTCGGATAATCTCGCCTATGTGATTTACACCTCTGGTTCGACCGGGCTGCCTAAAGGCGTGATGGTCGAGCAGCGCGGCATGCTCAACAACCAGTTGAGCAAACGTCCGTACCTCGACTTGAGCGAGGCCGATGTGATTGCGCAGACCGCCTCGCAAAGCTTCGACATTTCCGTCTGGCAGTTCCTCGCCGCGCCATTGTTCGGCGCGCGGGTCGACATCGTGCCGAACGCGATTGCCCACGATCCGCAAGGTCTGCTGGCGCATGTGCAGGCGCAGGGCATCACCGTGCTGGAGAGTGTGCCGTCGCTGATTCAGGGCATGCTCGGCTCCGAGCGTCTGAGTCTCGACGGCTTGCGCTGGATGCTGCCGACCGGTGAAGCGATGCCGCCGGAACTGGCCCATCAATGGCTGCTGCGTTACCCGGATATTGGTCTGGTCAATGCTTACGGCCCGGCGGAATGCTCGGATGACGTGGCGTTCTTCCGTGTCGACATGGCCTCGACGCGCGGCAGTTACTTGCCGATCGGCACGCCGACCGACAATAACTTGCTGTATCTGCTCGATGGCGCGCTGGATCTGGTGCCTTTGGGCGCGGTGGGTGAGTTATGTGTTGCCGGGACCGGCGTCGGTCGCGGTTACGTCAGCGATCCGCTGCGCACCGCGCCGGTGTTTGTGCCGAATCCGTTCGGCGCGCCGGGCGAGCGCTTGTACCGCACCGGTGACCTGGCGCGGCGCCGCGCGGACGGCGTACTGGAATACGTCGGCCGCGTCGATCATCAGGTGAAGATTCGCGGCTACCGCATCGAACTCGGTGAAATCGAAGCGCGCCTGCATGAACAACCGGAAGTGCGTGACGCTGCGGTTGGTGTGCAGGAGGGCGTCAACGGCAAGCATCTGGTCGGTTATCTGGTCGCGGCCGATGCAGCGCTCAATCCGGGCGAACGCCTGGAGCGGATCAAGCAACGCCTGCGCGCCGAACTCCCCGAATACATGGTGCCGCTGCACTGGCTATGGCTGGAGCAGATGCCGCTCAATGCCAACGGCAAACTCGACCGCAAAGCCTTGCCGGCCTTGGAGATCGGTCAGTTGCAGAGCGAGGATTATCTGGCCCCGCGCAACGAGCTGGAGCAGACCCTGGCTGATATCTGGGCTGAGGTGCTGAAAGTGGAAAAGGTTGGCCTGCGCGACAACTTCTTCGAACTGGGCGGGCATTCGTTGCTGGCTACGCAGATCGCTTCGCGGGTACAAAAAGCCCTGCAACGCAATGTGCCGCTGCGCGCGATGTTCGAATGCAGCACGGTGGAGGAACTGGCCAAATACATCGATGGGCTGGCGGCCAGTGATATTACGGAGGAGAAGGTTGATCGGTTGAATGATCTGATGGCGGAGCTGGAGGGGCTGTAGTTCTTCAGCGCCTGGGCCGGCCTCTTCGCGAGCAGGCTCGCTCCCACACAGGATCTGTGGTGTTTACAAAACCCCTGTGGGAGCGAGCCTGCTCGCGAATGGCGTCTGTACATTGCTGTACATTTCCATCCTTGACGATCAACAACCGGCAGCTCAGTCTGCCGGTTCTGTTTTTTCTCGCGGAGGTGGTCGATGCCCTTTTTCACGGTTGACGGACAAGCACTGCACTACATTGATCAAGGCACCGGCCCGGCCGTGTTGCTGGCTGGCAGTTATCTCTGGGATCAAGCGATGTGGGCGCCGCAGATCGCCGCGCTGACCCCGCATTATCGCGTCATCGCCCTGGATCTGTGGGGCCATGGCGATTCCGGCAAGTTACCTGAAAGCACCACATCGCTGGACGACATCGCCCGACAGGCGCAGGCCTTGCTCGATCACCTGGACATCGACCGCGTCACCCTCGTCGGGCTTTCGGTCGGCGGCATGTGGGGCGCGCGCCTGGCACTGTCCGCCCCGCAACGCCTCAACGGTCTGGTGCTGATGGACACCTACGTCGGTGTCGAGCCGGAACCGACCCGGCAGTATTACTTCTCGTTGTTCAAGCAGATCGAAGACAGCGGCACCATCTCCGAACAATTGCTCGACATCGTTGTGCCAATCTTCTTCCGCCCGGGCATCGACCCGCAGTCGGCGCTGTATCAGGACTTTCGCGCGAAATTGAAGGGCTATTCGCCCGAGCGTCTGCGCGAAAGCATCGTGCCGATGGGGCGCATCACGTTTGGCCGCAACGACCTGTTGCCACGCTTGGGCGAGCTGAACCCGGCGACGACGCTGGTGCTGTGCGGTGATCAGGACAAACCACGGCCACCCTCGGAAGCCCGGGAAATGGCTGAGTTGATTGATTGCCCGTGTGTGCTGGTGCCGGAGGCGGGGCATATCTCCAATCTGGAGAATCCCGGGTTTGTCACTGAGGCGCTGCTGGCGTTTCTCCGCGAGCGCAACTGACACACCGAGTGAGCTTCATTCGCGAGCAGGCTCGCTCCCACAGTTAATCGCATTCCATTGTGGGAGCGAGCCTGCTCGCGAAGGGGCCTCTCAGGTCACCATGCAATCACGAGTGTGAAACTCATCTATAAAAGCATTTGATAAGGGAATGACGTGCAACAGTTCTGGTGGCGTGACCTCAGGGATCTTGAGGACAAGTGGGTTGGGTTGAGTATTGAGGTCAACCGACCGAAATCAAGCAAACCGCCGCTTCATCTGCAAAGTGGTAACAACGGGCGGATGAAGTTGATGCTCAATGAAAGCCCACTCTTCTGGGCGACCATTGCCACCTCATATTACGGTGCTTGGCTGGTTCGCAATCCGCGGCCCGTTCAACTGGAATCGCCATCCGTGCCCCCCATCGTTTCGGCTGACGTTCAGGAGCACTTTGAATTACCCGTCCAAGAGCGCTTCCCGCGCTGGTGTCGCTATTTCATAAACCAGTTGATGAACAATCAGGCGGACTTTCTCTATCCCGGCCACTGGGTGGCGCGCCCTTTATTGCCAGCAGTTAGCCGATACAAACCCGTTGCCGGTCCGGATGGCTGGTATTTTTCCACCCCGGCCGAGGCGTCCAGCCATCTGCCCAACTGGTACGCGCGCGGCGAGGGCATTCTCGACAACGTGCAACCGCACACCGTGCATTGGCTTGATTGGGATTTGGGACACTTGATCGGTCTGCACACGGTGGACCCTTTTGCAGGTCGCCTCAAATGGTGGCGCAAAAAAGCCAGGGAGGGCAGCTTGCCGCCGATCCTGCTCTGGTATGTGGGCGGACTGTGTTCTTACGTGATCATCGATGGACATTACAGACTGCAGGCCGCGCTCGATGAAGGTGTCAAACCTGATTTCATTGTCCTGAGCTCGACCAAAGCCCAGCAAGTCAAACCATGCGAAGCAACGCAACAGCGCGTGTTCGGTTCGTTGATGTTGCAGAACGCGAGACATCCCAAGTTCAACGTTCACACATTCAATCAGGCGCTGATCAATACGTTTGACGACCGTCCCTGGCATTGGGCAGGGACGCACGCTTGGGCCGGTATTCCTTCAGACCAAGCGTGGTGCGCTGAGGTGACAAGCTTTCTCACGGAACAGGGAAACACCGAGCACTTGCAGGACATTATCGAGCGGTGTGAGTACTGATAGACCCGCACCGGCCAGTGCTTGTAAAGGCTATTTCGGCCCGAGAATCTTCACCAGCTTATCCGGCGAAGGCGCGCCTTGCTGTTGCTGCAGTTCACCTTTGTCATCCATATAGAAAATCGCCGGGGTGGCTTGCAGTTCGAGGTCTTCCATCAACTGCATGTTGGCCGCGAGTTTGGTTTGCACGGCGACCGGAATGTCTTTCAAAGCCTTGAGGGCGCTGCTCTTACCGGCGCTCTCATGATCTTGCAGGGCCTTGGCCGGGTCTTTCGCCGCCAGCAGCGCGGCTGATTTGCCCGGGCTGTCTTCGCGGATGATGCCGACCATGATGTGGCGCAACTGCACTTTGCCGGCCTTGACCCATGGTCGCGCCTGTTCCCAGAACATGTTGCAGTACGGGCAGTTCGGATCGCTGAACAGGTACACCGTGCGCGGTGCATCCTTGTTGCCGTCCTGAATCCAGTTGCTCGCCTCGAACTTGGCCCAGACTTCCTTGGACATCGGTGCGTAGACCAGTTTCTGCAACGGCTCGCTGCTCAGGTCCTTGCCGTCTGCATCGTACAGATTACCCACCACGACGTGTTTGCCGTCCGGGGTCAGGTACAGCGCCATGCCGCGATTCTGGTATTGCGCGGCGTACCCGCGCAGGCCATCAGGGGCGTCGAACTGGCCGACGATTTTCGCGCCCTTGGCTTCGATCTTTTTGATTGCGGCGGGCAGTTCTTCAGCAGCCTGCACCGACGGCAAGTGCAGCAGGGCAGTGCCCAGGGTCAGCGTCAGCAGGTGGCGGAGGCGGGGCATGGCAGTTTCCTTGCAGAGTTGGCCGGGGCAACGGCCTGATTCGGGCTTGAGGGCGAAGTGTCGAAGGTTTCCAGGGCGCGGGCCAGGCTGGCGTTCGACAGTTCACCGAGATGGCTGGTCAGCAGGCGACCGTCCGGGCTATAGAACAGCGTAGTCGGTAACGCCATGGAACCCACGGCCTGACCGAGACGGCCGCCGCGGTCGAACAGCACGTTGTTCAGGCTCAGGCCCTGGGTTTCCAGGAACGTCGCCACGCTTTGCATGCTTTCGGCCTGATTGACGAACAAGAACGTCAGATCAGGGCGCTGTTGCTGGGCGTTTTCCAGCACTGGCATTTCTCGCCGGCACGGCGGGCACCAGGTCGCCCACAGGTTGATCACCAGCGGGCCGCCCTGATAGTCGCTGAGCTTGATCTTTTCCCCGGCGGCGTTGCGCAGGGCAATATCCGGCAGCCGGGTGCCCTGTTCGTAGATATTCAGCGACAGGGTGGCAAGCAGCCAGAACGCCACGCCACTGACCACGCCGAAGCCCAGCGGACGGCGCAAAGCAGGCCGGCGCCAGCCGCGATACAACGCCGCCAGCAACAGAACGATCACTCCGGGCCAGGCGAGGAAACCGCCGTCGCGCAGATCGATGATCTGCCACGGGTCATTGCGATAGTGCGACCAATAGAGCGCGACAAACGCAATGCGCGCCGCAAGCATGCCCAGCAAAAACAGGCTGAACAGCGCTGACTCGGGGTTCTCGCCGCCGCGCTTGGCCACTCGCCAGCCGACAAACGTCGCCAGTGCCAGAGCACTGATCAGCAGCAGGTGATTGAGCGCGATGGCGAAAGTGCCGAGGGTGAACGTCAGCATCAGTTGGCGTCTCTGGTGGTGGACCAGCGTTGCAGGAAGGTCTCGGCATCGACCTCGCCGGTGATGCGCTGGCTGCGGCGTTCTTCACCGTCGGCGCCGATCCAGATGAACGTCGGCGGCCCCGGCACTTTATAACGGCTGAGCAGCTCGCGGCTCGCAGCGTTGTCGGCGGTCACGTCCAGACGCAGCAGGCGCAAATCGTTCAGGGCCTGCATGACTTTGGCCTCACCGAACACCTTCTTCTCCATGACCTTGCACGACACACACCAGTCGGCGTAGTAATCGAGCAGTACCCACTGACCCTGGGCCTTGGCCGCGTCGAGTTCACGTTGCAGGACGGCCGGTTCCTTGATTGTGCTGAAGGCATCGTGGCCCGTCGGCGCTGCGCTGGCGACAGGGCCGGCGCTGTAGACCTGCAATGGCTGATACGGATCATCGCTGCCACCCGCCGCACCGATCACCAACAAGCTGCCCCACAAACCGAGCAACAAGGACAGGGCGCCAAACATTTGCGCGACGTGGCCAAAACCTTCGGATTGTTTCCAGGCGCTGTAAGCGGCGATCAACAGCAGAGCGCCACCCAGGCCCAGCCACAACGACGGATCCAGTACCGGGCGCAGCATCAACAATGCAGTGGCAAGAAAGAGGAAGCCAAATATGCCCTTGAGCAGATTCATCCACGCGCCGGGTTTCGGCAGGAATCGGTTGCCCACCGTGACCAGCAGCAACAGCGGCACACCGATGCCGATGCCCAGCGCAAACAGAATCAGACCGCCGTGCACCGCGTTGCCGCTCTGCGCGATGTACAGCAGCGCGCCGGCCAGTGGCGCGGTCATGCACGGCCCGACCAACAGACCGGACAATGCGCCCAGCACCCCGGCGCCGATCAGGCTGCCGCCGCTGCGGCTGCGCGACGCATGTTCCAGGCGATCACGCAGGGCCACCGGCAGTTGCAGCTCGAAGAAGCCGAACATCGGCAGCGCCAGCACCACGAAAATGGCGGCAAATGCACCGAGCAACCAGGGATTCTGCAACCAGGCCTGGAGGTTTGCACCGAGCAGCGCAGCAATTACGCCCATCGCCGCATAAACCAGCGCCATGCAGATCACGTAGCTGCAGGCCAAGGCAAAACCGCGCCGTGGTGTGGCGCCACTGCCGACAATCATCCCCGCCAGAATCGGCAGCATCGGCAGCGAACACGGGGTAAACGCCAACAGCAGACCGAGTCCGAAGAACACCAGCAAGCTCCAGCCCAGCGCCCGTTGTTGCAGGCTGCTGGCCAACGCCTGATCCGGGGCTTCAGCGCCTGTTACTGCTGCGGCTTTGCCGCCCAGATCGATCACCCGGGTTTGCGGTGGATAACACAGACCCGCATCGGCGCAGCCCTGATAACTGACTTTGATCTGACCGCTGGCCGCCGCCGGGATTTTCACTTCAAGCCCTTGGCGGTACACCGGCTGCTCGCCGAAGAACTCATCGCTGTGGGATTCGCCTTCAGGCAACACCGGCTGCTGATCGGCGGCCAGTCCATCGAATTTCAGGCGTTTCTGATACAGGTAGTAGCCGTCGGTGATCTGCCAGAACAGCTGGGTTTCGCCTGAATCCAGACGCTCGGAAGTCAACACGAACGCTTGGTCGACCGGCAAGAAGTCCGGTTTCGTATCGAAAGGATTGTTTCCAGCCTGGGCCAGGCCCGAGATCAGTAACGCAAACAAAACAAAAAAATGACGCATGGAGAAGCCTTGTCCCTGTGCAAGTGAGGTGCACAATGGGCAGCGGCGATTAACCGATGATTAACCGCCATGCCCTTGTCGCAGTGACGTTGGGCGCCATAATGTCAGCTTAATCGGCCAACTGCCTAATCCGCTTTTTTCCTGTGGGATTCACCATGCACGTACTGGTTTGCGAAGACGACGAGCTGATTGCCAGCGGCATCGTTGCCGGGCTCACGGCTCAGGGTCTGACCGTCGAGCACGTCAACACCGCGTCCAAGGCGCGGGCGATGCTCAAGGTCGCCGAATTCGATGTGATGGTGCTCGATCTCGGCCTGCCGGACGAAGATGGCCTCAAGTTGCTGCAACAGTTGCGGCAGAGCGGCCTGGAAATTCCGGTTCTCATCCTAACTGCCCGTGACTCGGTGACCGATCGTGTCGATGGTCTGCAGGCCGGCGCCGACGACTATCTGCTCAAGCCTTTCGACCTGCGCGAACTGTTCGCTCGCCTGCAAACCCTGTTGCGCCGCGTGGCCGGGCGCAGTGTCAATCTGATCGAGCACGGCGCGCTGACCTACGACCCGAGCAGCCGCGAAACCCGTCTGGCCGGGCAACCGGTGGACCTGTCGCGCCGTGAGCAGTCGCTGTTGCAGGCGCTGCTGCACAATCGCGGCCGGGTGCTGTCCACCGAGCAACTGAAGGACAGCGTCTACGGCTTTAACGACGAACTGGAAAGCAACGCGCTGAACGTGCATATCCATCATCTGCGCAGCAAGCTTGGCAAAGGCATCGTTGAAACCGTGCGCGGTCTGGGCTATCGCCTCGGGCCTGCCGATGGCGCAGAGCAAGGCAAATGATGAGTCTGCGACTGCGCCTGAGCCTGACGCTTGGCGCGGCGTTCGCGCTGATCTGGGCGCTGGCGGCGGCGTGGATGCTCAGCGACCTGCGCAATCAGATGATGTTTTCCCTCGACCAGCGTCTGGTGGCCTCGGCGCGCATGGTCGCCGGTTTGCTCGAGCAATTGCCGACGCTGCCGAGCAAGGGCGAGGGCACCCATTTCAGCGCAGAACAGCTGAATATTCCCGGTGGCATGGCTTGTCAGGTCAGCTCATTGCGCGGCGAGATTCTCGCGCGAAGCCACAACAACCCCGAGCAAGCGCTGGAAGCCGAGAAAATGGGCTTCCACGATCAGATGATCGACGGCGCCCCGTGGCGCAGTTTCACCCTGGCCCGCGGCGATGTGCGCATCACTACGGCGGATCGGCAGATCGAGCGCGAAGCTTTGAACATGTCGATTCTGCTCGCCGCTTCGGTACCGGTCGGCGTGGCCTTGCTGGGTTGTCTGTGCCTGCTGTGGCTGGGCATCGGTCAGGGCCTGGCGCCGCTCAATCGTCTGCGCGAGGCGCTGATGCGGCGCAATGCCGACTCTCTTGAACCATTGCAGTTGCAGGCGTTTCCCAGCGAACTGAAGCCGCTGCTGGAAACTCAGAATCAGTTGTTTCAACGCATCGGCAAGACCATCGAACGTGAACGTCGTCTGACCGGCGACGCCGCGCATGAACTGCGCAGTCCGCTGACGGCGATCAAGACCCACCTGCAAGTGGCGCGCATGACCGACGGCAGCGCCCGCGATCAGTCGCTCGCGCGCGCCGAGGAGGGCGCCGATCGCTTGCATCGCACCCTTGAGCAATTGCTGTTACTGGCGCGGGTCGAAGGCAGTCTGTCGTTTGATGACGGCTCGCAATGCAGCGCCGAGCAAGTGGCCAGACTGGCGATCCAGGACGCCACCGGCGGTGAGCGGCTGCGGATCAAGCTGCACGTGCCGGACGACCTGCCCACCGCGCCGCTGCAAATGCCTGCGGTGCTGGCGATTGCTGCATTGCGCAACCTGCTCGACAACGCCCTGCGCCACACGTCTGAAGATTGTGCGGTCGAGGTTAGCCTGGAGAGCATCGGCAATCGTGTGCGTTTTGTCGTGCGCGACCATGGTCCGGGCATTGCGCCGGATGACTTGCAGCATCTGACTCAGCGCTTCTGGCGCAACGGGCAGAGCACCGGTTGCGGCTTGGGGCTGGCGATTGTCCAGGCGATTGTTCAGCGCTGTGATTGTGCCCTGCATTTCGACAGCCGCCCGGACGGCTTGCGGGTCGAACTGACCATGCCGTTGCAAGCCCTCTGATCTCACCTCAGATCCCCTGTGGGAGCGAGCCTGCTCGCGAATGCGGTAAGTCATTCAACATCGACGTTGACTGGCCTGACGCTCTCGCGAGCAGGCTCGCTCCCACAAATGATCACGTTCTTCCACATCAAATGTAACTTCTCGGCGTTCGCCATCCGCCAGTGACGGGGCTAAGGTCAACGCAGCTTTGACTCAAAGGATTGAGGGAACTGCGCCATGGAAGCACCTGTCTGCGTTCGTTCGGCCACTCTGGCCGACACCGGCATCATCAACCGTATTGTCGAGCGCTCGATCCGTATCGGATGTGCACTCGATCACCGCAACCATCCACTTCTGCTCAGCGACTGGCTCAACCACTCCTCCGCCGATTTCATCAGTAGCCGGCTCGCCGACCCACACTTTTATCTCTGTATCGCTTCGTTCGAAGACAAACCGGTCGGTGTCGGCATGGCCCGGGTCAGTGGCGAAATCCTGCTGTGTTACGTCCAGCCTGAATCCTTTCGCCGGGGCGTCGGCAGGGCGCTGATGCACAATCTCGAAGGTTGGTTGCGCATTCGCGGTGTGCAGCATGTTTACCTCAACAGCACCCGCACCGCCGAGGCGTTCTATCGGCACCTGGGTTACCAACAGGCAGCGCCACCCGGCCTCTCCACCGGCTTGCAAACCGTGCCGCTGCACAAACCTTTGTCCTCACCGGCCTGACAACTCGATCAAGGGTGTAAATCCGCACCGCGCTGAAGCGTTTCCAGAACAGGAAAACCTGCAAGTGCGCCCCGCGACCGGAACGCGCACCTGTCGGTGTGCTGTTCTGGTCACTATCCATAGCGAATTGAGGGGTCGAGAGATGTCAGTCGCCACCAGTCTTATCGAAGCGTCGTCGGCCCGGGTCGCCTCGGCGCCGGCAGAAACGTTATACGAATTCAACGAATCCCCGTTACTGGCGCGCCAGAGTCGTCAGGAGTCCAACGCGCGCAGCTATCCTCGGCGTATTCCGCTGGCGCTCAAGCGTGCCAAGGGCCTGTATGTCGAGGATGTCGAAGGGCGTACCTTCATCGACTGCCTGGCTGGGGCCGGCACGCTGGCGCTGGGGCATAACCACCCGGTGGTAATCGAAGCGATTCAGCAAGTGCTGGCCGATGAGTTGCCGCTGCACACCCTCGACCTGACCACGCCGGTCAAGGATCAATTCGTCCAGGACCTGTTCGGACTGCTGCCCACTGAGCTGGCGGCGCAAGCGAAGATCCAGTTCTGTGGCCCGACCGGCACCGACGCCGTGGAAGCCGCGCTGAAACTGGTGCGCACCGCAACCGGGCGCAGCACCGTGCTGTCATTTTCCGGCGGTTATCACGGCATGAGTCAGGGGGCGCTGAGCCTGATGGGCAGCCTGGGGCCGAAAAAGCCACTCGGTGCTTTGCTCAGCAACGGCGTGCAGTTCATGCCGTTCCCCTACGATTACCGTTGCCCGTTCGGCCTCGGCGGCGCGGCGGGCGTCAACGCCAATCTGAGCTACCTGGAAAACCTGCTCAACGATCCCGAGGCTGGCGTGCAATTGCCGGCGGCGGTGATCGTCGAAGCGGTGCAGGGCGAGGGCGGCGTGATTCCGGCCGATATCGAGTGGTTGCGTGGCTTGCGCCGAATTACCGAAAGGGCCGGGGTGGCGCTGATCGTTGATGAGATCCAGAGCGGGTTCGCCCGCACTGGCAAGATGTTTGCCTTTGAACATGCGGGCATCGTTCCGGATGTGGTTGTACTGTCCAAAGCCATCGGCGGCAGCCTGCCGCTGGCGGTGGTGGTGTACCGCGACTGGCTCGACACTTGGCAACCGGGCGCCCACGCCGGCACGTTCCGTGGCAATCAGATGGCCATGGCCGCCGGTTCGGCGGTGATGCGCTATCTGGTGGAGCACAAGGTTTGCGAGCACGCCGCCGCCATGGGCGACCGACTCAGCGAACATCTGCACATCCTGCAACGCGACTTCCCGCAACTGGGCGATATTCGTGGTCGCGGCCTGATGCTCGGCGTCGAACTGGTGGACCCGAACGGCGCGCCCGACGCGCTCGGTCATCCGCCAGCGTTTGCGCGTCTGGCGCCGCTGGTTCAGCGTGAATGCCTCAAGCGTGGCCTGATTCTGGAGCTGGGCGGTCGCCATGGCGCAGTGGTGCGCTTCCTGCCGCCGCTGGTGATCACTGCCGCGGAAGTCGACGGGGTGGCCGAGATCTTCGGTCGCGCATTGGCCGCTGCCACCACCGCGCTGTAAATTTTTCCGCGCGGCGAACGTTCTTTCTACATACCCGGCTGCATTCTTTGTGCAGCCGACCTTACAACGATGGAGAACCAGCATGACGTCAGTATTCGACCGCGAGGACATCCTCTTTCAGGTCGTGGTCAACCACGAAGAGCAATACTCGATCTGGCCCGATTACAAAGCCGTGCCGGAAGGCTGGCGCACCGTGGGCAAGAGCGGCCTGAAAAAGGAATGCCTGGCCTACATCGAAGAAGTCTGGACCGACATGCGTCCGTTGAGCCTGCGCCAGAAGATGGATGCGCAAGTCGCGGCGCAATAAGCGACCGGGCATAAAAAACCCGCTGGACCAGTGACGGTCAGCGGGTTTTTTCATGTCTTGAATTTGTATTGCCTGCACAGCCTCATCGCTGGCAAGCCAGCTCCCACAGGTATTGTGGTTGATCACAAATGTGTGTTCGCCGAAAGCTCTGTGGGAGCTGGCTTGCCAGCGATGAACGATGACTCGGTATCAGCCTGACTACGCTCCGCTCAACCCCTTGAGCAACAAATCCACATTCCCCTCCAGCTCCGCCAGCGGATCCGCCGCGTCGGTACTCAACACCACCAGACGGCTGCCGGATTCAGCAATCGCCGCTTTCACCGGCTCCGCTGGCTGGCGATGGTGCAGCACCACCGCCACGTCATTGTCCTTGAGCGTCGCTGTCAGCTTCTTCAATTCATCTGGCGTCCACTCGGCATCAGGCCGTGCGTCCTGTCCAGCCAGTTCAAGGTTGAGGCTGCCAATCAGATAGCCGAAGTGATCGCTCAAGCTCATTACGCTGAGGTTGTCCGCTTCGGCCAGGCGCGCTTCGGTGTCCGCGCTGAGTTTCAGCAAACGCTGTTTCAACGCCGCCAGGTTGGCTTCGATCGCAGGTTTGGCGCTCGGTGCCAGGCGCACCAGGTCCGCGGCCATCACATCGGCCATGCGCCCCATGTTGTTGCTCGCCAGCCATGGCTGACTGTTCAGGCCATCAACCTGCAGGCCCGGCTGTACGGCGATGCCGGGCAGGGTGCCGTCGACCGGGCGCGCTGCGTCGACCTCGACGATACGAATATTGCTGCGCCGCGCGATCGGGTACAGCGGGTCATCGGCCCACAGTGAGCGCAGACCGATCACTGCGTCCGCGTCGGTGGCCAGTTTGCTCAGCGCCGGAGCGCCACGGCCGGTGAAATACGCAGTCTGACGGCTACCCGGAAGGTTGGCCGGCGCCGCGCGTTCGAGGTTGACGTCGGTACCCTTGAGCAATGCTTCGCCCAATCCATAGGTGATCGGCAACGAGGCCAGGACGCGCAAGGGTTTCGCGCTTTCAGCAGCTAGCAGCGGGGTGCAGACCACGCCACACAGGGCCATGGCCAGAGTCAGGTTACGCAGTGAAAAAGCCATTTATCCAAGATTCCCTTTCAGGCTGGGGACGACGCCGCGCGCAATGGCGGCGAGGGCGAAAGCGATGCCGGCGACCAGAATGATCGCAGCGCCGGACGGAATCGGCAGGTCAAAGACGATCGGCGTGAGAATCCCGCACAGCGTACTGACGGTAGCGATCAGCACCGAACACCAGAAAAATCCTTTGAGCGACTGGCTAAGCAAGCGCGCCGCTGCCGCCGGAATCACCAGCAAGGCACCGACCAGAATCGCGCCAATCACCTTCACGGCGGCGACGGTGATCAGGGTCACCAGAATCACGAACAGGTAATCCAGGGTCTTGACCGCTACGCCACGCACCGCCGCCAGTTGCGGATTGAAACTGGCGAGCATGATGCGGTTGTACAGCGGCAGGGCGAGGGCCATGACCAGCGAACCGACGATGGCCAGCACCGCCAGATCATTGCCGTTGACGGTCAGTACCGAACCGAACAGCACGTTTTCCAGAATGTGCACGTTGATCTTGCCGGCGAGAATCAGCAGCAGGCTCGCGCCCAGTGCCAGCGACACCGAGAGAAACACGCCGATCAGCGTATCCGGTGCCAGCCCGGTACGGTTGCGCAGGTAATTGAGCAGGATGCCGAACAGCAGGCAGTAGCCGAACAGGCTGCCGTACGGGCCGGTGTAGGGTTCGCCGAGCAGAATGCCGATGGCGACACCGGTCAACGCGGCATGGCCGACTGCTTCGGAAAAGAACGCGAAGCGCTTGACCACCACCAGCGTGCCGAGCCCACCGAGCACGGGGCCGATCAGCAGGCCGGCGAGCAGCGCATTAACGACAAAGCCGTAGGCCAGCGCTTCCGGCAGATAACCGGAAGACGCCCAACCCTGGACCATAAGCCGAAAGGCTTCGTAACTCATCAGACCGCGCTCCGTGGATGGGTGGAAAACAGCGTCAGCAGACGTTCCGGGGTCAGCGCCAGTTGCGGTGTGGCGTCAAACAGCACCCGGCGGTTGAGGCCGGTAACCCGATCGGCCAGCCGACCCACCGCTTCCAGGTCATGCTCGATCCACAGCACGGTGATACCCGCCGCGCGCCAGTCAGTCAGCAGACGTTCGAACACCTGAATCCCGGCCTCATCGAGGGCCGACATCGGCTCGTCGAGCACCAGCAATTGCGGTGCCGGGATCAAGCCCTGCGCGAGCAGTACCCGCTGCCGCTCACCACCGGACAGCGCGCCCATGCGCCGCTTGCGCTTGTCCTGCATGCCGACCCGTTCCAGCGCCTCGCCGATGGCGCCGGCGTAGTGTTTGCTCAAACCGAGAAAGGCCGGACGGCGTTGACACATGGCGGCCATGAAATCGTCGACGGTCATCGGCAAGCCGCGATCGAACTCCAGCGCCTGCGGGACGTAACCAATGGTGCCGGGCTCGCCGAGCCAGTGCAGGCTGAGCTGGCCCTGATGCGGCATCTGCCCGAGCAGCGTCTTGATCAGCGAACTTTTACCACCGCCGTTGGGGCCGACCAGCGCATGCACGCTGCCGGGCTGCACCTGGAAGCTGACCTTGTCGAGAATCGTCGTGCGCCCCAAGGTCAGGCTGATATCCGCAAACTCCAGCGTCGGCCCGGTTATCCCCTGTGGGAGCGAGCCTGCTCGCGAATGCGGTGTGTCATTCAACGAAGATGTTGCCTGATCCGGCGCCTTCGCGAGCAGGCTCGCTCCCACCGGGTTATTGGTGTTGTCAGGGATCAGGGTTTCTTTCGAAGTCATGCCCCCGACTCCTGAATCGCCCGAACTACGGTGTTGAGGTTGCCGGTCATTTCCTTCTCGTACTTGTCGGCGGTGTATTCGCCGTAGGAAATGTGTGACAGCGGGTACAGCTTCACCCCGGATTCACGCTGGATGGTGTCGACGTAGCTGGAGGGGAAATCCATCTCGGAGAAAATCACTTTGACGTCGAGCTCGCGCAGCTGGTCGATGGTTTTTTTCAGCTGACTTGGGCTTGGCTCGATGCCGTGGGCGGGCTCGACCACGGCCGTCACTTCCAGACCGAACTCACGCAACAGATAGTCGTAAGCCGCGTGCACCGTGGCCACGCGCAGTTCGGCGTTGGGTGCCTGTGTCAGTTTGGCCAAAGCGTCAGCGCGCATCTGCCGCAGGCGTTTGCCATAGGCGCGCGCGTTTTGCGTGTAGATCTTGGCGTTGTCCGGATCGATCTTGCCCAGCTCGCGGGCGATATTGTTGACCTGGGCGATGGAGGCGCTGATCGACAGGAACGTGTGCGGATTGACCACTTTGCCGGCGCCGCGCGCAGCGACACCGGTGGCCGCCAGCAGCGGCACGTTCTCGTTGGCTTCGATGGTTTTTACGTTGGGTGTTTCACTGGCGGCGATCATCCGGTCAGCGAAGTCGTCATGGCCGACGCCATTGAGCACGATCACGTCCAGCCCGCTGATGCGCTTGATGTCTTCAGCTCGAGGCTCGTAGGCGTGCGGATTGAAGCCGGCGGGAATCAGCGGCACTACTTCGGCCTTGTCGCCGACGATGTTGGCGACGTAGCTGTAATACGGATGCAGAGTGATGCCGATGCGCAGGCGTTTGCCTTGCTCGGCGCTGGCCAATGGGCTCAACAGGCAGGCGCACAGGCCAAGCAGAAACAGGCGTAACAATGGACGGCGAGGAGATGAAATGGACATGGGCAAGCAGTCTTCTCTCGGATAAAGGCGAGGAATCAATGGCGATGTTCGCGGGTAACCCCGGCATCGAATTGCGCGACGATCTGTTTCCAGCCAGCGGCGGACAGCGCCGCGTCGGACAGATCCTCCGCAGGCGCGAGGTCGGCGCTGCGGTTCAGCCAGATGTCCGGCGCCGCGTTGGCGTCAGTGCCGACACGCATCAAAAACGAACCGGCGACATCAGGCGTCGCACTCCGACCGAAATAGGCACGATCGGCGAACATCTGCCATGCGTGACCGCCACGGCTGAGCGAACTGGCATCCTGCGCGAACGGCGCAAAGCCTTCTTCGGCGAGCATTTGTGGCGTCGGCAGGGCTTGTTGCTCTTCGCGCAACAAGCGGATTTCGTCGAGGGTCACGCGCAGGTCGGCATAGATGCCTTGCTCGGCGGCGCTGAGATCGCGGCGGGCGTCGTACTGGTTGCTGGCGACCGGCTCCGGTTCATGGGAAACCCCGCGCCACGCCACCACCGAGCCGGCGACCGCGAGGATCAGCAGGCACAACAGCAGCACATTGAGGGTTTCATGACCGGCGCCGGCCGGGCGTACCACTTGAGTTGTCGGGGTACTCATGGGGCTTCGATATCCGCCTGGTCGATTTCCACAACGTGGCCGGGGCCAGCGTCGAACAGCACATAGAACTCGCTGCCGGGCTTCTTGAACGTCAGGGTCGAGTCTTCGCCCAGTTTGCCCGGCACCAGAATGGTTTCGTCGTAGCCGATCACATCAAGGGTCACCCCCGGCGCGCCGCTGCCATCGGAGAAACCGCCGGTGCATTTGATCTGTTCGGCATCGATGGCTTTGCATTCGCACATCGGGTTGTGCGCCAGGGCGCTGGCGCTGAAACCGGCGCTCAGCAGTAGCGCGGCGCTGGCGAGCAAACGGGTATGAAGGGGTGAGCGAGTCATGGTTTGGCTCCTTGTTTGTTCAGCCACGCAACCGTGGCGGGGGAGGCTTGGCTCAGGGGAATCGCGGCCTGGTGCATGCTGCCGTCCCAGCCTTCCATGGTGATCCACAGCTCGGCGTCAGGTTTGGTCTTTGCCGGGATCGGCATCTGCGTGCCCATGCGGTAAGGGGTACCGAAGAAGATCGTGCCGGCGGCACGCAGGCTGCGCGGTTTACCGATGCGCAAGTAAGTGGCCTTGACCTGTTCGACACAGCTGTCGCAGACGGCGGCAGTGAAATCCTTCATGTAGCCGGCCGGGCCGCTCAGGTGCGGCGCCTCTTCGCGTAACTCGGCCAGACGCAGGCTCCACGGGCCGACCTGAACCGTGCCTATTTCACGCTGGCCCAGGCCGCTGTCGCCGCGAAACAGCGAAGCATCGGCAAAGTATTTCGGCATGAAGCCCAGCGGGATCAGCAACAGCAGAACATTGATATGGAAGCGCCACTTGTGCCAGAAACGCGACAGGCGCGACGGCGGCGTGACCGAGATGGCTTTGTTCACAGGCTCGCCTCCGAAGTTTCACGGCGCAGCGCCGGTTGGGCGGTGACGCGGTTTTTCTTGTCCTCGCGTTTCAGCGCATTGGCGGTGGCCAGCGCGGTGCGCTTGGTCCAGATCAGCAGGCCGCTGAGGATCATCATGCTCAGCAACAGACCGAAGAAGAACCAGATCAACTTGATCCAGATTCCACCGAAGTCACCGGTGTGCAGCGGGCGCATGGATTCGGTGACGAATTCCAGCGAGGACCGATCGGACAGCAAGCGTGAGGAAGCCATTTCGCCGTTATACGGGTTGAGAGTCGCGGTCTGGTACATCAGCGGATACCAGCCACGGCCGCTGACGCTCATGTGTGAGTAGGCATTGCCCGGCAGGTTGACGTAACTGGCTTCCAGCCCCGGAATCTTCTGCTGGGCGATTTCGATGGCGCGGTCCAGGCTGATACGCGGCGGCGGGGTGCCGGCGGCCGAGATCGGCACACTTTCGCGGGACATCGCCGGGATGATCGGCTCGCTGGAAATGGAAATCTGGTTATCGAACAGGATCGCTTTGATCAGGAACCAGATGCCGGTGATGGAGATCACCGCAATGAACCAGATCGACCAGATCCCGCACAGGCGATGGAAGTCGCCCCAGAAGATCCGCGCACCATGGCGTACGCGCAGGGTCGGGCGCAGAAAACCTTTCCAGAAGCGCTTGTAGACCACCAGCCCGGTAATCAGCGACACCAGCATCGGCACGCCGAGCAATGACACCAGATACCAGCCCCAGCTGTAGCCGTTGGTGAACGGCACCAGCCACCAGCCGTGCAGGGCGCGGGTGAACGCCTTGAAATCGAACGCCGGCGCGGTGCCCTGAATGACCCCCGTGTACGGATTGACATAGACCGTCAACGAGCGCCCGTCGGGGTAGCTGACTTCGACATCGAGGGCAAAGTGCGACTCGTCCGGACGATTGATGCTCTGCACCAGGGTTTGCGGCTCGGCCTGTTTGATCGCGGCGAGGATCTGGTCGTAGCTCAGTCGCGGCGCGTCGTCCGACGGCTGACTGGCGCGCATTTGCGGGTTGGCCAGCCAGACAATCTCCTGGCTGACCACCGCCAGCGTGCCGGTGACACAGACGATCAACACAAAGAACCAGATCGGCAACGCCAGCCAGCTATGCACCAGGAACCACAGTTTGGAACGGGATTTCTTCGACATGATTGCGCGTCTTGATTGCGGTGGAAGGGGCCGGGCTACGGGCTTCGCAGCACGGAACTCCCCGGGAGGCCGTTCGTGGCTTTTGCCTACGCGAACGGCCTGCATTCCTATAAGACGGATGAGCGAAGAAAATCCCGAAAGCGGATATGAAAGTAAATGTTTCGCAATTACATCGGCAGTGTATTTTTGCCGGTTGATCCGAGGTAAAAAACCCTCAACCTTGGTTAAACATCTCCATCGCCCGCTGGCGAATCTGCTCTTCGCTCAGATCCTCTTTGTGCGTGGCGAGAAACCACAGATGGCCGAACGGATCTCTCAGCGTGCCGCTGCGATCACCGTAAAACTGGTCTTTGACCTCGGAGACGCTTTGCGCCCCTGCATCCAGCGCTTGTTGAAAGGCTTGGTCGACATCGGTGACGTACAGGTGCAAGCCGATCGACACTGCCTGCTGCGGATTGCTCAGCGGCCCCTGATCGCAAGGCGTGCCAAGCATGATCGCGCTGTCGCCGATGCGCAGCTCGGCATGGCCGATGGTGCCGTCGGGCATGGTCAGGCGCATGACTTCGCTGGCATTGAAGGCTTTCTTGTAGAACTCGATGGCCTCGGCGGCCTGTTGGATGCCGAGATACGGGGTAATGCTGTGATACCCCTCGGGAATGGGTTTGACGCTCATGACGTTCTCCCTGTTTTTGTTTTTACAGACGTGGTTTCACCGGATTTGCCCGGAGCAATCACTATAGAACCGTCCTTGCTGCGCAACTTGTTCGCCGACGAGCAGCGTCATCACTCATCGCGAAAGTGCGGGCCTGGGCCTCGGTCACCGAGCATGTCGCCTTTATTGCGCAATGGGCACGCCTCCATGGACAGACAGCCGCAGCCGATGCACCCGGTGAGCTGATCGCGCATCAGCGTCAATTGCCTGATTCGCTCGTCGAGCTCGCGCTGCCATTGTTCAGACAGCATTTTCCAGTCCGCCGCCGATGGCGCGCGATCCTGCGGCAGGATCTTCAGCGCTTCGCCGATTTCCGCCAGTGGTATCCCCAGCCGTTGCGCGACTTTGATCAACGCCACCCGGCGCAGGACGGAACGCGGATAGCGTCGCTGGTTGCCGGCATTGCGTTCACTTTTGATCAACCCTTTGGCTTCATAAAAATGCAGCGCCGTGACCGCGACGCCACTGCGCGCCGCAACCTCACCCACGGTGAGAGGCTTGTGCACCTGGTCTTTGCTGATCATGCTGAAAATGCCCTTGACCTTGACTTAACTAGAGGTTTTACCCTGCAGCTCTTCGGGTCGCAAGGCTCGCTTCAACATGAGTGGGGGCTTTCCATGAGCAATCGCAGCTTTACCCAATTGATCGAATTCGAAATCGAACCCCGCCAGCAAGCGGCGCTGGTCTCGGCACTGGCGACGCAGACCGAGGGTCTGGCTCTGCGTTACGACGGATTTCTCAGCGCCAGCGTGCAAGCCAGCGACGACGGCCGCCGCGTGTTGAGCTTTTTGCAGTGGCAAAGTCGCGAAGCGGGGGAGGCGGCATTTCGCAGTTTCGAACGCGGCGAAGAGGATTTCTGGCAGTTGATCCGTACGCATCGGGCGAAAACCGTGACCTTCAACTCGTTCCAGGTGCACAGCAGCATTGCCCGCAGCCACGACGATGCGCTGCACTGCCGTCTGCCGGTCAGCCAGTATTAGTGCCAACCTGATAGCCACTATTGAGAGCGTTGATTTCTGCGCGAGCGTGCCCGGGCGTAGCCTTTCTCCATCGACCCCACATTGCTCGCCAGGACGCTCCCATGAACCGTTTACTGACTGTTTCGCTGATGCTCGCTGTTTCCGTACTCGCCGGTTGTGCTGGCCATGTTTCGCCAGAGCTGCGTCCCTATACCGCTGAAGAATCCCGCGAGCTGGCGCTGGAG
The DNA here is from genome assembly GCF_007293365.2 of Pseudomonas sp. ef1. NCBI lineage: Bacteria > Pseudomonadati > Pseudomonadota > Gammaproteobacteria > Pseudomonadales > Pseudomonadaceae > Pseudomonas > Pseudomonas sp. ef1. The sequence continues at coordinate 5,103,213 of NZ_CM129815.1, read as the reverse complement.
GCCCTGAACCGCAGCGGTTTGTCGTTCGACGAATACCACGCGAAAAAAGCCCAATTGCTCGGCCAGCCGCAGAAAACTTTCGGCTTCGATCAACAGGGTGAGATGAGCGCCGAACGTGCCATACAGCTGCACGGTCGTCCAAGCTGAAAGCAAACTGTACTGCTTGAAGTTTTCCCTAACTGTCCGTGGGTTTGCCGGGCCGTGTGGGATAGGGTCAACAGCTGAATGACCCTGGATGGACTGCCTCGATGAACCTCTCGCTTGATCTGCTGTTGGCCTTTGCCCTGTTTGCCCTTGTCACCTCGATCACACCGGGGCCGAACAACACCATGTTGCTGGCGTCCGGAGTGAATTTCGGTTTCAACCGCACCATTCCACACATGCTCGGCATCAGCTGCGGCTTCTTCCTGTTGGTGGTAGCGGTGGGCTTCGGCCTTGGCGCGGTGTTTCAGGCCTACCCGATTCTGTATACGGTGCTGCGTTATGTCGGCGCGGCGTATTTGTTGTATCTGGCGTGGAAGATCGCCCACTCCGGCCCGGTCGGCGACAGTGTCGACGGCGAGGCGAAACCGATCAGCTATCTGGGCGCCGCGGCGTTCCAGTGGGTCAATCCCAAGGCGTGGATCATGGCAATCGGTGCCATCAGCACGTACACGCCGATGCAGGGTTATTTCTATAACGTCGTGATCATCGCGGCGGTGTTCGCCATCATCAATCTGCCCAGTGTCGGCCTGTGGGCGGCGTGCGGCACTCTGTTGCGCAATGTGCTGAAAGATCCGCGCTGGTTGCGCGTGTTCAATTGGGGCATGGCAGCGCTGTTGGTGATCTCGCTGTATCCGTTACTTCTCGAAAGCTTTCACTGACGCATTGCTTCAATCGCCGGCCCGATGCCTGTTAAGCTCGGTTTCAGGAGCGTTCCTACGCACTTTTAAATGAAGCCCTACTTCTTTAACGGCATCCGATCAGGTATTGATGACGCTCTCGAACCCATGCACAGCTCACGAGGCTGTGCATTGTCGTTTGCAGACACGAGCCTCCTGATCCCGGAACACGCTCTGCGAGTCCTTTATGAACACACGTCCGTTGTATTTCGATTACGCCGCCACCACCCCGGTGGACGAGCGGGTCATCCAGGTGATGATCGAGTGTCTGGGTTTTCACGGTAACTTTGGTAACCCGGCGTCCAGCTCCCACGCTTTCGGCCAGCAGGCCCGGCAGACGGTCGAGCAGGCGCGCCGGCAAGTTGCCGATCTGGTCGGCGCGCAGCCTGAGCAGATTGTCTGGACCTCCGGTGCCACCGAATCCAACAACCTCGCCCTCAAAGGCGTCGCTCAGGCCCGTGGCATTTCCGGCGGGCACATCATTACCAGTCAGATCGAACACAAGGCCATTCTCGACACTGCTCGGCAATTGCAGGACTCAGGCATTGCCGTGACCTATCTGGTACCGGACGCCCAAGGCTTGATCACGCCGCAAGCGGTCAGCGAAGCGATGCGTGATGACACCTTTCTGGTCTCGCTGATGCTGGTCAACAACGAGTTGGGCACGCTCAATGATGTCGAGGCGATTGGCGAAGTGGCGCGCAGTCGGCAGGCGTTGTTTCATGTCGATGCTGCGCAGGGCGCCGGCAAGGTCGCGATCGATCTGAGCCGCTGGCCGGTGGATCTGATGTCGTTTTCCGCACACAAACTCTACGGCCCCAAGGGCATCGGCGCTTTGTATGTCGGCCCGCAGGCGCAGCAACGCTTGCAGGCGCAGATTCACGGTGGTGGTCATGAAGGTGGCCTGCGCTCCGGGACCCTGGCGACTCATCAGATTGCCGGTATGGGCGCCGCATTCGCGCTGGCCGCCGACGCATTCGATGAAGAGAAAAAATCCATCATCGCTTTGCGCGAACGCTTGCTCGAACAGCTTTTGAAGTTGCCAGGCGTGCGCCTCAATGGCAGTGCCTCGCAACGTATTCCGCACACCCTGAGCCTGACCTTCAGCGAGGGCGAGTTCAACAGCGCCGCATTGAGCAATTCGATCGCGTTTTCCGCGACGTCGGCGTGTAATTCCGCAAGCAATGCGCCGTCCCACGTGCTGCTCGCGCTCGGACACGATGCGCGGCTTGCGGGGCGCACCATTCGCTTGAGTCTCGGGCGGTTTACCAAAGTCGAGGATGTCGACAAGGCCGTTGACCTGATCACAACCGCCTGCGCCAGTGCTCCGGCATTCTGGGCGACAGGGCTCTAAACAGCAGACGCTTTCCATGGCCGCGAAGGCTACGAACAATAACGATGACGCGATTAGCAGGAGACATGATGAGTTCCCACACCTTGACCGAAGGATCGGTGCCTCAGCGCCTGGCGCATACCCGTGAACTGATGCGCCGCGAAGGCATCCACGCGCTGCTGGTGCCGTCCGCCGACCCGCATCTTTCGGAATACCTGCCGGGTTACTGGCAGGGCCGGCAATGGTTGTCGGGTTTCCACGGTTCGGTCGGTACGCTGATCGTCACTGCTGATTTCGCTGGCGTGTGGGCCGACAGTCGTTACTGGGAACAGGCGACCAAGGAGCTCAACGGCAGCGGCATCGAACTGGTCAAACTGCAACCGGGGCAGCCGAGCCCGCTGGACTGGCTGGCCGAACAAACCCCTGAGGGCGGCGTTGTTGCGGTCGACGGCGCGGTAATGGCAGTGGCGTCGGCGCGTACGCTGAGCAGCAAACTCGAAGCACGCGGCGCTCGCCTGCGTACCGATATCGACCTGTTGCAGGAAGTCTGGCGCGATCGCCCGAGCCTGCCGAACGCGCCGATCTATCAGCATCTGCCGCCGCAAGCGACTATCAGTCGTGGCGAGAAACTCGCGAAATTGCGCGAAACCTTGCAAGAACGTGGTGCCGACTGGCACTTCATCGCCACCCTGGATGACATCGCCTGGCTGTTCAACCTGCGCGGTGGTGATGTCTCCTTCAACCCGGTGTTTGTTTCGTTTGCTTTGATCAATCAACAGCAGGCCACGCTGTTTGTGGCGCTGAGCAAGGTCGATGCCGATTTGCGCGTTGTGCTCGAACAAGATGGCGTCACGCTACGTGATTACAGCGAAGTGGCCGATGCATTGCGGTCTGTGCCGAGTGGCGCGAGCCTGCTGGTCGATCCGGCGCGAGTGACCACGGGGTTGCTGGATAACCTCGACAGTGGCGTGAAACTGGTCGAGGGCCTCAACCCGACTACGTTGGCCAAATCGCAGAAAAGCGAAGCCGACGCTCAACACATCCGTAAAGCGATGGAGCAGGATGGCGCAGCGTTGTGCGAATTCTTTGCCTGGCTGGAATCGGCGTGGGGGCGCGAGCGCATCACCGAACTGACCATCGACGAGAAACTTACCGCTGCCCGTGAACGTCGTCCCGATTACGTTTCGCTGAGCTTCAACACGATTGCCGCGTTCAACGCCAATGGCGCGATGCCGCACTATCACGCTACCGAAGAGGAGCATGCGGTGATCGAGGGTGATGGTCTGTTGCTCATCGATTCCGGTGGCCAATACCTCGGCGGTACCACTGACATCACGCGGATGGTCCCGGTGGGCACGCCGACGCAAGAGCAGAAACAGGATTGCACGCGCGTGCTGAAAGGCGTGATTGCCTTGTCGCGGGCACGTTTCCCGAAAGGCATTCTGTCGCCGCTGCTCGACGCCATCGCTCGTGCGCCGATCTGGGCTGACAACGTCGACTACGGCCACGGCACCGGTCACGGCGTGGGCTATTTCCTCAACGTTCACGAAGGTCCGCAGGTAATTGCCTATCAGGCGGCACCGGCGCCACAAACGGCAATGCAGCCGGGGATGATCACCTCGATCGAACCCGGCACCTATCGTCCGGGCCGCTGGGGTGTGCGCATCGAAAACCTGGCGATGAACCGTGAGGCCGGCAGCAGCGAATTCGGCGACTTCCTCAAGTTCGAAACCCTGACGCTGTGCCCGATCGATACCCGCTGCCTGATTGCTGGCCTGCTGACCCACGAAGAAAAGCAGTGGCTGAACGACTACCACCGCGAAGTGCGTGAGCGACTCAGTCCATTGCTGGATGGCGGGGCGTTGAGCTGGTTGAACGAGCGCACTGTGGCCATTTGATCGATTTACCCAAGGCGCCGCTCGCGGTGCCTTGGGGCTTGGCTTCAGTCCTGGCGCAATGCCTCTTCCACGAAGTCGAGTCGATCCTGACCGAAGAACAACTGATCGCCGATAAACATGCTGGGGGCGCCGAAAACGCCGCGCTTGATGGCGGCTTCGGTGTTTTCCTTGAGTGCTGCTTTGACTGATTCATCGTTGGTCAGCGCGATTATCTCTTGGGGATCGAAGCCGTTTTCAGTCAGCACGGCGCCAATGGTTTGCGGATCGTTGACGTTACGACCTTCTACCCAAAGCGCCCTGAACAGGCAGTCGACGAACTCGGCGAAACGCTGCGGCTGGTGCATCTGCATGCCAGTGACGGCACGCATCAATATCAGTGTGTTGATTGGAAAGTGCGGATTGAATCTGAGCTGGACGCCGTAGCGTTTGGCGAAGCGATCGAGGTCCTGAAACATGTAGCGGCCCTTGGCCGGAATCATTGCCGGCGAAGCGTTGCCGGTGGCTTTGAACACGCCACCCAACAGCATCGGGATGTAGATCAGTTCACTCTGGGTATCGGCGCAGATCTTCGCTAGCTGGGTGTGTGCCAAATAGGTGGTGGGGCTGCCGAGGTCGAAATAGAATTCCACGGTTTTCGTCATGATCAAATTGCTCTCTTATTGTTGTAATGAGGTGGGAGGGCTTACCAGCGTTCGTTCCATGGGCGCAGGTCCAGCTCAAAGGTCCAGGCATCCCGTGGCTGACTGTGCAGAAACCAATAGTTTTCGGCGATGTGCTCTGGATCGAGAATGCCGTCCTGATCCTTGGTCGCGTATTTCTCGGGAAAGCTGTTGCGGATGAAGTCGGTATCGATCGCACCATCAACCACGACGTGGGCGACATGAATGTTCATCGGCCCCAACTCTCTCGCCATGCTTTGCGCCAGTGCGCGGATGCCATGTTTGGCTCCAGCGAAAGCGGCAAATCCAGAAGCTCCGCGCAGCCCGGCCGTGGCACCAGTGAACAGAATCGTGCCGCGCTGCCGAGTTACCATGCGCTTGGCGACTTCACGGGCATTGAGAAAGCCGGAGAAGCAGGCCATCTCCCAGATCTTGAAATATTTGCGCGCGGTTTCTTCGAGAATACTGCACGGTACGTTGGCGCCGATGTTGAAGACAAAGGCCTCAATCGGGCCGACGCGGGTTTCGATGTCTTCGATCAAGGCGATGACGTCTTCTTCCTTGCGCGCATCGCAGGCAAAACCATGGGCCTCACCGCCCTCAGCGATGATTGCGTCAACCAGAGGCTGCAATTTGTCGGCGCTGCGCCGGGTCACACAGGCTATAAACCCCTCACTGGCAAAGCGCTTGGCAATCGCCCCGCCCGTGGCATCACCAGCGCCGACAACCAACACGACCTTCTTGTTATTCATGGGTGAATCCCTTTGGGTTAACGATCGTTTAGTTAACGAACGTTATGCTAGGATTCGGGCAGCGTCAAGGCGAGCTATTTCAGGAGAGGACATGCGTTATTCGGCCGGACACAAATCGGAAACCCGCGAACGATTGCTGCAAAGCAGCGCGCTGTCGGCGAAGAAATCGGGGTTTTCCACGGTGGGCGTGGATGGCCTGATGAAAGCCATCGGTTTGAGTGGCGCCGCGTTCTACAGCCACTTTTCGTCCAAGGATGCGTTGTTCGCCGCCATCGTCGAGCGAGAGTTGAGTGAAAGTCTTGAACGCCTTGGTGGCCAGGGCGGTGCAGATCGGCAGCGGCTGGAGCGTTGTCTGAAGCAGTACCTGAGCATGGCCCACGTCGAGCAACCAGAGTCCGGTTGCGCGCTGCCGACATTGGGCGCAGAGGTTGCCCGTGCCGATATGCAGGTGCGTGAGCAGGCTGAAGAATGGATCTGCCGCCTTCAGCAGGGCTGGGCCGAGATACTGGAAAGCGAGAGTCTGGCCTGGTCGGTGCTGTCGCAATGTGTGGGTGCGTTGGTGGTCGCGCGAATGCTGGCAACACCGGACGTGCAGCGTACGGTGTTGCGCTCGAGTCACGAGGAAATCACGCGTCAGCTCGCTTCGCCACGAGCCGTGTAGTTATTTGCAGATGACGATCATGCTGCGGCTGGTATAACCGGCGGGGTTCAGGCCGAACGGATAATCGCCAGGTTCCTCGACGGCATCCCCGGATTTGGCGATTACCTTGTAGCCCTTGGGAGCGCAGGAGTTGGCTGCGCTGGTGTAGCACTTGTCCCATGAGGATGAAAGACCGGAACAGTTGATGTGCAGTCCTTTCTTGCCGCGTTTGACCTGGGTTTCCGAAGTCGCCGCGCAACTCGCGATCGCCAGCAGGGCGATCATTAGCAAAATTCGTTTCATTACCATCCTTAATAGCGGCCGCGAGTCTGGTGCTCGGGTCTGCCTGTATTCGCTCGCGTTTGCAGCGTGGTGCCGTCCTTTGCGAAAAAATCCATGCCTGGCGATGGGTTACGCAGCTAAACATGGCCTAAATGAGCGCCAATTACCAGAGCCACTTTCGCTACGCTTCAGTCAGCCGCGACAGCAGGCTTTGCTCCGCTACTCATGGTCATGGTTGCGCCCACTGAAGCCAGAATAATGCACAGGATGGCCAGCCATTGTGACAATGAAAGGTATTCCTGGAGAAAAAGCAGACCTGATAGTGCTCCGAAGGCCGGTTCGATACTCATGAGCGTGCCGAAGGTGCGCGCGGGCATACGCGTCAGCGCGACCATCTCCAGGGTATAGGGCAGGGCGGTCGACAGAATGGCAACGCCGATAGCGATCGGAATCAGTGATGGTGTAAGCAGCGCAGCGCCGGCATGAACGATTCCAATGGGCGCCACGAACAGCGCGGCGATCATTACGCCGAGGGCTGCCGTCGTCACCCCGTTATCGGCGCCGGCCTTTTGCCCGAACAAAATGTACAGCGCCCAGCAGACCCCGGCGCCCAGCGCATAGCCCGCTCCGACGAGGTCAATGCCAGCAGTGGTTGCCCCAGTAGGTATTAATAGGAGCAAACCGACTGCAGCGAGCGCGATCCAGACAAAATCGATGGCGCGGCGGGAGGCATATATAGCTACCGCCAATGGGCCGGTGAATTCCAGCGCAACGGCGATGCCCAGTGGCACTGTGCGCAGCGACATATAAAAGAGGAAGTTCATTCCACCCAATGCCATTCCGTAGACGATCACGGTACGAAGAGACTTGGCGGTCAGCTTTGCACGCCATGGGCGCAGTATCAGCAGCATGATCACGCTGGCAAAGATCAGGCGAAGAGTGGTTGTTCCTTGTGCGCCGATAATGGGGAACATGCTTTTGGCCAGAGAAGCGCCCGACTGGATGGACGCCATGGCTATCATGAGCAGGCAAACCGGAAACAATGTGGAAGCAAGGGAGCGAGGTTGATCATTCATTGCGCGGCAGCATCCAAGGCAAAAACACAGTATTGTTGTGGTAGTGGGCAATATACTGCGCATTGGATGGGGGCGCGTCTATATATAGAAAGCGTTTTTGCTGATTTGAAAGAAAAGCGAAATTAACGGTTGACGGCAGATTCCAGAGGTCTATAATTCGCCCCACTTCCGGCGCAGTCGAAACGGAAAACTCCTTGAGATTCAAAGAGTTACGCGATTTTCGACAGCGGCTTGCTTCAGATCATCGAAGCCTGGAAGGAGTTGAAAGAGTAGTGATGTGTAGCTCTTTTAACGGTTCGATCTTCTCGGTCGAAAGCGGAGAAAAAGAGGTGTTGACAGCAGCGATTAACGCTGTAGAATTCGCCTCCCGCTAACGAGAGATCGGAAGCGCAAGTGGTTGAAGTTGTTGAAGAATTCTTCGAAAACTTCTGAAAATAATCACTTGACAGCAAATGAGGCTGCTGTAGAATGCGCGCCTCGGTTGAGACGAAAGATCTTAACCAACCGCTCTTTAACAACTGAATCAAGCAATTCGTGTGGGTGCTTGTGCAGTCAGACTGATAGTCAACAAGATTATCAGCATCACAAGTTACTCCGCGAGAAATCAAAGATGTAACCAACGATTGCTGAGCCAAGTTTAGGGTTTCTTAAAAACCCAAAGATGTTTGAACTGAAGAGTTTGATCATGGCTCAGATTGAACGCTGGCGGCAGGCCTAACACATGCAAGTCGAGCGGATGAAAGGAGCTTGCTCCTGGATTCAGCGGCGGACGGGTGAGTAATGCCTAGGAATCTGCCTGGTAGTGGGGGACAACGTTTCGAAAGGAACGCTAATACCGCATACGTCCTACGGGAGAAAGCAGGGGACCTTCGGGCCTTGCGCTATCAGATGAGCCTAGGTCGGATTAGCTAGTTGGTGAGGTAATGGCTCACCAAGGCGACGATCCGTAACTGGTCTGAGAGGATGATCAGTCACACTGGAACTGAGACACGGTCCAGACTCCTACGGGAGGCAGCAGTGGGGAATATTGGACAATGGGCGAAAGCCTGATCCAGCCATGCCGCGTGTGTGAAGAAGGTCTTCGGATTGTAAAGCACTTTAAGTTGGGAGGAAGGGCAGTAAATTAATACTTTGCTGTTTTGACGTTACCGACAGAATAAGCACCGGCTAACTCTGTGCCAGCAGCCGCGGTAATACAGAGGGTGCAAGCGTTAATCGGAATTACTGGGCGTAAAGCGCGCGTAGGTGGTTTGTTAAGTTGGATGTGAAATCCCCGGGCTCAACCTGGGAACTGCATCCAAAACTGGCAAGCTAGAGTATGGTAGAGGGTGGTGGAATTTCCTGTGTAGCGGTGAAATGCGTAGATATAGGAAGGAACACCAGTGGCGAAGGCGACCACCTGGACTGATACTGACACTGAGGTGCGAAAGCGTGGGGAGCAAACAGGATTAGATACCCTGGTAGTCCACGCCGTAAACGATGTCAACTAGCCGTTGGGAGCCTTGAGCTCTTAGTGGCGCAGCTAACGCATTAAGTTGACCGCCTGGGGAGTACGGCCGCAAGGTTAAAACTCAAATGAATTGACGGGGGCCCGCACAAGCGGTGGAGCATGTGGTTTAATTCGAAGCAACGCGAAGAACCTTACCAGGCCTTGACATCCAATGAACTTTCCAGAGATGGATTGGTGCCTTCGGGAACATTGAGACAGGTGCTGCATGGCTGTCGTCAGCTCGTGTCGTGAGATGTTGGGTTAAGTCCCGTAACGAGCGCAACCCTTGTCCTTAGTTACCAGCACGTAATGGTGGGCACTCTAAGGAGACTGCCGGTGACAAACCGGAGGAAGGTGGGGATGACGTCAAGTCATCATGGCCCTTACGGCCTGGGCTACACACGTGCTACAATGGTCGGTACAAAGGGTTGCCAAGCCGCGAGGTGGAGCTAATCCCATAAAACCGATCGTAGTCCGGATCGCAGTCTGCAACTCGACTGCGTGAAGTCGGAATCGCTAGTAATCGCGAATCAGAATGTCGCGGTGAATACGTTCCCGGGCCTTGTACACACCGCCCGTCACACCATGGGAGTGGGTTGCACCAGAAGTAGCTAGTCTAACCTTCGGGGGGACGGTTACCACGGTGTGATTCATGACTGGGGTGAAGTCGTAACAAGGTAGCCGTAGGGGAACCTGCGGCTGGATCACCTCCTTAATCGACGACATCAGCTGCTGCATGAGCTCCCACACGAATTGCTTGATTCATTGAAGAAGACGATAGAAGCAGCTTTAAGCTCCAAGCTGATAGCTCTGAGCTAACAGTTACAAGCTCGAAATTGGGTCTGTAGCTCAGTTGGTTAGAGCGCACCCCTGATAAGGGTGAGGTCGGCAGTTCGAATCTGCCCAGACCCACCAATTTTGTTATGGGGCCATAGCTCAGCTGGGAGAGCGCCTGCCTTGCACGCAGGAGGTCAGCGGTTCGATCCCGCTTGGCTCCACCATAAACTGCTTCGAAGTTTGAGAGTTTAGAAATGAATATTCGCATTGAATATTGATTTCTAGTCTTTTGATTAGATCGTTCTTTAAAAATTTGGGTATGTGATAGAAAGATAGACTGAACGTTACTTTCACTGGTAACGGATCAGGCTAAGGTAAAATTTGTGAGTTCTCTTAGTTGAGAAATTCGAATTTTCGGCGAATGTCGTCTTCACAGTATAACCAGATTGCTTGGGGTTATATGGTCAAGTGAAGAAGCGCATACGGTGGATGCCTTGGCAGTCAGAGGCGATGAAAGACGTGGTAGCCTGCGAAAAGCTTCGGGGAGTCGGCAAACAGACTTTGATCCGGAGATGTCTGAATGGGGGAACCCAGCCATCATAAGATGGTTATCTTGTACTGAATACATAGGTGCAAGAGGCGAACCAGGGGAACTGAAACATCTAAGTACCCTGAGGAAAAGAAATCAACCGAGATTCCCTTAGTAGTGGCGAGCGAACGGGGACTAGCCCTTAAGTGGCTTTGAGATTAGCGGAACGCTCTGGAAAGTGCGGCCATAGTGGGTGATAGCCCTGTACGCGAAAATCTCTTAGTCATGAAATCGAGTAGGACGGAGCACGAGAAACTTTGTCTGAATATGGGGGGACCATCCTCCAAGGCTAAATACTACTGACTGACCGATAGTGAACTAGTACCGTGAGGGAAAGGCGAAAAGAACCCCGGAGAGGGGAGTGAAATAGATCCTGAAACCGTATGCGTACAAGCAGTGGGAGCAGACTTTGTTCTGTGACTGCGTACCTTTTGTATAATGGGTCAGCGACTTATTTTCAGTGGCGAGCTTAACCGAATAGGGGAGGCGTAGCGAAAGCGAGTCTTAATAGGGCGTCTAGTCGCTGGGAATAGACCCGAAACCGGGCGATCTATCCATGGGCAGGTTGAAGGTTAGGTAACACTGACTGGAGGACCGAACCGACTACCGTTGAAAAGTTAGCGGATGACCTGTGGATCGGAGTGAAAGGCTAATCAAGCTCGGAGATAGCTGGTTCTCCTCGAAAGCTATTTAGGTAGCGCCTCATGTATCACTGTAGGGGGTAGAGCACTGTTTCGGCTAGGGGGTCATCCCGACTTACCAAACCGATGCAAACTCCGAATACCTACAAGTGCCGAGCATGGGAGACACACGGCGGGTGCTAACGTCCGTCGTGAAAAGGGAAACAACCCAGACCGTCAGCTAAGGTCCCAAAGTTATGGTTAAGTGGGAAACGATGTGGGAAGGCTTAGACAGCTAGGAGGTTGGCTTAGAAGCAGCCACCCTTTAAAGAAAGCGTAATAGCTCACTAGTCGAGTCGGCCTGCGCGGAAGATGTAACGGGGCTCAAACCATACACCGAAGCTACGGGTATCACCTTCGGGTGATGCGGTAGAGGAGCGTTCTGTAAGCCTGTGAAGGTGAGTTGAGAAGCTTGCTGGAGGTATCAGAAGTGCGAATGCTGACATGAGTAACGACAATGGGTGTGAAAAACACCCACGCCGAAAGACCAAGGTTTCCTGCGCAACGTTAATCGACGCAGGGTTAGTCGGTCCCTAAGGCGAGGCTGAAAAGCGTAGTCGATGGAAAACAGGTTAATATTCCTGTACTTCTGGTTATTGCGATGGAGGGACGGAGAAGGCTAGGCCAGCTTGGCGTTGGTTGTCCAAGTTTAAGGTGGTAGGCTGAGATCTTAGGTAAATCCGGGATCTTAAGGCCGAGAGCTGATGACGAGTTACCCTTTGGGTGACGAAGTGGTTGATGCCATGCTTCCAAGAAAAGCTTCTAAGCTTCAGGTAACCAGGAACCGTACCCCAAACCGACACAGGTGGTTGGGTAGAGAATACCAAGGCGCTTGAGAGAACTCGGGTGAAGGAACTAGGCAAAATGGCACCGTAACTTCGGGAGAAGGTGCGCCGGTGAGGGTGAAGGACTTGCTCCGTAAGCTCATGCCGGTCGAAGATACCAGGCCGCTGCGACTGTTTATTAAAAACACAGCACTCTGCAAACACGAAAGTGGACGTATAGGGTGTGACGCCTGCCCGGTGCCGGAAGGTTAATTGATGGGGTTAGCTAACGCGAAGCTCTTGATCGAAGCCCCGGTAAACGGCGGCCGTAACTATAACGGTCCTAAGGTAGCGAAATTCCTTGTCGGGTAAGTTCCGACCTGCACGAATGGCGTAACGATGGCGGCGCTGTCTCCACCCGAGACTCAGTGAAATTGAAATCGCTGTGAAGATGCAGTGTATCCGCGGCTAGACGGAAAGACCCCGTGAACCTTTACTATAGCTTTGCACTGGACTTTGAATTTGCTTGTGTAGGATAGGTGGGAGGCTTTGAAGCGTGGACGCCAGTTCGCGTGGAGCCATCCTTGAAATACCACCCTGGCAACTTTGAGGTTCTAACTCAGGTCCGTTATCCGGATCGAGGACAGTGTATGGTGGGTAGTTTGACTGGGGCGGTCTCCTCCTAAAGAGTAACGGAGGAGTACGAAGGTGCGCTCAGACCGGTCGGAAATCGGTCGTAGAGTATAAAGGCAAAAGCGCGCTTGACTGCGAGACAGACACGTCGAGCAGGTACGAAAGTAGGTCTTAGTGATCCGGTGGTTCTGTATGGAAGGGCCATCGCTCAACGGATAAAAGGTACTCCGGGGATAACAGGCTGATACCGCCCAAGAGTTCATATCGACGGCGGTGTTTGGCACCTCGATGTCGGCTCATCACATCCTGGGGCTGAAGCCGGTCCCAAGGGTATGGCTGTTCGCCATTTAAAGTGGTACGCGAGCTGGGTTTAGAACGTCGTGAGACAGTTCGGTCCCTATCTGCCGTGGACGTTTGAGATTTGAGAGGGGCTGCTCCTAGTACGAGAGGACCGGAGTGGACGAACCTCTGGTGTTCCGGTTGTCACGCCAGTGGCATTGCCGGGTAGCTATGTTCGGGAAAGATAACCGCTGAAAGCATCTAAGCGGGAAACTTGCCTCAAGATGAGATCTCACTGGAACCTTGAGTTCCCTGAAGGGCCGTCGAAGACTACGACGTTGATAGGTTGGGTGTGTAAGCGCTGTGAGGCGTTGAGCTAACCAATACTAATTGCCCGTGAGGCTTGACCATATAACACCCAAGCAATTTGCTGACCTGAAAAGGCGCCAGATTGCGGTGTGTGAAGACGAAACGAACCGAAAGTTCGAAACGCACAAACACCAGCTGTCACATACCCAATTTGCTGAAGCGAGGCCGTCTGGTCCCGAGTCAGTACCCGAATTTCTTGACGACCATAGAGCGTTGGAACCACCTGATCCCATCCCGAACTCAGCAGTGAAACGATGCATCGCCGATGGTAGTGTGGGGTTTCCCCATGTGAGAGTAGGTCATCGTCAAGATTAAATTCCGAAACCCCAATTGCGAAAGCAGTTGGGGTTTTGTTTTGCCTGCGAGAAAGTTTTTAGCCTGCCACCGGGGAAATTCATCCTGAAGTGGATGGCGAGTTTTGGTATGGTGCAGCTCGTTTTTTAACGGACTGATGCCCTGCCCACGGATCGGCACTCATTTACGTCTAAGAGTTGCTGTAGAAATGCCTGAACCAATCCCGATCAAGGACCATGAAAAAGAGACGAGGCTGGTCAACAAACGCTTGATTGCCTGTGCTCTGTTCGTGTTCGCCATCAGCTGCGCTTTGGTGGTGCGCCTGTACATTCTCCAGGTCGTGGAATTCGATTACCACTCGACCATCTCCGAAAACAACCGTGTCCATGTCCTGCCGATACCGCCGACGCGGGGATTGATCTACGACCGCAACGGCGTATTACTCGCCGACAACCGTCCCAGCTACAACCTGACCATCACCCGTGAGCGTGCAACCGACGTCAATCAAGAATTGGACGAAGTCATCAACTTGCTGCACTTGCCTGCTGAAGACCGCACGGTATTCGACAAGGCGATGAAGCAATCCCGGCATCCATTCACACCGGTCACACTGTTTTATGAGCTGACGGAAGAGCAGATCGCCGTCCTGGCGGTGAACGAATTTCGCCTGCCGGGGATTGATGTCGAACCGCAGTTTGTCCGGCACTATCCTCTCGGCGCACATTTCGCTCATTCGATCGGTTATGTCGGTCGGATCAATGAAAAGGAAGCTAAAACCCTCGACTCCGTGGAATACCGAGGTACGCAGTCCATTGGTAAAACCGGTATCGAGCGTTTCTATGAGGCGCAGTTACACGGCCATGTCGGTTACGAAGAAGTCGAGACCAATGCTCAAGGCCGCGTGCTGCGGGTGCTCAAGCATACCGATCCGGTGCCAGGTAAAAACATCGTCCTCAGTCTTGACGTCAAACTGCAGGAAGCCGCCGAAGCTGCTTTGGGAGACCGTCGTGGTTCGGTGGTAGCTCTCGATCCGTCCACTGGAGAAGTGCTGGCGATGGTCAGCAATCCGAGTTTCGATCCGAATCTGTTCGTCACCGGGATCAGTTCGAAGGAATATTCAGCGCTGCGGGATTCCATCGATCGGCCATTGTTCAACCGCGTATTGCGTGGCCTGTACGCCCCAGGCTCGACGATCAAACCGGAAGTCGCCATCGCAGGGCTGGACGCAGGCGTCGTAACTCCGCAGACCCGCGTATACGATCCCGGCTATTACCAATTACCGGACTTCGATCACAAGTATCGCAACTGGAACCACAGCGGTGATGGCTGGGTGGACATGGACGCGGCGATCATGCGTTCCAACGACACCTACTTCTACGACCTGGCGCACAAGCTTGGCATCGATCGTCTGCACGACTACATGGCGATGTTCGGCCTTGGTGAAAAAGTCTCGCTGGACATGTTTGAAGAGTCCCCCGGTCTGATGCCGTCGCAAGCGTGGAAACGCGCTACACGGCGACAGGCCTGGTATCCCGGCGAGACGGTTATTCTCGGCATCGGCCAGGGATACATGCAGGTCACACCGCTGCAATTGGCCCAGGCCACTGCCCTGATCGCCAATAAGGGGATATGGAACCGGCCGCACTTGGCCAAGTCGGTCGACGGTGTAGCGCCGGTCGACGAACATCCAATGCCCAATATCCTGCTCAAGGACCCGCGCGATTGGGAGCAGGTCAATCACGGTATGCAGATGGTCATGCACGATGCTCGAGGTATTGCCCGTGCGGCCGCTGCGGGTGCGCAATACCGCATCGCCGGCAAGAGTGGCACGGCGCAAGTGGTAGCGATCAAGCAAGGGGAGCGCTACAACCGCGAGAAAACCCTGGAGCGCCACCGTGACAACGCCCTGTTTGTAGGATTCGCACCGGCCGAACATCCGAAGATCGCCATCTCGGTAATGATCGAAAACGGCGAGGCGGGTGGTCGTGTTGCCGGTCCGGTCGTGCGGCAGATCATGGACGCCTGGTTACTCGATCAGGATGGTCACCTTAAACCTCAATACGCTGCGCCGAGCAAAGCGCCGGGCGATCCTCACGTCTGAGGCGTAACGGTTCACAGCACAGGCTCCGTAAGCGGAGCCTGTGATTACGCACCGGGTACCGGGCAGCTCATATCACCTTCCTCACATTTCAAATACTGCTTGAGGGTTTCTACTCTGGCCTTGGTTACGGCTGTAAGACAACTACTGTAAACCAATGGATAAACACTCCCGCCTGCCACCCCAGAAGCCGAAAACTTGCACTCGGCATCCCGAAAGCTGACCCACGCCCGCTGCGCGTTGACCAGCAGCTTCTTTCCGTCCGGGTTGTCCTTCAGGCGTCCGGTGATCTGCTGATAGAGCGTATTCAGTTCCTTGTCTGCCGCTTTGAAGGCTTGCCCCGCGCATTGATTCATCGTCGCCTGATCGCTGGCGTTGGCGCAATCAACGGCGGCATGGGCGAAAGGGGCAAACAAAAAGGGCGCAGAGGCCAGAAGCAGACGCACTGACATAAGGTTCTCGCTGTATCGAGTGGAAAGAGTGTATCGAGTGTTATGTACGTAGCCGGGAGGCCTCAAGCAAGCGATCCGCAGTGGCCGTGATTTCCTCGCCGTCATGCAGCCGCTCCAGCCAGTGCTCGGGAATTGCCCGAGCGCCGTAGTAAGTACCGGCCAACTGACCCACGATAGCAGCTGTGGTATCCGCATCATCACCGAGATTGGCTGCTTTCAGTATCGCGTCAGCGTACGTTTGCGTGTGATGGAAGCACCACAAAGCGGCTTCCAATGATTGCACGCTATAGCCGCTGCCCTTGATTTCGTTTTCTTTTTTGCCGAAATACTCACCCCGCGCGATCGCAACCACCTTGGGTTGGGAATACTCTGCAAGTAGCGATTGGCGCAGTTGCGTTTTGTCGGCTCCCTCGAGCGCTCGTGCGATCATATCAGCCAGCAATTGGCAGCACTCGATTGCCTCCGGCGCCGCATGGGTTGTGCGCGAACTGTCGGCGGCGTGGATCTGGATCTGTCTAGCGTCGGGAAAATAAAACAGCACGACAGGAGCCAATCGCATCAGCGACCCGTTACCAGCAGTCAATGGATCAGTCGACCCCGCGAAAGGCTTCCCGGTTCGCTGAAACTGTTCCAGCGCCTGGCTGACGGTCATGCCGATGTCGAAACATTCCCCGGTGGAGCTCAGGTATCCCCATTTCCACCAATTGAGATAGCGGCCCATCTGATCAGCCGCGTCGAAACCGTTTTTGCGCAGCAGGCTCTCGGCCAGGCAGAGTGCCATTGAGGTGTCATCGGTCCATTGCCCTGGCTTGAGCTGGAACGGGCCACCGCCGACCATGTCGCTCAGCGGCTGGAATGATCCTCGCGGCTGGAACTCAACTGTTGTACCGACCGCATCGCCGCAAGCCAGGCCGAGGAGGGCGCCGCGATACCGATCGGCAAGAGAGGGCTGCATGATTCGTCCTTGTTTCTGCGGATTCGCTGGAAAGATAACAGGTCAGGCGGCGCCGATCACAGAGCGCAAACTACCGCAGGATGTGTCCGCTCGAATCGATGCCTGCAGCGCCTGGATACAACTTCGCATTGGACATGTGGTCATACAAGCCTAGTGTTCAGAACAGGAGGTGACGTATGAAACCAGTACCTAACAGTTTCGAACGCAAGATCACGCTCAAGGCGTCGCGTTCCCATGTCTGGCGCGCATTGGTCGATGCAGAGGCGTTCGGCCAGTGGTTTGGCGTGGCACTTGAGGGCCGGCGCTTCATTGCCGGTGAGTGGACGCAGGGCCAGGTCACGTACCCCGGTTATGAACACGTATTGTGGAATGTGCTGATCGAGCGGGTCGAGCCGCAGCAGTTGTTTTCTTTCCGCTGGCACCCGTATGCGGTCAACCCGAAGATCGACTACTCGCAAGAGCCGACCACGCTGGTCAAGTTCGAATTGCAGGACTTCGAGGACGGCACTCTACTCAAGGTCTCGGAATCCGGCTTCGCGCACATCCCTGATATCCGTCAGAAAGAGGCGTATTACATGGACAGTCGCGGCTGGGAGGAGCAGTTGAGCAGGCTTGAACAGTTTCTCGCCGAAAGCGCCAGGGCTCGTGAAAGCGGCGGTGCCTGACAGGTCTAAGGGTTTTCGGAAGTGTTTGTATGGCGAATGTCTTACACGCGTTGGTAGCTTTTACGACTATTGCTGATTGGATCCACTGGGTAATCTACACACATCAACTGAGACACAGGGAGTGTTTCAGGATCATGGACGATCGACCATCGCAAGGATCGCTGCCGACAGGGAGTCGATAATGGTCTTGGGAAAAACCCGCTTCGGCGGGTTTTTTTTCGCCTGAATGTAGGAGCCGCCGAAGGCTGCGATCTTTTGATCCTGCTTTTAAAAGCCAGGTCAAAAAGATCACAGCCTGGGCGAATGTCATCCCGTCACGAAGCAATCAACTGCCGCAACACATAATGCAGGATCCCCCCGGATTTGAAGTACTCGACCTCATTCAGCGTATCAATGCGGCACAAGACTTCGATTCTCTCCTGACGCCCATCCTCCCGAGTGATAACCAGCGGCAGGTTCATCCGCGGCCTCAGCTCGACGCCGGTCAATCCCAGAATCTCGAACGTCTCTTTGCCGGTCAGATTGAGACTCTTGCGATTCTGATCAAGCTTGAACTGCAACGGCAGCACACCCATGCCGACCAGATTCGAGCGGTGAATACGTTCGAAGCTCTCCGCAATCACCGCTTTGACGCCCAGCAGATTGGTGCCTTTCGCCGCCCAGTCACGGCTCGACCCGGTGCCGTACTCCTGACCGGCAATCACCACCAACGGCGTACCCGAAGCCTGATATTTCATCGCTGCGTCATAGATCGCCATTTTTTCCCCGGTGGGAATGTAAAGGGTGTTGCCACCTTCCTCGCCACCCAGCATCTCGTTGCGAATACGGATGTTGGCAAACGTACCGCGCATCATCACTTCATGATTGCCGCGACGGGAACCGTAGGAGTTGAAGTCGCGCGGCTCCACTCCTTTTTCCTGCAGGTATCGCCCGGCCGGGCTGTCGATCTTGATGTTGCCGGCGGGGGAGATGTGGTCGGTGGTCACTGAATCGCCTAGCAAGGCCAAGACCCGCGCGCCTTTGACGTCTTTGACTTCCGGCAGAGGGCCGGAAATGTCGTCGAAGAAAGGTGGATGCTGAATGTAGGTCGAATCGTCCTGCCACACGTAAGTCGCCGCTTGCGGCACCTCGATGGCCTGCCATTGCTCATCACCGGCAAACACTTCGGCGTATTCCTTGTGGAACATCGCCGTGTTGACCTGATTCACCGCCTCGGCGATTTCCCGGCTGCTCGGCCAGATATCGCGCAGGTACACCGGATTGCCCTGCTGATCCTCACCCAGCGGTTCGCTGCTGATGTCGGTGCGCACGCTGCCAGCCAGTGCGTAGGCGACGACCAGCGGAGGCGAGGCCAGCCAGTTGGTTTTCACCAGTGGATGCACGCGACCTTCGAAGTTGCGGTTGCCGGACAAGACCGACGCGACGGTCAGATCGGCTTTTTGAATGGCTTTCTCGATCGGCTCCGGCAGTGGCCCGGAGTTGCCGATGCAGGTGGTGCAGCCGTAACCGACCAACGAAAACCCGAGCTGATCAAGGTACTGAGTCAGCCCGGCAGCCTTGTAATAGTCGGTGACGACTTTCGAACCGGGGGCCAGTGAGCTTTTGACCCAAGGCTTGCGTGTCAGACCTTTCTCGACGGCTTTCTTCGCCAGCAACCCGGCCGCCATCATCACGCTCGGGTTGGAAGTGTTGGTGCAGGAAGTGATCGCGGCGATGACCACTGCACCGTTTTTCAGGCGATAGGTCTTGCCCTCGTATTCGTAGTCCGCTTCGCCCACCAGATCGGCGTTGCCCACTGCTACGCCGCCGCCACCCTCGCTTTCCAGGCGTCCTTCTTCCTTGCTGGTGGGTTTGAATTGCAGGTCGATGAAATCACTGAAGGCCTGCGCGACGTTCGGCAGGGAGACGCGATCCTGCGGACGTTTCGGTCCGGCCAGGCTGGCCTCGACGCTGCCCATGTCCAAGGCCAGGCTGTCGGTGAACACCGGCTCCTGACCCGGCAGACGCCACAGGCCTTGAGCCTTGGTGTACGCCTCGACCAGTTTCACCACTTCCGGCGGCCGGCCGGAGAGGCGCAGGTATTCCAGCGTGACATCGTCGACCGGGAAGAAGCCGCACGTCGCCCCGTATTCCGGGGCCATGTTGGCGATGGTTGCGCGGTCGGCCAGTGGCAGATCGGCGAGACCATCGCCATAGAACTCGACGAATTTGCCGACCACGCCTTTCTTGCGCAGCATCTGCGTTACGGTCAGCACCAGATCGGTGGCGGTGATGCCTTCCTTGAGTTTGCCGGTGAGTTTGAAGCCGATCACTTCTGGAATCAGCATCGATACCGGTTGCCCAAGCATCGCCGCTTCCGCTTCGATCCCGCCCACGCCCCAGCCGAGTACGCCGAGGCCGTTGATCATGGTGGTGTGGGAGTCGGTGCCGACCAGCGTGTCGGGAAACGCGTAGGTGCGGCCATCCTCCTCTTTGGTCCAGACGGTGCGGCCGAGGTACTCAAGGTTGACCTGGTGGCAGATGCCGGTACCCGGCGGGACCACGCTGAAGTTATCGAACGCACTCTGGCCCCAGCGCAGAAAGGCATAGCGCTCGCCGTTGCGTTGCATTTCGATGTCGACGTTCTGTTCAAACGCACTGGCGCTGCCAAACTTGTCGACCATCACCGAGTGGTCAATCACCAGGTCCACCGGCGACAACGGATTGATCCGCTGCGGATCGCCACCAGCCTTGGCCATCGCCGCGCGCATTGCGGCGAGATCGACGACGGCGGGGACACCAGTAAAATCCTGCATCAATACCCGGGCGGGACGGTATTGGATTTCCCGATCAGAGCGGCGCTCCTTGAGCCAGGCGGCGATGGCTTTGAGGTCAGCGCCGGTGACGGTTTTTTCGTCTTCCCAGCGCAGCAGATTTTCCAGCAGGACCTTCAACGACATCGGCAGCTTGTCGAGGTCGCCCAGGCTTTTGGCGGCTTCCGGCAGGCTGAAATAATGGTAGGTCGTGGCATCGATTTGTAGGGTTTTCAGTGACTTCAGACTATCGAGGGACGGCATTACGATCACTCCTTTGAGTCCGCACGGCTACGGACTGAGGGGACGGGCAGAGCATTAAACCTAGCCCTGTTTTGAGTAGCTGGCTAATAACTGGACTCTATCGGCGCAACCATGGTTCCGACTTCAGCTATCATGCGCCGGTTTTCGTGACAGGCATTGCGGCAACGCAAGGCTTGAGCATCGCGCAACGGTCGAATGATCGACCGTTGCCCAGGAGTAAGAATGAACACCCTATTCATGCATTGCCGGCCCGGCTTCGAAGGCGAAGTCTGTTCGGAGATTTCCGATCTCGCCGCCCGTCTCAATGTCGCCGGTTACGCCAAAGCCAAAACCGCCACGGCCTGCGCCGAGTTTGTCTGCACTGAAGCCGACGGCGCCGAACGCCTGATGCGCGGTCAGCGTTTCGCCGAATTGATTTTCCCTCGGCAGTGGGCGCGGGGCTTTTTCATTGATCTGCCGGAAAACGATCGCATCAGCGTAATCCTCGCGCACATGGCCGATTTCCCGGTGTTTGGCAGTCTGTGGCTGGAAGTGGTCGATACGAATGACGGCAAGGAACTGTCGAACTTTTGCAAAAAGTTCGAAGGCCCGCTGCGCAAGGCGCTGACCGCCGCTGGCAAACTGGTGGAAGACGCCAGCAAGCCGCGATTGTTGCTGACCTTCAAGAGTGGCCGCGAAGTGTTTCTCGGCATGGCCGATGCCGGCAATTCGGCGATGTGGCCGATGGGCATTCCGCGCCTGAAGTTTCCTCGCGAGGCGCCCAGCCGTTCGACCTTGAAGCTGGAGGAGGCGTGGCACCACTTCATTCCGCGCGACCAGTGGGAAGATCGCCTGCACAGCGACATGACCGGCGTTGACCTCGGCGCCGCGCCGGGCGGCTGGACCTGGCAACTGGTCAACCGGGGCATGCTGGTGACGGCTATCGACAACGGCCCGATGGCTGAAAGCCTGATGGAAACCGGGCTGGTCCAGCATCTGATGGCGGACGGTTTTACCTTCAAGCCGAAGCAGCCGGTGGACTGGATGGTTTGCGACATCGTCGAGAAACCGGCGCGCAACGCGGCGATGCTGGAAGAGTGGATCGGCGAGGGGCATTGCCGCGAGGCGGTGGTCAACCTGAAGCTGCCGATGAAACAGCGTTATGCCGAAGTGAAACGTCTGCTCGAGCGCATTGCCGATGGTTTCAAGGCTCGTGGGATCAAGGTTGATATCGGCTGCAAGCAGCTGTATCACGACCGCGAGGAAGTGACTTGCCATCTGCGCCGGCACGACACCAGGAAAACCAAATCGCGCTGACACAATACTGAACCTGTGGGAGCGAGCCTGCTCGCGAAAGCGGTGGGGCAGCCAGCGATGTGTTCACTGACGGATTGCCTTCGCGAGCAGGCTCGCTCCCACATGGGTTGGACGATATCCCAAGCAATGCGCGACAATGTCGGCCAGTTTCTGGAGTGAACCATGAGTGAAATGATCGATACCCCGGTCGACGGCACCCTCGACGCCACCGGTCTGAATTGCCCGGAACCGGTAATGATGTTGCACCAGCACATCCGCGATCTGGTGCCTGGCGGCTTGCTCAAGGTGATCGCCACCGATCCCTCGACCAAGCGCGATATCCCCAAGTTCTGCGTGTTTCTTGACCATGAGCTGGTCAGCCAGCACGAAGAGGCCGGCACCTATCTGTACTGGATTCGCAAGAAGTCCTGACTCAGGGCAAAAAAAGACCTGCAAATGCAGGTCTTTTTTTATGGGTGATCAACCCGCCGAACGACTGATTCGAATTCGCTTGCGCGCACTGCGTGTCAGACGAATCGACAGCATCAACGCTGCGCAGCTCAAGCCGACGATCAAACCCTGCCACAAACCGCTCGGACCGCGTGGCTCGCCGAGCCAATCGGTCAGGCCCAGCGCATAACCGACCGGCAAACCAATGCCCCAGTAGGCGAACAGGGTCAGGATCATCGTCACCCGAGTGTCCTGATAGCCACGCAGTGCACCGGCCGCAGTCACCTGGATCGCATCGGAAAACTGGAACAGCGCCGAATAGACAATCAGCATCGCCGCAATATGAATCACCGTTGGATCAGCGGTATAGATCGCCGCAATCGGCTCGCGTAGCGCCAGCATCAGGCTCGCCGACAGGCAGGCGTAGGCCAGCGCCGTGCCCATGCCGACTCCGGCGGCAAAGCGCGCTTCACGCGGTTCTTCGCGCCCAAGCGCCTGACCGACACGCACGGTGACCGCCATGCCCAGCGAATAGGGAATCATGAATACCAGCGAGCTGACGTTCAGCGCGATCTGATGCCCGGCCACCACCGTCGCGCCGAGGCTGCCGATCAGCAGCGCAATCACGGCAAAAATGCTCGACTCGGCAAACACCGCGATGCCGATCGGCAAACCAATCGACAGCAGACGTTTGATCACCGCCCACTGCGGCCAGTCGAAGCGGCTGAACAATTCGCTTGAGCGATAGGCCGGTGCCCAGCGTTCATACCCGGCCAGGCCCAGCGCCATTACCCACATCACGATCGCCGTGGCCCAACCACAGCCTACGCCACCCATGGCCGGCACGCCGAAGTGGCCATAAATGAAGATGTAGTTCAGCGGGATGTTCAGCGCCAGACCACAGAGGCCCAGCACCATGGCCGGGCGGGTGCGGCCGATGCCATCGCTGGTGCAGCGCAGCACGTGATAGAAGGCCACCGCCGGCAAGCCGCTGGCGATGCCGTGCAAATATTGCATGCACGGGCCGATCAGCTCGGGATCGACCTTCATCAGGTGCAGCACCGGCTCGGCAGCGATCAGCATCGAGGTGGCGATCAATCCGACTACCAATGCCAGCCACAACGCCTGACGCACGATCGGGCCGATTTCGCTGTGCTTGCCGGCGCCGAAACGCTGCGCGACTTTTGGTGTGGTGGCCAGCAGGGTGCCGGTCATCAATAGAAACACCGGAACCCAGATCGAGTTGCCCAGCGCCACTGCCGCCAGGTCCTTGGGGCCGACGCGCCCGGCCATCACCGCATCGACGAAGCCCATGGCCGTGGTCGCCAGTTGCGCGATGATGATCGGCAGGGCCAAGGCGAGCAGGTTTTTCAACTCCAGGCGAATCCGCGCAGGGCGGCTCAGCGAGACGGCGACAGGTTGGTCAGTTACAGGGTTCACAGGCAAAGCGTCCAGAAAGTATTGATGCGCAGAGCGGCGCATTCTACGCCGCTGACGCCTCGGTCAGGAAAAATCCTCTGTTGCGCATTTGTAAGCGCAAACCCTGCTGGCTGATCGACGCGTCAGCACCTAAACTGCCGATCCGCCCAAGGAGCCCGCCATGCTGATTGTTGCCGACGAAAATATCCCGCTGCTCGATGCCTTTTTCGCCGGTTTCGGCGACATCCGCCGAGTGCCGGGCCGCTCCATTGACCGCGCGACAGTTGAGCAGGCCGATGTGTTGCTGGTGCGTTCGGTGACCAACGTCAATCGCGCGCTGCTTGAAGGCAGCAAGGTGCGCTTTGTCGGCACCTGCACCATCGGCACCGATCATCTGGATCTTGACTACTTCAACGAGGCCGGGATCTGCTGGTCGAGCGCGCCGGGTTGCAATGCCCGTGGTGTAGTCGACTACGTACTGGGCAGTCTGATGACACTGGCCGAAATCGAAGGCGCGGATCTAACTCAGCGCACTTACGGCGTCGTCGGCGCTGGTGAAGTGGGGGGGCGCTTGATCAAGGTCCTCAAGGGCTTGGGCTGGAACGTCAAGGTTTGCGATCCGCCACGTCAGGCTGCCGAGGGCGGCGATTATGTCAGCCTTGAGCAGATCATCGAGCAGTGCGACGTAATCAGTCTGCATACGCCATTGACCCGCAGCGGCAACGAAGCGACCTGGCACCTGTTCGATCAACAGCGTTTGCAGCAACTCAAGCAGGGTGCATGGCTGATCAACGCGGCGCGTGGCCCTGTAGTGGACAATGCAGCGCTGCGTGAGGTGCTGCTGGAGCGCGAGGACCTGCAAGCGGTGCTCGACGTCTGGGAAAAAGAACCGGAAGTCGACCCTGCGCTGGCCGAGCTCTGCGTATTGGCCACGCCACATATTGCCGGTTACAGCCTCGATGGCAAACAACGCGGGACCGCGCAGATTTATCAGGCCTACTGCGCTTTCAGCGGCCAACCTGCAGCTATCCAGCTCAGCGATCTGCTGCCAGCAACCTGGTTGTCGGAAGTTTCCCTGCACGGTGACAGCGATCCGGCGTGGGCGCTGGCGATGTTGTGCCGGGGCGTGTATGACCCGCGCCGCGATGATGCGGATTTCCGCCGCAGCCTGGTGGGAAATGTCGCTGAGCAGCGTACGGCGTTTGATGCGTTGCGCAAGCAGTACCCGGTGCGACGCGAGATCGAAGGGCTGAAGGTGCGAATTGAAGGAGATGCGCCTGTGCTGCGGCAGATTGTTGAGGCGCTGGGGGCGACCCGTGTCCTGTAGGAGCTGTCGAGTGAAACGAGGCTGCGATCTCTTGATCTTGCTTTTTGAAGATCAAAAGATCGCAGCCTTCGGCAGCTCCTACACGATTCGCACCTAAATTACAGACATAAAAAACCCGGCCAATCAGGGCCGGGTCAGGAAGACGGTGGCTACATCACTCTTGTTCGGCAGGCTTGACCAATCGCTTCTCCAGTTCGCGGCACGCGTCCTGGATCATGTCTTCAGTGATCGGTACTTCGCGGCCCTGCTCATCGATAATCGAGCAACCCAGAGACTGGTCGGGTTTGGTGCGGATCACTTCAATCTTGTCTTCGCTGCTGTGTTGCAAGGACATGGCCTGTCTCCTCATCAGGTTGTGTGCCTAAGTTAAAACCGCCACGTGACCAGGCTGTGACAACTCCCTGCGGTCTGTCGGCGGGCGGCATCTCTACTCAAACAGAAATGACCGCTCGTCTCAACCGCAACCTTAGACCAATCGTTTCTAGCATCCGGACATCCCGGGCATATTTAACCTGACTCATTGTGATTTACAGAGTTCCACCCCATCTGAGTCTGTAGGCTGGTCCGATCCATCTGCGCAGACGTGAACTCCATGATCTCCATGTTTTCTTCCCGACACCGGCGTGCCCTGCGCCTGACCAGTCATTTTCTCCTGCCGTACCGCTGGCATGCCTTCGGCGCTCTACTCGCGTTGATCGTCACCGCCGGCATCACCTTGTCGATGGGGCAGGGCATCAAGTTGTTGGTAGACCAAGGTTTCATGACCCGTTCGCCGCATCTGCTGAATCAGTCGATCGGGATTTTCATGTTGCTGGTGCTCGGACTGGCGCTGGGCACCTTTGCCCGTTTCTATCTGGTGTCGTGGATAGGCGAGCGCGTGGTCGCCGACATTCGCCGCCAAGTGTTCAATCACCTGGTGTATCTGCATCCAGGCTTTTATGAGGACAACCGCAGCTCGGAAATCCAGTCGCGCCTGACCGCTGATACCACGCTGCTGCAATCGGTGATCGGCTCGTCGCTCTCGCTGTTCCTGCGCAATCTGCTGATGGTCATCGGTGGTGTGGTGTTGCTGTTCATCACCAATCCGAAGTTGACCAGCATTGTCGTGATTGCACTGCCGCTGGTGATCGCGCCGATCCTGATTTTCGGCCGCCGTGTGCGCAATCTGTCGCGCCAGAGCCAGGATCGCATCGCCGACATTGGCAGCTACGTGTCGGAAACCCTCGGCCAGATCAAAACCGTGCAGGCCTACAACCACCAGGTCCAGGACGAGCAGCGTTTCGCCTCGACCGTCGAGCAGGCGTTCGAAACCGCGCGTAAGAGGATCTTCCAGAGGGCGTGGTTGATCACGCTAGTGATCGTGCTGGTGCTTGGCGCGGTGGCGGTGATGTTGTGGGTCGGCGGCATGGATGTGATGGCGGGGCGGATATCAGCCGGCGAGTTGGCGGCGTTCGTTTTCTACAGCCTGATTGTCGGCAGTGCGTTCGGCACGCTGAGCGAAGTGATCGGCGAGCTGCAGCGCGCTGCTGGCGCGGCGGAGCGGATCGCAGAATTGCTGCGTTCGGAAAACATCATCCAGCCACCGTTGACCGGACTGGTCACTCTGCCAGCGCGAGTCAAAGGTGAACTTGAACTGCGCGACGTGCGCTTTTCCTACCCCTCGCGTCCGGAAAACTACGCCGTCGATGGCTTGAATCTGACGGTGAGGGCGGGCGAAACCTTGGCATTAGTGGGGCCGTCGGGCGCGGGCAAGTCCACGGTTTACGACTTGTTGTTGCGCTTCTACGATCCACGCGAGGGGCAGATTTTCCTCGATGGCGTGCCGCTGACCAGCCTTGACCCGCTGGATCTGCGCCGCTGTTTCGCCCTGGTCTCGCAAACCCCCGCGTTGTTTTTCGGCAGCGTGGAGGACAACATTCGCTACGGCTGCCCGACGGCCACGCTTGAGCAGGTCAAGGAAGCTGCGCGAATTGCCCACGCCCACGACTTCATCGAACAAATGCCGGACGGCTATCAGACTCATCTGGGAGATGGCGGCCTCGGGTTGTCCGGCGGTCAGCGCCAACGTCTGGCCATTGCCCGCGCCTTGCTAGTGGACGCGCCGATCCTGCTCCTTGACGAAGCCACCAGCGCCCTCGACGCACAGAGCGAACATCTGATCCAGCAGGCCCTGCCAACGCTGATGGAAAACCGCACCACGCTGGTGATCGCTCACAGGCTGGCCACGGTGAAGAACGCCGACCGGATTGCGGTGATGGATCAAGGCAAGCTGGTAGCGGTGGGGACACATCAGGAGTTGATCGCCGGCAATCCGCTGTACGCACGGCTGGCGGCGTTGCAGTTTAATGATGGTCGATCTCAGACTGAGCAATCGACCGAGTAACCGACCAAAAAAATGCCCGCATCTCACGATACGGGCATTTTTCATGATCCGGCGTCAGCCTGGTGATTACTGATCATCAAAATACCGCTCATGCCAATCCACCAGCGGTTGCGGCGAGTTGAGCTTTTGCCCGTAGATCACCGAGTAGGACAACACGTTCTGCACGTATTGACGGGTTTCGTCGAACGGGATGCTTTCCACCCAGACGTCAAAGCTCAGGTGATCTGCGCCGCGCAGCCACTGACGCACGCGGCCGGGGCCGGCGTTGTAAGCGGCGGAGGCGAGCACGCGGTTGCCGTTGAACTGGCTGTGAACCTGGCTGAGGTAAGCGGCGCCGAGCTGAATGTTCTTGTCTGGATTGAGCACCTGCTGCGGCGAAGCCAGGGGGATGCTGAATTTGCGTGCGGTTTCCTTGGCGGTGGCTGGCATCAGTTGCATCAGACCGCTGGCGCCGACGCCGGAGCGCGCGTCGTCCATGAATGCACTTTCCTGCCGGGTGATCGCGAACACCCAGCTCGAATGCAGGCCGCGAACCTTGGCTTCACGCACGAGGGTATCGCGGTGCGCCATCGGGAAGCGGATGTCCAGGTCGTCCCAGTACTGCGCCTGACTGATGGTGCGAATCGCCGGGAAGTACCATTTCAGGTCGTAGGCCAGTTTGGCCTGGGCGACCATTTCATCGCGGTTGAAATGACGGCTGACGTGATACCACTCGCGACGCCCGTCGACGATCTGCCCGCGTGCATGAAACTCCAGCGCGCGCCGCACGCCGGGGGTGTTACGAACCTTGTTGATCAACGCCTGGCTGAGCACCAGCGGCTTGTTGTTCAGCGAGTAAGGCGACTGTGAACGGTCTGCGGCGAGGAAGCCGTAGAAGTCTCGTTCCCGCGCCAGATTCTTGTACAGGGTCAGCGCTTGCGGGTTTTGTGGCTCGGCCAGTTCCAGACTGCGCGCCTGCCAATAGCGCCAACGGTTGGTGGCGGCCAGGTCTTGCGGCAGACGCTTGGTCAATTCGTAGGCATCGTTCCAGCGTGCCAGACGCAGCAGCAGGCGCAGGCGCCATTCCGAGACGGTGTTGTCGCGCAGCTCCGGATCGTACTTGGTCATCACGTCCAGCGCGCGGCTGTCGAAGCGGCGCGCGAGGGTCAGGCCGATCTCGCGAGCGATCGCGACCTTCTCATCGCGAGAGAAATGCATGCTGCTGGCGTAACCGTCGAGCAGGGCCATGGCCTTGTCCGGATCCTGCCTGGCGAGGCGGCGCAAGCCGAGGCTGACGACGTCTGACATCGGCTCGTCGGCCGGGGTGAAGCGCGACGGCTGGTTGAGCAGTTCGGGTTTCTGCGCCACGTCGACCAGCAAACGCCCGCGCGGGGCTAGGGTGGTCAGGCCGTTGATCAGGCTGTTGGCCAGCGGATAGTTGCGTGCCTGCGCAGCAAGTTTGGTGCGCTCCCAACGTTTCTGCTCGGTAAGCTGGCCGTCGGCAGCCCAGATGCCGAACAGCGCGTCACAGGCGGCGGGTTGCGATTTGCCGGTCAGCCAGAGTTTTTCTGCGTTGGCATAGCCTTCAGCCTTCTTGTCGTGGCTGATTTGGTACTGCGCGTTGAGGCAGTCGAGCTCAGTGAAATTCAGCTTCGGATCGTAATATTTGACGAAGGTCGCCCAGTCGCCACGGTCGGCAAGCCAGCGCAACCAGCGCAGCTTCATCCAGTTGGCCTGCGGCAGGTCACCGTGTTCGGCGAGGAATTTCTCGATTTCTGCGTTGCTCGCGGTCTTCAGACGCGCGGTCAGTTCGTCATAGGCCAGATACGGTTCCAGCGGATAATCGGCCAGCGCCTGGCTGTAACGGAAATACGGGCCGGTATCACCCTTGGCCAAGGCGCGCTTGGCTTCATCGTAATACTGGCGTTGGGTGGACAAGTCCACCGCCTGGACGGATTGAGCGGCAGCGGCGGTAAGAAACAAGCAGGACAAAACACTGAAAAGGCGACTGCGCATGAGACATCCGGGCAGAGAAATCATGACAAGTGCCGATCGGAATCCGCACTGAATTGACTGTAGCTTAGCCTTTTGCCAGCAAGCGGCGAAAGCTTTGCGAGCCTCGCTGCACAAGTTCGCAACAAATGTTGTGCAGAGTGCTTCGACAGACAAATTGCCGGCCTGCTGAAGCCTCAAGTCAGGTAGAATGCGCGCCCGGTTTTTGGAGAAGCTCATGACCCTGCTCAAATTCAGCGATGTGTCCCTTGCGTTCGGCGCTATGCCGTTGTTGGACAAGGTGTCCTGGCAGATCGCCCGTGGTGAGCGGGTGTGCATCATCGGCCGCAATGGCACTGGCAAGTCCAGCATGATGAAACTGGTCAAGGGCGACCAGAAGCCCGATGACGGCTCGGTGTGGCGTGCCCCCGGTCTGAAAATCGGCGAATTGCCGCAAGAATTGCCAGTTGCCGACGACCGGACGGTATTCGACGTGGTGGCTGAAGGCCTCGATGGTGTTGGCGCCTTGCTCGCCGAATATCATCACCTAAGCCAGAACATCGTCACCGACGCCGATCTGGACAAGCTGATGCACGTTCAGCACGACCTCGAAGCCCGTGATGGCTGGCGCCTTCAAACGCTGGTCGACAGCACCCTGAGCCGTCTGCAACTGCCGGCCGACAAGACCCTCGCCGAGTTGTCCGGCGGCTGGCGTCGTCGCGTGCTGCTGGCGCAGGCGCTGGTGTCCGAACCGGACCTGCTGCTGCTCGACGAACCAACCAACCACCTGGACATCGGTGCGATTGCCTGGCTCGAAGAAGCGTTGAAAGATTTCCAGGGCGCCGTGCTGTTCATCACGCACGACCGTTCCTTCCTGCAAAACCTCGCCACGCGCATCCTCGAACTGGATCGCGGTGGGCTGATCGACTGGAACGGCGACTACGCCAGTTTCCTCGTGCACAAAGAAGCTGCGCTGGCCGCTGAAGAAACTGCCAACGCGCTGTTCGACAAGCGTCTGGCTCAGGAAGAAGTATGGATCCGTCAGGGCATCAAGGCCCGTCGCACTCGTAACGAAGGTCGTGTGCGCGCTCTGAAAGCCCTGCGCGTTGAGCGCAGTGAGCGTCGCGAGCGTACCGGCAAGGCCAACATCCAGTTGGAAACCGCGGACAAATCCGGCAAGCAGGTGATGGTCCTCGAGAACGTGAGCTTCGCGCATCCGGGCGGGCCGTTCCTGATCAAGGATTTCTCCATGGTCCTGCAGCGCGGCGACCGTATCGGTCTGCTCGGCGCCAACGGTACCGGCAAGACCACCCTGTTGAAACTGATGCTCAGCGGTCTGCAACCGACCAGCGGCAAAGTGGAAGAGGGCACCCGGATCGACGTGGCGTACTTCGACCAGTTGCGCCATCAGCTGGATCTGGAAAAAACCGTGATCGACAACGTCGCCGAAGGTCGCGACTTCATCGACATCGACGGGCAGAGCCGTCACGTGCTGAGCTATCTCGGCGACTTTCTGTTCAGCCCGCAGCGTGCACGCACGCCGGTCAAGGCGTTGTCGGGTGGTGAACGTGCGCGTCTGTTGCTGGCGAAGCTGTTCAGCAAACCGGCGAACCTGCTGGTGCTCGACGAACCGACCAACGACCTCGACGTGGAAACTCTCGAGCTGCTCGAAGAAGTGCTGCTGACTTTCAACGGCACCGTGCTGATGGTCAGCCACGACCGGGCATTCCTCGATAACGTGGTGACCAGCACCCTGGTCTTCGAAGGTGAAGGCAAGGTTCGTGAATACGTCGGCGGCTATCAGGACTGGATCCGTCAGGGCGGCTCGCCGCGTCTGTTGGGCGTGACTGAAAGCAAGTCGGGCAAGGCTGACCTGAACTCTGCGGTGGTTACCGCTGAGCCGGCTCCTGTGGCTGCGCCTGCGGCTGCTGCTCCGGTGGCCAAGAAGAAACTCAGCTACAAGCTGCAGCGTGAGCTGGAAGCCTTGCCGGGCGACATCGACGCCAAGGAGCAGCAAATCGCCGCTGTTGAAGCGGAAATGGCTGAAGCCGGTTTCTATCAGCGTCCGCCGGCGGAAACGGCCAAGGTGATTGCTTCGCTGGAGCAATTGCAGGCCGAGCTGGATGCGTTGGTGGAGCGTTGGGCCGAGCTGGATGCCTGATTGCTCCTGATGTGAAAAAGCCCGGCGCTCAGTGATGAGCGCCGGGCTTTTCATATGTAGCGCGATCTACAGGCTGGAGCAGGTCAACTGTGAGAGCGAGCCTGCTCGCGAAAGCCTTGTGTCAGGCGGCACTCATATTGAATGTGTCGACGTATTCGCGAGCAGGCTCGCTCCCACAAAGAGCAAGACAGATCAGCGTTTGACCAGGTGTACCGCCAGCACATCGCATGGCGCACCGTGCAGCACGTCATTCGCGGTCGAGCCGAGCAGCAGTGCCAGGCCATGACGGCCATGGCTTCCGACCACGATCAGATCGCACGCTTGTTCCTTGGCGAAATGATGGATTTCCTGGCGGGGCTGGCCGTAGGTCAGATGGCAATTGGCGCCTTCGAGCTCGGGGTATTTCGATTTGAGTTTTTCAAGACGCTCCTTGGCCTGATCGAACTGCTGTTGTTGCAGTTGTGACAGGTCCATTGGCACGTCGCCACCGAAGGCCATGGCCATTGGTTCAACGATATGCACCAGCGACAACTTGGCAGCGTTGCTCACCGACAGCTCGCGGGCGCGGTGGATCACAGGGTCGCACTCTTCGGTCAAATCTACGGCGACCAGTATGTGGTGGTAGGGCATGAGGTGCTCCTCCTGAGGGTTCGATATTGGTAAGTATGGCTGGTTTCAAGCGCATTGGTTCGCAAGTGACACAATGGGCTCATCAAAAATCGGGAGTACAGATATGACGGTCTGGCTGGTGGTGTCAATCCTGCTGGTAGTTTTAAGTCCGCTGGCATGGTTGCGCCCGTCTCGCACGCAGAGCGGGCGCATGGCCCTGCGCATGGAGGCTCGACGCATCGGCCTGGCCATGCAGCTGGCGCCGCAGGAGTGGCCGCACTGGCTGCTGCCGGAGCCGCCGAATCCCTGCGCCCAGTACCATCGGCCGCGGCGTGGCAGTCAACCGGCGTGCTGGACGTACTGGCAGAAAACCCCGGGCGTTTGGGTCAATCAATGGCAGGAAGTCTGCGATGACCGGATCCTGCTCGATTATTTCGAAAAATTGCCGGGCAATGTTTTCAAGATCGAAGCGGACAAGCAGATGATCGCCTTGTACTGGGGCGAGAAGGGCGAGGCGACGGTTCTGCAGGATATCGACGCGACCCTGAAAGCACTGGCGTGATGCGCGGACTTTTCTCACTGCAACGGTGTGAAACGTCCGGCAGACGCGCAATAAAAAGCCCGACATGATTCGTCGGGCGGATTGGCCAGGCAGGCCGGTAACTTTTTTGCGGCAAGCGCTTTGATCGCCTCGGCAAATTTCTTCGCAGTCCACCCAGCGTAGCCTTCTGAACAGGGCTCGGCGGAAATTAGGGCGACTTTTCTAACTATTGATTCTATGAGTGGCTGAACATCGGGGCGGGTGTTGCTGCTCATCATGGTGCAGAAATGACCGCAAAGTCGCATTTCAGCCCGAATTTAGGGCGATTGACAATTGTCTGAAATTCCGTGAAGGTGACGTACCCGAATCAAACGGGCGTATGAATTGAGCGTTTGTCTTACAGACTGCTCCTACAGAATCCCGACTATCGCGTTGGCGGGTGTGCCGGGCGGACGGTGTCAGTATCGACGAGCAAAGCGTCCTTCTGAGCCTTAAGCCTGCGTCCGACGTGTATTGTTCAGCTTCCATATCGTGGAGATCAGTTGATGATTTACGAAGGTAAAGCCATCACGGTTAAAGCTCTTGAAAGTGGCATCGTCGAATTGAAATTCGACCTCAAGGGTGAGTCCGTCAACAAGTTCAACCGTCTAACCCTGAACGAACTGCGTCAGGCCGTAGACACCATCAAGGCAGATGCTTCGATCAAGGGCGTGATCGTCAGCAGCGGCAAGGACGTGTTCATCGTCGGCGCCGACATCACCGAATTTGTCGACAACTTCAAGCTGCCGGATGCCGAGCTGGTTGCAGGCAATCTCGAAGCCAACAAGATCTTCAGCGATTTCGAAGACCTCAACGTGCCGACCGTCGCGGCCATCAACGGCATCGCCCTCGGTGGCGGTCTGGAAATGTGCTTGGCGGCCGACTATCGCGTCATGTCCACCAAGGCCAAGATCGGTCTGCCGGAAGTCAAACTGGGCATCTACCCAGGCTTCGGCGGTACTGTGCGTCTGCCACGCCTGATCGGTGTCGACAACGCCATCGAGTGGATTGCCGCCGGCAAGGAAAACCGTCCTGAAGACGCCCTGAAAGTCAGCGCCGTCGACGCCGTGGTTGCTCCAGAGAAGCTGCAGGAAGCTGCCCTTGAACTGATCAAGCGCGCCATCTCCGGCGAGTTCGATTACAAAGCCAAGCGTCAGCCGAAACTTGAAAAACTCAAGTTGAACGCCATTGAACAAATGATGGCTTTCGAAACCGCCAAAGGTTTCGTGGCTGGCCAGGCCGGCCCGAACTACCCGGCGCCGGTTGAAGCGATCAAGACCATCCAGAAAGCCGCGAACTTCGGTCGCGACAAAGCACTGGAAGTTGAAGCTGCAGGCTTCGTCAAACTGGCCAAGACCTCTGCTGCGCAGAGCCTGATCGGCCTGTTCCTGAACGATCAGGAACTGAAGAAAAAGGCCAAGGCCTACGACGAAATCGCCAAGGACGTGAAGCAGGCTGCCGTACTCGGCGCCGGCATCATGGGGGGCGGTATCGCCTATCAGTCGGCTTCCAAAGGCACGCCGATCCTGATGAAGGACATCAACGAGCACGGTATCGAGCAGGGTCTGGCCGAAGCCGCCAAGCTGCTGGTCGGCCGCGTTGACAAGGGTCGCATGACCGCTGCGAAGATGGCTGAAGTGCTCAACGGCATTCGTCCGACCCTGTCCTACGGCGACTTCGGTCACGTCGATCTGGTCGTCGAAGCTGTGGTCGAAAACCCGAAGGTCAAGCAAGCGGTACTGGCTGAAGTCGAAGACAAGGTCAAAGAGGACACCATCCTCGCGTCCAACACCTCGACCATTTCCATCAGCCTGCTGGCCAAGGCCCTCAAGCGTCCGGAAAACTTCGTCGGCATGCACTTCTTCAACCCGGTGCACATGATGCCGCTGGTGGAAGTGATCCGTGGCGAGAAGTCCAGTGAACTGGCGATCGCCACCACCGTTGCCTACGCGAAGAAAATGGGCAAGAACCCGATCGTCGTCAATGACTGCCCGGGCTTTTTGGTCAACCGCGTGCTGTTCCCGTACTTCGGCGGTTTCGCCAAGCTGGTCAGCGCCGGTGTCGACTTCGTTCGCATCGACAAAGTGATGGAAAAATTCGGCTGGCCAATGGGCCCGGCTTACCTGATGGACGTGGTCGGCATCGACACCGGTCACCACGGTCGCGACGTCATGGCTGAAGGTTTCCCGGACCGCATGAAGGATGACCGTCGTTCGGCCATCGACGTGCTGTACGAAGCCAAGCGCCTGGGCCAGAAGAACGGCAAGGGCTTCTACGCCTACGAAGCCGACAAGAAAGGCAAGCAGAAGAAAGTCGCCGATCCGTCGGTACTCGAAGTGCTCAAGCCGATCGTTTACGAGCAGCGCGAAGTCACTGACGAAGACATCATCAACTGGATGATGATCCCGCTGTGCCTGGAAACCGTGCGCTGCCTGGAAGACGGCATCGTTGAAACCGCCGCCGAAGCCGACATGGGTCTGGTCTACGGTATCGGTTTCCCTCCATTCCGTGGCGGTGCGCTGCGCTACATCGATTCGATCGGTGTTGCCGAGTTCGTTGCCCTGGCTGACCAGTACGCTGATTTGGGCGCGCTGTACCACCCGACCGCGAAGCTGCGCGAAATGGCCAAGAACGGCCAGAGCTTCTTCGGTTAAGCGCCCCCAACTAGAGTGAGAGTGAACTTATGAGCTTGAATCCTAGAGACGTCGTGATTGTCGACTTCGGTCGTACTCCGATGGGCCGCTCCAAGGGCGGCATGCACCGCAACACCCGCGCTGAAGACATGTCGGCGCACCTGATCAGCAAACTGCTGGAACGCAACAGCAAGGTCGACCCGGCGGAAGTCGAGGACGTGATCTGGGGCTGCGTCAACCAGACCCTGGAACAGGGCTGGAACATCGCGCGCATGGCGTCGCTGATGACCCAGATTCCGCACACCTCGGCCGGCCAGACCGTCAGCCGTCTGTGTGGCTCGTCGATGAGTGCGCTGCACACTGCTGCGCAAGCGATCATGACCGGCAACGGTGACGTGTTCGTGGTCGGCGGCGTCGAGCACATGGGCCACGTGAGCATGATGCACGGTGTCGATCCGAACCCGCACATGTCGCTGTACGCGGCGAAAGCCTCGGGCATGATGGGCCTGACCGCTGAAATGCTCGGCAAGATGCACGGCATCACCCGTGAGCAGCAGGATGCCTTTGGCGTGCGTTCCCACCAGTTGGCCCACAAGGCAACCGTGGAAGGCAAGTTCAAGGACGAAATCATCCCGATGCAGGGTTACGACGAGAACGGTTTCCTGAAACTGTACGACTACGACGAAACCATTCGTCCGGAAACCACCCTGGAAAGTCTGGCGGCACTCAAGCCGGCCTTCAATCCGAAAGGCGGCACCGTGACTGCCGGTACTTCGTCGCAGATCACCGATGGTGCTTCGTGCATGATCGTGATGTCGGCGCAGCGTGCACAGGACCTGGGTATCCAGCCTATGGCGGTGATCCGTTCGATGGCGGTGGCAGGTGTGGATCCGGCAATCATGGGCTATGGTCCAGTGCCGGCAACACAAAAAGCCCTGAAGCGCGCAGGCCTTGGCATCAACGATATCGACTTCTTCGAGCTCAACGAAGCTTTCGCTGCACAGGCTCTGCCAGTGCTGAAAGATCTGAAAGTGCTCGACAAGATGAACGAGAAGGTTAACCTGCACGGCGGCGCGATCGCCCTGGGTCACCCGTTCGGTTGCTCCGGTGCACGTATTTCCGGCACCCTGTTGAACGTGATGAAGCAGAATAGCGGCACCTTCGGGGTGGCCACTATGTGCATTGGTCTCGGCCAAGGCATCTCCACCGTCTTCGAACGCGTTTAAGCGTCTCGTCGATGGAAGCCGGGGCCCAGTGCCCCGGTTTTTGTTTTTGGGTTTTTTATTTATTTTTGAAAAGATTTCAGTGAGGGCCGAAGCATGCCGATACAACCTGGGCTCTACCAACATTACAAAGGTCCGCAATACCGTGTATTCAGTGTTGCGCGGCATTCCGAAACCGAAGAAGAAGTGGTCTTTTACCAAGCCCTGTATGGCGATTACGGCTTTTGGGTGCGCCCGCTGAGCATGTTCGTCGAGTCGGTCGAGGTTGACGGCGAGCAGGTGCCGCGCTTTGCTTTGGTGCAGGCCGAACCGAGCGTCTTTGACAAGGCATGAGGCGACTGCGCAGACAACCCTGCGCTTGACCTCACCTTGTATCAACTATATATAGCGGTGCCGCGTCAGGCGCCAACCGCCTTTCACTTCTAGAATTCAGGAATTTTCTGATCCATGGGCAAATCGCTGGTCATTGTGGAATCCCCGGCTAAGGCCAAGACCATCAACAAGTATCTGGGCAACCAATACGTGGTGAAGTCGAGTATCGGCCATATCCGAGACCTGCCCACCAGCGGTTCGGCTAGCGCCAGCAAAGAGCCAGCCGCCAAGCGCGGCAAGGCTGCTGCGGGCGAAGGTCCGGTGCTCTCGCCAAAAGAGAAAGCGCGCAAGCAGCTGGTCTCGCGCATGGGCGTCGATCCCGAACACGGCTGGAAAGCCCAGTACGAGATCCTCCCGGGCAAAGAAAAGGTCATCGAAGAGCTGCGCCGGCTCGCCAAGGATGCTGACACCATCTATCTCGCAACCGACTTGGATCGCGAGGGGGAAGCCATTGCCTGGCACCTGCGCGAAGCCATCGGTGGTGACGACAGCCGTTACAAGCGCGTGGTGTTCAACGAAATCACCAAGAAGGCGATCCAGGAAGCCTTCTCCGAGCCGGGCGAGCTGGACATTGATCGTGTCAACGCCCAGCAGGCGCGTCGCTTCCTTGACCGCGTCGTCGGCTACATGGTCTCGCCGCTGCTGTGGGCCAAGATCGCCCGTGGTCTGTCCGCCGGTCGCGTGCAATCGGTTGCGGTGAAGCTGGTAGTCGAGCGTGAGCGTGAAATCCGTGCTTTCAATCCCGAAGAATACTGGGAAGTGCACGCTGATCTCGGCACCACCAAAGGCTCGACCGTGCGTTTCGAAGTGGCTCGCGAAAAAGGCGAAGCCTTCAAGCCGCTGAACGAAGCCCAGGCCATGGCTGCGCTGGAGAAGCTCAAGTCCTCCAGCTACAGCATCGTCAAGCGCGAAGACAAACCGACCAGCAGCAAGCCGTCGGCGCCGTTCATCACGTCGACCTTGCAGCAGGCTGCGAGCAACCGCCTCGGTTTCGGCGTGAAGAAAACCATGATGATGGCCCAGCGTCTGTACGAAGCCGGCTACATCACTTACATGCGTACCGACTCGACCAATCTCTCGGCCGACGCCGTGGCGATGGCGCGCACCTACATCGAAGACGAATTCGGCAAGAAGTACCTGCCGGAAACGCCGAACGTCTACAGCAGCAAGGAAGGCGCGCAAGAGGCTCACGAAGCGATTCGTCCGTCCGACGCCAACACCACGCCGAGCAAGCTGGCGGGTATGGAGCGCGATGCCGAGCGTCTGTACGAGCTGATCTGGCGCCAGTTCCTGGCCTGCCAGATGCTGCCGGCGCAATACCTGTCGACCACCGTCAGCGTCGGCGCTGGCGACTTCGAGCTGCGTGCCAAGGGCCGTATCCTCAAGTTCGACGGTTACACCCGGGTGATGCCGCAAATTGCCAAGCCTGGCGATGATGACGTGCTGCCGGACATGGCCCAGGGCGATGTGATGAAGCTGATCAAGCTTGACCCGTCGCAGCATTTCACCAAGCCACCGGCGCGTTATTCCGAAGCCAGTCTAGTCAAGGAGATGGAAAAACGCGGCATCGGTCGTCCTTCGACCTACGCTGCGATCATTTCGACCATTCAGGATCGCGGTTATGTGACCCTGCACAACCGTCGTTTCTACTCGGAAAAGATGGGCGACATCGTCACCGAGCGTCTGTCCGAGAGTTTCTCCAATCTTATGGACTACGGCTTCACCGCCGGCATGGAAGAGAACCTCGATGACGTGGCGCAGGGCGAGCGCGACTGGAAAAACGTGCTGGACGAGTTCTATGGCGACTTCAAGAAGAAACTCGAAGTAGCGGAAAACCCGGACAGCGGCATGCGCGCCAACCAGCCGGTCATGACTGACATTCCGTGCACCACGTGCGGTCGTCCGATGCAGATTCGTACCGCATCGACTGGCGTGTTCCTTGGCTGCTCGGGCTACAGCCTGCCGCCGAAAGAGCGCTGCAAGGCCACCGTCAACCTGGTGCCAGGCGATGAAATCGCAGCGGACGACGAGGGCGAATCGGAATCGCTGGTCCTGCGTGGCAAGCATCGCTGCCCAATCTGCAGCACGGCGATGGACGCCTACCTGCTGGACGAGAAGCGCAAGTTGCATATCTGCGGCAACAACCCGGATTGCGCCGGTTACGAAATTGAAGAGGGCAGCTATCGCATCAAGGGCTATGAAGGTCCGAGTCTGGAATGCGATAAGTGCGGCAGCGAGATGCAGCTCAAGACCGGCCGTTTCGGCAAGTTTTTCGGTTGCACCAACCCTGAGTGCAAGAATACCCGCAAGTTGCTGAAGAGCGGTGACGCGGCACCGCCGAAGATGGACCCGGTGAAGATGCCTGAGCTGAAATGCGAAAAGGTCAACGACACCTACATCCTGCGCGATGGTGCGTCCGGTCTGTTCCTGGCCGCCAGTCAGTTCCCGAAAAACCGCGAGACTCGCGCTCCGCTGGTGATCGAGATTCTGCCGCACAAGGACGAGATCGATCCGAAGTACCACTTCCTGTGCGAGGCTCCGCAAAAGGATCCTGACGGTCTGCCAGCGGTCATCCGCTACAGCCGCAAGACCAAGGAGCAATACGTACAGACCGAAGTCGACGGCAAGCCGACAGGCTGGAAAGCGTATTACGACGGTGGCAAGTGGACTGTTGAAGACAAGCGCAGCGCAAAGGCCAAGGCTGAGTAAGCGCTAGTCTGAACAGCAAAAAGGCCGCATGAACCCTTCGGGTTTTCATGCGGCCTTTTTGTTTTGTGCTTGCGCTGGCATCGGCTGATCCATGACACTGCCGGGCCTGTGTGAAGCAATTATTTCGTTGTGGAGGCTGCCGTCATGGCCCACGAACTCTATACCCGCACCAACCAGAAGATCTATTTCGCCGGGCTGTCACTCGAAGCTCTGGCTCGTGCTGAAGAAGGGCGGGCGATGAATTCTCTGGCGCTGATCCAGGCCGGGCGTGAGTCGGCGTTGTTCCACCTCTACGGCGCACTGCTGGGCTTGTGTCATGAGATCGCCGGCTTTTATCGTCTGCCGCAGGCCAATTCGCCGAGGGCAGAGGAGTTGTTGAAGCGCGAAGTGCTGGAGTCGATCGCCATTCCGGAGTTGGCCGAAATGGTCGAGCTGGCCGGTAATCCGGAAACCTGGCTGGCGAAACTGCTGGCGGCGCACGCAGCACTGTTTCAGCCACCGAGGGCGCCACGCAAGCCGAAAGGCGACGTGACGCAGCCGCTGATCCAAGCGATTAATCTTGATGAAGAAGAGGCGCCAGAAGAGCTCAGTCGAGACGAGCTGGAGAGCTGGCGGCAGAACCTTAAAGGTCTGGCCCTGCGTTTCCGTGAAGGTTTGAATGAGTGCTGATTGGATTTGGCGCAGTGGCAATCTGAAACATGCTGCTGGTCAAGATCCCGAGCGAAGCTCGAATGATGTCTATATAATCGCTGCCTTTCGTGGAGAACAGACTTATATGCCAACGTCCTTTCTAGAAATTGTCGAGTTACCAGACGGCCGAATCGAACTGCGCAGGGCCGAGGACGAAGGTTCTCTGGTGACGCTGGATTTCTCCGAGGATGCCAAGGCGTTCCTGCAAGGCCAGCACGTTGAAATTGCCAAAGCGATGTTGAGTGTCGGTGTGCAGATGGCAGGTCGTATGGTTGAAGGCGAGTTTGATAAGGAAGAGGGGCCGCGGGTTCTTCATTGATCCACGCTTTGGCCTTTTCTCGGTCGCTTGCGCTTCAGATCGGCTTCTCTGTCCCTGGAGAAGCCCTGCGCTTCACACAGCGCGCATTACTCAACAATCAACCCAAACGAATGTTCAGGCTCTGAGCTTCGCCCGTGCGCGCGGCGCTGATCAGTTGTTGCCGTGAATTGGCATTCAACGGGTTCAGCCAGGTCACCACGGTGTGGCTGCGACCCAGCCGCAACGCTTCGCAGGCCAGTTGCTGAGCACTCTGAGTGCCGCGCGGTTGCAGCAGTAGAATGCGTTCGCGGTTCAGGCCAGCATCGCGCAGCCAGGTTTGCGTCAGACTGGCGGGTGGGGCGATCAGCGTCAGCCAGCGCGCATCCTGATCCTCGCTCAATTCACGCAGGATCGGCGCTAGCAGGTTCAGGCAGTTCCCGGCCGCACCACGCAGTGATAGCTCACTGAAGGCGTCAGGTTTGGCATTCCAGTCACGCTCGACCACGTCTTTGAGGATCGGCGCAATCGGTTGCGCCAGAAACGCTTCAAATAAAGGCAGTTGTGTTTGCTGAGGTGTGTGTGGGAACTGCATGGAGCCTCCTTTAGCGGCGAATGACGCCGACACTCAAGCCTTCGATCACCAGTTCCTGATCTTTCAGGTCGACTTCGATAGGGGCAAACTCGGGGTTCTCGGCAATCAGCCAGACTTTGCTGCCTTCACGTTTGAAGCGTTTGACCGTCACTTCGTCGCCGATGCGGGCAACCACAACCTGACCGTTACGCGCTTCGCGAGTAGTGTGAACTGCCAGCAAGTCGCCGTCGAAGATGCCGATGTCCTTCATGCTCATGCCGTGCACACGCAACAGGTAGTCGGCGCGAGGATGGAAAAAGGTCGGGTTTATGTTGCAGGATTCTTCGATGTGCTGCTGGGCGAGGATCGGCGCGCCGGCAGCCACTCGGCCAATGATCGGCAGGGTGGAGTCGTCGGTCTTGGCTTCGAAGCCGGGAATACGGATGCCGCGGGAAGCGCCCGGGGTCATCTCGATCGCGCCCTTGCGGGCGAGGGCCTTGAGATGTTCTTCCGCCGCATTTGGCGATTTGAAACCCAATTCCTGAGCGATTTCCGCACGGGTGGGCGGATAGCCGTTGTCTTCGAGGCAACGTTTGATGAAGGCCAGAATCTCGGCTTGGCGTGGCGTCAGCTTTAGCATATTGATCGCTCTGTCTTTTTATACAGTGACTGGGATTATATACAGTGAAGCGGTCTTGGCAATGGGCGTTTTTTTGCCGCCCGCCGAGCGGTCGCCAAGGGCGCTTATTAATGCTGGCGCCTTGTGTGGTTAAATAGCTGACCGACCATTCCCAAAACGAACCGGCAGGCTTGACAAGGCTTAGGCTGAAACGTATGTTTCAAACAAGTGTTTGTCAGGCGGAGTAGCCATGGCCCAGTCGGAAACCGTTGAACGCATTCTTGATGCTGCCGAGCAGTTGTTCGCGGAGAAAGGATTCGCTGAAACCTCATTGCGTTTGATCACCAGCAAGGCTGGCGTCAATCTGGCTGCGGTGAATTATCACTTCGGCTCGAAAAAGGCGCTGATTCAAGCTGTGTTCTCGCGCTTTCTCGGGCCGTTCTGCGTCAGCCTCGATAAAGAGCTGGAGCGCCGTCAGGCCAAGCCTGAGAACAAGCCGACCCTCGAAGAATTGCTGGAAATTCTCGTCGAGCAAGCGCTCGTCGTGCAGCCCCGCAGCGGTAACGATCTGTCGATCTTCATGCGTTTGCTCGGCCTCGCGTTCAGCCAGAGCCAGGGCCACTTGCGGCGTTATCTGGAAGACATGTACGGCAAGGTGTTCCGCCGCTACATGCTGCTGGTCAATGAAGCGGCGCCACGCATTCCGCCGATCGAGCTGTTCTGGCGCGTGCACTTCATGCTTGGCGCTGCGGCGTTCAGCATGTCCGGGATCAAGGCCTTGCGCGCGATTGCCGAGACCGATTTCGGCGTCAATACCTCCATCGAACAAGTGATGCGCCTGATGGTGCCGTTCCTCGCTGCCGGCATGCGCGCCGAAACCGGCGTCACCGATACAGCCATGGCCAGTGCGCAACTGCGTCCGCGCAGCAAATCCATGCCGGTCGCCGCCAAGGTTTGACCGCGCACGGGTGGGCGCGGCAGCTGGTATCCGCTAAGCTAGCCGGCCATGCCGACTCTCGTACTGAACCCGATCTGCATGAATTCTGCTGACCGTCCGGGCAATGCCCACGGTAGCGAATGCAAGCAGATCGGGTTTTTTGTTTTCAAGGAATCTCTATGACTGCTGGCCTGCAAGGCTCGTTGATGGTGGACGTCGCCGGTACCTGGCTGACGGCCGAAGATCGCCAATTGTTGCGTCAGCC
Organism: Pseudomonas sp. ef1; assembly: GCF_007293365.2. Taxonomy (NCBI): domain Bacteria; kingdom Pseudomonadati; phylum Pseudomonadota; class Gammaproteobacteria; order Pseudomonadales; family Pseudomonadaceae; genus Pseudomonas; species Pseudomonas sp. ef1. The sequence goes on along the minus strand of NZ_CM129815.1, from coordinate 5,060,100 downwards.
CGAAGTGGGCGGCCTGATCATTTTCGCCCGCAATATCGAGCATCCACGCCAGGTGCGCGAACTGAGCGCCGCGATCCGCGCGATTCGTCCGGATCTGCTGCTGGCGGTGGATCAAGAGGGCGGGCGTGTGCAGCGCTTGCGTCAGGGTTTCGTCCGTCTGCCAGCGATGCGCGCCATCGCCGATAACCCGAATGCAGAGTATCTCGCCGAGCAATGCGGCTGGATCATGGCCACCGAAGTGTTGGCGGTCGGGCTCGACCTGAGTTTCGCCCCGGTGCTGGATCTGGACTATCAGCGCAGCGCCGTGGTCGGCACTCGTTCCTTCGAAGGCGATCCCGAGCGTGCCGCCTTACTCGCCGGTGCATTCATTCGCGGCATGAACAGCGCCGGCATGGCCGCCACCGGCAAACATTTCCCGGGACACGGCTGGGCCGAAGCCGACTCCCATGTAGCGATCCCGAACGACGAGCGCAGTCTCGACGAGATCCGCGCCAATGATCTGGTGCCCTTCGCCAAACTCAGCAAACAACTGGCCGCCGTCATGCCGGCCCACGTCATCTATCCGCAAGTCGACTCGCAGCCGGCCGGTTTCTCCCGACGCTGGCTGCAGGACATCCTGCGCGGCGAGTTGCAGTTCGATGGCGTGATCTTCAGCGATGATCTGTCGATGGCCGGCGCCCACGTGGTCGGCGACGCTGCCAGCCGCATCGAAGCCGCACTCACTGCTGGCTGCGACATGGGTCTGGTGTGTAACGACCGCGCGGCAGCCGAGCTGGCCCTGATCGCCGCGCAGCGCATGAAGGTCAAGCCTTCTGCTCGCATCGCCAGGATGCGCGGTCAGGCCTTCGCCAGTACCGATTATCGTCAGGACCCGCGTTGGCTCACCGCCCTCGGCGCGCTCAAAGACGCTCAACTGATCGATTAAGGATTTTTTCGTTATGACCGTTTACGCAATCATCGGTGGCACTGGCCTGACTCAGCTCGAAGGCCTGAGCATTCGCCAGTCGCTGGCAGTCGACACGCCGTACGGCGCGCCTTCGGCCGAGGTGCAGATTGGTGAATACGCCGGCAAGGAAGTGCTGTTCCTCGCCCGTCACGGTCACCCGCATCGTTTCCCGCCGCACAAGGTCAACTACCGCGCCAACCTGTGGGCGTTGAAGCAGGCCGGTGCCGAAGCGATCATCGCCGTTAACGCGGTGGGCGGTATTCATCCGGCCATGGGCACCGGGCATTTCTGCGTGCCGCACCAGATCGTCGACTACACCAGTGGGCGCGAGCACACCTATTTCGCCGATGATCTGGAGCACGTCACCCACATCGATTTCAGCTTTCCCTACAGCGAACCGTTGCGTCAGCAATTGATTGCAGCAGTCGCCGCCGAAGGCTGCGAATACAGCGATCAAGGCGTGTACGCCTGCACCCAGGGTCCGCGTCTGGAAACGGTCGCCGAGATCGTGCGACTGGAGCGTGACGGCTGCGACATCGTCGGCATGACCGGCATGCCGGAAGCGGCGCTGGCGCGTGAGCTGGATCTGGATTACGCCTGTCTGGCGCTGGTGGTGAATCCTGCAGCCGGCAAGACCACCGAAGTCATCACCATGGCCGAAATCGAGCAGGCCCTGCACGATGGCATGGGCAAGGTGAAATCGACGCTGGCCCGGGTGCTGGCCAGCTAAGGACTGTCCATGAGCATTTTCATCGAGCGGCTTAAAGGGCTGACATGGACCCACGCATTCAGTAGCAAGGCGTTGGCCAAGGCCCGCGCTTATGCCGCCGATGACCGGGTAGAGATCCTCGAGATCGATGACAAGAAGATAGAGGCGTTCTGCGTCGGATCGCAACTTCAGGCGTATGAGCAAACCATTTACCTGTCAGAAGATCGGTTGGGATCGGTTAGCTTGCGATGCCTGTGCAGCTGTCCGGTTGCACTGGACTGCAAGCACAGCGCGGCGGTGATCTATCACCTGCTGGGCACGGGTGAGGATGCGTCTGACAATGATGCACAGATCCCGTTGGGGCGAGCGCTCGAGCATTGGCTTTCAACAATTCCCGTGCCGGCCAAGCCCGCTGAAGAAAGTGCGCAAACCGCAGGCACGCGTCTGTTTTACAAGCTCAAACCGACGTCTGCGAACGGCAAGTGGCTGCTCGATATTTTCAAGGTCTACCAGCTCAAGAGCGGCGAGTTACGCGAGGTCAAACCGATGTACTCGCTCGCGGAAATGCTCATGCGCCAGCCGGGCTACCTGTCCGAACTGGATCTGCGCATCGCCCGGCTGTTGGTCGCCATGCATTCCCATCACGCCTATTACAGCGGCTATCCGCTGGAAGGCAGCAGTGGCGCCGAACTGCTGGAAATGCTCCTGCGCACCTCGCGGCTGTTCCTCGACTTCGAAGACCTGCGAGCGCTGACACCGGGGGCGAAACGCGTCGGTCAATTCTCTTGGGCCGAGCAGGCTGACGGCGGATTCCGCGCGCAGTGGAGCAGTGCCGAAGCCGCGCAGGAAACCGTGCTGGCGCTGGAGCCGCTTTATTACCTTGATCGCGAGCAGCGCCAGGTTGGCCCGCTGTTCACTGAGCTGGAAGAAAAACTCGCCTGCCATTTGACCCAGGCGCCAGACATCCCGGCGCGTCAGGCCATGCAGTTCAGCCATCGCATGAGCGCGGCGACCCAAATTGCGCCACCGCACAAGCTCACCGAACGGATCATCGATGACGTGCTGCCGCAGCCGCAGCTCGTCCTGGTCAGCGGCCGGGAACGTTCGCGCTGGGAATATGTGCTGGAGCACCGCGCCGCTCTGCTGTTTACCTACAACGGTCATCCGGCGGTGGATCGCAACCCGGAAGTGATGATCCTCAACGGCAGCGAAACCCAGCGCATTCAGCGTCAACCGGCGCTGGAAAAGAAGCTGCGCCAGAACCTGCAAAAACATGGCTTCAAGAAAGCCACGCGCAAGAGTGCAATGGATCGTCCCGGCGAGATGTTTACCTTGCCGGATGATTCCGCCTGGCTCGGGTTCATGCACGAAGGGCTGGCCACACTGCGCGCCGCAGATTGGAAAATCGAGATCAGTCCCGGTTTCCATTTCGATGTACAACCGGTTGAACAGTGGTACGCCGAGGTCGAAGAAGAGGCCACGCATCAGTGGTTTGATCTGCAGTTGGGTATCGTCGTCAACGGCGAGCGCTACAGCTTGCTGCCGATCCTTCTGCACCTGTTGCGGACCCAGCCGCGCTTGCTCGACCCGGTCAATCTGGCGCAGCGCAGCGATGATGAAAAACTCCTGATCGAGCTCAAGCCCAGCGGTTTTGGCGACCCGGCCGGCGCCAAGGTCGCGTTGCCGCTGAGTCGGGTCAAACCGCTGATGGCGACGCTGGGCGAGCTGTATCTGGGCGGACACCAGGGCGATGCGCTGCGCTTGACCGCTCCAGACGCCGCACGCCTGAGTATGCTCGATGGCGTACCGCTGGACTGGCAGGGCGGCGAACGCCTGCGCACTTTTGCCAAGCGTCTGCAGAATTCCAGCCACGCCCAGGTTGCTGCGCCGGCCGGCCTCAACGCGCAACTGCGTCCGTATCAGCTCGAAGGCTTGAACTGGATGCAGACCCTGCGCGAGCTGGAGGTCGGCGGCATTCTGGGCGATGACATGGGCCTGGGCAAAACCTTGCAGACCCTGGCGCATCTGCTCACGGAGAAACACGCCGGGCGTCTGGACTGTCCGGCACTGGCGGTGATGCCGACCAGCCTGATTCCCAACTGGCTCGACGAGGCCGAGCGCTTCACGCCGCAGTTGAAAGTCCTGGCGCTGCACGGCACCGGGCGGCAAAAGGACTTCGCCAATCTCGCCGAATACGACTTGGTGCTGACCACTTACGCATTGCTGCCCAGGGATCTGGAGATCTTGCAGCCGCAGCTGTGGAGCGTGCTGATTCTCGACGAAGCGCAGAACATCAAGAACCCGCTGAGCAAAGCCGCCCAGGCCGCGCGTGACCTGCAGGCCCGTCAGCGCTTGTGTCTGAGCGGTACGCCGCTGGAAAACCACCTCGGTGAGCTGTGGTCGCAGTTCCATTTCCTCATGCCCGGCTGGCTCGGCGACAGTAAATCCTTCAATCGCGATTACCGCACGCCGATCGAGAAGCACGGCAATGTGCAGCGCATGCAGCACCTGACCGCACGTATCAAGCCGTTTTTGCTGCGGCGCAAGAAGGATCAGGTCGCCACCGAGTTGCCGCCGAAAACCGAGATCATTCATTGGGTCGAACTCAGCGATGGTCAGCGCGACGTCTATGAGACGGTGCGCGTGGCGATGGACAAAAAGGTCCGCGACGAAATCGCCCGCAGCGGCGTGGCGCGCAGTCAGATCATCATCCTCGATGCGCTGCTCAAGCTGCGCCAGGTCTGCTGCGATCTGCGCCTGGTCAATATGCCGCTCACGGCGAAGGCGTTGCGCTCGGGCAGCGGCAAGCTGATCAGCCTGATGGAGATGCTCGAAGAACTGCTCGGCGAAGGTCGGCGCATTCTGCTGTTCTCGCAGTTCACCTCGATGCTGGCGCTGATTGAGCAGGAATTGCAGCAACGCGGGCTTGGCTACTCGTTGCTGACCGGCGACACCACCGATCGGCGCACGCCGGTGAGGGATTTCCAGGGCGGCAAGGTGCCGTTGTTTCTGATCAGCCTCAAGGCCGGCGGTACCGGTCTGAACCTGACAGCGGCGGACACGGTGATTCACTTCGACCCTTGGTGGAACCCGGCGGTGGAGAATCAGGCGACTGATCGGGCGTATCGCATCGGGCAGAACAATCCGGTGTTCGTCTACAAGTTGATTGCCAAAGGCACCGTCGAAGAGAAGATCCAGGCGTTGCAGCAGGAGAAAGCGGCGCTGGCCGGGGCGGTGCTTGAGGGTGGCACGACGGGGGGATTCAAACTCGAACAGAGTGATATCGAGGCGCTGTTTGCGCCGTTGCCGGTTTCCAAGGGTTGAGCCCTGAGTGATTGCGCAATATTGGATGACCCCATCGCTGGCAAGCCAGCTCCCACAGGTATCGAGTGTGAAACACAAACTTCGGTACAGCTCATAACCCTGTGGGAGCTGGCTTGCCAGCGATAGCTATCTAACCGGCGACGACGCTTTCAACGCTTGTCGATCTTGTCCGGCAACGGCGCAAACAGCGCTTCAATATCATCGCTCTGCAACTTCCAGTCCCCGGCCTTGCGCCCATCGAGCACGCCCGCTGCCAGGTCGGACTTTTCCTTCTGCAGGTGCTGAATCTTCTCTTCCACCGTGCCCCGGGCAATCATCTTGTAGACGAACACCGGTTTTTCCTGGCCGATGCGATAGGCCCTGTCGGTGGCCTGATTCTCGGTCGCCGGGTTCCACCACGGGTCGTAGTGAATCACCGTATCGGCTTCGGTGAGGTTCAAACCGACACCACCGGCCTTCAGGCTGATCAGAAAAATCTGACGCGTGCCGCTCTGGAATTCCTTCACTGGTGTGCGCCGGTCACGGGTCTGGCCGGTGAGCAGGGCGTAAGCGATCTTGCGTTTTTTCAACTCCTCTTCGATCAATGTCAGCATCGAAGTGAATTGCGAGAACAGCAGAATCCGCCGGCCTTCCTCGAACAGTTCCTCAAGCATTTCCATCAGGCTGTCGAGCTTGCCCGAAGTGCTGCCGCGCGCGGGCAGGGTGGCGTCGTTAACCAGGCGCAGGTCGCAGCAGACCTGACGCAGCTTGAGCAGGGCTTCGAGAATGATGATCTGGCTGCGTGCCACGCCTTTGCGAGTGATCTCGTCGCGGACCTTTTTGTCCATCGCCAAGCGCATGGTTTCGTACACATCGCGCTGCGCTTCGTTGAGTTCGACCCAGTGGATGATCTCGGTTTTCGGCGGCAGCTCGGTGGCGACCTGCTCTTTGGTGCGGCGCAGCAGAAACGGTTTTATCCGACCGTTGAGGTGCTGCAGTCTGACTTCACTGCCGCGCTTTTCGATCGGCACACGGTAATCGGCATTGAAGCTTTTCACGTCGCCAAGCCAGCCCGGTAACAGGAAGTGGAACAGCGACCAGAGCTCGCCCAAGTGGTTTTCCAGCGGCGTGCCGCTGAGGCACAGGCGCTGGCGTGCATTCAGCTCGCGCGCGGCCTGAGCGGCTTTGCTGTTGGGGTTCTTGATGTATTGCGCTTCGTCCAGCACCAGAACGTGCAGCGGCTGTTTGGCCAAACGCTCAAGGTCCTTGGGCAACAGGGCGTAAGTGGTGAGGATCAGGTCGAAGTCGGCCAGATTGTCGAAGTGCTTTTTGCGCGTGGCGCCATACAGCGCGAGGACTTTCAGCTGCGGGGTGAAGTGCGCCGCTTCGTCGAGCCAGTTCGGAATCAGGCTGGTCGGCATCACCACCATGCACGGACGATCGAGGCGTCCGGCGTTCTTCTCGCTGAGAATATGCGCCAGGGTCTGTAGGGTTTTGCCCAGGCCCATGTCGTCCGCGAGAATGCCGCCGACTTCGAGTTGTCGCAGCGATTGCATCCAGCTCAAACCTTCGAGCTGATACGGGCGCAGCGTTGCATTCAGGCCTTGCGGCGCTTCGGCAGTGAAATCGCGGATATCGCGCAGGCGCTGGGCGAAGGTGCGCATCTGCTCGCCGCCTTCCCACAACAGCGGCAGGCCTTCCAGCGAATTGAGCCGGGTGGCGTCAGCCTTGCTCAGGCGCAGGGTGGTTTCGCCCGGCTCCTGTAAATAGAACTCACCCAGCGTCATCAATACCGGCTTCAAGCGACCGAGCGGCAGCGCCACTTGCAACGGCCCATGCTCGCTGGTGCGTTGCGGAATGTTGACCAGAATCAGCTCGTCATCGCGACGGCGGGCGAGGCGTTCCGGGTTGAGGATCTCGGTGTGCGAGCGCATCAGGTTCAGCAGAATCGGCAGCAGGCTCAGGCGCTCGCCGTTGACGATGATGCCTAGTTCCAGATCGAACCAGTCGCGTTCCGGCGCCTGTTCGACGGTGGCGTACCAGTCGTCGACGGCGGTCAGGTCGAAACCGAATTCCTCATCGATCTGCAACTCCCAGCCCTGGCTGCGCAATTTCGGCAAGTCATTCAACGTGAAGGTCAGCCAGGCGCTGTCGTTGACCATCTCGTAGAGTTCGCCGGCGCTTTCCGGCAGGGCTTTGCTCTGCCTTGTGGCGATGCGGAAACCGAGGATGCGTAACTGTTCGCGGTAGGACTGTTCGACGTCCGGGTGACGTTTTATCCGCAGGGTCTGGGCTTCCTGACGGATCAGGATATCGCTGTGTTTTTGCCCGCTGACGTATTCGTCCAGATAGCTGAACGACAGTGCCGCGCGATGCTGAATGTAGCGCTGCATCTTGCCGTTGCGCGGCTCGAAGGCGCTGAATTCGACGCTCGCCAGCCATAGGCGTGGCACCGGTTGCACGTTGTCCACCAGCACTTGCGGCGGCGCTTTCGGGCTACGGTTCTCCAGCACGGCCTGGAGTTTTTCCAGCAACTCGGCATCTTTCGCGGCGGCGGGGTAGTCGAGGGTTTCCTGGATTTTCAGCAGCACCGCCGCGCAGTGTTTGCAGTTGCTGCGCACCGGGCAGGTACAGGTGGCGTCGACCAGCAACAGCGTCGCTTTAGCTGACTCGCGCAGATGGATGGTCTGTCGGTAAACGCTACCGCCAGAACCTTCGCAACTGGCGGTGATGGTCGCATCGCCGACCTGGGCGATGCGCACTCGATTCTCCAAAGCGTAGCGGCGGCCGCGCTCCAGACTCTGTTCTTTGAATCGGCTGACCCACGACGGGGCCAGCGGTTTGCTCAGGGGCGGCGGCATAAGGACGTCGATCAGTCCGGCACGACTTCAGGCGCTTCGCGAGGCGCTGGCGCGGTCAGGGAAGTGATCTTGATCAGCAGGGCCAGGTGGCCGTTGTCGAGGTAATTGAGCTGGCCGTTCTTGGTGTGGCTGTCCTGACGCAGACGCTCACTGGCGGTGACCAGGCCATTGGCGTCGATCTGATTGACCCAGAAATCGGCGGTCACGTCGGTGAAGCGGCCGAGTTTCATTTCCAGCGTGCCCTCGATGGGGAACTGGCCGAACTGTTCCTGACCTTCGCTCACTGCGACTTTCGCCGGCGCTTCGCCGAGGTTCTGCTGCCAGGCTTTGTGCATCAACACGGTGTACTCGCCGCTGGCGGTGAGTTTGTTCACTACATCATTCAGCGCTGGGGTGCGCTGGCTGTCGCTGCCCAGACGCTGGGCGCCTGCGGCCCAGTCTTCCGGGGCGGCGCGGCTGACGATGGCCGGGACGGCATTCTGGCGCACCAGGATCATTTCGACCTGATACGTGTCATCGGCAAACGCCGTCGGTGCTGCAAGTGCAAGCAACAGAGTCAGAGAGCGGAACAGGCGCATCGGGCGTCCTTCAAGCGGATTTCGGGATGAGACGCTCAAACAGCGCCTCGACAGTATTGAAACGTTCTTCCGGGCGCTCCATCGGCACCTGGAATTTAAACATCGTCGCGCCTTCGAACTTGTAGCGCTTGGGCTGCGTCTGGATCAGCTTGATCAGGGTCATCGGGTCAACCGGCGTCTGCGCTTCGAACTCGATGCGTCCGCCTTGCGGCCCGCCGTCGACTTTCTTGATGCCGAGCTTTTCCGCCTGCAATTTCAGCGCGGTGATCCGCACCAGGTTCTTGGTCGGCTCCGGCAACAGGCCGAAGCGGTCGATCATCTCCACCTGCAGGTCCTTGAGGCCTTCCTCGTCGGTGGCCGAGGCGATGCGTTTATACAGAATCAGCCGCGCATGCACATCCGGCAGATAATCTTCCGGAATCAGCGCCGGCACCCGCAGATTGACTTCCGGACCGCCGCCAAGCGGTTGATCGAGGTTCGGCTGCTCGCCCTTGCGGATCGACTTCACCGCGCGTTCGAGCATTTCCATGTACAGGGTGAAACCGACGGCCTGAATCTGCCCGCTCTGACCGTCGCCGAGCAGTTCGCCGGCGCCACGGATTTCCAGGTCGTTGGTGGCCAGGACGAAACCGGCGCCGAGGTCCTGGGTATTGGCGATCGCTTCCAGACGTTTTTCCGCGTCCGAAGTGATTTGCTGGCGTGGCGGTGTCAGCAGGTAGGCGTAAGCCTGGTGGTGACTGCGACCGACACGACCACGCAACTGGTGCAGCTGGGCCAGACCGAACTTGTCGGCGCGTTCGATGATGATGGTGTTGGCGCTCGGCACGTCGATGCCGGTCTCGATGATGGTCGAGGCGATCAGCACGTTGAAGCGCTTGTGGTAGAAGTCGCTCATCACCTGTTCGAGTTCACGTTCGCGCATCTGCCCGTGGCCGATACCGATGCGCGCTTCCGGCACCAGTTCGGCGAGATCGGCGGCGCATTTCTCGATGGTCTTCACATCGTTGTGCAGGTAATAAACCTGACCGCCACGCAGCAGTTCACGCAGCAGGGCCTCTTTGACCGCGCTCTTGTTCTGCTCCATTACAAAAGTGCGCACCGACAGGCGCCGCGCTGGCGGCGTGGCGATGATCGACAGATCGCGCATGCCCGACACCGCCATGTTCAGCGTGCGCGGAATCGGCGTCGCGGTCAGGGTAAGGATGTCGACTTCGCTGCGCAGGGCCTTGAGCTGTTCTTTCTGGCGCACGCCAAAGCGGTGCTCTTCGTCGATGATCACCAGCCCGAGGTTTTTGATCTTCACATCATCGGACAGCAGTTTGTGCGTGCCGATGACGATGTCGATCTTGCCTTCCGCCAGATCGGCGATCGCCGCGTTGACTTCCTTGGCCGACTTGAAGCGACTCATCACTTCCACGGTCACCGGCCAGTCGGCGAAGCGGTCGCGGAAACTGTTGTAGTGCTGCTGGGCGAGCAGGGTGGTCGGCACCAGAATCGCCACCTGCCGACCGCCGTGCACGGCGATGAACGCGGCGCGCATGGCCACTTCGGTCTTGCCGAAGCCAACGTCGCCGCAGACCAGACGATCCATCGGTTTCGGCGCGAGCATGTCTTCGCGTACCGCCTCGATGGTCGCTTGCTGGTCCGGCGTCTCCTCGAACGGGAAGCCGGCGCTGAAGGTGGCGTAATCGGCCTTCGGGTCGGCGAAGGCGTAACCTTCACGGGCGGCACGACGGGCGTAAATGTCGAGCAATTCGGCGGCGACGTCACGCACCTGCTCGGCGGCCTTGCGCTTGGCTTTCTGCCAGGTTTCCGAGCCGAGGCGGTGCAGCGGCGCGAGCGAATCGTCGCTGCCGGTGTAGCGCGCGATCAGGTGCAGGTTGGCCACCGGCACGTAGAGCTTGGCGTTCTCGGCGTATTCGAGGGTGAGGAACTCGGCGGCCTGATTGTCGATTTCCAGAATCGTCAGGCCCAGGTAGCGCCCGACGCCGTGGTCGATATGCACCACCGGCGCGCCTTCGCGCAGTTCGGTGAGGTTCTTGATCACCGCATCGTTGCTGACGTCGCTGCGCTTCTCGCGACGACGACGTTGCATGACCCGTTGGCCGAACAGCGGACTTTCCGCCACCAGCGCCAGCGCCGGGTCGTCGAGCAGCAGACCCTCGTCGAGCGGGGCGATGGTGATCGCCAGACGATCCTTGCTGGCAACGAAGTCCGGCCAGCTGTCGACGGTTTTCGGCCGCAGCTTCAGACGTTCCAACAGTTCCAGCAGGACTTCGCGACGACCCGCCGATTCAGCGGTGAACAGCACGCGCCCGGGGAATTCTTCGAGGAAACCGGCCAGCGCCGCCAGCGGTTGCGTGGCCTTGGCTTCGATGGCCAGATCGGGCAGCGCATGTGCCGGGAAGCGCTCACGGCCGACGCCGCTTTCAACGTCCTGTTGACTGGCAACGACCCGTGGCCAGTTCTTCAGGCGCGCGAAGCAGTCTTCCACCGGCAGGAACAATTCGGCCGGTGGCAATAAAGGACGCGATGGATCGACGCGGCGTTCTTCGTAACGATTGCGCACGTCGTTCCAGAAGTTTTCCGCCGCCTGCTCGATGCCCGGCAGCGAGAACACTTGCGTGTCCTGGGGCAGGTAATCGAACAGCGTCGAAGTTTCGTCGAAGAACAGCGGCAGGTAGTACTCGATGCCGGCCGGAGTGATGCCGCTGCTCAAATCCTGAAAGATCGGGCAGCGACGAAAATCGACGTCAAAGCGCTCACGGAAACGCGCCTTGAAGCGGGTGACTGCATCTTTCTGCAATGGAAACTCGCGGGCCGGCAGCAGCTTGACCGACTCGACCTTGTCGATCGAACGCTGGGTTTCCGGATCGAACGTGCGCAGGGTTTCGATCTCGTCATCGAACAGGTCGATGCGATACGGCAGTTTGCTGCCCATCGGGAACAGGTCGATCAGCGCGCCGCGTACGGTGAACTCGCCGTGCTCGTACACCGTGTCGACATAGCGATAGCCGCTGGCTTCGAGCCGCGCGCGCATCTGTTCGACGTCGAGCTTCTGGCCGATATCGAGCACCAGGCTGCTGCCGAGCAGGAACTTGGTCGGCGCCAAGCGATGCAGGGCGGTGGTGATCGGAACCACCAGCACGCCGTGGGCCAGTTCCGGCAGGCGATACAGGCTGGCGATGCGCTGGGAGATGATGTCCTGGTGCGGCGAGAACAGGTCGTAGGGCAGGGTTTCCCAGTCGGGGAAATGCAGTACGGGCAAATCCGGGGCGAAGAAACTCAGCTCCTGTTCCAGCCGTTCGGCGCTTTGGCTGTCGGCGGTCAGCAGCAGGGTAAAGCGCTTGGCAGCGCTGGCAGCCTCGGCAATCGCCAGGCTGAGGGCGGCACCGGGCAGATTGCCCCAGTGCTGTTTACCTGCTTCGGCAGGGAGTAGCGGTAGACGCAGAACAGGCACGGAAGGTTGAGCTCCAGGCGTTGCGACAAAGTCGGTAATTGTAGCGGCCTACGGTGCCGCCTGTCAGTTGCAGACTGCGTCTATCTTCACGGTTTGGACGAAATGTAGTGGTAACCATAAAAACGAGCACTTTTTTCATGGTTATGTAGTGCCGAAACCGGGTGGTGTTACGGAGGGTTACAGACATCGTCTAACAGTCGTCGAAAAATTGACTGCGCTGAAAGCCCCGGTTTTACTGGGCTGGAGAAAGGCGTAAATTTTTTGAACGGATTTTGTTACCGATTGCGCGACAAGCGCGCATTGCTGAAAGGGCTTGTCGGCGGCATAATGTAGCCCCTTTTTTCTGCCCCTACATGTGGAAGGTTACCGTGACTCAGAAGCCCGACCAGTGTCTTGGTGAATGGATCGACCGTGAAGCACTCGCAGAAGCGATGATCCCGCTTATCGGTCAGCTCTACCGCAATAACAACGTGGTTAGCTCGATCTATGGCCGCAGCCTGATCAACCAGTCTGTCATCGCGATTCTCAAAGCTCACCGCTTTGCTCGCCACCGTTCTTCCGACGACAGCGAACTCTCCGTCCACGAAACATTCCCACTGCTCAAGGCCATGAGCGAGCTCAAGCTCGGCGCGGCGTCGGTGGATCTGGGCAAGCTGGCGTTCAAATTCCGTAACGAAGGCAACGGCCGCAGCGCCGAGCAGTTCGTGCGTGAAGAGATGGCTGACGTGGTTGGCCAGCAGAACGCCTCGGCCCGCAAAGGCACCGACGTTGTTCTTTACGGCTTCGGTCGTATCGGCCGTCTGCTGGCGCGCATCCTGATCGAGAAAACCGGTGGTGGCGACGGCCTGCGTCTGCGCGCCATCGTCGTGCGCAAAGGCGCCGAAAACGACCTGACCAAACGCGCCAGCCTGCTGCGTCGCGATTCGGTACACGGTTCGTTCAACGGCACCATTACCATCGACGAAGAAAACAACACCATCACCGCCAACGGCAACCTGATCCAGGTGATCTACGCGAAGAACCCGACCGAGGTGGATTACACCCAGTACGGCATCAAAGACGCGCTGCTGGTGGACAACACCGGTGTATGGCGTGACGCCGATGGCCTGGGTCAGCACCTGGCATGCCCGGGTATCGATCGCGTTGTTCTGACCGCGCCTGGCAAGGGCAAGCTGAAGAACATCGTTCACGGCATCAACCACGGTGAAATCACCGCTGACGACAAGATCGTCTCGGCTGCTTCCTGCACCACCAACGCCATCGTGCCGGTGCTCAAAGCGGTCAACGACAAGTTCGGCATCATCAACGGTCACGTCGAAACCGTTCACTCGTACACCAACGACCAGAACCTGATCGACAACTTCCACAAGGGCGATCGCCGTGGCCGCAGCGCCGCGCTGAACATGGTGATCACCGAGACCGGCGCCGCTACCGCTGCTGCGAAGGCTCTGCCTGAGCTGGCCGGCAAGCTGACCGGTAACGCGATTCGTGTTCCGACGCCAAACGTGTCGATGGCCATTCTCAACCTCAACCTTGAGAAAGCCGCCACCCGTGAAGAGATGAACGAGTACCTGCGCTACATGGCGCTGCACTCCGAGCTGCACAAGCAGATCGACTTCGTCAATTCGCAGGAAGTGGTGTCGACTGACTTCGTTGGCTCGCGTCACGCCGGTGTAGTCGACGCTGAAGCGACCATCGTGCAGGACAACCGCGTCGTTCTTTACGTTTGGTACGACAACGAGTTCGGCTACAGCTGCCAGGTGGTTCGCGTGATGGAAGACATGGCTGATGTGAATCCGCCAGCGTTCCCGCGCTAAGCCTCAGGCTTGAATGAAAACGCCCCGGCATTTTGTCGGGGCGTTTTTGTTTATGGGCCTGTTGGATCTTCGGCGTCCTTGCCGGCCTCTTCGCGAGCAGGCTCTCTCCCACACTGGATCAGTGTCGTTCACAATCTTCTGTGGGAGCGAGCCTGCTCGCGAAAGCATTCTGTCAGGCGCCGCTGGCTACCGAGGCCTGCGCCGTGCGCAACTCATGGCGGTTGCCACGGAACAGCACCAATGTCGCAATCAAGCCCAACACCGCCGCGCCGCTGAGCCAGATGCCCGGTGCTGCCTTGTTGTCCAGCACATGAATCAGATAGGTGCACGCTGCCGGAGTAAATCCGCCGAACGTCGCCGTTGCCAAACTGTAAGCCAGGGAAAACCCGGTCGTGCGCACTTCCACCGGCATGATCTCGGTCAGTGCCACCACCATCGCGCCGTTGTACGAGCCATAAAGAAACGACAGCCACAGTTCGACAATCAGCAAATGGCTGAAGCTCGGGTTCGCCACCAGCCACGACAGCGCCGGATACGCAGTGAGGATCGCCAGAATCGTCGCCGCCAGCAGTAAGGGTTTTCGGCCGATCTTGTCGGATACCGCGCCCATCACCGGTAGCCAGAAGAAGTTCGACAAGCCGATGCACACCGTCACCAACAGCGCATCGAGATCAGACAGGTGCAGTTCGGCCTTGCCGAACGTCGGGGTGTAAGCGGTGATCAGGTAAAACGACACCGTGGTCATTACCACCAGCGCCATGCCGGCAATGACGATGCCGAAGTTCTGCCCGATCGAGCGGACGATTTCGCCGAGGGTAGGGCGGTGGGTGCGCGCCTGGAACTCCGGGGTTTCTTCCAGCGAGCGACGGATGAAAAAAATCACCGGCACGATCATGCAGCCAATCAGAAACGGTACGCGCCAGCCCCATTCGCCCATCTGCTCAGGGCTCAGCCAGTGGTTGAGGCCAACGCCGAGCAGACCGGCGAACACCACGGCTGCCTGTTGGCTGGCGGACTGCCAACTGACGAAAAAGCCTTTACGCCCCGGCGTAGAAATTTCCGCCAGATATACCGACACACCGCCCAGTTCCACGCCCGCCGAGAAGCCTTGCAACAGACGGCCGAACAACACCAGTAGCGGCGCGGCGACACCGAGCGTCGCGTAGCCGGGCACGCAGGCGATCAGCACCGTACCGGCGGCCATCATCGCCAAAGTGATGATCAGCCCTTTGCGCCGTCCGTGACGGTCGATATAGGCACCGAGGAAAATCGCCCCCAGCGGGCGCATCAGGAAGCCGGCGCCGAAGGTCGCCAGCGACAGCATCAGCGAAGCGAAGGCGCTGTCGGTGGGGAAGAAGGTTTTGGCGATGGCCGTGGCATAGAAGCCGTAGACCATGAAGTCGAACATTTCGAGGAAGTTGCCGCTGACAACGCGAAAGATCGCTTTGCCTTTGCCCGTGGTGGAGGACATGGGAGGTACTCACTGTTCAATTTTGTATAAAGGCGTTGCAGCCATGGGGAAGCGAGCGGGCGCTTGTAGTTCATAATGGCCGCCGTGGTTTTGCGGGGAGATGAAGAATTGTTAACTGGACGCTGGTGGGGGCCTGTGGTGTTGGCGGTGGCAATCGGCGGCTGCGGCAGCGGCGACTCCCTGGAAGAGGTTGGCGGTTCGACCATGGGCAGCACCTGGTCGGTCAAGTACGTGCGCCACGCCGGGGTCGCCGATCCTGCGCAGGTGCGCAGCAAAGTGCAGGCCATCCTCGGTGAAGTCGATCAACAGCTGTCGACTTACCGCAGTGACTCCGTCATCGAGCGTTTCAACGCCTTGCCCGCCGATAGCTGCCAAGCCATGCCGACAGCGGTGCTCGAATTGGTCCGCATCGGCGAACAGCTTTCAACGCAAAGCGAAGGCTCCTACGACCTGACCGTGGAACCGCTGCTGGACCTCTGGGGATTCGGCCCGCAAGGACGCGAAGAAAAGATCCCTGATGCGGCCGCTGTGGCCGAGGTCATGCAGCGGGTCGGCCATCAGCATCTGCGCATCGATGGCGAGCGGTTGTGCAAGGACGCCGCCGTCGAAGTCGACTTCAACAGCATTGCCGCCGGTTACGCCGTGGATGCCATCGCCGCCAGATTGCAGGGCATGGGCATCGACAATTACCTGGTCGAAGCCACGGGCGAACTCAAGGCCCGGGGCAAGAAGCCGGATGGTTCAGCGTGGCGCATCGCTCTCGAAGAGCCTCGCGATGACCAGCAAGTGGCCGAGCGGATTATCGATGTCGATGGCTACGGCGTGTCCACCTCCGGTGACTACCGCCATTATTTTCTGCAGGACGGTCGGCGTTATTCCCACACCTTCGATGCACGCAGCGGAAGACCGGTCCTACATGATCTGGCGTCAGTCACGGTGATTCATCCTTCAGCGTTGATGGCCGATGGACTATCGACGCTGTTGCTGATTCTCGGGCCGGAAAGGGCGCGGGACTATGCCCAAAAACATGACATTGCTGCATTCTTTGTCTTGCGTGCCGATACAGGTTTCGTCACCCGCAGCAGTCAGGCATTTGCGCAGCTTGTCGGTGAAAAAACTGACCGAAGACAAGACGAAAGCTGGCGTTGTAGTGCAGGCAAAAGTAGCCTACGACGCGACCAAGGGTTAATGTGCGCGGCGTTGACGCTTCTATAGACTGTGTCCGGGTTCTCTACTGGCCCCCAATTGTTCCTTCGCGCCGCCGTTCGGCGTGATTTAGCCGCCGGTGCTGCTGGCACCGCGGCCTGTTCTGAGGAGTACGCATGGCTGTCTACAACTACGACGTGGTGGTACTGGGTTCCGGCCCGGCGGGAGAAGGCGCGGCAATGAACGCCGCCAAAGCGGGGCGCAAGGTCGCGATGGTCGACAGCCGTCGTCAGGTCGGCGGCAACTGCACCCACCTCGGCACCATCCCGTCCAAGGCACTGCGTCACTCGGTGCGGCAGATCATGCAGTTCAACACCAACCCGATGTTCCGCGCGATCGGCGAGCCACGCTGGTTCTCCTTCCCGGACGTGTTGAAAAGCGCCGAAAAAGTCATTTCCAAACAAGTCGCATCGCGCACCGGCTACTACGCCCGTAACCGCGTCGACGTGTTCTTCGGCACCGGCAGCTTCGCCGACGAGCAAACCATCGAAGTGGTCTGCGGCAACGGCGTGGTCGAGAAGCTGGTGGCGAAGCACATCATCATCGCCACCGGTTCGCGCCCGTATCGCCCAGCGGACATCGATTTCCACCACCCGCGTATCTACGATAGCGACACCATCCTCAGTCTCGGTCACACCCCGCGCAAACTGATCGTTTACGGCGCTGGGGTAATCGGTTGCGAGTACGCGTCGATCTTCAGTGGTCTGGGTGTGCTGGTCGAGTTGGTCGACAACCGTGGCCAGTTGCTGAGCTTCCTCGACTCGGAAATTTCCCAGGCGCTGAGCTATCACTTCAGCAACAACAACATCACCGTGCGCCACAACGAAGAGTACGACCGCGTCGAAGGCGTGGACAATGGTGTGATCCTGCATCTTAAATCCGGCAAGAAGATCAAGGCCGACGCCTTGCTCTGGTGCAACGGCCGTACCGGCAACACCGACACGCTGGGTCTGGAAAACATCGGGGTCAAGGTCAACAGCCGTGGCCAGATCGAAGTCGACCAGAACTACCGCACCTGCGTGGAGAACATCTACGGCGCCGGTGACGTGATCGGCTGGCCAAGCCTGGCCAGTGCCGCCCACGACCAGGGTCGTTCGGCCGCTGGCAGCATCGTCGACAATGGCAGCTGGCGCTTCGTCAATGACGTGCCGACCGGCATCTACACCATTCCGGAGATCAGCTCGATCGGCAAGAACGAGCAGGAGCTGACCCAGGCGAAAGTGCCGTACGAAGTCGGCAAGGCCTTCTTCAAGAGCATGGCGCGGGCGCAGATTGCCGGTGAGCCGCAGGGCATGCTGAAGATCCTGTTCCACCGCGAGACGCTGGAAGTGCTCGGCGTGCATTGCTTCGGTTATCAGGCGTCGGAGATCGTTCACATCGGTCAGGCGATCATGAATCAGCCGGGCGAGCTGAACACCCTGAAGTATTTCGTCAACACCACGTTCAACTACCCGACCATGGCCGAAGCCTATCGGGTCGCGGCGTACGACGGCCTCAACCGGCTTTTTTGACGGGCTCCGGCCGGTGGCCTGAGCCGGCCGGGGAGACCGATTTCAGCAATTCTCAAGGGTGGCAGTGGCCAAACCGGGAAAGTCTGTAATCAGGCTGTCAACGCCGAAGTCGGCGAGTCTGCGCATCAGTGCAGGCTCGTTGACGGTCCACACCGACACGTGCAGGCCCTGACGCTGCGCCTTCTGCAGGCGTTCCGGCGTACACAGCGTCCAGTTCAACGCGAGAATTTCGCAACCGTAGCTGGCCGCCACCTTCAACGGATCGAGCCAGGCGTATTCGGCCACCAGGCCACGGGATACGTCCGGTACCAGGTCCAGCGCTGCCTTCAAGACTTCCCGTGAACTCGAGGTGATCGTCACCTTGTCGAGCAGGCCATGCCGTTGAGCCATTTCCCGAATCGCCAGCACGGTAGTCGCCGCGCGGGTGCGTGAAGCGCTTTTGACTTCCAGCTGCCAGTGCTCGAAATCACATTTCTCGAACAACTCTTCCAGCGTCGGAATCGGGCACGGCTGGATCCAGCCCGGGCCACCCTTGCGCGCGTCGTAGGTCACCAGTTCGGCGGCGGTGTGCTCGACGACTTTGCCGCGACGGTCGGTGGTGCGCTTGAGCGTCGGGTCATGGATGACCATCAGCTCGCCGTCCTTGGACAGGTGCAGATCCAGTTCGCAGCGGCGCACGCCGTGCTTGAGGCATTCCTGAAAGCTGCTCAGGGTGTTTTCCGGTGCTTCGCCCTTGGCGCCGCGGTGGCCGTAGATGAGGGTCACGGTGCTTCCTTAAGTTAAATGCCAGATTCGTTCTGTTCGCGGGCCAGACGGCGTTCCTGAGCCTGCTTCTGCAAGATGTAGCGCGCGAGCAATTGGCGCTGGGCATCGGTCGGGCGCTCGAACTCGGTGCCGACGTCATAGCCATCGCCCTTGGGATCGCAATGGGTGACCCGGGCACGCAGCAGCAGGCCAAGCGCCTGCGGCATCAGTACCAGTTTCACCGACAGGTGTGCGCCGGTGGCAATCGGGGTCGGGTACTGAAAGTCGATCCCGCCCTCGGAGATGATCACCGGCTGCGGTTCGCCGATGTGGCCGAGCACGGTCAGGGCGATCACCTGGCTGAGCAGGTCGATGCGTTTGTTCTGCGATTTGAGGAACGCGGCGATGGCGCGGTCGCGCTCGCTGATCTGTCGCAGCAGGTGCTGGGACTCGAATTCGCTCAGGTGCAGTTCGCTGAGCAGGTTGAAGAGTGGGGAAGCATCCTGCAACACTTCCTGGCCTGCGGCTTCGGGAGCGGACAGGGGCCGAATTTCCAGTGCGATCGTGTCCTCGATACGGTAGTATTCGCGGCGATCTTCTTCATCTAATGTCGACATGGCGAACCCATGGTAGCGGCGGTGGTCTGAGTGTAAAGCTGGTTTTCGACCCCCGCCACAAGGACGTTCCTTTTCCCTCCGAACAAGCCCCGACATGTTCAGACCTCTCTTCGTATTTATCGGCACGCGTTATACCCGTGCAAAGCGTCGCAATCATTTTGTGTCATTCATTTCCCTGACTTCGATGATCGGGCTCGCCCTTGGCGTGGTCGTGATGATCGTCGTGCTGTCGGTGATGAACGGCTTCGATCATGAGATGCGCACCCGCGTGCTGGGCATGGTGCCCCACGCCACTCTCGAGACCGGCGAGCCGATCAATGACTGGCAGAGCCTGGCCGACAAGGTCAGGCAGAACCGGCAGGTGACGGCGGTGGCGCCGTTCACCCAGATGCAGGGCCTGCTGACCAACAACGGTCAGGTTTCCAAGGTGTTGCTCAATGCCATTGATCCTGCGCTCGAGCGCAATGTGTCGATCATTGACAACTTCATGAAGCAGGGCAAACTCGACGACCTGACACCGGGCAGCTTCGGCATCGTCATCGGCGACAAGGCCGCGACCAAGCTTGGCGTTGGCATCGGCGACAAGGTCACTTTCGTTGCACCTGAGGTCAGCGTGACCCCGGCCGGGATGTTCCCGCGCATGAAGCGCTTCACCGTGGTCGGCATTTTCCATGTCGGCGCCGGTGAGCTCGACGGCTACCTCGGCGTGACCAATCTGCAGGATCTGGCGAAAATGCACCGCTGGAAAGCCGATCAGGTGCAGGGCCTGCGTCTGAAGTTCGACGACCTGTTCCAGGCCCCGCGCGAGGCGTGGAATATTGCCCAGCAACTCGGCGAAGACCGCTACTACGCCCGCGACTGGACCCGCACCCACGGCAACCTGTATCAGGCGATCCGCATGGAAAAAGCCATGATCGGTCTGCTGTTGCTGCTGATCGTTGCCGTTGCCGCGTTCAACATCATTTCCACGCTGGTGATGGTGGTGAACGACAAGAAGGGCGACATCGCCATTCTGCGCACCCTCGGCGCCACTCCGGGCACGATCATGCGCACGTTCATGGTTCAGGGCACGGTAATCGGCGTGGTCGGCACGGCCATTGGCGCGGTGGTCGGGATTCTCGCGGCACTGAATGTCAGTGCGGCCATTTCGGCGCTTGAAGGGCTGATCGGCCACAAGTTCCTTAATGCTGACGTGTATTTCATTGATTATCTTCCTTCGCAGGTCCAGAGCCAGGACGTCGTCATGGTCTGCGCCGCTGCGTTGGTCCTGAGTTTCCTCGCCACCCTGTATCCCGCCTGGCGTGCCGCGCGCACCCAGCCGGCGGAGGCGTTACGTTATGAGTGAGTCGGGCATGAGTGAACAAGCAATTCTGAGCTGCCGTAACCTGGGCAAATCCTACGAGGAGGGTCCTGAGTCGGTACAAGTGCTGGCCGGCCTGCAACTGGAGTTGCACCCGGGCGAGCGTGTGGCGATCGTGGGTAAATCCGGTTCCGGCAAAAGTACCTTGCTCAACCTGCTCGGCGGCCTCGATACGCCGAGCAAGGGCAGTGTCTGGCTCGACGGTGAAGAGCTGTCGGCATTAAGCGAGAAGAAGCGGGGCCTGCTGCGCAATCGCGCGCTTGGTTTCGTTTACCAGTTTCACCACCTGCTGCCGGAATTCACCGCGCTGGAAAACGTCTGCATGCCGCTGTTGATCGGCAAGACCGCCATCCCGGAGGCGCGCCAGCGTGCCACGGCATTGCTGGAGCGCGTCGGTCTGGGCCATCGTCTGGAACACAAACCGGCGGAACTCTCCGGCGGCGAACGTCAGCGCGTGGCCATTGCCCGTGCACTGGTGAACAACCCGGGGCTGGTGATGCTCGATGAGCCAACCGGCAACCTTGACCTGCATACCGCCGAAGGCATTCAGGACCTGATGCTGGAGCTGAGCACTTCGATGCGCACAGCGTTCCTGGTGGTGACGCACGACATGAACCTGGCTCGCCAGATGGACCGCGTCCTGCAATTGCAGGAAGGTTGCCTGACCCCTATCTGACTGGCTGAAACCCGGCGCCCGTAACGGCGCCGGGTCTTTTATTTCTATACGGTGCCCCAGCGAATGTTCAGACCGTTATCGATCTTTATCGGCACGCGCTATACCCGCGCCAAGCGCCGCAATCGCTTTGTTTCGTTCATTTCGATGACCTCGATGATCGGCCTCGCCCTCGGCGTGCTGGCGATGATCGTGGTGCTGTCGGTGATGAATGGCTTTCAGCGCGAAATGAGCTCGCGCATCCTTGGCATGGTGCCCCATGCGACCATCGTTGGCGTCAAGCCGATCGATGACTGGCAGCCAGTGGCCGCCGCTGCGATGAAAAATCCCGAAGTGACTGCCGCCGTGCCGTTCACCGAGATGGAAGGCATGCTTTCCTACAAGGGTTCGATGCAGCCGATTCAGATCAGCGGCGTTGATCCGGCCCAGGAAGGCAAGGTGTCGATCGTTGCCCAGCACATCGTCCAGGGGCGTCTGGATGCCTTGAAGCCGGGCGAATTTGGTGTGGTGATCGGTGAAATCACCGCGCGGCGTTTCCGCCTCAATGTCGGCGACAAGATCACTCTGATCGTCCCGGAAGTCAGCACCGCGCCGGGCGGTATCACCCCGCGCATGCAGCGCCTGAATGTGGTTGGCGTGTTCAAGGTCGGCGCCGAGCTGGACGGCTCGATGGGCCTGATCCATGTCGCCGATGCCGCGACCATGCAGCACTGGCAGCCGAATCAGGTGCAGAGCGTGCGTCTGGCGGTCAAGGATCTGTACGCCGCGCCGAAGGTGTCTGCGGACATTGCCGGTGGCCTCGGTGCTGACTTCAAGGCTGACGACTGGACTCACACCCAGGGCAGCCTGTTCAGCGCGATGAAGATGGAAAAAACCATGATCGGCCTGCTGTTGCTGATGATCGTCGCGGTGGCGGCGTTCAACATCATCGCGACGCTGATCATGGTGGTGAACGACAAGGGCGCCGACATCGCGATCCTGCGCACGATCGGCGCCACACCACGGCAGATCATGGCGATCTTCATGGTCCAGGGCACGGTGATCGGTATTGTCGGCACCATCATTGGCGGCGTGCTGGGCGTGATTGCGGCGCTTAATGTCAGTGAGCTGGTCGGCTGGGTCGAGCGTGTGACCGGCCAGCATATCTTCAGTTCGGACGTGTATTTCGTCAGCAACCTGCCCTCGGAACTGCAGGGTGGGGATGTGCTGTTGATCTGCTCGGCGGGATTCATTCTGAGCTTTTTGGCGACGGTGTATCCGGCGTGGCGGGCGGCGAAGATCGAACCGGCGCATGCCTTGAGATATTCGTAAGCGACTCCATGCTCGTTCCCACGCTCTGCGTGGGAATGCCTCAAAGGACGCTCTGCGTTCGGCTCTTGAAGAGACGCGGAGCGTCCCGGGCTGCATTCCCACGCAGAGCGTGGGAACGATCAGGTCCGAGGCAACTCGATCACAAACCGCGTCCAACCCGCTTCAGATTCACAACGAATCTGCCCGCCATGCGCCCGCACGATCGACTGGGTAATTGCCAGCCCCAACCCCGCATGCTCACTGCTGCCTTCCTGCCGCGCCGGATCCGCTCGATAGAAGCGGTCGAACAGACGTGGCAGTAATTGCGCGGAAATACCCTCGCCACTGTTCTCGACGCAGACGCGCACGGTTTCCCCCTCGTCGACGATGCTCAAGCGCACATAACCCTCGGCCGGGGTAAACCGCAGTGCGTTATCCAGCAGGTTCGACAAGGCTCGGCGCAACATGCCGCGATCACCTTCGATTTGCGCCTCACCTTCACGGCTCAAGCTCACGCCAGCGTCTTCCGCCAATGGCGCAAAAAACTCCAGCAGCATGTCGGCCTCATCCGCCAGCTCCAGTGGTTCGCGCTTGGGCATCAGCAAGCCGTGGTCAGCCTTGGCCAGGTAGAGCATGTCGTTGACCAGTTGCGCCATCCATTGCAGTTCTTCGAGGTTGCTGTGCAGCGCTTCGCGGTAATCCTCCAGTGCCCGTGGGCGGGTGAGGGTGACCTGGGTGTGAGTCAGCAAGTTCGACAACGGTGTGCGCAGTTCATGGGCAATGTCGGCGGAGAACGCCGAGAGGCGCTGAAACGAGTCGTCGAGGCGTTCGAGCATGGCGTTGAAGCTGTAGGCCATTTCTGCAAGCTCTGGTGGCATCTTCTCTTCAGGCAGTCGGGCATTCAGCGATTGCGCAGAAATCCCACGGGCCACTGCGCTCATCCGCCGCAACGGGCGCAGACCGCTGCGCGCCGCCCAAGCCCCGAGCAGGGCAGTAGCCAGCGCCGACAGGCCGACGGTCAGCCAGATCAGATGCTGCATGCGCGTAAGAAAATGCTGGTGATGGGTGATGTCCAACAGCAGCGTCAGTTGTGGCGAGTCCGCTGTGTCCGGGTAGAGCGGGGCGCGCAGCACGCGGTAATCGGTGCCGTCATGGCTGATGGTCGACAGGCCTGTTTGCAGCGGCAGATTCTTCGGAATCTGCACCGAGCTGTCATACCAGTGCTGACCGTCGCCACTGGTAATGCGCAACGACAGATCCGCCTGACGGCTGAGTTCATCGGCCAGCCGCGCCTCGCGCTGGGCAGGTTGGAGATCCTGCAAGGCGCGGCGCAGGCCGATCAGTTTCGTCTCCAGTTGTTGCTGGTCAAGCTCGATGAAGTGCGCCTCGCTGGCGCGGTCGAACAGCACCCCGGCGAACAGCGAGACCACCGCAGTGCAGGCGGCAAACAACAGTGCCAGGCGCGTGCTCAAGGACCAACGACGCATCACAGCGAACGCTCTTCGAGCACATAACCCATGCCGCGCACGGTATGGATCAATTTGTTGGGGAAGTCATCGTCGATCTTCAGGCGCAAGCGGCGGATCGCCACTTCGATAACGTTGGTGTCGCTGTCGAAATTCATGTCCCAGACCTGCGAGGCAATCAGCGACTTCGGCAACACTTCACCTTGGCGGCGCAGGAGCATTTCCAACAGGGCGAACTCCTTGGCGGTCAGGTCGATGCGCTGGCCGCTGCGTTCGACCCGGCGGCGGATCAGATCCAGGCGCAGATCGGCCAGTTGCAGACTGGTTTCCTGGGCGATACCGCTGCCGCGCCGCAACAGGCTGCGCACCCTGGCGAGCAATTCGGAGAAGGCGAATGGCTTGACCAGATAATCGTCGGCGCCCAGTTCGAGGCCGTGAACCCTGTCCTCTACGGCGTCTTTGGCGGTAAGAAAAAGTACCGGCGTGTCGAGACCAGCGCTGCGCACCGCTTGGAGAATCTGCCAGCCACTGCGCCCGGGCAGCATCACATCGAGGATCAACAGCGCGTAGTCGCCGCTCAAGGCCAATTGCTGGCCGGTGATGCCGTCGGCCACCAGCTCGGTATTGAATCCGGCCTCGGTCAGGCCCTGACGCAGGTATTGGCCGGTTTTCGCTTGGTCTTCGACGATCAACAGTTTCATGGGCGACTCGGGCGGGGTTGGTATTTGGAAGGGCGAGGGCGTTATACCGTGAGATCCGGCAATAAGCGCCAAGCTGACAAAGTTGTAATCTGCCTGTCAGGTCGATGCCAGCCCTGGGTGGTTAGAGTTTTCCACAGGCTGAACCTTGTCTTGTTGGAGTACGACCATGTTTTTGCGCACCTCCCTGAAAATAGCCGCCTGTCTGCTGGCATTGAGTACGCCAGCCTGGGCGACACCGGCGCACACCTTCGCCTTCGGCCAGCCGGCAGCGGCGAGCCATGCCACGCGGACTATCGAAATCGTCATGGGCGACATGAACTTCGACCCGAAAGCCATACAGGTCAAGGCCGGTGAGACGGTTCGCTTTGTACTGGTGAATAAAGGCCAGTTGCTGCACGAATTCAACCTCGGTGATGCGGCGATGCATGCCAGTCACCAGCAGGAAATGCTGCAGATGCAGCAAAGCGGCATGCTTACGCCTACCGGCATGAAAGAAATGTCCCACGACATGGCGGGCATGGATCACGCAGCGATGGGCCATGGCATGCAGCATGACGACCCCAACAGCGTACTGGTCGAGCCCGGTAAAACTGCCGAGTTGACCTGGACCTTCAGCAAGGCCACGGCGCTCGAGTTTGCCTGCAATATCCCCGGGCATTATCAGGCGGGCATGGTCGGCAAACTGACAGTCAGTCAGTAAGCACTCAAAGGCGCGGGCAAAGGCTGGTAGAATCCGCTGATTCTTCAGTCAGGTTTCCGCCATGCATCCCGCAGCCGAACATTCGCCGCTGGGCAAATCCAGCGAATACATCGCCACGTACACGCCGTCCCTGCTGTTCCCGATTCCGCGCACCGCGAAATGGGCCGAGCTGGGCCTGACCGCCGAAACCCTGCCGTATAAAGGCGTGGATTTCTGGAACTGCTTCGAGCTGTCGTGGCTGCTGCCGTCGGGCAAACCGGTGGTGGCGATCGCTGAATTCAGCATTCCGGCGGACTCGCCGAACATCATCGAATCGAAGTCGTTCAAGCTCTACCTCAACTCGCTGAACCAGACGCCGTTCGCCGACGTTGCCACATTGCAAGCGACGCTGGTCAAGGATCTGTCCGCCGCTGCCGGTAAACCGGTGGGCGTTCGGGTTCGCAGTCTGAAGGACGTCGAAGCTGAAGGCGTGGTGGGGTTGCCGGGCGTGTGCATCGACGATCTGGATATCAGCGTGAGCAATTATGAACACCCGCGTCCGGAGCTGCTGCGTTGCGATGATTCGCGGATCGTTGAAGAGAGCGTGCACAGCCACCTGCTGAAATCCAACTGCCCGGTGACCAGCCAGCCGGACTGGGGCAGCGTCGTGGTGGAATATCGCGGCGCGGCGCTGGATCACGCCAGCCTGCTGGAGTACATCGTCAGCTTCCGCCAGCATTCGGACTTCCACGAACAATGCGTGGAGCGGATTTTCCTCGATCTGCAGCGGTTGTTGAAACCTGAAAAGCTCACCGTGTTTGCACGTTACGTTCGCCGTGGTGGGCTGGATATCAATCCGTATCGCAGTACCGAAAGCGTACAGCTGCCGAATCATCGGCTCGTACGTCAATAAAGATCCTGAGTGTGCGATATCCAATGTGGGAGCGAGCCTGCTCGCGAATGCGGTGTGTCATTCAACGATGATGTCGACTAACACGACGCCTTCGCGAGCAGGCTCGCTCCCACAAGGGCTTGCATGCACATTTTGCAAATGAAAAAGCCCTGCCATCGCTGGCAGGGCTTTTTTGTGCGGCGGGGCGTCAGATGCCCATGCTGCCCAGCGTATTCATGATATTGCGCAGGGTGCCGGCGATCGCCGGGTGTTCGACTTCGAAGCGCTCGACCGCCAGGTTCACGCCGTCGGCGATGCTCGCGTCCTGGGTGGCAGTTTCCAGCTGGATTTCGGATTCGATCTGCGCCATCAGCGCATGCAGATCCTCACGCTCGGCTTCCGACAGCGGTGGATTGTGTTCCAGCTGCTCGCGCAGAGTATCGAGCTGTTTTTGCAGTTCTTGGGCGGGCATGGTGGTTTCCTTTTATCAATAGGCACTGGCATTGACCGCAGCCACGCGCCAAAGGTCTATGGCTGACCTTTAGATTAATCCACTCTTGGTAAACCTGCATGACGCCGATCAGGGCTTTTCGCCTTTGGCGCGGCGCAAGCTGATGTCGGCGAGGCAGGCGTCCAGTTCGCCGAGATGATCGATCACCGAATGCACACCCAGGCCGAACAACTGCACGGTGGCCTTGCCGCGCAACTTTTCGCGTTCCTTTTGCGACAGAACCTGCCACTCGCTCGGGCTCAGGCCGCACAGCGAGCCGCAGGACGCCAGGCCAATCGTCCATAACCCGGCATTCAGACCGGCCTGTAACAGGCGCGGCTCACCACTGACCAGCACGCAGCCGTCGAGGCGGTCGATGTTCAAACTCATCAACGCTTGCCAGCAGGCGTTGGGGGCGGGCCACGGATTCATTGTTGCTGAATGTTGCGTCGGCTTGATCCAGTCCGGCAGCGACGCGGCCAGTGGTTGAGCGAGGGCAGGGGGCAATTCGTCGAGCCACGCGCAGGGAATTCCTTGGCGCTGCAAACTTTTCAAGCTATCGAGTGCGCCGGGTGTAGTTTTGGCATGTTCCGGCTGGGCGTTGAGCTCTTGCGCGGCGCGGGCACCGAAATCCACCAGGCAACCGCTCAGGCCGAACAGCACGGCAGTCAGGCCGGGCGCGGCGACGGGCAAGGTTTCGGCGTGAGTCATGGCAACGTCCCTGAAATAACGCTCAAGGCTAGGGCGCTGGGGTGACAGTTGCATGACAGCCGAGTGAAAGCCTGTGTAGGAAACTTCCTGCATATCCTTGCAGCGGTGCACTGCCCAAATCGCCGTTTACGCTTATACTAGCGGCCTTAATGCCCGGGCCGAGAGGACCGCGCCAGTATCGAATCCAAGGAGTTTTTCTATGCGCTGGAGCCCTTCGCTCACTCAGCTAAGTGTATGTGCCAGCCTGTTGCTGGCGCCGTTCGCCACCCAGGCGGCCACCGAAGAAGACCCTTGGGAAAGCGTCAACCGGCCGATTTTCCAGTTCAACGACTTCGTTGACACCTACGCGCTGAAGCCTTTGGCCCAGGGTTATGAGTTCATCACTCCGCAGTTCGTCGAAGACGGCATTCACAATATGTTCCGCAACGTCGGCGACGTGACCAACCTGGCCAACAACATCCTCCAGGCCAAACCGGCTGCGGCGGGCGTTGATACCGCCCGACTGATTTTCAACACCACCTTCGGACTGCTCGGCTTCTTTGATGTCGGCACCAAGATGGGCTTGAACCGCAGCGACGAAGACTTCGGTCAGACCCTCGGCTATTGGGGCGTGGGCAGCGGCCCATACGTGATGCTGCCGCTGATGGGGCCGAGCACCCTGCGTGACGCACCGTCCAAATACGTCGACAGCTTCACCGGCGCGTACCGCTACATCGACCACGTGCCGACGCGTAACTCGATCTTCGGCCTGAACATCGTCGACACCCGCGCCAGCCTGCTGTCGAGCGAGAAGCTGATCAGCGGCGATAAATACACCTTCATCCGCAACGCTTACCTGCAGAACCGTGAGTTCAAGGTGAAGGACGGTCAGGTTGAAGACGATTTCTGATTTTGACCGGTGATGAAAAAGGCGGCCCTCGGGTCGCCTTTTTTGTCCGCGCCAGAGCGTCGCCTGCGACTGCCACTACCTTCCATCGGGTTACCGTTGGAGCGGTTCTTATAACTCCCGGTGATTTGACAAACAAAGTCGTCAAGCGACAATCGGCGCATGCTTGAAACGCTCTGCGGATGGGAGTACCGTCTGCGCCTTAGAAGGGCACCTCTGTTTAAAACCCCGCGCCAGGCGAATGCTTGAAAGCGCTGCAACAGAGAGGCTAGAAAGCGAATCCAGTAGTCTGCGCAGGGCCGTTGCCCCGCTCACTACGCCAACCTAATTCTGGCGCCGTTTGCCCACATGCCAAAAACCAGTGCCACGCTGCTGATAATCGATGATGACGAGGTAGTGCGCGCGAGCCTCGCGGCCTATCTGGAAGACAGTGGTTTCAGCGTCCTGCAGGCCGGCAACGGTCAACAGGGTCTTCAGGTATTCGAGCAAGACGAGCCCGATCTGGTCATCTGCGATCTGCGCATGCCGCAGATGGGCGGTCTCGAACTGATCCGTCAGGTCACCGAGCGCTCACCGGAGACGCCGGTGATCGTGGTCTCGGGTGCCGGGGTGATGAACGACGCGGTCGAGGCCCTGCGCCTGGGCGCGGCGGACTACCTGATCAAGCCTCTCGAAGATCTGGCTGTGCTCGAGCACTCCGTGCGCCGGGCCTTGGATCGTGCGCGACTGCTGCTGGAAAACCAGCGCTACAGCGAGAAGCTGGAAAAGGCCAACCGCGAGCTTGAAGCCAGCCTGAATCTGCTCCAGGAAGACCAGAACGCCGGTCGCCAGGTGCAGATGAACATGCTGCCGGAAAGTCCGTGGAGCATCGATGAATTCAATTTCGCCCACCAGATCATCCCGTCGCTGTACCTGTCGGGTGATTTTGTCGACTATTTCCGCGTTGACGAGCGCCGGGTCGCGTTTTATCTGGCGGATGTTTCCGGGCATGGTGCGTCATCAGCCTTCGTTACCGTGCTGCTGAAGTTCATGACCACGCGTTTGCTCTTCGAATCGAAACGCAGCGGTACCTTGCCGGAGTTCAAACCTTCGGAAGTGCTCGGTCATATCAACCGGGGGCTGATCAGTTGTAAGCTGGGTAAACACGTCACAATGGTCGGTGGAGTCATCGACGAGGAGACCGGTTTGTTGACCTATAGCATCGGCGGCCATCTGCCTTTGCCTGTGTTGTACACGCCTGACAGTGTTCGTTATCTCGAAGGCCGTGGTCTGCCGGTGGGGCTTTTCAACGAAGCCACCTACGAAGACCACGTGCTTGAGCTGCCGCCGACGTTCAGCCTGACGCTGATGTCTGATGGCATTCTGGACCTTTTGCCGGAAGCAACGCTCAAAGAAAAAGAGGCTGCTTTGCCCGAACGGGTGAAGTCAGCGGGCGGCAGCCTGGATGGTCTGCGGCAAGTGTTTGGTTTGGCCACGCTAGGGGAGATGCCGGATGATATCGCCCTGTTGGTGTTGAGCAGGAATCTTTAATGAGTACCGGTAGAATCCAGTTCGCCGAGCAGGACGGCACCTTCGTCCTGAAGTTCGTCGGTGAAGTTCGCCTGACCCTGTGTTCGGCGTTGGATGCGACTATTGAGAAAATCTTCACCGCGCTGAATTTCAACGCGATCGTGATCGATTTGACCGAAACCCGCAGCATCGACAGCACCACCCTCGGCCTGCTGGCCAAACTGTCGATCCTGTCGCGGCAGAAGGTCGGCCTGTTGCCGACGGTTGTCACCACCCACGAAGACATCACTCGGCTTTTGCAGTCGATGGGCTTCGAGCAGGTGTTCAACATCGTCAACCACCCGGTGCCGTGCCCGGAGTGCCTGGACGACCTGCCGGATCAGGACCAGTCCGAGGAAGTGGTGCGAATCAAGGTG
Organism: Pseudomonas sp. ef1; assembly: GCF_007293365.2. NCBI lineage: Bacteria > Pseudomonadati > Pseudomonadota > Gammaproteobacteria > Pseudomonadales > Pseudomonadaceae > Pseudomonas > Pseudomonas sp. ef1. The sequence goes on along the minus strand of NZ_CM129815.1, from coordinate 5,029,804 downwards.
CTGGAAGCGCACAAGATTCTCATGGGCCTGAACGATTCCAATCGTGAAGCGTTTCATGATCTGGTCAATGCCCTGGAAAGACACTGACCTCATGAATTGATGGTGTCTGGGCTGGCCTCATCGCGGGCAAGCCCGCTCCCACAATGATCGCGTGAAACCTCAAACTTAGGTTCTCCACATACCCTGTGGGAGCGGGCTTGCCCGCGATGGCGTCGGGTCGGTCGATACATTTATCAGTGCAGGCAAATGAAAAAGGGCGAACCCTCACAGGTTCGCCCTTTTTGCGTTCTACAAACTCAAATCACAGCTTGGCCTGCAGCAATGCTTCCAGTTTTTCCTGGTCGCGGGCGAACTGACGGATGCCTTCAGCCAGTTTCTCGGTGGCCATCGCGTCTTCGTTGGACAACCAGCGGAATTGCGCTTCGTTGAGGCTCAGACGCGCTTCACCGGCATTGCCCGGCGCCAGTTTGCGTTCCAGCTTGCCGGTATCGGCGGCCAGCTTCTCCAGCAGTTCCGGGCTGATGGTCAGGCGATCGCAGCCGGCAAGTTGCTCGATCTGGTTGATGTTACGGAAGCTGGCGCCCATGACCACGGTCTTGTAGTCGTTGGCCTTGTAGTAGTTGTAGATGCGCGTCACCGACTGCACGCCCGGATCATCGGCGCCGGTGTAGTCGTTGCCGTTGGCCTTCTTGTACCAGTCGTAGATGCGGCCCACGAACGGCGAAATCAGGAACACCCCGGCATCGGCGCAGGCGGCGGCCTGGGCGAAAGAGAACAGCAGGGTCAGGTTGGTCTGGATGCCTTCCTTCTCGAGGATCTCGGCGGCACGGATGCCTTCCCAGGTCGAGGCGATCTTGATCAGCACGCGGTCGCGGCCGACGCCGGCCTTGTCGTACAGCTCGATCAGGCGATGCGCACGCTTGAGGATCGCATCCTGGTCGAAGGACAGGCGCGCATCCACTTCGGTGGAGATGCGGCCCGGAACCACGTTGAGAATTTCCTTGCCCACTGCGACGCCGAAACGGTCGCTGGCCAGGCCGACATCGCCCTTGCAGTCGCGAACGCAATCGTTCAGCAGTTCGGCGTAACCGTGAATGGCCGAAGCCTTGAGCAGCAGGGAAGGGTTGGTGGTGGCGTCGACCGGTTTGACTCGGGCGATCGCTTCGAAGTCGCCGGTGTCGGCAACCACGGTGGTGAACTGTTTGAGTTGTTCCAGCTTGGAAGTCATGGGCGTGCTCTATCCTATGGGTCTGAAGACATTACCCGAGCGCTGACGGGCACTCAAGGGTGCATTCGTGGATCGATGGCCCCTGCGGCAACAACCTGAAAACGATTGTTTGAAAGGTGGGGCGCGGTGTCGCTGAATACGATGCCAAAACAGCCCACAGGTTCAAAGCAACCGACCTGTGAACAGACCGGTTGCTCGAGCTCTACTCAGCGTTCAACACACCTTCCACGGACAACCGCGCCGGTTTTGGCTGGCCGTCAGAGGTGAGAAAGCCGAAGTTCTTCTCGCGATCGTTGCTGCCTGAATCACTGTTCCTCCATTCATAGATAGAGGTCAGGGGAATATTCAGGCGTTTAACGTCGGTAATAAACGCGTTGATCTTGGTCGCTTGCCCCTCAGGACCACCGTTGGAGGCGAGGGCCGAAACCCCCCATTCACTGATGACCCCCGGCAGATTGAAGTTCTGCTGGATGAAGGTCTGCGCGTTGCTGATTTGCGTGGCGGTCATGCCGTAAGGGTGATAAGACACGGCGTTGAGGCATTTCGGGTACTCGCTGACGATACTTTTCATCGCCACCGTCGACGCCGAGCTTGCGCTTGGCGGCCGGGCGAAGCCGAAACCGACCCGTGGTGTCGTCTGCGGCTGACCTTCGAAGGCCTTGCACATGCCGGCCATGAACGGCACGAACGTTGTGTCGAAATTGCGCGTCGGCCAATAGGTTTCCAGGTCCGGCTCGTTCCAGATTTCGATCGCCACCAATTGCGAGCTCCAGGATTTTTCCAGCCCGGTCACAGTGTTGGCGAACTTACCGCCGGCGGCGTTCAGCTCTTCGGGCGAAGTGGCCGGCAATGCCTTGATCGCGCGCACCGTCAGCAGCACCGGCAGGCCGGCGGAAGCGGCGGCGGCGAAGGCATCGCTGACCTGTTTCTGATAAGTCTTGGCGGTGAGGCTGTCGCTCCACACACCGAAGCGCACAAAGCTGAAGCCTGCCGCTTTGATCTGCGCGGCATCGGCGGCGGTGAAACTCTGGATTTTCACCTGCACGCCGATGGTTTTTGCTGGAAGGTTGGGGAACAGCTCACTGGCGTGAACCTGGCTGGTGGCACCGAGCGCCATCAGGGCGAGGGCGGCGAGTTTATTGCGCTGTGCTGTTTTCATGTCTGCTCTCCTGAAGAGAATGACAACTACGAATATTTATCCCGTTACTCAATTTCCGATAACGGTGATGGCACTAAGTGCGCGAATGTTATTTTTTGTCAGGAAAACAGCAACTGAAAATCACAGTTATTTTTAGTCCGCTAATTGTGGTTGGGGCGGCTTAAAACGCTGTGGTACTTAATGTTCCTGTACTAACAGGGCGAAGCTATTTCTGAGTGCAGGAAAGTCGTGAGGGTTCATTAACTTTCACGGCATATTGGCTGTTTGATATTACACAGGAAAGCAAGACTTGTTCAAAAAGATCCTCGTTGTCTGCGTGGGCAATATATGCCGAAGTCCGACGGCCGAACTACTGCTGCGCAACGCGCTGGGCCAGTCCGCCATCACCGTGTCTTCCGCCGGCCTGTCCGCCCGCGTCGGCGAGGGCGTGGAGGCCTCGGCGCGGCAGGTTCTCGAAGAACACGGGCATTGCGCCGAGGCTTTCAAGGCGCGGCAACTGACCTCGGACATCGTCAATGACTCGGACCTGATCCTGGTCATGGAAAAGACCCACGTCAATCAAGTGCTGAAGATTGCCTCGCACGCCAGAGGCAAAGTGTTTCTGCTCGGTAAATGGCAGAGCGAGCGCGAAATACATGATCCGTATCGTCAAGGCAAAGCCGCGTTTATTCATGCCCACGCATTGATTGAAGATGCTGTTAGTTCATGGGCAAAGCGTCTCGGGCATTGATGAATCTTCTTCAGAACAGTAAATGGTAAGAACAGACTTATGCAGTTACCGTCCGTAATCGGCACCCGCGACAATGATCAAGACAGTATTGATCTGCTCGGCATCTTCGGCAGCCTGATCGACCAGAAGTGGCTGATCGGCGCGCTGACGGGCGCCTTCATGGTCACCGGCGTCGCCTATGCGGTTCTGGCAACGCCTGTGTACCTGGCGAACGCGCTGGTGCAGGTCGAACCGAAAAAGAACGACATGCTCGGTTTCTCCGACCTCAACAGCATGCTCGGTGGGCAATCGCCGTCGGTGACCGAAATCGGCATCATCAAATCCCGCGCGGTGATCGGCAAAACCGTTGACGACCTGCGCCTGGATATCGACGTCACGCCCAACACGTTCCCGTTAATCGGCGGCTTTCTTTCGCGGCGTTATCGCGGAGACAGCGAGACCAGCGTCGCGCCGCCGCGTTTCGGCTTGAACAGTTATGCCTGGGGCGGCGAACGTCTGGAATTCAATCGGCTGCAATTGCCGAAAGACCTGCTCGGCAAGAAACTTACCCTGATCGCCGGCGAGCAGCAGCGTTTTCAACTGTTCGATGAAAACGACAATCTGCTCGCCGAAGGCGTGGCCGGCGAAGCGTTTGCCAATGACGGTGTAGAAGGGCAGATCGCGCACTTGTTGGCCAACCCCGGCACGCGCTTTCAGGTGGTGCGCAATCCTCGGATTGTGACCATTCAGGGCTATCAGGACGCGCTGGATATCTCCGAACAAGGCAAAGAGTCGGGGATCATTCGTCTGGCGCTGGCCAGCTCCGACGCGGCCGAAGCGGTGAAGATTCTCAACAAGATCGCCTCGCTCTACGTCGAACAGAACGTACGCCGCACCTCGGCGGAAGCCGCGCAGAGCCTCGCGTTTCTGCAAAGCCAGTTGCCCCAGGTCAAGCGTGATCTGGCCAAGGCCAGCGACGCCTTGAATGCCTACCAGACCCACGGCAAGACCGTAAACATCTCGCTGGAAACCCAGTCGGTGCTGGGCCAGTCGGTGGCGCTGGAAACGCGCATCTCCGAGCTGAAAATGCAGCAGGCCGAGCTCGATCGCAAGTTCACCAAACAGCACCCGGCCTATCGTGCCTTGATGACGCAGATCGGCGAATTGACCCAGCAGCAGAAATCCCTCGAAGGCAAGGTTCAGGACCTGCCGGCCACCCAGCAGGAATTGCTCAACCTGACCCGTGACGTCGAGGTGGCCTCGCAGATCTACACGCAGTTGCTGAATAAATCCCAGGAGCTCGACATCGTCCGCGCCGGGGCCGTCGGCAATGTGCGCTTGATCGACACTGCCGATGTCGACCTGACCAATCCGATCAAACCGAAGAAGCCGCTGATCGTACTGATCGCGACATTGCTCGGCGCGTTTGTCGGCGTGGCGCTGGTGCTGCTGCGCAAATCCCTCAGCCGTGGCCTCGAAGGCCCGGAGGGCATCGAGCAGTTGGGCCTGCCGGTTTATGCGTCGATTCCCTACAGCGCCTTGCAGGAAGAAGAGGACAACAAAAAGGGCCGCGCCCGCGATGGCGTCGACAAACCGGCGTACCTGCTGGCGCTGCGCAACCCGACCGATCTGTCGATCGAATCGATCCGCAGCCTGCGCACCTGCCTGCACTTTGCCGGGCTCGATTCGACCAACAACCGCATCATGATTTCCGGGCCGAGCCCGCAGGTCGGCAAGACCTTCGTCTCGTCCAACCTTGCGGCGGTCATGGCCCTGAGCGGCCAGCGCGTGGTGCTGATCGATGCCGACATGCGCAAAGGGCACCTGCACAAAACCCTCAACACGCCGATCAGCAATGGTTTGTCCGACCTGCTGGTCAAGCGCTGCACCCTCGAACAGGCGATCAACAAAGTCGAAGTCGACAACCTGCACTTCATCAGCCGGGGGCAGGTGCCGCCCAATCCTTCCGAGCTGCTGATGCATGCGAACTTCCGTGAGCTGCTGGCGCAACTGAGCGAGCGCTACGACCTGGTGATCATCGACACGCCGCCACTGTTGGCAGTGACCGATGCCGCCATCGTCGGTCGCGAGGCCGGCATCAGTCTGATCGTTACTCGCTTCGGGGTGAACCCGGCCAAAGAGATCGAACTGACCATTCGCCGCTTCGCCCAGAACGGCATCGAGTTGAAAGGCGCGGTGTTCAACGGCGTCGAGAAACGTGCCGCCAGCTATTACGGCGGCACTGGCTATTACAACTACGAATACGCGTCCGACAAATCCTGATGGTTGCCGATTGTTCTTTCCTGTTTGAAGTGGGTGAGTTGTGAAAAAAATACTGCACGTGGCAGAGACGATCAAAGGTGGCGTGGCGACGGTGATCCGCACGATCTCGGCATCGCCCGAAGACGACGCAGCGAATTATCAACTGGTCTATCTGGTGCCCGAGGATCAGGCCAAGGAGCTGCACGGCATCGCCCCGCAGCAGGTGCGCACCTTTCCACGCAGTGGCCGCAACGTGCCGTCGCTGCTGCGTTTCGCCTGGCGTCTGAGCCAGGTGCTGCTCAAGGAAAAACCCGACGTGGTGCATTTGCACAGCACCTTTTCCGGGGTGATCGGCCGTGTTGTGTGTGTGCTGTTGCGACCATGGCGCAAGCCGAAAATCGTCTACTGCCCGCATGCGTTTTCGTTCCTCATGGAAAGCTCGCCGACCAAGCAGAAGGTCTATGCGTGGATCGAGCGGGTGCTGCAGAAAGTCACCGACGTGATCATCTGCGTCAGCCAGTACGAGCTGGATAAAGCCGCGCGTTTCGGCATCGAGCGCAAGCGCATGAAGCTGATCTACAACGGCATTCATCACAAGGATGACGCGCCGAAAACCACTGGCGCCGAGCCGATTCATCTGCTGTTCGTCGGGCGCCTGGATTACCAGAAAGGCTTCGACGTGCTGCTCAAGGCCTACGCCAAGGTCAACCGCAACGACCTGAAACTCACCGTGGTCGGCAGTGCGGTCAACGAAGATTCGGTCGAGTGCCCGCCGATGGATTCGGTCGAGTACCTGCCGTGGGTGACCCCGAGTGAAGTGCAGGCGCTGTATCAGAAAGCCGATGCGCTGATTGTGCCGAGTCGCTGGGAAGGCTTTGCCATGGTGCCGCTGGAAGGCATGGCCATGGGACTGCCGGTGATCGCCAGCAACTGCACTTCACTGCCGGAACTGGTCACCAATGAAGTGTCCGGCTACGTCTTCCCCTCCGGCGATCACCAGGCGCTGGCCGACGTGTTGACGATCATCCAGAAGCCGCGCCTGCTCGACCTCGGCAACGAAGGCCGGAGCATTGTCCGCGAACGTTTCAGCGCCGCGTTGATGATCCGCCAGACCTACGACCTGTATCACGCTCCCACTTATTAAGTAGAACTCAAGCTTATGAACGTAACGATTTTGCATGGCTACAGTGCGTCCAACTCCGGTGACGGCCTGCTCGTCGATCTGGCCATTGCTCTGGTGCAGCGTAACTTCGGTGACGACACCGCGATCAGTGTCGTGGCGTCCGACCCTGAGTCGTTCAACTATCTGCCGCACCCGCGTTTCGATGCGCCGGTGATGGCGGCCAAAGGTCTGGGCCGGGTCAAGCAAGCGGTGTTTCTCAATCAGTCCTACGCCGGGCTCGCCGATCTGCTGAAGAAGACCGATCTGATCGTCGGCGTTGGCGGCGGTTACATGCGTTCGAAAAGCGCCTTCGAGCACATCAAGCTGAAGCTCGGCCATGCCAAGCAACTGGAAACCGCGATTCTCAGCAAAGTGCCGTCGGTGTACCTGCCGCAGAGCATCGGCCCGTTCCACGGCGAGAGCAGCAAGATCGTCGAACACTACGCCAGCGCCGATGCGGTGTTCGTGCGTGACAACCGTTCCTCGGCGATTTTTGACGCTTGCGAAAACGTCTACCGCGCGCCGGATCTGGCCGTGCAGTCGCTGGCGAGCAAGATTCTTCAGCAACCGAAATTCACCCGCTGCGCCGCCTCGCCGGCGACAGTCTGCGTGGTGCTGCGCAAGCCGCCGGAGTGGAGCAAAGAGAAGAAGGTCGCTTACGTGGCCAATTTGAAACTGCTGCTGCAGCGCCTGAAGAACAAAAGCAAAGTGGTCTGCGCGGTACAGAGCGCGGTGCGGGGCAACGATGACGGCGCGTTCTACCGCGAGCTGGGCATCAACGAAGACCTGCTGTCGCTGAAGGCAACCATCGCCAAATACCAACCCGATCTGGTGATCTCGGTGCGTCTGCACGGCGCCATCGAATCGCTGCTCTCCGGCGTGCCGGCGTATCACATCAGCTACGAGCGCAAAGGCTTTGGCGCCTATCAGGACATGGGCGTCGAGGACTGGGTGATCAACGGCGGCGACATCGACGTCGACACCATCATCAACACCGTCTACGCGCCCAATGCCTTGGCGGATTTCGGCAAGCGCCTGACCGACACTTGCCGCGAGATCGAGGCGAAAACCGTGGCCATGGACGAAATCATCAAGGGTGTCGTTCGATGATATTTCGGCTGTTGCTTCGCGGCGGAGCCTTGGGCGCGAAGTTCTTGCTGGTGTTGGCCATCACCCATTACCTCGGTTACGAGGCGCTGGGTTTTTACGGTGTGGTGGTCGCGGCTTCGCTGATCGCTTCGAAGTTCTACAGCGTCGGCTTCAGTTCCGAAATCAACCGTTTGATCAGCGTCGGCGGCAGCTCGCGGCGGGTGGTCGACAAGGTTCTGCTGCTGTATCTGGCGGTCGGGCTGTTGTTGTCGGTACTGACGGTGCTGGTCTATTCGCTGTTCCAGTCGGTGGAAGCAACCGCCACCTTGATCCTTTGCGTGACCCTGGTGCTGCTCACCGAGCACCTGTCGTTCGAAATCAATTCCTTCGTGTTTTCCGCGCAGAAAGCCACCGCCGGCGCCTTGATGTTCTTCATCAAGACCGGCCTGTGGGCGGTGTTGGCGGTGGGCGGCATGGTGCTCGGCTGGGTCGCGGGCATCGCCAGTGTGTTGTGGCTGTGGGTCGCCGCCAACGTCCTGGTGATCGTCGCCGGTTATTTGATCGTGGTGAACGTGCACAAGGGCCGCGAAGCAGCGCCGCTGGATACCGCGACGGTGTGGAAGGCCGGGTTGCCGTTCTATCTTGGGACCGGTCTGATCGCCCTGAGTCAGTACGCCGAGCGCTTTCTGATCATCGACCTGGAGCCCTACGCCAGCCTCGGTAAATATGTGTACGCGTGGTCGGCGGCCAATACCTTGCAGGCGTTGTCGTATGCGGTGGTGGCGGTGGTCGGCATTCCGGTGTTGGCCAAACGGTTTCAGGCCGATCAGCAGGCGTTCACGGTCAGGCAACTGTTCGTCAACAAATGGGTGATGCGCTCGCTGGTGGTCTCTGCGGTTGTGGCCGTGGCGATCTATGTGTTTTTCAATGTGCTGCTCGATTACGTCGCCAGCAGCGTGCCGCGCCCGGATAACGCGCTCCTCGCGGTGCTGATTTTTTCCTTCGCTTTGCGGGCGATTGGCGACATCGTCTGGGGCGGTTTGATTGCTTCGAAAAACAGCCGGGTGTCGCTGGCCAGCGCGGCGCTTTGCCTGCTCATTTCGGTGCCGGTCAGCTATGTGCTGATCAAGCATTACTCGATCTATGGCGCAGCGTGGGGCAACGTCTTCGCCATCGTCGTGCAACTTGGTGTGATTGCAGTGTTGACACGTGTCACCGGCGCGAAAAAAGGCTGCGCTGTCATGGGCCTGAAGCTGCCGCGCATCGAGTTTCGTGGGCGCAAATTCGATTCGTCTATTTCCTTCCTGATTCTGTTCACCGGACTGTTTCTGTCAGTGGCGATGCCGTTGCTGGTGCCGCGTGATCCGGGGCCGGATGCAATGACCTTGTGGTCGTCATATGCGCGCGCCGACAACTGCAATTTCTGGAACCCGTTCTCGCCGGATCGCTCGTCCTACGAGTGTTCGGCGTTCCTGCTGCGGCCCACCGGGATCAATCTGACCAATGCCTGGGCCTACGGCATGTTCTGCAATTTCTTCCTCACTGCAATTCCGGTGGTGGTGTTCCGGCGCATGCCGCTGACCATTTTCGGCACCCTGTGCCTATGGGGCATCGTGCGCTCGTTTTTCCTTGAGAACTTGACCAAGGAGATCATCGTCTCGGTGGCGGTGTTGAGCATTCTGCTCAGCGCATTGACGCGCAAATATCGCGGCGGTTTTTTTCTTTCGGCGGTGATTTACGGCGTGTTGATCCGGCCGTACTGGATTCTGTTTTCGCTGTCGTGGGTCGGCGTCTGCGTGATGAAAAAGTACGTCTCGCGCTTCACCTTCTTTCTGATGCTGTTCCTGTTTTATCTGGCGGTGGCCATGGCCATTCAGCTGGCGCTGGGCTTTCCGGTGTCATCGATCCGGGCGAGCAACAACGAGCTGCGCACGGCGGGCGAGGAGGGCTCGAAGTCGCTCATCGTGTCGTGGCTCAGCGGCAGTGACTTCGTCTCCCAGGCACTGGATTCGATGATCATTTTCTTCCGCCTGTCGTTCCCGGTTGAGCTGATTCTGCTGTCCGGGCCGGGGCAGGTGATCTTTGTTGCGCTGATGATCATGACCGCGCTGCTGCTGTTCAAAGTCATCACTTCGACCGACTACAAGGGCGCGCCGATCCAGACCAAACCCAAGGAACTGATCGCGATTCCGCTGGCGTTTCTGTTGGTGCAAGGCTTGTTCGAGCCGGACTTCGGCTCCTTTGCCCGACACTTCTCCATGGTGGTGCCGGTGTTGTTCGTCGGCCTGGGCTTGATGCTGCGCGCGAACAAACCGGTGCAGATCGAATCAAGAATTCTCACTTAAGGCAGGTGCTCTATGTCGAGCAAGAAAAAATCCCTGGAGATCGAAACCCTGCGCGGCCTGGCGTGCCTGCTGCTGGTGCTCTATCACGTCATCGGCCCGCTGGGCGGCGGCTTGAAGATCGACATCGGCTCGCCGTTCCGGGTCATCGCCGACTCGATGGTGTACGTGCGCATGCCGCTGTTCACGTTTATCTCCGGCTACATCTATTCGATCTACAAGATTCGCGGCAATGACTTTTCCGCGTTCTTCGCCGGCAAGGTGCGGCGGCTGATCTTGCCGCTGTTCTGCGTCGGCGTGCCGTTCTCGGTGCTGCAAGCGGTGGGTCCGGGGGTGAACAAGGACGTCGGCGTGATCGACGCGTTGTTGTCGTTCTGGATACCGATCAACCACTTCTGGTTCCTGCAGGCGGTGTTCAGCATTTTCATCTTCGTCGGCTTGCTGGAATGGCGCGGCCTGCTGCGTTCAGCAACGCGGCTGTATGGCTTGTTTGCGTTTGCGGCGGTGTTGTTCCTGCTGCCGCCGTTGCCGCTGGATGCGTTCGGTATCAACGGTGCGATTTACCTGCTGCCGTTTTTTGTTGCAGGGATGATCGGTCAGGAAAATGTCGATGTTTTGAAACAGCGTTTCAAAGTGATCGGGCCGCTGTTGTTTGTGCTGATTTCACTGACGCTGCTGTACGTCGCGGCGATTGATCGAGAGCTGATTGTTGATCGCCGCAGCCTGATTGGTTTGACGGTGGGTTGCGTGTCTTGCATTGCGTTGCTGTCGAGTGACATGCGTTCGAAAGCGCTGACCTGGCTCGGTGGATATTCCTATGCGATTTTCCTTTTTCATGTTTTGTTCGCGGCGACCTCGCGGTTTGTCCTCGGGCGCCTCGGCGTGAAGGATGAGAGCTTGCTGGTGCTCGGTGGTCTGAGTTGTGGATTGCTCGGGCCGGTGCTGTTGGCGATGGTGTTCAGTCGGTTCAATTTCACTTCGGTGCTGTTCCTTGGCGAGCGTGCGGCGAAGCGGAAACCGTTGGCGCCCATCACCCCGGTGGTACAGACGCAATCCTCCCTGTAAAAGCTGACGAGTGAAACGAGGCTGCGATCTTTTGATCTTTTGTCGTGGCTTGCGAAGGTCAAAAGATCGCAGCCTCGTTGCACTCGTCAGCTCCTACAGTGGATTCGTGCAAGTCACACCATCCTTGTGGGAGCGAGCCTGCTCGCGAAGGGGCCATCCCGGACAAAGGAAATATTCAATGATGCCAGTAGACGCCCCTCAACCAGTCGCCACCTCGGCAATCACGGTAGACGATGCCCGCCAGCGCTTTGCGCAGTGGCGCGAGGGCAAGGCCGGCAAGGTGCTGGCGGTTTCGGTGATCGGTGACAGTTACACCGCCGGGCAGGATTTCTACCTGAACAAACTGGTGCAGCGAGTGGCTGCCGAGGTGGGTTTCGCCGGCCCCGGTTACGTCGGTTTCAACCACGGCGCGGCGCTGGGCGGCACGCACTTCAAATACACCCGCAGCAACGACAAATACTTCGGCGGCGGCTGGAAGGTTTCCGACCTGGGCCAGGCCAGCCCGGACAGTCGCACGATCAGCGGCAAGCCGGGTGCCTGGTTGCAAGTCGATGCCAACCCTTCGCCGCGCATCGATACCACGGTCACTCAGGCGAAACTGTTGTATCTGGGCAACGGCGAATCCGATGAGCTGCGCTATCGCTGGTCGCCCGCGCAGGCCTGGCAACCGTTGAAACTCGCAGGCTCAGGCGTTCAGGAAATCGCGCTAGCGGGCGCTCCATCAGCCGCAGACTGGTCATTCAGACTGGAAGTGGTGAAGGGCGCGCCGACGCTGTTCGGCCTGTGGCTGGGTAACCATCAGCAGGGCGTGCGAGTGTCGAAACTGGCGGCCTCCGGCGCGGCATCGGCCGATTTCTATCACGCCGATCGACAGTGGCAGACGCAATGGAAAGCCGTGGTGTCGAAGATCCCGGCCGACGTTTACCTGATCATGCTCGGCGGCAACGATCAGGGCTTCGGCGTCAAACCTGCGCAGTATCTGCAAAACGTCCAGGGCCTGGTGAGCATGCTCCGCGAGATCCAGCCAGCGGCGAGCATCAACCTGATCATGCGTCAGGACACCACGCGCTCCAGCGCTTATCCGATGTCGGCCTACGCTCAGGTACTCGAACCGTGGGCGCGTGAGCAGCAGCTCGGTTTTGCCAACCTGCAATGCGCATTCGGCCCCGACGTCAAACGCTACGCCAGCGCGATGATCGGCCCGGACAAGATTCATCCGTTGCCAGCCACGGGCGGGAAGGTGATTGCCGATTATTTTTATAGCTGGATCATGGGCGCCAACGATCGTTGCGACAAACCCCCGTTGTAGGAGCTGACGAGTGAAACGAGGCTGCGATCTCTTGATCTTCATTGCGATCCGCAAAGATCGCAGCCTCGTTTCACTCGTCAGCTCCTACAGGTTGATCATGCCGATGCGAAACTGTCGACTTGTTCGAGTAACTCCGCAAGCTTGCGCGGCATCAACCGCGCATCACAACGGGTTTCCACGTTGATGATGATCGCCGGGTCGTTGCAGCAGATGCGCACGCGAAAGCGCCAGTCGCTGAAGATCACTTTCAGGCCATCGCGGTCATCCATTTCCAGCGCCTGTTCGCCATACAACGCCTTCAGATGCGCGAGTAGCGGATAGGGATCACGCAGCGGCCGGCGGATATCGCCGGACGCAGGAAACACACCGATCCGCTCCACCAGCAGAATCGTGCCCAGCCAGGTTTCGTTGGCGCTGGGCAGCGGTTGATGGCGCGACAACCAGCTCATCACCCCGAGGTTGCCCACCTCACGTTCAATCTCTGTCGAATGTTGTGCAATGTTCATGGTTGCCTGCCTGTGGGGAGAGAAAAGCCGTCTCAGCGGCCCTTGAGGTACACGTTGTCGTAGCAGAAATTGGTCGCCTGCAGATAACCCTCGGCATCGCCGCAATCGAAGCGCAGGCCTTTGAATTTGTAGGCCAGCACGCAGCCGTTTTGCGCCTGTTTCATCAGTGCGTCGGTGATCTGGATTTCGCCGCCCTTGCCCGGTTCGGTGTCGGCGATCAGGTCGAAGATGTCCGGGGTGAGAATGTAGCGCCCGATAATCGCCAGGTTCGACGGCGCGTCCTGCGGCGCCGGTTTTTCCACCATGTTGTTGACCCGGTAGATGCCCTCGGAAATCAGCTCACCGGCAATCACCCCGTACTTGTGAGTCTGGTCGGCCGGGACTTCCTGAATGGCGACGATCGAGCAGCGAAATTTCCTGTACAGCTGGATCATCTGCGACAGCACGCCGTCGCCTTCCAGGTTCAGGCACAGGTCGTCGGCCAGCACCACGGCAAATGGCTCGTCGCCAATCAACGGGCGGCCGCTGAGGATCGCATGCCCAAGGCCTTTCATTTCCACCTGACGGGTGTAGGAGAAGGTGCAGGTGTCGATCAGCTCGCGGGTGCCAGCGAGGAATTTCTCTTTCTCGGTGCCACGGATTTGATGCTCGAGTTCGTAGCTGATGTCGAAGTGGTCTTCCAGCGCGCGTTTGCCCCGGCCGGTGACGATGGCCATGTGTTGCAGGCCGGCGTCCCGTGCTTCTTCAACGGCATATTCGATCAACGGCTTGTTGACGATCGGCAGCATCTCTTTCGGCATGGCTTTGGTCGCCGGCAAGAAACGCGTGCCGTAGCCGGCAGCGGGGAACAAACATTTACGAATCATAAAAGTATCCTGGACAGTCATGGAACACAGGCGACGGTTGCGCACCAGAAAGTGGCGGCAAGTTTCAATGATTATTGAAGGCTTACTTTAATACCCGAGTCAGGTTGTTGCTGGCAATTAGTTGCGCTGTTAAAAAGCGCTAATGTTATGAGATGTCGACTACTTGGTTATAAGTTATTTTTAGTCGGTATCTGTCGATAGTGATAAGTATCCATGGAGTGCTAATAAGTACCCGTCAAACAGTTTGACCGGCAAAAATAATTATTGCCAGTGGTTGAACTAAATTTGTTTGAGGTTGTTGTCGCCTTGTTTGTGTGAATTGCTCCGCATATCCACCAGGCATGGCTTGACACGCTACCGGGTATTTATTCAATGACGGACCGCGCTATGAAGATTCTGGTAACGGGTGGTGCCGGCTATATCGGCTCGCATACCACACTTGCATTGCTTGAAGCAGGTTATGAAGTTGTCGTTCTGGATAATCTTTGTAACAGCAGCGACGCAGCACTTCACGCCGTTGAAGCCATTTGCGGCAAAAGTGCATGGATGATTCGCGGCGATGTTTGCGATCGGCCGCTGCTCGACCGGATTTTCCGCGAGCATCAGATCGACGCCGTGCTGCATTTCGCCGGGCTCAAAGCCGTGGGCGAGAGTGTGCGCAAGCCGCTCGAATACTACGAAACCAACGTCGGCGGCAGCATCACCCTGTGTCAGGCGATGGCAGCGGCGGGGGTGTTCCGGCTGGTGTTCAGTTCCTCGGCGACGGTGTACGGCGAGCCTGAAGAGATGCCGATTCGCGAGGATTTTCCGACGGGCAATCCGACCAATCCCTACGGCCAGTCCAAGCTGATCGTCGAGAACGTGCTGCGCGACCTGAGCCTCGCCGAGCCGCGCTGGAGCATCGCGCTGCTGCGCTATTTCAATCCGATCGGCGCCCACGCCAGCGGGCACATGGGCGAAGACCCCAACGGCATCCCGAACAATCTGGTGCCGTATATCAGCCAGGTCGCGGTCGGCAGTCTGCGCGAACTGTCGATCTTCGGTAACGATTACCCGACCGCCGATGGCACCGGCGTGCGCGATTACATTCATGTCGTCGATCTGGCGGACGGGCATTTGAAAGCGTTGCAGTCGATCAGCGAGCGCACCGGCATTCACACCTGGAACCTCGGCACCGGCGATGGCTACAGCGTGCTGCAAGTGCTGCATGCCTTCGAACAGGCCTGCGGGCGGCCGGTGCCGTACCGGATGATGCCGCGTCGCGCCGGTGATATTGCCGAGAGTTTTGCCGATGCTTCGAAAGCGGCGAAAGAGCTCGGCTGGAAAGCCACGCGCAACTTGCAGGACATGGTTGCCGACACTTGGCGCTGGCAATCGAATCATCCCAATGGTTATTCGCGATGATGGCCATTTAGTCCGATGTTAGTTTCAGTCAGGTTGTTAGATAACGTCGGGAAATTACACTGGCAATGCCATTTGCAAATCCGTAGATATAAACCTGCCGTTCGACTTTAGCAGTTGCACAGGACTGTGAAAGAACAGCGGATCTTGTTCGCGCTCTTTGCGGACTTGAAAGCTACCAGCTCTGACACAGATCTGTTTTTTAACAGTTCGAATGTTAGAAAGGAGTTGTTATGAAAAAAGTGATGGCAGTTGCCCTGTTGACGATGTTGAGCAACTGGGCTGCCGCCGCTGAAGCGCCGTTGACAGCGGTAACCAATGTAGGTGGCAGTGTGGCGGCTTCGCAAGCGCCCGCGGCCAGTACTGCAATGGTTGCCAGTGCTGTAGCGGCGTCCAACAGCGGTGGCAGTGCCAACGGCGGTACCACCGGTACGACGGGTACCACCGGTACAACCGGCACGCATAACTAACAGGAACATTTGTTAGTGCAGTACAGAGTCGCCCGACGCAAGTCGGGTGACTTTGTTTTTTGGATTCGCCCTTGAATAGCGTAGTGCCATTATGACTCGTAGTGTTTATCTTTTAATGTTGGCAAGTCTCGCTTTGCAAGGTTGCATGTTTTCCCCCGGCCAGTACCTGAGCACCAGCGATATCACCCGCCAGGGTGCCAGCGAAAGCAGTCGGGTCGAGCTGATTCCGATCACCCCGAAGCTGATCGCCATGAACCGCGCCACGCAGAAGCGTGAGTCGCTGCCGGCGGAGCTGCTGGTAACGCCGGCGGAATATCGCATCGGCAACAACGACGTCTTGTACATCACCGTCTGGGATCACCCGGAGCTCACCGCCCCCTCCGGCGCGCAACAACAGATCGATGCCAACGGCCGACTGGTGCGCTCCGATGGCACGCTGTATTACCCGTTCATCAAGGAAGTCCAGGCCGCCGGCCGGACCATCCAGCAACTGCGTGCGGACATCGAACAACGCCTGTCGGCATTCATCGCCGAGCCGCAGGTCGACGTCGCGGTGTTGCGCTTCGCCAGTCAGAAAGTCGTGGTCACCGGCGCCGTGACGAAGGCCGGCCCGCAAGCGATTTCGACCAATCCGTTGAGCGTGGTCGAAGCCCTCGGTTCCGCTGGCATCGACACCAATAACGCCGACTTGTCGGGCCTGCTGCTGACGCGCAACGGGCGGGTCTATCCACTCAATCTCGACACGCTCAATCAGCAGGATTCCGAACTGCAGAACGTCTACCTCAAGGGCGGCGATCAGCTGTATCTGCCGTACAACGACAACAAGCGCATCTACGTCATGGGCGAGGTCAACCAGCCGCGCGCGCTGAGCTTCAAGACCGCAACCATGAACCTGTCCGACGTGCTCGGTTCGGTCGGTGGCCTGAGTCAGACCAGCTCCAACGGCAACGCGGTCTATGTCATTCGCGGTGTGGAAAATCTCGACGTCGAGCCGGCGAAGATCTATCAGCTCGAAGCCGAATCACCGACCGCCATGGCACTGGCTTCGCACTTCCAGGTGCGGCCACAGGATGTGGTCTACGTCGGCCCGGCCAACGTCACTCGCTGGAACCGTTTCATCAGCCAGTTGGTGCCGTCGGCGTCGATTGTCGGCACCGGGGCTTCGGCAGCGAAGAACTGGAGCGAATACAGCAACAACAGCAAATAAGGCCGCCCGACTGTGAACCTATTGAAAGTGGGCGTCTGCCTGATGGCGGCCTCGTTGCTGTGCGGCTGCAATCCTCTGATGAGCGCGTCGCTGAACAACCTCAAGGCCGCCGTCGTCGGCCCCGACGAGGTTGATGTGACAGCAGCCGAAGTCGCCGGGGTCAACTACCCGCAACTGAAACTGACCACGCCATCCGGCTCAGGCGTGCTGGCGCTGGTGCGCGAGCGCGAAGACCTGCAATTCTGGGTCGCGTCCGGCAAGCAAGTGTTGCTGCTGCGCGATGGCCTCGCCGTGCGCAGCATCGGCCTAGGCCTGCAAGGTGATCTGGATGGCACGCGGCTGGCCGATGACTCGCCGTTCAAGCACGGTCTGCATCACGTCGCCGACGGTTTCACCACACGGCGCTGGATCGATCTGTACAAGGGCCAGGAAGTCGGCGTGATCGTCAACAGCCGCTTTTCGCGCCGTTCCACCGAGACCCTGGAGATTCTCGACAAGGCTTACTCGGTGCTGCGCATCGATGAACAGATCGACGCCCCAGCCATCGGCCTCAGCGCAACCAACCGTTACTGGGTCGAC
Organism: Pseudomonas sp. ef1; assembly: GCF_007293365.2. Lineage (NCBI taxonomy): Bacteria > Pseudomonadati > Pseudomonadota > Gammaproteobacteria > Pseudomonadales > Pseudomonadaceae > Pseudomonas > Pseudomonas sp. ef1. Next base: position 5,012,450 of record NZ_CM129815.1, on the reverse strand, counting down.
CCGCGCGACGGTTTCATTCTGCAAAGCGAGCAACAACTGACCTCGCAACTGCGCGTGAAACTGGTGCAATTGACGCCTGACCGCAGGCATCTGCCGTGAAGCGCTTTAGCATTTTGGCAGCGGGCCTTTTGCTGATCGCTGGGGCGAGTCAGGCCGCCGTCATCGTGTCCGGCGACGTCGCCAATCCCGGGCCGATTGCATTGCCGCCGGGTGGACGCCTGTTCGATGTGATCAGCGAAGCCGTGCCCAATGCCGAAGGCTATTGGCTGGCGGGCGGCTTGTTGCGCCAGTCGCTGGTCGAGGAACAGGCACGGCTCAAGGTTGGTGTGCTGTTCGATCTCGAGGTGCTGCAGCGCATGGCGACCCTGTTTGATCGGCCAAGCCGCGCGGCACTGGCACAGCGCGTTGCTGAAGAAGTCCGGCAAATGCCAGTGACCGGACGGCAGATCGCTGACCTTGATCCGGTGGCGGTGGAAGTCGGCTTCGCGCGCAACATTCGCCTGGATGACGGCGATCGGCTGATCTATCCGAAACGGGTTGATGAAGTGCAGGTGTTGGGCGCGGTCACCGAGCCATGCCACTTGCCCTATCAGCCATTGCAGGAGGCCCGCGAATATCTCGAAGGCTGCTCGATTCTCGACGATGCCGAGGCCGATTACCTGTGGCTGATCCAGCCCAACGGCGTGTCGCGGCGCGTCGGCATCGCGCACTGGAATCGCGAGTCCGGGCAGTTTCCGGTAGCCGGCAGCAGGATTCTGGTGCCGATAAAAAATGATGATCTAGATCCGCCTCTTCCTGAATTGAATCAGCAGTTGGCCGAATTCATTGCCACGCAACTGGCCGAGGTGGTTCGTTGAAGTTACGTTTTGCAGCTGTGTTGTTATTGCCCTGCGGTCTGGCTCACGCCGAGCCGCGCATCACCCAGAATGACTTCGGTGGCGCCGGTCTGTTGCAGACACCGACGGCGCGCATGGCCCCGGCCGGCGAGCTGAGCGTCAATGCCAACCGCACCGACCCGTACAGCCGCTACAGCGTGTCGTTGCAACCGCTGGACTGGCTCGAAGGTTCGTTTCGCTACACCGCGATCACCAACCGGCCCTACGGCTCGGAGGCCCTCAGCGGCAGCCAAAGCTACAAGGACAAGGCGGTCGACGCCAAAGTGCGCCTGTGGCAGGAAAGCCACTGGGCGCCGGAAGTGGCGCTGGGCTTTCGAGATATCGGTGGTACCGGTTTGTTCTCCAGCGAATTCTTCGTCGCCAACAAGCGCTTCGACAATTTCGACTTCAGCGCCGGCATCGCCTGGGGCTACATCGGTAATCGCGGCGACTTCGACAACCCGCTGGGCTACGTCAGCAATCGCTTCGATACGCGCCCGGCGCTGGAAGGCACCGGCGACGTCAACTCCGGCTCGTACTTTCGCGGCAAGCCTTCACTGTTCGGTGGCGTGAGCTACCAGACGCCGTGGGATCGGCTGAGCCTGAAGCTGGAATTCGAAGGCAACGACTACAAGAACGAGCCGAAGGAGAACGAGATCAAACAGGACTCGCCGATCAACCTTGGCGCGGTGTTCAAGGTGACCGATTCGATCGATCTGAGCGCTGCCTGGGAACGGGGCAATACGGCGATGTTCGGCGTGACCTTTCACACCAATTTCGTCAGCCGCAAAGCGCCGGCCAAGACTTACGATCCGACCCCCGAACCGCTGCCGGCGAAGGCGCCGACGACCTCGATGGAACAGGTCAACTGGGCCGATGTGTCGCGGCGTTTGCAGCAGAATGCCGGGTACAAGGTCGAGCGCATCAGCCAGCGCGATTCCGAACTGATCGTCTACGGCGAGCAGCAGCGGTATTTCCATTCGTCCAAAGCCGTTGGCCGCGCGAGCCGGATTCTCGACAACAGTGTCAACGACGACATCGACTGGTTCACCGTGGTCAACAAGCGCTATGACTTGCCGTTGGAAGAAACCAGCCTGCCACGCCAGACCTTCCGTGAAGTGATCAACAACGAGGAGCCCTTGGAGGCGCTGCACCGCACTACCGAAATCAACCCGGCGATGCCGCACAACGAGACAACCCTCTACACCGAAGCGCCGCAGCATTTCAGCTATGGCGTGGGTCTGGGCTTCAAGCAGAACGTCGGCGGCCCGGATGGTTTGCTCTATCAATTCAGTGCCGATGCGGACGCGGAATATCGCTTCAACCGCAACACCTGGTGGAGCGGTTTGCTCAGCGCCAACCTGGTTAACAACTTCGACAAATTCGTCTACGACGCACCGAGCGGTTTGCCCCGCGTGCGCACGGATTTGCGCCAGTACCTGACCACGTCAAACACGACCATGCCGTTGTTTCAGCTCAGCCATGCCGAGCAGTTGGACAAGGATCTCTACGGCATGGTGTACGGCGGCTATCTGGAGTCGATGTTTGCCGGCGTCGGCGCGGAAGTGTTGTTCCGCCCGACCGGCGAGCGCTGGTCGCTGGGCGCGGACCTGAACTGGGTGCGCCAGCGTGATTTCGATCAGGGCTTTGCCTTGCGCGATTACTCGGTAGTGACCGGGCATATCACCGGCTATACCGACCTGCCGTTCGACACGCTGGCGGCGGTCAGTGTCGGTCGCTATCTGGCCGGCGATTGGGGCACGACCGTGGACATCTCGCGTGAGTTCTTCAATGGCGTGCGCGTCGGTGCCTGGGCGACCATCACCACGGCCAGCAGCGCCGAATATGGCGAAGGTAGTTTCGACAAGGGCCTGTACCTGTCGATCCCGTTCGACGAGATGATGAGCATGTCGACCATGCGCCGCGCCAACCTGGTCTGGGCACCACTGACCCGAGATGGCGGCGCCAGACTGAGCCGCAGCTATCAACTGCACTCGATGACGGATAGCCGGGAAGGGGACATGTTCTATCGCAACTTCGAGAAGATTACCGAGTAGGCGCTGGTCTGTGGGAGCGAGCCTGCTCGCGATAGCTTCGTGTCAGCCGACATCGTCATTGACTGACCCACCGCCATCGCGAGCAGGCTCACTCCTACAAGGTTTGTGCCGGTAGTCGATACTGGTTACCAAAATCCCGCCCACAAAAAAGGGGACTTTCGTCCCCTTGTGATCTGCAGCGCTGAGCCTCAGTAAATATCCTTCGACAACAATGTAAACGGCGTCTTCACGAGGATCTTCAGATCCAGCCACAACGACCAGCTGTTGATGTACTGCAGGTCGATCTCGACACGCTTCTGCATCTTGTCGATGGTGTCGGTCTCACCCCGGCAGCCGCTGATCTGTGCCAGGCCAGTGATGCCCGGTTTGATTCGGTGACGCGCCATGTAAGCGAGGATCTTGCCCGAGTAGTAATTGTTGTGCGCCACCGCATGCGGCCGTGGCCCCACCAGCGCCATGTGCCCCTGCAACACGTTGAACAACTGCGGCAACTCGTCCAGCGAAGTGCGGCGGATAAAACGGCCTACTGCGGTAATGCGCGAGTCATTGCGGCTGGCCTGTTTCACTTCGCGGTCATCGTGGACACGCATCGAACGGAATTTCCAGACCTTGATCACCTTGCCGTTCCAACCATGGCGGTCCTGCTTGAAAAACACCGGGCCGGGCGAGTTGATTTTCACCGCCAGAGCGATGATCAACAGCAGCGGACTGAGCGCAATGATCGCCAGGAACGCCACGGTTTTCTCAACCAGACTCTTGCTCAGAGCAGCGGTCGGGCGGCTGGTCAGCGGACTTTCGTTCAAGTAGATCGCCGGCAGGCCGTCCACGACTTTCACCGAGTGGTTGAGCAGGGTCAGGCTGTTCAAGTCCGGCACCCACACCACATCGACGTTGGCCCCGAGCAAATCGACATACATCGCTTCGATCTTCGCGGCTTCGCACAGCGGCAGGGTGATGTACAAACGACGGATGTCGTGGGCCTCGATCAGCTCAAGCAACTCGTCCTGAGCGCCAACGACACGCGGTGCGTCGGAAGCGAGGACCGGTTTGTCACCGTTGCTGACCAAGCCAATCAGCGGCAGGTTTTCCAGTTGGCTGAGCTTTTTCGCCAGGCCCAACGCCAATTCGCCAGTACCGACGATCAACGTCCGGTGTTCGCTTTTACGCGAACGCTGGTAGTACTTGGAAAACGCATGCAGCGGCGCGTAGAGGAACGCCTGACCGAGGAAGCCATACACCGCCCAGCTCAGAATCACCTGACGGGAAAACAGCTCATCGGCCTGGCAGACAAACGCGATGCACGCCAGCGCGGCCATGGTCATCGACCAACCCATGAACAGGCGGCCAAGGCCGGTCAGGTAGTTGTCGCGTTTGCGATAAACGCCGCTGAATGTGTAAGCCGGCACCGAAGCCAGGACGGCGAGGGTGGCGCACATTCGGTAGTAGAACGCGACGGTGCCGGTGTGCTGTTCAGCGAGGATGAACAGCAGCGTCACAACGAAAGCCTGTGCCAGCGCCCATTGGCCCCAAAAGGTCAGTCCCTTGAGGCCCGTGCTTCGATTAATACTGAGAGAAAGATCCATACGATATCCCCAAAAGACGTCCATTCAGGTTTCAACAGTTGAAAGCCGAGTTGTTATGCAGACTTATTGTTTTTGTTTTAGCGAGTGTCTTGAGGTAACAACATCGAGAGCCGAACTGTCGTCAGCCAATAGACTAAGTTATTGCCGGGAATGGTGTCTGACGAGTTCTAACAAGATGGCACAGTGCCAACTTTTTAATAATTAAATAGATGGCTGTTAGAAAAGGTCGTAGAGCGGGGGATGAAAAGGCGAGGGGGTATTTGTTACTGTTGCAGGGTGGAGGCAGGGAAGCTTTTATTGAATCAGGGAGGGAAAACCAGACAGAGTGCTCTTCTTGTTGTTGTAGTCGCACTTTATATCTGTTTGTCTCGGTTTTAGTGGCGCCGGTGATTACGCTACGACTTCCTGGATCAGGCAATATCCGCGATTTCTTACGGCACGGAACAATCGCTCGCCATTACTCGCACTCTTGAACTTGTCCTGCAACCGGCTCAGGCACATTTCCAGGCCACGGTATTGTTCCGGTTCCCGGCCAATACTGATGATCAGGTCATCACGACTGACCACGCGCTCTTCATGGCTCAGCATTTTCCTCACCAGAGCGGTTTCCAGGCCAGTCAGGCTGATCGCAACATTGTCCTTGAGCAACACGCCTTGTTCATCGTCGAGATGCCAGGTATCGCTGCAAGGCTCAGTGCTCTCGCTGACATTGGAGATATGAGCGCGTTCTGCACTGCGGGTCGGGAAGCTTTGAAACGGATTGTCTGTTTGTGCGGCTCGCCATTCATTTTCAAGAGTGGCCAGTATGCGTTGAGTATCATGTTCGATACTGCGCGCAACATTCTTTCGGCTGAGGCTTGGGTAACTGAACTCCATGACCATCGGGGCGGAAGAGGGCGAAGCAACACCTTCAACAAACATTTGTGCCTGCGACGTGCCAAACGAATTGAAACGCTCACTGGACAAGATGCTTTCCAGTTCACGTTGCGACGTTGTGCTGTGCGTCACAACAACAAAATATTTTCTGGGGAGGGTTGTACTCGTTTCCATGTCTCTCTCCTAAATACACACCAAAATTGGCTAAAAGATAAATCGGCAGGCGAGCAATGACTTCCTCGGAAGTAATCGTAGGCAGGGTTCTGGCCGAAAATGGCCATCGATAAATTCCACTCGATCTGCTGCTATGTTATGGAGTTTTATTGTTATGTGGCGTGATGCCGTGCTCATTCAAGTGCTTGAGTTTTAATAAGTATGAGGCGCAATTGAAACGATATGGCTGCATCAGACGATCCTTCGTACGTATGCAAAAGGGAAGACTGCCCGAGACTCAGGCAGTCGATATCAGGCCCCGCATCAGGCGATAGCCGTAGCCGCGGATGCTCTGAATCGCGTTTGTACCATACATGTCCTTGATTTTTCCACGCAAGCGACTGATTGATTTTTCCAGTGCTCGAGGGTCGTAGAAATTGCTGTTGAGGCCCATGATGCTGGCGATTTCATCATGACTCAGAATGTGATTGCCGGTGTGCGCAAAGGCCTCGAGGATCTTCATCTCGGCGAAAGAGATATCCAGTTTGCGCCGACTGTCCATCAGGCAGATCCGCGTCGGATCAAGCGTGAGATTGATATCTCGTTGCCAGTCTTCGCTGTTGAAGAACTCCGCGAGCAAGTCTTCGCTGTCATCGCTCAATGTGTTGAGCTTGATACAGGCATCCGCCCCGGCGAGGAAATATTTGATCTTGTTGACGGCACCGCGGCCGGTGACAATTGCGCAAATAAGTGGCTTCAAGTTGTCATCGCGCAGGTTCTGCACCAAGGCCAGATTTTCTTCGATGGCTTGTGGATTATCGATGATGACGAAGATGGCGCGGTAGGAACCGATGTAACCGTGCTGCTTATACGAACTAGTGAAAGCACCTGTTTCCAGGATCATATCGGGCTGCACGTGCTTTGCGATCAGCGATCTGAAATGATCAGCCACACCCAGTGTACGACCCAGAGCAAGAACACCGGATTCATCATTTGTCGGGCGCGGACTTCTAGTCGCCAAGTTCCCTGAGAGCATCATGCGTTGACTCGAATTAGGTGCTGACATCGGGATGTTAAAGCACCGGTTCTCATCTGTGACTGACAATTGGTAACATTTGCGCGGATTTTAGACGTGCCTCCCGAGTTTTCTAACAATAACTAAGCTTTTCAGGCTTTTAGTTGATTTTCTCGGGCTTGTGAACTAATGGATAAGTGATGGCTATATGCAATGGTGCCACTATTTTGAGCTTGTGACGATGGCGTTGTCTATGTCCTTTTGCCATTGATTGGCCATGCCAACAATGTGTGAAGTTGATCACACTTCATATCTGAACTGAAATATTTGTAGTAATAGATGTAAATTTTTTCAGTTTAGTTCGTCGGCCGACGATTACTAACATGACTTGAGCGTGGCAGTCCGTTAGACCTATTCTTCGAAATCAAAAGATCGCAGCCTTCGGCAGCTCCTACATGGAAATGCATTCCAAATGTAGGAGCTGCCGAAGGCTGCGATCTTTGGATCTTCATATGCGCCAATTGTGTAACTCAGATACTCAACCCCTGAGTGTTATTGACTGGTCGCTCACCCTGAGTGCTCTGACGGAGGATTAATGGATTTCTGGACCCTTTTCCAGGTATTGATATTAGGCGCGGTTGAAGGCCTGACCGAGTTTTTGCCCATTTCGAGTACCGGCCACCAGATTATTGTCGCCGACCTGCTCGAGTTTGGCGGCGAACGCGCCATGGCGTTCAACATCATTATTCAACTGGGGGCCATTCTGGCGGTGGTCTGGGAGTTTCGTCCGAAGATCTTCGAAATCGTCAAAGGCCTGCCCACCGAGCGCAACGCGCAACGTTTCACCCTTAATCTGCTGATCGCGTTTTTCCCGGCCGTTATCCTCGGCGTGTTATTCGCCGACGCGATTCATGAATACCTGTTCAACCCGATCACCGTTGCCGTCGCCCTGGTTGTCGGCGGCATCGTCATGTTATGGGCCGAACAGCGCAGCCATGTAGTCAGCGTCCAACATGTCGACGACATGCGCTGGTCTCACGCGTTGAAGGTCGGTTTCGTACAGTGCCTGGCGATGATTCCCGGCACCTCGCGCTCCGGCTCGACCATTATCGGCGGCCTGCTCTTCGGCCTTTCACGCAAAGCCGCCACTGAGTTCTCTTTCTTCCTCGCCATGCCGACCATGGTAGGCGCTGCCGTGTACTCCGGCTACAAATACCGCGACCTGTTCCAACCCAACGACCTGCCAGTCTTCGCCCTCGGTTTCGTCACCGCCTTCATCTTCGCCATGATCGCCGTGCGTGGCCTGCTCAAATTTATCGCCAACCACAGCTATGCCGCGTTCGCCTGGTATCGGATCGGTTTTGGTTTGTTGATTCTGGCAACCTGGCTGTTTGGCTGGGTCAACTGGACCGCCGCAGCGGCCGCCTGATCACTGCGCGCTGATCAACGCCGCCACCGCGAGATCGTTTAACGTCGAATCCGACGACTCCTGGCGAAAGCGCTGCAAGGCCGAGGTGAAATATGCGGCTTGCAGCATGCCGTCGCTGGCCAGATAGAGTCGCGCGTCTTCTTGCTCCTCGGCGGAGTAAACACGCTTGTGACTGTCGGTCGTTTCTTGGCTAGACGATATAGGTGCGAGGATTAGAGACACTAAAGTGAAGCCGGAAAACTGCGTCACCTCCCACGGCGTATCCGTACGGCCCATGCAAAAGCCATCGCAGTGCGCATAAACGTTGGAAGTGAAGCTGAACAAGGCGAGGAGGGTGAAACGCTTGAAAGCAGAAAAAGTAAACGCGGGCATAAACAAAAGACATCCTGTCAGTACAACAAAACACCGGGCAACGCTCATGCATTGCCCGCACATTCAAAACTTCAATCAACGCCCTTCAAGCAACTCCGCCGCCTGATCCAGCAACGCCAACGGATCCTTGGCCTTGTGAATATCCACCGACAACAACTGACGGAATTTACGCGCCCCGGGGAACCCTGTGCCCAGGCCCAGCACATGCCGAGTGATGTGATGCATCGCACCACCGGCCAGCAAATGCTCGGCGATATAAGGCCGCAATTGCGCCAGCGCCTCAGCCCGACTGATCACCGGCGCGGTACTGCCGAACAGTTGCTGATCGACCTCCGCCAGTAAATACGGATTGTGATAAGCCTCACGCCCCAACATCACGCCATCGAACGTCTGCAGATGCTCATGGCAGGCCTCCATGGTCTTGATCCCGCCGTTCAGCACAATCTCCAGCTCCGGAAAATCCGCCTTCAGCTGCGCCGCGACGTCATAGCGCAACGGCGGAATGTCGCGATTCTCCTTCGGCGACAACCCCTCCAGAATCGCAATCCGCGCATGCACGGTAAAACTCGTGCACCCGGCATCCCGCACAGTCCCGACGAAATCGCACAGCTCGGCATAACTGTCGCGCCCGTTGATGCCGATCCGGTGCTTCACCGTCACCGGAATCGACACCGCATCACGCATCGCCTTCACACAATCCGCCACCAACTGCGGATGCCCCATCAGGCACGCGCCGATCATGTTGTTCTGCACACGATCGCTTGGGCAGCCGACGTTGAGGTTCACCTCGTCGTAGCCATGTTCCTGGGCCATGCGCGCGCAGGCGGCGAGATCGAGCGGAACACTACCACCGAGCTGCAACGCCAGCGGGTGCTCGGCTTCGTTGTGACGCAGGAAACGTTCGTGATCGCCGTTGAGCAGCGCGCCGGTGGTGACCATTTCGGTGTAGAGCAGGGCGTGCTTGGACAGGATGCGCAGGAAGTACCGGCAGTGGCGGTCCGTCCAATCCATCATCGGGGCCACACTGAAGCGGCGAGACGGCTCAGGCGTTGGTTTTACTGGGCTAAAGCTCTGATTCTGGACCATTTTACTCAATGTGTTTTCGGCGTGGTTTTGGGCGTTTTCAAGGGTTTTCGGGATCTGATGGGTACGATGTACCCATTCGAACTCAATGCGTACCACTTTCGGTTATGGCAGTTGTCGGGACTCGAAAACTGGCGAATGTGAGCTGTGCGTTACACCGCGCAGCACCACATCAGGCGGAATGGAGTGCAAGTCTACCAAGAGAGCGAGATTTGCGCCCCGGAAACGAACTACACGAGCGCGAATCAGAGCTGGATGAGCGGGCGCTCAAGCGGGCGATAACGCAGGATTCGAGTGCATCAATGGCTGCACTTACGTCCAGTCTTGGTTGCGCTGGAAAGACTGAATGGCATTCTCGGAGTAGATTGGGGCGCTGCCGCCCCATCTATGACGATCGATGTGGCCTACTTGCTGTTCCATGAGAGCTCACGGCTAACTCATGGTCGGAAAGGGTCAGGTTCACCAGTGCATTGTTTCAATCGAGCAATAACGTCCGGGCCGGTTTTAGCAATATCGATCCTGCCTGTTGCATCCAGATAGATATCAATGGTTCGGCCCCATTTGGGGCTGATGTCGATGCACCTCTGAAAACCTTTATCAGTCCACCAATCAAACATCATGAAAAAATCGTCATCAGGAAATAGGTAGCCGAACTCGACGGCTGCGCCACCATGCTTGATATCGCCTCTATGAATCCTGTCCTGGGTATTCCAAACGTAGTGAAATTCTTCCTCACTGTTCGGGGAAAAATTGACCGCTACGACGGGGGAGCCGAAGTACCAAACAACGATTGGAAGAGCAATGAGCGCCAGAAGGATCCAGCGCCCATACCGGCGTCTGGTTTTATTTGCATTCATGTAGTTTTATTCCTTTTCCCCATTCTTTAGGGGGCACTGCAAGCACCTGATCCATGATCATTTTGGCGGTAATGCCCCCATTGGGATGTTGGCGATAGAGCTTCACGCCGATACTGATGGATATTCGGTCGGGCGCATCGTCCCACGCTCTCAAACCGTCGACATTGCCTGAACGGTTTGGGCCGGGTAGCTCCCACTGTTCTTTTGGTTTCGTTACGACCTCCTGGGCTTTTCGTAAAGCGTCAGAAACGATCTGCTCGCCACCTGCACCATCCAGTAATGCACTTTCGGATAGGCCGCCAGCCCTGCCCACATAGCCGTAATGAATGTTCGACCAAATGTCGTAGAAGTAATCGTACTCTCCCTGCTTGTGCCAAACGCTCCCGATAGTCCTGCGGATGATCGGTTTGTGGTCCCATGGGCGATTCTGGCCAACCCGCTCAGTCCAGATAGCCAGAGCCTTTGCCTTCATTCCCAGCGCCAAGCTATAGAAGTCTGGCTTGGGACCGAGCTGAAGGTAAAAGGGCAGTGCCATGTATTCCTTGGTTTTTGCATGAGCGTCGTAGCTGTTCAGTTCCTTCATCTGGCGAACGGCTGGGCTATTTATGTTGGTGTTCATCTCGGCCGCGATGTAAGTCGCCAGTTGCTCCATCATGTCCGGGTCTGTACAGGCAGCGGGTGCGGCTTTTGGCTCGGGTTTCTTTTCGGTTTTTTTATCAGGCTGCTTTGCGGCGGACTTTGGCTCAACCAGAGCATTTGCTGCTTTGGCTTTTTCAGTGAGTTTCGGGTCGGCCAGCAACGTTGCCATCTTCTCATCGTCCAGGGATCCGTCGGGGCGGAAGGCTCCGAGCGCCATGAAATTGATGATCGTTGCACCGCCAGCGTCCCCCATCACGAAGCCGCCACCGACGTCACCTGATCCGGTTATGACTGTGCCGCCGTGACTGGTCGGACTGCCCAAGTGGGCCATTGGGCGACCGTTGACCTGAATAGATGGGAAGCCTGTTGTAATCACCGCTCCGCAACCACACGTATCACCGACTCGAGCAGAGCCCATGAAATTGATGTTTACGTCACCGCTGGCGGAGGCGATCGGGGTAGTGCCGTGACCTGGTAATGGGCAGACGTGTTTGTCGCCTAATCGTGCAGAGGAAATCATCCAATATCATCCTTGTTTCCATCGTCCATTGACTTACGCCAGGACTGGCCTGGGTGCTGAAAGGTTAACGGAAAGTGGCGAAAGGGTCTCTAGGGAGGGAACTAGATTGAGGTCACCAACCGCTTGAGGGGCAGACCATTGCCAACACCGGGCGTATGGAGATTTACTGATGACCGAACAAATGGCCAACCAGACGTTGCCAGCGACCACACCCGTCACCGGCGCCGGGACGCAGGTGTTTTCCTTCGGCGAGCCGACGCCGGTGCTGGGTGGTCGTGAGGTTTTCGACTATCTGGAGTGCTGGTTCAACGGGCGGTGGTATGAGCCGCCGCTTTCGCTGGATGGGCTCGCCCGATCGGTGGGGGCGAGTGTTCATCTGCATTCGGGGTTGATGTTCAAGCGCAACCTGTTGAGCAAGACGTTTATCAGTCATCCGCTGATGTCACGTGCTTCGTTTGAGCAGTTTGCTTTGGATTTCCTGTGCCTGGGCAATGGCTACCTTGAGGGGCGGTGGTCGCGGTTGGGTGGGGTTCGTAAGTTGGAGACGCCGTTGGCCAAGTACATGCGTGCGGGGCCGGATGGGCAGTTCTATCAGGTGCGTGGATGGAAGGATGAACATGCGTTTGAGCCGGACAGCATTTTTCATCTGCGCGAGGCGGATCTGCACCAGGAGATTTATGGGCTGCCGGAATGGATCAGCGCGTTGCAGTCGGCGCTGTTGAACGAGTCTGCGACGTTGTTTCGGCGCAAGTATTATGAGAACGGCAGCCATGCCGGGTTCATCCTGTACATGACCGATGCGGCGCAGACGGAGGCTGATATTGATGCGTTGCGGAAAGCGTTGAAGGAGTCGAAAGGGCCTGGGAATTTTCGGAATTTGTTCGTGTACTCGCCGACCGGCAAGAAGGACGGGATCCAACTGATCCCGGTGAGCGAGGTGGCAGCGAAGGATGAATTCAACTCGATCAAGAATCAGACACGGGATGACGTGTTGGCAAGCCTGCGTATTCCGCCGCAGTTGATGGGGATTGTGCCGCAAAACGCAGGTGGATTTGGGTCGATCAGAGAGGCAGCGCAGATCTATGCGGCCAATGAGCTGGAACCGATTCAGACGCGTATGTCGCAGTTGAATGAATGGTTGGGTGAAGAAGTTGTCAAGTTCAAACCATATTATATCCCCGCAGGGAGCGAAACTTCCGCATAGTAAGCCAATTCGCGAGCCGGTGCTTCAACACCGGCTCGACGTTTTTTAAATGTCTAACTCCAAAATATCTGATGGCTTCCAAAGCCCTGTGACACTTTCGAACTCTACATCCTTCCAGTTTTCTGACCATTTACTAAAAAATGCAATATCTACAGAGTTCGGTGTTGCTATGCATTTGTCGATTTTTACCATGGAGGGAATTATTATTGAGTCCCCAATTATAAGTGCTTCGCCCGACTGCAGGGTGGGTAGATTTGATATTAAATCCCCAGAGGTGTCTGGTAGTAGTTTTCGTACATAACTCTGGTCGTCTGGATTTGTCAGGCGCATGGCAACAAAGTTACTGCATTGAGAGAAAATGGTTTCCGAGACTTCAGATGGGCGTTGACTGACTATGGCAAGTGTAACGCCATATTTTCGACCTTCTTTGGCGATCCTCTCAATCGCATTTTTGGATGCGCGATAACGTGTTAAGTCGCTGCGAGGAACATATTTGTGCGCTTCTTCATAAACTAGAAGGATAGGTGTCTCGCAGTCCGACTGTTGTGATAAAAGTCTTTTATAGTAGTATCCGAACTCGAACAAAATCCTGGATATTAAAGATACAGTTATGCTTAGTACTTCAAAAGGTATTCCGCTCAAGTCAATGACGGTAACGTTCGCTTCATTATTTTTTTGATAACCTAGAAATTGTTCTAACACGCCCTCGATAGTAAGTTCGTCAACGTTCTTGAATAGGAAGTCCAACCTTGAGTTGCTGATTGTGTTCTCCAGTCGCATTATAAATCGTTCAAAATCACCAGTGTAAGGACCGTTTACAAAGTCTGCGCTAAGTTTGTCGAATTCATACTCATTTTGGAAGTATTCGGGGATGCGCGACTCAAATGATTTGTTGTCCTTGTCTTCTGGTTTGCGCCCCTTTTTTTGTTGATGAGTTCGGAATTCATGTTTTTGATGTACCGCATTACCTCGTGTATATCAAATTTAAGTGGTGAGTCAAAGAAAACTTTTTTCCCTTCGTTATGAAGTTTTTTGTTTTCAATGACAGCGTATCTAAATTGAGAAACTTGATTGTATGAATTGTTTTCTGAGCTTTCGATGAATAATTCGCTCAGTTCCTCACCGTCAAATAGCCAGTAAGGAATTTTTAATTTTTCTGAGTTTAAGTAATTACAGTTTGGGAACGCGCTTTTATATTCTCCATGTATGTCAAATATGACGATGTGAGAATTGTTTAGTCCCTCGAAATTTCCGTGTTTTGAATCTGCTGCAGATTGGAGGAGTTTTGCAACTGTATGCGATTTTCCCGAGCCTGTTGAGCCAACTATCGCAAAATGCTTGTTAAAAAATTTATTGCCGTTTATAGGCACTCTCGTGTTATGGCTGTTTACAAGTGATGAAAATATTAGTTTGTCTTTTAATGTCAGGTCTGTGGAGTAAATATCATCAAGCTCTTTTGCTTCTAATATCCGTATGCTGTTATTAGGTGGCAGGGGGATTCCGTGGCCACCTCGTTTGAATATCATGCCTTCGTCCGTCTCGTGAAGCATACCTATAAGTTTCACGTCCAGTAGAAAAGATGGTGATTTGGCCGGGGAGTTTGCATCGGTTACATAATTATCTTTAACTTTGTAATTGTCTATGACACCGACAACATGTTGTCCCGCGTACTCTCTGCACGGTACCCCGACATAGCTTCCTATACTGAACTCCCCGGAAAATTTCGAAGGATCAACAATCTCGATAATCAACGCGTTTGAAGAGACGCTTACAATTTTGAAGTTTTCGGAATTCATACTTACCTCTTGAATAATTGCCAAATTTCATCGCAGTGGAGTTCGTTAATTTGGAACGAGGGAATGTCGGTGTAATCGCTAAATTTATCCGCGTCGAAATAGTAAATTCTGTCCGGTCGATCGTAATCTGAATTAGATTTTATAAAATTTGCCAGGGTGATGATTCGTGCTTTGTAAGATATTTGTCCTAACGTCTCAAGGGCTCTACCTGTAGCCGTTGTTTTTCGTAAGGATAAGTGTCTTCTGTTGAATTGTTGACTATTGAATTGGATTGATTCATAGCCATCGTTAAAAGTTATGTTTTTAAGTAGCATGCCTTTTTTTAAGGAAGTAATGTCCGGTTGGTCGACGATGAAAGTAATGGGGTGGACATCGTACGTTGGCTTGTTAAATTGCTGTTCGATTATGGAGGTGATCAGGTTTGTGAGTTGTGAAGTCTGTTTAGCTAGATTTATGCCTATGAATAATAAGTTGTTCTGCTGTGGCTGCAGTTTTGGGAAAACTTTTTTTAATGTTTTTATAAGCGATTCTCGTCCGCTCATATAAGCCAGAGTTGAATAGAAGAATTGATGCTTGCGATCTGTGAGAGAGGAGATTATTCCTTTTCTGGTACAAACTCTCGAATTAATATCTGGATTTGATATTACAAGCCGGCGTAAGTGGTCCGCTAAATAGCAGTAATAGAATGAAGCTTCAGAATCAGTGGCGCAGAAAGCTTGGCTTGCGATTATATTGAGTGCTCGATCAAATTGGGTACTGTGATTAGGTGCGAATATAAGCTGGAATTTAGCTGCGAAGGATTTTTTTAATGAGCTAGGGATGGACTTTATTATTTCATGTTTTTTTCGATGTGCGTCCGAGCAGTTTTTATTTAGTTTGATTTCAAGGATGTTGTCGATTTCAGTGGCATCAAAAGTCTTAATGCTTTCCATTTGGTCGGAGAAGTAACAATAAAGTATGTAGGTTCTATCAGCTGTATCGGACTCGAATTCTTGAATTAACTGAACTACAGGGTCTCGAATTTTTGAAAACGCAAAAGTTTGCGTTTCTTTATATTTGACTTGGGTGACGAAAGCATCCGAGTTTAGATCTTGGATTCTTTCTATAGAAATTTCGTCGGTGTCCGCCGCTGCCGAAAAAATTTCAATGATGGTTTTGTCTATTTGAAAGTCAAAGCCCTTGAGTGCGTAATAACCGCCATCTTCCATAAATTCGCCTTTAGTCGTCAGCTTTGATGCCAGAATAGTGGCGCAAAATTTCAGTGTAGGACACGTTCTCAGTTCTTTCCTCTCCCCTCCAAACTCAAACGGCAAATGGCGCCGCACCAGCTCGATTGAACGCTGGCGCGCGCCGTCGTCCCCCCACCTCGCCTGCGGGCTAAATGGGTCTTTTTTTCCGCAGTCCTGCACCTGGCCGAGCGCCCCCACAGCCGGGCGCTGTAGTAGTGGCGTCCAGGGTTAAAAAGCCTGCGGATCCCTGCGAAGGGTGGGTGTCTGACAGGGCGGACCTGGGGAAGCGGAAGGCAGGTAGGCAAAACCTTTCGACGCGTCTTTTTTCAGGAGCGCCATCGGAAAAAAGTAATGTGGTAATTCGAATATTAGGTTACCGGCGAAAGCCCTGTATTCATTGGCTTTGCTGGCTTACTTCGGAAAGTAATTTTGAGTAATGAAAAAGGTAATGTGGTTGTAAGTGGTTGATTTATAAGGGATGCACAAAAAAATATTACTTCCTTAAAAGGTAATTACCTTACTTCTACATTACTCAAAAATTACTTCATGCCGATCCTTTGCAGCCCAGTAAAATCAAGGCTCTCAGCAAGATTGACCGTTCGGCTTACCAAAATTACCTTTTTCCGATGCGTTTCCCGAAAAACGGCATCTCCTACTAAGGTGGCGCAGCCGATGGCTGCTGGGCTCACTCACGCAGATGATAAAGGGACACTCTCGCGCAGGTCCTTTTGCCCGTGCGGAAACGCTTGTAGGAAGTGCTTGGGATTGGAGCGACTGGCGTGTGTGTCGACGATGAAAGAGGATCGTCGCTTGTCCCGCCAGGAGAGAAAAAGAAAATGGGTGGTACGAAAGTGGTACGCGTGTTTCTTGACGATGCTGGAGGCCAGAGGTTTAGCGGCCTAAAGGATTAGCCGTGCCAATCCATCATCGGGGCGACGGAGAAGCGGCGGGAGAGTGTGACGGGTTGTAGGGACATGTGAGGAATCTGGATCAAGAAGGCGAAGGCGCAAGAGTTTATCAGGTCTGCGAACAGGCAAAGGCTTGCGAGGCGCTGTTTGTGGTTTGAACTGGGCTCCGACGCGCTCGGCCTGATGGGAGGAAGTGTATTTCTGCCTGTTTTCTGTCCTTCAGTATCCGTTTAAACGATTGCGCAGGCACTTGTTTAAATCTGACTGGTGAAAGTCATCCGAAGCCTACCTTGTCTTGCGCCTCCCCCTACACCTAAGACAGAATCCGCCGGCTTGTGCGTCTAGCCTGCGGGTTCTATCGTCTCCGGGTCACTGAAAACAGTGATCGGGTTTGGTAGCCCGTCTCCGTCAGAAGCACAAGACTACTGTCTTGCGAGGGCGTTTTTCGTCTTCGTTTTATGGTGGTCATGCGCGGGGCGTCTTCGGATGCGCCGGGGTTCCTGACGACCGGTCTACCAACCTGCGTATGGCCTCCACCCTTCGTTTGGTAGCGAGAGTGATGGCTCCTTTTCGTTTATCCGTCAGGAGTTACACCATGTTCAAACCAACACCCAACCCGCCAGAAACCGACCCCGCATCCCCCTACGAATCCGCCAATTCCAAAAAACTCCACGAAGCCGCCGAGCGCGCGCTTGATCACTATCTCCTTCCCGCCAGCCTAATCAGGGCCAGCACCGATGCGCCCGAACGCATGTACCTCGCCAATCCGAAGTACGACATGGAATCCCTGTTGGCCAATGCCTGCGAAACCCTGGGTTCTGCCTCCGAAATGCTCAACAACTTTGCCGCGACGCTGGATAACTCGCGCCGCAAATCTGCGCTAGGCATTGCGCAGGTGGTGATGTTGGCGGAGTTGGCGGTGAATCAGGCGTTGGATAAGGTTGAAATCAAGCCGTAAACCCGTGTCCCTCTGTGGCATGCGGCACGCCGTTGCTGCAGAGGGGCGGGGTTCTGCATTGACATTTTCAGCCCCCGTTTCACGGCAGTAGCGATGTGCCACAAATAATGATGGCAATGCGTCATCACGCCACTCAAAAAGTTCAACGTTTATACAAAAATATAAAGTTGTACAAGTTTTCGCAAAATTAATAGCATCCCTCCAGACACCTTTGCTGAAACGATAAATCCAGCGTGCAGACGCTCTGTTTGCGACGTGAAGGGTTTGTCTGCCGGTGCTCGCGTCGGGTCTCTTTTCGACGCTTCAACAGCATCGGCATTTGCATTTCCGGGACAGCTGGAGCGTCCCGTATTACGCCCTGGATGACGACCCCCCGAATGTCTGGACGGTGACTGTGGTTACCGGAGATCAATTTTTGTGCCTGGCGTTTCGCGTCAGGACGTTTGAGGCTGAATATGGCAGTAGCATCGAATTTCCTCGGTGACATCAAAGTTTCCCGCAAGCTGGGAACCGGCTTCGGCATTCTTCTGCTGGCCGTTTTGGCGGTTGCCTTCATTGGCTATAACAGCAACAGCGTGCTGGTTGATCGCTTGAGTACGACGCGTCTGATCGGCACGTTGAATGACGCTACGCAAAATATGCGTCTGTCCGAGAAACAGTACGAAGCCGCCGCTGAGGCAGCCTTCGCCGAGTCCTATAACGCGCAGTTGAATGTCTTGCAGGGCCTTGTGGGCAAGGCGCTGGACACCTTGACCCGTGCTGAAAACCAGCAAGCCCTGAAGGCTTTGCAAACCACGATTGTTGCCTACGACCAGAAGGTCAAACGGCTGATCGCTGCCGATCAGTCGACCACCGATGCGCTGAAACCGCTGACGGCGCTGTCGGACAAGTACGCGCAAACTTTTGCCGGCATGCTTGAAAGCACCACGACCAGTGCCTTGGCGTCTGCCGATGGTGAACGCGTTCGGGAGCTGCGCACGGTAGCCGACTTGCGCAATGGCATGACCACGTTTCGCCTGATGTTGCGTCGTTATATTGCGGTGCCCAACGAGGTGAACAAAAAACTGCTGATGGAAACCATCGATACCTTCTTGAGTGATATCAGCAAGGCGCGCACCAGCCTGCCGACGGCGCTGTCGAGCCAACTGGAAGAAGCCCACGCCGGCATGCGGCGTTATCGCGAAGTACTGGTGGAAGTGGCCGGGCTGTTTGAGCAGAAGCAGAACATGCGCGAGCAGGTCGACCAGGAAAGCAAGGCGATGGACAAGATCATGAGTGGCCTGATGGACACCCAGCAGCGCCTTGCGCATGAGGATCAGCATTCGGCTTTTATTCAGATGGCGGTATTGACTGCGTTGGCGCTGGTGATCGGGCTGTTGGCTTCGGTGGTCATCTCGCGTCAGATCACTGCGCCGCTAGCGCTGACGGTTGATCTGGCACGACGTATTGCCAAAGGCGACCTGACGGTACAGGCCAGGTCTGCGCGCAAAGATGAGTTGGGCGATCTGCAAAATGCGATGCAGGAGATGGCGCAGAACCTGAACACGCTGGTGCAAGGTATCGGCAATGGCGTCACGCAGATTTCCACCTCTGCGGAAAAGCTCTCGGCCATGAGCG
Organism: Pseudomonas sp. ef1; assembly: GCF_007293365.2. Lineage (NCBI taxonomy): Bacteria > Pseudomonadati > Pseudomonadota > Gammaproteobacteria > Pseudomonadales > Pseudomonadaceae > Pseudomonas > Pseudomonas sp. ef1. The sequence continues at coordinate 4,993,279 of NZ_CM129815.1, read as the reverse complement.
AGCAGACCAGCGCGGGTGTGCGTCAGCAAAAGAGCGAGGTCGATCAGGTCGCCACGGCGATGCATGAAATGGCTTCGACGGTGCAGGAAGTTGCGCGTAACACCACCGATGCCTCTGCTGCCGCGACCCTCGCCGATCAGCAGGCGCGCCATGGCAGCACGGTGGTCAAGCAGGCGACGGTGCAGATCAGCGAACTTGCCATGGCCATTGAAGAGTTGGGCGGTGCGATGAACGTGCTGACTCAGGACAGCGAGCAGATCGGCAAAGTCATCGATGTGATCAAAGCCGTCGCCGAGCAGACCAATCTGCTCGCGTTGAACGCCGCTATCGAAGCCGCGCGGGCGGGTGAGCAGGGTCGTGGTTTTGCTGTGGTGGCAGACGAAGTGCGCTCGCTGGCGCAGCGCACGCAGGACTCGACCAAGGAAATCGAAGCGCTGATCGTCACCCTGCAACAAGGCACGCAAGCGGCCGCGACGCTGATGACCTCAAGCCGCGAACGCACCCTCGATACGGTGGTACTGGCGCAGAAGGCCGAATTGGCGATTACCGAGATCAATCAGTCCATCGGTACGATCCAGGAGATGAGTCTGCAGATCTCGGCCGCCGCCGAGCAGCAAAGTGCCGTGGCCGACGAAATCAACCGCAGCATTGTCAGTGTGCGTGATGTGGCTGACCAGTCGGCTGTCGCCAGCGAAGAAAGTGCGGCGGCGACCATTGAGTTGGCGTCACTGGGGCAGGACCTGCAGCGAATGACCGCGCATTTCCGCACCTGATCTTTTCAACTTGGCGCACGCGGTGCCTTCAACTACTCAGGCGCCGCAGGGCTACAGTTATTGCCTTGTTTGCAGATAACTAAGGCCAGCAGCTGTTTTATTTATCGCCATGGAAGGTTGCACGCCGTCATCAGGTGGTTCATGACCGACTTTCCAAAATCATTCGCGTCTCCCGGTGGCTGCCAGGGCTGTAGGAACAAAGGTGTGCCAGAGATGGATTTCGCCTTCGCTTTCCAGCCCATTGTGGATCTGCGCGATCAAACCACGTTTGCCCATGAAGCGTTGGTTCGCGGCGTAAACGGTGAAGGCGCCTTGTCTGTCCTGGAGCAGGTGGACGATCAGAACCGTTATCGATTCGATCAACTGTGTCGTGTGCGGGCGATTTCCACGGCGGCTGACTTGGGCATGACGCAGTACCTGTCGATCAACTTTCTGCCGAACGCCGTTTACCGTCCGGAAATGTGTATCCGCAGCACATTGGAAGCGGCGCGCACATACGGCTTTCCGCTGGAGCGGCTGATCTTCGAGGCTGTGGAAGGCGAGCACGTCGAAAGCAACAAACACTTGATGAATATCTTGCGTGAGTATCGTGAGTTTGGTTTCAAGACGGCCATCGACGACTTTGGCGCAGGCTATTCCGGCCTTAACTTGTTGGCGGATTTTCAACCGGACCTGATCAAGCTGGATATGGCGCTGATCCGCAATATTCACCGTGACCGCGTACGCCAGACCATCGTGCGCAACGTGGTGAACATGTGTAGAGAGTTGGGCGTGGAAGTGATCGCCGAGGGCATAGAAGATGCCGAGGAAAGAGACTTTCTCGCCGATTGCGGCATTTATCTGATGCAGGGCTACTGGTTCGCCAGGCCCGCCTTCAAATCATTGGCGCAGATCTCGACGAGTGCGTGGCAGGGGAGATCATCCAATCCGCGCTCTTGTGCAAAACATTGATCACCACCAACACTGGCTGCCGTGGGTGCCCTGCGCCTGAATGCCGGTTGTTCTGCGGTCACGGGTTGCGTCGGGTTTCCAGCAGCGTAAATAGCCCCATGCCTGCGATCATCGCCAATACGAAAACGGTTGCCTGCCAGTGGCCCGTCAACAGGATGGTCACTGCCGGGCCGGGGCAGATGCCGGCTATCCCCCAACCGACCCCGAACAGCAGGCTGCCACCAACCAGACGTCGGTCCAGCTCTTTTCGGGCGGGTAGTTGCATGGGGTTGCCCAGTACCGATTTGCGTTGCTGGCGTGCCCAGGTCAGCGGGCCGATAGCGATGGCAATGGCGCCCACCATGACCAATGCCAGCGAGGGATCCCAGGCCCCGGCCACGTCGAGGAACGCCAGGACTTTCGTCGGATTGGCCATGCCCGCCAGAAGTAATCCGACGCCGAACAGCAGGCCGGCCAGGAATGCATTGAGTTTGAGCACGTTCAGACTCCCGTCAGATGGCGCAGGACAAATACGGTGCAGAACCCGCTGAGCATAAAGCAGGCAGTGGCGAGCATCGAACGTGGCGAAAGGCGCGATATGCCGCAAACGCCATGGCCGCTGGTGCAACCTGAGCCGTAGCGTGTGCCAAGCCCTACGAGTAACCCTGCGAGAATCAGCCCTGACCAGCCGCTCTGGAACTCGATCGGCGGTAACGCTTTGAACAATCCCCACAGCAGTGGCGCCGCCAACAGGCCAAGGATGAACAGCGCCTTCTCGCTGGCGCCTTCACGGTTGCGCTGCAGCAGGCTGCCGATCAGGCCGCTGATGCCGGCAATACGCCCATTGCCGACCACGAACAGACTCGCGGCCAGACCGATCAGCGCGCCGCCGGCGAGGGAAGACCAAGGCGTGAAATTGAGCCAGTCGACATTCATGGGACGCCTCAAGCGCAGTAGCGGTGGATGTGCGGTATGCATCGCGGCAGATGCGCAAGTGTCGCTGTGATTTCAGTGTAGGCCTTGTCTGCTTTTTGGAATCACGGCTGCCACTTTTCTCCAGCGCGTGCCGACCGCGTGCGTTGAGCGAACCGTTCCCTCAATGCGCGCGTCGGCCGGGTTCCGTGGCTTACTGTGGCACCGCAATCCACTCACTCAACGTCTGCTGATACGTGCCAGTGACCTTGCTCAAATGCAGCCACTGATCGACATACAGTTTCCAACTGATGTCATCGCGCGGCAGCAGATAAGCCTTCTCGCCGTATTGCATGTATTGATGCGGATTCACCGCGCACAAACCGGGTTTGAGTTTCTGCTGATACAGCGCTTCCGAGGCGTCGGTGATCATCACGTCGGCTTTGTTATCGAGCAGTTGCTGGAAGATCGTCACGTTGTCGTGCAGGGCCAGTTGCGCTCTGGGCAGGAAGGCGTGAACGAAAGCTTCGTTGGTGCCGCCGGCAGGTTCCACCAGGCGCACGTTGGGCTGGTTGATCTGGTCGATGGTCTGGTATTTGGACTGGTCGGCGCAGCGCACCAGCGGGATTTTGCCGTCGGTGTCGAGGGTGTTGCTGAAGAAGGCTTTTTTCTGCCGTTCGAGGGTGACCGAGATGCCGCCCATGCCAATGTCGCATTTGCCGGCCTGCATGTCGGGCATCAGGGTTTTCCAGGTGGTCTGCACCCATTGCACCTTGACGCCGAGGCTGTCGGCCAGGGAGCGGGCCATGCTGATGTCGATGCCTTCGAAGTCGCCGTCGCTGCGCTTGAAGGTGTAGGGCTTGTAGTCGCCGGTGGTGCAGACACGCAACTGGCCTTGTTGCTGAATGCTGTCGAGGTGGGAAGTGCCTGGAGCGGCGTGAGCGCCAGTCGCCAGGGTCAGCAGGCCGCCGAGGATCATCGTGCTTTTTAGTGTTGTCATTGAGATCGGGCTTCTGAAAGGGAAGGTGACCCAGTGTAGTGAAAGCCTTCCACGGGTGTCATCCCGGGTCCGGACTCAATGTGCCGAGCCACGCCACCAGCGCCACGATCAACAGGGCAAGGGCCAACTCCATTACGACACTGCGCCGCAGCGCGTTCGCGGCGATGAGGTGCTGGCCGTCGCGCAGCGATCGTTGCAGTGACGGTCCAAGATGAAAGCGGTTCAACGCAGCCAGCACCAGCATCACGGCAAACGCCAGCACCTTGATCGCCAGCAGCAGCCCGTAAGTGCCGAACAGCACTCCGTCGAGCCTTGGGCCGACGATGAAAAGATAATTCATCACGCCGGTGACCAACACCGTCAGCACGATCACAGCGCCCACCCATTCGAAGCGTTTCACTGCATCGGCGAGCAGGCGAAGGCGTGTGTCACCGATCCGCCCGCTCGCCATCAACACCAGCGCCAGCAAGGCACCCAACCACGCTCCCGCCGCAAGCAAGTGCAAGATGTCGCTGAGAAAGTGCCAGAACCGCAGCCATCCTTCGTCCATCGCGCCATGCCCGCTCCACGCCAGCGAAGCGAGGGCAATGGCGCCTGCCAACGACGCTGGCCACAGACCCGGTCGGATCACCACGATGGCCAGCGCTGTCATCCGCAGTGCCCACGCTAGGCCGACGTCCGTTTCCAACACCATCATCTGCAGGTGCGGCCACAACGCCGCGAGCTGTGTTTCGCCACTCATGGCGCGGGTCATCAGCACCAGCCCGGCCACTGACAGCAATGCCCCTGTGACTGCCATGCCACGCAATAACCGACGGAACTGCAGCAACGTGTTGAAGCTGTACAAGCCAAACAATGCCAGCCCGAACAACAGCAGCAAATCGATATACAAGGCGAACCGCAGGATGATGTTGAGCAGGTCCGCCATTGTTCACTTCACTTTGAACGTGACGTTACCGGTGATCGGGTGCGTGTCGGCGGACACCGCGCGCCACTGCACCTGATAGGTGCCGGCAGGCAGCGGGGCGAGCGGGGTGATCAGCATGGTTTTCGGATCGCTGCTGGCGCTGACTTTGGCTTTCATCGGCATCGGCGAGTGAGCCATGCCACCCATTTCGGTCATTACCAGTTTGGCCCCGGAGAATTGCGTGACCAGGTTCTCGGAAAAGTGCAGCTCGATCCTGTTCGGCGCGGGACCTTCCGCGCCTTCGGCCGGCGTTGACGAAAGCAGTTTCGGATGGGCCTGGGCGAGGGCGCTCAGGAGCAATCCGCTGGCGAATATCAGGGGCAGGGTTAATGTGCGCATGCAAGGTCTCCGATTTGTTTTTTTAGAAGAATTCAGAACCACAGCCTGACCCCGAGGACCAGGCGCGCCTCACTGCGATCCTCGTCTTCTTCGCGGGCGTAGTCGGCGGTGTTGCCGTAAGTGCGATTCCACGTCACGCCGATATAAGGCGCGAATTCGCGGCGGATTTCATAACGCAACCGCAGGCCCGCCTCGGTATTGGACAACCCTGAGCCGATGCCTCGCTGCGGATCGTTCTTACCGTAGATATTCAGTTCAGCGGTCGGCTGCAGGATCAGTCGATTGGTCAGCAGGATGTCGTAGTCGCCTTCCAGCCGTACCGAGCTCTGGCCGCCCTCGCCGAGGAAAGCCGTGGCTTCGGCCTCGAAGTTGTACAGCGCCATGCCTTGCACGCCGAACGCGGCCCAGGTTTGCGGTGCGCCGGGTTTGAAGTCCTGACGCACGCCGCTGACCACGTCCCACCATGGTGAAATCGCGTGGCCCCATAGCGCTTGAATTTCCGCGTCTTCAGTCTTGCCGTTGTTGCGCTCGCCTTCAGAGCGCAGCCACAGCCGATCGGTATCCCCGCCGATCCAGCCGGACAGATCCCAGGCCAAAGCGCTGCCGTCATCGGCGTTCTGCCATTCGAGTTTGTCGGCAAGAAAGTAACTGTTTATAACGCTGTCATGCACCTGATGACCGCCGGGGCTGGTGAACACCGCAGCGCGGTCGGCGTCGGTCACGGGCGGAATCGGCGTGCGGCTTTCGCTCGGCGCGGCGGGCTGCATCATGCCGTCGTCCACGCTTTGCATTGCCGAATGATCCATCCCGGGCATCTGGCTGTGATCCATACCGTGCATGTCGTCGGCGGCCATGGCTGAGGTGCCGGCGAGCAGCAGCGGAAACACGCTGAGTCGAGTCATGATCGGCCTCTTCATTCTTCCACCCGCACTTCGCGGAACATGCCCGTTTCCATGTGATAAAGCAGATGACAGTGATAGGCCCAGCGGCCGAGGGCGTCGGCGGTGACGCGATAGTTGCGGCGGCTGCCGGGCGGCATGTCGATGGTGTGTTTGCGCACCTGAAAGTTGCCGTCTTCGTCTTCCAGATCGCTCCACATCCCGTGAAGGTGAATCGGGTGGGTCATCATGGTGTCGTTGACCAGCACCAAGCGGATGCGCTCGCCGTATTTCAGCCGTAAAGGCTCGGCATCGGAGAATTTGATGCCGTTGAACGACCAGGCGAATTTCTCCATGTGGCCGGTCAGGTGCAGCTCTATCGTGCGGCTCGGATCGCGGCCGTCCGGGTCTTCGAAGGTGCTGCGCAGGTCGGCGTAGGTCAGCACACGGCGGCCGTTGTTGCGCAGGCCAAGGCCCGGATCGTCGAGCTTTGGCGCGGTGATCATGGCCTGCATGTCCACCAGCGGATTGTTGTTTTCACTGTCGGGATGGGCTTGCATCGGGCCTATGGTGGAGTGATCCATGGCGCTCATGTCCATGCTGCCGTGATCCATGCCGCCCATGCCCATGTCGTCCATGCTCACCAACGGACGCGGATCCAGCGCCGGCACTGCTGCCGACATGCCGGCGCGTGTGGCAAGAGTGCCACGGGCGTAACCGCTGCGATCCATTGCCTGGGCGAAAAGGGTATAGGCCTCGGCGTCAGGTTCGACGATCACGTCATAGGTCTCGGCCACGGCAATGCGCAGTTCATCGACGCTGACCGGTTTGACGTGCAGGCCATCGGCAGCCACCACCGTCATTTTCAATCCCGGAATGCGCACATCGAAATACGTCATGGCCGAGCCATTGATCAGGCGCAGACGCAGTTTTTCGCCGGGACGGAACAGCCAGGTGAAGTTGTCATCGGGTGCCTGGCCGTTGATCAAAAAGGTATACGTGGCGCCACTGACGTCGGCGATGTCGGTAGGGTTCATGTTCATTTGCGCCCACATCTTGCGATCGGCAACCGTGGCGCCCCAGCCTTTTTCACTGACGTCGTTGATAAAGTCGCCAACGGTGCGTTTGTGAAAGTTGTAGTAGTCGGACTGCTTTTTCAGGGTCTTCATCAGGCTGGCAGGGTCTTCGTCAGTCCAGTCGCTGAGCATCACCACGTAGTCGCGATCGTACTGGAAAGGCTCTGGCTCCTTGGCCTCAATGACCAGCGGCCCGTAGACGCCGGCCTGCTCCTGTAACCCGGAATGGCTGTGATACCAGTAGGTGCCGTGTTGCCGAACTTTGAATTGGTAGACGTACATGCCGCCCGGTTCGATGCCGTGGAAACTCAGACCCGGCACGCCGTCCATGTTCGCCGGCAGCAGAATGCCGTGCCAGTGAATCGAGGTGTCGGCCGCGAGCCGGTTACGCACGCGCAGCGTCACGGTATCGCCTTCGCGCCAGCGCAACAGCGGGCCGGGCAGGCTGCCGTTGATGGTCATCGCTGTGCGTGCGGAACCCGTGAAATTGACCGGAGTTTCGCCGATGAACAACTCGAATTCGTTGCCGCTCAGTTCGTTGACGGGCGCGGCGCCGTTCAGCGCCCAGACCGGTGTACGCCAGAGCCCGAGGCCACCGAGCAGGCTACCGGCGGCCAGGCCTTTGACAAAAGTGCGTCTTGTGAGAATGGAAGGCATGCGCTGGAAATCCCCGTCTGACTCATGACAGAGAGACTAGCCAGCCCCAGCTTTCAGTTGGCTGAGGCAAACATTACAGTTTTGTCAGTTGAGTCGGACGGGTTACAGCCCCAGCCCTTGCTGCACCACTTGCAGCAGATTGTTTTCCGTCAGCGCAATCGCATCCAGCTCCTGGCCGGTCTCGATAGTCTGCAACCACCAGTGACTCTCGCCATGCTCGTCAACCGTGCGCAGCAGCGACTGATCGCGCCCCGGTACCTTGATCTCGACACGTCCGCAACCGTCCTCGGTAAACCGCGCAATCGGATCGAACATCAAACTGTGATGGTTGGCTTCGATCACCAACTGGTCTATGGCGTAGTCGTGGCTTTCACCATCCGGCGAACTTTCGCAAACGTGCGTAGGATTTCGCCGAATCTTCAGTCCTACTTCGGTGACTGGTTGCAGCCAGCCCTCAATGCGGTGGTACAAGTCGTACACCTGAGCAGGCCAGCAATCGATTTCCAGCGCCGCATCAGCCTGGGTGTGCCGTGTCTGCTTGAGTCTGGCGGCGAGTTCGTCTGCTTTACTCATGTCGGTTCCCTTGTTGGATGTCTGCCTGTTCAGCGTAGACCTTTGCACGGCGCAGGGCCTTGCCTTGCGTCATGCGCTTGCAATACAAGCGTGTCGAAATCAGCACTGGCCAGGTCTGGCCAACAACGAAAACCACGGACGCAGGCGTCCCAAGGAACGGGTTAATGAAAAAGCTGTTTACAATTCTGGCGCTGATCGCGCTGACGGCCGGTAGCATCGGCACGAGTGCCGCGCGTCAGCCGGCATCGATGAAAGCGCAGGCCGAATCGGTGGCGGGGGTGTTCGACTACTACCTGCTGGCGCTGTCCTGGTCGCCGACCTTTTGTCTGACGCACAAGGACGATGCGCAGTGCACCGGCAAGGGTTACGGTTTTGTCCTGCACGGTTTGTGGCCGCAATACGCCAAGGGCGGCTGGCCGCAATCCTGTCCGCCGCTGACCAGGCTGTCGGCGGCAGAAACCAGCAAGGGCCTGACGATGTACCCGACGAAAAAACTCCTTGATCACGAATGGTCCAAGCACGGTACCTGCAGCGGTCTGGGCGCGGTGGGCTATCTGGACAAGTCCGATCAGGCCCTCGGCGCGGTGAAGATTCCGCAGGCGTTACAGCCGTTCGGCTCGACGTCGTACTACTTCGAAGCGCAAGAGATTGTCGATCTGTTTCGCAAGGCCAATCCGGGTATTCCCGAGGATGGAATTGCGGTGATTTGCAGCGGCCCGCAGCTGTCGGAAGTGCGAGTGTGCATGGACAAGGATCTGCAGTTCGGCGCGTGTGGCAAAGGGGTGAAGACTCAGTGCCGGGCGGGGGATATTCGGGTGCCGCCGGTACGGTAAGCCATCCGTAATGAGCCAGGAAAAACAGGCGCTCCCGTGAGCGCCTGTTTTTTTGGCCTGAGGATTTGGAAATGTGAATATGAATACGATCCACGCTAATGCTTCAGCGATGTTCTTGTCGCCCATCGCCCAAGGACAATCTTTCAGTACCGGAACTCAACGATCTGCTATCCCGCAAAAAAAGCATACCCTGCAAAGTCGTCATCACCGCCTACGGCTACAAAACCTACTACTCAAACACCATGAACATCCCCACCGCCGACCTGCTCCGGGAAATCAACAAACCCGAATAAGGATCCCCGGGGGGTCAGGCAAATCCCCCCGCATCCACCCCCAATTCTCCACGCAAAAACTCCACCAGCCCCCGCTGCAACCCGCTCAGCACTCCCTCGCGGCTGACCAGCGCCAGTTCCGTCGGCGCCAACTCCGGCAGATCCCTACACACCTCGTGCTCTGGCAATACCGCCGAAACCGGTAACACCGAAATCCCTAACCCAGACGCCACCGCCGCTTGAATTCCGGTCAGGCTGTGGCTGCCGAACGCCACTCGCCATGGTCGCTGCGCCACATCGAGCAGGCGAATAGCCCGCTGTCGGTACAGGCAGCCCTGCGGAAACAGTGCCAGCGGCAGCACACAGCTGGAGGTGTCGAATTCGGTGCCTTTGACCCATACCAGTCGTTCCGGCCAGGTAGCCCATGCCGGGCCGCTGTCGGGTTCGCGTTTGATCAGGGCAATGTCGATGTCGCCGGCGTCGAGGCGTTGGCGCAGGTCGAGGCTCATGCCACTGATGGTTTCCAGGCGCGCCTGCGGATGGTTGCGGGTGAAGCCGGCGAGGATCAGTGCCATGCGCCGGGCGTCGAAGTCTTCCGGCATGCCGATGCGCAGCACTTCCAGGTCGACGTCGCTGGCCAGCGCTTGCGTGGCTTCGGCGGACAGCGCCAGCAATCGGCGCGCGTAGTGGATCAGCAGTTCGCCGTGTTCGGTGACCGCGACGTTCACTCCGGTGCGGTCGCGCAGGAGTAGCGGGTGGCCGACCAGATCTTCGAGTTTGCGCACCTGCTGGCTGACCGTCGATTGGGTGCGATGCACACGTTCGGCAGCACGGGTGAAGCTGCCTTCATCGACCACGCAGACAAAGGTTTTCAGCAATTCCAGATCCAGCATGGCGGCGTTCCTGATAGTGGATTTGCGAATGACGATGGCGTGTTTATTTAATTTCACACTATCACCGCGCGCTCATAAGCTGAAGTCCTCACTCTGGAGGAATCGACCAATGACCTTGAACAACACGCCGCGCCCGCACTGGCTGACCTTCGATTGCTACGGCACGCTGATTCAGTGGGATGAAGGCCTGAAAGCCGTGGTCGAAAAAATGCTCAGCGACAAGGGCGTGCACGCCGTCGACGCCACTAAGTTGATCGAAGTCTACGACCGTCACGAGCATCGTCTGGAACAAACGCCGCCGCACCGTTCCTTTCGCGAACTCAGCACCCTCGGCCTGCAACTGGCGCTGGCAGAACTGGGCTTGCCGAGCCAGTCCGAGGACAGTCAGCGTCTGGCGGCGGCCATCCCGAACATGCCGCCATTTGCCGAAGTGGTCGACACCCTCGCGCAGCTCAAAGCCTTGGGCTTCAAGCTGTGCATCGTCTCCAACACCGACGACGACATCATCGCCGGTAACGTCGCGCAACTCGGCGGCCATATCGACCGGGTGATCACCGCGCAACAGGCCGGTGCCTACAAACCGGCGCCGCGCCTGTTCGACTACGCTCATGAGCAATTGGGCGTGACCCGGGATGAAGTGGTGCACATCTGCGCCAGCCCCATGCTCGATCACACGGCGGCGCGGGACATGGGTTTTCGTTGCGTGTGGATCGATCGCGGCACCGGGCGCCAGTTGTTGCCCGACTATCGCCCCGACGCGATCCTGTCCAGCCTCGATCAAGTGCTGCCGCTGTTCAAATCCCTCGGCTGGACCTAAGGAGGATTGCCATGGCTCATATCTTGAGCGGCACTGGCAAAGCCAGACCAAGCGCAACGCTGCACCTGGACACCGAGGCGATCATCACCGCCCGCAACGAACTCGCTGCGTGCTTTCAACTGGCCGCATTGCATGGTCTGGAGGAGGGCATCTGCAATCACTTTTCGGCGATGCTGCCGGGGCATGATGATCTGTTTCTGGTCAATCCATACGGCTACGCTTTTTCGGAAGTGACCGCGCAGAATCTGCTGGTCTGCGACTTCGCTGGCAACGTGGTCGATGGCGAAGGCGAGCCCGAAGCGACGGCGTTCTACATCCACGCGCGCCTGCACAAACAACTGCCACGGGTAAAAGTCGCCTTCCACACGCACATGCCGCACGCCACCGCGTTGTGCCTGTTGCAAGGCCCGCCGCTGCTGTGGCTGGGGCAGACTGCGCTGAAGTTTTACGGGCGCACAGCGGTGGACGAGGATTACAACGGTCTCGCACTGGACGCATCCGAAGGTGACCGCATCGCCAGCGTCATGGGCGATGCCGACATTCTCTTTCTGAAAAACCACGGGGTGATTGTCGCTGCGCCGAGCATTGCCGAAGCCTGGGACGATCTGTATTACCTGGAACGCGCCGCGCAGGTGCAGCTGCTGGCGCTGGCCACCCAGCGTGAATTGAAACCGGTGCCTCATGCGATTGCGCAGCGCGCCTATGAACAAATGCGTGAAGGCGATGCGCAAAGTGCCCGCGCGCACCTGACCAGCGCGATGCGGCGGCTGGCCCTGCACAACTGATTAACCGTAAAGAAGCAATCGTAAATAAATCGACGAAAAGCGATCATCCAAACTCGCGACGCGCCGATAACTGGGCGGGAGGCGGGCGTTTGCCCGGTACATCCCGGTGGGCTACGCTCACACATACAAGGGTTTCGGGCTCGCGCCCCTGTCGTACCTGCCCAGGACATGCTTTTGCCAATCCCCAATCACGATCCGCATCAGGCCCCCGGCACGCTCAAACGGTTGCCGCTTCGCAAAGCGGCGGTGCTGTTTATCGTTGCGGTGAGCCTGTGCCTGTGCGGTCTTCTGTACCTGCAACTGGAGCAGTCGCGCCGTCAGGATCTGGCGGTGGCGAAGATGGCTTCGGGCAACCTGACCCGGGCCATGGCGCAGCAGGCCGAAGACACTGTGCGTGCAGCGGATCTGGTGATGACCAGCCTCGTCGACTGGATTCAGGACGATGGTTACGGGGCGGTGCAGCGCCCTCGGTTGCAGCGGATCTTTGCCCGCCGCGCAGCAACTGGATCAGTTGCATGGCATCTTTCTCTTCGATCGCGAAGGGCAGTGGGTCATTACTTCGTTCGCCGATCTGCCTCGTGGCAATGGCGTGGCCGATCGCGAATATTTCAAGTTCCATCAGCAGAATGCTTCGACGGTTGCGCACATCGGCCCGGCGATTCGCAGCCGCGAAAACGGCGAGTGGATCATTCCGATTTCCAGACGCGTCAACGACCAGCTCGGCAACTTTCAGGGCGTGCTGATGGCCGGCATCCGCATGTCCTACTTCGATCAGTTCTTCAAAAGCTTCAGCCTCGATGACAGCGGCATCATGTTTCTGGCGCTGACCGACGGCACCTTGCTGGCGCGACGGCCCTTTGATGAGTCGTTGATCAACACCTCGGTGGCCCACGGCGAGATCTACCAAACCCTGCTGCCGAACGCTAACGCTGGCACCGCGATGCTCAACTCCGTGGTCGACGGCGTGACCCGCTTGTATGGCTATCGACAGCTCGCCTCGTATCCGCTGGTGGTCTCTGCGGCGACGTCGCAAGACACGATTCTGCAGGGCTGGTATGACCGCGCCTTTCAGTCCAGCGTAATTGTCGCGCTGGTGATTCTCGGGGTTGGCCTGTTCGGCTGGGTGTTCATTCATCAGGTGCGCGACGGCGAGCGTATCGAGAAAAACCTGCGCAAGGCGCAACTGGCGCTGGAGCAGATCGCCACCCACGACAGCCTGACCGGGTTGGCCAATCGGCGCTTGTTCGAGAGCTCGCTGGACATTGAATTTGCCCGTGGCGCGCGCCAGGTCAGCCCGGTCAGCCTGATCATGCTCGATATCGATTTCTTCAAGCGCTACAACGATGCTTACGGCCATGTCGCCGGCGATCAGTGTCTGGCGCAGGTTGCGCAAGTGGTGAAGGCCTGCTGCCAGCGCAAGTCGGATCTGGCGGTGCGTTACGGCGGCGAAGAATTTGCCGTGCTGCTGCCGGACACCGACATCAACGGTGCGCTGGCGATTGCCGGGCAGATTCGCCGCAGCGTGATCGACAAGCACATCATCCACAGCGGCTCGCCGACCGGTTATCTCACCGTGAGCCTGGGCTGTTATGCGTTTATTCCGCACGGCAACGACAGCCCGCAGGTGTTTATCCAGCGCGCGGACGCGGCGTTGTATGAGGCGAAAAATGCCGGGCGCAATCGCGCGGCGGTGTTTACAGCTGAAGAGGGTTTTGTCGAGCTGATGCGTTCGGATCGCTGATTCTTTCAATCAACAGACATCAGAAGTGGGAGCGAGCCTGCTCGCGAATCGGTGTGTCAGCTTGCATCAAGGTTGGCTGACAGACCGCTTTCGCGAGCAGGCTCGCTCCCACATTGGGTCCTGATGTAAGCAGGACTATCTGGGATGGCTCTTGTTCGTTCAGCTGCCCGTGCCACCGCCCGCACCACCCGTGCCGCCGCCGGCCGAGCCGGTGCCGCCACCCGCGCCGGAACCAGAACCACTGGCGCCGCCATTGGTGCCCGTGCCAGTGCCCATGCCCGAACCAGTTCCTGTCCCTGTCCCGGTTCCTGTGCCAGTTCCGTTATTGGTTCCACCCGAATTGCTGTCAACGGAAGGCGAGCCCGGGGTGCTGTCTGGCGGCATGGTCGAGCTGCTGGCGCCGCCGGACTTGGTGCCCGTCGCATCGGTGCTGTCATTGGCAGCGAAGCTGGCGGCGGACGCCGTGGCGAGCAGGCCGGCCAACAATAACGAAGTGAATTTGCGCGTCATCATGGTACGTCTCCTGATAAAGGGGATTACCTGATATTGGTCTTGCGCATCGAAACCTTGGTGCCCGTCGAGTGACGAGCGGTCAGTCGCCGCGCCAAGTGGCCTACCGTTCTTCTGCAATATTGGCTATTTGCCGAACCACCCCCGGGGACTAACGTAGCCACACATTCAATCGCTACCCCGGAGCCCACCATGCAACCTCGTGCCGATTTCTACACCGCGTCCCCTGATGCCATGAAAGCGATGATGGCGCTGGAAAATGCCGTCTCGAAACTGTCGCTGGAAAAGAGCCTGCTCGAACTGGTCAAGCTGCGCTCTTCACAGATCAACGGCTGCGCATTCTGCATCGACATGCACACCGCCGACGCGATCAAGGACGGCGAAACCCCGCGTCGTCTGTTCGCCGTGACAGCATGGCGGGAAGCGCCGTTCTTCAGCGAGCGTGAACGTGCCGCACTGCTGTGGACCGAGTCGCTGACACAACTGAGCCTGACCCACGCGCCGGACAAAGACTATGAAGTCGTCGCTGCACAGTTTTCGCCGAAGGAACTGGTTGACCTGACGGTGGCGATCAACACCATCAACGGCTGGAATCGCCTGGCAGTGGGCTTCCGCAAACTGCCGCAGGCCTAAGCTGCCCACAATCCTCTGAAGGAGCTGCGGAAGGCTGCGATAATTTGATCTTGTCTTTAAAAAGCAAAGTCAAAAGCTCGCAGCCTGCGGCAGCTCCCGCAGGCGGGGTATCAATGCCCGTACGCTCGGCGCTCTTGCGCATCAAGGGCGCCATCGCTGTGGCGATGATGAAGCAGACCGTGATCATCACCGGCCAGCATGGCGCCGGTGCCCTGGAACCGCTCAGTCATCACGGCTGCGCTTTGGCGATCGCTTGGGTGCGGCAGGCGCGTTGCTGGGCTTGATGTATGCCTGGTTGATAGGCACGGGTCTGATGGACGCCGGCCGGTTTCAGGGTTTGCGAGAAACACTGATGGTCTGTAGCGCTTGGGCGTTGGCGCTGACCATTCAGACCAGAGAACTTTGATTGCTTCAGGAGATTTTCAGTGTTGTCAATTTGATTATCAGGTGTTGACATATTCTGAAACAAGTGTGAGATTAGTCGCCGTGAGTAAGGATGTACTCATCGCTATAGATCAGACTATGAACGGCTCAAGGGATTGGCATGTTTCATCTCATCGCATTACTTATCTGTTCGCCTCCGCATGCCTTTACCGTCAAGGCAGTCAATCGTTGCTCTGTTTTTCTTCTGCGCTGTAGCAATAGTTATTCTTCAACCCTCGGCGCGGGAAAATTTCTTACCGACCGGTAATTCCGGAAAATAACCAGATCCTGGAACTCGTTCGTTTCTTTTTGGAAGCGCGCGATACGTTTTGGTAACCGGAATAAAAGAAGCGACCAACAAGTTATCGTGGGCCGCCTGCATGTCGGATGAAGTCTTTCGTCTGGTTTTTGACAAGCCTTGATTACGCTGGAACAAGGTCGTTCATATCCACCGGTACAAATAGGCAGCATCAAAAATATGAGTAAGAAAGTCACTGTGTTGCTGAGTTTGGTAGTGGCTGCGCAAACATCCGTGTCCATCGCGGATAACGCTAACGGGAAAAAACTTTATCTGCAGCGATGCGCAGTTTGCCACGGAGCAGACATCAGAGGGACAGGTCCCTTGGCGAACAAAAGCAATCCGGCGACTCCTGATCTTACTCTGCCAGGTTTCAGAAAAAGACTTGATGAATATCCGGGGGTTATCGTTTCGTCGGTGATACTTCGGCCCAGCGGGAATTTGATCCCGAAAACATTGCGAGAAAACGGCGTAAAGATACCGCCACATGCGTGGAGTATTAACGACCTTCGTGATTTGCATCAGTACATGAGTAGTGTGATTTTCAGGAAGAACTGATTTCGACATGGATGGCGAAGGCAGCGTCCCGGCCATTTGAATTGTTTTTGCTTTAAGCCTTATTACTCAGAGGGACAACCCCATGCGGACAAAGGTTGCAATCGTTGGAGCAGGGCCGGCTGGATTAATGTTGGGGCAACTGCTTTCGCAGATGAACATCAGCAATATCATTGTTGAAAGCCGATCCAGGGAATGACCTCGGCCGATTGGCTCGCGTCGGTAGTGTGCAGGTGACGCAGTTGCTGAACGTGGAATATTTCTCCCATGTCATGCACATCGTCTCAACCGTGACCGGGCAGGTGCCGGACCACGTGACCGGGCTGGACCTGCTCAAAAGCATTTTCCCCGCAGGCACGCTTAGCGGGGCCTCGAAGGTGCGGGCGCTGGAGATCATTGCCGAACTGGAACCGCATTCTCGCGGGGTGTACGGCGGCGCGATCGGTTATCTCGACTGGAGCGGCCGTGCCGACCTGGCGATCGCCATTCGAACCGCACTGCTGCAAGACGCCCGTCTCTACGTTCAGGCCGGCGCCGGCGTGGTGCAGGATTCGGTAGCCGATCGTGAGTGGCAGGAAACGCTGGAGAAAAGCCAGTTGGTGCGGGTCGCCGCCGGCCGCTGTCAATCGATCGCCCAACGCCAGGAATTGCCATATGCACTTAATGATCGATAACTACGACTCCTTCACCTACAACATCGTGCAGTACCTGGGCATGCTCGGGGCTGAGGTTGAAGTGCGTCGTAATGACGAAATGACCTTGGCTGACATCGAAGCGCTGGCGCCAGAGTCTTTGATTGTCTCGCCTGGGCCGTGCTCTCCAACAGAAGCGGGCATTTCCCTTGCGGCCATCCATCATTTCGCAAGCCGTTTGCCGATATTGGGCATCTGTCTGGGGCATCAATGCGTTACCGCTGCTTTCGGCGGCGAGGTGCGCAGGGCGAGGCAGGTGCTGCACGGCAAGGTTTCCCGTATCAGTCACGACAGTCGTGACCTGTTCGACGGCTTGCCTGACGGCTTGCAAGTCGCGCGGTACCACTCTCTGGTGGCGGGTGTCTTGCCCGGCGAATTGGTGGCTACTGCGCACGTGCTGGATGACGACGGCATGCCGGGTGAGATCATGGCGCTTCGGCACCGAGACCTGCCGATCTATGGCGTGCAGTTTCACCCGGAGTCATTGATGACGCCGCAAGGTCTGGCGATGTTGGCAAACTACCTGCAACTGGTTGAGCGAACCCGGCTGACCAGGTACGCGCCCTGAGCGCTCTGTTCGAGGAATCGATTGCCTCGCCTTAATAGGAAGCATTACTATTCGCGCCTCTTTCCTCAGCGCGTCGCCAACCCCCATGCGTCCCCGCAGACCCGGCTTTTTCGAGCATTACGAAGAGTTGATCGGCACCTGGACTCGTCGCCTGCGCAATCGCGCGCAGGCCGAGGATCTGGCGCACGACACCTTTGTGCGGGTGCTCGAGGCGGATTCGGCGGCGGTGCAGCAGCCGCGTGCGTATTTGCACCAGACCGCGCGCAATATCGCCGTTGATGGTTATCGGCGTGAGGACCGGCGGGGCGTCATGGAGTCGGAGGCGGTCGATGACAGTGCATCGTCGGCGGGCGATCCGGAGCATTACATGCACGCGATCCAGTTGGCCGACTCCATCGAACGCGCGCTCACCGAGCTGCCGCTCAACTGCCGCAAGATCTTTGTCTGGCAGAAGATCGAAGGCCTGACGCAGGCAGAAATCGCCGAACGCCTGGGGCTGTCCAAGAACATGGTCGAAAAGTATATGATCCGCACCCTGCGCCATCTGCGTGAGCGGCTGGATGGCTTGCAGTCATGATGACGAGTGACGTCGAAAAGATCGCAGCCTTCGGCAGCTCCTACAGGGGGGCGTGCCTGGTCTCAACCTCAGCCGGACAGAATATTCCATGATGGAGACGAGAGATTGCGCCTGTGGGCAAGCGGCGGTGCGTGACGAGGCGGCGGCATGGTTCGTGCGTTTGCAGGAACCGAATGTCAGCGTCGAGCAACAGCAGCGCTTCGACGCCTGGCTGAACGCGCATCCGCAGCACCGTGCAGAATTCCGCCTGCTCCAGGACTTGTGGGCGGCTGCTGATCTGCTGCCGACGTCGCGTCTGCAGGCGCTTGCCGAAACTCCGCCAGCTCGCCGCCAACGCCGGCCGTTGTTGCGTTATGCCGTGGCCGCGAGTGTTCTGGCCGTTGCGCTGGGGCTTGGCCTGTTCAGCGGGCTGAATCATCCGGGCGGTTACCGCGCTGAATTCGCCACGGCGCCGGGCGAGCGCAAACATGTGGCGTTGCCGGACGGTTCGCTGATCGATCTGAACAGTCGCAGCCGCTTGCAGGTGCGTTATGAGCAGGATCGACGGGTTATCGAATTGAGCGCGGGCGAGGCGATGTTCAGCGTTGAACACGACGCCTCGCGTCCGTTTATTGTCGAAGCCGGCAGCGGCAAGGTCACAGTCACCGGTACGCGTTTCGATGTGCGCCGCGATGCCACGCAAACCCGCGTGGCGGTGGAGCAGGGCACGGTGAAGGTGCAGGGAAGTGCTGCCCCGGACAACGAGTTCATCAACCTCACCGCAGGCCTCGGCACTGCGGTCGATGCCCAAGGCCAAGTGCTGCCGGCTTACGCGGTCAACCCGGCGCAGCTGACCGCATGGCGCAACGGCAAACTGGTGTTCAACAACGCCAGCCTCGGCGAAGTAGCGGCGGAAGTATCGCGCTATCGCGACAAACCCCTGACCGTAACCCAGCCGAACGTGGCCAGCCTGCGCCTGACCAGCGTGTTCAAATCCGACGACACCGACGCCTTGCTCAAAGCCTTGCCGAGCATCCTGCCGGTGACGGTGCGCACCCTTGCCGATGGCAGTCAGGAAATAATTTCCAGATAGCATTCAGGTTTTTTCCCCGTTCATCGTCTTCCTGTTCAACTGCAACTGGTTTGCATTAACAGCCGCACACTCTTGCGATCCACAGGACTCCGTACGACGTGAACATCACCACAACCCACAATAAAAAATCCCCTTGGTTGCCACTGGCTCTCGCGCTGGCAGTCAGCGCCGCGATGCCGTTGGCGTTTGCCGCTGAAGCCATTCATATCCGCGCGCAACCGCTGGGCCAGGCGTTGAGCGAACTGGGCCAGCAAACCTCGCTGCAGGTGTTTTTCAGCCCCGAGCTGGTGGCCGGCAAACAAGCTCCAGCGGTAGACGGCGACCTTTCGCCAGAGCAGGCGCTGCGGCAGTTGCTGCAAGGCAGCGGTCTCGATTATCAGATCAATGAAGGCTCGGTGACGCTCGCCCCGGCCGCCACTTCCGCAGCCAGCAACGGCCCGCTGGAACTGGGTGTGACCGACATCAAAGTGGTCGGCGACTGGCTCGGTGACGCGGACGCTGCGGTGGTGCAGGACCACCCCGGCGCACGTACGGTGATTCGCCGCGAAGCGATGGTCGAGCAGGGCGCGATGAACGTCAGCGACGTGCTCAAACGCGTGCCCGGTGTACAGGTGCAGGACTCCAATGGCACCGGCGGCAGTGATATTTCCCTCAACGTCGGCGTACGCGGTTTGACTTCGCGCCTGTCTCCACGCTCGACCGTGCTGATCGACGGCGTACCTGCCGCGTTTGCTCCGTACGGCCAGCCGCAACTGTCGATGGCGCCGATTTCCTCGGGCAACCTCGACAGCATCGACGTCGTGCGTGGCGCCGGTTCCGTGCGCTACGGGCCGCAGAACGTCGGCGGCGTGATCAACTTCGTGACCCGCGCGATTCCGGAGAAAACCACCGGCGAAATCGGCACCACTCTGGAAACCACGCAGTACGGCGGCTGGAAACACATCGACACCGCATTCCTTGGCGGCACCGCCGACAACGGCATGGGCGTCGCGCTGCTGTACTCCGGCGTCAACGGCCACGGCTATCGCGAGCGCAACAACGGCAACGACATCGACGACGTGCTGCTCAAGACGCATTGGGCGCCGACCGATCAGGACGATTTCAGCCTCAACTTCCACTACTACGACGCCAGTGCCGACATGCCGGGTGGCCTGACGCAGCGTCAGTACGACGACAAACCGTACGAGTCGGTGCGTGATTACGACCAGTTCACAGGCCGGCGCAAAGACGTGTCGTTCAAGTGGATCCGCCAGATCGACGAGCGCACCCAGGCAGAAATTCTCACCTATTACACCGACAGCTTTCGCGGCAGTACCATCGCCGCGCGCGATCAGCGCACCCTCAGCTCGTACCCGCGTTCCTACTACACCTTGGGCATCGAACCGCGCGTGTCGCGGGTGTTCGATGTCGGCCCGACCACTCAGGAAGTCAGCGTCGGTTATCGCTATCTGAAAGAGGCCATGCACGAAGAATCGAGTCGTCTGGCGCTGGTCAACAATCAGCCAGTGGTCACGCCGACTTCCGACGGCCATGTGTTCCAGGATCGCACCGGTGGCACCGAGGCCAATTCGGTGTATGTCGACAACAAGATCGACGTCGGCAACTGGACCATCACCCCGGGCATTCGCTTCGAACACATCAGCACCGACTGGCATGACCGCGCCGTGCTCGACACCGCTGGCCGCCCGGTACCGGAGAAAAACCGCAGCATCGAAAGCAATGAGCCGCTGCCGGCGCTGAGCGTGATGTATCACCTGTCCGATGCCTGGAAGCTGTTCGCCAATTACGAAACCTCGTTCGGCAGCCTGCAATATTTCCAGCTCGGCCAGGGCGGTTCGGGTGACAGCACCGCCAACGGTCTGGAGCCGGAAAAGGCCAAGACCTACGAGATCGGCACGCGTTACAACGATGATGTCTGGGGCGGCGAGGTGACGCTGTTCTACATCGACTTCGATGACGAACTGCAATACATCAGCAACGACGTCGGCTGGACCAACCTCGGCGCGACCAAGCACCAGGGCATCGAAGCCTCGGCGCACTACGACATGGCCGCCCTCGATCCGCGCCTCGATGGTTTGACCGCCAACGCCGGTTTCACCTACACCCGCGCCACCTATGAAGGCGAGATCCCCGGCTTCAAGGGCCGCGATCTGCCGTTCTATTCGCGGCAGGTTGCGACGGTCGGTTTGCGTTACGACATCAATCGCTGGACGTACAACATCGATGGCTTCGCCCAATCGAAACAGCGCTCGCCGGGCACCGGTGTGAATGCGGATGGCAGCTTCAACGGCAACTACATCACCGAAGGCACAGCAGACGGGCAGTACGGTGACATTCCAGGGTACGTGACCTGGAACGTGCGCGGCGGCTATGACTTTGGTCCGCAGGTGTCGAACCTCAAGCTCGGTGCCGGGGTGAAGAACGTCTTCGACAAGCAATACTTCACCCGCTCCAGCGACAACAACTCGGGGATGTATGTCGGCGCACCGCGCACGTTCTTCGTGCAGGCCAGCGTAGGCTTCTGATAGAGCGCGGTGCCTTCTTCGCGAGCAGGCTCGCTCCCACATGGACCACTGAAACCCTGTGGGAGCGAGCCTGCTCGCGAAGCTTTCAGACCTTCAGGACTTTGCCGCCGATCGCCACAGCCACCAGCAATACCGCCATCAGTCCAAAGGCAAAACTCAGGCTGCTGGCATGGGCGACAAAACCGATCACTGCCGGCCCGGCGAGAATCCCTGCATAACCCAGCGTGGTAATCGCCGGCACCGCGATGCTCTCCGGCATCACCGTCTGCTTGCCCACCGCCGTGTACAGCACCGGCACGATGTTCGAGCAACCGGCGCCGACCAGCGCATACCCGACCAGCGCCGCTTGCCAGCTCGGCGCGAAGGTGGCGAGAAACAGTCCCGCCGCCGCCAACAGACCGCCGAACAGAATGATCCGCGTAGCCCCCAGCTTGCGCACGATGCGGTCACCCAGCAGACGACCAACTGTCATGGTCAGGGCAAACGCTGCGTAACCCATTCCCGCATAAGCCGTGTCGATCCCCCGTTCCTGAGCGAGGAACACTGCGCTCCAGTCCAGCGCCGCGCCTTCGGTAAGGAAAACGATGAAGCACATGCCGCCGATAAACAGCACGATGCCATGGGGAATGGCGAACGCCGGGCCGGAGCTTTCGCTGCCGTAGGGCAACATGTGCGGCACGCACTTGAGCAAGGCGCCGATCAGCAACACGACGACGACCAGCATCGCTGCCAGCGGTGTCAGCCCGAGGCCGAGCAGGGCGCTGACACCCGCCGCACCGACGATGCCGCCGAGGCTGAACAGGCCGTGGAACCCCGACATCATGTGCTTGCCGCTGGCGCGCTCGACGATCACTGCTTGCAGGTTCACCGTCGAATCCACCGTGCCGAGACCGGCGCCGAACATGAACAATGTGGCGATCAGCGCCGGGATCGACGACACCGTCGCCAGCAACGGCAGTGCCGCGCAGATCAGCAAGGTGCCGGCGGTGGCCACACGTCGGCAACCAAAACGTGTGGCAAGAATCCCCGCCAGCGGCATCGCCAGAATCGAGCCTACGCCCAGGCACAGCAGCAATAACCCCAGCGTGCCCTCATCCAGCCCGGCCCGCGCCTTGGCATACGGCACCAGCGGCGCCCAGGCGGCGATGCCGAGGCCAGCAATGAAAAAAGCGACGCGGGTGGACATCTGTTGCAGACGTCCGGGGACGAACGTGTCTTGGGGGTTGAGGCTGGTCATATCGATCCTTGGCAAAAAAACAACTGCATCCCGAGTGACATTCTGACGGCGTTGAGGTTCGATCTCAGGCCTTTCGGGGCATAACGGTGAACATCCTACCCTGTGGGAGCGAGCCTGCTCGCGAAAGCGGTGGGTCAAATAAGGAATTGTGGACTGACGCACCGCCTTCGCGAGCAGGCTCGCTCCCACACTGGTTTGCGGTTTACAGTCGGATTTTCGCCAGCATGGAATATGGGAACAAGGCATGACGAGCTTCTACGACGCACGCGGCAATATCTACGCCGTGGTCTCTCCCCAAGCCTTGCGCGAGGCCGGAATCGCGTTGCCGACAAGCGCCGACGCCTGCGCCGCATCTCGGCAGCACTGGAGCGAAGCCGCTATCGCCCTGTGCTGCGATTGGCCCGACGGCCAGCGCCCGGCCAACAGCAAGCCTCACCGCAGTGACGGCCTGCTGATCGGCCCGTTCCAGGCATCTGCGCCGTTCGATGTGCTGATCGTCAACACCGACGGCAGCCTCGCCGAGCGCAGCGGTAACGGTCTGACGATTTTTTCTCAGGCATTGACCGAGCAAGGCTTGATGCCGGAGCAGCGCGCCATGCTGCGCGTTCATCATGACAAAGGCGAGGCGCTGGAAACCTCGGTGAGACCCGCCGAGGTCGAAGGCGTGCGCGGTTTCTGGCTCGACCTCGGCCGGCCCAAATTTGGCCCGGAGGTTGTGGGTGCGCATACGGTTGAAAGCGTTCAGTTCAACAATCGCGACGTCAGCCATGTCCAGCTCCTGGCACAACTCGATCCTGACTGGGAGCACAGCCAGTTCGTACGCATCGGCAATCCGCATTGCGTGACGCTGCTAAGCGATCCGGCCATGTTGCCGAGTAACGAGCAGATGCTTGAATCACCGCTGAACGAAAGGCTGACGGCAATTGCCTATGCCATGCCTACCGGTGCCGGCAATCCCTGCCCGGCGGGCGTCAATCTGCAATGGGCCGCGCTGGCGTCGCCGCAGCAAATTATCGCCCGGGTATTCGAACGTGGTGAGGGACCGACCGCGTCATCCGGCACCAGCGCCAGTGCGGTCGCGTGTGCCGCGTGGCGGGTGGGTTGGGTCGAGGCGGGAGAAGTGCGGGTGGTCATGCCGGGTGGCACCGCACCGGTTTTGCTTGAGGTTTCGGAAGGGGAGTTGCTGCGCGTCAGATTGTTTGGCACGGCGCGGTTGATGGATTGATTCGGCCGACGCTATCGCTGGCAAGCCAGGCTCCCACAGGGTTTTGCATGAGGGCCCAATCATGTGCTCAACACAAAACCTGTGGGAGCCTGGCTTGCCAGCGATGAGGCCATCAGCCCCAGCGCAATCTCAGCTGAACTCCGCCACCGGCATCTGCCGCTTCATCAACACCTTGCCGCCGCGAATCGAATACAGCGGCAGGCCCTGGCTGCGGATCACTTCGTAGTCGCTGTCCGCCGAGAGAATCAGCAGGTTCGCCGGCCGGCCCTGTTCCAGTCCGTAGCGCTCGCCCAGGTGCATGGCTTTGGCGCTGTTGTCGGTGACCAGATCCAGCGCGCTTTGCAGGTTGCGATAACCGAGCATGTGGCAGATATGCAGACCGGCTTCAAGCACGCGCAAAATGTTGCCGTTACCCAGCGGATACCACGGGTCGACGATCGAATCCTGACCGAAACACACGTTCATGCCGGCTTCGAGCAGTTCGTTGACGCGGGTCACGCCCCGGCGTTTCGGGAAGTTGTCGAAACGTCCTTGCAGATGAATGCTTTCGGTCGGGCAGGAAACAAAACTGATCCCGGAATGGCCGAGCAGGCGGAACAGTTTGGCGCAGTAGGCATTGTCATAAGAACCCATCGCCGTGGTGTGGCTGGCGGTGACGCGGGCGCCCATGTCGCGGCTGCGCGCTTCTTCGGCAAGCACTTCGAGGAAACGTGAATGCGGATCGTCAGTCTCGTCGCAATGCACGTCGACCAGGCAGCCCGTGCGCTCGGCCAGGTCCATGAGGAACTTCACCGAGCTGACGCCCTGATCGCGGGTGTACTCGAAATGCGGAATGCCGCCGACCACGTCAGCGCCCATGCGGATCGCCTCTTCCATCAGCTCGCGCCCGTTGCGGAACGACTCGATGCCTTCCTGCGGGAACGCGACGATTTGCAGATCGATCAGGTGACGGCTTTCCTCGCGCACTTCGAGCATGGCTTTGAGCGCGGTGAGTTGCGGGTCGGTGACGTCAACGTGGGTGCGCACGTGCTGAATGCCGTGGGCGGCCAGGGCCTGAATGGTTTTCTTGGCGCGGACCTTGGTGTCTTCTTCGGTGATGGTGACCTTGCGCTCGCCCCAGCATTCAATGCCTTCGAACAGCGTGCCGCTCATGTTCCAGCGCGGCTCGCCGGCGGTGAGGGTGGCGTCGAGGTGGATGTGCGGCTCGACGAAGGGCGGCACCACCAGATTGCCGCCGGCATCGAGGTCATCCGGGCCGAGGGTCGGCGCTTCGGTCTGACGGGCGATGCTGTGGATCAGGCCGTCTTCGAGGTGCAATTCGTGCAGGCCTTCCTGGTTGCGCAGGCGGGCGTTGATGATGTGCATCAGGCAAATCCTTTTTATAGGTCTTGTAGTGGTGCGCTGACGCGACGCGCGCCCAGCACACCGGTGACGATGACATACGTTAGCGCGGCAGCGGCGATCCCTACCAGCGGCGCGACCCAGGGCGAGCTGAACGCAGCGACGGTTCCGACCCCGTAGGCCCCGAGGCCCGGCCAGTTGAACGCTGGCAACCGTGCGTCGGCCAGACGCGGATAGTGCCCGCGCCAGCGGTAGAAGAAGTCAGCCATGATCACCCCGCCAATCGGCGGAATCACCGTGCCGAGCAGGATGAGATACGGCACCAGCATGTCGTACATGCCCAGCAGGGCGAGCAGAGTGCCGATCACCGCGCCACCGAGGGTCACGGTCTTGCGCCGCCCGGTCCGCAGCAGGTTGCAGCCGGCCACGGCGAAGTTGTAGATGGTGTTGTCCTGCGTACTCCAGATGTTCAGCAACAGCATGGCCATCGCGGCCATGGCGAAGCCCTGCAACAGCAGCACTTCAACCACATCCGGCTGTTGATAGACGATCGCGCCGTACGCGCCGATCAGCACCATCAGGCCGTTGCCGATGAAAAAACCGATCAGGCTGGCCAGCACTGCCACTTTTGCCGAGCGCGAAAATCGCGTCCAGTTGGTGGCTTGCGTTGCGCCGCTGACGAAGGTACCGAACACCAGGGTGATCGCTGTCGACCAGTCCAGCGAACCGGTCGGCACCACGCTGAGCAAGCCTTCGAAGCCACCGACTTTCACGGTCGCTGCCCACATCGACAGCATCAGCAGCAACATCATCGCTGGCACCGCGATGTACGAGAGAATTTCCAGTCCGCGATAACCGATGTACGCCGTAGCGCAGAAACCCAGACCGAACAGCACCATCAGGACCAGCACGGTGCTTTCATCGAGATTGAAATACTTGCCGATCACCACCGCCGCCGTCGCCGTGCCCCACGCGTACCAACCAATCTGGGTGAAGCCGAGAATCAGATCGCTGAGCTTGCTGCCGACCTCGCCAAAACAGAAACGCCCCATCAGCACAGAATTGAGGCCGCTCTTGAAGGCGATGTAACCCAGCCCTGCCGCGTAAAGGCCCAGCAGCAGATTGCCAACAATGATCACCGCCATCATCTCGGCGAAACCGAACGCGACCCCGAGCTTGCCGCCGGCAAACATGGTCGCAGTGAAAAACGTGAAGCCCAGTAACACCATCGCCGTCGAGGCCAGGCCTTTGCGCGCGTGCATGGGGACTTCACTGAGCGGGTAATCGTTGCCGGAGGCGTTCTGCGTCATGGGGCAGTCCTTGCTGGAAGGGGAAGACGCAGAAGGGTTGCAGCGGTCGTGCCAAGCGGCGCAAGTGACCGAATGTGGAGACGCGACTGGGGTTTTCAGCGCAAAAGCAGTGCACTGAAAGCACCAGGAGCCCAATGTGGGAGCGAGCCTGCTCGCGAATACGGAGTGTCAGTCACCGAATAAATTGACTGGAACGACGCTTTCGCGAGCAGGCTCGCTCCCACAGGGGCGGGGAGATCTGTTGCTTATTCGCCGCGATAGATGCAGCCGCTGGTGCACGTCTCATGAATGCGGATCGCGCTGAGTTCCGGCAGCAACGGCTTCATCTCATTCCAGATGAATTTGGCCAGCACTTCGCTGGTCGGGTTTTCCAGGCCAGGAATGTCGTTCAGGTAGTTGTGGTCGAGGCGCTCATACAGCGGCTTGAAAATCGCTTTGATCTCGGAGAAATCGCGAATCCAGCCAGTGTGCGGGTCGAGGTCGCCGCTCAGGTGCAGCGCGACCTTGAATGAGTGGCCGTGCAGGCGGCCGCACTTGTGGCCGTCCGGGACGTGCGGCAGGCGGTGGGCGGATTCGAAAGTAAACTCTTTGAAGATTTCCACGGTATGACCTGTAGGGCTTGAATTTAGCGGGATCTGTTGAATTGTCAGTTGCTGGTGTACTGATCAATGTACTGATTGGTCGTTGCTGGGGTTCAAATCGAGCATCCACTGCGAGATAGCAGACTGACGCCAGGCGACCGAGTTGGGTCCTATTCTAACCTGTTTCGGAAAGGTGCCCTCCCTGATCCGGCGATAAACCGTGTTACGGCCAAGACCGGTTGTGTGAAGCACCTCGTCGAGGCGCAGGAAACGATCGATGTTTTCTGTCGCTGCCATTTGAAACTCCTCGCCGATTTCGGCTTGGCTTGAATTTATGCCGCGCGTGGCGGCAGAAGGTGGTTATTCGGGGTTGGCTGGGAACCACTCGGTGTCGTATTCGTGCTGAGTGACCCGCTCGATTTCGATGCTCGGGAGCTGGCGCCTGAATGTTTCGGTGCCGTAGGGCTTGGCAACGTATTCCGCTGCCTCTGCCATGAATGGTTCTTTGAAGATGCGGAGCAGGTGATTGGCGGCTTTCTCGAAGTCCTCCTCTCGGTAGTTGCCCACGCAACTACTGCCATTGCACACGCGCCAGATCGTGCGTCTAGGCAGCGCCTCGGCCGCTTTGATCTTCTCGGCCATCTGGTCGCGGGCGTAGCGCATCTGGTCCAGTGTCAGCGTGGCTACCCATGCGTCCGTGCCGATGCTCTGCTTATGTCCATGCTCACAAGTGATTTCGGGCATGCGAATTCCTCGCCCGCCGTACACCGGCAGGCTGTTGAGTTGGGGGAGGGGGTTACTGCGGAGCGACTGAAGCTCGGTGGGCTGCAATGAGCTTTTCTCGTTCCGCCTCGGCTCTCGGCCTGTCACACTCATGACAAATGGTGTTGCTGGCCGGAACCTTGCGGAATCGAGTCACCTCGATGGCGTGCCCGCATTCAAGGACGATGGCGCGATGGCGCTCTCGGTGTATGACAGATTTCTCTGTGTTCTTGGTCTTTGTCGACTTCACGACCCTATCGACCTCAATCCATGTTTCGCCAACGATCTTTCGGCGCGCATATGGGAATGTTTCAATTTTTTCTGCGGGCATGTGGCGTCCTATGCCGGGCCATGCCCGGGCGGTGGAGTGGGGGAGTTCAGAGTTGTTGCAGAAGGCGCCGGCCTATCCAGCGAACGACGGTAACCGCCTTGCTGTTGCCGATCGCCTTGTAGCGCGGCCCGTCCGGGCATTCGTCGGCGGGCTTGTTTCGCCACGGGATCTGCGTGTAGTCGTCGGGAAAACCCTGAAGGCGCTCGCACTCCTTCGGCATCAGCCTGCGAACAGAGAGCCCAATTTGAACGGCTTGAACTTCTGCCCTAGCCTCAAGCGTATAGGCGTGATCTGCCTGTACCCCTACGCCATCCGGCCCGCTTTGTGGATTCACCCGAATGGCTCCTGCCTGAATGGCGTGAGTGACGACGTTCGGCCCAAGAGCTGAGTTGGTGTTGTCCAGCTGCTTGCCGTAGTTGCTTGTTATGGTCTGCGCGACCTCTCGACAGAAGATTGCGTTTTCTTGGCCGCTATTCCTTCCGAGCGTGTGCGCCTGCTCGATCGCTACGCAAGGGTCTTGCGTGCCGTGAATGGCAATTACATGCGGGGTTCCGCCTGGGTCCGGTGCGTGATGGCCGGCCTGAACGGTGTGAGTCACATCGCCAGTGATCGATCCGTTCCTTAAGTCGACTGCCTGAAGGTATCCGCTACAGGCTTCGTCTGTTCCTGGAAAGCCACCTGCGCCAGTGCGACTTGCAATGGTTCCGGCAACTTCTTCCCCCTGGTTTCGGCTCGGCGCAGTATCCCGGCGCACGCCTTCTCGCTCAAAAAGTACTGTTGTGGGATCGAACCCGTCTCGAGCACTTGCGACAACGAACACACGGCGGCGTCGTTGGGCCAAGCCGAAATATTGGGCGTCCAGGATCCGCCACGCGATTGTTCTTTTGGGTCCATACACACAACCAGCGTCCGGCCATTTCTTCCCTGAAGGCTGCAGTTCGCAGTCTTCCCCAGCAAGCGCGCCAAGAAAGCATCCGAAGGCGTTGCCTTTGTCGCTGAGGACGCCGGGGACGTTTTCCCAGACGATGACGCAGGCCGGCTTTCGCTGGCCTGCTCGAACATAGTCAACTGCATCTGCGAGCTCCACGTATTTGATGGTGAGGGCGCCGCGCGGGTCCGTGAGGCCTTCGCGCATCCCGGCCACGCTGAAAGCCTGGCACGGTGTTCCGCCGACGAGTACGTCCGGTGCGGCGATCTTGCCGGCCAGCACCAGGGCCCCGAGCTTGGTCATGTCGCCGAGGTTCGGCGTGTTCGGGTAGTGGTGAGCCAGCACCGCGCTGGGGAACGCTTCGATCTCTGCGAACCAGGTCGCCCGCATGCCGAGCGGCTTCCATGCAAGCGTTGCCGCCTCGATGCCTGAGCAGACCGAGCCGTAAGTGATTTCCATAGGGGATCCTCGCCGGCTGGCGTGATTCGTAGAAGTGGGGTATTTGTGTTCGGCCTAAGTGATCAGGTTGACCAGGTCTTGCCGCTTACGACGTCCAGAATTGCCTGATCGCTAACGCCGTATTTCTTTGCCATAGCTGTCGATCCAAAATCCCTGCTGTACCGCTGGTAGCTTGCTCGGATTTCCGCAGCGTCGGCAGCGCACAGTGAAGAGTGCCCGTTGCCTTCGCCTTGATTTTGATGCTCGCGGCCCCTGGAGCGCATATCCGCCATGTTTTCGACCTGCGTGCCAAGCGAAAGATGGCTCGGGTTTATGCACAGAGGCGTATCGCAGGAGTGCATCACAATCATTCCCTCGGGGATATCGCCCTTGTGTAGCTGGTAGGAAACGCGGTGGCACCTTTGCTTCTGCCCATCAATTCGGATTTGGCCGTATTTCGACTTTCCGGATGTAGCGCCTTGCCAAAGCAGGCAGTCACCATCAACGATTGCTCGGTCATACAGTCGGTCATACAGGCTCGAAGAAACCTTCTTTGCCATCCTGGCCTCCTTGAAAAGCGAGGGCGCTATCGCGCCCATGAATGAAGGATTGAAGGATCAAATAAAGCGTCTGCGGACCGGGCGCGCAACGCGCTCGTTGAGCTTGACGTAGCCGTTGAGCCAGCCATCTTCAAAGTCCATGAGGTAGGCGCTGTGGGCGGAGAACTGCGAGCTGGTCCAGTGATAGCGCTTACTGAACACGTCCCTGTCGCCCAGCGTGATTTCCAGAAACGAAGCCTCACGACGGGACATCAGATGAAAGTCTTTGTGTCCTTCGCGCTCGAAGGCGGCGCAGAACTGAGCGGCGGGGTAGGAGTCATCGGCGCCGATCAGGTCGTCCGTGTTGGCTCGACCATCCCAGGCACTTTTGGCGCCGTTGAGTTCGTTGCCGTAGCCACCCCATTCAAAAACGCCTTCAGCATCCGCACCGGTCGGCACGATCAGGTAATAGGGTTTGCCGTCGCCCGGGAACAAACCGCCATTCACACCACCTTCGCCGGGCCAGATTTCACCTACAGCAGGGATGTCGCTTGCGGCAGCGGTCGGCGTGACGCCAATCGCCAGAGAAGCCAGCTTGAGCACCACCGATTCATCTGGGCTGCTGATCATCAGATCGCCACGGGTGTAGGTGGTCAGTTGATTCGTTTGCATTGGATGCTCCTGTGAACGAATTGGGCGCAGGCTGCCGGCGCTACCCGGCAAGCTTCTGGTCTGAGCGTCGTCCTGACACTCCCGGGAATCGCCTGCATAAAAGCAATGAAGGAATGAATTACTGAATAGGAAGGCTGCGGACCGGGCGCGCAACGCGCTCGTAGTGCTTGGCGTCGGAGTTGAGCCAGCCAACTCCAAAGCCCAGGCTGGAGGCGTTGTAGGCGGAGAACTGCGAACTCAGCCAGTGCCAGCGATCTTCGCGCAGGTCGACCAAGCCTTCGGCCTTCGCTGCCATCAACAGAGCGCCTTCGAGGTAGGACGGGATGTGCGCATCCAGCTCCAGTGCCTTGATGGCGATATCACTGCCAGCTTCGGCCATGGCGCTTGTATTGGCGGCGCCGTCACTGAGGCTCTTGGCGCCGGCAACGTCCTCGCCGTACTTCCCCCACGTGCCGATCAGTTCGTTGTCAAGCAGCACCAAGGCGCGCTCTTCGCCGTTCAGCCAGTAGCGGGTTACGAAGGTGCCACCGGCGAGCGGTTGACCGCGTTCTGGCAGTTCGGCGTCGACTACGGATTGCTGTGCATGTTGAGTCATGGTTTTCTCCGGGTATGCGCCGCCTTCCGTGACCGGTGGTGGCAATTTGGTTGGCTTGATTGATCGAATTGGGTTATTACAGAAGCTGGCCATGTAGCCGGAAAAAACAGGGCGGAGTAATGAAGATTCAGTTCAATAACAATGTTGTTATCGGTAGTAAATCGTTAATCAAAGCCCCGGACGACATGCCACTGGATTTTTCTGGATCTGGAAACAAGCTCTTCGAAGTAGAGAATGTTTTTGATTTTTACAGCAGAAGTAATCCCGAAGATCTTGGCTTGAAACCAGATGTTCCTCGCGAAAACCTTGAGAGTCTCGTATCTGGCCTTGTCGCGATTCGCGATGAACCAGTGGAGCGGAAAAGGGAATTGATCGATGGGTCTGGTATTGCAGCTTGGTTGAAAGCTGGCATAAGTTTGGCAGACCTAATGTCGATGCTGATCGCCCTTTGCGACAAAGCAGCGTGATGTGATTTCATCGTCTGCGGCTACGTCTCGATGCCCGTCGCGGCGAATGCCTCTAGTTGCCGCGACCACTTTTCCTTAATCAATAATTCCGGTCGCGACATAGTCACGAAACGTTCCGAATCACTAGCCGGCGCTGCGGCCAGATTGATGATGAACGTCGACACCGTCTCCTGCCATTCCTCGAAGCCGTGGCGCTCGGCGAGAACCCGAAGCGCATCATCAAGCGCTTTCGAAACAATCAGCGATCGCTTCTCTGCGCCGATCCGGTCGAGCAGCGCCTTCTCCTTGGCTCGCTTGTCCTTCTGCAATTGCGCGTTGCTCTTGGCCATGGCCTACCTCTTCAATTCCGCTGGCCGGCAAGTTCAGCCAATTCTGTCGTTTGCGTTGCTGGGTGCGAAAACGTCTCACGCTGCAACCTTCACCTGATGCCAGGCGCCGGCGGCGTAGAACAGCTTCGCGGCTTGTGCTTCATCCATCGATATCTCGTCGGGAATGGCAATCCAGCCTGACGCAACCAGATGGTTCGGGTTCGCGCTGTTGCGCAGCTCCAGGTAGTAATGCTCGATGGCATCGGTCAGGCGCTCGACCTTGTAAATACCCTCCGGCGAGATCTCCACCGACTTGATGTACTCGGCGCCGCGCTCGTCTCGACACATGGCGGCGATGTAGATCGTCCAGCGGTAGGAGAAGTCGAATATCGCGTTGGCGATCGCCAGACTGCGGATCTGCTTGCAGCTCTTCCAGTTCGCCATGATCTGGCTGCCGCTGGGGTCGATGTTCACCACAGCGACGTGGTTGGTGCGCAGCAGCGCCCGGCAGCTGCGTTCAGCCCGGGCGAAACCGTTGTTCGGTTTGCGTTTCGACTTCATAGCGAGTCCGCCATTTTGCGCAGTGCTTTGCGTTCGGCGGCCGATGTCAGCTTCGGCCGCCGCTTGAGGACCGTTTCAGGGTCTATTTTCTTCGAGCGGGGCGGTGGGAGTGGATTGCGCGGCGGACTTTTCAGTTGATCGATCCGCCCGCCAGCGGCCAGGTATTGCGCGATTCGCTCAGCGATCGACTCGGAGTCAGGTCGGTGCTGCTCGACGAGGTTGAGGTGGTTGCTGATCATGCTGGCCTCACTTGATCCGGATCGAACTGTCGCCGCGTTCCAAATGCGCATAGGCGGGCTCTTCGATCAGTTCGTGTTCTGCGTCTTCGCCGGCGGCCATGCGCTTGCGCACGGCTTCGTTGTGCTCGCGAATTTCCTTGAGCTTGGCGGCGATCGCGTTCTTGTCCGGGGCAATGCTGGTTTTCACGGATGTCAGTTCGTCTGGCACCGCGTCCTCGTTGTCGACGATTACCTTCTCCTTGCCCAGGGCCAAGGTGATGGTGAACAGCGGGCGTTTGATCGACTTGAGGTTGGCGGCTTCCATGTTCCGGCGCAGGTAATCGCTGATCTGCGCAACGCTGTTGGACTTGATGCGCTTGAGCTCGGTCAGCCGCTCAATCTCGGTGTCGATGGCGGTCACGTCGCTTTCAATGTTGCGGCGCAGCATGACGATGTTGTCGGCCTTTACCTCGAACTCACCTTGGATCTCGTCCATTGCGTGCTGAAGGGCCTCTTTCAGGCCCTCGTCGTCGGTGTCCGCCATCCCTTGAAGTTCGGCGAGCTTGCCGGTCAGCGCGTAGAGCTGGGTCATGCTGCAGTCTCCTGTTTTGGCTCAGAGAGCTTTTTCCATTCAAGGGAAATCCGGGCTGCGCCTTTCTCGTCCTTG
Organism: Pseudomonas sp. ef1; assembly: GCF_007293365.2. NCBI lineage: Bacteria > Pseudomonadati > Pseudomonadota > Gammaproteobacteria > Pseudomonadales > Pseudomonadaceae > Pseudomonas > Pseudomonas sp. ef1. Next base: position 4,959,800 of record NZ_CM129815.1, on the reverse strand, counting down.
CGCAGCGTGAGCTGGCGGACCGCGGTGTCGTGGATCTTCTTGAGTTCGTGCGGGGTTTTGGCGCCTTGCATGGTGTCGATGACCGACTTGATATAGTCGAGCCGGTCCTGCGCCTGCCGTGCAATCTCGGCATCCTTGTCGACAGCCTGCTCAATCGCTTCCTCTTCTTGGCGCTGCTGGACGTAATCGCGATCGTCGAACATGCCCAGGAATACGTCGGCGCTGAAACCGAGCATCGAAAGGGATTTTTTGATGGCGTCAGTGAGGGACTTCTTCGGCGCCTCGCCATCCGTGGTGGTGCCGAACTTCGATTTGTAGAGGTAGGGCGTACAGCCGTACTGCTCCAGCTCACCGCGCTCGCCGTCGATCTTGAACCAGAACAGGATTTTGACCGTGTGGTTCAGCTCGAATCCCAGGCTTGCGCGCTTGTCCCCTTCGCCAACAAACATCTCGGCGCCCTTGTCGAAACGCTCTTCGGTGACCTTCCAGCCGAAGCCAATGCCTACCGGGCCGAACACCTCGGTGGCCTTCATGATCATGGCCGTGCCGTTCAGGCTGGTGATTTGCTGGCCGCCGACCTTGGCGTCTTTGGTGAACCTGGTATCGGTTTTTTCAACCCGGTTCCAGATCTGCATGTTTTTATCGGACATGACTGTTCTCCGCGCCACCGGAGAGGGGCGCTGTGGGAGGGTTATTCTGTGGCTTTGCTGATGGCGGCGCGGAGCTCAAGGATCTCTCGGAACTCCATGTCCTCGGCTCGATCGCCAATGCCCGGAACGTAGTCAAAAGAGGCAATGAATTTCGCCCAGGCATCTACCGTTTTTTGTGCTGCGACCAGAAGGTCAGGCGCGGCAGCCATAATCCGCGCATCAGCTGTACGGCGGCAATAGTCTGCAAGGTCCAAATCAGTTGCTGACAGGACTATCGATGGCTCAAAAGAGGCGCCAATGATCTTGATAAAGCCGGGGTAATGCCCATCGACCACTTTCCACGGCCCGGGTGTGTGGCTTGATTCAGGCATGACAAAATCCTTGCCGCGACGTGCGCAGCGCTTGAAGTTGAAAGTCAGGAGGTGATGCGGTCGGCGAGGGCGCTGAGCAGCATCAAGAAGGTGTAGATCGCGAGGACCGGAAACGATCCGCGCCAGATGAGAACCCGGCGGGCCATCTGCCGGCCGGTCATCGGAATACTTGGTAGGTGGTGGAGCGCGGCACCTGGCACACGCCGGAGGAATCGCGAGCCGCGCTGTAAGCAGCCATAACCACCAGCAGGCCAGCGGCAAGACACCAGAACATGATTTTCATGGCCGAGTCCTCACAGCGATGCGTCCGCCTTTCATGGTCACCGACAGGCGCTGCGGGAGGCTGTCGACCAGATCCTCGCGCTTGCGGCCGATAACCTCGTTGAAGGGCAGGCCGAAGCCGAGTATCGCGATGCGGCGTCCGATTTCGTCGAGCTGCTCATCGACCAGTGATTTCACGATTGGGGTAGACATGACGACTCCTTGCGCCTGGCAACAATCTTGTTGAGGCGCCCGCAGTAGTGGTTGAATTCTTCGATGGTGATGCGCTCGTCGGTCATCATTTCGCTGATGGTCTTCTGAATCATCAGCGACCAACTGATCGGCGTTTCTGGGTGCTGCAAGATCTCCAACTCTTCGCCAATAAGGACGTGGGGACTCAAAACCCACACTCCTGCTCGACGAGATCGCTTTCGCGCTTGGTGTCGCGGTATTCGTTGGCGTGCACGGCAACCAAGTCGGCGGCGAGCGACCGAACGATTTGCGGGTCACCGCCGACGGCTTCAATGGCCCAAGTGTGCAGAACCCCGCCGTCTTGCCGCCTGATCAGTTCGATCAGGATTTTCTCGATGTACCGATCTGGGTCTGGGTTCGCAGCCATGTAATCCGCCAGCGCCTCCGGCAGGTGGTCTGCGTTGACCAGAACCTTACTTCGGCCTACTGGATTTGGTGCCTCGACGTGGCGCCGATAAAGCAGATCGTCGATCGACTCGGTCAACCATTCCTGACCTGCCTCCGTGTCGAGAAAGTCGTCTTCCGGGATGGGCTTGCGTAGAGCTGACATGGTCGTCTCCAGAGTGGCGGGGTGTTGATCCAACAAAACTCGGATGCACTCATCCGCTCCGCTGGTTGCCGTTGGGCGCGGAGGGGAGTGCATTCGGGGTTTGTCGGGGTAGGGTGGGTGCAGATGGCCGGAGCTGATCCCGGCATTACTATTAGCGGCCTTAGTGACACCGGAGTTTCACCGGGGCGAAGGTTTCAACCGCTTATTCTTGGACTCGCCGTGGCCATCTGGGCGCTTACTCACTCTACCGGCCACGATTCCCGCGATCCCTCAGGTCTTACACTTGCCCGTCAGCCCGGGCATTCATCTGCGTTTTGCGGTGATGCAGGTGGGCGGTTATAGGCCGCAGTTTCGTCCGCATCGATCTGCACTCAACCCAAGCTACTTATGGGCGGCCTGCCAGCCACGTTATGGCAGTAACGCTGAGTGCAGACCGATGCGCTCTCATAGAGAGGATCGGGCACAAAAAAGCCCGAAGTTATCGGGCTTGATTTGTTCAGTTATTTCTATCGCCTGCCGCTAGGCAGATCCATATAACGAACGAGTACATATTTGCCGCCACCCATGGCGAAATAGAGCCAGCCACGCTTGAGCTCCGGATCGTCCTCTGAGCTGCGGGCTTCGTTCCAACAGAAACCCGGCTCAATCTCAACGCCGCGATGTTCTTCGACAATCCTTACGACGTTCCACTCGCCGAACTCGCCTGCTTTGGCGATTAACCGCTCCATGAATTCGCTGGCTTCCACTTTGACCTCCAATCTGTTTTCGATGTGATCAGTATTGCATGTTCGATTTCCAATGCCGCCTCATCGAAGCGGCATCAGTAAATCTGCTCACCGTGACCCGCTGCTGGCGGCCGTCACTGGCTTGAATCTGATTTAGTGACCTGTTTTTACAGGGGCAGGCTCCCTGTTTCCTCGCTTTCCACAGTCGAGGGAAACCCATATGCTTCGACTTCCACAGTCGAAACAAGGAATGTAGTGATGGCGAATTACATGGTGCGGGTTGAGATTTTCAAAGCTGACAGTGAGGAATACGCAGACTTACATAAGGCTCTGGAAGCGCTTGGGCTCAAGAGAACAGTCCAAGGGGATAATGGGGTTCTCAGGATGCCGCCTGGCACCTATTACGGAGCAAACTCGCTGAGCACCTTTGAGCTGAGGGAGAAAGTTAAGGCTCTTGCCGCCCCTTTCTCCTACCCAGCAGATCCTTCAGTGTTTGTTTCAGAGTCAAGCGACTGGTCTGGCTGGCTTCGACCAGCCTGAGACGAGCTACCGCCCCCAGCGAACGCTCTGCCTTTAGGCATTTCGCTCACCCAGTAGGCCAGGTGGTTCGAAGCGATGGCGAAAGCCTCATCAAAAGTGACGCTTTCATCCGTCGCGATCTCCTGAACGATCTGGCGAAACCGCTCAATCTGCTCTTCGTTCATTTCCTTTCTCCGGTTTGATTTCCCTGATACCCCTCGCAAGAAGGGTATCGAGGAAATCTGTTTGTATCGCTCTCTTGCATAGGCCAACGGTCGCTTTCCCGTTGATGACTTTCAGCGCGACAGGGGATCAAGGTCCCAAGGCCAAACGCTTACTCACCACCACGCAGCCTCTCCAGCTACGCCCTCCGAATGAGGTCTCCTATGCCCAGCGCCGACATTAGGTCGAATCGCTGCGTACCGTTGCGCGGTACGTCCGCTGGCTATGCATCGGCCAGCTCGGCGTCCATCAGGTTTTTAAAGAGCGGTTGAAGCAGAAGGCCCTTTCGAGGCCCTTCGCAGTGGCTGTGTGTCGCTGCGATGGGTGTAAATTAGCAATCGCTAATTCATGCGTCAATAGCAAATGCTAAATTATTTGCGGATGGCAATCTCCCCTATCGGTAGGTCTCAACCTAAAGGTGGTTACATTTCGCTAAATGTCCGGCTATGATCGTCAGACCACTGTATGAATATACAGTCACAAAAAAGGAGAATTTTGAATGGCAAAGAAGCAGGCGAAACCAGCAGTACGCCAGGAGATGAGCGGGATCGAGCGGCTGGGCCTTAGGGTGTCGTCAATGATCAATCATCCGTTCGCGCAGGATCTGCGTTGCGTGACGATTCATCGACTGGACAGCGACGGTGATAGGGAGTGGGACGAGGTGATGGGCTTGCTGGCCGAAACGGACGGCATAGACATGACTTTCAACGACGACGAGTCGGTGACGCTGAAGTGGGAGGCGTCATCCGAAAATGATCATGAGGCCGAAGTGCCTGACGAGTTCATGAAGGTGGAGGAGGTCGCGCCATTCTGACGAGCATTAAAAAGCCCGCTTGTATGGCGGGCTTTGTGATTCAGGCGATGATTGTGCGTTGCTGACTCGCAGTTATGGCTTAAAGAGCCAGTCGCGCGATTCCGCATTCGCCCTTAGGATTTTCGCTTTCTTCTCGATTTCCTTCTTTTCGAACTCACTGAAATCGATCAGAACGTGCTCCGGAAACTCTTCCGGATCGGATAACGCCGGCAACCCCAGCGCTTGGCATTCGGCTGTAGTTATAGAAACTACGCCCGCCGATCGGCAATCTTCCCTGGCAGTGAAGTGAGCGTATGAAGCCTCTGGAGTGATCAATCCACCATCATAAGAAGAGAGCTTCTTGTCATCCTTCGGAGTCGGACGGAAAACTTGAGATGTAATTTTTCCGTCTTGCACAAAGCTTGGGTGAACCTGTCGCAGCAACTGAGTTTGATCGTCCATTACACTTCACCCTTTGCTGCTTTGGAAATGAAATCTATCAGCGAATCGACGTCAGCCCTGGCTTCGAGATTCAGCTCCATGTATGTGTCTGCACCATCCTTGATATTGAGGCCGTGCAGCTCAGCCGTTTTGTTCTGCGGAATAATTTCGAGGCTGAGATCCTGATTGCCGGTTCTCCATTCAAACTGGAAGCCACCTTCGGCAGTGGGATAAATAAATGGCGTGGGCAGAGTGGCTGGGTACTGATCTCTAAAAAATGACTCTATCCAGTCAAACTCTTCAGGGCTTGGGACCACGCCGCGACCGTCAAGCCAGCCGACTCGTAAAAGTCTGAGCTCATCCAGTCGTGCGAGCGGATCATTCGATTCGATGATCACAGCGTCCTCTATAAGGTCCAGGGAGTGAAGCTTTTCCGTGCGGTCGAATCGACCAACACCAGATACTGAAATTTTAAGCCCCTCACGAAACCCGCGCGTAGCTTCAAGGATAGTGTCGAGGTGTATTGCATCCATCTTCGCGGTAATCTTTTTGCCATCAGGCAGGAGCAGCTCAAAACTCATTTTCGCTTGGTCTATTTCAGGCACCAAGCCGCGGACGGTGACTTCATCCGTGAGAACCTGGTTCTGTGACGCTAGCAGAAGTCTTCGCCGGGTTAGTTTTGAGAGCCTAGCAGGTCTATCAGTTCCCGGTCGAAACTCCAATACCTCCCCATCACGCAAGCCTCTGCCGAATCTGTCGAAATATCCAAGCAGCGTTGCGGGTATATGTTCGGTGATCGGAGTGCCACGCTCGGCGGCGTCTATCGCATTACCAATCGACTGCACCGCCTGGAAAAAATAATCCTCATTGGCGGCAGCAAAAAGGCCCGCAGTAGGATCATTGTATTCAATCACGATGTTGGGGACAGCGCTTCCCTCTCCGACCGAGGACAGGTTTATCGACAAGTGATCCGTAAATCCCTTCGGCGTCCGAACCCGGCCATGCTGCTGAACAAATTTCCATTTAGCTACGGCCACCACGAACTCTTCCAGCGCTGCCAAGTCTTTTAGCAGCTCAAGTGGGATCGTGTGGTCATCAAATCTTGCGCCGACGAGTCGCGGTGCGACAAATGGCTTCTTCATATGACTTCCTTATCTCAGGTGATGGCTCGGTTTTCGCGGCGCGAGCACACCGCACGCTAAAAACTGCCAGGTGTCAGGCCTTGCGCCCATTCCAAATGAACAGGACCTTGGCGTGGATCGTCACGTCTTCGATCCGGGCGGTCTGGTTTTCGTAATGCTGGTTGTCCGAGATCAGGCGGTAATTGTCTTCGTCGAGGCGCATGACACGCTTGATGTATAGCTCCTGGTGCCAGGTCATCACATAAATTCCCTCGCCAACGAACTCCTTTATCCCGCGATCTACGATCACCAGATCCTTGTCATTGATCGTGCCTTCCATCGATTGGCCCCAGCCGGTGATCATGGCTAGCGCACCGGCTGAGGTGTACGTCACTCCCTTCTCGCGCAAGATCGCCTCACGCACCACAAGGTTGCGGACCGCCTCGTTGTACTCAGGCGGAACCTGGCCGTGGCCCATTGCGGCACGGATGTCGTATTGAGGGATCAGGATCTCGTCGTTCGTAGGTCGAAGATTGGAAAGATTCGCGGGCAGAAAATTTTCTGGCTGGCTGTCCGCTTCTTCGGCGGCCGCGACTATGCGTTCACGCGCTTCACTGGAGAAGCCTTTCACCTTAGCGAGCGATGCCTTCAGCTGGTCAATTGCAGAGAGCCCAGGCTTCGCCGATGCCGGCGCCGAGTCTGGCGCAGCAGGGCTGACCAAACTTCCAGCAGTCAAGCCGATCTTGTCTTCCAATGTAGCCGCAGCCTTCTCCCCGAGGTTTCTGTGCCCATTAAGTATTTGGGACAGATACGACGCATCCAAGCCGTGCTGATTGGCGAAATCTTTCTGCGAAGCCCCAGCCATTACTGCCTTCAGAGCCCGCACTCGTAGTTGATTTATATCCATCTGCAGATGATCGCTTCCGTTTAGCACTCAGTAAATTACGTTCTGCTATTGAATGCTGGATTAGCAGTTGCTAATCTGACGGCAATACGGAGGCGCACCCATGAATCTGCACGACTACATAAAGCCATTTGACAAGCAGTCCCTTGAGAACTTTGCAGCGAGCTGCGGCACGACTGTCGGGCAGCTCAAGCAGGTTGCCTACGGCTACCGGCGTCCGGGTGCTGCGCTCGCCATCAGCATTGAGCGCGAATCCTCCCGCTCGGTGATCTGCGAGGAAATGCGCCCGGATATCGACTGGGCATATCTACGCAGTTCCGAGCCAACTCAATCTGCCGCTTAAACCCAATTCATCAGCCAGGAGCATCGAAGCATGTACATGGACCCCAATCAAAAGCGCGCCATTCCGGTGAAGGTTCGTTTCGAACCAGTGCTTGATCGGATTCTGCGTAAAGCCGCGACCAAAACCCGTATGCAGCACGCCACCTACCTCTACGAAATCATCGAGTGGGCAGTGGCCAATGGCGTGATCGAGGAACTCATGCAGGACAAACAAGAAGATATCGCGGGCTGAAGCCCCTTTGGAGGGCCAAATGACCGTAGAGCTTGAAAGGCTGCCTCCGCAGACGCGGAAGAGGGTGGAGGAATTGATGCGCGTCAACGGCTGGAGCTTCAACCAGGCCATGAACGAAATGTTCGAGGCTGCGGTTGCCAGCGGCGCGCTATCGGTAGTGGGACGAAGGAAAGCACAGGTGCTTCATCTGGTGACCCCAATGAGGGCCTCTAGCAGGGACTCTTCGGGGTAACCCAGAGGGCCTCTGCCAAATCCGAGACGAAAAAAAGCCAGGTTCGTGGCCTGGCTCTCTTAAACATCTATGTGGGACCGATTATATGCAAACCCTCACAAACATCAATACCCCTTCGAATGTCGCGACACGTTTTGGTAGTTCTGAAAACGTGTCGCGTACTGTTATGTCTTCTCGCGAGATTGCAGAACTGACTGGTAAATCGCATGACAACGTCCTGCGGGATGCACGTCTTTTGGTTGCAGGGGGTGTCCTCAAAACTGAGGAGACCCCCTACATCCATCCTCAGAACGGTCAGAGGTATCCGGAATTCCTCTTAGATGAGCGTGACTCGCTCGTTTTGGTGTCAGGTTACGACGCCACGCTGCGCGCCCGGATTATCGACCGCTGGATGGAGCTTGAGTCGAAGGTCTCGCAGCCTCGCGAACTCTCCCGCATGGATCTTATCCAGCTCGCCTTCGAGGCAGAGCAGCAGCGTCTGCTGCTGACCATCCAGGTCGAAGCGCAGGCCTCGAAAATCCACTCCATGGAGAACCTGTTCAAGGAAGGGATGACCCACACTCAATTCTGCAAGGGCCTCAATGGGGTCAACGTCATGCAGGTGGGCAAATTCCTCGAGGGCCGGAACTGGCTCTACAACGAGAGCAAATCCGGCCTGCGCTTCCGTGTGGCGTCCTACGCCCGCGACAAGTACATGACCGAGCATCAGCACGAAGTCACTCCCCACGGCAAAGAGCCGTTCGTTTCCTTCACGCCAGTCCTGCTCAAGAAGGGCGCCGTGCGCCTGTACGACCTGTACCTGGCCGGCGAGCTGCCAATGAAGAAGACCTGGGACGGGCTGTTCACCCACGACAAAGCACTGAGGGCCGCGTAATGGCCGGGGACTGGATCAAAATGCGAATCGACCTTCAGACACATCCGAAAGTTTTCCGCATGGTGTCCGCATTGAAAGCGGACAGACTTCGGATCATTGGCGGACTGCACATTGCGTGGAGCATCTTCGACACCCATTCCGACGACGGCGTACTGCACGGTTACAGTGTCGATGCGATGGATGCCGTGGTGGGCTGGCCAGGTTTCACTCAGGCCATGATCGAAGTGGAGTGGGCGTCCGTGCAGGACGATGGAAGCCTTGTAATGCCTCGCTTTGACGAGCACAACGGCGCCAGTGCAAAGCGCCGAGCCAACGACAGCGAGCGCAAGCGTAACGACCGCAAAAACAACTCTGTCCGCAATGTGTCCGCAAGCGATGCGGACAAAACGCGGACCAGAGAAGAGAAGAGAAGAGAAGAGAAGAAAGAGCAAGATCAAAAGCATGGTGCTGGCGCACCCGCGAAGTCTGGCAAATTCGATCCCCTCACAGCCAAGCCCGAGAACGTGTCCGAAAAGGCGTGGGCCGACTGGTGCCAGCACCGCAAGGAAATCCGCAAGCCGCTGACCGCTAAGAGCTGTGAGCAGCAAGCCAAGGCCTTACTGGGCCATGCCGCGCCGGATCAGGTGCTCGCCACCTCGATCTCCAACGGCTGGACCGGCATCTTCCCGGACAAGGTCGCCAGCAACGTGCACCCGTTCCCGCAATCCCGCCACACCGGCTTCGCCGATCGCGATTACACGTCGGGACTGAAAATGCGGGAGGACGGCAGCTATGCGCTCTGAGCCAGTCCAATCAACCCCGGAACTGCCGCCGGGTACTCGCATCCAGCCTGCCGAGTGCGAAACCCACGGCGCGTACGAGCAGAAGGTCTATGCCGTGCTCGGCCGGGAGCTCAGAAGCAACTGCCCCGAATGCAGCCGTATTGCCCGCGAGAAGTCCGAAGCCGCTGAGCAGGCCAACAAGGCGATCGAGCTGCGCATGTCCCTCGCTCGCAAGCTGGGCGATGCGCTGATCCCGAAGCGTTTCGCTACTCGCGCCCTGGGCAACTACCAGGCCGAGAACGAAGGCCAGCGAAAAGCCCTCCGGTTCTGCCAGCACTACGTGCAGATCTTTGACGAGATCCTGAAGACCGGTCGCTGCATGGTTCTGATCGGCAAGCCCGGTACCGGGAAAACGCACCTCGGCGCAGGCATGGCCAACGAGCTGCTGCACAACACGTCTCGCACGGCCGTGTACCGCACTGTCGGCGCAATCCTTCAGGCAATCCGCTCAACGTACGACAAGCACAGCGAACGCAGCGAGGCCGAGATTCTGTCGAGCCTGATCGATCCCGATCTGCTGGTGCTGGACGAGGTCGGTGTGAGCAAGGAGCAGCCGAGCGACTTCGAGCTGACGACACTGTTCGCAATCATCAATGGCCGGTACGAGCAGGAGCGTCCCACTGTGGTGATCTCCAATCTCGAAGCCAGCCAGTTGCCGGCCGCAATGGGTGACCGCTGCGTCGACCGTTTGCGCGAGGGCGGAATGATCGTGGTCCCGTTCGACTGGGAATCGCAACGCGGCAAGGAGGGCTTCTGATGAGCAACCACCTCAAGTTCGTAAAGGTAACTCACACCACCACTGTTGCGATTGGTGATGACCGGTCTTTCACCGTGTCCCGCACTGAAAACGATGGCTACCAGCTGGAGTGGTGCAGCCGCGACGCATCGAACGGCGCTGCCGTGACCTGCACCAAGATCCAGGTCAGCGAAGAGGCCGCTATGGCAACCACCATGGGCCTTTCGAAAATCCTGATGGAAGTGGACGCCGAGCAGGCTGCAGCAGAACAGGAGGGCGACGAATGAGCCTAGCTTTTAAAGCCTCAAATCTCTTCTTCGCCTTGGCCAGTTTTGGCTCTGCAATGGTGATTGCGGTGTTCGCAGAGGATGCCGTTGGTTACGCACTGGTCGCTTGGAATTTGCTGGGTACAGCTCTGTGTATCTGGATGGGGAGGCTCTGCAAATGACCCCACTCCAACGCAGCACCGTACAAACCCTACAGGCCGAAGGATTCAAGGTCACACGTCACCAAAAAGACATGGTGCTCATGAGTTCAGGAGCAGATCACCGACTGGTCCGTACTGACGGCAGCCAACGTCGTGGCAATCATATTGAGCGGGGAGTGGGGCGATGAGTGATTTGAAGATGCGTGAAGAGTACGAGGCATGGGTTCTGAGCGAATACCCAAACCAGCACATGGGCAAATTTGCCGATGGTGAGTACCACAGCACCACGATTCAGTACTGCTGGCTTGCATGGCAGGCCGCGCGCCTTCCTGCCGGTGTCGTTTCAGCAACTGCATGGCGGGTAGTCGACGCCAAAGGCAAGCGGTTCACCGTTTACAACAAGGATCTGGCGATGGCTATCAGCGATGCGGGGCTGCACGTCGCCCCAATGTGTGACGTTCCGCCAGAGGGCTGGGAGTGCAGTCGCGTGTCCGGTCATGAAGGCCCGTGTGCTGCATTCGAGGTGGCGCAATGAATCTCTCGGCAGAAAACATCCAACAAATCCGCGAACTGGTGCGCAGTGGCTATCCGCTCAAAGCGCGTGATGCCAAGGACTTGCAGGGTCACAACGACCACCTCACCGAGCTTTTGGAGGCTCGCTTTCGGTTGATGCTGTCCGTGGAGATCGAGCGTGACCAGCTCAAGGCAGAGGTTGATTCGCTCACCAGAGAAGCCGACAGGCAATACACGACAATTGAAGCGTATCGCCATGACGCCGAGCGGTATCGGTTCCTTTGCGAAAAATTCGGCGAGACAAAGCTCCCGTGCGCGCTTGAGCGAATCCTTTCTGGCGATCTGTATGTGGCTGATGGCAAACCATCCATTGATCTGGCAATCGACACAGCCATGAGCAAGGCGGTGCAGCCATGACACTGGACACAATCGCTCTGTGGCTCGGTTACGGCTCAATGATCGTCGGCGGCGTGTTGCTGATCGCGGCAATGCTCTTTGTGGTCGGTTGCGCACTTGCCGCGCTCGCGAATAAGAATTTGCGAGCGCTGATCCGGATATACGACCTGAAGACTCTGCGCGCGACCATGCGGCAGCTTGAGGAAGATGGGAAGGTCAGCAAAAAGACAGGGGTGCAGTCATGAACGAGTTTGCAATCCGCAGCCAGCGCGACATCAGCCGTCTCATGGGCGTTCTGCATGCAACCGACTTCACCAAGCCGAAGATCGTGGTCATCAAGGACGAGAAACGACCGGACGTCTGCAACCGCAAGATGTGGGCAATGCTCAAGGACGTATCCGAGCAAGTGGTATGGCACGGCAAGAAGCTGACCAGCGAAGACTGGAAGTGCCTTTTCAGTGCCTCGCTGGAGAAGCAGCGCGCGGAGCCAGGCCTCGACGGTGGCTTCGTGGTGATGGCCGTCTCGACCCGCAAGCAATCCCAGAAGTGGTTCAGCGATCTGTTCGAGCTGATGCACGCCTTCGGCGCCGAGCATGACGTGCGCTGGACTGAGCAGGACAAGTGGGGAGGGCGGTATTGATGCGCACTGCCCTCAAGGATGTGAAGCAGAAAACCTGCAAGGCCTGCGGCGAGAAATTCGCGCCGATGTTCAACACCACGCAGGTGGTGTGTAGCCCGAAATGCGCGCTGGCTCACGCGCCGGCAAACACCGAGAAAGCCCGCAAGGCGATCAACCAGCGCGATCGCCGTGAGATTCAGGTGCGGAAGGAGAAGCTGAAGAGCAGGGCGGATCACCTGCGCGAGGCCCAGGCCGCAGTGAACGAATACGTCCGCCTGCGTGACGCGCACCTGCCTTGCATCAGCTGCGACTCGATGCCGAACGACAACGACTTGATGACGGGCAGCCGCTGGGACGCTGGCCACTACCGATCTGTCGGCGCCTGTCCGGAGCTGCGCTTTGAGCCGCTGAACATCCACCGCCAGTGCGTGAAGTGCAACCGCAATCTGTCCGGCAACGCGGTCGAGTACCGCATCCGGTTGGTGCAGCGCATCGGCGCCGAAACCGTTACTTGGCTGGAAGGGCCTCATGAGCCCCGCAAGTACACCGTCGAAGAAATCAAAACCATCAAGGCCGAATACCGGGCCAAGACCCGCGAACTGAAGAAGGGGCAGGCAGCATGAATTACCACAACGTGATTTCAGCAGTAGTCCGGGCCTTGGCTGCCGAGACGATCAACAGTTCCGGCGGATGCAACGTCGAGCCCCGGGTGCAGGCCAGTAAGCTCAAGGGCGAGATATCCGGGAAGGATGCCGCGCTGTTGGCTGACTGTATCGTGCACAAGCTCCTGCACGCCCAGCTTTCCCAGCGGCACTGGAACGCCCTGGTGGCGAAGTACAGCACGCACCGTGGCCGCAAGATCGATTCCATCGGCCGGCTGGTCGCCGTGGTGAAAACCCCAGCACCTCAGCGCTTCACGCAGCAGGCTGTCTTGGTGTGGGCGGTACCGCAGCAGGTGAAGGGCATTCAGCGAGCGGTAACCCAGATCAAGGCGCCGAAACACCGGGAGAACAAGGAAAAGGGGCAGTGGGATTGGCGCAACGCGGCAGCAGATGCTGACGTCGCCCGGGCCAACAGGCATGCGCGCGCAGTAGCAGAGGACAAGCCCGGTGAGATGATCGTCCTGGCCGACTCGAACTACGACATGACGAGCTGGGATTCCCAAGGACTTACAGAGCGCACTTACCAGCGGTGGAACAAGGCCATCAAGGACGGCTTGGAGTCACTTGTGAACGAGGCTCTGGTCGAGGCGCAACACATGCTTGAAGCAGTCGGAGTGCTGGAAGGCGAAGCGGCATAAAATAGTCCCTCAAAAGGGCTTGCAATGTCATGTCGCCATGTCGCATTATTCACCCATCCTGTCATTCCTGCGTGTGTAGGACTGACGAACGAAACCCGGCCACCGCGCCGGGTTTTTTATTGCCTCGAATTCAACCTTCTGGAGCTGCGCATGAAGCTGAAAGCCAAAAGCAATCTGCTGGAGCGCGCCAGAAAGGCTTGGGAAGCGGTCGCACGCCAAGTTGGCGAGACCGACTTCTCGCGCAACCCGCGCACCGGCGAGTATCTGCACCCCGGTGTCGCCATGGGTTGGCGCATCCACAAAAAGAATCTGTAGTTACACCTGTAGCCAGGACAGCCTTCGGGAAGGCCTGGACGTCGATAGCCGGATAGTGCGACGTACGGAATCAACACCGGCAGCCCCGCACTCTGCCTTACATGCTTGCAGAGTGGTGCGAGACTGGATCAGCGAGATCGATGCAAAGGGGCGTCGACGTTGAGAAAGCCTTTGGCCGACAGCTAGGAAAGACGAGCGCACCTATTCAGGGCCTCTGCATTTGCAGGGGCTTTTTCGTTTGAGGAGCAGGAAAATGTCCGAGGCAGAGAAGCAGGCGGTTCAGTGTGTAGTTGATGCAGTGGTCGGTGGCGATCTCGGTCGACTGAAATCGGGTCTGGCTCGGCTTTCGGAGTTACCAGGCTACGAGTTCTCCACGGTTACTGGGCAGCTGATGAACACCGACCAGCGTGAAGAGTTTTCGCTGTTCGTGATCGGCTACGAAAGTCCGTTCTACTACCGTGACGGCCATGTGTTCGGAGCTGTGTACACGCCATCCGATTTCATGTGCAAAAAAGCCAATCCATCTGGCGAAGGCCTGCCGTTCGAACAGGTTCGCGACGCAGTCCTGAAGGCTCGCGGCGAACACGACGAGAAGGTGCTCAAGAAGGCGCTAGGCCTGAAGGCTGCTCTCGAAGAAATGGAAGACTTGCTTAAGCGGCACTCGTTCGCGGATTCAAAGCTGACCAGCCTCGCGCATGTTGAATTGCACAAAGGGCAGGCGCTGCTCTTGGCTGCGCTCAACCCAGTAAACGCTCACTAATTTCGGCCCCAAGATCGGGGCCTTTCGTTTTCGGCTCCCCACACCCATAGCTCCGAGCTGGGAGTGCAGCGGACGCCGGATTTATCAATCTCCCCATGGGGGAGGCAACCCGGATGCCTACCATGCCTGATAAGCCAGACACCTGGGCCAAGATCTGGCTGGCGTTGAGCAATCCGCTCTGGCAGGGCGCAATCATGGCCATCACCGTATCGTTGCTTCGCGTGATGTACGACGCGAAGGAAACCAGTAAGCGTCGGATCCTTTTCGAATCGCTGATCTGTGGATCGCTGAGCCTTGTTGCGTCCAGCGTGATCGAGTGGATGACCTGGCCGCCCAGTCTGTCGGTTGCTGCTGGAGGGACTATTGGGTTCCTCGGCGTGACAGCCATTCGCGAGCTGGTGACCCGCTTCCTCGGTCGCAAGGCGGATGCCGCATGAAGGCCTTCGCTGCTGCAATCATCATTGCTTTGGTCGGCCTGCTCCTCATTGGGATTCAGCAGTCGCGCGTCATCGCCCTTCGCGGGGAGGTGGCATTCGAAGCCAGCGAGAAGAAGAAAGCGGTCGACGCCAACCTCGAAAGCCAGGCCACGATCACCACGCTTCGCGCCGAGGTCCAGCGCAACGCCGACTACCAGAAAGACCTGAACAAGCGCTTACAGGCCAGTCAGGCCAAAGCCAGAAAGGCGGAGAAGAACTTTGAAGAACTCAAGCGCAACAGCAAGCCTGTTCGTGATTGGGCTGCTCAGCCTCTGCCTGACGGCCTGCGCAGTAAAGCCGCCAGTGGTAACAAAGACAGCGGCAGTAAGAGTCGAGCCCCCTGAGCTGGTGCCTTGTGAGCGGGTTGCTGATGAAGACCTCGCCGACAACGGCCAGCTGTGGGAACTGAAGAACCAAGCCATCAACCTGCTCGACACCTGTGCAGACCAGGTGGACGCGCAGATCAAGCGCAGTCAGAGCAAGTAGGAGAATTTATGGCAGAGCACCAGACCGCGGTTGAGTGGTTCCGCGTCGACTACGTTTGCGATTCGTGTGGGGAAGGGTTCATGCGTCCGACTGGCGATGTGCTGTTGTCCAGCCCGCCCCAGTACCCGCATCGCTGCAACAAGTGCGATTGCGTAAAGACCTTCCGAGTGCAATACCCGCACGTCGAGCATCGCCCAATTGCGGCTGCCGGCTGAATGTCGCGACACGTTTCGAGAGAGTGCAAATTGTGTCGCGACACTGGAGAGAGAATGACCACCATTGCCTACAAAGACGGCGTTATTGCCTATGACTCGCGGCAGACCAGGTCAGGCGCGATCGTCTCAGATGATTGCTTGAAGTGCGCGACCGTGGATGGCGTAAGTTTCTTCCTGGCTGGAGCGGTATGCGACGAGATGGCTTTGATTGCCGCCTACTTCGGAACCCCCTCACGTGTACCTGTGGAGTGCTCGGGCTATGTAGTCGACGGCGGCAAGCTGATGATGGTCGGCCACGACGATAAGACAGGCGTTTGGAAGCAGGATCTCGACCCGTCCAACCCTGACGCCATTGGCAGTGGCTCCGCCTATGCCTTAGCAGCGATGGACATGGGTGCAAGCGCAGTGGATGCGGTTCGTGCTGCCATGAAGCGAGACATCTACACCGGCGGCACCATCCGCACGATGACCATCAAGCAAAAATAAGGATCCCCATGACAACCAAGCAACCCGACTGGGAGGCGATCGAACGAGCCTACCGGGCTGGATTGCTTTCCATCCGCGAGATCGCATCAACCCAAGGCATTACCCACGGCGCCATCAACAAGCGCGCCAAGCGTGATGGATGGGAGCGAAACCTCAAGGCAAAGATCCAAGCCAAGGCTGATGCGCTGGTATCCAAACGCACGGTATCCACTGAGGTATCCAGCAAACAGGCGGATACCGAAAGGGAGATCATCGAGGTCAACGCTGAGGTCATTGCGAACATCCGCATGGCTCATCGTGGCGACATCTCGCGGGGCCGGCGACTGACCAACAAGCTGCTGGACGAACTGGAAGGCTTAACCGACAACCGACACCTGTTCGAAGAGCTGGGAGAGCTGATGCGCTCCGAAGACGACAACGGACAGGACAAGCGGAACGATCTGTATCAGAAGATCATCGATCTGCCCGGTCGCTCCAAGACGATGAAGGAAATGGCTGAGACGCTGAAGACCTTGATCTCGCTTGAGCGCCAAGCCTACGACCTCGACACAAAATCTGGCGGCAAAGACGCCGACGAGCTATCCAAGCTGATGGACGATCTATCGAAGGACGCCTGACATGAAGCCCGAGCACATGAAGCTGCTCCGGGACAAGCGTTGGAGGCTCAACAATCTCTACTTCATCACCGACAAGCAGGGGAAGAAAACCCGCTTCCGGATGACGGACGAGCAGATTGAATACTTCGATGGGATGCACACCCGCAACATCATCCTGAAGGCTCGGCAGCTCGGCTTCACTACTGAGTGCTGCATCATCCAGCTCGACGCTGCTCTGTTCGAGTCGGCGAAGTGCGCGTTGATCGCCCATACCCTGAACGACGCTAAGCGCCTGTTCCGGGAGAAGGTGAAGTACGCCTACGACAACCTGCCGAAAGAGATTCGCGCCGCGAACCCTGCGAGCAACGATGCTGCCGGTGAGCTGGTATTCAGCAAGGGCGGTTCGCTCTATGTCAGCACCTCGTTCCGAGGCGGCACGCTGCGTTACCTGCACGTATCCGAGTTCGGGAAGATCTGCGCCAAGTTTCCGCACAAGGCGCGCGAGATCGTCACCGGCGCGTTTGAGGCCGTGGCCACCGATTGCTTCGTCACGATTGAATCGACGGCGGAGGGGCGGGCGGGCTACTTCTTCGAGTACTCGCAGAGCGCGGAGAAGCAACTTCTGTCAGGCGCGCCGCTCGGCAAGCTGGATTGGAAGTTCTTCTTCTTCAGCTGGTGGAAGAACAAGGCCTACTGGCTCGACCCGGCCGAAGCGATCATCCCGCAGCGGCTGACCGACTACTTCAACGAACTGTTCGCCAAGCACGGCATTGACACCAACCCCGGCCAGCGCTCCTGGTACGCCGCCAAGGAGAAGACCCTCGGCGACGACATGAAGCGGGAATACCCGTCGATCCCGGCCGAAGCCTTCCAGCAGTCGATCGAGGGCGCTTACTACGCCCAGCAGTTCACCAAGCTGTATGCCGCTCAGCGCATCGGCACGCTGCCAGACAACAGCCACCTGCCAGTGATGACCTTCTGGGACATCGGCGTCGGCGACTCCACGGCCATCTGGTTCGTGCGTCAGGTCGGCACCGAGTATCACGTCATCGATTACTACGAGAATTCCGGCGAAGGCCTGAGGCATTACATGAAGGTGCTTAAGGATAAGGGTTACACCTATTCCGAGCACTGGGGGCCGCATGACATCGAAAACCGTGAGTTCGGCAGTGATGCCAAGAGTCGCAAGGACATCGCCAAAGAGGGCTACGAGATCGACGGCGTGAAATACACCCTGAAGTTTCAGGTTGTCCCGAAGACTGGCGTAGATACTGGTATTGAAGCGGCTCGGGAGATCCTGCCGCGCTGCGTTTTCGATGAATCCAAATGCAGCGAAGGCATCACCCATCTTGAGGCATACCGCAAGGAGTGGGACGACAAGCATGGCTGCTGGAAAGACAAACCGCTGCACGACAGCACGTCGCACGGTGCTGATGCTTGGCGCTACTTCGCTGTCGCCATGACCAAGCGCAAGCCGACACCAACCACCACCACATCCCTGAGAATCTAGCCCATGAGTAATGACCCAAGCATCGCCTTGCCGGCGGTTGAGCGCATGCGCGAGCACTGGGCCATTGTTGATCCGCTGATGGGCGGAACTCAGGCTATGCGCAAGGCCGGCAACAAGCTCCTGCCGCAATACCCGGCTGAGGCTGATGACACTTACAAGGAGCGCCTGGCCCTGTCCACGCTTCTCCCCGCGTATGCCGAGACGGTAAGCAGCAGCACTTCACGGGTGTTCGCTGAGCCTCTTCAGTTGGGTGAGGACGTTCCTGAGCCGATCAAGCTGCTTTCCGCCGACATCGACCTTGGCGGCAATGACCTCAATTCGTGGTCGGTCGAGTGGTTCCGCGAGGCGCTGGCCAAAGGCTTGTGTCACGCGATGATTGAGCATCAGCCAACCCGAGACGCTGAAGGCAACAAGCTGTACAAGACCGTAGCCGAGGAACAAGCGGCTGGGGTTCGCCCTTACGCTGTCATCATCAAGCCTGGGCAGGTCCTCGGCTGGCGTCTCGATGGCGGCAGACTGGCGCAGGTTCGCTACATGGAGTCGGTTGAGGTCGCTGACGGTGACTTCGGCGTCAAGTGCGTGGATCAAGTCCGCGTGCTGGAGCCTGGAGTCTGGAAGACTTACCGCAAGCCTGATGGTGGTGGCGCATGGGAGTTGTTCGATCAAGGCTCAACCAGCCTCAAATACATCCCTTGGGTGACGTTCTATACGGGCCGCACCGGGCCGATGACGGCTAAGCCGCCACTG
Source organism: Pseudomonas sp. ef1 (assembly GCF_007293365.2). Classification (NCBI taxonomy): domain Bacteria; kingdom Pseudomonadati; phylum Pseudomonadota; class Gammaproteobacteria; order Pseudomonadales; family Pseudomonadaceae; genus Pseudomonas; species Pseudomonas sp. ef1. The sequence continues at coordinate 4,940,908 of NZ_CM129815.1, read as the reverse complement.
CTTGAGCTGGCTCACCTGAACGTCAAGCACTGGCAGTCACAGAGTGATCAGGACAACTTGCTGCACGTTGCCCGCGTCCCGCTGCTTTTCGTGTTCACCGACAACGAAGAATTCCAGCTGACCATCAGTTCGGCCAGTGCAACCCGCATGCCGAAGGACGGCAACGCCAAGTACGTCGAGCATACCGGTGCCGCGATCACTGCCGGGCGAGACTCGCTGAACGATCTGGTCGATGACATGCGTATGGCTGGTGCCAAGCTGCTCCAGAAGGATAAGCAGGCTGTGAAGACGGCGGCTCAGGCCAACGAGGAAGCGGCGCAGGAATTGTCCCCGTTAGCTCGCTTGGCCGGTCAGTTCGCTGACTGCATCGCTCAGTTGCTCCAGATCCTGGCCGATTACGGCGAACTGGGCGACGGTGGCCACGTCGAGATGCGCGGCAACTTCGACAGCGACTTCGCTCCTGAAGTCTCTCTGCCAAACCTGATCAGCATGGCCAACTCCGGCAAGCTCAGCGACGAAACGCTCTACTCCGAGATGCAGCGTCGAGGCGTAATCAGTGACGAGCTCGACTGGTCGAAGGAGTTTGCCCGCATACAAACTCAACCCAGCAAAGGCGTGAGCCTGGACGATTAACCCATGGGCATCGATCAGATCAGCGAAACGATCCGCAACGCGGTGCTGCTGGAAAGTCTCAAGTCCAGCGAGGTCGAGAAGTTCGCGCCGTTCCTGCGGCAGATCGACCGGTCGTTGCGCGAGCAGCTGGGAAAGTCGGAGCTGACTGAGTTCAAGCGCGCTCGACTCGATGCCATGCTCAAGCAGGTGGATGGAGCGCTGGCCGGCATCCTCACTCAATACACCGATCAGATGCAGCTGGATTTGATGGATATTGCAGTCTGGCAAGCAACTGCCGAGGCGGTCTTGATCGGCGCTGCGGTGCCGAGCTATACCGCGACCATCCCTGCGCTCGCAACGCTCAAGACAGCAGCCTTCAGGTCGCCCCTCGGCATCAAGGGCGCTGATGGCGGGAAGCTGCTGACACCTTTCATCGAGGACTGGAGCAAAGCCGAGCGATCTAGGGTAACCGGTGCGATACGGCAAGGGTGGTTCGAGGGCAAGACCAGCTCCGAGATCATCCGCACCCTGCGCGGCACCAAGGACATGAAGTACGCGGACGGCATGCTCGCTATCACAAGCCGCAACGCCGATGCAGTCACTCGCACGGCTGTGCAGCACGTTGCCAGCCAAGCGCGCAATCAGTTCGCAAAGCAGAACAGCGACATCCTGCAGGGCGTGAAGATCATCGCCACGCTGGACGGCCGAACGACTGCTTACTGTCGAGCCGCAGACGGAAGCGAGTACGCGATTGATGAGGGGCCTCGGCCACCTTTTCACATCCGCTGCCGGACCGGCTTCATTCTGATCCTCAAGGATGCGCCGTCAATGGGTGCGCTGGCTGACCGATCGAGCATGAACGGCCAGGTCCAGGCGGATACCAGCTACTACGAGTGGATCAAGACGCAGCCAGCAGCCTTTCAGGACACGGTCATCGGCAAGGCCCGGGCGAAGCTGTTCCGCGATGGCGGGATGACGCCTGAGCAGTTCTCTGACCTGCAGATCGGCAATAACTTCAAGCCGCGCACGCTGGATCAGCTTCGGAAGATGGTGCCTGAGGCCTTTGATCGCGCCGGCCTGTAACCACAAACAAAATCATTCAGCCCTGGCAAACGCCGGGGTTTTTTATTGCCTGTCTGTTCGGATGAGCGGGGCGCACTGGGCCGGATGGCCCGACAACTGGCCGGATGGCCTAGAGAGACGAAATGAAGCTGAAAACAGTTGAAGTGAATGGCAAGCAATACGCTGAAATCCAGGACGACAAGCCGGTTTATGTCGAAGACGACGGTAAGGAGGTGGCGTTTGATGCCCCTGGCACTCGAAGCACCATCACTCGCCTGAACGCTGAAGCCAAGGACAATCGCCAGCGGGCCGAGACTGCCGAGAAGACCGTGAAGGCCTTCGAAGGCATCGACGACCCAGCAGCGGCCAAAAAAGCTCTGGCTACAGTGGCAAATCTCGACGCTAAAACTCTGGTGGATGCCGGAGAGATCGAGAAGGTGAAGGGCGAGATCAGCAAGGCTTATCAGCTACAACTGGACGAACTGACGGCCAAGGCAAGCGGCTTCGAGCAGCAACTGTACGCCGAGAAAATCGGTGGCAGCTTCGCCCGCTCGCAGTTCATCGCCGAGAAGATGGCAGTTCCGGCTGACATGGTTCAGGCCACTTTCGGCAGCAATTTCAAAATCGAAGAAGGCAAGGTCGTCGCCTATGACGCTCAAGGCCAGAAGATTTTCAGTCGCTCCCGCCCGGGAGAGCTGGCCGACTTCAACGAGTCGCTTGAAACCCTCGTCTCGCAGTACCCGCACCGCGACCACATCCTGAAGAGTTCCGATGCCAATGGCGGCGGCGCTCAGGGCGGTGGCGGCGGTAATCCCGGCGCCAAGGGCAACTTTGGCGGCAGCAAAGCAGATCGCGTAGCAGCCATTAAGGCCATGACCGCAACAAGTTAAGGAGCAACTATGTCCCTGTCGAACATGAAGGTATTCAATGAGTACCTCAAGAAAACCACCATCGAAACCCTGGCTCAGGACGTTGAGAAGTTCAACGCCGCTTCTGCCGGTTCCATCCGACTGACCACTCAAGGCATCGACGGCGACTTCCTGCAAGAGTCGTTCTGGGCTGGCCTGCACAGCGCCCAGCGTCGTGTTGACCGTTACGCAGCCAACGGCACTCAAGCGGCAACCCCGCTGACCCAGAAGCAGTACGACTCGGTGAAGATCGCAGGCGGCTTCGGCCCAATCCTGTGGGAGCCTTCGCAGCTGTCGTGGGTTCAGAAGAACCCCGAAGAAGCCCTAGAAGTGATCAGCCGCAACCTGTCCGAAGCCATCATGTCGGACCAGCTGAACACCGCCATCGCTGCCCTGGTCGCAGCCATCGGCAACCAGCCATCCGCCACCAATGACGTGTCGGCCACTGCCGGCGTGGACTACATCGCCATCAACAACGCCCATGCGCTGTTCGGTGATGCTTCGCAGCGTCTCATTGCCCAGGTAATGACCGGCGCCATGTACCACAAGCTGATCGGAAAGAACCTGGTTAACGCCGAGAAGCTGTTCACCTTCAGCGGCGTGCAGGTGGTCGACATCCTGGGTAAGGCGGTGATCATTACCGACGCCGCAGCTCTGTACGAGGCGGGCACCCCGAACAAGCAAAAGGTGCTGAGCCTGGCTGATGGCGCTGCGATGGTGATGGATGGCTCTGACCTGATCACCAACATCGAGACCTCCAACGGCAAGGAGCGCATCGAGACCACCATGCAGGCGGATTACACCTTCGGCATGGGCCTCAAGGGCTACACCTGGGACACAGCCAATGGCGGCAAGTCGCCAACCAGCGCCGAACTGGCCACTGGCACCAACTGGGATCTGGTTGCGAACAGCATCAAGGCCTCGGCTGGAGTTATCACCATCGGCGATGCCGCTCAGTAATCGAGACGGCGGCCTTCGGGTCGCCTGATCCATCAGTCAGGAGTCCACCATGGACGAGAAAGTCATTTACGAGAAACACCCGGTCACCGCTGAGCGCAAGGCTGAGCTGCGCCAGAAGGGCTACAAGATCATCGACGCCAAGTTCGCACCGGATGAGTACGAACATCCCGAGCCGATCAAAAAGGTCGACCGCCCTTCAAAAGGCTTGAACGTCGACCAGATCAAAGCTGCGCTGACCGAAAATGGCATTGAGTTCGAAGCCACGGCCAACAAGCAGTCTCTTGCTGGACTGCTCGACAAGGCCGTCCAGGAATAACCCATGACCGACTTCATCACTGTTGCAGACGTTGACACATTGCTGGGGTCGGGCTGGGCGGGTGCCGGTGATCCGGTTCTGTCTGTGATGCAGGCCAATGCCTGGCTGACCAGCAAGATTAAGCGTCATGTTCCCGCCGAAGTACCGGCCCAGATCAAGCAGGCCGGCGCCCAAGTTGCAAAGGTCGCTTCTACGGGCGGTCTGTACAGGGCCGTCGAGCGCGAGACTATCAGCGAGACGGTGTCAGCCACCTCTGGCACGTCAGTCAGTGAAACCTACGTTCAGGGCTCTGTGGCGCTGTCCTCTGGGGAGAGCTTCGCCTTAGCGCTGATCTATCCCTGGGTCACTGGCACGAATTCCATCCCGATGGTGAGGGGCTGAGCATGGGCCTACAGGACAAGCTTCAGACCAAGCTGGCTAAGGCATTCGACGGGAAGCTGGCCGATGCTGTGTCGGCTTTCATCGGCTCGTATCAGGGCCTGGGTGTCTATGACCCGGTCACCGAAGAGACAACGGCGGTTCCCGTGATCTACACCGGGCGCGGCGTGCTGGCCAGGTACGAAACCAGGCGCATCGACAATATCAACATCCTGTCTGGCGACCTGCAGCTGATCGCGCTGACCAACGAAGTGACCGACCGGCCAGCCGAGGGTCACACGATCGCGGCGCCTGACTTGGCCGACCGAACCAAGAGCGTCAGCTACCTAGTAAAGGGCGTACAGGTTGATCCTGCGTCAGCCAGCTACCAGATACAGCTGAGGAAGTGACCCATGGCCCGAGGATGGAGAGTGCCGCCGAGCCTGTTTATAGGGGTTGTCGAGCAAGACCTTTCGAAGAAGATCAGGACGATTGCTATCCAGCTGCTCAACGAGATAACCATGCGAATGCCGGTTGATACCGGGCGCGCACGGGCAAACACCATCGTGAGTATCGGGGCTCCGGTCTACCAGGTGCTGGAAAGCTACGACAAGTCGGGCGGCAACACGATCATGAATGGTGCCTCACGGCTGAGCGGCCTGGAGCCGTACACGGTCGTTTACCTGCAGAACAACCTGCCCTACATCGAGAGGCTGGAAGACGGCCACTCGAAACAGGCGCCAGTCGGCATGTTCGGCGCGGCATTCAACAGCGTGGCGAGGGCCAACCAATGACCTTCGAGCAGATCCGAAACATCGTCACCACGCGCATGACGCAATGGACCGGTATCCCGGCGGCGAGTGTCGACTTCCCGAACAACGCGATATTCGACCCGTCCGGGAAGCCGATTTGGGCAAGGCTGGCCGACGTTCCTGGCCTGTCCTCTACGCCAGAAGTCGGCCTGTCGCCATGCGTGCAGCGAACCGGGATCATCATCATTCAACTGTTTGTACCCAGCTACAAGGGTACGCTCGCCATCACTCGGGCTGCCGATACGCTGGTGCAGCACTTCGAATTCTTCAGCGAGAGCGGTTTCGACTGTTTCGCTGCCTCGGCCGCAACCCTTGGCGATGACGGCAACGGTTGGTATCAGGTCAACGTGCAAATTCCCTACAGGGCCTACTGAGGCCGTCGGAGAGCATCAATGCAAAGCAAAGATTACGTGCCGGGCGTCTCCGGCTGGAAGTATAGCGATGACGGGTCGTTTGAGCTGAATGGCGCCGCTGTCGACGACATCAAGCCATCCGGCCCCAAGTTGGTCACGATAACTGCCGGACAATGGCCGGATTGCGAACTTGCAGCCAATGCGATGGAGCGCTACGCGTTCATCGGTACTGAGCTGGCGAAGATCCCGGTCGAGTTCCGCGAAAGCGCAGAGTTCACGACCGAGGACTTCTCATTTGACCGCGACGGATCGGACTACCGCACCACGCTGACCTATGTTCGGCAGGAAGCCCCGGAGGAGGCGCTGGCCCGTGCAGAGAAGGCTAAGTCTTCCGGTACGCGAGTCTCGATGGTGAATGGCGTCCTGACTATCACTACCGATGGCGCAGTTCGCTGCCGCATCGGCAATCTGGAAAAGCCAGAGAAGCCAGAGCCCTTCGTGGTAGTTGATGGCGTTGTTTTCGTGAGCGAGGCGTCAATCAAGGATTCCACGATCAAGGCCAAGCTCGCCCCGCAGTGGTCTTTGAAGATGCAGGTCAATGAGCAGGGGCAATACGTTGCCGCCGGTGTCGGACTGGGTATCGGTTCGCAGTTTTTGGTAAGCGCTGACAGATTCAGCATCAATTGCATGTGCGGCGGCGGACCTGTCGGGTTCGGCAAGAAATAAACTCCCCTTCGATCCAGCCAATCCCGCCAAGCGCGGGTTTTTTTATGCCCGCAGAAAGGAGACATACCCATGTCGTCAGGAGCAAAGGTCGCCACGGCCTATGTTGAAGAAGTAACCCAGGGCGTCACGCCCGCAACTGGCTGGAAAGAGCTGATCCGTACCTCGTTCGGTATCGGCCCAACCCAGAACACCGCAGAAAACAACGAAATTGGCTCGACTCGAATGAGTCAGGGCACCACGCCGACCACGGTTGATGTGGCTGGCGCGATCGGTATGAAGTGGCGCTACGGCGGCGCAGTCGATGATTTCCTGGAGTCGTGCTTCGGCGCGCGCTGGACGGCTGACTCACTGACCATGGGCAATCAGCGCATCAGCTACTCGATCGCCTCCTACGCGAGCGATGTGACCGTTGCGTCAGTTGCTCGCGGCGCACAAGTGGCATCGATGGCCTTCACCTTCGGCACCGACAACGATGTCACCATTGACACCACGTTTTCGGCGACTGACTGGGAAGACAAGGCCGATGGCACCAGCTTCTTCAGTGCTGCCGCTGCGGAGCCGGACGGCCCTCGATTCAACTTCAAGAACTTCACCGCATTGACCCTGGATGGTGTGGCCGCCTCGGCAGCTAACGGCACCTGCATCAGCGCAATGTCGCTGACCTTCGATAATGCAGTCCAGACGCAGCGCTGCTTGGGCTCGGGTGATGCGTTCGCCGGCAGCATTATCCCGACAACCTTCAGCGCCTCCGGTAGCGTCACCGTGGCCTGGTCTGCCGCTTCCTACGCCCTGTACCGCAAACAGCGTACCGGCGAATCGGTAGCCATGAGCTTCACGCTCGAGAATGCTGACGGTGCTTACACGGTGCTGCTGCCAGAAATGGAAGCGGTAGGCAGTTGGCCGGACGGTGGTGCGACCGACATCATTGAGGTGGAGCTGGCTGTTTCGGCCCGACGCATCCCGCCAACGATTACTCGCGTGCCTGCTGTTACGCCTTAACCGCTAATAATGCAGAGGCCTGAAAGGGCCTCGTTGCTGGGGTACAGAATGACCTTTATTTTGAAAAAGAAAGATCCGCTCGATGCGGTGTCTACGCGATGGATCGAGCCGGCCCCCGGCCTGCGCCTGCAGATCGGATCGTCCGCTCGACCAGGCTACACCAGCGACTACCGCCAGATTCAGCGACACCTTGAATTCGCCTCGCGCCAGATGGGCGTAGGGACTGAAGAGTTCGACATCCTCAAGAAGTCATCGGTTGAAATACCAGATCCAGATATTCTTTTCGTTGAGCTGGCATGCAAGCACCTGATCCTCGACTGGGAGGGTGTTGCAGAGGCAGAAGATCCAGACGCACCTGCGCCGTATACCCCGGAGCGCGGCGTTGTTTTGATCGAGCAGATGCCAGAGGTTTACTTCCTCGCCCTGAATGCTGCCAATGACATCGCCCTACGTCACAAGGAGCAGGTGGCCGAAACAGTGGAAAAGCCCTTGCCGCCTACCGCTGGGCAGCCGAGTGGGCGGGCCCGGAAAACGAGCGCAAAAGAGAAGTCCACGAAAAGCTGAGGGTTTACATCCCTGAGCCGCCAGAGCTGGACGGTCCAACCACCGATATGCTGGAAGCCTACTACGTCATCAGTCGGGGGCGGCAGTATGTCGGCATGAACGGTGTTCCGGCACCTCTCTCTGTTCGGGATCTGAGTGATTACCTGGCAGCCTACGGTGAGCGATATTCCCGCGAAGAGTTTGATGCAGTGATATTCGCCCTTGATGACGATTTCCGCAAAAGATGGGCAGAGCAGCAGGAAAGCTCAATGACCAAGTGATCTCGGGTGCTCGGCTTGTGATGAAGATTAACCATAGAGCGGGAAATCCCGCAGGAGCAAAAATGAACACATTCACACCAGCGGGAGTCGAGTTCGAAATGGTCTCAGTTACGTGTGGTATTTGCGCCACGGAATCTGCGAAGGCTGAAGTCCTGCAAGGAGTTTGGCCAGATCTTGCCGACCGTGATACCGGAAGGTTCCCCGCGAATCTTGTGACGCCAGAACAACGGGCTCTCCTGGAAAGTGCGGCTGGAACGATTCGCGGACCGGCTGCGCTGCGCTAGATGACGACGTGTAGTGGTGCTTTACGATAACGACTGCAAACGTGACGCCCCTATGGTTAATCAGGGCTCCCTCAAAGCTGCTCATACCGACCTCCAGGTCATAAACGCGCCGAGATTGGCGCTATCCCAGTCCTTGGGCTTGCAGGCAAAGGACTGGGGTTATCCGTTGCGTGAAGGCGAGAGGCTACTATCGGTGATCGGCGGGGCGTTACTGGGGATTCGTACAGGCGGGGAAGGGTACTCAGATTGTGAGTACCCCTTGAGCTAACTGACAATCAGTCATGTAGTCGCGCAGATGGGAAAGGGTCTGACGATTGGGCAGGCCCTTGGACTATCTCACAGTGAGTGATGTAGTTGTGGTGATGATCACCATTACCGGACAACTGACCCTCTTTAAGAGGGCCAGTTATCACCATCATGGTGATAACCGAGAGTGCGCAATGGTTGCACACCCTATGTTCAACATAGGGCGTTCTTGAGGAGCGCACTATAAGGCTGTAGCGAAACGCTACACCCTTCATAGCGTGAAGGCCTACTCCTTCGGAAATTTTTTCCTAGGTTTTGGTCCTTTGGCTGTTTCGTTAGAGCCCGGCGGGCCATCTTTCAACGCGCTCATCACCGCCAGCATGGCTTCCATCACCACTTCGTTGAGGTCCTTCTTGGTGACTGGGCTGTCTTGATCCAGTGACGCCAGCAGCTTTTCTTTTGAGATGCCGCGCTTAATGGGCGTTGACGCTGCGTCGTACTTTTCGGAGTCCGCGTTGCTTTGGCTGATCACTACCTCCGTCTCGAACTGAGGCTTGTCCTTTGGTTCGTCTGGCTGAGACCAAAGGCTTTCCTCAAGGCGTGCGACTAGCTCCGCATTCACCGAGCGGCGGTTCTTATCTGCGGATGCCTTCAGTTGCTCATATAGGGCATAGGGCAGGCGAAACTGGGATCTATAGATTTCTTCCATGTCACTATCTTGTCACTTCGAATAATCGCTTGTATAGTGACACGGAGTCACTAAAGGATGAGTTATGCAATCGCTATCAAGAACCCAAGTTCGTTTCCCCGGTGAGCTGATGGATTGGCTCAAGCAGCAGGCGAAAGAACAAAACCGCTCAATGAATGCCCAGCTTGTAGAAATTCTCAAGCAGGCTAGGACGGGAGAGAAAAATGCACGGACATAAAAAAGCCCCAGTCGCGCCAACGACCAGGGCTTATGAATCCAACGCAGTTAACGATCAGGAAAACAACGTCATGTCGAATATTAGCACAGCGGTATCGAATGTCATCCCGTTCCGCTCAGCCAATCTGTTGCTGGTTGAGAAGGGTGGCGAGCCATTCGTACCAATGAAGCCGGTTGTTGAAGGTATGGGGCTGGCATGGCAGACCCAGCATCGCAAGTTGATGGATGGGCGGTTTGCTTCAACTGTCACCATTATGGTGATAGTTGCGGATGATGGGAAAAGCCGCGAAATGGCTTGCCTTCCTCTGCGCAAACTCGCCGGCTGGCTGATGTCCATTCATGCCAGCAAGGTTCGGAGAGAGCTGCGTGATGTTGTGATCGCATTTCAAAACGAATGCGACGATGTTCTGTGGTCGCACTGGAACAAAACCCACGCTCCTGTTGCGCTGCCTGTGAGCACGAATTTCACCTTGATCGGCACCACCATCGGCTCCGACGGATTTCACTGTCTGTCTGCGGTAATCGACGGGAAAATCAGCCGCCTCGATAAGCGCGCCAAACAAAGCGCGCGCATGCACATCTGGTCGCAGGTACACAAAGCTTTCAGCGTCGTGCGCGGGGAAGACATTCCCGCTGAAAAGCTTGAATCAGCGATGAATTTCGTTGCTGCATATGCCATCGAAGGCCAGTATCTGCAAAAACCAGTAGAGCCGTATTTCGATGTCGGCCAGGATGGCCGCTATATGCTCAGCTTCAATCACAAAGGTGAGCAGCAGATCACGCGGATTCCTGATAACGCTTATGTGTTGTCGAGCCAGGAATTTTTGAAGGGCATCGCGCACATCCCTGGCGACATCCCGATTTCTACTGACGACCTTTTCGAGTTCGCCCTCGCGGCGCTGAGCAACCTGCGCCTGAGGTCTAAGCACAGAGCAGCCTGACAAAACTTTCACCCATCACCCTGCATCAGCGGGGTTTTGGTGCTTCAAGAGTTTTGGACTCAGAGTTGGCGTGTTGGTAATCTGATAAAAAATTCAGGGAGCGCCGGCAAGATGAGAACGGAGTTTTTAACGGTTGACTTTACTCGATCCGATGTTAGGCAGCTGGCGGAGCGGAATTACGAGGAAATTGGCAATGCCGTGAGAGACGGTGCGAATGGATATCAGCTTGAAATTGATCAGAAGGACGCCATAAGCAATATGATCTCCAGCTGGGATATTGAGAGTCAGAATAGATTCCTCTCGATGCATGCCGAGGAGGTCAACGCATGCATTCAAAAAACCATGGACAGCGTGGCTGAAATCAACAGAAATACCGCAGAAACTATTAGGAAAACTGCAGAAATCAACCAGCAAGCCCTTCAAAACGAATTTACCAGTTCGCAGGTGTATAGCTGGATAATAGGCTTAGTGTTTCTATCCATCATGATGATCGTGATATTCAAGTAACAGCCAGATATTTCAAGGCCCGCCATGAGCGGGTTTTTTTTCGCCCGGAGAAAAGCCATGACTCAGCAATCTAGCCGCCTGGATATCATCATCGATTCGCGGCAGGCGCAGCGTAATGGTGAGCAGCTTCGTATTACCCTGAACAACCTTGTTGTGGTTGGCGATCAGGCTGCCAACTCCATGTCTGGAGCTGGCTCGGCGGCTCGCGCAGCCGGCGTGGCATTCGCGGCTCTCGGTGCTGGTCGAGTAGCCAGCGAGATCATCCGACTTACGGATGCCTTCAAATCCATGCAGGGCTCTCTAGCGCTCGTCAGTTCGTCGACTTCGGTAGCTACCGATTCTTTCCAGAAGCTGCTGACGATGGCGAATAACACCGGCAGCTCGCTGGAGTCGACTGTTTCGCTGTATACCCGGCTGGCCAACGCCACCCGAGGCGCCGGCTACACCACCGAGCAGTTGCTTGGGGTAACCGATGCCATCAACAAGGCGTTCGTAATTTCCGGCGCCACCATGCAGGAGGCTTCGAACGCCGCGATTCAGCTATCCCAGGGCTTGGCGTCCGGCACGCTGCGCGGCGAAGAGCTGAACTCCGTAATGGAGCAGGGGCCACGCATCACCCGTGCGCTGGCCGAGTACCTGGGCGTCACCAGCGGCCAGATTCGCCAGATGGCTGCCGACGGCAAGATCACTGCCGAGGTTGTTACCAATGCGCTTCTCAAGTCTCTGACTTCGCTGAACTCAGAGCTTGATCGCATGCCGCGCCGGTTTGAGCAGGCATCGACCGCACTGAAAAACAACTTCCTTGCTGCTGTCGGGCAGATCGACATAAATCCGCTTATCCGTTCGGTTGATGCGTTGGCCGACTCTCTGTCGAAACCAGAAGTCATCGATGGCATTCAGTCCATCGCGACCGGCCTCGGCAATGTCGTTGCTGTCGGCGGTGATGGCCTGAAAACGGTGGTTTCCAATACCGATGCGCTAATGGTCATCACTGGCGCATATGCAGCGAAGGTAGGTGCAGGCCTTGTCAGCTCGCTTTATCTGGCGGTTAAGGCTCGGTATAGCGACGTGTCGGCAGCCAATCAGCAGATTGTCACGGCGAAACGCTCAGAGATGGCGGCTGCCTCCGAAGCTGTTGCCATTCAAAGCGTAGTTGTGGCCTCTACTGAGGCCGGGCTGGCTAGAGCCATCTACGCCCGAAGCGAGGCAATGGCGGCTACGCAATCTGAAATTTCAAGCGTTAAGCGGCTGAGGGCGGTAGCAGCGCAGCTAGCGGCTGATCGACAGCTTGAAGTCCAGCGGATGCAGGCACAAATTAACAACACAGGGCTTGCCGCATCACATACCCGTCTCGCCGAGATACGTACCGCCGAAGCCGCGATTACCACTCAGCTAACAGCTGCAGAGGCGCGGCTGTCGGTAGCTCGACAGGCAGAGCTTGCGACTGGCGCTGTTGTTGGTCAGCAAACTGTGGCGCTCAATGCTGCGCGGACTGAGGGCGCAGCGATTCTGACTGCCCAAGCTAGCGCGCAGAATGCGCTGAATGCGGCAGAGCAGCGGGGTGTTGTAGCTCGCACCGCAGGATCGCTTGCTTTGTCGGCGCTGGGTGGGCCAATTGGGGCGGTTACGCTTGGATTGGCCGCAGTAGCTGGCGGAATGATTTATCTAGCGTCAGGAACAGATAAGGCGACCGAGTCACTTATTGATCAGCATCTTGCGATTGACGAGACGGTCAAGAAGTTCGACAGCCTGACCGCTGCCCAGCAGCGAAATCAGGTTTCAAAGTGGGCAGAGGCACAGCAGGCAGCATTGGATGATGCTTCGGCTGCTGCCAGCAAGTACGCGAATATCGCCGAGAACGCGATCACCTCCGTCGGCTCGGCGCGAGTGTCCGACCTGGCAACCTTGTCGAGCATGATTGCGCAAGTGAAGTCTGGGCAGAAAACCCTGGACGACGTGACCGTATGGCTTCAGGCGACGCAGGGCATCTCAGGAGGATTTAAGTCTTCCCTGGAAGGGATCGCAGCCAGCTACGACACCAACATTCAATCGGCAAATGGTTATGCCGAGCGACTGCAAACCGTAAACAAGCTCACGCAGGACGTGTCAGCCAACAATGGCAAAATGGCCGCATCGCAAGATGCTACCAGCAAGGCTAATGGCGCTAGCGCACAGGCGTGGGACAAGTACATTGAGCAACTGACCAAGACCCGCGATCTGGTTGGCGCAAACGCGGCAGCTGAGGCGGCATACACCGCTATCAAGATGGGTGCCAATTCGTCGCAGCAAGAGCAAGCCAAGGCCATCGCAGCGCAGACCGACCTGCTCAATAAGTATCAGGACGCGGTCAAGGAGAACAACAAAGTCGAGCAGGAGCGACTGAAGGTTCTGCTGGTGGCGAGCTACACCGCCATGCAGGCCGCTGAGGATACGGCTGCCGCGCAAAAGAAAGCCCTGAGCGATACCGCCAAAGCGGCCGAAGAAAGTTCGGCCCGGCAAGTCAGCGCGATGCAGCGGATCATCGACAAGTCGATTAACCTGACTGCAGGTCGCAATCTGCTGCTGGTTGATCAGCAAAAGCAAGGGCTCAGCGGCTACGGGCTGCTGACAAATGGCGGTACCGCACCAGCCGCGCCTGTCACTCCGCGCAAAACGCCTCGGCAGCTGGCAGAAGAGCGGATGGCGCAAATTGTTGCCGGCACCACGCCGAACAAGCCGACTAAAACCCCGAAAGGCCCAAGCGAAAAAGGCGAGCTTAACGCCGCGCTGAGCGCATTCGATGCTCTCTACAAAAAAGCAGACCCGGCGGCGCAGGCTGTTCGAGACCTAACCGAGGCGCAGGAGAAGCTGCAGCTCGCGCTTTCAAAGGGGAAGATCACGCAGGAGCAATACGGCGTGGCGCTGGGCCAGGCATCAAAGGATTACGCCGCAGTTATTGAAAAAAGTGGCGAGCTGAGCCAGGCCGAGCAGTATCGACTGCAGATCCAGAAGCAACTCCAAACCCAGCAGGAAGCTGCCAATCAGGCAGCTGCTGCTATTGGGCAGGGTACCGAGGAGGCACAACGAGCCTCGGAGCGATTGAAGCTTGAAAGCGATCACAACGACCGAATCCTTGATCTGCGTACCAAGCTTGCCAGGGCGTCAACTGACCAGCAGCGCAAGGATTTACAGGATCAGATCAATATCACCGAAGAGCTATTCCCGCAGCAGGTCGCAATCATGGTGAATGGCTGGGCCAAAGTGGATAAGGCTCAGGCCGACTGGTCGAACGGTGCAAGGTCGGCATTTCAGAACTATGCCGAGCAAGCTGCTGATGTGGCCGGCCAAAGCAAATCGCTATTCACCAATGCCTTCAGCAACATGGAAGACTCGATCGTAAATTTCGTGAAAACCGGCAAGTTGTCATTCAAGGATTTGGCGGACGGCATCATCGCCGACCTGATCCGCATTCAGGTGCGCCAGGCGGCGGTGGGCATCTTCGGCACGATCTTCAGCGGACTGACTGCCGGCGCTTCAGCCGGCAACGGCCTCGCAGCCGGCTCGGCTGGCGCGACGTCTTCCGCGCTCGGCGCATCTGCCGCCGGATACAGCTCGAAGTTCGGCTTCTCCGACGGCGGCTATACCGGTGACGGCGGCAAGTTCGAGCCGAAGGGCGTTGTGCACGGCGGCGAGTTCGTTGTCCGCAAGGAGGCGGTGAGCCAGCCAGGTGCTCGGGAGTTCCTCGAACGCATGAACGCGAACGCCAAAGGGTACGCGGATGGCGGTTACGTTGGCGCTACCGCTGCTGCATCGACCTCCAATGTCGTACCGATCTCTTCGGGCTCGTCCACTGCTCCGGTCATCAAGCAGAGCTTCAGCTTCCAAGGCACACCAGATGACGCCACCGTCAACATGGTGCGCGAGGCGGCAATGCAGGGGGCCAAGGGCGGCTACGAGCTGGTCGTGCGCGACCTGAAAATGAACGGAACCATCCGCCAGCTGATCGCGCGGCGCTAAGCAATCTAAGGAGTACTGCATGGCTCACACGTGGCCGGCTTCGCTGCGTCCGTCAGAAATGACGTGGGGCATCGTCAACAACAGCAGGGCGTTTACCTCGACGCTCTCGAATGCCCAGCAGATCGTCGGCTACCCGGGCGCTTACTGGCAGTGCACCTTGACCTTCGGATTGCTGACCAGAGAGCAGGAACGACAGCTGACCTCTTTCCTCGGGAAGCTCGACGGCATGATGGGTACCTTCAACCTGCCGGCGTTCACCCGCCAGCGCACCAACAGCGTCGGAGCTCTCACGGTCGTCACCGGAAACGCTCAGGCGCGATCAATGGTAATCGGCGGCGCACAGGCGAATGCCGCTGTGTTCGCTGAAGGCGACTACATCACCATTGCGGGCGAGATGTTTGAGGTTACCGATGCGGCATCGGCGAACGCGCAGGGCAGGGTGACGGTGTCAGTCAACAAGCGCATCCGCAAGACGCTCACAGCCGGTACCGCCGTCGAGTACCTCAACCCCTACTCGGAAATGCGCATGACCACCGATACCTGGGCGATGTCCATTAAACCGGTGATCGCGAACGGCAGTTACCCATTCAGGGAGGCCTTCTGATGCCATCAGCATTTCCGTTCAGCCAGAGCGTTGTGAACATCATCGCCACTGGCCGCTTCATGCCTGTCTACGCGGTGCAGCTCGACTTCGTCGACGGGCTGGTCTTCGCGCACACCGGTACCGGTGATCTGGTGGTCGATGGCATCACCTACCTGGGCGTGGGCAACTTCGGCCAGGTGAGCCAATCGCAGGAAAGCGACAACTCTGGGTCGCCAATGTCCGTCGAGCTGACGCTCAGCGGGTTGGATGCCTACATCCTTTCCGAGACGAACGTCCGGGGCTGTCGCGGGCGAATGGCCAAAGTCATATTCGTGGTGTTCGACGAGGTCGGCAACTACGCGGCGGACATTCTGTTCTCTGGTCGCATGGACGCGGCGAAGTTCTCCTTTGCCGGCAATGGCGAGGATGGCAACAGCATCACTGTCCCGGTCATCGATCGCATGGCCGAGTGGAGCCGCACCGGTACCGAACGATTCACCGATGAAAATCACCGAGCGCGCCATCAGGGCGACCGGTTCTTCTACGCCATCGCCCAGATGTCCGAGTGGCCCATTTATTGGGGCTCGAAGAAGGACGCACCGACATTCACATATGGAAGCTAGCCATGCGCTACCGAGACTGGACAACCCGTCTGAACGAAACGATCAAGGCCGCCCAAGAGCGGCCTTTTTCATGGGGCGAATTTGACTGCTGCCTGTTCGCTGCCGACTGCACGGCCTCGGTGTGTGGTGTCGATCCTGCGGAGAACTACCGCGGCAAGTACACGACGGAAACCGGTGCGAAACGGCAACTGAAGAAACAGCACGGCAGCCTTGAGGCGGCGTGGGATGTCCACTTTGCTCGGGTGCCACTGGGCTTCATCCAGCGTGGCGACGTCGTTCTGTACGACGCACCCGGCGGCCGAAGCATGGCCGTTTTCTGGGCGGGGGATTACTGGGCAGCGACCGACGACGGTGCGGCTCGGGTTGAGTGCGAGCCATTGGCCGCGTGGAGAATTGAATGAGCGGCGGCGTCAAGAAACTCGCTTCAGTCGTCATCGGCGCGGTAGTTGGCTTTGCTCAGGGCGGCCCATGGGGTGCTGTTGCTGGCGCAGCGCTTGCCTTTTACGCGGCGGAGCAACAGGAAAAGCTCAATACCAAGTCGCCACTGCGCGACAACGAGCCATCCGCCCAGACCGTGCGCTCCTCGAAGGCGCCGGTTCGTTTCATCCTCGGCCGAGTCTCTACTGGCGGCGTGCTGGTGTGGGCGCAGGAACAGGCAGGTGCTCAGGTGGAAGGTGAATGGTTGCACCTGGTGTACGTGCTGTGTGAGGGCGCGATTGATGCGCTCGAAAACATCTACCTCGGCGAGGAAGAAATTGGCGCGTTCGGCCCGCTGGCCAGCTACGAGCTGGTCGTCAATCCGACTCAAGTGAACGCTTTCCTGAAAGCCAATTGCCCCGACTGGAAAGACTCACAGATCGGTCGCGGATTATCGTACGTGCGGGTTTCCCTGCGTTACAGCGCAGAGAAGTTTCCATCGGGCATCCCTGACACACGTTTTGTGGTTCGTGGCCGGAATGATATCTACGATCCGCGCAGCGGGGCTTCGGGGTACAGCGCGAACACCGCGCTTCACTTGCTCTGGTTCCTGCGCAATCGCTGCAATGTTCCGGACGATGAAATCGTCTTCGAGACCTTCGCCAGTGCTGCAAACGTCTGCGATGAGGGCGTAATCAATGCCGACGGCTCGACGAGCCAGCGGTATCGCACCGGCTGTGTAATCGGCGCGGACGAGCAGCGCACCGGTGTTCTCCAGAAACTGGAAGCAGCTTCCGGCGGACATCTGATCCGTGTTGGCGGTCGTTGGATGTTCCAGGCCGGCGCCTATTACGGCCCGTACGACTTCGAAATCACCGAGGACATGGTGATCGGCACCGTCACCGGTAGCACCGAGCCGACCAATGACACGGCGATCAACACAGTGCGCGGCACCTTTATCGATCCGGATCAGTCATGGACTGAAACGGACTACCCGGAAGTTAGTGTTTCGGAGTGGATTGTCGAGGACGGCGGCGAGGCGGCGGAGACGCTGACCTATTCCTATGTCACCGATCCCTATCAGGCCCAGCGCCTGGCGAACATGGAGCTGCGCCGGCGGCGCGCTGGCGGGGCTATCAGCATCCCGATGAACTTCGCCGGCTACAACTGCCGTCCGGGTCGCGTGGTGCGGGTAAATCTCCCGTCCCTGAACATCCTTGGCGAGTTCATCGTCTCCGACTGGTCGATGGGCGATCGCGAGGGCTGCACGGTGCAGGTCAAGCAATACGAGCCAGCTATCTTCGATGACGCCGTCGGTCAGCCCTACAACCCGATTGGCTTCATCATCCTGCCTTCTGGTGGGCTTGGCACGCCAACTAATCTGACGTGGACGCAGGACACCACGGCCGAGGTAACGCAGGGCGTTCTGTCGTGGGCTCCTCCTGCTGGCGTGGTCAAGGAGTACATCGTCATCGTTCGGCAGGGCACGGCCGCGATTCAGTCGCACAACGTTCCCGCGACATCCACTGAGTGCGCCATCAACGGGTTGCCGTCCGGTAACTACACAATGAGCGTGGCGGCCGCTGGCCCCATGGCGCGATCGGGGGAGGTGACGATCACCGTCAGCATCAACGGCCCGCCAATCCCGGAAAGCTGCGTGGTGCAGTCGTCGATCGATAACATCGTCCTGATACCGGGAAACGCGCAAAACGGGCTGAACGGCGGTACTTATGAATACTTCTTCAGCACGTCACCGACAGCCACCTCTGCTGATGCCGAGTATCTGGGGCAGGGACTATCCTTCACTCACACGGGGCTGGGCTTCTGGACGAACTACTACTATTTCGTCCGATCGTCGAACGCCTACGGCAAGAGCTCTTTCCTTTACGTGCCCGCGCAGACCTCGAACGATGTCTCGGCGTATCTGGCGGCACTTGCCGGGAAAATCACAAAGACAGAGCTGGGTCAGGAGCTTGCCGACGAGATCGACAAAATCCCGGGGCTCCAGGAGCAAATCGACGCGCTCGACGGACTGAAAGGTTACGACCCGGAAGCCACCTACGAAGAGTACGACCTGGTGGTGCAGGGCAAGCGGATCTATCAGGCTACCGGCCCGGTACCGCTCAACATGCCACCGCCAAACCCGCTCTACTGGCTCGACGTTGGGCAGACCGTTGAGACTGCGAACGGACTTGCCCAGCAGGTGGCAACCCATACAGTCGAGATCGACGAACTCGACGGCGTCGTCACTGCTCAAGCCACGGCCTTCGAAGCCCTTCGCGCCTCCTATCGAGACGATGACGGTGCTGGCGATCTCGCGGACGCGATCAAAAGCTATACCAACACGGCGGCGATTGCGTCCGAATCGAAGGTTCGCGCCTCCCAAAACGAGGCAATGTCGAGCCGTGTAACGAACTTCGACGCGAAAATCGGCGAGAACGCGGCGAACATCACCGAGCTTGAGCAGGTGGTGGCCACGAACGAATCGGCGACCGCGACGAAGATCGACCAGTTGAATGTTTCCGTTGGGGAGAACTCGGCAGCGATTCAGCAGACGTCCACAGCCTATGCGGACACGGCGGGTAAGCTGAACACGATGTGGTCGGTGAAGATGCAGGTCACAGCCAATGGGCAGTACGTCGCGGCGGGCATTGGGCTTGGCATTGAGAACACCGGGGCAGGATTGCAGAGCCAGTTCCTCGTCAGCGCTGACCGCTTCGCCATCGTCAACACCATTGCCGGCGGCGCCATTTCGGTGCCGTTTGCGGTAGAGGGTGGGCAGGTCTTCCTGAATACCCTTTTTGTGAAAGACGCCTCGATCGGAAACGCCAAGATCGGTTTCTTCATCCAGTCAGACAACTACATCGCAGGTGTTCAGGGCTGGCGCATCGACAAGGCTGGCAACTTCGAGCTGAACAGCCCGCTGGGCGGTGGCGCTCGCCAGGTCATCAACAACAACGGCGGCAAGGTGTTCGATGAGAACGGCGTGAAGCGCTACCAGTGGGGGAATCTGAACGCATGAGCTTCGGCATAAGGATATGGGGCGCCGATGGGGCGCTCCAGCTGGATGAGAACTCATTCACGATTCGCGTCGTGCTCTCGGTGCAAGTCACGTTTGCACTGGGGGCCAGCAAAGGAACGCAGGACTTCGCCGTTCCCGGTGTAGGCCCTGGCAACGGAACCGCAATCGTGATCCCGATCGGTACCTATTCGCAGAACCAAATGCAGTTCGAAACCGAGATGCTCGACGGAGTCGTCCGCGTCTACAACTACACCCGGACGTACGCGGCGAGTACCACGTCTTCCGGAACCATGCGCTTGATAGTAATGAGGTGGAGCTGATGAGCTACGGCGTTCAGTTCACAAACAACAATAACGTCGTGACTTTGGATTCAGAGTTTGCACGGCTGATGGTCATTGCTTCAGGGCGATACGCACCAAACCAAGAGTCTGGGCTTGGCTCGGTTACCACGTTTGCGCGCCCTGTTACCTCGCAAGAGCCTCCGCTCGTATTCGTGCGACCGGACACTATCAACGGGGTGGCGGGGCTTTGCCGGATGAGCCTTTTGGGCTCTGCGGGTAACTGGACAGGCTTTTATGTCAGGGCGTACGACGTCAGCGTTGCCGGTCTGAATGGGCGTTATTTCGTTGCGGCGTTTGGGGCTCAGCCTGTTGCTCAATATGGGATGCGCTTGTGGGATGGCGCCGGGAAACTGCTTTTTGACTCAGGCACGCCGAACGCAACGTTTACTCGTGCTTTCCAGAACTGGACGTATGTCCGCTATGACACCACCCCTCAGGGCCTAACGCGGATCTTCTACAGCGTTCCGTTCAACTTCCCTGAGAACGAGTTCATGTTGCTGAACACGTTCGGCATGCCGATGACCTCGGGAAGCGGCATCCCCCGCGATCTTTATTGCTGGTGGGATTTCCCCAACAACACGCTCTACGCCATCACCATTGCGGCATCGAACCCCTTCGCTTTCTTCCTGCCGGCAGTGTTCGCAAAACAAGCCGCATAACCCCATTTATAGGATGCACAGCATGCCCTGGTACAAATCAGGAACGGTTTCTGTCACCCAAAATTCCAACGCAGTGATCGGCACAGGCACCGCGTTTATTGCCAACAGCCGGGTCGGCGATGGCTTTCGCGGGCCGGACGGTCGCTGGTACGAGGTGACCAACATCGCGAGCAATACCGCTCTTTCGATCTCGCCGAATTACGAAGGCTCGACAGTTGCTGGCGGCTTCTACGCGATCATGCCAGTGCAGGGCTATCAGAAAGACTTGGCCGATCAGGTGCGGGACATTCTCAATGATTACGGAGGCGTGCTGGCGGTACTTGGCACCACGCCTACGACCGTCGGGGTTCGTGAGGAACTGAATCTCACCGATACAGACGGTCTTCCGGAGGGGGAAGCAAACAAATACCTAACCAATGCAAGGGTTCTTTCTTCAGTCCTTACAGGGCTGGATGCATCAGCGGCAGGCGCGGTAGTCGCAGCTGACAGTATTCTGGCGGCGATAGGGAAGCTTCAAGCTGCAAAAGCAGGGAAAGGTGCGAACAACGACATTACATCGATCATCGGGTTGACCACTGCGTTAGCGGTGAACCAGGGCGGTACTGGCGTGACTACGACGTCCGCACTGCTGACAGCACTACAGGCAGAAGGAGCCTACGGGAAATCCAACGTCGTCGGCACAGTTTCACAGAGCAATGGCGTACCTACCGGCGCGATCATAGAGAGAGGCTCGGGCGCCAATGGAAACTTTGTAAAATGGGCAGACGGGACGATGATCTGCACGAGATCTTTCGCGCTTCAGACGGTAGCGGCGAACGGAACTATAAACTTGGGCGCCCAATCCTTTGCGTCTGCATTTTCCTCGATACCAACACTTTCTTTCAGCACCAGCTCTGACTTTCCGTACGACATAACTGGTTCGGCGGAAACGGGCACAACGACCACTAGCTTTCGCTGGTCTGGAAAAAACAGAAACACATCAAATTCAATCGGTTTTTATTTGTCGGTGATCGCTATCGGGAGATGGTTCCAATGATTATCAATCTTTCACCCCAGCGGCGCGACGACTCACTAGAGGTTGTGCGTGCAGGAAACTCTCTGGTTATCAACGGCGAGACTTTTGATTTTTCCCGCATGAGTGATGGCGACACCTTGCCATCCAGCGCGATCAAATCCGAATGGTTCGTCGGTGATGTGAACAAAGAAGAGGGGGAGCTGACGCTGACCTTGATACTGCCAAACCCATTGAACTATAGCCCCGAGCAGGCATTTCCGGTGCCATTGCATGACGTACCGGACGGCCTGATTGAGTTTCCGGCACCGTTACCAGAAGTTTCGAGTGAAACCGTGAGCGAGGTGCAGGGATGAATATCGACTGGACCCAACTCATCACCAAGGCGATGAAAGACGCAGCGATTCAGGCTGCTCAACTGAGCGCGGCCAAGTCCGAACTCGCGTCACGAAATACGAGATCGGTTACCCAGATCGCACGTATTCAAGACCGCATCGATACCATCGGTTTCGGCATCGATATCGGCGAGGCAACAGCAGAGGAAGAGGCTGAGCAGGCCGAATTGCTGCTCACGTTGAAGGCGTGGAAAACGTACAAGTTCGCGCTTGGCAAAGTCACTGTGCAGCCAACGTGGTATCAGGCGCCGGTATGGCCCGTTGAGCCACCCATCCCGGAAATCATCGCCGCGCCACTGCTGAGTGAACCCGGCGCGGCCTGAGTCAAACTGAACACCGCAACCCGCCATCGAGCGGGTATTTTTTTGCCTGGAGAAAAGTGATGCCAGTAACCGAGAAAGATCGAGACATCCTTGCTCGCACTATTTGGGGCGAGGCGCGCGGTGAAGGCGCCGCCGGCCAGGTGGCCGTAGCCTGGACTATTCGCAACCGCGTGTTCGACGGCAAGGAGAAGTCGTGGTGGGGTGAAGGCTACGCCGGCGTCTGCCAAAAGCCATGGCAGTTCAGCTGCTGGAACAAGACCGACCCGAACTATCAGTTCCTGATCGGCGTGAAGGAGATCCCTTTCCGCGAGCTGGCGCAGTGCCGGGTAGCGGCTGACCAAGTGATCGACGGCAAGGTGCCGGATCCCACCGGCGGGGCCACGCACTACTACGCCACCAGCATCAAGGCGCCGGCCTGGGCAGCGAAGGCCAAGCAGACGCTGAAGCTCGGTCACCACGTCTTCTTCAAGGATGTTCCTTGACCAGCTGCGGACGAACAGCTCTTACATAGAGGGCGTAACAGCATAGAATACTGTCTGCCCATACAGCTCTGAGTCGCCTATGAACGCCCCTGACCATCTCGAAATATCTCTAGACCAGCTACTTAACATTCGAGACCCCGGTACGTACCTGGTGATGTGCGAGGGCGACAGCATGAAAGGCGCCGGCGTTTTCAGCGGCGATTTGCTGGTTGTGGACAAGGGGCGAGACGCAGTTGCCGGCAACATAGTCATCGGCGTAATCAACCAGGAGCCAGCAGTGAAGTTCCTCAGCTACGTGCACGGTCGGCCTGTCCTGAGGTCCGCCAACAGTGGCTACCCGGATCGGCACATTCTCGAAGGCGACACGTTTGAAGTGTGGGGCGTGGTCACTCACAGTATTCGTGATCACGGGCAATCCGCTTAAGTTCGCTCGGGCGTTACCAGATCAGCCCACTCCTGCATCATTGCCCGTCGCTGTTCGAGATAGGAAGCGTGGTTGTAAACGTCGCGAATGAAACTGCTGTCTGCGTGCGCAAGCTGACGCTCGATCCAGTCTCGGTTATAGCCTCTCCCGTTCATCTCGGTTGAAAAGAGATGGCGGAAACCGTGAGGAGACTGCTTTCCGGTCAGGCCGCAGGCATCCAGAACGTTGTTGGCATAGTTGGTGCCGATAGGCATCGTTGAGTCACTTCGATTGACGAAAACGTAACGAAGGTGGCCTGTGATCGGCAGCATTTCTTTCAAAAGATCGACCGCTTGAGTGGGCAGAGGCACCGAGTGGTCTCTGCGCATTTTCATTTTGGCGGCGGGGGTCGTCCATACGGCGGCATCGAGATCGATATCCGACCATTCGGCTCTACGTACCTCTCCCGGGCGTGACGCAGTGTAGATCATCAGCATGAATGCCGCTCGAAGCTGCTGACCTGATGATGATTCTTGAACGGCCGCTATCGTTTTCGGCATTTCGCTGAAAGGCAGGAAGGGGTGAGGCTTGTGCTGACCCATGCGCTCAGTCACTGCGTGCATCTCTGCGGTAGGGTTGACGTCGATCAAGCCAATTGCAATGGCATAGCTGAAAACCTGGCCTGTTCGCTGACGAACCTTGACGGCGGTGGCCACCGAGCCGCGTTTCTCAATCTTGCGTATCAAGCTGATGACGTCAGCGCGCTTGATGGAGTCGATCTGCCGTGTGCCGAACACCGGCAGTACATCCAGCTCCATCAAGTTACTGATGATTCGGTATGTCCCAGGCGAAATGCTCCCCTTCCTGAATGCCAGCCACTCGTCGTAAACACGACGAAAGGTCCGGCCCCCGGCCTCGATCATCTCGGCCTTTTTCTCCCTTCTCGAATTGCGCGGGTCGATCCCGCTGGCAATGTCTTCCCGTGCCGCGTCTCGACGCGCGCGCGCTTCCTTAAGGCCTGTATCCGGGTAAGTCCCGAATGAAATCCGCGCCTGTTTACCAAGCCAAGTGAATCGAAAGTGCCAGCTTTTTATGCCGCTGGTGGCTATATAGAGGGAAAGTCCAAGGGAGTCGGCGATCGTGTATGCCTTGTCCTTCGGCTTGGCCTGCCTGGCCGCTGTGTCCGAGATCGCCACTAGTACATCCTCTGCTTTCTGATCTCAATGTACTGGATGATGTACTAAGTCTTTGTCACTGGGAAGGTATCGCACGGTACAGCTTGGTACTTGATCGGCTTATGTATCAGCGGTTACGTGGGGGTTTATGAAACGGAGGGGTTTTAGGCGGGAGGCTACCGTGGAATCTTTGAAGATTTCCACGGTATTTTCGGCTCTGTTCAGATGGCGTTCGCCGCAGCGATTCGGGCAGGCGGCGAGTTTATCAGCTTGTCTTTGGCCGTGCTGACTAAAGGGTCAGCAGGCGCTCGGCGAGGCGACCGTTGGCCGTCAGCTCGAGGAATTCGTCACCCAGTCGACGGCTCTCGTCCATCGCCGTGTGCCAGTATTTCTGCCGGCTCGGCGCATCGCCCATAAAGCGTTTGAAGTCGTTGCGATCGGGCAGTTTGCCGTAGGGCAGGCGCGCCAGATATTCCTTCGATGGCGCGACCAGCAGCACATCCTGCAGACGCTGCACCGAAGCGCGGCGCCATGGCAGGGTCTTGTCGAACCAGCCGGGAATCACCCGATCGGTGAAGTGCGGATAGAGCACGATGCCGTCGCCGCTGTAGGGCAGGTCGAGGTGGTAGTCGAGCAAACCGCCGTCACGGAACGTACCCGCGCCGGCGCCGGGCAGGTCGCGCACGCCTTCCATCACCATCGGAATCGACCCGGAAGCGAGCAGGGCCTGGCGCAGGTTGCCGGTATTGAGCGCAACGAAACGCGAGGGGAAATCGGTCAAGGCATCAAGCGGTGGCGCCAGGCGTGGATCGTGGATGATCAGCCGCTCAAAGTGTCGCGACAGCCGTGCACGGCCGCGCAGGTTGTCGGCGATCACTGAACCCAGTGCCAGACCGAGGCGCCCGCGATGGTCCTCGGCGAGGCGGCCCTGGCTCTTCACAACCATGATGTTCAAGCGGTAATCGGCGTTTTCAAGAATGCTCGCATCGCGGCCGTCGAGCAGGTCATCGAGCATGCGCTGCGAGCTCTTACTGATCTCGGCCATGGTCACGCCCTTGTTGAAATTCTGCTCGGCGTACAGCTCACCGAGGCGGCGAATGCCTTCGGCGGCGTCCGGCAGGCAGGCGCTGGCGAAGCGCCAGGAACCCACCGAGGCGCCGATCAGCGAACGCTCACGCGGCGCACCCGGCAGCCACTCGCCGAACAACGCCAGATCCAGCCCCTGAATCCCCAACGCCTTCGGCCCACCGGCCGCACCGGGCAGGGTGCCGACGTCTGCGGCGAGCAATCCCTGCGCACGAATCCGCGCCATGGCCCGTGGGCCGGCCTTGAGGGTGAGGGCGGGAAACTTGATGTGGATGGCGGTCATACCGGTCTCGATCGTTAGCAAGCTGGCGATTATAAGCACATGTTGCAGGCCCATGTAGGAGTGAGCCTGTCCCACAAACGGGGCAGACGCAAAACCAGTGTGGGAGCGAGCCTGCTCGCGAAAGCGGCGGGTCAGAAACATCGCTGCAGCTGACACTCCGTCTTCGCGAGCAGGCTCGCTCCCACAGGGAATCTTGCCAACAGTGGGGCACAATGATGGCCATTCAGTTTCAGTTAAGTTGACCTCGCTATGGTGCCCACCGTAAGCAACATATAAGAATTCGGAGACACCCATGAAAACCCTGACTGCCCTGACCACTGCCTCGATCCTCGGCCTTGGCGCCAACACTGCGCTGGCGCGCGATCTCGGACCTGACGAAGCGCTTCGTTTGCGCGACGCTGGTACTATCGTCTCCTTCGAGAAGCTCAACGCCATCGCCCTGGAAAAACACCCCGGTTCGGAAATCACCGAAACCGAGCTGGAGGAAGAGTACGGCAAGTTCATTTACCAGATCGAACTGCGCGACCCGAAAGGGCTGAAGTGGGATCTGGAGTTGAACGCGGTCGATGGTGAAGTGCTCAGGGATCATCAGGATACGTAATGAAGCTGAATAGTCGCGCCACCCGCCTGACGGCGCTGGCGCTGGTGTTGTTGTGCAGTACGGCCATGGCTCGCGACCTCGATCAGGACGAGGCGCTGGCCCTGCGTCGCGATGGCGTGATCCTGCCGCTGGAGCAAGTGCTGCAGCAGGCCATGGATCGCTACCCCGGCGCCAAACTGCTGGAAGTCGAGCTGGAAGAAAAACACGACGTGTACATTTACGAAGTCGAATTGCTGACGGTCGAGGGCGTGGCGCGCGAGCTGCACCTGAAGGCCGATACCGGCGAGTTAGTCAAAGACAAGGAAGATTGATCGATGCGTTTGCTTCTGGTGGAAGACCATGTACCGCTGGCCGACGAATTGCTCGCCGGCCTGCAGCGCCAAGGCTACGCGGTGGATTGGCTGGCCGATGGTCGTGACGCGGTGTATCAGGGCAGCAGCGAGCCCTATGACCTGATCATCCTCGATCTCGGCCTGCCCGGCGTACCGGGGCTGGACGTGCTGGCGCAGTGGCGCGCGGCCGGTCTGGCGATTCCGGTGCTGATCCTTACCGCGCGCGATTCCTGGGCCGAGCGCATCGAAGGGCTGAAGGCCGGCGCTGACGATTACCTGACCAAACCGTTCCACCCGGAAGAACTGTACCTGCGCATTCAGTCACTGCTGCGCCGCTCCAAGGGCCAGGCCAACCAGCCGACCCTGCAAGCCGCCGGCCTGCATCTGGACGAAGGCCGCCAGTGCGTGGTTCGCGATGGCGCCGACATCCAGCTGACCGCCGCTGAATTCCGCCTGCTGCGCTATTTCATGCTGCACCCCGAGCAGATCCTCTCGAAAAGCCACCTCGCCGAACACCTCTACGACGGTGAGACTGAGCGTGACTCCAACGTCCTCGAAGTCCACGTCAATCACCTGCGGCGCAAGCTCGGCAAAAGCGTGATCGAAACCCGTCGCGGTCAGGGATACCTGTTCGGCGGACAAGCTTCATGAGATCAATCCAGCGCCGTTTGAGCCTGGGTCTGATCAGCGTGATGGTGGTGGTCGGTCTGGTGCTGGCGCAAACCAGCCTGTGGTTGTTCGAAGTCGGTTTGCAGCGCTACCTCGAAGCCGGCCTGCGCAACGACAGCGAAAGCCTGCTGGTGGCGCTGGTGCGCGGCCCGCAAGGTTTGCAATTGGATGAGCGGCATCTGTCGCCGGCCTATCAGCGGCCGTTTTCCGGGCACTACTTTCGCATCGATTTCTCCGACAGCCACTGGCGTTCGCGCTCGCTGTGGGATCAGGAACTGCCGCTGCTGCAACACCCGGGGCTGCACAGCAATCTGCAACTTGGCCCGGACGGGCAACGCCTGCTGATACTGCGCTCAGACTACCGGCGCCTCGGTCAGTCGATCTCGATCAGTGTCGCCCAGGATTACACGCCGGTCAGCGACAGCTTTCAGCGCATGCGTCAGATCGGCCTCGGCCTGGGGTTGGCGGCGTTGCTGCTGATCCTGTTCCTGCAACGCCTGACCGTACGCCGCGCCCTTAAACCGCTGGAACGCGCGCGCGAGCAGATCGCTCAGTTGCAGCAGGGCCAGCGCTCGCAACTCGACGATCAGGTGCCGGTGGAGCTGGAACCGCTGGTGGCGCAGATCAACCATTTGCTCGCCCACACCGAAGACAGCCTCAAGCGCTCGCGCAATGCCTTGGGCAACCTCGGCCACGCGCTGAAAACCCCGTTGGCGGTGCTGCTCAGCCTGGCCTCCAGCGACAAGCTCGATGACCATCCCGAGCTGCGCAGGATCCTCAAGGAACAACTGGAGCAGGTGCAGCAGCGCCTCAATCGCGAACTCAATCGCGCGCGGTTGTCGGGGGATGCGCTGCCCGGCGCGTTGTTCGATTGTGATGCCGAGCTGCCAGGGTTGCTGGCGACGCTGAACATGATTCACGGCGAGCATCTGGCCCTGAGCTACGTCGCACCGCCGGGTTTGCAGCTGCCGTGGGACCGCGAGGATTTGCTCGAACTGCTCGGCAACCTGCTTGACAACGCCTGCAAATGGGCGGATGCCGAAGTGCGCTTGAGTGTGATCGACCGGTCTGACGGCTTTGCCCTGAGCGTGGAAGATGACGGCCCGGGGATTCCCGAAGAGCAGCGCACTCAGGTGTTCAGCCGTGGCACGCGGCTGGATGAGCAGACCCACGGGCATGGGCTCGGCCTTGGGATCGTGCGGGATATTGTCGAAACGTGGGGCGGGTTACTGGTGCTGGGAGAAAGCGAGTGGGGCGGGTTGAAAGTGGTGATTGAACTGCCTAAGCGCTGACCCGGCGCCTTGCGCAAATCTTGTAGGAGCTGTCGAGTGAAACGAGGCTGCGATCTTTTGATCTGGTATAGCAACATCAAAAGATCGCAGCCTCGTTTCACTCGACAGCTCCTACATGTCGTCAAAGTCAGACCCGGAACTGATCCATCAACCGCTGCTGCTGATTCGCCAGGCTGTTGAGCGACTGACTCACCCGAGCCGATTCATTCGCCTGTCCGGACAGCGATTCCGTCACATCGCGAATCGTCGCCACGTTGTTGTTGATCTCCTCAGCCACTGCGCTCTGCTCTTCGGCGGCACTGGCGATTTGCAGGTTCATGTCGCTGATCACCGTCACCGCATCGCCGATCTGCCGCAACGCCGTGACAGCCTGGCCCACCTGCTCAACGCTGCCCTGGGCCTGACGATGGCTGTTGCCCATCGCACCGACCACTTCCTGCGTGCCGTTCTGCAGTTGCTCGATGACCTGGCGGGTTTCCTCCACCGACTCCTGAGTGCGGCGCGCGAGGTTGCGCACTTCATCGGCGACCACGGCAAAACCGCGTCCGGCTTCACCGGCGCGGGCGGCTTCGATGGCGGCGTTGAGTGCGAGCAGGTTGGTCTGCTCGGCGATGGCGCGGATGGTTTCCAGCACCGTGCCGATCTTCTCACTGTTGGCGGCCAGGCCTTCGACCTGGACCATCGCTGCGCTCATGTCGGCGGCGAGGGTGTCGATGCTCGCGGTGGTGTGGTCGATCACGGTCAGACCCTGGCGGGTGGCGCGGTCGGCGTCCTTGGCGGCTTCGGCGGCCTGGGCGGCACTGCGCGCGACGTCCTGGGCGGTGGCGCTCATTTCGTGGGAAGCGGTGGCGACCTGATCGACCTGACGGTATTGCTGCTCCATGCCGGCGCTGGTCTGGGTGGCGATGGCTGAGGACTGGTCGGCAGTGTTGCGCGCGTCCTGCACCGAGCGCTTCACCTCGGCAATGATCGGCTGCAACTTGTCGAGGAACTTGTTGAACCAACCGGCCAACTGGCCGAGCTCGTCCTGCTTGTCGTAGGCCAGACGCCGGGTCAGGTCGCCTTCGCCGCTGGCGATGTCTTCAAGCATGTGCGCCACACCGAGGATCGGCTTGGTCACGCTGCGCGCCATCAGCCACACCAGCAGCAGACCGATCAGGGCGGCGAACAGGCCGAGGCTCAGTTCGATCAGCGTGCCTGAGGTATTGCTCGCATCCAGTTGCTGCTTGAGCGCTTCGGCACGGCTGACCAGGACTTGCTCCGGCACATCGAGCAACACGCCCCACGCCGGCCCATCGGGAATCGGCTGGAACGGCGACAGCACTTTCAACTGGCCGTTGCTGTGCAGGCTGCTCACGCCAGTGCTCGAGGCGAGCAGGCGCAGCAACTCGCTGCCGCTGGCCTGATCCACCGCATCCAGACGCTGGCTGAGTTTGCCGGCATCCGGGCTGTAACCGGCGAGCAGGCCGGCGGGGCTGACAATACTGACGGCGGTCTGACCGTCGTAAAGCTTGCGGCTGGCGTTCTGGCTGATCGCTTGCAGGCTGTTGAGGTTGATGTCGACCGACAGCGAGGCGATGACTTTGCCGTTGACCTGCAGCGGGAAGACGATGCTGGTCATCAGCACTTTGTGGCCGTCGATGACATAGAAGTACGGCTCGATCACACACGGTTTGAGCGTGGTGCGCGGGCAGGTGAACCAAGCGTTGGCGGCCTGACCGCTGGGGCCGGTGCTGGTGTCGCTCATGTCGCTTTCCGGCAGCGCCATCGAAGTGACTTTGCCCGGGGTCGGCTGCGACCAGTACAGGGCAAAACGGCCCTTGTCGTTGCTGCCCAGCTCAGCCTGATCGGCGAACAGTTCGTCCTTGCCGTCCAGCGCATTGGCTTCGAACACCAGCGACAGGCCGAGCAGGTCCGGGTTGGCTTGCAGCGCGGATTTGACCTGACGGGTCATGTCCTCGCGCAGGTCGAAGGCATCGAGAAAGCGCTTCTCGGCCTGCTCACGCAAAAACAGTACCTGCCGCGAGAAACCGTGGCCGTACTGATAGGCGTCCATGAATTGCTGACGAATGCCGGCGGCCTGCACTTCACCTTGCGATTCGATCCGCGCCTGCGCCGACTCGGTGAGCATCTCCATGCTCGAGGCCTTGACCAGCGCCGAGCTGTGTTCCATGCGATACAGCGAAAGACCGACCAACAGGGTCACGATACCGGCCAGGCAGAGGCCGGCGAGCAGGGTGATTTTCCACTGGATGGAAAGTTGTCTGAGCGACATGGAAAACATCCTTATCCGATAAATATCTGAGACTTTGCACTGTAGCGGCCGCGTTTCGGCTTTCTTTATGCCGTGAGCGCAATATGACCGATTGCCGCATGCGGGGGCCTGTGGTCCGGTAGTCCTGTAGTCCTGTGGCGAGGGGATTTATCCCCGTTCGGCTGCGAAGCAGTCGTGACACCTGCGTACAGGGTTGATTTAAAGTTTGCCGGGGGCGGCTTCGCCACCCAACGGGGATAAATCCCCTCGCCACAGGGCTTTGACAGCGCCGCCACTCTGCGGCACAGTGCGCGCCCTCTAATAAGACCCTCTGTACACCTCCGCCGGCCAACCCCGGGCGGACTCATCCTGTCTGGCGGTGTGTTTCCACCCGCAGTGTTTTTTGAGGTAGTGAAATGAATGCAGTCATAGCAGCCGTCGGCGTCATGCTGATCCTCAGCCTGTCGCGCGTGCATGTGGTGATCGCGCTGATCGTCGGGGCGCTGGTCGGTGGCCTGACCGGCGGTCTGGGCATCGACGCAACACTCAAGGCGTTCAACAGCGGTCTGGGCGGCGGCGCGACGGTGGCGTTGTCCTACGCCTTGCTCGGCGCTTTCGCCGTGGCGATTGCCAAATCCGGCCTGGCCCATGCGCTGGCCGACAAGGCTTTGGCGATGGTGGATCGGCAGCACGCAACCGGCGGCGGTAACGTCAAATGGCTGCTGATCGGGCTGCTGTGGGTGGTGGCGATTGCCTCGCAGAACATCCTGCCGATCCATATCGCGTTCATTCCGCTGCTGGTGCCGCCACTTCTATATGTACTGACCAAGCTGCAACTCGATCGCCGTCTGATCGCCTGCGTCATGACCTTTGGCCTGATCACCCCGTACATGTTTCTGCCGGTGGGTTTCGGCAACATCTTCCTTAACGAAATCCTGCTGGCCAACGTCGCCCGCAGCGGCGTCGACATCAGCGGCATCAATGTCACCCACGCCATGGGCATTCCGGCGCTGGGCATGGTTTTCGGGCTGGCGATGGCGTTTATCAGCTATCGCAAGAAGCGCGTGTATGACCTGGCGAAGATCGAACAGGTCGAGCAGACGGCGGTGCACTACAACCCGCTGAGCCTGATGATCGCCGGTGTGGCCATTGCTTCGGCATTCGTGGTGCAGTTGCTGCTGGACTCGATGATTATCGGCGCACTGGTCGGGTTCCTGATTTTCTCGGTGTCGGGCATCGTCAAATGGCGCGAGACCGATGACCTGTTCACCGAAGGCATGAAAATGATGGCGATGATCGGCTTCATCATGATCGCCGCCTCAGGCTTTGCCGAAGTGATGAAGGCCACCGGGCAGGTGCAGACGCTGGTCGAATCGTCGGCGGCCTGGATCAATCACAGCAAAGGCGTCGGGGCTTTGTTGATGCTGCTGGTGGGCTTGCTGGTGACCATGGGCATCGGTTCGTCGTTCTCCACCGTGCCGATTCTGGCGGCGATTTTCGTGCCGTTGTGCGTGCAACTGGGCTTCAGCCCGATCGCCATCGTCTGCATCGTTGGCACTGCCGGTGCGCTGGGCGATGCCGGTTCGCCGGCCTCGGACTCGACCCTCGGCCCGACCTCCGGCCTGAACATCGACGGCCAGCATCACCACATCTGGGACACCGTCGTACCGACTTTCCTGCACTACAACCTGCCGCTGCTGGTGTTTGGCTGGGTGGCGGCGATGGTTCTCTAAAAAATCCACAATTGCCCCATGTGGGAGCGAGCCTGCTCGCGAAGGCGTCGTGTCAGTCGACACACAGGTTGCTGAGCCAACGCTTTCGCGAGCAGGCTCGCTCCCACAGGGGGGCGGCGATGTTTCAAGACTCAACTTTTGCCCCGGCGTGCCGTTAAAGCCTTTAACCACGCCAACAAAATCAAAAGAGTGAGTCCCCCGATGCGCCTGAGTCTCAAGGCTAAAGTCCTGTCCCTTGCCGTTCTGCCGGTGCTGCTCTTTGCGCTGGTCATCAGCGTGACCACGCTGTTCATCCTCCAGGAACAGGCGCGCAAGGAGGTCGAACAGACCCGCGAGCGGCTGCTCAGCGACGCCAAGGCCACCCTGCAAAGTTACGTCGCCGTGGCCATGACCACGATCAAACCGCTGTACGACGCCGCCGCACCGGGCGACGACGCGGCGCGGGCGCAGGCGATCAAATTGCTCTCGGGCATCCGCTACGGCAAGGATGGCTACTTCTTCGGCTACGACTCCGAAACCGTGCGCCTGTTCAAGGCCAACGACCCCGACGGCGTGGGCAAAAGCTTCAAGGACAACCGCGATCCGAACGGCGTCTACGTCAACCTCGGCCTGGTCAAAGTGGCCAAGGACGGCACCCACTATCTGCAATACAGCTCGCCGCTGCCGGGTAACGCCAAGGTGCTGGTGCCGAAACTCGGCTACACCGAATACCTGCCGAAGTGGGACATGGCGGTCGGTACTTCGGTCAACCTCGACGGCATCGAAGCGCAAGTGGCGCAGGTCGAGGCGCAAGTGCAGGAGCGCGTGCAAGGCGTGGTGCTGAGCATTGTCGGCGTTGCGGGGCTGGTGCTGCTGGTGATCGCGGCAGCGGGCATGCTGCTGGCCAACACCATTCTGCGCCCGCTGACCCTGATGAAAGCCAACCTCGACGACATCGCGGCGGGCGAGGGCGACCTGACCCGACGCCTGAACATCACCAGTCAGGACGAACTCGGCGAACTGGCCGGCTCGTTCAATCGTTTCGTCGACAAGATCCACGGCCTGGTGCGGCAGATCACCGAGATGACCACGCAACTGACCGGTCTGGTCACCCAGGTCTCGGAACAGGCGCAGCGTTCCGATCAGGCCATGGAGCGTCAGCGCCACGAAACCGATCAGGTCGCCACGGCGATCAACGAAATGTCCGCCGCCGCCCAGGAAGTCGCCAAGAGCGCACAGAACGCCGCCGTCGCCGCTCAGCAGACCGACGAAGAAGGCCAGAGCGCCAAGCGCGTGGTCGCGGGCAGCATCAAACAGATTCATGCACTGGTCGACGACATCCGCAACAGCGGCGTGTCGCTGGACAGCCTGCAGCAGGACGTCAGTTCGATTGTCGGCGTGCTTGGGGTGATCCGTTCGATTGCCGAGCAGACCAACCTGCTGGCGCTCAACGCCGCGATCGAAGCGGCGCGCGCCGGTGAGGCCGGTCGCGGGTTTGCGGTGGTTGCGGACGAAGTACGCGCGCTGGCCAGCCGCACGCAGATCAGCACCCAGGAAATCCAGGGCATGATCGACCGCTTGCAGGCCGGCACGCAGCAGGCGGTCGAAGCGATGCGCCGTTCCAGCGAGGCCGGCGACGGCACTTCGCAGCAAGCCAATCAGGCCGGTGCATCGCTGGACGCGATGGCGCAGTTGATCGCGACGATCAACTCGATGAACGCGCAGATCGCCAGCGCAGCGGAAGAGCAGACGGCGGTGGCCGAAGAGATCAACCGCAGCGTGCATCAGATTGCCGTGGCGGTGGACAGCGTCGCCGATGAAACGCAACTGGGCGCGCAAACGTCGCGCAGTCTGGCGGAGCTGGGGCAGCGGTTGGGCAAGCTGGTCGGGCAGTTCCGTATCTGACGCGTCCGCAATCCCTGTAGGAGCTGCCGAAGGCTGCGATCTTTTGATCTGCTTGTGAAAGATCAACAGACCAAGATCAAAAGATCGCAGCCTTCGTCAGCTCCTACATTGGGATCGCGTGGGTTTAAGGTTTGTCCCAGTAGGGAATCTCGCCAAAGCACTCGACAAAAAAATCAATCACCGTCCTCACCTTCACCGACAGCCGTCGGCTCCCCGGCCACAGCACGGCGATCTGCTGCGGTTCCAGGCTGTTCGACACCTGATACTCCCTCAGCACCGGCACCAGCGTGCCTTCGCGCACCGCTTCGCCAATCAGCCACGACGGAAACATCACCAGCCCCAGCCCCTGCTGAGCGGCCTGGGTCAGGGTGTCGGCGTGGTTGCCGGTGATCGGGCCTCTGACCGTGTACGGCGTCCAGTCCTCGCCATCACGGCGGAAAAACCAACGCTGCTGACCGGCCGCGCCTTTATAGGCCAGGCACTGATGCTGCGCGAGTTCGTCCGGGTGCTGCGGCGTGCCGTGGCGTTTGAGGTAGGCCGGGCTGGCGGCGACCTGAAAACGGTGCGGCGCCAGAATGCGTGCCTGCATGCTCGAATCGTGCAGCGCGCCGATGCGAAACAGCAGGTCGGCGCCTTCCTGTAGCGGGTCGATGTAATGGTCGGTTTGCTGGATATCCAGTTGCAGCTTCGGATAGCGCGCGCAGAGCTGGCCGAGCCAAGGCGTCAGATGGCGCTGGCCGAACACCACCGGGGCGTTGATGCGCACCAGTCCGGTGGGTTCGCTTTGCTGTTCCTGCAACGCCTGCTCGGCTTCTTCCAATTGCACCAGCAGTAACCGCGCATGGTGGCCGAGCGTGCGCCCGGCTTCAGTCGGCGTGACGGCGCGGGTGTGGCGGTAGAGCAATTGCTGGTTCAGCGCCTGTTCCATCAACTGGATCTGCCGCGAAATCGAGGAGGGCGCGACCCCTTCGCGGCGGGCGACTTCGGAAAAACTGCCGTGGTCGAGGACCGCCACAAACAGCCTTAACGCTTTGAATCCGAGTTCGTTGAGCCTGTGCATGCAGTGTCTCGCTGTGCGTGTTGCGCAAAAGTGTTGTCCGGATGCTCCCATTTATCGCACAGCGGCGCCAGCCGATAATCCGCGCCATTGTTTTTGAGCGTGGAAGGTTATGTATGCAGACGTTGGATGAAGGGGTGGTTGCTGCACCGGTGAAAAGATCGGTGTTGCGTCTGCTGTTGCTGCCGCTGGTGATCCTCGCTGGCATGGGCTTGTCGGTAGAAGCCGGATTGCTCGGGCCGCTGGGTGAGCAGGTCGGGCATCTGTGGGCGACGTTGAGCATCTTCGGCGTGGGTTCGGCAATTCTGTTTTTGCTCTTGCTGTTTGCCGGTCCGCAAAAAGGGCCGGCGCTGACCGAACTGCCGCGCTGGCAGTTGATCGGCGGGTTTCTCGGGCCGATCTACGTGGTGGTGCTGACGCTGGCGACGCCGCACATCGGCATTGCCATGACGATGATCGCGATTTTGTCCGGTCAGGTCGGCAAGAGTGTGCTGATCGACCATTTCGGCTGGTTCGGCGCGACGCGCAAGAAGGTCAACGGCGAGCGCTGGCTGGCGTTGGGCTTGATTGTGGTGGCTTTGGTTCTGATTGCGCGGGGGTGAGTGATGGGGCTGGTGATTTTGTTGGTGGTGGTGGTATTGGCCGGTGCGGTGTTGAGTGTGCAGGCCGCGATCAATGGTCGTCTGGGTGAGACGGTGGGGGTGCTGCGTAGCAGTCTGCTGACCTTTGCGGTGGGCGCGGTGGTGACCGGGTTGTTGATTCTGTTTTTCGAGCCGGCGCAGGCGGTGAGTCTGCTTGAGGTGCCGAAGTGGCAGTTGACCGGGGCGCTGTTTGGTGTGGTGTACATGATGGTGATGGTGGGTGCGGTGCCGGTGGTCGGGACGGCTGTGGCGACGGTGGCGGTGATTGTCGGGCAGTTGGGGATGGGGATGTTGATCGACAATTTTGGCTGGTTGGGGAATCCGGCGATCGGCTTGTCTCCGAGTCGGATGTTGGCGATGGTGTGTCTGGCGGTGGCTTTGGTGTTTATGTATCGGAGTTCGCGGCAGGCGCAGTGATTTTATTTGTTTGACTGTGTACATATCCGTTGCTGCGGGTGTTGCTGATTACGGTTCCGCTCTTACAGCGGGTCACTTTTTCAGACGCCAAAAAGTAACCAAAAGGCTTGGCCCCGGCGTTCGGCCCGCTCGCTGGGGCTCGGGGTTCCTTCGCTGCGGGATCGATCCTGGCGCAGCGGCTCCGGTTTGCTTCGCTGCACCTACACTCGCTGTGTTTGGCTGCGCCAAACGGTCGCTGCGCTCCCACGCCCGGATCGATCCCTTCGCTCAGCCTGCCGATGGGGCCGGCACGGCAAGATCAAGGGCGGTACGCGAGCTTGCGCTCATTGTGTGTAGGAGCTGCCGAAGGCTGCGATCTTTTGCTTTTGCTTTTGCTGTTCTGTTGGAGCGAGCCTGCTCGCGAAAGCCATCTTCCGGTCGCTCAATCTCTCATCAATGGCCCAGCCTGCAACACCACCTTCTACACTGTCCCTTACGGCTTACCGCTCAAGCCTCAGACAACCACTACGCAAGGAGTCTGTCCCATGTCCGATAAAAAATGCGACTGCCCGGGCTGCAACTGCACGATCAAAGAAGGCGAACATTCCTGCGCTGTACACGGTAAACACTATTGCTGCGAGGCTTGCGCTCATCACCACAAACACGGTGAAGAATGTGCGATGAAGGGCTGCGGTTGCGCTCATCCGAAATAAGCGGGGCAAAAAAAGTGGAGCCTAATCAGGCTCCACTTCCATTTTCAGACTGTCGTCTTCCTGTCGTTCAAAGTGCCTCACCGTGCCTTGCAGTGTTCGCCCTTCGACCTTGACCACCACAACCTTGGCTTGGTGGAGGTCTTCCGGTACCGGTGCCTGGACGCACAAGGTGAAGCGGTAAGGGTCATCCGCGACCGTTTCCAGTGCGACTTGGCAATTCACCGTTTTGGTGATCTGGCCGAAGAAGGTGGTCAGGCCGTAGTCCAGTCGGGCCGGGTGATAAGTGTCGGTCATCGGTCGATTCCCCCTGTCGATTGCCAAGCCTGCGGTGGAGGCGGTGGGGTCAGTTGGTCTGGCGCCAGGTGACGTTTTCCAGACCGAATTTTTCTGCCATCGGTTTGCTGGTTTTTTGCACTTTCTCGCGGCCGAAGCGCGGGATGCGACCCACGCCCGCGTCGCAGCTTGCCCAATGCCAGGCTTCGGCGTTGTCCATTTTGTCCGAGCGGATAATGAACGACTTGGGGGTGCCATGCAGTGTGTAGTCGATGACGTAAAGTTTTGCGTTGTTCATAAAGCCCGAATTCCTCCCTGTGGTATTAAACGGATCGCGCTGTGCCGGGAAAATTCATTCGGATTGTCCGACGGTATCTATCGTTGGCGAGGGCGCGGCGTGCTGGTTACCATGGCGGCTTCGCCAACCCCCTGTGAACGCTCGCCATGGCCCTCGCCGCGCCCCCTGATCTGACCGACACCGATGTGCCCGTGCAACCGCTGGCGCGGACCTATCCGCGTGGTTTATTCATCGAGCCGCACGAGCATGTCTGGGGGCAGTTGCTGTATGCGATGAGCGGGGTGATGTGGGTCGAAACCCCGCACGAAGCGCTGGTGGTGCCACCGCAGCGGGCGGTGTGGTTGCCGCCGGGAGTGCCGCACGGGATTCGTGTGGTGTCGGATTTGCAGATGCGCAATATCTACCTGCGCCCGGCGCTGGCGGCGACGCTGGATGCGACGGTGCAGGTGATCGAAGTCGGTGGTTTGCTGCGCGAGTTGATCGTCGGGCTGGTGGCGCAGGGCGATGACGGCGAGGCTGAGTAT
Organism: Pseudomonas sp. ef1; assembly: GCF_007293365.2. NCBI lineage: Bacteria > Pseudomonadati > Pseudomonadota > Gammaproteobacteria > Pseudomonadales > Pseudomonadaceae > Pseudomonas > Pseudomonas sp. ef1. The sequence continues at coordinate 4,902,609 of NZ_CM129815.1, read as the reverse complement.
TACGATGCGCTGGTCGGGCTGGCATTGCTGGAACTGCGCCGGGCCAGGCGTTCGCAACTGAAGATTCCACTGCCGGACGAGTCCGACCGGCGTCTGATGAATCTGTGTCAGGCGGTGATGGCCGCGCCGTCGCTGGAGATCCCGTTCGAGCAGCATGCGCACAACGCCGGGGCCAGCGTGCGTACCCTGGCGCGCTTGTTCAAGGACAGCCTCGGCATGGGCTTCGCCGAATGGCGGCGCCAGGTGCAGTTGGCGACGGCGGTGGCGGCGTTGATTCAGGGCGTGGCAGTGAGCGTCATTGCTCGCGAACTGGGTTATTCACCGAGCAGTTTCAGCGACATGTTTCGCCGGGAGCTGGGGGTGGCGCCTTCGCAATTCTCGGCAACTTGAACAGATCCATGTGGGAGCGAGCCTGCTCGCGAAAGCTTTGCACCAGGCAATGAAGTGCTGACTGGAAGACCGCATTCGCGAGCAGGCTCGCTCCCACACGGTTCTATGGCGGCTGCAGAAGGTTTGTCCGAAATTCAGAAGTCCTTGGCCGATACCGCTCCGCCCGTTTCCCTAGACTCTGCCCATCACTTATCGCGGCGGAGTTCCTTTCATGAACTACCTCATTTCTCTGGCCATCGGCCTGGGCGTCGGCCTGCTCTACGGCGCGCTCGATTTCCGTTCTCCCGCCCCACCGGCCATCGCGCTGGTCGGTCTGCTTGGCATGTTGGCCGGTGAGCAGTTGTGGCCGCTGGGCCGGCAACTGGTCGCTGGCTGGGTGTCCTGAATTTCCCTTTTTCCTTTCGGTGGATGTGCCCATGAAAGCGTTGCAATTCGATCAGACCGGCGACCTGTCTTCCCTGCGCTTCGTCGACGTTCCGACCCCGGTGCCCGGCGCCGATGAAGTGCTGGTGCAGATCAAGGCTGCCGGCCTCAACCCCAGCGATGTGAAAAACGTCCTCGGGCGTTTTCCCTACACCACACTGCCACGGGTTCCGGGGCGGGATTTTGCCGGGGTGGTGGTCGAGGGGCCACAAGCACTGATCGGTCAGGAAGTCTGGGGTACCGGGCGCGAGTTGGGCTTCTTCGCCGACGGCGCCCATGCGCAATTCGTCAAACTGCCGGCCAGTGGCGTGGCGCACAAACCGGCGCATTTGAGTTTTGCTCAGGCGGCTAGCCTTGGCGTGCCGTACACCACGGCGTGGGATGCGCTGGAACGCAGCCTGGTCAGCGCCGACACGCGCTTGCTGGTGATCGGCGGCGGGGCAGTGGCAACTGCGGCTTTGGCCCTGGCAAAAGTGCGCGGCGCGCAATTGCTGGCGGCGGCGCGCCGGCCCGAGCAGGTCGCGGATCTGCAGCAGCAGGGCTATCAGACGATTCAACTGGATAAGCCAGAAGACCTCGGTGCCCAGGTCAACGCGGTGTATCGCGGTGGCGCCGATGTGATCTTCGACACCACCGGTTTCTGGCTGCCCGCCTCGGTGGCGGCACTGGCGACCTTCGGCCGCATCGCCATCATCGCCGCGCCGGTCGACGGCCACGTGCAATTGCCGGCGCTGGCGCTGTATCGCAAGGGCGGCTCGGTGGTCGGGATCAACTCGTTGTTGTACGGCGTTGAGGCGTGCGCGGCGATGCTCGAGCAGTTCGGGCGCTTCTTCGATGAGGATCGCTTGCCACTGCCGCAGGGCCTGATGCAAGTGCCGCTGGCAGAAGGGCTGGCGCGCTATGAAGAGGTCAATCAAGGTGGTGGCGACAAGATCATCTTGCTGCCCTGACTCACACAAATCCCTGTGGGAGCGAGCCTGCTCGCGATGACGGTAGATCAGTTAAACGGTCGGCGACTGACACACCGCTTTCGCGAGCAGGCTCGCTCCCACAGGGGAAAGGCATAGGATTCGGGATCATTTCCGTAGGATCCCGGGCGTTTCTCTGTGGGCCACGTCCTTTTCGCTCGCAGACCGGCAAAACAGGGAAACCTCTGATTTCACCCATTGCAGTGCACCGTTGCACAGTCCCGTCTTTCAATCAGACACAGGGACAGGTGGATGCGCATCGCTGGCAGGCCCGTTGTTTTCACTCTCGAGATAGAAGGCGTTGCCCACGATCTTCAAGTGTTCGGTTTTCGCACCCGGGAAGTGCTCAACCAGACCTATGAACTGGATCTCGAGCTGGTCAGCGAGCGGCCCGATGTGGATCTGGAAGGCTTGCTGCATCGGCCGGCCTTTCTCTGTTTCGGTGCCGACGGTAGCGGCATGCACGGGCTGGTCTATCGGGTCGGTCAGGGTGATTGCGGTGTTCGGCTGAGCCGTTACCAGATCACCCTGGCGCCACACCTTGCCTACCTCGCGCATCGGCGCAATCAGCGGATTTTCCAGAACCTGAGCGTGCCGCAGATCATCGCCAATGTGTTGAGCGATCACGGCATGCAGGCCGATGCCTGGCATTTTCAGCTCAGCGCCGAGTACCCGGCGCGGGTGTATTGCGTGCAATACCAGGAATCCGATCTGCACTTCATCCAGAGGCTGTGCGAAGAGGAGGGCCTGCACTTTCACTTCCGTCACCGCCGTGAGGCGCACCTGTTGGTGTTCGGCGACGATCAAACGGCGTTCCTCAAACACGACGTGACGACGCGCTATGTGCAGGGCAACGGCCTGGTTGCCGATGCGCCGGTTATCGACCAGTTCACTGTGCGCCTGGAGCCACGCTCCAACCTCGTCGAGCGCCGCGACTATCACTTCGAAAAGCCCGCAGTGCAGTTGGACGCCAAGGTCAGTGCAGCGCGAGTTCCGCTGCTGGAAGATTATGAGTTTCCCGGGCAGTTCACCCATCGCGAGCGCGGCAAGCACCTCAGCCAGCGTGCGCTGGAGCGCCATGGTGCCGACTATCGTCTGGCTAACGGGCGCAGCAATCAGGCGCTGATGCGCGGCGGCAGTTTCATGACCATGGCGGATTACTCGCGCGCCGACTGCAACGATTTATGGTTGCTGACCGAGGTCGAGCACATCGGCAAACAGCCGCAAGTGCTCGAGGAAGCGTTCACCGAGCAGGCTGACGCAGATGGTTTCAGTCAGGGCTATCGCAACCATTTCGTCGCGACGCCGTGGGACGTGGTGTTTCGCCCGCAGCTCAGGCACGTCAAACCGCGCGTCAGCGGCAGTCAGCTGGCGGTGGTGACCGGCCCGCCCGGCGAAGAAATCTACAGCGATGCCTACGGCCGCGTGAAAGTGCAAATGCTCTGGGATCGCGACGGCCAGCGTGATGAACAGTCCAGTTGCTGGCTACGCGTGGCCACCGCCTGGGCGCATGACCGTTACGGCAGCGTGCAGATTCCACGGGTCGGCATGGAAGTGCTGGTGGGGTTCACCGATGGCGATCCGGACAAACCGCATGTGCTGGCCTGCCTGCCCAACGTCGAAACGCCGGTGCCGCTGGACCTGCCGGCGCAACAGACGCGCAGTATCTGGCGCAGCCAGAGCAGCCCCGGCGGCGGTGGTTACAACGAACTGCGCATCGAGGACCGGCAAGGCGCGGAAGAAATCTCCATCAGGGCGCAGCGCGACTTGGTGCAGCACGTGCTCAACGACTTGCGTGTGCAGATCGACAACCTGCACAGCCAAGTGATTGGCGGCGTCTCCAGCCTTGAGTTGCGCGACGAGGAACATCACCTGACCCACGGCAATCGCCTGACTGAACTCAAGCAGGACGATCATCTGTGGGTGCAGGGCGAGCAGCATGTGCGGGTCGCCAGCCAGCGCGTCAGTGCCGCGCAGCAGCTGCATTTCGGCGCGGGCGAGCAGGTGGTTTTCAACAGCGGCCTGCAGATCACTCTGGCTGCTGGCGGGCATTGGCTGACGGTCGGCGCCGCCGGCATTTTCAGCAGTGTGCCGGTGGTGCAGGGCGGGGCGCCAACGGTGTGTCTGCCAGCGGAACCGTTGCTACCGGGGGCTGCGCCGTTGCTAAAGGCGACGTTCGATGCCGTGCAGCAACGGCATGCGCTGCTGACCACGCGGACCTCGCGTTGCCTGATCTGCGAGGCAGCCCAGGCATGAGCCTTTTGACGGATTGGCCCGAAGGTTTGCCGTGGGCTGAACAGCAGGCGTTTGTGCTGCTCGACGGTGCGACGATCGCGGATCTGCCGGCGCAACTGCGAAGGCTCGACCCCGCCGCCAACGCTTTCGCGCTGTACGACCAGCCACCGTTTTCGGCCCTGCGCGATGTCTCGCCGCTGCTGGTGGCGCTCGCTGACGCTGACAATCCGGTGGCGCGGTTTTATCGCCAGTACGCCCAACAGGAATGGGGCGTGCTGTTGTTCAGCGCCGCGCCGGCGCATGAAATCGTCGCGCACTTGCGTCAGTTGCTGATCGTCGAGTTGCCGGTCGGCTCGCCGGTGTTGTTGCGGCTGGCGGATGCCGCCGTAGCGCAGGCGCTGTTTGCCAGCGGCGATGCGAGTCTGTTCGGGCCGCTGGGTTGTGTGGTCACGGCGGATGGTGCGCGGCAAGTCTGGCACTGTCAGCGATCTCGCCAAGGGCAGGGTGGGGCGCTGGTGGCGCCGTATCGGTTGAGTGCGGAGCAGGATGCCGCGCTGGATCGGGTGGATCGGCGGCGGGTGTTGCTACAAGTCGATGCGTATTTGCTTGAATATTTTCCCCGGTTTCATACCGGGGAAACCATCGCTGAACGTTGGATACTTCTGGAACAAATCGAGGCAAAAGCCAGCGCGCTCGGCCTGAGCAGCCAATCGGAATGGCTTTACTTCGCCAACCTTGTCGCCTCTCTCAACGGCGCTGATCCGGATCAGCATCCGCAGATCCAGCACTTGCTACACGAGCCCTCCCTGCAACCGATCGGTGAGCGCTTGACGCTGGCCGTTTCAATGGCCCGCCAATGGGCGTCTGAAAGAGTCCGACCATGAACCATCCCGCCGACCTTGCGGCAGCCGCCGCGTCCAAAGCCCCGATCATCGGCCCCGCCGCCTGCCCCTTGCGCAACACCCACGTGCAACTGCTGCCCCTCGCGTACGGCCTGGTGGAAAAAACCTTCGACCCCAGCAGCGAACTCACGCTGCCGTACACCCTGACCACGCGCCCCATGGGCATCCGCCGCCTGCGCGATGGCTGGCTGTACATCGTCGACAGTCTCAACGGTGAGCTGTACGAATATCGCGTGCTTGAAGGCGTCATCAGCGCATTGCTGCATCGCGGCAAAAGCGTCAGCGAGGATCAGCGCAGCGCCATCGAAGAACGTCCGGCGTTGATCTTCTCGCGCAAAAGCACCCTTTACGTGACCTTTGCCGATGTGCAGTTGAGCGCGGCGAAATGCCGACAGGTGCTGGACAGCGCGCAGGAGCGCGAGCACTTCATGCAGGCGGTCGATCTCGGCCCGGTGCATTGTCTGATCGGCGGCGAGCATCTGCTCACCGTGGCCCAGGCGAAACAGTGGCTGGCGGAAGTCGCCTGCACAGCGAAACCGCTGGCCGAGGCGGACGCCACGCGCATGCCGGCGGTGCAGGTCAGCGATGCGCCGGAGCACGAGCGCGAACCCTATCTGTGGGAAAACCCACGACGTTTTCGCGAGGCGCATATCGGCGAATTTCTCGGGCGGGTGCGCGGGCCATATGAGGACGACACGCTGTTTCTGTTGGTCAACGACGACCTCGGGGTGATGCGCGATCTGGCTGATTATCAGGATCTGGTGGTCGGCTGGATCGAGCAGTGGAGCAACACTGACAACAACGAGCGCGACTATCTGCTGGCCAGTTACATCGAGTCGCTGAGCCAGTTGGGCGCTCAGGATTTCGACTCCTTGGCCAAGGCCAGCGATGATCCGCGCGCCCAGGCATTGTTTGCTGAACTGGAGCAATTGCCCGAACCGGATCGGGAAAATACCCGGCAGGCGCTGCTCGATTATCTGAACAAAGGTGGTGAGGTCGAGCCAGCTGCAGTCGAAGCCACGCCTGAGTTGCAACAGCTTCGCGAAAAGGCATTGGATGAGTCATTGGCGCTGAACCGTTTCGACGGCGTCGCCCCGGATTTCACCGCGCACGCTCGCGTCACCGCCGAGGCGGATCGACGCTTTTATACCCGCGAATATTTTGCTGAAGTCGCCCCGGCCGATTTCGTCGAGCGTCATCTGAGCACACTGGTTGACCTCGGCAAAGATCAGAGCCGGCGCATGAAAGACGTGCTCGACGGCCCGCTGCTCAGCGGCAAGCGCGGCATCAATGACCTGATCGACCGCCCGGCCATGGACGAGGTGCTGAACAATCATCGCGACAACCTCGGACGCTGGAATCGCCTGCTCGAACGCATCACCGCCGATCGCGCGCAATTGCTGTGCGCCGGGCGTTTCCATCGCTCGGCGTGGTATTTCGACGGGCAAGTGCAGATCGATCAGGCGCTCGCCAGCGAATACGCCTGCCTCAAGGACATCGGCCGCAGCGACGCGGCCAACAAACAAATGCTCGATTACCTCGAACAACACCCGCAACTGACCCGCCCGCTGTTCTACACCTTGCCGCTGCGCTTGCAGACCGAGCAGGCCGGGCAATATTCAACGCTGTTCAACGCCGGCATGGCGATGTTCAACAACCTGCCGGACTGGCTGGCCAAATTGCAGAGCATCGAGCAGCCACAGCTGCCAGCACTGGACGACCTGCCCGCACACAGCCGAGTCCTCGCCGATGCCGTTCAAGACACCTACAGCCCGGCGCTGAATCTGGGCCTGAGCCGGGCGCTGGAAGGCTTTGATCTTGCCGGCGAGAAAATCCCCGACCTCGACGAACTGTTCCAGCGCTTGCCCAAAGCCCTGCGCCTGCGCGTCTTCGACGCCGCGCGAACCAGCGGCGTGACCTTCACCGTATCCACCCCGGCGGAACAAGCGGCGCTGCAAGCCACGATCAAGGAAGTGCTGCGCGAACGCGACTACCTGAAAACCCTCAACCGCGAACGCAACCAGCTCACCCACAATAAAAACCGCCAAGGCCACAAAACCGCCCGGGCGATGGAATTGCAGGAAGAAATCGTCCGCGTGCGCACGCAACTGGCCTTGTTCGAAGGCCGCCTTGCGGCAGCGCTAAGCCCGATTGACGAACTGCCGGATCGCTCGGCACGGCTGTATGGCGCCACCCCGGCGAAAGCGGGCGTGACGGTGGTGTTTCCGCCGGCGCAGCACGGGGAATTGCGCGGGTTGCTGGAGAATATTTGCGCGGGGGTGGCGGGGGTTTCGAAGGCGAGTCTGGTGCGGACGGAGGGGATGGGATTGTTGGTGGTGTTGGTGCAGGTGGTGAATTTGGTGGGGGCGTATCGGGAGGTGATGAAGCAGACGAGGGACAGGAAGAAACGAGCGGAGTTTTCCGCGGCCCTTGCCGCGACAGGCGCGGCGGGTTTTACCGCTGCACAGGGGCTTGCTGATACAGCGTTAAGGGCTCGAAGATCCAGCCTTATTGCCAGTTTGCAGCTGGAAGCGCTGCAACAGGTTCGTGTGCAAATAGGTAAGTTGCATGTTGGTTTGGGCTTCTTTACTTATATTTTTGGTTTCAGAACGTCTATCACCAGCCTCGGAAACCAAGATCGAAAATGGCAAGACGCGATCCGCAGTGGCACTCCATCTGAGCAAAGCGCGGCTGCGCTGGCAACGTTGGGCGCTGCAGGAATGGTTGCAGCTAACGGATATGGAGCGAGCAACACCTTTCACGCTTCTTTTAAAGTGTTGACTGCACTGAACAGTTCGGCACGCGCAGCGGCGTGGGCTGCCGCTGGCACACGTCTTTCTACTGTATTTTTTCGCTTTAATCTCGCCGGTGCGTTGTTCACCGTGCTGGAGTTCGTCGGTACTTGGATGTTCAATCGTTACAACCTCTCTGCCCACGATAAGTGGTTGAAAATTACGCCTTGGAGCCGTGATGAAGAGATGCGCGGTGACCACTCCCTGGATGACTATCAAAATTATCTGGCGTTTTTGATACACGCTCCTTACGCCCAATCAGGACCTGATCCCAGTGATACCTGGCTGAAGACTTTATTATTTGGCGCCAAACCCAGTGATATTCATTTGGTTCTGCCGAGGCTGACGCTAAATGATCTTCTGCCGCCGTTAAACGGTAAACCGAGTCAACGCTTGGGAATCGGTGCCCATCGACTTGTTGCACCGCTGCATGGTCGCGGTGTGCCGCAAGTGCGCAAGGAAGTCATCAGTGAGGAGATATTGAGCAGTCTGCGAATCGTGAAGTCATCGCCAGATGGTTTGGTGCTTTGTCTTCACTACCCCATCCGTCCTGATTCTGACTACACGCCTGCAAAGGAAACGCTCGAACTTGCCATATGTATACAGACCGTCAATGGCAAAGGCGGGGCGGAGTCAAGAACGCGCGTAATTCATATTGACCCTCGGGATAGCGGTCATTTTGCTGTAGTAACTCCCGGCTCGGTTAAAGAAAACCCTCCGGTTTTGCTGGTAGAAACTCAATACCTCGAATGGGCTGACCATGCTGAATAATCGTAGTAATCCTCTTTCCAGTTCGGAATATGAGAGGGTAAAAAAAGCGGGCGATATTGAGCCGTTCCCAACCGGGAAGATTACCTATCTCGCACCATTGCCCTTACCTACAGCGATGCCGCCTTACGGACCTCATATTGGAGCGTTCAATGACGGATACATGGACTTTGGTCTCGGCTCACTGGAGGTATTCCCATGGCAGCTAATTATCGGCGGAACGACCGCAGGCACTTTTATGGTGCTCGTTTTATTTCCTTTGTTCACGGGCTTGCTAGGAATTCTATTTGGCTATGGAAACGAGGCGATTTGGGAGTCAATGGTTGGTTTATTCGAAGTGGCATTGGAAAATGAATTAATCAGCAGCCCCTTGATCTTGCTTATCTGTCTAAGCGTCTGGCTCCACGTCCACAAAAAACGTCTCTCCCTCATCCCAACCCGCTTCAACCGCCAACGCCGCGAAGTCTGCTTCATGCCCGAAGGCGCCATCGAGCCAGTCTTCGTCCCGTGGGAATCGCTGTCTGCCTGGATCATCGAAGCCAAAGGCGCCACCCAGTTCGGCATCCACCGCCAATACGGCATGGGCATCGGTTTCTACCAAGGTGAAACCCTCATAAGCCAGGAATTCCAATGCGCCGGCCTGGAGCTCGCGATCAGCCATTGGGAAGCGATTCGCGGTTACATGGAGTACGAAGTCAACGACCTCAAATCCATTCAGGATTTGCAAGACCTTCAAGGCCCAGACGACCCACCCCACGAAGGCCTGCACACCTTTCGCAATGCCCGCGCGCGAATGCATCAGCAGATCCGTGAAGGCCGGCGCTCGCGGCTGTCGGGGTTCTTTTGGTACCTGTATCACGTCATGACCTTATGGACGATTCCCAATCGCCTGGTTGAATGGGAAGTGCGCCGTCTGGAAAGAATCGGCAAGCAGGCGCTGCCGGAAGTCATGCGTGCATGGTCCGAGCCATTGCCGAAAGAGCAATGGGCCAAGCCCAGTGAAGAGTTGCTGCGGCTGAGCGAACAAGTGCGGCGGATGCACAAGCGCCAGCCGCATCGGCCGATTACGCAGATTTTTGCTGAGGTTTGCAGGCGGGCTGAGTGCTGATGTTGAGCAGTTTTGTGACCAGAGGGAGGGAGGTTTTTTGCCTGTTTGAGCGCCTTCGCGAGCAGGCTCGCTCCCACAGGGGACCGCGCTGGATGCGGATGTTTCGGTTGATCTTGGCCGAGGTGGGAGACCCTCGGGGTGGCGGCCATTTCTCAGTTGTTGCTACCGGGTCGGTCAAGCAAAACCCGATGGTTCTGCTGGTTGAAACTCAATACCTCGGAAGGGCTGACCATGCTGAATAATCACAATGAGCCTCTTGTTGATGCGCAATGTGAGGTGATCAGAAAAGCGGGCGATGTAGAGCCGTTTCCAAGCGGAAAGATCACCTATCTCGCACCGTTGCCACTGCCCACACCGATGCCCCCTTATGGTCCACATATCGGTGAGCTCAATGATGTTTACATGGACTTCGGATTAGGCCAGCCGCAAGTTTTATGTGGCAAATGACGTTGGGGGGGCCGGTCAGTTTAGCGGTTATGGTCATTTTCATATTCCCCTTGATTACGGGAATGCTGGGTGTCGTATTCGGCTATGGTCCAACACTCATTTGGGAATCAATAGTGGGTATATTCCAAGCAGGATATGAAAGCGCTTTACTGACCGAGCCTTTGATTCTACTGATCGGCCTGGGCGTCTGGCATCACTTCCACAAAAAACGCCTCTCCCTCATCCCAACCCGCTTCAACCGCCAACGCCGCGAAGTCTGCTTCATGCCCGAAGGCGCCATCGAGCCGGTCTTTGTCCCGTGGGAATCGCTGTCCGCGTGGATCATCGAAGCCAAAGGCACCACCCAATTCGGCATCCATCGTCAATATGGCATGGGCATCGGTTTTCATCACGGCGATACCCTCACCAGCCTTGAATTCCAATGCGCCGGCCTGGAGCTCGCGATCAGCCATTGGGAAGCGATTCGCGGTTACATGGAGTACGAAGTCAACGACCTCAAATCCATTCAGGATTTGCAAGACCTGCAAGGCCCGGACGACCCACCCCACGAAGGCCTGCACACTTTTCGTAACGCCCGCGCGCGGATGCATCAGCAGATCCGTGAAGGCAGGCGGTCGCGGCTGTCGGGGTTCTTTTGGTACCTGTATCACGTCATGACTTTATGGACGATTCCAAACCGTTTGGTCGAATGGGAAGTGCGCCGTCTGGAAAGAATCGGCAAGCAGGCGCTGCCGGAAGTCATGCGTGCCTGGTCCGAGCCGCTGCCGAAAGAGCAATGGGCCAAGCCCAGTGAAGAGTTGTTGCGACTGAGTGAACAAGTGCGGCGTATGCACAAGCGCCAGCCGCATCGGCCGATTACGCAGATTTTCGCTGAGGTTTGCAGGCGGGGCTGACTGGACGGTGCAGGCAGGTTCGATTGCTTTCGCGAGCGGGCTCGTTCCCACAGGAGACCACGCTACAAATGTGGGAGCGAGCCTGCTCGCGAAGGGGCCGCTCGGTCAGCACAAAAATCTGCGCTCTCGCGCTCTGCTAGAATCCGCCCCATTCATTACCAGAGACTCTCCCATGAGCGAGCCGATTCGTCTGACCCAATACAGCCATGGCGCCGGTTGTGGCTGCAAGATTTCCCCGCAGGTGCTGGAAGTGATCCTCGCCGGCAGCGGCGCACAGAACCTTGATCCAAAACTCTGGGTCGGCAACGCCTCGCGCGATGACGCGGCGGTGTATGCGATCGATGCCGAGCGCGGGGTGGTGTCGACCACCGATTTTTTCATGCCGATTGTCGATGACCCGTTCGACTTCGGCCGCATCGCCGCAACCAACGCGATCAGCGACATCTACGCGATGGGCGGCGATCCGTTGATGGCGATCGCGATCCTCGGCTGGCCGGTGAATGTGCTGGCGCCGGAAGTGGCGCGGGAAGTGATTCGTGGCGGTCGCTCGGTGTGCGACGCGGCGGGCATTCCGTTGGCGGGGGGGCATTCGATCGATGCGCCGGAGCCGATCTTCGGCCTCGCCGTCACCGGGCTTGTGGAAAAGCGCCACATGAAGCGCAACGACACCGCCACCGCCGGTTGCCTGTTGTATCTGACCAAACCGTTGGGCATCGGCATCCTCACTACCGCCGAAAAGAAGGGCAAGTTGCGCGCCGCCGACGTCGGTGTCGCCCGTGACTGGATGTGCACCCTGAACAAGCCTGGCAGCCGTTTCGGCAAACTCGCCGGCGTCACCGCGATGACCGACGTCACCGGTTTCGGCCTGCTCGGGCATCTGGTGGAAATGGCCGATGGCAGCCAGTTGACCGCGCGCATCGCCTATGACCGCGTGCCGCGTCTGGACAGCGTCGAGTACTACCTCGATCAGGGCTGCGTGCCGGGCGGTACGCTGCGCAACTTTGACAGCTATTCGAGCAAGGTTGGCCGCGTGCAGGAGTTGCACAAACGCGTGCTGTGCGATCCGCAGACCAGCGGTGGTCTGCTGATTGCGGTCACGCCTGAAGGCAATGACGAGTTCCTCGGCGTTGCCGCCGAACTGGGCCTGAACCTTGCGCCGATCGGCGAACTGGTTGAGCGACAGACGAACGCGGTCGAGGTGATTTGATGCTCCGCGACTGCACCGACTACCGCGACATTTTCCTCAACGACCGGCCAATGATGGATGCCCGCGCGCCGGTCGAGTTTCACAAAGGCGCGTTCCCCGGCGTGGTCAATCTGCCGCTGATGAATGATCTGGAGCGGCAGAAGATCGGCACCTGCTACAAGCAGCATGGCCAGCAGGCGGCAATCGAGCTGGGCCACCAACTGGTGTCCGGCGCAGTCAAGGCCGAGCGCATCCAGGCCTGGGCCGAGTTCGCCCGGGCTCATCCCGATGGTTATCTGTATTGTTTTCGCGGTGGCTTGCGCTCGCAGATCACCCAGCAATGGTTGCGCGACGAGGCCGGCATCGACTATCCGCGCGTCGGCGGCGGCTACAAGGCGATGCGCAGTTTTTTGATCGATACCCTTGAGCAGGCCGTCGCGCAGTGTGATTTCGTTTTGCTCGGCGGCATGACCGGCACCGGCAAGACCGAAGTGCTGGTGCAGTTGCGCAACGGTGTGGATCTGGAAGGCCACGCCAACCATCGCGGCTCCAGTTTCGGCAAACGCGCCACCGGGCAGCCGTCGAACATCGATTTCGAGAATCGCCTGGCCATCGACTTTCTGAAGAAACGCGATGCCGGGATCGAGCAGTTTGTGCTCGAAGACGAGAGCCGTGTGGTCGGCAGTTGTGCCTTGCCGCTGCCGCTGTATCAGGGCATGCAGCAGTACCCGATGGTCTGGCTGGAGGATCGTTTCGAGGATCGTGTCGAGCGGATCCTGCGTGATTACGTCATCGATCTGTCGGCGGAATTTGCCTCGCTGCACGGCGAAAACGGTTTTGCGCTGTTTTCCGAACGTCTGCTGGAGAGCCTCAACAACGTACAGAAACGCCTCGGCGGTGAGCGCCATTCGCGGATGCTGGCATTGATGGAACAGGCGCTGGCCGAGCAGGGCCGCAGCGGCGCGGTGGAGCTGCATCGCGGCTGGATCGAGGGTTTGCTGCGCGAGTACTACGACCCGATGTATGTGTTCCAGCGCGAGAAGAAGGGCGGGCGGATCGAGTTTGCCGGGGAGCGTCAGGCGGTGATCGAGTATTTGCGCGCGAGGGTGAGTCAGAAGGCTTGAGGCGCAAGCGACTGGCCTCTTCGCGAGCAGGCTCGCTCCCACAGTTGAAATGCGTTCCCCTGTGGGGGCGAGCCTGCTCGCGAAGACGCAAGGTCAGGCGCTACAAAAATCAGGTCGGGCAAGTGTCCTTGCCGTTATCCAGTCCCTGTTTGTAGATGTGGCTCTGCAAACTGGCCTTGCCGTTGTGCCACTTCAGGGTCAGCACATACAGCGAATCGAAGTCATCGCCGGCCCAGTCATCGGTGATCTTCTGTCGCTCGCCCACTGCGTTGCCGGCGACCTTGTTGATCAGATCCGGCAGATAACCGTGGGACCAGGCGGTGTAGATCGTCGAGTTGTGGTACTTCTCATCCAGCAGCTCGCGGGCCAGATCGCTGGTGTCGTTGGCAGAGAATTCGATGTTCACCGGCAGGCCGAGCTTGATCGCGGCCGGGCTGATGGTCATCAGCGGACGAATGTAGCTGTAGGAATTGTCCAGCTCGCCTTCCTCGACGTTGCGCGTCGGGTTGGCGGCGAATACGTAATCGGCCTTGCCGAATTTTTCCGGCAGCAGCGTCGACAGGTCGATGGCGCGGTTCAGGCCCTGGCAGTTGAGCTGGCCGAGGCCGCCTTCGGGCTTTTCCGCGTGGCGCAGGAACACCAGCGTCTGTGTGCCGTCCGCCGGTTGGGCGCGGCTTTCGCTGGATTCGAGGGACAGAAAAAGCGCGCTGACTGCCAGCAGGGAGGGCAGGGCCACGTACGCGCGATGTTTGAAACGTTTGGCGAAACTCATCAGGTTCGTCATCAATTCGAGGGTTCTTCAGCAAAATCGGTTAAGGCTGACAAACCTTGGCACCGCGGGCTCCCAGCACCGGGTGTTTCCCTGTCATAAACAGCTTCCTCTGCGAGAAAGGCATAACTCAGAGTCCTGTAATGCCCGTTTGGTTCGATCCGGGCCAGTGCGCAGCACTCTAACGGCAACCTTTGCGGGCATGCAGGCAGGTTAGCGACAGGATGTTACGGTTCGTGTAGGCGCGGCAGCAGGCCTACTTTATGATCGGTTTTCAATTTGTGACTGGATGCTTCCAATGACCGATCTGTCTGCATTCCCGATTACTCAGAAATGGCCGGCGCAGTACCCGGACTGGATTCAGCTCTACTCCCTGCCGACCCCCAACGGCGTCAAAGTGTCGATCATGCTCGAAGAGATCGGCCTGCCGTACGAGCCGCACCGCGTCGGTTTCGACACCAACGACCAGACCTCGGCGGAATTTCTCTCGCTGAACCCGAACAACAAGATCCCGGCGATCCTTGACCCACATGGCCCTGAAGATAAACCGCTGCCGCTGTTCGAATCCGGCGCGATCCTGATTTATCTGGCCGACAAGAGCGGCCAGTTGCTCGCTCAGGAAGGCGCGCTGCGCTACGAGACCATCCAATGGCTGATGTGGCAGATGGGCGGCATCGGCCCGATGTTCGGCCAACTCGGTTTCTTCAACAAATTTGCCGGCAAGGATTACGAGGACAAGCGTCCACGCGATCGGTATGTCGAGGAGAGCAAACGCCTGCTGAATGTGCTCAACACTCGCCTCGAAGGCCGCGACTGGATCATGGGCGAGCGCTACACCATCGCCGACATCGCCACGTTCCCGTGGGTGCGCAATCTGCTCGGGTTTTATGAGGCGGGGGATCTGGTCGGGATTGAGAATTTCCCCAACGTCACCCGGGTGCTGGAGCGGTTTCTAGCTCGCCCGGCCGTCATTCGTGGCCTGACCATCCCATCCTGACTCACCGCGTTCCCCCTGTAGGAGCTGCCGAAGGCTGCGATCTTTTGACTTTGATCCCAAAAAACAAGATCAAGAGATCGCAGCCTTCGGCAGCTCCTACAAGGATTATTGCACCTGCGGTAACGCTCTCTTGATTGATCCAGGTTTGTCCCGCACCCGCCGCAAGGCATAAGCTTCGCCCCCTACGACTTTCGTCTCATCCGCTGTTTTCAGGAAAGGCCCCATGTCCAGTCAGTTCCCCGAAGCACGTCCCCGCCGTCTGCGCCGCAATGCGAGCCTGCGCAGTCTGTTCCAGGAAACCGAGTTCAGCCTGAACGATCTGGTCCTGCCGATCTTCGTCGAGGAAGACATCGACGACTTCGTGCCGATCACCAGCATGCCCGGCGTGCAGCGCATCCCCGAGCGTAAACTGGCCAGTGAAATCGAGCGCTACGCCCGCGCCGGGATCAAGTCGGTGATGACCTTTGGCGTGTCCCATCATCTCGATGCCAACGGCAGTGACACCTGGCGCGAAGACGGTCTGGTGTCGCGCATGTCGCGCATTGCCAAGGACGCCGTGCCGGAAATGATCGTGATGTCCGACACCTGCTTCTGCGAATACACCGATCACGGCCATTGCGGCGTGATGCACAACCACGAAGTCGACAACGACCAGACTCTGATCAACCTCGGCAAGCAAGCCGTAGCGGCCGCCCGCGCCGGTGCTGACGTGATTGCGCCCTCGGCGGCGATGGACGGCCAGGTGCGCGCGATTCGCCAGGCGCTCGACGCTGCCGGCTTCACGCAGATTCCGATCATGGCCTACTCGACCAAATTCGCTTCGGCACTCTACGGCCCGTTCCGCGAGGCCGGCGGCAGCGCGCTCAAGGGCGATCGCAAAAGCTATCAGATGAACCCGATGAACCGCCGCGAAGCCCTGCGCGAATCGCTGCTCGATGAGCAGGAAGGTGCCGATGCGCTGATGGTCAAACCGGCCGGCGCCTACCTCGACATCATCCGCGACATTCGCCAGGCCTCGAACCTGCCATTGGCGGCGTATCAGGTCAGCGGTGAATACGCGATGATCAAGTTCGGCGCCCAGGCTGGGGCGATCGATGAGGATCGCGTGGTCCGCGAAAGCCTTGGCGCAATCAAGCGTGCGGGGGCGGATCTGATCTTCACTTACTTTGCGATGGATCTGGCGTTGGCGGGGATCTAAACCCCAACGCAAATCCAAACTGTAGGAGTGAGCCTGCTCGCGATAGCGGTGTTTCAATCGAAAAATTCATGTCTGACACACCGCTATCGCGAGCAGGCTCACTCCTACAGGGGGGCGGTGGTGTATCAGTTGAAGAACGGCCGGATCCCGTGATCGCGGAAGTAGCGTTCGATCACCTTCGGATCGGCACTGCTATCGGCAATCGCCACATAGGTATCCGGCCGCAACAGATAAAATCCGTTGCGCCCCAATCCCGCCGTTTCAAACGCCGGGCGCCAGTCGAAGACGTGCAGCGGCAAGTGGTGTTCGGCGCACCAGGCGATCATCTCGTCGCTGGTGTCGCCGTACACATGCACCTGCCAGCACGGCTGCCGTAGCGGCTCGAAATTATCTCCTTCGCCATCATGCGCCCACGGCAAGCGGTCGCCGCCGTGCACGTGGCCGGCTTCACCCTGGCTCAGTGGCATGCCGCGATAGTTGAGGGTGACTTGCGAGACCGTGCGAAACAGGAATTCGCGGCTGGCTTCGAACCCGGCCATTTTCGGCAGCAGAAACGGCGCCGCACGCATCCGTAGCAGATCGGCCATGCGACCCTGCGCGGTGACGAAACTGAAGACCTTGTCGGTGGTGGAGACCATTCGGCGAGCGAAGGCGATGCGCTCGGTTTCGTAGGTGTCGAGCAGTTTCGGTTCGGCACCACCGCTGAGCACGGCGGCGAGCTTCCAGGCCAGATTGATTGCATCGCCAATGCCCGTGTTCATGCCCTGGCCACCGGCCGGACTGTGTACATGGGCGGCATCGCCGAGCAGAAACGCCCGGTCGTTGCGAAAGTGCTCGGCCACGCGGTGATGCACGCGGTAGGTGGAGAACCAGTGCACGTCTTCGATATGCATTTTCAGGTGTTCGATGGCGCGGCTGCTGACGTCGGCAAATTGCAGGGTTTCGGCACGCTCGGCGCGTTCGTCACGCACCGTGCCGATCAGTCGCGCGCGGCCTTCGCCGGCCAGTGGAAACACCGCGAGAAAATCCGCTTGGTCCAGGTCCAGATGCAACTCGCCATTGAGCGCCGGGCCGCTGGCCGTGATATCGGCGACGTAGAAAATCTGCTGATAGGTGCCGCCGGGGAAGTCGGTGTCGAGGGCTTTGCGCACCACCGAACGGGCGCCGTCGCAACCGGCCAGATAGCAGGCCTGACAAACTTCCTGCCGGCCATCGGGCAGGCGCAGGTGGGCGGTGAGGGTGTCGCCGGTTTCCTCGAAGCTGTCCAGTGCGGTATTGCGCTCCACACTGACGCCGTAATCTTCGAGGCGCTCGAGCAACAGCCGTTCGTGCTCGTCCTGCGGGAAAATCTCGACAAACGCGTAGGGCGTCAGGCCTTCGCCGATGCGCTTGAGGGGCAACTGCGCGACCGGTTTGCCGTTGACCCAGAAATTCGCCGCAGCGACCTGATGGCCGCGACGCACGATGGTGTCGGCGAGGTCGAGTTGGCGATACAGCTCAAGGGTGCGTGCCTGCACGGCCAGAGCGCGGGAAGTGGTGCCTGGCGCCGAGGTCTTGTCGATGATGCGCACGCGCACGCCGAGTTTGCTCAGCCACAGCGCCAGGACCAGACCGGTCGGGCCGGCGCCGATGATCAGCACGTCGCTGCGGTTCATGGGGCTGTCCTCCTGTGGCTGTGCAGCAAGTATGGCTCAGGTCGCCAGTTCCGGCCTCTTCGCGAGCAGGCTCGCTCCCACAGGGAACGCATTCCAGTGTGGGAGCGAGCCTGCTCGCGAAGCGTCCGGTCAAGCACCACAAAAACCAGAAAGGCCCCGCAACCGTGAAGCTGCGGGGCCTTTTCTGCGACGCAATGACGCTTAGAAGTCGATCGTCCCCGACAACTTCGCCACTCGCGGTTCGCCCTGGGTCAGGTAGCCGCCCTGAGCCGATTCCCAGTACTTCTTGTTCGCCACGTTCTCGACGCCGAACCGCACGGTCACGTCCTTCTCCGACACCTTGAACGCATAGCGTGCGCCCGCGTCGAAGCGGTTCCACGTCGGCAGGCTGAGGTTGTTCGCCGCGTCGGCGTATTGCCCGCCGGTGCGCAGCATCCGCGCGTTCAGCGCAACGCCTTGCAGGCCCGGCACGTCCCAATCCACGCCAGCGTTGAACTGGAAGGTCGGTACGCCGATGGCGTGGTTACCGTCGTTGGCGCCATTGAGGGTGTTTTTCAGTTCAGTGTCCATCAGGGTCAGGCCGCTGATCAGGCGCAGGCCGTCGATCGGCTCGCCGAACACGTTCATCTCCACGCCTTTGTTGATCTGCTCGCCCTCGCGCACGTAGGTGCAAGTGGTGGCGCTGTTGATTTCGCAGTAGCCGTCGCTTGGCTGTTCGATGCGATAAACACCGAGGCTCGCGCCATAGGTGCCCATGTCGACTTTCACGCCCAGTTCGGTCTGCTTGGAGCGTTTCGGTGCGTAGACTTCGTTGCCGTTGGTGACGCGGAAACCGCCGGAGCTGGTCGGCGAAGTCGGCCCTTGGGCCAGGCCTTCGATATGGTTGGCGTAGAACGACACATGCTCCCACGGCTTGAACACGATGCCGTACACCGGAGTGGTGATCGATTCGTCGTAGCTCGACGAACGCGGGCCGCTGCCGTAGCTGGCGTAGCTGTAACCCTGCACCACCAGTTGCTGACGACGCAGACCGGCGGTGACCAGCAGGCGATCGTCGAAGAACCCGAGGGTGTCGGAAATCGCCACGCTGCGGTTGAAGGTCTTGCCGACGATGCCCGGATCGTTGAGATCGCCGCCAGAGAAGTTGCCTACCGGCGCTGGGGTAGTGATCGGGTGATAGATGTTGTTGGAGTAGCGGGTCAGGTCGAAGTCATAGGCACTGCGCTGCTCGGCCCAGATCCCGGTCAGGCCGAAATTCAGCTTGTGGCTGACCGGGCCGGTGTTGAATTTGCCGTTGAGGCCGGCCATGACGCTGGTGTTGTCCTCGTCATGCGGGACGAACGAGCCGGTGGTGAACGAGGCGCCGCTGTTGCCGACCAGCGTGGTCGAGTTATAGCGCCCGACTTCACGGGTGTGCTTGGCGCCACCGGCGGCGTAGGCGGTCCAGTTGTCGTTGAGGTCGTACTCGGCGCGGAGCATGCCGAAGGTGTCTTCGATGTCGGTGTAGCCCCATTTCGGCGCGTAGTTGGTGTCCGCCGATGGCGCGTCCGGGATGTGCGTGGCGGTGCCGAGGTTGACCGAGCTGCGGCCGCCGTTGACGCGTTCCTTCTGATAGGCAAAGTCGCCGGACACCCGCAGCGCATCGCCGCGATAATCCAGGCCGATGGCGAACAGTTTCGAGCGCTGGTTCTCGTGATCGATGCCGGTGTCGCCCTCGCGTTGCGACAGGTTGACCCGCGCGCCGAAGCGGTTGTCTTCACCGAAACGCTGGCCGATATCGAAGTGATGACCGATGCGGCCTTCGCTGTTGATGTCGGTGGTGTAACGGCGCAGCGGCACGTCGCCGGCACGCTTGGGTTGCAGGTTGACGCCGCCGCCGATGCCGGAACCGGTCGGCGTTACGCCGTTGATGAAAGCGTTGGGGCCTTTGAACACTTCCACGCGCTCCAGCGCATCGGTGGAAATGATCTGCCGGGGCAACACGCCGTACAGGCCGTTATAGGAAATGTCGTCGCCATTGAGCGGCAGGCCGCGAATCATGAAGACCTGCGCCTGGTTGGAGAAGCCCGAGGCCTGGCGCACGGAAGAATCGTTGAGCAGTACATCGGCGACGTTTTCCGCCTGCTGATCCTGGATCAACTGCTCGGTGTAGGACGCCGCACTGAAGGGCACGTCCATCATGTCCTGATTGCCGAGCACGCCCAACTGGCCGCCGCGAGCCACCTGACCGCCAGCGTAGACCGGGGGCAGGGCGTTGGGCGCAGGGGCCTGGGCATTGACGTTGACGTCGTCGAGCACCAGTTCTTTGCTGTTGTCTTCAGCAGCGTGAGCGGTAACGGTCAGGGAGCACAGCAGGGCAAGCAAAGTCGGGCGAAATGGAGCGCCGAGTCGAGCTGAAGCGGGCATGTCGGATCCTGGAGGCGAGCGGCCAAAGAAAAATAAGGGCGGCGCGGAACTCCTTGCGCTAATGCGACTCCAGGCGCGAATGATAGGGTTTCGCAGTAACGTTTTGCAATCAGTTTGTCATCAGCGCGTAGGAGCTGCCGCAGGCTGCGATCTTTTGATCTTGATCTTGATCTTGATCTTGATCTGATCTGCAAAAAGCAAGATCAAAAGATCGCAGCCTGCGGCAGCTCCTACGGGGGTTGTGTATGGTGGTCTGGCGAATTTGATTGGATGGAGCAATATGCGATTACTCATTACTCTCGGCGCCATGCTGCTGCTCGCCGGTTGCGCCAGCCAGCGCAGCAACGAACCGGCGCCGCGTCCGCCGGCCGAAGTGAAGGCTGAAATCGTTCGGCTGTTGCCGGCGAAAACTGCCGACCGTCAGGGCTGGGCCACGGACATATATGCCGCGTTCGCCGCGCAAGGCATCAGCACCACCACGCAGAATCTGTGTTCGGTACTGGCTGTGGCCGAGCAGGAATCGACTTTCCAGGCCGACCCGACGGTGCCCGGCCTGGGCAAGATTGCCCGCGACGAAATCGACCGCCGCGCCGCCAAGGTGCACATCCCCAGCCTGCTGGTCAGCGGCGCTTTACAAGTGCGCTCGCCCAACGGCAAGAGCTACAGCGAGCGTCTGAATGCGGCGCGCAGTGAAAAGGAACTGAGCGCGATTTTCGACGACTTCATCGGCATGGTGCCGATGGGCCGTACGCTGTTCGGCGGCTTCAACCCGGTGCACACCGGCGGGCCGATGCAGGTCAGCATCGAATTCGCCGAGGAGCACGCCAAGGATTACCCGTACCCGCTGGACGGCACGATTCGTCGTGAAGTGTTCAGCCGGCGCGGCGGCATGTATTTCGGCATCGCCCATTTGCTCGGCTATCCGGTGAATTACCGCGAGCCGTTGTATCGTTTCGCCGATTTCAACGCCGGCTGGTACGCCAGTCGCAATGCCGCGTTTCAGAATGCGGTCAGCCGCGCGTCCGGCATTCCGCTGACCCTGGACGGCGACCTGATTCGCTACGACTCGATCATGCCCGGCAGTACCGAACTGGCGGTGCGCACCCTTGGCAAGTCGCTGGGCATGCGCAACCCGACGATTCGCGATCAATTGGAGAAAGGCAAAACCCTGGAATTCGAAGAGACCAGACTCTATCAGCGCGTGTTCGAACTGGCGGAGCGGGCCGAAGGCAAGGCGTTACCGCGCGCGGTATTGCCGGGGATTGTGCTGCAGAGTCCGAAGATCACCCGCAAACTCACCACAGCCTGGTTCGCCAAGCGCGTGGACGAGCGCTACAAGCGCTGCATGGCCAAGGCCGGATAAAACACGCAGACATAAAAAACCCGGCTGCGGGAGCCGGGTTTCTCTGCGGTGTTGCGCTTGCAGTCATGCATCAGGCAACACGGCGTTCGATCAGACGATCCGAACCACCTTCAGCAACGCGGCGTTCGATCAGACGATCCGAGCCACCTTCAGCAACGCGGCGTTCGATCAGACGATCCGAGCCGCCTTCAGCAACGCGGCGTTCGATCAGACGATCCGAGCCGCCTTCGGCAACGCGGCGTTCGATCAGACGATCCGAACCACCTTCGGCAACGCGGCGTTCGATCAGACGATCCGAACCACCTTCAGCAACGCGGCGTTCTATCAGACGATCGGAACCACCTTCGGCAACGCGGCGTTCGATCAGACGATCCGAACCGCCTTCAGCCAGACGGCTTTCGATCAGTTTGTCCGAGCCGCCTTCGGCGATCATGGTGTACGCCGGGGTGGCGGCGAAAGCGTTAACTGCGAAAACCGAGAAGGCAATGCTGAGAAGAGTCTGGCGTTTCATGATGGTGTGCTCCGGGGTGTTGTTGGTTGGTATGGAGCTGATGTTACGCCCGGAATTTTTTATGAGAACTTCATTGCCGTGATGGTGAACATCGACGTCGATGATGGTTGCGGACAACCGCGTAGCAGAGCCTCAGAGCACCTTCACCGCACGCCCGATCGCCTGAATCGGCCCGGTCGGTTTGCCGATCGGTGAGCCATTGGCGCCTTCCAGGGTCAGCTCAAACAGCTGGTTGGCTTGCAGCGGCGGCAACTTGTCCAGCGGCACCGACAACGCTTGCCCCGGTTTGACCAGTCCCAATGAAACCGGTCCCGACCAGCCGTCAGCCTTGGTCCAGAACTCCAGCGCCTTGTCCGCCGGCACCTCGACCACGCCCAGCGGGATCAACTGAATCTCCCGCGCATTGCTGGCCTGAATCACCCAGCCCGGCGCCTTGTCCTGCGGCGCCACCAGCACCACCAGATAACTCGGTTTCGGCGCAGTCTGCGTCAGCACCATCGTACCCAGAATCAGCGTTGCAGCCAGGCCCGCCGCACTCAAACCGCGCCACAGTGGCAGCAGATTCCACCACGAGGTCAGTGGTTTCTTCACCGTCAGCCGTTCGAGACTGCGCTCGATGCGAGGCCACAGCTGCACCGACGGTTGCTGAGGTTCGGCCAGATCGGTCAGCTCCAGCAGACGTCGCTCCCATGCGTCGACTGCCGCGCGCAACTCAGGATCGTTCGGCAGGCGCCGTTGCACCTCGATGCGCTGCTCGAACGACAAGGTGCCGAGCACGTATTCGCCGGCCAGTTCATCCCGTTCCTGCGCTGACTCGCCAGTCATCCCATGCACTCCCGCAAAGCATTGAGGCTGCGCTTGATCCACGCCTTGACCGTGCCCAGCGGCGTGTCGAGGCGCGCGGAAATCTGCGCGTGGCTATAACCGTCGACGTAGGCATGGAGGATGCAGCTGCGCCGCTGCGGTTCCAGTTGTTCGAGGCAGCGATGAATGCGCGCCGAGTGAATATCGGCCAGCTCATCAGGCGCCGCTGCCTCATGTTCTTCGCTGAACGGCGTTTCCCGACTT
Organism: Pseudomonas sp. ef1; assembly: GCF_007293365.2. Classification (NCBI taxonomy): domain Bacteria; kingdom Pseudomonadati; phylum Pseudomonadota; class Gammaproteobacteria; order Pseudomonadales; family Pseudomonadaceae; genus Pseudomonas; species Pseudomonas sp. ef1. Next base: position 4,879,406 of record NZ_CM129815.1, on the reverse strand, counting down.
TGCTTGCGCAACTGATTCAAGGCCAGGTGCCGGGTCACGCTGAACATCCAGCCCCGCGCCGAGCCGCGCGCCGGGTCGAACCCGGCCGCGCCGTGCCAGATCTTGATGAATGCCTCATGCACAATGTCCTCCGCCAGCGCCGTATCGCGCACCAGCCGCTTGGCCACACCGAGCAGGCGCGGGCCTTCCTGCACATACAAATCGCGCAAAGCCGCGCGCTCGCCCCGGGCACAGGCGGCGAGGCGGGCTTCGTAATCGAAAACGGATTCGGGTAAAAGCATGGGGTGCAATCTAGCTCACATTTCCCAAACATCCAGAGGCATGGTTCCCTGTGGGAGCGAGCTTGCTCGCGAATGCGGTGGGTCAGAAAGTAATAAGGCGACTGACACTCCGTCTTCGCGAGCAGGCTCGCTCCCACAGGATTGTGCATTGCTTCCGGATATCAGTTCGCCGCCCAGAAAATATAATCCGCCTGGTACTTCACCACTTCCTGCTTGCCCTTGTTCGCCATGGTGCACTCACTGCCCGGCGCGACGCCGCCCTTGAGCGCGACACGCTGGATATAGCTGACCCCGGTCATCGCGCCTTTGCCCTCGGCCGGATTGGCCTTGACCAGTTGATAGGGCAGGTTGCCCGGGCTCGACGGGGCCACGGCGAGTTGCGTGCCGGTGACTTTCGAACCGTCCTTGGCTTGCCACGTCGCTGGCGGGCCGAAATAGGTACCGACCTGTTTGCCGCTGCGATCATTGAGCACCGCTTTCGGGCCGACAAAGGTCCATTCGGTCTGCCCGGCCATATTGGGTTTGTCGCGGCATTCGTAGGTGATCTCGCCAACCCCGGTGGTTTCCAGGGCAATCTTGTGCCCGTCCGGCACCTTGATCGCGTCGGGATAACTGCTCTGGGCGAAGGTGGTCGCGGTGAAGGCGAGCAAACCGGTGAAGCCAATCAGCTGGGTGATGTTCATCCGATGATTCTCCGAAAAGGTAGTGCGCTGACAGCACCAGAGTGGGCTGTTACAGGGACTACCCGTGGCGGAGGCGATTGGATGCAGTGCCGGAAAAATAAATTTCAAACACCACCGATCAAACCTGTGGGAGCGAGCCTGCTCGCGAAAGCGTCGGGTCAGCCAGCACTTATGTGACTGATGCACCGCATTCGCGAGCAGGCTCGCTCCCACAGGGTTCTCTGTACGGCTTGAGGCCCGAGGCTTTCAGTAACTCTTGGGTATACGGATGTTGCGGCGCAGCGAAGATCTCCCGCGACGATCCTTGTTCAACCACCTTGCCGTCCTTGATCACCATCAAGTCATGCGCCAGCGCATGCACCACCGCCAGATCATGGCTGATGAACAGGTACGTCAGCCCATGCCTGATCTGCAACTGGCGCAACAACTCCACCACTTGCTTCTGCACCGTGCGATCCAGCGCCGACGTCGGTTCGTCGAGCAGGATCAGCGCCGGTTCCAGCACCAGTGCGCGGGCGATGGAGATGCGCTGGCGCTGGCCGCCGGAAAACTCGTGGGGGTAACGATGGCGGCTTTGCGGGTCGAGGCCGACTTCCTCGAGCACGCGAATCACCGCTGCCTCGCGCTCGGCCTCGCTGCCGATGCCGTGGGTCAGCAAGCCTTCGGCAATGATCTGCTGCACCGACATGCGCGGGCTGAGGCTGCCGAACGGGTCCTGAAACACTACCTGAATCTGCCGGCGCAACGGGCGCATCAGACGCTGATTGAGCAGGCTCAACTGCTTGTTGCCGAATCGGATATTGCCCTCTGATTCGACCAGGCGCAGGATCGCCTGGCCCAGCGTCGACTTGCCCGACCCCGACTCGCCGACGATGCCCAGGGTCTTGCCGCGTTGCAGGGTGAAACTGACGCCGTCCACCGCTTTGATGTAATCCTGCTGGCGGCTGAAGAGTTTTTTCGGCAGGGCAAACCACACCTTCAAATCATCGACTTCCAGCAGGTTGTGCTCGTACTCACTGGGCACTGGCGCGCCGCTCGGTTCCGCTTCGATCAACAACCGGCTATAGGGGTGTTGCGGCGCTTGGAACAGCGTCTCGCAATCGGCCTGTTCAACGATCTCGCCTTGACGCATTACGCACACACGCTGAGCGATCCGGCGCACCAGATTGAGGTCATGGCTGATCAGCAACAGCGACATGCCGAGGCGCTGCTGCAACTCGATCAGCAGCTCAAGAATCTTCTGCTGTACGGTCACGTCCAGCGCCGTGGTCGGTTCATCGGCAATCAACAGTTCCGGCTCGTTGGCCAATGCCATGGCGATCATCACCCGTTGCCGCTGCCCGCCAGAGAGTTGGTGCGGATAGGCTTTGAGTCGCTGCAACGGCTGGCGAATACCCACCAGCTCGAGCAGCTCCAGCGTCCGCGCGCGGGCGGCGCGGCCTTTGAGGCCCTTGTGGATTTCCAACACTTCGCTGATCTGTTTTTCCACCGTGTGCAACGGGTTCAGCGAGGTCATCGGCTCCTGGAAAATCATCGCAATGCGATTGCCGCGCAAACCGCGCATCTGTTGTTCGCTGGCGTGCAGCAAATCCACGCCGTTATAGCGAATCGCGCCGCTGCTGCTGACGCTCTTGCCAGGCAGCAGGCGCAGGATTGAATGCGCCGTCACTGACTTGCCCGAGCCGGACTCGCCGACCAGCGCCAGACACTCGCCACGGCGAATATCGAGGTTCACACCGTGCACCACTTCTTGCCCTGCGAAGGCGACGCGCAGGTCGCGGATCTCGATTAAATGGTCTTGCATGTCAGCTCCTCGGATCAAAGGCATCTCGGCACGCTTCACCGATGAAAACCAACAAAGACAGGATCAGCGCCAAGGCAAAAAACGCCGTCAGCCCCAGCCACGGCGCTTGCAGATTGCGTTTGGCCTGGCCGATCAGTTCACCCAGCGATGCGGTGCCGGCGGGCATGCCGAAGCCGAGGAAATCCAGCGCGGTCAGGGTGGCGATGGCGCCGGTGAGAATGAACGGCAGGTAGGTGAGGGTGGAGGTCATGGCGTTGGGCAGAATGTGCCGACGCATCAGTTCGCTGTCGGTCAGGCCCAGCGCGCGCGCGGCTTTCACGTATTCGAGATTGCGCCCCCGCAGGAACTCGGCGCGCACCACGTCGACCAGCGCCAGCCAGGAAAACAGCGCCATGATCCCCAGCAACCACCAGAAACTCGGCGAGACGAAGCCGGAGAGAATGATCAGCAGATACAGCACCGGCAGCCCCGACCAGATTTCCAGTACGCGCTGCCCGAGCAAGTCGACCCAGCCGCCGTAATAACCCTGTAAAGCCCCGGCGAGAATGCCGATCAACGCGCTGATGGCGGTGAGGATCAGCGCGAACAGAATCGAGATCCGCGTGCCGAAAATCACCCGCGCCAGAACATCGCGAGCCTGATCATCGGTGCCCAGCCAATTGCTTGATGACGGCGGGCTGGGCGCCGGTTCGGTGAGGTCGTAGTTGACCGTGTCGTAACTGAACGGGATCGGCGGAAACAACATCCAGCCGCCCTGACCCTCGATCAGTTTGTGCACATAGCTGCTGGCGTAATCCGGCTGGAACGGCAACTCGCCGCCGAAATCGGTTTCCAGATAATCGCTGAGGATCGGAAAGTAGAAGGCGTCGTGGTAGCGGATCACCAGCGGCTTGTCATTGGCGATCAGCTCGCCACCGAGGCAGATCAGGCACAGGCCGATAAACAGCCACAGCGACCAGCGCCCACGGCGGTTGGCCTTGAATTGCGCGACGCGGCGCTGGCCCAGAGGCGACAGTGTGAACATCAGGCAGTCCTCGCCGAGAAATCGATGCGCGGGTCGAGCAGGGTGTAGCAGAGGTCGCCGATCAGCTTGATCAGCAGGCCGAACAGGGTGAACAGAAACAGCGCGCCGAACACCACCGGATAGTCACGCGACACCGCCGCTTCGTAGCTCATGCGCCCGAGGCCGTCGAGGTTGAAGATGGTTTCGATCAGCAGGGAGCCGGCGAAAAACACTTCGATCAGCGCCGACGGCACGCCGGCCACCACCAGCAGCATGGCGTTGCGAAACACGTGGCCGTAGAGCACGCGCCGCTCGGTCAGACCCTTGGCTCGTGCGGTGATCACGTACTGCCGGCTGATCTCGTTGAGAAAGCTGTTCTTGGTCAGGATCGTCAGCGTGGCGAAGCCGCCGATCACCAGCGCCGTGACCGGCAGTACGAGGTGCCAGAGGTAGTCGCCGACCTTGCCCAATGTGCTCAGTGTGGCGAAGTCGTCCGAGACCAGTCCTTGCACCGGAAACCAGTTGACGTAACTGCCCCCGGCGAACACCACGATCAACAGAATGGCGAAGAGAAACGCCGGCATCGCATAGCCGACGATGATCGCGGTGCTGCTCCAGACATCGAAGGCGCTGCCGTTCCTGATTGCCTTGCGAATGCCCAGCGGGATTGAAATCAGGTAGGTGATCAGCGTCGCCCACAAGCCCAGCGACAGCGACACTGGCAGCTTCTGCACGATCAGGTCGGTGACCTTGGCGCCGCGAAAGAAGCTGTTGCCCAGATCCAGTTGTGCGTAGTTTTTCAGCAGCAGCCACAGGCGTTCGTGCAGCGGTTTGTCGAAGCCGTAATGGTGTTTGATTTCCTCGATCAGCGCCGGGCCCAGCCCACGGCTGCTGCGCCCGGCACCGCCGACCGCCGCGACTTCGCCACCGCCGCCCATGCTGTGCCCGCCAAAGCCTTGCAGGCGGGCGATGGCTTGTTCCACCGGGCCGCCGGGCGCGGCCTGCACGATAAGAAAATTCACCACCAGAATGCACAACAGCGTGGGGATGATCAGCAGCAAACGGCGACTCAGATAACGCAGCATGTCACTGGTCTCCCGCAAGTTGAGCGCTCATTTGCTGAGTCGTCAGCGGCTTGACCGAGACTTCCCACCAGGTGTTGAGACCTTCGTCATACGAAGGTTGCACGGCGGGCATGCCGAAGCGGTTCTGATACACCGTCGGCGTGCCTTTGGAGTAGTAGTTGGGAATCATGTAGTAACCCCATTGCAGCACCCGGTCGAGGGCGCGGGCGTAATGCACCATGGCTTCGCGGTTGTTGGCCTGGACCAGCCCGTCAATCAGTTGATCGATTGCCGGATCGGCCAGCACCATCGCGTTCGAGCTGCCGACTTGCGTGGCACTTTGCGAGCCGTACAGGCTGTACAACTCGCGGCCCGGGGAAACGATCGGATCGCCACTGCGCGGGAAAGCGCAGACGATCATGTCGTAATCGCGGGCGTTGAGGCGGTTGATGTATTGCGCTGAATCGATGCGGCGCAGATTGAGCGTGATGCCGATCTGCGCGAGGGTGCGTTTGAACGGCAGCAGCATGCGATCGAAGCCGCCCTGGCCATCGAGAAAGGTGAATTCCAGCGGCTCGCCGGCGGCGTTGACCAGACGATTGTTTTTCGCCGTCCAACCGGCTTCGGCGAGCAGCTTCAAGGCTTGCAGTTGTTTGTCGCGGATGTAGCCGCTGCCATCGGTTTTCGGCGCCTCATAGACCGTGGTGAACACCTCGTCAGGGACCTTGCCGCGCAACGGTTCGAGGATCTTCAATTCCTCGGCATCGGGCAGGGCGCTGGCGGCCATTTCACTCTTGGGCCAGAAGCTGTTCTGACGCACGTAGAAGCCGCGCATCATCTGTTTGTTGGTCCACTCGAAATCCCAGAGCAGGCTGATCGCCCGACGCACGCGGCGATCCTGGAAGAACGGGTTCTGCAGGTTGAACACGAAGCCCTGAGCGGCGGTGGGTTTGTCCGGGGCGAGGATCGACTGCTGCAAGCGGCCGTCACGCAGTGCCGGGCTGTCATAGCCGACCACGTAACCAGAGGAGGAGAACTCACGGTTGTAGTCGAACGCGCCGGCCTGCAACAGCTGGCGGGCGACGTCGGTGTCGCCGTAGAAATTCACCGTCAGGCTGTCGAAGTTGTACATGCCGCGACTGACTGGCAGGTCCTTGCCCCACCAGTCCGGGTCGCGCTGGAAACTGATGCTGCGTCCGGCGTCGACCTTGCTCACCCGGTACGGGCCGCTGCCCAGCGGTGGCTCGAAGCCGCCGCCGTTGGCGAAGTCGCGGGTTTTCCACCAGTGCTCGGGCAGCACGCGCAGCGTCGCCAGATCCAGCGCGAGGGTGCGATTGAGGTTGTTCTTGAAGGTGAAACGGACCTGCCGTGGACTTTCGACCAGCACGTCCTGCACGTCGGCGTATTGCTGGCGGTAACTCAGGCTGCCCTTGGTCATCAGCAGGTTGAAGGTGTAGCGCACGTCTTCGGCGGTGATCGGCGTGCCATCGGCAAAGCGTGCCTTGGGGTTGAGGGTGAAGCGCACCCACAAACCTTCGGGATCGCGCTCGATCTGCTGCGCGACCAGAGCGTAAACCGTGTAGGGCTCGTCCAGCGATCGGAACGCCAGCGGCGCGTAGACCCAATCGTTGACCTGCACCACCGAAATGCCCTGATCGGCATACGGCGTGATGTAGTTGTACTGACCGATCTCCATCGACGCACGGCTGAGCGAACCGCCCTTGGGCGCGTCGGGGTTAACAAAAAAATCGAAATGCTTGAAGCCGGCCGGATACTTCGGCGCCTCGCCGTACACCGTCAGCGCGTGACTGCCAGCGGCCAACGCCGACGCCCCGAAGCACAGCAGCGCACTGCCGAGCAGCAGGCCAGCCATGTTGCGCAAAAAACTCATGAAGTCACCCTTGAAATCCCTGAAGGAACCCGGACCCGATGTGAGGCGAGCTTTTGTGGCGAGGGGATTTATCCCCGATCGGCTGCGCAGCAGTCGCAAGATCAATGCATGCGGTACTTCTGATTCTCCGCGTCGGCAGGTCTTGGGGGCGCTTCGCACCCCATCGGGGATAAATCCCCTCACCACAAAGGCTCGCTCCCACAGGGGGAGATGTGTTCTGTTTCCGGTTAGAAGTGGTAAGTCATGCGCGCAAACAATGTCCGGCCCAGCGGGTCGGTGTAGCGCGGGTCATAGCCGCTCTGGAAGTTGTAGGCCTGGTTGGAGAACGGCGGGTTGCGGTCGAAAACGTTCTTCATCCCGGCATCAACGTCGAGCACTTTGTTGAAGGTGTAACCGGCCGACAGATCCCACACCGAATACGACGCCACCCGCGCGTGCGTCTCGCGGTCGTAATCGTTGTAACCGGTGGTGAAGCGGTTGGTCAGCGCTGCCCGCGCCGCCCCCAGGCTCCAGCTGCCGGTGAGGTTGTGCTTCCAGCGCGCGATCACGCCGTCACCCTGAAAGTCGCCGACCTTGTCGGTGAACGGGCCTTTGATGGTGCTCTGGAAGTCGTACTCGTCGACATAGGTGCCTTGCAGGCCGAGGCCGAACTGACCGTACGGCGTGTTCGGGAAGCGATAGTCGAGCGACACATCGACACCGTTGGTCTCGACGATGCCGAGGTTGGCGTTGCCGGTAACGATGTAGTTGAGCGTGCCGTCGGCGTTGCGCACGAAGCGGTCCGGGTAGGAGCCAGCCTGATCGAACACGGTGGATTCCGGGAACGGCTGGATCTGGTTGGAGATGTGAATCCACCAGAAATCCAGACCCACTGACAGATTGCTGATCGGCTGGTAGACGAAGCCCAACGTCACGTTGCGCGCCTTCTCCGGGGCCAGATCTTCGTTGCCACCGATCTGGTTGAGGAACTGCTGACCGCAATCGCGGCCGCCGTTGCCGCCCGGTTGCACCACGCCGCCGGTACACAGCACCGGATCGTTGTAGTAACCCTGAGTGAACGTGATGCTGCGCGGCGAATACAGCTCGTACAGCGATGGTGCGCGGAAACCTTCGCTGTAGGCACCACGCACCACCAGCTCTTTGATCGGCTGATAACGGAACGAATATTTCGGGTTGGTGGTGCTGCCGAAGTCGCTGTATTTGTCGTGGCGCACAGCGGCGGACAATTCAAGGCTGTCGAGCACCGGCACGTTGAGTTCGGCATAGGCGGCCTTGACGCTGCGGTCGCCCTCGACGCTGCCGGCCGGGTCGATGCCGAGGCTCTGGATGTCGCCGGCGAACGACTCGAAGTCCTGATGGAATTTCTCCTTGCGGTACTCGCCGCCCAGCGCCAGACCGGACGGACCTGCGCCGAACCAGTCGCCGATTTCACGGCTGACGCGACCATCGAACCCGGCGACGCGACCCACGGCTGTGGAGTAGGCGCCGTGGTACGCGGCGGCATCGATGTACTGCTGGCCGGCAGCGGTCTGCGGGCCGAACGGGTTGAGCAAACCGCTGGCCAGGCCGTCAATCATCGCCTGATCGCTGACATAGCCACTGGTGACGCTGGAGACGATTTTGTTCTGGTTGTACGAGGCGCCGACGTTGTAATCCCAGCCGCCAACCAGACCATCGAAGCTCAGCAGAAAGCGTTGGCTGGTGTTCTGGTCTTTCGATTCACGCGGGCCGGCGGCAGTCTCGCGCCAGTTGACGTCCACCGGCTGCGTCGGGTCGAGGGCGAAATCGGTCGGCGCCGGGGTGATGCCGTTGCCGGGGTAGTAGGGCGAGGAAGAATCCAGGCTCAGACCAGTCAGTGGCGCCGGGCCGACGGCGACGGCGTTGTTGTTGCGCGACCAGAAATATTCAAGGTTGGCGTTGTGATCATCGCCGAGCTTGGCAGTGGTCTTGCCGAAGAACGAGGTCTTCTCGGTCTGTGGCACCAGATCGATGTATTCACGGGTGCTGAAGCGGCACAAGCCGTCGCGGGCAATCAGGTTGGGGCCGTTGCAATTGCTGTTGGCCAACGGGTTGGTGGCGTTGCCGTTCTGGCTGTAGTTGCCGGGGAACGCGGTGCCGGAAGTCTGATCGAGACCGCGACCGGGCGCATAGTCGGTGGCGAAGGAGCGGTCGTTGGCGTCGAGGTTCTGCTGCTTGTTGTAGTTGAACACGCCGAGGACGTTGAAGCGGTCTTCTTCCAGATCGCCGTAGCCCCAACTGGCGCTCATGTCCTTGGTCGCGCCGCCACCGCTGTGGGTCGGCGTTTCGCCGCCCAGGGTCAGGGCGCCATCGGTGAGAGATTTTTTGGTGATGAAGTTGATCACACCGCCGATGGCGTCGGTGCCGTACAGGGCCGAGGCGCCGTCGCGCAGCACTTCCACGCGTTCGATGGCGGCAAACGGGATCATGTTCAGATCCACCGCGCCGCCGGCGGAGTTGGTCCCCGACAGGGCGTTATTGGCCAGGCGTCGACCATTGAGCAGCACCAGCGTCTTGTTCGCGCCGATGCCGCGCATGTCGGCAAACGACGCACCGCCCGTTGCCGCGCCGACGGAGCCGGCGCTGTTGTTGATCGACTGACTGCCGGTGATGCGCTGCACCAGTTCGGCGGTGGTGGTCACGCCCTGTTTGCGCAGCTCGTCAGCCTTGAGGATGGTGATCGGCACCGCCGTTTCCGCATCGACCCGGCGAATCGCCGAACCGGTCACTTCGACCCGTTGCAGTTGCGTGGTCGGCGCCGCCACGACAGCGGCTGCCGGCGTGGCATTGTTGTCGTCCTCGGCCGCTTGCACGGTCCCGGCGCCCATCCCCATGGCCACCAGATACAGCGGAACGAAACGGTGGCGAGACATCGTTGCCACCAAAGGTTTGAGCGTGAAGCGTGGAGTGTTCATCAGCATGGTTGTTTCCGATTTTCAGACGTTATCGAATTGGCCTTGTGAGCCGCTCATTGCTCCGCTTCCGGTGATACCGCGCGCGGAAAACCACTTTCTTCAAGCAAGCCGATCCCCTCCGAAGACGCGTGGCGTTTTTTCGGTCGGCCGGGTGCGACGGGATTTCTTTTTTCAGCGGCGCCGGGCGGGTGTTTCAACACCCATCCGGCACCGCACTCAGTGGGTGGTCATCACCGAAATCTTGCTGATGCCAGAGCGCTCGATCGATGCCATGGCCTTGGCCACCTGGCCGTAATTGACGGCGGCATCGGCCTGCAACTGCACGCGCACGTCGGCGTCCTTGGCCTTGACCTCCTTGAGACTGGCCTCGAGGGATTCCGGGGCCAGTTCGGTCTTGGCCAGATAGAACTTGCCGTCCTGATCGACGCTGACCACCACCGGGTCTTTCTTTTCGGCAGGGGCGACGGCGTCGGTTTTCGGCAGGTTGACCTTGATCGCGTTGGTCATTAGCGGCGCGGTGACAATGAACACCACCAGCAGCACGAGCATCACGTCGACCAGCGGCGTGACGTTCATTTCGCTGAGCACTTCATCGCTGTCTTGAGTGGAAAACGACATCAGCTGGCCTCCCGCACGGCGGTGGTGCTTTTGCTGGCAATGGCCTGGCGGCTGATGGAAAAGGCACTGCGCGAGGCGAGGGCGTCGAAGTCGTGGGCAAAGTCGTCCATGTCCGCTGAGGCCAGTTTCAGCCGACGCAGGAAGAAGTTGTAGATCAGCACCGCCGGCACCGCGACGGCGATGCCCACGCCAGTGGCGATCAGCGCGTGGCCGATAGGCCCGGCGACCGCCTCAAGGCTGGCCGAGCCGGTTTCGCCGATGCTTTGCAGGGCTTCCATGATTCCCCACACGGTGCCGAACAAACCAATGAACGGCGCGGTGCTGCCGATACTGGCGAGGATCGCCTGGCCGTTTTCCAGCGAGCGACGTTCCTTCTGGATCTGCTGGCGCAGGTTGCGTTCCAAGCGATCGGAACGGTTGATGGTGTGCGCCAGTTGCTGCGTGGTGCGCGGCGAATCTTCCACCAGCAGGGCTTCGAAACCGCTGCTGGCGATGCGCGCCAGCGAGCCCGGATACTGGCTGGCGTGTTCGGCGGCGGTGAGCAGGTCCGGCGCGCTCCAGAAGGCTTTGGCAAACTGCTTGTTCTGCGCTTTCTGACGCAGGTACTGGGCCGACTTGACCAGCAGGATCGCCCAACTGACCACGGAAAACAGCACCAGACCCCAGAGCACACCGGGGACAATCATCGAAGACAGTGAATCGTTCATGGCTACACCTCGCTTGCGTTAATCAGTAATGAGTCGGTTGCGCCGTCATTGCGGCAATTTGAAATCGATGGTCTGGGTGGCGAAGCCGTCGATCGGCGTGTCACCGCGCTTGGCCGGAATGAACTTCCAGTTCTTCACGGCGGCGACCGCAGCTTCATCCAGTTGCGCCTTGCCGCTGGACTTGGTCACAGTCACCGCACCGGCACGGCCGTTAGCCAGCACCTGAATGCGCAGCACCACGCTGCCTTCCCAGTTGCGGCGCAGCGCCAGCGACGGGTATTCCGGCGGCGGGTTGCCAAGGCTGGCCAGGCCGGAAATCGCCGCCGACTCCTTGACCGGAGCGGGCGCAGCAGGGGGTGCCGGTGGTGCGCTCGGTGTCGTCGGCGCCGCAGGTGCGGCAGGTTGCGCCGGGGCTGGCGGCGCTTTCGGTGGCTCGACTTTCTTCACCGGTTTGGGTTTCTCGACCGGTTTTGGTTTTTCGATTGGCTTGGGCTTCTCCACCGGTTTGGGCGGCGGCTTCACCGCGTCCTCGTCCTCCACCGGCTGCTCGGGTTCCGGCGGCGGTGGAGGCGGGGGCGGCGGTGGTGGTTCCGGTGTCGGTGGGGCCGGAGGCGTCGGGCTGGTCAGCTCGACGGTCATTTCCGGAATTTCCGGCGGCGTCGGCAGTGGCTCCGGCCGCGCCTGATGGAAGAACCACCACGCGCCGCCGTGTATCAGCGCCGACACGGCGATCAGCAAGAGCAACTGTGGTTTGTTCAACCCGCCGGGTCGTGACGTGTTGGCTGTAAACGCCGGCCTGCCCGGGGGCGGCGGGACCGGCGCTTGCCGCAACGGCCCCGGCAGGGTTTTGTGCTTTACCGCATCGTTCATTAAAGCTCCCTCGGGTCAGATGAAGGGCAATAAGGTGCCGTCCGAACATATGGCTGATGTTCGAGTGAGTGGGTGCAACTTTCTTCAAGGTGTACGCGAGCCGATAGTTGGACTATCTGTTTAAACGGCCTCGAACAAACTTAATGGCTTAGTAGCATCTATATCGATTGTTCATTATCCATTCCGTGGCTTGTTGTTGTGCGGAGACGTGAGCTGTCTCAGGTTTGTTACAGTTTGCAACAGGTGTGCCAGATGTTGCTGAAACCGGTTGAGCGCATATCTTCGGCATTGCTCATGTCGCATTTATATAAGTTTCAAGTTCGCCCGCTGTTTATTCGGCGCGAAGTGGTCCTCAAGTCCTCGCAGAAGGGCTTTTTCCAGAGCGAGTCAGAGGGAACGCTGTATCACGCCGATCGGCGGGATAGAGCGGCTGCTCGGTGATCAGGCTTAGCACCTATCGGTGCGTAGCGAATCGATTTGGTGCAGGTCAGTCATTCAGCGGCTCACGGGACAAGTTCCTTATTTTGATTCTGGAGTATTGGTAACTACATCACATTCGGGCGTGCGCTTTTGGTGCAGCTTCAATGACGGGTAGTCATTGTTCGACAATCTTGTTGTTGTGCCTTTATTAATTGCCGTATTTAAAAAATAAATAACACTCGGCGCCCGGCGATCGCTCGATCGCCAGGCACGCAAAGTGTGCATTGGGTTTCAGGTAATAAAGGAGAAGCGCGCCAGGCTGAATAGGTTCGGCTGAACTTGCGGCTGGATTTGCGAGTGAGTCGGGTATGTCGTACGGCGGAGCATTTGAAGATTCACGGAGGAACTCCTTATTGCCAGCTCGGACAGGCGAACTTTTGGTTCGCTGTCGCACCTTACAAGAACGCGGATAGCGTTCGATGAATGCTCTTGGTGCGGGATGGGCACCGCCAGCGCTGATTGGCGAAGGTTGATTTCGCAAGTCGGCAGTGCATGGGAAAAACGTGCCAATCACGACACATTTGCAGAATTTTCTACGTCAGGCCAGCCAGCCATCTACCCTGTGCAAAGGCCTTATCGGGGGAACGGACATGTACCAGCTCTACGGTCACAAGAATTCCGGCGCGGCTGCTATCGAGGCGGCACTGGAGTTGTGCCAGATCGCCTATCGTTTCATTGATACCGAAGCCAGCGCCGAGGCCGACGAGGCGCTGGGCAAACTCAATCCGCTGAAACAGATACCGACCCTGCAACTGCCGGACGGCAGCGCCATGACTGAAAGCGCGGCGATCCTGATTCACCTGGGCCTGACGTTTCCCAAATCCGGCCTGCTGCCGAGCAAGGCTGCCGATCGTGATCAGGCGATTCGCGGTCTCGCCTACATCGTCAGCAATTGCTACGCAGCGGTCGGCATCATCGATTACCCCGAGCGCTGGTTGATCACGCCTGATGAGAGCGCACGGCAAAACCTGATCGCCGGCACCCGCCAGCGCCTGCACTTCAGTTGGGAGGTGTTTGCCGATCAGTTTTCCGGGGAGCTGTATCTGGATGATGAAACGCCCGGCGCACTGGATGTGCTGGCGGCCGTGGTGAGCCGCTGGGCCGGCAGCCGCGAACACCTGCGCCAGACCCGCCCGGGCTTTTATGCGTGGTTGCAAAGGATCGACCGGCACCCGGTGCTGGCACCGGTGTTTGAGCGGCACTGGCCGGCCTGACAGGCGCGATCGTTCCTACGCTCTGCGTGGGAATGCCTCAACGGACGCTCCGCGTTCGGCTTTAGAGGGACGCGGAGCGTCCCAGGCTGCATTCCCACGCAGAGCGTGGGAACGATCATCACTGACCTGGCGCATTCGCGAGCAGGCTCGCTCCCACAAGGGGATCACGGCGGTGGGCTCAGTCGCCGCGAATGTACTGCTCCAGCTGTTTGATCAGCTCGGCCTGTTCGGCAATTGCCTCTTTCACCAGATCGCCGATCGACAGCAAACCGATCAGTTGCCCGTCCTCGACCACCGGCAGGTGGCGCAGGCGTTTGTCCGACATGATGCCCAGGCAGGTGTCGACGGTTTGTCGGGTATCCACGGTGATCACGTCCTTGACCATGATGTCGCGCACTGGCGTGCCCACCGAAGAGCGTCCGTGCAGTACCAGTTTGCGTGCGTAATCGCGCTCGCTGATGATGCCGACCACTTTGTCGTCTTCGACCACCAGCAAGGCGCCGACGTTTTTCTCGGCCATCTTCATCAGCGCTTCGAGCACCATGTGATCGGGTTTGATCTGGTGCACTTCCTGATTTTTCTGATCTTTGAGCTTGAGCAGTTGGGCGACGGTCTTCATGGCGGTTACTCAGGTGTTGTCGTTGTTCATCAAGCATCGTAGACGCAGCCGCGCAGAGCAAGGTGGCAAAGCGGCAGTTAGCGTGCAAAAAACGCCACTTGCCGGAAAAAACTTCTTTGTATCGGTGAATGAAGCATCTGTGGCGAGGGGATTTATCTGTAACAAGGGGGGATTATCTGTGGCAGAGGATTTATCTGTGGCGATGGGATTTATCTGTGGTGATGGGATTTATCTGTGGCGAGGGGATTTATCCCCGCTGGCCTGCGCAGCAGGCCCTTTCATTAAAAGCGGGGCCGCTTCGCGGCCAGCGGGGATAAATCCCCTCGCCACAAATGCTGCGTAGAATGGCGTTCTGATTGAAACGTTGAGGTCGCAGTGGTGGATTTACAGCAGGGCTTCGTCCTGACCCGGCATTGGCGCGATACGCCGGCCGGCACCGAAGTCGAGTTCTGGCTGGCGACCGACGCCGGGCCGCGCCGTGTGCGTCTGGCGCATCAGCCATCGGTGGCGTTTATTCCCGCCGCCCAGCGGGAAGCGGCCGAGCGTCTGCTGCACGATGAAAAGAATGTGGAACTGCGACCGTTGGCGCTGCTGGATTTTCAGCATCGTCCGGTGCTCGGTCTGTATTGCCAGCAGCACGGCCAGTTGATGCGCCTCGAAACCGCGCTCAACCGCGCCGGCGTCGACGTCTTTGAAGCCGACGTGCGCCCGCCGGAACGCTATCTGATGGAGCGCTTCATCACCGCGCCGGTGCTGTTCGGCGGCACGCCTGATGCTGACGGCGTGCTGATCAACGCCCAACTGAAACCCGACCCCATTTACCGGCCGAAACTGCGCTTGGTCTCACTCGACATCGAGACCACCGAAAACGGCGAGCTGTATTCCATCGCGCTGGAAGGCTGTGGCGAGCGCCAGGTGTACATGCTCGGCGCGCCGAATGGCGATGCCAGCATTGTCGATTTCGACCTCGAATACTGCGATTCGCGCACGCTCATTCTCAAGAAGCTCAACGACTGGTTCGCCCGCCACGACCCCGACGCGATCATTGGCTGGAACGTCGTGCAGTTCGATTTGCGCATTCTCCATGAACACGCACGGCGTCTTGGCGTGCCGCTGAAGATCGGTCGTGGCGGCGAGGAAATGCAGTGGCGCGAGCACGGCAGCCGCAATCATTATTTCGCCTCGGCAGCGGGGCGGCTGATCATCGATGGCATCGAGTCGTTGCGTTCGGCGACCTGGAGTTTTCCTTCGTTCAGCCTGGAAAACGTCGCGCAGACCCTGCTCGGCGAAGGCAAGGCGATCAACAACCCATACCAGCGCATGGACGAGATCAACCGCATGTTCGCCGAGGACAAACCGGCGCTGGCCAAGTACAACCTCAAGGACTGCGAACTGGTCACGCGGATCTTCGCCAAGACCGAACTGCTGACGTTTTTGCTTGAACGCGCCAGCGTCACCGGTTTGCCGGCCGACCGCAGCGGCGGTTCGGTCGCCGCGTTCACCCATTTGTACATGCCGTTGATGCATCGCCAGGGCTTCGTTGCACCCAATCTGGGCACCAATCCACCGCAGGCCAGCCCCGGCGGGTTTGTCATGGATTCACGCCCGGGGCTTTACGAATCGGTGTTGGTCCTCGATTACAAAAGCCTTTACCCGTCGATCATCCGCACCTTTCTGATCGACCCGGTGGGCTTGATCGAGGGCCTGCAACACCCGGATGACGCCGACTCGGTGCCGGGCTTCCGTGGCGCCCGTTTCTCGCGCAGCCGCCATTGCCTGCCGTCCATCGTGGCGCGGGTGGCCGAAGGGCGCGAGACCGCCAAACGCGAGCACAACGCGCCGCTGTCCCAGGCGCTGAAAATCATCATGAACGCCTTCTACGGCGTGCTCGGCTCCAGTGGTTGCCGTTTTTTCGATACCCGGCTGGCCTCGTCGATCACTTTGCGCGGCCACGAAATCATGCTGCGCACCCGCCAGTTGATCGAAGAGCAAGGCCACGCGGTGATTTACGGCGACACCGATTCAACCTTCGTCTGGCTGCGCAGTCTGCACGGCCAGGAAGAAGCAGCGCAGATCGGCCATGCGCTGGTCAAGCACGTCAACGATTGGTGGCGCGCGCATGTGCGCGAGGAATACGGGCTGGAAAGCGCGCTGGAATTGCAGTTCGAGATTCACTACAAGCGCTTCCTGATGCCGACCATTCGCGGCGCCGAGGAGGGCAGCAAGAAGCGCTACGCCGGTCTGGTCACCCGCGCCGATGGCAGCGAGGAAATGGTCTACAAGGGCTTGGAAACCGTGCGCACCGACTGGTCGCTGCTGGCCCGGCAATTTCAGCAAGAGCTGTATGAGCGGATTTTTCAGCGCAAGCCGTATCAGGATTACGTGCGCGACTACGTGCGCAAGACGCTCGCTGGCGAGTTCGACGATCGGCTGATCTACCGCAAACGCCTGCGCCGCACCCTCGACGACTACGAACGCAACGTACCGCCGCACGTCCGCGCGGCGCGGCTCGCCGATGACTACAACGCCGAGCAGGGGCGGCCCCGGCAGTATCAGAACGGCGGCTGGATCAGCTACGTCATCACCCTGGCCGGCCCGGAGCCGCTGGAGGTGCGCCGCGCCGCCATCGACTACGACCACTACATCACCCGCCAATTGCAACCGGTAGCGGATGCGATTCTGCCGTTTGTCGACGACGACTTCTCAACCCTGATCGGTGGGCAACTGGGCCTGTTTTGAGTCGAGCAATTGCAGCGTCCATTCATCGAGAATGCCGTGGAAGTAACGCTCCAGCGCCTGGTTGAACAGACTGTCCTCGGCGCTGAACTGGGCGAACAGGGTCATCGAAGAATGAAATTTCAGGTCATCGGGATGGCCGAAAATGTCTGCAATCGAGCGCTGCGGCACATTCAGCACCAGTTGCGTGCAAGTGCGCAGCCGCGCCCCGAGCAGCTCGTCGGCCAGATAGGCCTGGGCTTCCTCGGCTGAACCAATGGCAAAGCGCCGGGCCATCTCGCTGCCGCCCAACCCGGCGAATTGCGGGAAGACGAACCACATCCAGTGGCTGCGCTTGCGGCCCGTTTCGAGTTCACGCTGGACCCGGTCGAACACCGGGTCCTGTGCCTGAACAAAACGTTGCAGGTTGTACGGGTCGTGCAGATCTGTGCTTCTCATGGCGAAGCCCTCACAGTCGGCAGCTCAGACCATGGCCAGTCGCTGCTTGCGTTGTGGCGCCGGAAACACCTTGTCCAGCGCCGCCAGATCCCCGGCGTCCAGTTGCAACTGCGCCGCCTCGGCATTGAGTTGCACATGCTCCGGGCGCACAGCCTTGGGAATCGCAATCACGCCGTCCTGGCGCAGGAGCCACGCCAGTGAAATCTGCGCCGGGGTGGCGTTGTAACGACTGGCAATGTCCTGCAGAACCGGCTCGGCGAGCATCGCGCCGCCCTGGCCGATCGGGCAGTAAGCCATCAACGGCAGGCGCTGATGCTGGCACCACGGGAGCAGATCGAATTCGATGCCGCGCTCCTCGAGGTTGTACAGCACCTGATTGGTGGCGCAGGCCGAGCTGGACAGTTCATCGAGGTCATCGACATCGAAATTCGACACGCCCCAACGGCCGATCTTGCCGTCCTCGCGCAGGCGTTCGAAGGCTTCGACGGTTTCCTCCAGCGGATACTGACCGCGCCAGTGCAGCAGATACAGATCGATGTAGTCGGTGCCGAGCCGACGCAAACTGCGCTCGCAGGCTTGCGGGATGCCCTGGCGGCTGGCGTTGTGCGGGTAGACCTTGCTGACCAGAAAGACTTGATCGCGCAGACCGGCGATGGCTTCGCCGACCACCGTTTCGGCACCGCCCTCGGCGTACATCTCGGCGGTGTCGATCAGGCTCATGCCGAGCTCGATGCCCGCGCGCAGGGCCGCCACTTCACGGCTGTGCGCCGAACGATCCTCGCCCATGCGCCAGGTGCCCTGACCAATCACGGGAACCTGTACGCCGGCCAATTCAAGAGTACGCATCCAAACCTCCTGCCTTAAAGAGTCGATATCTTTAGTGGGCAGCAGAATAGCGTTGGGGTTCAAAAAGCAAAAAAGATCGCAGCGGTCCGCAGCTCCTACAAGATCGTTCCCACGCTCCGCGTGGGAATGCATCAAGGGACGCTCCGCGTTCCAGCTCTGAAAGGGACGCGGAGCGTCCCGGGCTGCATTCCCACGCAGAGCGTGGGAACTATCATGCGGCGTGGGCCTTACTTGGTGGAGAACTTGAGGATCACGCTGTGGGCGTAAGTCTGCCCCGGATCAAGCCGCGTGCTCGGGAAGTCTGGCTGGTTCGGCGAATCCGGGTAGTGCTGGGTCTCGAGGGTGAACGCGCCCCAGTGTGGATAGACCTTGCCGCCCTTGCCCTTGACCGTACCGTCGAGGAAGTTGCTGGTGTAGAACTGCACGCCCGGCTCGCTGGTGAACAGTTGCAGGACCCGTCCGGATTGCGGGTCGCTGACTTCGGTGGCGAGCTTGCTGACATCGCCCTTGGTGTCCAGCGCCCAGTTGAAATCGAAGCCGCCCTGTTTCGGCTCGGCGAACTTCAGCTGCGGATGATCAGCCTTGATGTGCGTGCCGATTGCCGTCGGTTTGCTGAAGTCCATCGGCGTACCGGTGACAGGCGCCAGCTCCCCGGTCGGGATCAGTTTCGCGGTGACCGGCGTGTAATGGCTGGAGTTGATCATGACGACTTGCTTGAGAATATCGCCATTACCGGCGCCGGCCAGGTTGAAGTAGCTATGGTTGGTCAGGTTGAGCACGGTCGGCTTGTCGGTGCTGGCCTTGTAGTCGATGCGCAGCTCGTTGTTGTCGGTCAGGCGATAGGTGACTTCGGTGGTCAGATTGCCCGGGAAGCCCATCTCGCCGTCTGCCGACAGGTAGGTCAGGGTTACGCCCACCGAATCCTTGTCCTTGGTCTCTTTGGCCTTCCAGACTTTCTTGTCGAAACCTTCAGGGCCGCCGTGCAGGGCGTTGGATTTGTCGTTCTGCGGCACTTGATAACGCTTGCCGTCGAGTTCGAAAGCACCTTCGGCCAGGCGATTGCCGAAGCGGCCGATGGTCGCGCCGAAGTACGCGGTGCCTTTCTGATAGCCCTGCACATCGTCAAAGCCCAAGACGACGTCGTCGAACTTGCCGTGCTTGTCGGCGACTTTCAGCGCTTGCAGGGTTGCGCCGTAGGTGATGACGGTGGCCTGCATGCCGTGGCTGTTGCGCAGGATGTACTGTTCGACAGGCGTGCCGTCATTGGTTTTGCCGAAGGCTTTGTGTTCGGCAGTCAGGCCCGCCGCGTTGGCGGAAAGGGTAGCGATCATCAGGGACAGTCCGAGGCCGGAGAGCAGGTGACGGGATTGAAGCATGGTTGACCTTCCTTTTTGTTGTTGTTTTCGTATTGACCGTAGGAGCTGCCGAAGGCTGCGATCTTTTGATCTTCATCTTGATCTTGATCTTGATTTTTAGAAACAAGATCAAAAGATCGCAGCCTTCGGCAGCTCCTACATGTCACTAGTCATGCTATTTGAGTCGAGAGAGAAGATTTATAGCGGATTTACCGCTGTTGGCAAATATAAAGTCCGACTAATTAATATGGCGAAAAGCGCCGAAGGTCGGCTAACCGCCCGGGCACTGCACTTTTTCGCAATCGGCGGCTCTATGCATGGCCAGGATGCGGTGACTCCCGCCGCACAGGAATGTGCCTGTCCGAGACTTCATGCCGAGTGTTTTTGCCCTGATCACCGCCGCTCACCGCCGCCCGTGCCTGCTGCTGGCCTGCCTGTTGTCGCTGTTGCTCAGCGGCTGCAGCCACCAGAACGGCAATGGATTTTTCAATCAGATACGTGAAGGGCAGCCGCAGGAATTTCTGCAGACCAGCGTCGACCGCATGGCCACCCTGGCGATGCGCGACAACCTCGACAGCCTCTATCGATTGATGGGCAAGCTTTACCTGCGCAACCCGGAAGAACTGCGCAAATCCGGTTTCCTCACCGTCAACGCCGCCGTGAAACAGGTGCGTCTCGCTGTCGAGCAACAGCAGCCGTTGCCCGTGCTGGGCGGGCGCAAGGACCTGGCGGCGCTGAGCTATGCGATGAGTCCGGAATTCCTCGGCGACCGCGTCGGCGCGTTCATCTATGCGATCGGCAGCATGCTGGTTACCGCCCACGGCAATCGCACCGAGTTTTACATGACCGACGCGATCAACCCGACGTTCGTGCACAACGCCGCGCGTAACATCGAAAAAGCCATGTGGATTTTGTCGCAACGGCAGAACAAGGAAGGCCAGCCGTTGCTGTTCTCCAACGAAATCTCGGAGGAGGGCAGCAACCTCAGCTTCGCCACCGAATTCAGCAAAATCGTCGCGCGCCTGGATCTGCTCACGCAGATGCTCGATGAGCGCTATCGCAGGATCGGCCTGAATTACGCGCAGAGTCTGTTGTTTCTGAATTTCCTCCCGGTGCAGTGAGCACGGCAGGTTTTCTGTAGCGCAAAGATCCACTGTGGGAGCGAGCCTGCTCGCGAATGCGTTGCGTCATTCAACTCATCGGTCGGCTGACACCCCCTTCGCGAGCAGGCTCGCTCCCACAGGGATCTGCGGTAAATTCGATATGGCATAACCATAGACCGCATCGATATATGTGGTTATAAGAAAAATCGCTATGCTGCGGGCCAGATTTTCCTGTCGTTTTCTGGACGTTTGAATGGAATTGGCAAATTTCGGCCTGGTGATTGCCGGGCTGGTGGTGGGGTTTATCGTCGGCATGACCGGTGTGGGCGGCGGTTCGTTGATGACGCCGATCCTGCTGTGGTTCGGCATCAACCCGGCGACGGCGGTGGGTACGGACCTGCTGTACGCCGCGATCACCAAATCCAGCGGCGTCCTCGTTCACAAGAAGAACAAGAACATCGACTGGGCGATCACCGGCTGGCTGACCCTCGGCAGCGTGCCGGCCGTGGCCATGACCCTGTGGTTCCTCAGCACCCTGCACACCGCGCCGGACGCGATGAACGCCATTATCAAGCAGGCGCTCGGCTTCGTCCTCTTCGCCACGGCGCTGGCGATTTTCTTCAAAAAACGCTTGCTCGAATTCGCCCACAAACGCGCCGGCGGCAACTACAACCCGAGCGGTTCGCGGCTTAACGTGATGACGGTGATCACCGGTCTGATCCTCGGCACCATGGTCGCCCTGACCTCGATTGGCGCCGGCGCACTGGGCACCGTCGCCTTGTTCATCCTCTACCCACTGCTGCCAACCCGGCGCCTGGTTGGCACCGAAATCGCCCACGCCGTTCCACTGACCCTCGTCGCCGGCCTCGGCCACGCAAGCATGGGCAACATGGATTGGGGCGTGCTGGGCTTCCTGCTGATGGGCTCGCTGCCCGGCATCTGGCTCGGCAGCCACCTGACCGGACGTATCTCCGACGAAGTCCTGCGCCCGTGCCTGGCGACGATGCTGGTGTTGATTGGTTACAAGTTGGCGTTCTGACTCAGCCTGGAGAAAACACTTCCTGTGCAGCGGCCGTAGGGAGGTGCCGATGATCGCTTACGTCATGTTGCGCAAAGTTCTCCCTGACCTAAGCTTCTGACAGGGCAATGCCTTTTTGCCAGACGCCGCCGGAACAATCGCCACGATGCGCAATCAGTAGTGCGTGGATATCAAAAGGAGATGCGCATGCTCATCAGGTCCCTGACCCTGACCCTCTTGCTGGCAATCGCCGGCCCCTTGTTCGCCGCCGACAGCGATTCACCCCTGGCCGGGGACGTGGGCCGCGCCCGTCCGCTGATCGTGATTGCGCAAAGCACCGTTGATCCGGTGTGGCTGAGCCTGAAAAAGTCACTGGAAGACCCGGCCAACAAAAAGGGCGTCACCGACCGCAACATCAAGGTCTACACCATCCTCAGCATGTCCGGCCAGCTCGACGGCAAGGACATGGGCCAGCAGGACACCATGGCCCTGCTGCGCTCGCTGAAGCTCGGCGCCGGGGCATATCCGAAAGTGTTCCTGGTGGGCAAGGACGGCGAAACCAAGCTCTCCGCCTCGGGTGATGAAGCCAAGGCATTGAGCCTGGCAAAAATCTTCGAAACCATCGACGCCATGCCCATGGCCGAAAAAGAAGCCGCCGCTGCGGCCGCCGCCGCACAAACACCTGCCGCCACCGAGCCGGAACCGGCCAAAGGCGCTAAGGGCAGCAAACCGGCCAAACCGAGCAAACCGCCGCAGATGCCGGATGATTGATTGCGCGTTGCGTGAGTGAAGCAAAATCCCTGTGGGAGCTGGCAAACCAGCTCCCACATTTTTTTGTGAAGTGCACAGTTCAAATGTGGCAGCGAGCCTGCTCGCGATAGCGGTTTTTCAGGCGCTGAAAGGTGACTGATCGAGCGCATTCGCGAGCAGGCTCGCTCCCACAAGTCATCTGCTGATCGAAAGTCGTTGCAGCATGTGCCTGCCGAAATGTCTGACACAAATCGCCTTCAATCTCTGTGGATTTTTCCTGCAAGACGCGGCGGCCGTGGTGAACTGGTGCGTTGTGACGCAGGGGGATAACCTCTTTTGGCCGCTGAAAAACACAGTGGTCGGATGTGGAAGTCCGGTGATTCCCGAGCGCGCATTGCGCCTGTAGACACATGTTGGTGGTTTTTATGCCAACATTGTTTGCTTATGGCAGCTATGCGCAGGAGCACTCTCGAGTGCACCGGGTTCCTCGGGCTTCCCCGGACTTCCACACCTGCGCAAAGCTGCCACCCTCTCGTGGAAGTGAGTTCGGCAGTTTTTTCTTTAAATGTCCCGAGGATTTATTAATGAAAAAACACACTCCAAATCCCCCCGAATCCCCCATGGATTCAAGCTCCTTCGACTCCAATAATCCGCGTTTGCGCCACCCCGGCCAACCCGATCCCATCAGCCACGTCTTCACCATTCTCCCCGACATCGACACGGCGACACTGCTGAGCCATGCCTGCGAAACCCTTGCCTCACTGAACGTACTGACCACCGACCTTGCCTGTGAATTGAGCGGTGCGCAGCGCAGCCTGACGTTGTCGATCCAGCAGTTGGCGGTAGTCGGTGAACTGCTGGTCAACCGCGCGCTGGACAATCTCGATTCACCCGCAACGGCGACTCAACATTGAACAGGGAGGTTCTATCATGGCGCGCTACATACCGATCACCGGGATTGACTGCAAAATTCCCTGTGTGCTGATCGACAGCGAAGCCCCCATCGACGTGTTGCACGGCACCGCGGCTTACCGCTTGCGCTGTGTGACGCAGCTGATGGAGAGCCTTTCGCTGGACGAGGGCAAGGGACACGATGCATTGCTGTTGCAGGATTTCGCCCGGGTGCTGGCGATTCCGTTGCGCGATAGCTGTGACTTGATGGATGTCATTGGCTGGCGCTTGCAGGCGCAGCTTTAAGCGCTGAAACAAAAAGATCGCAGCCTGCGGCAGCTCCACCATCAACCGAGTGAAAACCCGATCCTGTAGGAGCCGCCGCAGGCTGCGATCTTTTGCTCTTAATCCGCCAACGCCGCGAAAACCGTGTGCGCAATCTTCACCCGTTCGGCATTCGGGTAATTCTTGTTGGCAAGAATCACGATGCCCATGTCCCGCGACGGCACGAACGCCACATACGCGCCAAAGCCCCGCGTAGATCCGCTTTTGTTGAACAGCACATTGGCCGGTTCAGCTTGCGGCGGGGTCAGCCACTCGACTTTGTGAGGTTCCATGGCCATGGGGGTCGAGTTGCCGTTTTGCAGTTTTTCCAGGGTGATCGGGTAGGCGTAGCGCTCCCAGCCCAGGCCTTGGGTCATGTCGCCGACGCGGTAATAACCGATGTGGGTGTTGGCGATGGCTTGGTGCAGATCAGGCGCAAGGCTGGCCGGTTTCAGTTGTGCCTGGACGTAACGCAGCAGGTCGGCGGCGCTGGTTTTGATGCCGTAGGCCTCGGCGTCAAGGGCGCCGGGGCTGACGCGCACTGGTTGGTCGGCGCTGTCGTAGCCTTGGGCGTAAAGCTTCGACTGCGCTGGCGGCACGCTGAGGAAGGTGTGCTGCAAACCGAGTTTCGGCAGCAGGGTTTGCGTCATTGCCTGCTCGAACGGCTGGCCGAGGCTTTTCGCCGTCAGGTAGCCGAACAGGCCCAGGCTCGGGTTGGAATACAGGCGATGGCTGCCGGCGGGAAATTGCGGTTTCCACTGTTGGTAATAGCCGAGCATCTTGTCGGAAGAATCCGCCTCAGCAGGAAATTGCAGCGGCAGACCGCCAGCACTGTAGGTGCCCAGTTGCAGCACGCTGATGTTGTTGAAGGCGCTGCCCTTGAGCTCCGGCCAGAGTTGGCTGGCCTTGCTCGACAGGTCAAGTTTGCCGGTGGCCTGGGCGTAACCGGCGAGGGTGGCGGTGAAGGTTTTGCTCACCGAGCCGACTTCGAACAGGGTGTTTTCACTGACTTTTTGCCCGGTGTCTTTGGCAGCGACTCCGTAATTAAAGTAATGCGCCTGGCCATTCAGCGTGATCGCTACGGTCAGCCCCGGGATGTTGTTTTGCTGCATCACCGGGGTGACGGCTTGGCTGACCAGTGCCTGCAATTGCGCATCGGTCGGCGTTGCGGCATGACAGGCAACGCTGCCGAAGAACAGTGCGAAAGCGCTGTGGGAAAAGACCTTGCTCGGGTTGAAGGAACACATGAGTGAATCACTCTCCATGAGTGTCGTTTGTTGTATCCCGCTACACTGCGGGTGATTTTTTCATCGGGCGGCTGATCAGCGCGGTTAATTTAGGCACTTTGCCGACCTTCGACAAACGATGAAAACTCGCACGAACCCTTAGAAAAATTTGGGACAACCCATGATTCGACCGCAACTGCCGCTTAACGCTCTGCGCGCGTTTGAAGCTTCGGCACGCCACCTGAGCTTCACCCGCGCCGCCGTCGAACTGTGCGTAACGCAGGCAGCGGTCAGCCATCAGGTCAAAAGCCTGGAAGCGCAGCTCAACCTGACCCTTTTCAAACGCCTGCCCCGTGGGCTGATGCTGACCAGTGAAGGCGAGACTTTGCTACCGGTGCTCACTAGCTCATTCGACCACATTGCGCAGATGCTCGAGCGTCTGGCCGGTGGGCAGTATCGCGACATGTTGACGGTCGGCGCAGTGGGCACCTTTGCCGTGGGCTGGCTGTTGCCGAGGCTGGCGGACTTTCGGGCGAAATATCCGCTGATAGATTTACGCCTGTCGACCCACAACAACCGGGTCGATGTGGCGGCGGAAGGGCTGGATTACGCGATTCGGTTCGGCGCTGGCGCCTGGCATGGCATCGAGGCGACACGCTTGCTCGATGCGCCGTTGTCGGTGTTATGCGTGCCGGAGATTGCCCGGCAACTGCACGCGCCGGCGGACCTGTTGCAGCAGACCTTGCTGCGTTCCTATCGCACTGATGAATGGCCGCAGTGGTTTCAGGCGGCGGGCCTGGCGACCCAGGCTGCGCCACCGCAAAGCATCGTCTTCGATTCGTCGCTGGCGATGATGGAAGCGGCATTGCAGGGCGGCGGCGTGGCGTTGGCGCCGCCACTGATGTTCGCCCGGCAACTGGCGGCTGATGCGATTTGCCAGCCGTTCGCGATCGAGATCACCACCGGCAGTTACTGGCTGACGCGGTTGCAGTCGCGAGCGGAAACGGTGGCGATGAAAGCGTTCAGAACCTGGTTGCTGCAAATCTCAAGCTGAAAACCGATTTGTAGGAGCTGCCGAAGGCTGCGATCTTTTGATCTTCAAAACAGAATCAAAAGATCGCAGCCTTCGGCAGCTCCTACTCCCACAATTGAAATCAGCGGCGCCTGCTGGATTACCGCACCAGACACGGCCGCTTGTTATCGAATTTCCACCCCGGAATCAGGAACTGCATCGCCACGCTGTCATCCCGCGCGCCGAGGCCCATGCCTTTGTACAGTTCGTGAGCCTTGGCCACTTGATCCAGATCCAGCTCCACGCCCAGTCCCGGTTTCTGCGGCACTTGCACGCAGCCGTCGACAATCTGCAGCGGTGCCTTGGTCAGGCGCTGGCCGTCCTGCCAGATCCAATGGGTGTCGATGGCCGTGATGTCGCCCGGTGCCGCAGCGGCGACGTGGGTAAACATCGCCAGAGAGATATCGAAGTGGTTGTTGGAATGCGAACCCCAGGTCAGGCCCCATTCGTGGCACATCTGCGCGACGCGCACCGAACCCTGCATGGTCCAGAAATGCGGGTCGGCCAGCGGGATGTCCACTGACTGCAACTGAATCGCGTGACCCATTTCGCGCCAGTCGGTGGCGATCATGTTGGTCGCGGTTTTCAGCCCGGTGGCGCGGCGGAATTCAGCCATGACTTCGCGACCGGAATAACCGTTTTCCGCACCGCAAGGGTCTTCGGCGTAGGCGAGTACGTGATGCTGATCGCGGCACAAACGGATCGCTTCTTTCAGCGACCATGCACCGTTCGGGTCGAGGGTAATCCGCGCGTCGGGGAAGCGCTCGGCCAGTGCTGTGACCGCTTCGATTTCGGCATCGCCGCTGAGCACGCCGCCCTTGAGTTTGAAATCCTTGAAGCCGTATTTGGCATGCGCCGCCTCCGCCAGACGCACGACCGCTTCGGCGGTCATGGCTTTCTCGTGGCGCACGCGGAACCAGTCGTTGTCGGCGTCCGGTTCGCTGCGGTAGGCGAGATCGGTTTCGTGCTGATCGCCAACGTAAAACAGATAACCGAGCATTTTCACTTCGTCGCGTTGCTGACCTTCACCGAGCAGTGCCGCCACCGGCACGTCCAGATGTTGGCCGAGCAGGTCGAGGAGGGCGGCTTCCAGGCCGGTGACCGCGTGAATGGTGATACGCAGGTCGAATGTCTGCAGACCACGGCCGCCGGCATCGCGGTCGGCGAAGGTCTGGCGCACTTGGTTGAGGATCTTCTGGTAGGTGCCGATCGGGCTGCCGACCACCAGATTGCGCGCGTCTTCCAGTGTCTGGCGAATGCGCTCGCCACCGGGCACTTCGCCGACGCCGGTATGGCCGGCGTTGTCCTTGAGGATGACGATGTTGCGGGTGAAAAACGGCCCGTGGGCGCCGCTCAGGTTGAGCAGCATGCCGTCGTGACCGGCCACCGGAATCACTTGCATGTCGGTGATGATCGGAGCTTTGGCGGTGTCGTGAACAGTCATTATTGTTTTCCTTGTCGAGACGAAGTCAGGCGTGTTTCGGCGCGGCGTCGGCCACGGCTTTTTCAGCAGCGGGTTTCGGCGTGGTGCGCGCAGCGAAGACGATGATTGCGGCGATGATCGAGGTCGCGGCCAGACCATAGAGGCCGCCCTGAATCGAGCCGGTGTGTTGCTCCAGCAGGCCAAAAGTGGTCGGTGCGACGAAGCCGCCGAGGTTGCCGACCGAGTTAATCAGCGCGATCACTGCCGCCGCGATGCGTGCATCCAGATAAGCCTGGGGGATCGGCCAGAACAGTGACGAGGCGGATTTGAAGCCCAGCGCCGCAAAGCAGATCGCGACGAAGGCGAAGATCGGCCCGCCAGTGGTGGACATGAACATCCCCGCTGCGGCGATCAGCAGGGCAGTGGCGACCCACGCTTGCTGATGTTTCCACTTCGCCGACAGCGAGGCGAAGGCGTACATGCCGACGATCGACAGCAACCATGGAATCGAGTTGAACAGGCCGACCTGCACGTCGCTGAGTTCGCCCATCTTCTTGATGATGCTCGGCAGCCAGAAAGTCGCGGCGTAGATGGTCAGTTGAATGAAGAAGTAGATCAGGCAGAACAGAATGATCTGCCGGTCCTTGAGCAGTTTGCCCAGCGACGGCCGGATCGGCGTCGCCGCTTCGCGGGCCTTTTGCTCGTCGTCGATGGCGCTGACCAGCGCATCCTGTTCGGCGCGGCTCAGCCATTTCGCGTCGTGGGGTTTGGCGTCCAGCCAGAACCAGACAAACACGCACAGGCACACCGAGAACATCCCCTCGATGAAGTACATCCATTGCCAGCCGTGCATGCCCAGCCCATTGATCTGCAGGAGCAAACCGGACAGCGGACCGGAGATCAGCGAGGCCACGGCCGAGCCGCTGAGGAAAATCGCGATCGCCTTGCCGCGCTCAACGCCTGGCAGCCAACGAGTGAAGTAGTAGATCACCCCGGGAAAGAACCCGGCCTCGGCGACACCGAGCAGGAAACGCAGAATATAGAAGTGGGTTTCGTTCTGGATGAACGCCATGCAGGCCGCGACTATGCCCCAGGTGAACATGATGCGGGTCAGCCAGATCCGCGCGCCGACTTTTTGCAGAAGCATGTTGGACGGCACTTCGAACAGCGCGTAGCCGATGAAGAACAGCCCGGCGCCGAAGCCATAGGCGGCAGCACCAATGCCCAGATCGGTTTCCATGTGGGTGCGGACGAAGCCGATGTTCACCCGGTCAATGTAATTGACGATGAACATGATCACGAAGAGCGGCAGGACGTGGCGTTTGACTTTGGAGATGGCTGAGGCGAGCGTCGGGTCGACGCCGTCCTGCATCCCGGAGACGGAGGTTTTCACTGATGTTTCTCCCACTGATTATTTTTATGCGGGTAGGGCTGGGTGCTGCGTTGTTGCTAGACATCATACAACTGTAATTTTTTGTCCTACAAGTGGGGAGGGCGATCAAATTCTTCTGATTGTTCGGTTTTTTATGCGAAAACAGGATTTAAGCTCGTATTTATTGATTGTTGCGCCAGTCGAGCGGAGCGCCTTTTTGAGATGTGAATGGTGATGCGTGATGGCTGGCTATCGAAAATATTCGACGTAATTGAGTGTTGTCATACAAGTAGATGGCCTGTCGACCGCTAAAATCCATCTCAACCGTCATCCCGCAATGCTACGATCGGTAAGCCCTGATCACCGGAACCGACCATGCAAGAAGACCTCGACGCGCCCGCACGCAAACGCACGCATAACCTCGCTCATGACCTGGTGGAAAAGCTCACCCAGAGCATCCTGCTCGGACAACTGTCGCCCGGTGACAAGCTACCGTCGGAGAACTCCATCGTTCAGGAGCACGGCGTCAGCCGCACGGTGGTGCGCGAGGCAATTTCCAAGTTGCAGGCCTCGGGGCTGGTCGAGACGCGCCATGGCATAGGTACTTTCGTCATCGAGCGCGCAGCGGAGCAGGGCCTGCGCCTGAATGTCGACACGGCGCTCGGCGTGCGCAGCATTCTCGAGTTGCGCATGGGCCTGGAGACGCAAGCGGCCGCACTGGCGGCGCAGCGGCGCAGTGAGCAGCAGTTGCAGCAGATGCGTCAGGCGCTGGATGACTATCAACGGCTGCTGGCAAACAATGACAGCTGCGTGGAGGCCGATCGGCGTTTCCATCTGCTGATTGCCGAGGCCACCGGCAACGCTTGTTTCAGCGAGATCATGCAGCACCTGGGCAGTGCGATGATCCCGCGCAATCGCCTGAATGCTGCCGAGCGCGGCGCGGCGGATCTGAGCAAGCTCGGGCACTTGGCCAATCTGGAACACGAGGCGATTCTGAATGCGATCAAGCGTCAGGACGCCGATGCCGCCCGCGCCGCGATGTGGCTGCACCTGACCAACAGTCGTGATCGCTTTATCGCCCAAGGCTGATGCCGCTGGTCTGATCTACCGCACGCCCTCAGCATCCGCGCTTCCAAGTAATACGCCCCGGATAATCCGGGCCAGTATTGTGAGGTGCAGCATGGCTGATGACTCGCTTGTTCCCGGTGGCATGGCGCCCACCGACCAGACCCGCCCCGTATCCGGCACTGACGAGCCGACCCTGAGCGATCACGACGCCCCGCCGGGCATGGAGCCGGGCCGCGACCCATTGAGCGATGCCGACCGCCCGGATGACTGGAAGGATCCGCCGGATGACGACAATGTACCGCCGGCGGACGAGCCGACGCCGTTGTCGGATGATTTGCGCTGAAGTCCGGATGATCCGCTGAGTTCGCCGGCCTCTTGGCGAGCAGGCTCGCTCCCACAGGGAATTTGTGTCATCCAGTGTGGGAGCGAGCCTGCTCGCGAAGACGGCATCGGCTTCACAGCAGACTCAAGCCTTGCTCTCAACTGCCCGAACGACGCCAACCCCACGCTCCAGATTCAATGCCAACACACTGATCAACACCACCATCGCCCCCATCAGTACCATCAACGTCGGCCGTTCACCCAGTCCCCAAGACGCAATTCCCATGGCCGTCGGCGGTATCAGATACAAGGTCATCGTCGCCCGACTCAAGTCCACATGCTTGAGCACGAAACCCCAGGCCAGATACGCCAGTGCGCTGGGAAACACCCCCAACATCAGCACCGCCCACTGCGCTTGCGGCGGCGCCTGCATCACCGCGTCAGCCAGCCCCGGCAGATAAATCAGCAACAGCAACGTCCCCGACCACACCGCGTAGCAGCCCAGGCTGAAACCGTCGTAGCGCCGCGCATGATGCTTTTGCAGGGCGAAATAGATGCTCCAGGAAAGCGCCGCCAACAAAATCAGCAAGCCATGGGCGTCGATAGAGCCCAGGCCCTTGTCGCCGCTGACTACGATCACCACGCCGACAAATCCAAGCAGCACACAGCCCCAACGCCAGGCGCTGACGCGGTCCTTGAACACAAACCGCGCCAGCAGCGTGCTGAATAACGGGCTCGACTGCGCCAGCACGCTGGAAGCCCCGGCACTGATGCCTTGCTGGCCGATGTTCAGGGCGACGTGATGCAGGCTGACGGCGAATAAGCCCAAGGCAAACAGTAACGGCACATCGCGCCACTGCGGCAGGCGAATGCCTTTGAAAATTGCGATCAGCGCCATCAACAGCGACGCCAGCAGAAAACGCAGCAAGGCCAGATGTCCGGGCTCATACCCTTGTAAGCCGATGTGAATGCCAGTGGGCGAATAGCCCCAGCAGGCGATGACAAATGCCATGGACAGGATAATTTTGCAGGTAGAAGTGGAAGTCATGATCGAGGCACCAGGGCAGTGGATGCGCCGAGTATCCGGGCGCCCGAACATTCGCCACAACTGACTTATACTGCGCTGATTGTTCACTCAGAGTGATGATTATGGAGCTGGCGCAAATCCGCATGTTCAAGACTGTGGTCGAGGTCGGCAGCATTGCCCGGGCCGCCGAAAAACTGTTCTGCGTGCCGTCGAACATCACCGCGCGGATCAAAGCGCTGGAGGCCGAATTGGGCGTGGCGCTGTTCTTGCGCGAGGGGCGCGGATTGCGCATCAGCCCGGCGGGACAGACCTTTCTGGTTTATGCGGAAAAGATTCTGGCGCTGACCGTTGAAGCCAAACGCGCGCTAGACCCTGCCGCCGAGCCGTCCGGACCGCTGCGCATCGGCGCCATCGAGTCTTCGGCGACCGGGCGCTTGCCGCGCCTGCTGGCGAAATTCCACAAGCGTTATCCGCAAGTAGCACTGGAACTGACCACCGGCACCTGGAGCCAATTGCTCGACGACACCGTCAACCATCGTCTGGATGGCGCGATCGTGGCGGTAGATGTCGAACGTGCTCAGCTCAAACGCACGCCGATGTATCGCGAGCAATTGTTACTGATCGCCTCGACTTCATTCGGCCCGGTGCGCGACATCGGCGATTTGCAAGACAAAACCGTGTTCATGTGGCCGCCGGGTTGCCCGTACCGCGCGGCACTTGAGCATTGGTTGCTTCGCCAGGGGCAGGCGCTGCCGATTGTCAGTCTGGCCAGTTACGGAGCGATCGTCGGCTGCGTCAGTGCCGGTGCCGGGGTGGCGCTGGTGCCCAGGGGCGTGTTCGAGCAGTACGCCAAAGGCGCGGGCTGCGTGGGTCATGAATTTGCCGAACTGACGGCGATCGAGAATTTGTTTTACTGGCATGAGAATGCCGGCGTGCACCCGGCGCGGGAGGCGTTTGTGGGAATGTTGCGGGAGGAGTTTGCCGAAGCAAGGTTGCGACAGTGATCGTTGTCGGATGATAGGTGCTGAGGTCTGGTGTTCTTTGCTGAGTTCGCCGGCCTCTTCGCGAGCAGGCTCGCTCCCACAATGGATGTATGTACGACACAGCTCCACTGTGGGAGCGAGCCTGCTCGCGAAGACGGCATCGGCTTCGCAGCAAATTACGGCCATGCGGCGAGTGCCAGACAATATCGCCAGTCAACCAACTCGCAAATCCCGCATCAACAACCCAAAGCGCAAATCCACCGCATCCGGAATCGGCAGATACACCGTATGCCCGTCCCCCGGCGCCACTTCGATCGCTTGCCCGCTGACACTCTGCAACTCATGCAGATCAAAATGGAAATTGCCCTTGGGCGTCATCAGTTCCAGATGATCGCCCACGGCAAAACGATTCTTCACTTTCACTTCGGCCAGGCGATCCCGGCGCTCGCCGGTCAGCTCGCCAACGAACTGCTGCCGCTCCGACACCGAACTGCCGTGCTGATAATTCTGATATTCGTCGTGCACATGCCGGCGCAGAAAACCTTCGGTGTAGCCGCGCTGGGCCAGCGATTCCAGATCCAGCATCAGGCTGCGATCAAACTCGCGCCCGGCCACGGCATCATCGATCGCCCGGCGATATACCTGGGTGGTGCGCGCGCAGTAAAAGTGCGATTTAGTCCGGCCTTCGATCTTCAATGAGTGCACGCCCATGCGCGTCAGCCGCTCGACATGCTGCACCGCGCGCAGATCCTTGGCGTTCATGATGTAGGTGCCGTGTTCGTCTTCGAACGCCGGCATCAATTCGTCGGGGCGATTGGCTTCCTGGAGCAGGAAGACTTGATCGGTCGGTGCGCCGAGACCCAGCGTCGGCTCGGGTTCAAAGGTCTGGACGATCTCGCCGAGCTGGTTTTCCGTGGCTTCTTGCGCCGTGTACTTCCAGCGGCAGGCGTTGGTGCAGGTGCCCTGATTGGCATCGCGCTTGTTCATGTAACCGGAAAGCAGGCAGCGCCCGGAATAGGCCATGCACAGCGCGCCGTGCACGAACACTTCCAGCTCCATGCCCGGCACCTGCTCGCGGATTTCGCCGATTTCTTCGAGGGACAGTTCGCGCGACAGAATGATCCGGCTCAGCCCCTGTTGCTGCCAGAACTCGACGCTCGCCCAATTCACCGTGTTGGCCTGCACCGAAAGATGAATCGGCATCAGCGGAAAATGCCGGCGCACCAGCATGATCAGGCCCGGGTCGGACATGATCAGCGCATCCGGGGCCATCTCGATCACTGGCGCCAGATCTTTGAGAAAGGTCTTCAGCTTGGCGTTGTGCGGGGCGATGTTGACCACGACGTAGAAACGCTTGCCCTGCGCCTGCGCCTCACGGATGCCCAGCGCCAGGTTGGCATGATCGAACTCGTTGTTGCGCACCCGCAGGCTGTAGCGCGGCTGGCCAGCGTAGACCGCATCGGCGCCGTAGGCGAAGGCGTAGCGCATGTTTTTCAGGGTGCCGGCGGGGGCGAGAAGCTCGGGGGCGATGAGAGTCTGCATTTGGATGTCGGTCGCAAAAGCCGCGCAGGGTAGGGCAGCTGTTGCGAGGGTTCATTGATCTGGATCTATGCTCCCTGAATAAACATGGCACTCGCGCGCTCGGCGGCTGACTAAGTGGGGCGGGCGTGCGTGACGCCTGACTGACATGGACCGGATATGAACGAAAAGAGTCTGCAATTCAAATCCCTGACAGTGCTGCTGGTGCTGGTCACGGTGGCCTTTATCTGGATTCTGTTGCCGTTCTACGGCGCGGTATTCTGGGCTGTCATCCTCGGCATTCTGTTTGCGCCGGTACAGCGCAGGTTGCAGCAGAAGTTCGGCTGGCAACGCAACGTGACGTCGCTGTGCACCTTGAGCCTGTGCCTGGTGGTCGCGATTCTGCCGGTGATCATCGTCAGCATCCTGCTGGTGCAGGAAGGCGCGACTGTCTACAAGAACATCGAAAGTGGCGAGCTGGACATCGCTGCGTATCTGGCGCAGTTCAAGCACAGCCTGCCGCCTTACTTTCAGCACTTGCTCGACCGCTTTGGCATGGGCGAACTCGACAGCTTGCGCGAGAAGATCGTCAAAGCGGCGATGCAGGGCAGCCAGGCGCTGGCGACTCAGGCGTTCAGTTTCGGTCAGGGCACGTTCGAATTCGTGGTGAGCTTTTTCATCATGCTCTATCTGCTGTTTTTCTTTCTGCGTGACGGCCCCGAGCTGGCGCGCAAGATGCGCACTGCCGTGCCGCTGGAAGAAAACCACAAGCGCCGCCTGCAACTGAAGTTCAACCGCGTGGTGCGCGCGACGGTCAAAGGCAACGTGGTGGTGGCCGTGACCCAAGGCGCGCTGGGCGGGCTGATTTTCTGGTTTCTCGACATTCCCAGCGCGTTGCTCTGGGCGGTACTGATGGCGTTTCTGTCGCTGTTGCCAGCGGTGGGCGCGGGGATTGTCTGGGCGCCGGTGGCGGTGTACTTCCTGCTCAGCGGCATGATCTGGCAGGGCGTGGTGCTGGGCTTGTTCGGCGTATTCGTGATCGGCCTGGTCGACAACGTGCTGCGTCCGATTCTGGTGGGCAAAGATACCAAGATGCCCGATTACCTGATTCTGGTCTCGACCCTCGGCGGCCTCGCGGTATTCGGCCTCAACGGCTTTGTGATCGGGCCGCTGATTGCCGCATTGTTCCTGTCGAGTTGGGCGCTGTTCGTCGAGACCAAGCCCAAGGTGCAACTGCCCTAAGCGTGAAACGTGCTGCTGGCGACCTGTTGCGACAAGGCCTGCGCCGCTGGTAACGAGGTGAGCGGGCCGCTGATCGGCTCGCCATCGCGCACCAGATACCAGCAAGCGAGCAAACCGGATGCACGCAGCGAAGCGGGAACTGCGCTGCCGATGACCGACATGATTTGAACCTGTGCCATGGGAAAACCTCCATCAAACTGATGGGGCTACCTTAGGGATTTGCCGGCGCGACGGACAATCAACGCTTTCGATAGTGGTCATTGATGCCAGTGAGGTCTGGCGTCATTCGACCACTTGATCGAGCATGTGCATGACTTCGCGCTCATTGAGCAGGCCCTTGTGCACGAGGTTTTCGGCGAGCAGGGACAGCAGCTTGGCGCAGCGATGGCCTTCCAGGTGCTTGAGCTCGGTGAGCGCGCTGTACACCTTGCTCGAGGTGCACAGACCGACGATGCGGTGCGGGTTTTGTGTGGGCATACAGTCGTCCTTGTTGTTATCGATCTGTTGTTTACGGACGGATTCAGATTGCGGTTCCGTCATGACAAAGCGGTGACCGTTTGATGAAAAAAATCTCTACGGTCGATTCCATCATGCCGACTTTAGCTGCTCAAACTGTTCTCACAGCGACCTTGGCGAGATTTTTTCAGACGTTGGCCGACCAGTGGTCATAAAAAAGCCCCGCTTGAAAACGGGGCTCTGTGTTGCGCTTACCAGCGTGGACCGCCGTAGTAGCCATGCGGGCCGCCGTAGTAGCCGTGGGGGCGACCGTAATAACCACGAGGCGGGCCGTAATAGACGGGGGCCGGCTGCACGTAGACCGGTTGCTGCACATACACTGGCGCCGGCTGGTAATAGACCGGCGGTGGCGGTTGCTGCACGTAGACCGGTTGCGGCTGTACATAAACCGGCTGCTGCTGCACGTACACCGGCCGATCCTGGTTGATCAGTGCCGAGCCGATGATGGCCGAGCCGACGATCGCGCCAAACACTGCAGGGCCCTGCCAGCCATGGCCACCACCCGCTTCAGCCTGGCCGGTGACGGCAAGTGCGCCAATCAACAAAGCCATGATGGGAAGTTTACGAATCATGATAAGTCCTCGGTTCTTCGACCCGGCGCCGCGGCCTGAATCAGGCCCACAGTTGTCGCGGGGATACAGCTAAGACAGCAAATTTGCGAAATTCAGCACAGCCGCTGGGTAAATTTTGTGTAAGGTCTGTACCGGCTTCTTTACCCGGCTACGCGGCGCCACAAACAAGCCCAGATGATGATTCAGAACCTGATGGGCTGGCCAATCCCGTCCATCCGAAAGTGCGTTTGAAGGAGAAGTTTCATGCAGATGAACCCGAACAAAGACACCCAATTGTGCATGTCCCTGTCGGGGCGGCCGGGGAATTTCGGTCTGCGTTTTCACAACCATTTGTATGAACAGCTGGGCCTGAACTTCTACTACAAGGCGTTCAGCAGCCAGGACCTGACCGGCGCGGTCGGCGGCATCCGGGCACTGGGCATTCGTGGCTGCGGCGTGTCGATGCCGTTCAAGGAAGCCTGCATTGCGCTGGTCGATGAGCTGGATGCGTCGGCGGCGGCGATCCAGTCGATCAACACCATCGTCAACACTGGCGGCCACCTCAAGGCCTACAACACCGATTACATCGCCGTCGCGCAATTGCTGGAAAGCCACGCGGTGCCGAAGGATTCCACCTTCGCCCTGCGCGGCAGCGGCGGCATGGCCAAAGCGGTGGCCAGCGCCCTGCGCGATGGTGGCTACAAGAACGGTTTGATTGTCGCCCGTAACGAGCGGGCCGGGCGCGCCCTGGCGGATTCGCTGGGTTATCGCTGGCAGGCCGATCTGGGTGACGAGCGCCCGCAGATGCTGATCAATGTCACCCCGGTAGGCATGGACGGCGGGCCGGAGGCGGGGCAACTGGCGTTCGAGCCTGAAGTGATCAAAGCGGCTGAGACTGTA
The DNA here is from genome assembly GCF_007293365.2 of Pseudomonas sp. ef1. Lineage (NCBI taxonomy): Bacteria > Pseudomonadati > Pseudomonadota > Gammaproteobacteria > Pseudomonadales > Pseudomonadaceae > Pseudomonas > Pseudomonas sp. ef1. Next base: position 4,842,559 of record NZ_CM129815.1, on the reverse strand, counting down.
TTCGACGTGGTGGCGATCCCTTCGGAGACGCCGCTGATCGTGCGGGCGCGGGCCGAGGGCAAGCGAGTGATTACCGGGCTTGAGGTGATTGCGATTCAGGCGCTGGAGCAGTTTGTCCTCTACACCGGGGTGCGGCCGAATGAGGCTCAGTTTGCGGCGGCGGTGGATTTTGCGCGTAGCTGATTGATCTTTTAGTGGCTGGGCTGGCCTATTCGCGAGCAGGCTCGCTCCCACAGGTTGAGCTGGAATGCGATTGAATGTGGGAGCGAGCCTGCTCGCGAAGGCGGCGCTGCGGTTCTGGATCACTATCTATAATCCTCGCCAGCACGCACAGACGTGCCCACCACTAAAACCTTAACTGAGGCCGCCCATGCATCCGCCCATCCTCAACCTCAACGAGGTCGAACTCGAAGCCCTTCCCGAAGCCCTGGCCCCTGAAGGCGACACCGCCGGGCGTTATCAGCAGCGTTTCGCGCGGATCGGCCAGCAACTCGGTGCGCAGAAACTCGGTTACCGTCTGTACGCGCTGCCAGCAGGCATGCGCGGCAGTCCATTCCACAGCCATCGGGTCAATGAGGAGATGTTCTACGTGGTGGCCGGGGAGGGCGAGGTGCGGTTGGGAGGCGAGCGTTTTCCGATCCGCGCCGGTGATGTGATCGCCTGCCCACCCGGCGGACCGGAAAAGGCTCACCAGATCATCAATACCAGCGCGGATGAGCTGCGTTATCTGGCGATCAGCACTCAGCAGCAGCCGGAGATCTGCGAGTATCCGGATTCGAACAAGTATGCGGTGATGGATAATTTCACGGTGGATGCCGAGGGCAAGGCCTCGGGCTTTGTCGCTGTCGCGCGGCAGGTGGATGGGGTGGATTATTGGGATGGGGAGTGACGCGGGCTGCTGAATATCGCGCAGACCCTGTGGGAGCGAGCCTGCTCGCGAAGGCGGCAGGTCATTCGAGGTCGTGGTGACTGACACTACGCTTTCGCGAGCAGGCTCGCTCCCACAGAGGTTCTGTTGTGATTATTCGAGGCGGGCCAGGCGTTCTTCCAGCGCCGCGATGCGGGCCTCGAGTTCTTCGATACGCTCCAGTGAAACGCCAGCGCTCGAGCGCTCCCCAGGATTTTGCCGCGCCGCCAATATCGCCTCGATATCCGCCGGATCGCCCAAGGCGTGGGTGTAGCGATCCTCACGCTGCCCGGCCTGACGCGGAATCAATACCGCCAGACCGCGTGCGATCAGCCGTTCAAGCTGATGAACCACCTGCTCGGCGTCCTCGAACTCGTGCATGCGCCCGCTGCGGGTCAGCAGTTCGTTGACGGTCTGCGGACCGCGCAGAAACATCAAACCCGTCAGAATCACCTGTGCCGGCACCAGCTCCAGCGCCTTGTCGACCTTGTGCTCCCAGCGGTCGGCACGGCTGCCCATCACCAGCCGGGTGAAACCACGACCCTCGAGAGCGCGCAGGCTTTGCCCAACCTGGCCCTGATTGAGGTTCATCACCGGCTCGCGACTGGTTTTCTGATTGCAGGCCAGCACCAGCGCGTTGAGGGTGAGCGGATAGGTTTCCGGGCTGGTGGCCTGTTTTTCGATCAGCGCACCGAGAATGCGGATTTCCGTGGCATTGAGCCGTGGCTGTTCGGAGGTGGATTCTTGTTCGTTGCTCATCGCGCGTTCCCTCTGCAGTCGAAGCCGCCTAGCCTAATCCTTGCCAAACAAAAGGCAAGCCGTGTGCTCATCAAGCATGGCTATAATCGCCACCACGTATTACCCAGCCATCACATGAGACTGCCATGACCATTTCACTGTACGCCGCATCCGTCCCGGTTTTTCAACAAATGCTCAACGCCCTGAGCGATGTGCTGAAAAAGGCCGAAGCCCACGCCAGCGCGAAAAACATCGACCAGAGCGTTTTCCTGCAAGCGCGTCTGTACCCGGACATGTTCCCACTGGTACGTCAGGTGCAGATCGCCGTGGATTTCGCCAAAGGCGTGTCGGCGCGTCTGGCCGAAGTCGAACTGCCGAAGTACGACGACACTGAAACTACCTTTGCCGAACTGCAAGCGCTGATCACCAAGGTTCTGGCCTTCATTGGCGAGATCAAGCCAGAGCAGATCGACGGCAAGGAAGGCATCGAAATCGTGACCCGTCCGGGCACGCCGAAAGAGAAGCGCTTCAGTGGTCAGGCGTATCTGCTGACTTACGGCTTGCCGCAGTTCTTCTTCCACGTCACCACCACCTACGCGCTGCTGCGTCATAACGGCGTTGAAGTGGGCAAGCGCGATTACATGGGCGCGTTCTAAACACCCGGATACGAAAAAGCCCGCCAAGGTTCGCGCCTTGGCGGGCTTTTGTTTTTCTGTGGGAGCGAGCCTGCTCGCGAATGCGGCGTATCAGGCGATATTAATGCTGAATGTCTCGCCCCTTTCGCGAGCAGGCTCGCTCCCACAAGATAAGGCGGTCACGCCGTACGCTGAGCCTTCTCTTCCTCGCCCAGGCAAGCCGCCGCGGTAAACAGCACGTCAGTCGACGAGTTCAGCGCGGTCTCCGCCGAATCCTGCAGCACGCCAATAATGAAGCCCACCGCCACGACCTGCATGGCGATCTCGCTCGGGATGCCGAACAGGCTGCACGCCAGCGGAATCAGCAGCAGCGAACCACCGGCCACACCCGAAGCACCACAGGCGCAAATGGCTGCGACGACGCTGAGCAGGATCGCGGTCGGAATGTCCACTGCGATGCCTAAAGTGTGCACCGCCGCCAGGGTCAGCACGGTAATGGTGATCGCTGCACCGGCCATGTTGATGGTCGCACCCAGCGGGATCGATACCGAGTAGGTGTCTTCGTGCAGGCCCAGGCGCTTGCTCAATTCCAGGTTGACCGGAATGTTCGCCGCCGAGCTGCGGGTGAAGAACGCGGTGATGCCGCTTTCGCGCAGGCACATCAGGGTCAGCGGGTAGGGATTGCGGCGCAGCTTCCAGAACACGATCAGCGGGTTCATCACCAGCGCGACGAACAGCATGCAGCCCAGCAGCACCGCCAGCAGGTGCGCGTAGCCGAGCAGCGCGCCGAAACCGGAGGTGGCCAGTGTCGACGCGACCAGGCCGAAGATGCCCAGCGGCGCGAAGCGAATGACCACACGGACGATCACGGTGACGCCGTTGGACAAGTCACCCAGTACCTCGCGGGTGGTGTCGCCGGCATGCCGGATGGCAATGCCCATGCCGATCGCCCAGGCCAGAATGCCGATGAAGTTGGCATTCATCAGTGCGCTGACCGGGTTGTCAACGACGCTCAGCAACAGGCTTTGCAGGACTTCGCCGATGCCGCCGGGCGCAGTCACGGCAACGTTTTCGGTGGACAACACCAGATTCGACGGGAACGCCATGCTGGCGACCACGGCCACCACCGCAGCGCTGAATGTCCCCAGCAGGTAAAGGAACAGGATCGGCCGGATGTGGGTTTCCTGGCCGTGCTTGTGGTTGGCGATCGAGGCCATCACCAGCACGAACACCAGAATCGGCGCCACGGCTTTCAACGCCGAGACAAACACTTTGCCGATGAACGCAGTGGACTTCGCCAGCTCCGGTGCAATCAGGGCCAGGGCAATACCGGAGATCAGACCAATGACGATCTGGCTGACCAGACTCAGGCGTTTCAGGCGTTGCAGTAACGAAGGGGATGAAGCGGTCATAGCGGCATCTCTGTTTTTTATAGGGTGCGAAGCGTCGTGGGCAGTCACGAAACGCCTGTCGAAGTGACATCAACGCCGCCAAACGGCACGTTGAACAGCTGTACGATTTTCAGGGCGCGGACTTTATCACAGCGTAGGCGTGAACCTTCAGGCCTGTGACGATCTGCCACCGGATCGGCCCGGCAGATCGGCAGTTTTGGGCAACTCAGTGCGGACGCAGTCTGTTAAGCTTCGCCATCCTCATTTTCAAGTTCTGCCAGCGGGCCTCCGGGTCATCGCTGGTGTCGTCGTTTTGCTGGAGTTGCGCATGCTGTTGCCTATTCTTCTGTTGTCCGCCGCCGGGTTCACGGTGCTGACCACGGAATTCGTCATTGTCGGCCTGTTGCCGGCGATCGCCCGAGACCTCGAAGTCAGCATCCCGCAAGCCGGGCTGCTGGTGACCTTGTTTGCCTTTACCGTGGCGCTGTTCGGCCCATTCCTGACCGCGTATTTCGCCCGATTCGAACGGCGCAAACTGTTTATCAGCATTCTGATCATGTTCGGCCTGGCCAACACCGTTGCAGCGTTGGCGCCGAATATCTGGGTGATGGCCATCGCACGGTTGATTCCGGCGTTGGGTTTGCCAGTGTTCTGGGCATTGGCCAGTGAAACCGCCGTCGACATCGTCGGCCCGGATTTCGCCGGCCGCGCCATCGCCAAGATCGGCTTCGGTATTGTCTGCGCCACGGTGTTCGGCATTCCGGTCGGTACGTTGATTTCCGATGCGTTCGGCTGGCGCAGCGCGTTTGGCATTCTGGCGTTGATCGCGTTTGCCAAAGCCTTGCTGCTGTTTGTCTATCTGCCGAAAACCAGTCTGCACCAACATCAGGTCAGCTTCCGTTCGCAATTCAAGATCCTGCGCAGCCCACTGATGCTCGGCCATATCTTGTTGTCGATTCTGGTGTTCAGCGGCATGTTTACCGCTTACACCTACCTTGCCGACATCCTCGAACGTCTGGCCGGTTTCAATGGCACCGTAGTCGGTTGGTGCCTGATGGCGTTTGGCGCCGTCGGGCTGATCGGCAACTCGCTCGGTGGGCGCGCGGTGGATCGGCATCCGCTGGGGGCGTCGGTGTTGTTCTGCGCGTTCATGATCGCCGGTATGGTCTCGCTGGTGCCGAACATTCATTCGCCAGTCGGCCTGGCGGTGGCGATGGGCATTTGGGGCGTGACCCAGGCGGCGTTGTTCCTGGTTAGCCATGTGCGCCTGATGAAAGCCGCGCCGGAAGCGCCGGCCTTCGCCGCGTCGCTGAACATCGCCGGAGCCAATCTCGGTATCGGCTTGGGGGCGATGGTCGGCGGCCGGGTGATCGACTGTGCCGGGCTGGGCTTTCTCGGCTTTGCCGCTGCCGGCTTCATCCTGCTGTCGGTGTTCCTCGCCATGGTGCTGATGACGCTCAAACCACGGGAAGTCTGCGCTTCATAACCCGGTAAACAACTCGCGTCGGGCACCTTCGGTAATCGCTACGATGCCAGGGTGCTTGACCTTGCGTTCCACGGAAATGGCATAGAACGACTCGCTCACCGCGTCGGTCTGGCCGATCAACTCGACGCCGTACTGGCGCTTCACTTCCTCGGCAATCACGCTCGGGCCAATAAAGATCCCGCTGCCGGATTGGCCGAAGGCCTGCATCAAAGCACTGTCATCGAACTCGCCGACAATCTGCGGCTGGATCTGCTGTTCGGCGAACCAGCGCTGCAAACGGCTGCGCACCACGGTTTCCGCGCCGGGAATCAGCAACGGTGCGCCGTGCAGGCTGCGCGGGAAATCCTGGCCATACTGCGCGGCAAGTTCGGCGGTGGCGAAGAAGCTGATCCCGCACTCACCGAGCTTCTGGCTGTAGCCTTTGATGTCCAGATGCGAAGGCATCGGGCTGTCGGAAATCACCAGATCCAGACGCTGGATGGCCAGATCAGCGAGCAGGCGTTCGAGTTTGTCTTCGCGACAGGTGATGCGCAGCGGCTCGCTCAATTCCATGGTCGGCGCGATCAGGCGATATACAATGGATTTGGGCACCACGTCGGCCACGCCGACGCGAAAGAGGATCTGCTGCTCGTTGGGCTGCGCACGCAGCATCAGCTCCAGCTCGCCGCCCAGTTGAAACATTTGCTCGGCGTAGGGCAGGGCCTGGCGCCCGGCTTCGGTGAGCTCCAACTGGCGGCCAACCCGGCGAAATAATTCCACGCCATAGGTTTGTTCGAGCAGTGAAATCTGTCCGCTGATCGTCTGTGGCGTCAGGTTCAGCTGCTCGCACGCCCGGACGATGCTGCCGGTTTTGGCTACAACCCAGAAGTAATGCAGTTGTCGGTAATTGAGCATAGTGATGGCCACTTCGTGAAAACCGAAGTATAGCCGCTAAAAATACGAATTTTCCTGAAGTGTTCATCTCCCTAGAATGCCCACCATCGACGGCCGGTGTGTGCGCCTGTCTGTTCATTCGAAGGAAACCTTATGAAATACACATTTCCCGCAGTGATGTTTGCGTCTTTACTGGTTCTGGCCGGTTGTGATCAGGCGGAAAAAAGCGCCCAGCAACTGATGGGCGCGGCGGCTGAAACCGCCAAACAAGCAATCGACGACACCCATAAAGCCGCTGAGCAAGCGCTCAGCGATGCCACTGGTGGTTTGATCGAGAAAAAAGAAACACCGGAAAAACAAGCGGAAGAATCCGAATCTTCCTCCAAGACCATCTAAACCGTCTTACACAGAGTCAGGACTGACCCATGGAATATCTGTTAGAACTCGCCGCCAGCCCCACCGCTTGGGTTGCTTTGGCCACACTGGTGGTAATGGAAATCGTGCTTGGCATCGATAACCTGATCTTTATTTCGATCCTGACCAACAAATTGCCCGAACAACATCGGCAGAAGGCGCGTCGTATCGGTATCGGCATGGCCCTGATTCTGCGTCTGGCCCTGTTGAGCACCATCGCGTTCATCGTGCAGTTGACCGAGCCTGTGATCGAAATCCTTGGCCAGGCGTTCTCCTGGAAGGACATGATCCTGATCGCCGGTGGCCTGTTCCTGGTGTGGAAAGCCACGACCGAGATCCATCACAGCATGGACCCGTCGCCGGAAGACCCGAAGACCGCGACTTCGACCGTAACCCTGGGTTTTGCCGCGGCCATCGGTCAGATCCTGATGCTCGACATGGTGTTCTCGATCGACAGCATCATTACCGCTGTCGGCATGACTGAACACTTGCCGATCATGATCATCGCGGTGGTGGTGTCGGTGCTGGTGATGCTGCTCGCGGCTGATCCGCTGGCCAAGTTCATCAACGATAACCCGACGGTGGTCATGTTGGCGCTGGGCTTCCTGATCATGATCGGCATGACGCTGATCGCTGAGGGCTTCGGCGCCCACGTACCGAAAGGTTATGTGTACGCGGCCATGGCGTTCTCGGCCGGTATCGAAGTGTTGAACATGCTGTCGCGCCGGGCGAAGCAGAAGAAGGTTGCTCAGCAGGCTTAATTGCTGAGAACACAAAAAACCGCCTGGGCTGGTTGAGCTCAGGCGGTTTTTTTATTCACCTTTTGCTGAGTTATCGAGAGCGCGCTGCTCCTGAGCGCTCTCATGAGGGAAGCACCTTGTTGATCTTCAATGCGCAGCAGCGTGCCGCACTGGGTGCTTCTCTGTCTTCTCAACCGGCATCGTCTGCACCGGATGATGATGCCGCCGCGAAATCCGCAGCACACCCCACAACATGGCAGTCGCCACGGCCAGCCAGCCGGCTATCAACATCACGATGGTCATGGTCAGGCTCATTGGTGCCTCCTCTTCGCCCTGCATCGGGCGCCTGCTTTTCGCAATTCGCTCTATTTCAGTGACAGTCTAGTCAATGGGGTGTTTCAAGCTATTGACCAAAGGTCGTTAGTCACCAATCAGTTTGCTCTATGCAATCGCAGAGTCTGCGGTTTAAGGCTATACCGCGGGCGGGTGCGGCTCTATGATCGCTGGCGTTGCCGGAACACGATGACCGGCGTCTGGAAGAGAGTGATTGATGGTGCAGGTATTTTCTCGAGTGCGCGGAGCGTTGCTTGTCGGCGCTTGCGCGGTGTTGCTGAGCGGATGTGCGGGCAACGTAGCGCCAGAAGTCAAACGCTTGCCGGAGCGAGTTGAACTCAGCGGCACCTTCTATCGTGGCGAAGCCAACCAGAGTGGGCCGCAGGTGCTGGCCAGTCTGCTGTCGCAACAAGGCATCGTCATCACCCCGGGCCTTCTGGAAAAACCGCTGCACTTGCCGGGGGCTGAGGACAAGCTGCAGCAAAACATGCAGAACCTTGCCCGCGAATATGGCCTGGTGGTTTATCCGCTCGACAGCAAGCTGCCAGCCTTGCTGACCCAAGTCGCAGCGGGCTATCCGGTCATGGTGCGTTTCAGCGAAGGTTCGGCATTCTGGGCCGAGCCGCGTTACGCGATCCTGTCCGGCTACGACCGCAACAAACAGAAGGTCCTGCTGCGCGCCGGCATTAATCGTCGGCAGTTGATGGATTTCGGCAGCTTTGAATCAGCGCTCGAAAAGGCCGGTGGCTGGGCGATCCTGATTCAGAAACCGTCGCAGATCCCGGCAGCCGTCGACCGCTCCCGTTGGCTGAAAGCCGCCGATGAACTGGCGCAGGCCGGTGAAGAAAACGCTGCGGCGCAGGCGCGAAAGGCTCTGGCGGCGCAATAAACCTCCGTTCGTCATCTGCCGGGCACGACTGCGCCCGGCCGGCCTCTGAAGATTAATGCCCGTGCTTCGCGGGTGAATCAAGGAGGCAACATGGCAGATTCCCAAACCCCGAAAGGCCCACACTCGTCCGAACATTCCTCGGGCGATGATCTGGGCTTCGATCCGGATTCGCCGGACCTCGACGATCCGCAAGTTGATCCAGTCGGTCCGGCGAAAGCCCCGCTGGATGTCGAGCCCGGTGAAGATCCGAAGAAACCGGCCAAGCCCTATGATCCGTTAGCCGATCTGAAACCTTGATGTGAGGTGCGTATGAGTACCGATTCAAGCTTCGATGACCACAAACCTGACAGCGTGCCGACCACGCCGGAGCCGGAGGTTGATCCGGTGCTGGACCCGGACAGCCCGATGCGCGACCCGATGGCGCGGCCAAATGTGCTGACGCCGGACGTTTCGCCTGAGCCGAGCTCGGGCGATGGCATCCCCGATGACGACAAGATGCCGCTGCCCAACGACTGATGCGCAGACAAAAAAAGCCCCGAACATTCGGGGCTTTTTCATGATTGCTGGGTCTACTTCGCCGCCTCGACCACGCCGCTCTGACGGCTCTTGAGGTTCTTGTCGGCTTTGTACTGCTGTGCCACCGCTGGAACACTGGCGCTGCGCCCGGTTTCCACCCAGCTGCGGATACGGCTGGCGTCGGCAAAATGCGTGTATTTGCCAAACGCATCGAGAATCACCAAAGCGACCGGACGGTTGCCCATCTTCGTCACCAGCACCAGGCAATGGCCGGCCGGGTTGGTAAAACCGGTCTTGGTAATCTTGATGTCCCAATCGGCCTTATTGACCAAGTGGTCGGTATTGCGGAAGCCCAAAGTGTAGTTGGGCTTGCGGAACGCCACGGTCTTTTCCTTGGTGGTGGTCAGTTGCACCAGAAGCGGTTGCTTGTGCGCGGCCACCAGCAATTTGCTCAGGTCGCGGGCGGTGGAAACGTTGCGCTCTGACAGCCCGGTCGGCTCGACAAAGTGCGTGCTGGTCATGCCCAGCGCCTTGGCCTTGGCGTTCATTGCCGCGATAAAAGCAGCGTAGCCACCTGGATAGTGGTGCGCGAGGCTGGCGGCGGCACGGTTTTCCGAAGACATCAAGGCGATCAGCAGCATCTCGCGGCGCGGCAGCTCACTCTTGAGTTTGACTCGGGAGAACACACCCTTCATTTCCGGAGTGTTCCTGATGTCGACATCGATCCATTCGTCCATGTTCTGTCGAGCTTCCACCACGACAAGGCCAGTCATCAGCTTGCTGACGGAAGCGATCGGTACGATCACGTCAGGGTTGCTGGAATAGATGACTTTGTTGGTCTGCATATCCATGAGCAGGGCGCTGCCGGACGCGATCTTCAATGTCGAAGCGTCACGTGGAGCAGCGGTGGTTTCCGCAGCGTTGATCGTTGGCGTGATGAGTGTGCCTGTAACAGCAAACAACAGGCTCAGAATCGAGAGACGAATTTTCACGCGGGCGAACTCTAAAAGGTTGGATATACCGTTAGTTTGTAACGGGTTATTTCTCAAAACCGGCGCATTTTAGGAGTATGGCTGAAGAACTGTCGATGGTTGTTTGAAAGACCTGAAAATCTCGTGAAAAGGCCTGTAAAAAGAGCGGTTTCCGGCGAACGGTTGAAGTTTTTTCTCAGGCACGAAAAACCCCGCACGAGGCGGGGTTCTGGTGCAGCGGAAAAATTCGATCAGACGTGCAGTGTTTCTGCGGCGTAGAGGGTGTTTTCCAGCAGGCAGGCGCGGGTCATCGGGCCAACGCCGCCCGGTACCGGGGTGATCCAGCCGGCGCGGGGCAGGGCGGTTTCGTAGACAACGTCACCGACCAGTTTGCCGTCGTCCTGACGGTTGATGCCGACGTCGATCACGATCGCGCCTTCCTTGATCCACTCGCCCTTGACCAGGCCCGGCTTGCCGGCGGCAACGACCACCAGATCAGCGCGGCCGACGTGGCCGGCCAGATCCTTGGTGAAGCGGTGAGTCACGGTGACGGTGCAGCCGGCCAGCAGCAATTCCATGGCCATCGGGCGACCGACGATATTGGAGGCGCCAACGACTACCGCATCCATACCGTAAAGATCAGCGCCAGTGCTTTCCAGCAAGGTCATGATGCCTTTCGGGGTGCAGGGGCGCAGCAGCGGGATGCGCTGGGCCAGGCGGCCGACGTTGTACGGATGGAAACCGTCGACGTCTTTGTCCGGGCGGATGCGTTCCAGCAGCTTGGACGCGTCGAGGTGTTCGGGCAGAGGCAACTGCAGGAGAACGCCGTCGATAGCCGGATCGTCGTTGAGGCGATCGATCAGATCGGTCAGGGCGTCCTGAGTGGTGTCGGAGGGCAGGTCGTAGGCTTGAGAGAGGAAGCCAACCTCTTCACAGTCTTTACGCTTGTGCGAGACATAAACCTGAGAGGCAGGATCGCTGCCGACCAGGATCACCGCGAGGCCGGGGGTGCGCAGGCCTTGCTGGCGACGCTCGGCAACTCGTTGGGCGATCTGCTGGCGCAGGCTGGCGGCGATCGATTTGCCGTCGATTAGTTGTGCAGTCATTGCGCGTGATTAACCATCGAGAGGGGAAAAAATGAGAACGCATTCTCGCATGTCGAGCGGTGAGGGCAAAGGCGCTTGGTCAGCAAATTCCTCTAACTCCTTTAATTAAATGAATTTTTTTCAAAAAGGATTTGACGACCTTTGGAGCCCTCTATACTATTCGTCGCACTTGTCGGGCACAGCCTAGCACTGGTTAAGAAGGTGAAGCAGAATCAAGGTTCTGCGACACTGGAAAGCACTTAGTTTGTAGTCCTTTAAGAGTACAGATTAACAAGGCGCCCGTAGCTCAGCTGGATAGAGCATCCGCCTTCTAAGCGGATGGTCGCAGGTTCGAGTCCTGCCGGGTGCGCCATTAGGCAGCTTTGGCACAAGTAACGCGATATGGTGGGCGTAGCTCAGTTGGTAGAGCACGGGATTGTGACTCCCGTTGTCGTGGGTTCGATCCCCATCGTCCACCCCATATTTCGAAAGGCGCCAGATTTAACGGTCTGGCGCCTTTGCTTTAAAAGCTTCATCCGCGGATGTGGTGGAATTGGTAGACACACTGGATTTAGGTTCCAGCGCCGCGAGGCGTAAGAGTTCGAGTCTCTTCATCCGCACCAAATAAAGCTTCATCTGTGCCTATGGCCTGATGAAGTTTCGACAAAGAAGTTGTTTGGCTTTTTTGTTACGCAATATGGTGGGCGTAGCTCAGTTGGTAGAGCACGGGATTGTGACTCCCGTTGTCGTGGGTTCGATCCCCATCGTCCACCCCATATTTCGAAAGGCGCCAGATTTAACAGTCTGGCGCCTTTTTTGTTTTAGCGGTTTCGAAATCCGGCCACGGCCGATTTCGAGGCGCAGGGCAGGGCACTTCATCGCTTTTAAAGGATCGGATGACGCTGAACTGCTCGTCGTTCCGGTTTTGCCGGAACGCCTGTCGGGCCTATCTGGTAGTTGCTTCTATATATAGAAGCGTTGCTGCAGAGCCCTGACGTGATCGCTTGTATTCGCCAGTGGAGTGCACGGCATTCGTGCGGCGCTCCCTATAAATTGCCTGCTGTTTTTTTACCCGTTTCCAGTAGGGTGACTTCTTGAGTTTGACCCACTAGAATGCATGCCCTTGATTCTGGGGTCGGAAACGGCCGGCTAACGTCTGTGCAACGAGGAATATCCATGCAAGTTTCTGTTGAAAATACTACTGCTCTCGAGCGCCGCATGAGCGTCACCGTGCCGGCAGAGCGCATCGAGACTCAGGTCAACAAGCGTCTGCAGCAGACTGCCCAAAAGGCCAAAATTGCTGGCTTCCGTCCAGGCAAAGTGCCAATGAGCGAAATCAAGCGCCGTTTCGGTGCTGATGCGCGTCAGGAAGCGGTAGGCGACGTCATTCAGTCTTCCTTCTACGAAGCTGTGGTCGAGCAGAAGCTCAACCCTGCCGGTTCGCCTTCGATCGAGCCAAAGTCGCTCGAAGCGGGCAAGGATCTGGAATACGTTGCTGTATTCGAAGTCTTCCCTGAGTTCACCGTTGCTGGCTTCGAAGGCATCACCGTTGAGCGTCTGAGCGCTGAAGTGGCTGACGCTGACCTGGACAAGATGCTCGACATCCTGCGCAAGCAGAACACCCGTTTCGAAGTGGCCGACCGTGCTGCCCAGAACGAAGATCAGCTGAACATCGATTTCGTTGGCAAGGTTGACGGCGAAGTGTTCGCTGGCGGCTCCGCCAAGGGCACTCAGCTGGTGCTGGGTTCCGGCCGCATGATCCCGGGCTTCGAAGAAGGCCTGGTTGGCGCTAAAGCCGGCGAAGAACGCGTTCTGAACCTGACCTTCCCTGAGGACTATCAGAACCTGGACCTGGCTGGCAAAACCGCCGAGTTCACCGTGACCGTCAACACTGTGTCCGAGCCTAAGCTGCCTGAGCTGAACGAAGAGTTCTTCGCTCAATTCGGCATCAAGGAAAGCGGCATCGACGGCTTCCGCACCGAAGTTCGCAAGAACATGGAGCGTGAACTGCGTCAGGCGATCAAATCCAAGGTCAAGAATCAGGTAATGGACGGTCTGCTGGCCACCAACCCGATCGAAGTGCCAAAGGCTCTGCTGTCCAACGAAGTTGACCGTCTGCGCGTGCAGGCTGTTCAGCAGTTCGGCGGCAACATCAAGCCAGACCAACTGCCGGCCGAGCTGTTCGAAGAGCAAGCCAAGCGCCGCGTCGTGCTGGGCCTGATCGTTGCTGAAGTGGTCAAGCAGTTCGATCTGAAGCCTGATGAAGCTCGCGTTCGCGAAATGATTCAGGAAATGGCTTCCGCTTACCAGGAGCCAGAGCAGGTCGTGTCGTGGTACTACAAAAACGAGCAGCAGCTGAACGAAGTGCGTTCGGTTGTGCTGGAAGAACAAGTTGTGGATACTGTTCTGCAGAAAGCTAGTGTGACCGACAAATCGGTCTCCTACGAAGAAGCAGTCAAGCCGGTAGAAGCTCCAGCAGCCGACTGATTGATTTTGCGTTAGAAGTGCACACCATAAGCCAGCTCTCGAGCTGGCTTATGCGTATTCAAGACATAACTATTTGGGAGCGACTGCAGAGCATGTTCCGTAATTCTTATATTCAGCAGAACTCTGATATCCAGGCCGCCGGCGGCCTGGTCCCGATGGTTGTCGAGCAGTCCGCTCGTGGCGAACGCGCCTACGACATCTACTCGCGCCTGCTCAAGGAGCGAGTGATCTTTCTGGTGGGCCCGGTAGAGGACTACATGGCCAACCTGATCTGTGCGCAACTGCTGTTCCTTGAAGCGGAAAACCCGGACAAGGACATCCATCTGTACATCAACTCGCCGGGCGGTTCGGTGACTGCCGGCATGTCGATCTACGACACCATGCAGTTCATCAAGCCGAACGTATCGACCACCTGCATCGGTCAGGCCTGCAGCATGGGCGCATTCCTGCTCACCGCAGGTGCTCCGGGCAAGCGTTTCTGCCTGCCGAACTCGCGCGTGATGATTCACCAGCCACTGGGCGGTTTTCAGGGCCAGGCGTCGGACATCGAAATCCACGCCAAGGAAATCCTCTTCATCCGCGAGCGTCTGAACATGCTGATGGCCAAGCACAGCGGCCGTACTCTGGAAGAAATCGAGCGCGATACCAATCGCGACAACTTCATGAGTGCCGAAGCTGCGAAGGAATACGGCCTGATCGACGAAGTGATCAACCAGCGTCCAGCTTAATATAAGCAGCGCAAAACAGGCCTGATCGGCATGTCCGATCAGCGGCGGGCTTGAAAAAGCCCGCAATAGCCTTCATCTTGTGTTGCAAGCCTATCGGATTTGGATCGAACGAATGACTGACACCCGCAACGGCGAGGACAACGGCAAGCTGCTCTATTGCTCCTTCTGTGGCAAAAGCCAGCATGAAGTGCGCAAATTGATTGCCGGCCCCTCGGTCTTTATCTGCGACGAGTGCGTCGACCTGTGCAATGACATCATCCGCGAGGAGGTGCAGGAAGCACAGGCCGAAAGCAGCGCGCATAAATTGCCTTCGCCTAAAGAAATCAGCGGCATCCTTGACCAGTACGTCATTGGTCAGGAGCGTGCGAAAAAGGTTTTGGCCGTAGCGGTGTACAACCACTACAAGCGCCTGAACCAGCGTGACAAAAAGGCTGACGATGTCGAACTCGGCAAGAGCAACATCCTGCTGATCGGCCCGACAGGCTCCGGTAAAACCCTGCTGGCCGAAACACTGGCCCGCTTGCTGAACGTTCCGTTCACCATCGCTGACGCAACTACCCTCACCGAGGCCGGTTACGTGGGTGAAGATGTCGAGAACATCATTCAGAAGCTGCTGCAGAAGTGCGATTACGACGTAGAGAAAGCCCAGATGGGCATTGTCTACATCGACGAAATCGACAAGATTTCCCGCAAGTCCGACAACCCGTCGATCACGCGCGATGTTTCCGGTGAAGGCGTGCAGCAGGCCTTGCTCAAGTTGATCGAAGGCACGGTCGCTTCGGTACCGCCGCAAGGTGGCCGCAAGCATCCGCAGCAGGAATTCCTGCAGGTCGACACCCGTAACATCCTGTTCATCTGCGGTGGTGCGTTCTCCGGCCTGGAAAAGGTCATTCAGAACCGTTCCACCAAAGGCGGCATCGGCTTCAACGCCGAAGTGCGCAGCAAGGAAGAAGGCAAGAAAGTCGGTGAATCCCTGCGTGAAGTCGAGCCTGACGATCTGGTCAAGTTCGGTCTGATCCCGGAATTCGTCGGTCGTCTGCCGGTCCTGGCGACACTGGACGAGCTCGACGAGGCTGCGCTGATGCAAATCCTCACCGAGCCGAAAAATGCTCTGACCAAACAGTATGCCAAGCTGTTCGAGATGGAAGGCGTGGATCTGGAATTCCGTTCCGACGCGCTGAAATCGGTCGCCAAGCGTGCCCTGGAACGTAAAACCGGTGCCCGTGGCCTGCGTTCGATTCTCGAAGGTGTGCTGCTCGACACGATGTATGAGATCCCCTCGCAGTCCGAGGTGAGCAAAGTCGTGATCGATGAAAGCGTGATCGAAGGCAAGTCCAAGCCACTGTATATCTACGAAAACAGTGAGCCGACGGCCAAGGCAGCGCCGGACGCGTAAGCGTCCACCGCGCCGCAACAAGGAAGGGGCCTTCGGGCCTCTTTTTTTTATGTCGATTTTTACACCCGCTTTGCGCTTGTTTTTTTTCGAGGCAGCCCCCATCTTGGTTTCAAGCTTAATTCCATCTGATTACGGCCATACGGCCGCCGTAGAGGCGAAATCATGAAGACAACCATCGAATTGCCTCTCCTGCCATTGCGTGATGTCGTGGTTTATCCGCACATGGTTATCCCGCTGTTCGTGGGGCGCGAGAAATCCATCGAAGCCCTCGAGGCCGCGATGACGGGTGACAAGCAGATTCTGCTGCTGGCCCAGAGAAACCCGGCTGACGATGATCCCGGTGAAGACGCTCTCTATCGCGTAGGTACGATTGCCACGGTACTGCAACTGCTGAAGCTGCCTGATGGCACTGTCAAGGTTCTGGTCGAAGGCGAGCAGCGTGGCACCGTCGAACGCTTCAGCGAAGTCGATGGCCATTGCCGCGCCGAAGTCTCGTTGATCGAAGAAGTCGACGCCGCCGAGCGCGAGTCGGAAGTCTTTGTGCGCACGCTGCTGTCGCAGTTCGAACAATACGTCCAGCTGGGCAAGAAGGTTCCGGCTGAAGTCCTGTCGTCACTCAACAGCATCGATGAGCCGGGTCGTCTGGTCGACACCATGGCCGCGCACATGGCGCTGAAAATCGAGCAGAAGCAGGAAATCCTCGAGATCATCGATCTGTCGGCGCGTGTCGAGCACGTGCTGGCGCTGCTGGATGCCGAAATCGACCTGCTCCAGGTTGAAAAACGCATTCGCGGTCGCGTCAAAAAGCAAATGGAGCGCAGCCAGCGCGAGTACTACCTGAATGAGCAGATGAAGGCCATTCAGAAAGAACTCGGTGACGGCGACGAAGGCCACAATGAAATCGAAGAGCTGAAAAAGCGCATCGATGCTGCCGGCCTGCCGAAAGACGCGCTGGCCAAGGCCACTGCTGAGCTGAACAAGCTCAAGCAGATGTCGCCGATGTCGGCTGAAGCCACCGTGGTGCGTTCCTACATCGACTGGCTGGTGCAAGTGCCGTGGAAGGCGCAGAGCAAAGTACGCCTCGACCTGGCCCGTGCAGAAGACATTCTCGACGCCGATCACTACGGCCTCGAAGAGGTCAAGGAGCGCATCCTTGAATACCTCGCCGTGCAGAAGCGCGTGAAGAAAATCCGTGGCCCGGTGTTGTGCCTGGTCGGTCCTCCAGGTGTGGGTAAGACCTCGCTGGCGGAATCGATTGCCCACGCCACCAATCGCAAATTCGTACGTATGGCCTTGGGCGGCGTGCGTGACGAAGCGGAAATTCGTGGTCACCGCCGGACCTACATTGGTTCGATGCCGGGAAGATTGATTCAAAAGATGACAAAAGTGGGCGTACGCAACCCGCTGTTCCTGCTCGATGAAATCGACAAGATGGGCAGCGACATGCGTGGCGACCCGGCGTCGGCGTTGCTGGAAGTGCTCGATCCCGAGCAAAACCACAACTTCAACGATCACTATCTTGAAGTCGATTACGACCTGTCCGATGTGATGTTCCTGTGCACCTCGAACTCGATGAACATCCCGCCAGCGCTGCTGGACCGGATGGAAGTCATCCGTCTGCCGGGTTACACCGAAGACGAGAAGATCAACATCGCTGTGAAATACCTCTCGCCGAAACAGATCGCCGCCAATGGTCTGAAGAAGGGCGAGCTGGAGTTCGATGAGGAAGCGATTCGCGACATCATCCGTTATTACACCCGTGAAGCGGGCGTGCGGGGCCTCGAGCGACAGATCGCCAAGGTCTGCCGCAAGGCAGTCAAAGAGCATGCGCTGGAAAAACGCTTCTCGGTAAAAGTGACAGCTGACCTGCTCGAGCATTTCCTCGGCGTGCGCAAGTTCCGCTACGGCCTGGCCGAGCAGCAGGATCAGGTGGGGCAGGTGACTGGCCTGGCGTGGACTCAGGTTGGCGGCGAATTGCTGACTATCGAAGCCGCAGTGATTCCGGGTAAAGGTCAACTGATCAAGACCGGTTCGCTGGGTGATGTGATGGTCGAATCGATCACTGCCGCACAGACCGTTGTGCGCAGCCGCGCCAAGAGCCTGGGCATCCCGCTGGACTTCCACGAGAAGCGCGACACGCACATTCACATGCCGGAAGGTGCTACGCCGAAAGACGGCCCAAGTGCTGGCGTCGGTATGTGCACGGCGTTGGTTTCGGCATTGACCGGTATTCCGGTGCGCGCCGATGTCGCCATGACCGGTGAGATCACTCTGCGTGGGCAAGTGCTGGCAATTGGCGGTTTGAAAGAAAAACTGCTGGCGGCTCACCGCGGCGGAATCAAGATTGTGATTATTCCGGAAGAAAACGTCCGCGATCTGAAGGAGATTCCTGACAATATCAAGCAGGATCTGCAGATCAAGCCGGTTAAATGGATTGACGAGGTCCTGCAAATTGCGCTGCAATACGCGCCGGAGCCCTTGCCGGATGTGGCTCCGGAGATAGTTGCCAAGGACGAAAAACGCGAGTCTGATGCCAAGGAAAGAATTAGCACGCATTAATACGTTTTAGCCTGGGGGGCTTTCCTTGACAGCATTTTAGAGCCCTTGTTATAAAGCGGCTCTTAAGTGTCTGTAGGCCATTCAGCACTCGTTTTTGCTTTCACCAAAAAACTTAGAAACATCTCAAAATAGATATAAGGGGACTTAGAGTGAACAAGTCGGAACTGATTGATGCTATCGCTGCATCCGCTGATATCCCGAAAGCTGCTGCTGGCCGTGCGCTGGACGCTGTAATCGAATCCGTCACTGGCGCTCTGAAGGCTGGCGACTCCGTTGTTCTGGTTGGTTTCGGTACTTTCTCCGTGACTGACCGTCCGGCTCGTACCGGTCGCAACCCGCAAACTGGCAAGTCTCTGGAAATCCCGGCTGCCAAGAAGCCAGGTTTCAAAGCCGGTAAAGCGCTGAAAGAAGCTGTTAACTGAGTTTCCAGGTTTTTACCCATCCGGGTCGGGGTCAAGCCTGACTTGGCAGCGGAGCGGTAGAGCAGGTGGCTGAAAAAATCACCTGTAACGCCGGGATCGAGGGTTCGAGCCCTGTCCGCTCCGCCAGTTACGAGAAGGCGCATCCTCGGATGCGCCTTTCTTCTATCCGGATTC
The DNA here is from genome assembly GCF_007293365.2 of Pseudomonas sp. ef1. NCBI lineage: Bacteria > Pseudomonadati > Pseudomonadota > Gammaproteobacteria > Pseudomonadales > Pseudomonadaceae > Pseudomonas > Pseudomonas sp. ef1. The sequence goes on along the minus strand of NZ_CM129815.1, from coordinate 4,823,815 downwards.
TACCCACGCTCCACGGTTGCCTAAATTGAAGTTCAACCGTTTCTGGGGGACGCATGCTGCAAAATATCAGGGACAATTCACAAGGCTGGATTGCCAAGACCATTATCGGGGTCATCGTTGCACTGATGGCCCTGACCGGTTTCGATGCCATTTTCCAGGCCACGACTCACAAGAACGAGGCGGCCAAGGTCAACGGTGACGAAATCAGCCAGAACGAGCTGAGCCAGGCCGTTGATATGCAACGCCGTCAGCTGATGCAACAGCTGGGCAAGGACTTCGATGCGTCCTTGCTCGACGAAAAAATGCTGCGCGAATCGGCGCTCAAAGGCCTGATCGACCGCAAGTTGCTGCTGCAAGGCGCCGAACAGGCGAAGTTCTCGTTCTCCGAAGCCGCGCTGGATCAAGTGATCCTGCAGACGCCTGAATTCCAGGTCGACGGCAAGTTCAGCTCCGAGCGCTTCGACCAGGTGATCCGTCAACTGGGCTACAGCCGCATGCAGTTCCGTCAGATGCTGGCTCAGGAAATGCTTATCGGCCAGTTGCGCGCTGGTGTTGCCGGCAGCGGTTTCGTCACCGACGCCGAAGTGCTGGCTTTTGCCCGTCTGGAAAAACAGACCCGTGATTTCGCTACTCTTAACGTCAAGGCCGACCCGGCTGCGGTCAAGCTGACCGATGACGAGGTCAAGGCTTACTACGACGAGCACGCCAAGGAATTCATGACGCCGGATCAGGTGATCATCGATTACGTCGAGCTGAAGAAATCGTCGTTCTTCGATCAGGTTGCGGTCAAGGATGAAGATCTTGAGGCGGCTTACCAGAAAGAGATCGCCAACCTGTCGGAACAGCGTCGTGCCGCGCACATCCTCATCGAAGTGAACGACAAGACTACCGAAGCGCAGGCAAAGGCGAAGATCGACGAAGTCCAGGCGCGTCTGGCCAAGGGCGAGAAGTTCGAAGCGTTGGCCAAGGAATTCTCGCAGGATCCGGGTTCCGCCAACAATGGTGGTGACCTTGGTTATGCCGGTCCTGGCGTTTACGACCCGGCTTTCGAAAAAGCGCTGTACTCCTTGTCGAAAGACCAGGTTTCCGAGCCGATTCGTACCGACTTCGGTTATCACCTGATCAAGCTGTTGGGCGTGGAAGCGCCTGAAGTTCCGACCCTGGCCAGCCTGAAAGACAAGCTGACCCGCGAGCTGAAAGCCGCTCAGGTCGAGCAGCGTTTTGTTGAGGCGACCAAGCAACTGGAAGACTCGGCGTTCGAAGCCTCTGACCTGGCGCAGCCAGCAGCGGATCTGAAACTGACCGTGCGCACTTCCAAACCGTTCGGCCGTGAAGGTGGCGAAGGTGTTGCCGCCAACCGTGCCGTGGTCACTGCCGCGTTCAGTCCGGAAGTGATTGATGAAGGTGCCAACAGCACCGCCATCGAGCTGGACCCGGAAACCGTGATCGTGCTGCGGGCCAAGGAGCATCTCAAGCCTGCGCAATTGCCACTGGAAAGCGTGAGCGCGGCGATCCGCACTCAGTTGACCAAGGAGCACGCCAGTGCCGAGGCCAAGACCCGTGCCGAGAAGCTGATCGCTGATCTGCGCGATGGCAAGGCGCCGCTGGACAAGGCCATTGACGGTCAGAACTGGAAGATCACCGAAGCGGCCACCCGTGGTCAGGAAGGGGTTGATCCGGCTGTGCTGCAGGCACTGTTCCGTATGCCGAAGCCGGCTGCCAAGGACAAGCCGACGTTCTCCAGCGTTACCTTGCCGGATGGCAGCCTGATGATTGTGCGTCTGAATGGCGTCAATGAAGCAGCTGCACCGACGGAAGAAGAGAAAGCGCAATATCGTCGTTTCCTCGCTTCCCGTGAGGGCCAGCAGGACTTTGCGGCGTATCGCAAGCAGTTGGAAGCTGAGGCGAAGATCGAGCGGTTCTGATCTTTTGACTGACGTTTGAAGGAGCCCCGGCCTGATGGTCGGGGCTTTTTTGTTTTTGGTGGCTTGGCGGCCTTTGGTGGCTTGGCGGTCTTTGGGCCGGCCATGCTCTGGGTGGTTTGGGTGAATATCCGTTTCTTCGGGTGCGGCGGCTGGCGGTTTCGCCCTTACGGCGAGGCACTTTTTCCAGACGCCGAAAAAGTACCCAAAAAGGCTTGCTCCTACGTTCGGCCCTCGCAGGCTCGGGTTCCTTCGCTGCGGGATCGATCCGGGCGCAGCGGCTCCGGTTTGCTTCGCTGCACCTCCTTCCGCTGTGTCTGGCTGCGCCAGACGGTCGCTGCGCTCCCACGCCCGGATCAATCCCTCCGCTCAGCCTTCCGACGTCGCCGGTGGATCAAAAGCACTCGAGCTTGCGCTCATTGTGTAGGAGCTGCCGAAGGCTGCGATCTTTTGCTTTTGCTTTTCTGTGGGAGCGAGCCCCGGCCTGGTTGGTCGGGGCTTTTTTGTTTTTTGGGCGTGGCGGCCTTTGGGCCGGCCATGCTCTGGGTGGTTTGGGTGAATATCCGTTGCTGCGGGGTTGCTGATTACGGTTCCGCCCTTACGGCGGGTCACCTTTTCCAAACGCCGAAAAGGCTTGCTCCTACGTTCGGCCCTCGCAGGCTCGGGTTCCTTCGCTGCGGGATCGATCCGCTCAGCCTTCCGACGTCGCCGGTGGATCAAAAGCAAGATCAAAAGCACTCGAGCTTGCGCTCATTGTGTAGGAGCTGCCGAAGGCTGCGATCTTTTGCTTTTGCCTTTCTGTGGGAGCGAGCCTGCTCGCGAAGGCGGCCTGACAGCCGACCTGATTCTTGGATGTACAACGTCCCTTGGCGGTTTAGAACAGGTCGGGCGGTTAGGGTGTTATGGCCGTCGAGCCGACAGGCGACAGCGAAATTGCGCGCGTTGATCGATCATTTGTCCACGCGGCTTTTTCCTGACGGCCATGACCGGTAAAGTTGTAACCGATTCTTGACACTATTCCATGCGCCATGGGGCAACGATCTGTTGCACAATACGCCCCGGACTGTTTTCCCTCAGGATGTTCAATGTTGATTTCCACTCCCATGCGTGTTGTCGGGCTGGCGCTGTTGTTGACTGCGGTGGCCGGTTGTTCGAAGGACAAGCCGATCTATGAGCATGAGAACTTCGATGACTCCGGCACCTTTTCGCGTAATTACCCGGTAACCGACACCGCCAGTTGCGAAGCGGCCCGGCGCGCGTTGCTCAGTCAGGGCTACATCATTACCAGCAGTGATCCCAAACTGGTCAGCGGGCACAAGAGCTTCCAGCAGACCGGCGAGACGCACCTCGAGATCAGCTTCAACGTGGTCTGCGCCGAAGATGGCAGCGCCGGGCATCATGCGACGGTGTTCGCCAACGCCTTGCAGGACCGTTATGCGTTGAAGAAGACCAACAACTCGGCCAGCCTCGGGGTTGGTGTGTTGGGCTCGGTGTCGATGCCGATCGGCTCCTCGGACGACTCGATGGTCAAGGTCGCCAGTGAGACGGTCATTGCGCAGAAGTTCTACGAGCGTTTCTTCACGCTGGTGGAGCAGTTCCTGCCCGCCGATGCGAAGAAAGCTGCACACATCGAAGAAAAGCCGAAAGCCGATCTTGGTGTGCCAGAACCAAAAGCGGCACCTGCACCTGCGCCTCTGGCGCCGACACCTGCAGCGGAACCTGCCCCCGCGCCGGCTGCGGAACCTGCACCGGCCCCGGTTGAAGCCGCGCCAGTGAGCTCCGAGCCGGTGGTACCGCCAGCGGAGTCGACACCGATTACGCCTGCGCCAGCGCCCGTGGAAGAGCCAGCGCCGGCCAGCGAAACCATCACCCCGCCGACCAACCCGGATATTCCGCCACCGTCCGAGCCGATTCCGGCGATGCCGGCTTCGGGCCAATAAGAAACCAAGCGAAACCCTGTGGGAGCGAGCCTGCTCGCGAAGCGGTGTATCAGTCGACAGATGATTAGACTGACACACCGCTTCGCGAGCAGGCTCGCTCCCACAGTGGTTTTCGGGTTGGCTTAAAATCTGGTTACACACCTGCGGCATCATCGCCGCGATAAATCCCCAACCACCTGCTACGTTTTATTCATGAAGGCCGCGTTTCACTTTTCCTTCACACGGGCACTTTATGCTCGGGGCACAGGTCGATTGATCAGGCCATTTTCATAGCGAGCAGTTGGGGGATTCATACGATGGATGAGTATCAGGAAGAACTGCTTGAATACCAGGCCTTTGAACTGGATCAACCAGAACCGGCTGACGACGCGACGGAACTCTGAGCTTCAGACTCCCGAGCGGTAATTTCGTCGGGATTCGCCGGGCGTCTGCCCGCTCCAGCGCTTGAATGCGCGTTGGAAGGCTTCAGCTGAGGCGAAGCCCAGCAGGTAGGCGATTTCGCCGAACGCCAGTTCGGTGTCGCGTATGTAGGTCATCGCCAAATCGCGGCGTGTGTCATTGAGGATCGCGCGAAATTGCGTGCCTTCCTCAGTGAGCTTGCGCCGCAAGGTCCAGGTCGGCAGTTTCAGGCGTGCCGCGACTTCTTCAAGATCCGGCTCGCGGCCGCCATTGAGCAGCGGGCCGAGCAACTGAGTGATGCGCTCGCGCAGGCTGCGGGTGCGGGTCAGTTGTTCCAGCTCCCGCTCGCACAATTGCAGCAGATGTCGCCAGGTGCTCGGGCAATGTTCAGGGTTGCGCAGGGCGAGGCTGCTCAGGCTCAGGCGCAGTTGGTTGCGCTCGGCGTTGAACTGGATCGGGCAGTCACCGAGCATTGTGTAGGCTTCGCGGTAATCCGGCGCTTCGAATTCGATTTCGATTCGCTCGGCGCGCAACGTTTCGCCGCACAGGCTCGACAACTGATGCAGCCAGCCGGCGAGGATTGAGTCGACCACGAAGCGGTTATAGGCGTTGTACGGGCTGATCGAATAGAAGCGCAACCAGGCACCGTTGGCATCTTCATGAAAACTGGACTGCCCGCGATAGTTCGAGCCGTAAAGCGGCTCGAAGCGCGTCAGGCAACGGGCCGCCTCGCGCACGGTGGGCGCTTGCGCCGCAGTGATGCCGGCCAGACCGGCCTGATTCAAGCGGATCATTCGGCCCATGCGCAGGCCCAGGGCCGGGTCGCCGGTGAGTTGAATCGCCGCATGGCCGAGGCGCATGTAACGCGGGATCGACAAGCGCGCCCCGGCCTCGGCCAGTCGCGCGGCATCAAGGCCATATTGTTCAAGCAGAGGCAGCGGATCGACGTCGTGGCTGCGCACGGCGTCGGCCAGACTATGGACGAAGCCCACCGACAGATCCCCGAGGCGCATCGGCTGCGGCTTCATGGTTTACAGCCAGACGTTCAGCAAGCGCGCACCACGGGCCTCGCCATCGGCGAACTGCTGGCCGTTGCTGCTGAGGAAGCTTGTGCCGGTACTCGACTTGTCCCAGAACTGCCCGCGCATGAACACACTGACGCCGGCAATCGCGTGGCTGCTTGGCGGTTGCGCGGTGAGGGTCAGTCGGTGCCAGGCCTGACCTTCACTGAGGTCGCCGGGCTTGAGGCTGACCGAGCCCGGCGTGCTCGAACCCTTGTAGCCACGCCATGGCTTGTCCCAGGCGCCTTGGCCGATAACCTGCGCCGGCACGGCCACCAGTTGCGCGCCTTGCTCATCAAGGGTGCGGTAGTTGCCGGGGTACCAGCTGTCACTGCCGATCAGGATGCCCAAGCGTCCGGCCGGGGTATCGACGACCTGTATGGCGTGTTTGTCTTCGGCCTGAATCACACCTTGCTGATCAAAGATCGGATGCATCTGCCGTTGCGGCTGGCCCAACGGTACGCCGTCGCGACCAAACACCACGCTGCTGTTGAACAGGGCGCCGCTGCCGGGCTTGAGCCGGCCGTCGCGGATGCTTGGCTCAGGCAGCACGATGGAGCCGGCCACCAGGGTGACCTGGAACTCCTTGGCCAGACCGCCGAACAGCGCCTGGTAATCCTTGGCCATGGCTTTCGCTTTCATCCGCAGATAAGCGTCATCCAGGCGTTGCTCGCCCTTGGCCCGCAGCCAGGCACGGGCAAACAGCAGTGGATTGCTCGCCGCCAGCCAGTTCATTGCCTCCGCCAGCGTTGGCGCCTGATACAACTCGTCTTTCTCGCCGCTGACCATCAGCCAGGTGCCGACGTGCTCGGGCAACACCACCACGGTTTTTTCGTTGAGCAAGCCCTGATCGCGCGCCTGCTGCAGATACGCCGCGAGTTTGCGGTGCAGGCGTGCGGAGCTTTGGTAATCGGTGGGGAACAGTTCGGGCTGGATGCCGAGCAGATTGCCACGATCGCCGGGCGTGCCCTGATTGACGGCGAGCTTGATGCGCAGGTCCGACAGGTAATGTCCCGCCGGCCGGTCTGCCGCCCACATGGCGTAGGTGGTCAGGGCGGCAACGAGGGCCATGGAGAAAAACAGATACAGAAGTTTGCGCATGAAAACCAACAACAGCCGGGTACAGGATGTGCCGACTAGGGTAGGGCCCATGGCCCGGGTTGCCAAGGGGCGCTGCGCATTTGGATCAATAACTTGTCAGTTACGGTCATTGAGTGACAGCGGTGCGACTCTTAGTCTGTCGAACATGACTGACGGGGGACGCAGAGCTCCCGCAATTTTTCCGTGATCGCTCGTTGTGGAGTTACCGATGACCGCCGCTCATTACCCGCATCTGCTGGCCCCGCTGGACCTGGGATTCACCACGCTGCGCAACCGTACCCTGATGGGCTCGATGCACACTGGCCTTGAAGAAAAGCCGGGTGGCTTCGAGCGCATGGCGGCGTACTTCGCCGAACGTGCCCGTGGCGGTGTCGGCCTGATGGTCACTGGCGGTATCGGCCCGAATGACGAGGGCGGCGTATATTCCGGCGCGGCCAAGCTCACTACTGAGGAAGAGGCGCTCAAGCACCGCATCGTCACCCGCGCGGTGCACGAGGCGGGTGGCAAGATCTGCATGCAGATTCTTCACGCCGGGCGTTACGCCTACAGCCCGAAACAGGTAGCACCGAGCGCGATTCAGGCGCCGATCAACCCGTTCAAGCCCAAAGAGCTGGACGAAGAGGGCATCGAAAAGCAGATCAGTGATTTCGTCACCTGCTCGGTATTGGCGCAAACCGCCGAATACGACGGCGTCGAGATCATGGGCTCGGAAGGTTACTTCATTAACCAGTTCCTCGCCGCGCACACCAACCACCGCACCGACCGCTGGGGTGGCAGCTACGAAAACCGCATGCGCCTGCCGGTAGAAATTGTCCGTCGTGTGCGCGAAGCGGTCGGGCCGAATTTCATCATCATCTTCCGCCTGTCGATGCTCGATCTGGTCGAAGGTGGCAGCACCTGGGATGAAATCGTCATGCTGGCCAAAGCCATCGAGCAGGCTGGTGCGACCATCATCAACACCGGTATCGGCTGGCACGAAGCACGGATTCCGACCATCGCCACCAAGGTTCCGCGTGCAGCGTTCAGCAAGGTCACGGCCAAGTTGCGCGGCTCGGTGAGCATCCCGCTGATCACCACCAACCGCATCAATACCCCGGAAATTGCCGAGCAGATTCTTGCCGAGGGCGATGCCGACATGGTCTCCATGGCCCGACCATTCCTCGCCGATCCGGACTTCGTCAACAAAGCCGCCGCAGGCCGCGCCGACGAAATCAACACCTGCATCGGCTGCAACCAGGCGTGCCTCGACCACACCTTTGGCGGCAAGCTCACCAGTTGCCTGGTCAACCCGCGCGCCTGCCACGAAACCGAACTCAATTACCTGCCGGTGCAGCAGATCAAGAAAATCGCCGTGGTCGGTGCCGGCCCTGCCGGCTTGTCTGCCGCCACCGTGGCCGCCGAGCGCGGTCATCAGGTGACGTTATTCGATTCGGCCAGTGAGATCGGTGGCCAGTTCAACATTGCCAAGCGCGTGCCGGGCAAGGAAGAGTTTTTCGAAACCCTGCGCTACTTCAACCGCAAGCTGCAAACGACGAATGTCGAGGTGTGCCTGAACACCCGCGTCGACGTGGCCAAGTTGGTTGAGGGCGGCTACGACGAAATCATTCTCGCCACCGGTATCGCCCCGCGCGTGCCGGCGATTCCGGGCATCGAAAATGCCAAGGTGCTGAGTTATCTGGATGTGATCCTCGAGCGCAAACCGGTCGGCAAGCGTGTCGCGGTAATCGGTGCTGGCGGGATCGGTTTCGATGTCTCGGAATTTCTCGTTCATCAAGGCGTAGCCACCAGTCTGGATCGCGCGGCGTTCTGGAAAGAGTGGGGCATCGACACGCAACTGGAGGCCCGTGGTGGTGTGGCGGGAATCAAAGCGGCACCGCATGCGCCGGCCCGTGAGGTGTTCCTGTTGCAGCGCAAGAAAACCAAGGTCGGCGACGGTCTGGGCAAAACCACCGGCTGGATTCATCGCACCGGCCTGAAGAACAAGCAGGTGCAGATGCTCAACAGCGTCGAATACCTGAGCATCGATGACCAAGGCTTGCACATTCGCATCGGCGAAAGTGGTGAGCCGCAACTGCTGGCGGTGGACAACATCGTGATCTGTGCGGGGCAGGATCCGTTGCGTGAGTTGCACGATGGGCTGGTTGAAGCCGGGCAGAACGTGCACTTGATCGGCGGCGCGGATGTGGCGGCGGAGCTGGACGCCAAGCGCGCGATCAATCAGGGTTCGCGGCTGGCGGCTGAGTTGTAAACACATTCTGTAGGGGCTGCCGAAGGCTGCGATCTGTTGATCCTGATTTCAAAAGCAAGATCAAAAGATCGCAGCCTGCGGCAGCTCCTACTAGTATGTGGTCTTTTCCAGATTGTGCAGTGCCCATGCTTTTGCCTCCCCCCAACTGGCTACCCCCGGCCCCTCTCGAACCGCTCCATCTGGACTGGCTTGCAGTTGCCGGCATCGAGGTCGCGATCCTGCGCCTCGATCGCATCGACCCGCTGATCAGCGGCAACAAGTGGTTCAAACTCGTCGAACACCTCAAAGCCGCCGAGCGTGCCGGCGCCGAGGGCATCATCAGCCTCGGCGGTGCGCATTCCAATCACCTGCATGCGCTGGCGGCGGCGGGCAAGCGGCTGGGTTTCAAAACCGTGGGACTTCTGCGCGGGCACCCGCAGGACACGCCGACAGTGCGGGATCTGCAAGCGTTTGACATGCAGTTGCATTGGCTGGGTTACGCCGGCTATCGCGCGCGGCACGAAGCGGGATTCTGGACGCCATGGCAAGCGCAATATCCGACGCTGCGTGCAGTGCCCGAGGGCGGTGGTGGACTGGCCGGCGCACTGGGTTGCGCAGCGATCAGGCAGCAAGCCGAAGAGCAATTGGCCAAGCTGGGCTGGGATGATTTCGACGCCTGGTGGCTGGCCTGTGGCACCGGCACGACACTGGCCGGGCTGGCGCTCGCCGAGAAAGGCAAGCGCGCGGTGTACGGTGCTCTGGCGGTACCGGATGATCACGGCGTAGCGCCGAACATCGAGTCAATCCTCGCGCACGCCACCGAGCCTGCGGCGGACTATCAACTGATCGACGCCAGCCGTGGTGGTTTCGCCAAAGTTGACGAGGCGTTGCTGACCTTCATCGATCAGACCGAGCAAACCAGCGGCATCCCTTTGGAACCGCTGTACACCGGCAAGGCCTTGCTGGCGCTCAAGCAGCATGTCGAAGCAGGCGAATTTGCCATCGGCACGCGTCTGATCTTTATCCACACGGGGGGCTTGCAGGGGCGACGCGGATTTGCAATGACATAGCCGATGGACGCGATCAGTACATGCCAGCGTTTCGGCGTAATGATATTTGCAACACACAAAAGTCTTGTTTGTACGGTTTATTATTTCTGCTTATTTAAAGTTGTTGGTGTGCGTTGATCTGTGGGCGTAACTCTATGTTGCTTATATCTTGTAGGTTCTTTTGATTTGAATAGTTTGTTGTGCGTGATTATTGTTGGTTCGGCTCTTTAGTTTGTTATTAAAGATCATAATTATATTTGTAAATTTGAGTGTGAATATGAAAAGTCCGATCTCCAAGCCTCGCCCCACTACCACTACCACTACACCAAAGCCAGTGGCGCCGACCAAACCCGTAGCACCGACCAAACCAGTGGCACCGACCAAACCAGTAGCACCGACCAAACCAGTAGCACCGACCAAACCGGTAGCGCCGACCAAACCAGTAGCACCGACCAAACCAGTAGCACCAACCAAACCGGTAGCGCCGACCAAGCCAGTGGCGCCAACCAAGCCAGTAGCACCGACCAAACCAGTGGCGCCGACCAAACCGGTAGCGCCAACCAAACCAGTAGCGCCAACCAAACCAGTAGCGCCGGTCGATACCAAGCGTCCGCCAATGCCATGGCCGACCCTTAACATCAACATCGATCCGGTGGCCTTGATTACGCTGATTCAAACACTCGGTGCGACCGTCAATGTCGATGGTTCGACCACACTGCCTGACGGTAGCGTAGTTGACGTTGATAAGACTTCGATCAAGCGTCCCGACGGCATCATTCAATATGACGACGGCCGGGTAGAGTATCCGGACGGGCGAATCGTGTGGTCTGATAATACCGTTGAATATCCGGATGGCCGTATTGTCTGGGAAGATGGAACTGAACAGTTGCCTGACGGAAGTGTTAAACATCCCGATGGTAGTGCGTACGACGCAGAGGGCAATCTTGTTTCAGAGTAAGTAATAACCGGGCAATATATTTATTTAAGACAGTGCAAAAAAAACACCGCTGATTGTCATGGATCAGCGGTGTTCCGGTTATTGGCCTCAGGCGTTTTGCGGCATCTCACCGTTGGCCAGACGCTTGTTGATGTCGGCGATCACTTCCGGCAGATCGCTGATGGTGTCGATCATGTAATGCGGGCGCGAGCTTTCAAACAGCGCGTGGATGCGCTTGCGCTCGCTGGCCAGTTCGTCGCTGCCCAGCGCGCGGAAACCCTCATAATCCAGACCCAGCGCGTTGCCCGAGCAAATCAGCGCAACCGTCCACATGCCGGCCCGGCGACCTTCGAGAATGCCCGGCACGGTGTCGTCGATCTTCACGCACGCTGCAACATCGTCGATACCCAGAGCGATCACGTTGGCCAACGCTTGCGCCGGCCATGGACGACCGTTTGGCACTTCGTCGGTGGCGACCACGTGGTCGGCGACGTAGCCGTTGCTGGCGGCGAGTTCGACAACTTTGTCCATCACCGCTTTCGGGTAGCCGGAGCAGGAACCGATCTTGATCCCTTGCGCGCGCAGTTGGGCGATGGCGTCCAGCGCGCCGGGAATCAGTGCCGAGTGCTCGGCGATTTTCTCGATCTGCAACGGCATGAAGCGGTTGTAGATAGCGGTGACGTCATCGTCGGTCGGCGTGCGACCGAATACCTTGCGATAACGCTCGGCCACTTGCGGCTGATCGCAGAGGGTGCGGATGTGATCCCACTTGCCCATGCCCATCGGCCCACGGGCCTCTTCAATCGACACCTGCACATCGAACTCGGCGAAGGCTTCGACGAAGATCTGCGTCGGCGCGAACGAGCCGAAATCGACCACGGTACCGGCCCAGTCGAGGATCGCGGCTTGCAGCTTGCTTGGATTGGTGTAGTTCATGGCAATCAATTCCTGATTTGAAAATGAGATCAAAATGTGGGAGCGAGCCTGCTCGCGAAAGCGGTCTGACATCAGCGTATGTGTCGCCTGGGACGACGCTTTCGCGAGGAGGCTCGCTCCCACAGGGGATTTTTGGTGAGGCTCAGATGTCGAGCACTTCCATCTCGCGCAGCACTTCACCCACTGCTGCCACGGCCTGGCGCATTTCGTCCGGGGTGACGTGGCCGATGCAGCCGACGCGGAAAGTTTCGACCTGGGTCAGCTTGCCGGGGTAGAGGATGTAACCCTTGGCCTTGACCCGCTCATAGAAGTCCTTGAACTGGTAACGCGGATCCTGCGGGGCATGGAAAGTGGCGATGATCGGCGCCTGAATCGCCGCCGGCAGGAAGCTGCGCAAGCCGAGCTTGTTCATCTCTTCCATCAGCGCCTGACAGTTGGCGGCATAACGCGCATGCCGCGCCGGCAGACCGCCTTCTTCGCGGTATTGCAGCAACGCTTCGTGCAGCGCCGCGACCACATGGGTGGGCGGGGTGAAGCGCCATTGCCCGGTTTTCATCATGTAGGCGTGCTGGTCGTACAGGTCCATCGCCAGCGAGTGCGAGTTGCCAGCCGCGGCGGCCAGCGATTCCTTGCGGGCGAAGACAAAACCCATACCCGGTACGCCTTCCAGGCATTTGCCGGAGGCGGCGATCAGCGCGTCGAACGGTACTTTTTGCGCATCCACCGGCAACGCGCCGAATGAGCTCATGGCGTCGATGATCAGACGTTTGCCGTGTTGCGCGACGACCTCGGCGATTTCTGCCAGCGGATTGAGAATGCCGGTGCTGGTTTCGCAGTGGATCAGCGCCACGTGGGTGATGTCAGCGTCGGCGCGCAGCAAACGGTCGACGTCGGCGGCGGTGGTCGGTTCGTCTTCGGCGGTTTCGAAGGTGCTGAACGAGCGGCCGAGCACTTCGCAGATCTTCGCCAGCCGTTTGCCGTAAGCGCCGTTGATCAGCACGAGGATTTTGCCATCACGCGGTACCAACGTGCCGATCGCCGCTTCGACGGCGAACGTGCCGCTGCCCTGTAACGGTACGCAATGGTGGCTGGCGGCGCCGTTGAGGATGGCCAGCAATTGCTCGCACAGGCTGGCGGTCAGCTGGTTGAAGCGGTCATCCCACGAACCCCAGTCGACCATCATGGCCTGGCGGGTGCGGGCCGAAGTGGTCAACGGGCCGGGAGTGAGCAGAATCGGTGCGGCGGTACTCATTCGTGTGTCCTCGCGAAAACGCTGTGGGATGAAGCTACGGGGCCTACGTTGCAATTCGCCGCTGCATCAATCAAATTGTTTGTTGTTATGCCAGCCATCAGTGAGGGTTATCCATGAATCTGTTTCAGCTGCGCGCCTTCGATGCCGTGGCCCGCGAAGGCAGCTTCACCCGCGCGGCTGCGCGGTTGTTCATCAGCCAGCCGGCGGTCACCGGACACATCAAGGCACTGGAAGAGCGCTACCAGATCACCTTGCTGCGGCGCACCGCGCGACGGGTGGAACTGACCGAGGAGGGCACCAAACTGGCGGCGATCACCCGCGCCATGTTCGGTCTGGCGGAAGAAGCGCAGACGCTGCTCGAGGCCAATCGGCAATTGTTGACCGGGCGTCTGGAGGTGGCGGCGGATGGGCCGCACATGGTCATGCCGATGCTGGCAAACCTGCGCGCGCGCTATCCGGGGATCACCGTGAACCTGCGTCTGGGCAACGCGCAGGAAACCCTGGCGGCGCTGTTGTCGGAGCACGCCGATGTCGCGGTGCTGACCGAGGTCGAGCCGCGCAAGGGTCTGCATCTGCAAGCGCTGAGCGAATCGCGGATCTGCGCGTTGGTACCGGCGGGGCATCGCTGGGTGAATCGCTCCGCTGACGTGAAACTCAAGGAGCTGGACCAAGTGATCATGGTCCTGCGCGAGCCAAGTTCGATTACCCGGCGCACGTTTGACCAGGCGTGTATGCAGGCGTCGATTCAGCCGCGGGTGTTGCTGGAGCTGGACAGTCGCGAGGCGGTGACCGAAGCGGTCGCGGCCGAGTTGGGGGTCGGTGTGGTGTCATCGGTGGAGGTCAGTCATGACCCGCGCGTGGTGGCGATCCCGATTGCCGGGGAAGGGCTGATGAACCGGCACATGATTGGCTGCATGGAGCGCCGGCGCGAGTTGCGCTTGATTCAGGCGTTTTTTGATCTGGCGCCAGCCGCACCGTGATCGTTCCCACGCTCTGCGTGGGAACGCAGCCCGGGACGCTCTGCGTCCCATCCAACAGCCGAACGCGGAGCGTCCGTTGAGGCATTCCCACGCAGAGCGTGGGAACGATCAGGACTGCTCGCGAAGGGGCCAGTGCTGCTTACACAAGGCTCTCGCGAACCATATCGAGAAACGTCGCCACCACCCGCCGCGAACTCTGTTCGCGCAAACACACCAGGGTTTCGGTCAGGCGCCTCGTGCAATCGGTGATCGGCAACGCGCAGACCCGTGAGTCGGCGCCGAACTCCGCCGCTGAAACCACACCAACCCCGATCCCCACCACCACGGCTTCGCGCGCCGCTTCCCGGCCTTCAACCTGAATCGCCGGGCGGATGCGCAAACCTGCGCGGGCCATTTCCTCTTCCAGGGTCTGCCGGGTTACTGAACCGATCTCACGCAGCACCAGTGGCGTGTCATCCAGATCGGCCAGACAGATCGATTCGCGCGCGGCCCACGGATGATTGCGCGAAACGAACGCCACCATCGGATCGTTGCGCAACGGCACACACAGCAAGCGTTCATCGGTTACGTCGCGGCCGAGCAGCGCCAGATCGGCCTGATAGTTGAACAGGCGAAACAGCGATTCATCGGTATTGCCGGTCTCGATTTTCACGCTGATGCCCGGGTAGCGCTCGCAGAACCGCGCGATCTGCGGCAACACGTGGATCGGCGCGTCCACCGCGAGAATCAGGCTGCCGGTCTGCAGGGCCTGGGATTCCTGCAGCAATTCCTGCGCTTCGGCTTCGATCACGAACAGGCGCTGGGTGATCGCCAGCAGGCGCTCGCCGAGATCGGTCAGGCGTACGGAACGTTTATTGCGGTGAAACAGCAGCACGCCGAAGCGTTCTTCGAGTTTGCGTACCTGGTCGGAAATCGCCGGTTGCGTCAGATAAAGCCGCTCGGCGGCGCGGGTGAAGCTGCCATGGACGGCCACCGCGTGGAACGCTTTGAGTTGGGCGTGAGAGACAGACATGGTGGCTCCAGTAACAAGCTCAGCTTATTTGTGAAATACGATAAATCGATTTTATTTATTAAACAGTAATTGCTTTGATCGGCTCACGCCATCGCTGACTGCTCGGTCGAGCAGCGGCGCCGGCCCATGAGCCTGTGCGTGCAACAGCAGACTCATCTGACCGTTATCGCCGAAGGGAAGGGGCGGTATCGCAGTGCTCAACAATAAAAAACACAGGCGTTTTTCTTAACGATTCTGCCGGCACACTCACACCCTGAGGTCAGAACCACCATGAACAAGCACATCGGCACCCTGGCGCGTTGGCGCGTGCAGATCTTCGCTATTACCTGGCTCGCGTACGCCGCGTTCTACTTCACCCGCAAAGCATTTTCGGTGGCCAAACTGGGCATCGCCGAAGACCCTGATTTCACCCTCGACAAAATGGCCATGGCCAACCTCGACGCGATCTATCTGGCGGCGTATGCCCTCGGACAGTTCACCTGGGGCATGCTCGCCGATCGCTTTGGCCCGCGAGTTGTAGTGCTTGGCGGTTTGCTGATATCCGCCGCTGCGGCGCTGGTGATGGGCAGTTTCGCTACATTGCCGATCTTCGCCACGTGCATGTTGATTCAAGGTCTGGCGCAGTCCACTGGCTGGTCCGGGCTGTGTAAAAACCTTGGCAGCTTCTTCCCGTCAGAGCAGCGCGGGCGCGTGCTCGGCTTGTGGAGTTCCTGTTACGCGTTTGGTGGCCTGGTCGCCTCGCCGTTCGCCGGCTGGTGGGCCTACACGCTGGTCGGCACCTGGCACGCGGCATTCATTTCCAGCGCGGCGGTGGTCGCGGTGGTCGCCGTGCTGTTCTTTATCTTCCAGCGCAACAAACCGGAAGACGTCGGCTTGCCGGCGGTGGAGCCCGAGCCGGAACTGACCGCCGAAGAAACCGCAGCCAACAGCAAACTCAGCATGTGGGAGCCGTTGAAGGAAATCCTGCGCAACCGCACGGTGCTGGTGCTGGGCCTGGCGTATTTCCTGCTGAAACCGGCGCGCTACGCGATTCTGTTGTGGGGTCCGGTGATTGTTTTCGAGCAGATGCCCAGTGTCGGCAAGGTCGGCGCGGCGATCATTCCAACCGCGTTTGAACTGGCCGGATTGCTCGGGCCGATCATGATCGGCCTGGCCTCGGACAAACTCTTCGGCGCCCGACGCATGCCGGCCTGCGTGCTGAGTCTGTTGGCGCTGACCGTAACGCTGGCGCTGTTCATGGCTGCGCTGAACACCGGCAGCGTGTTGTTGGTCGTCGCGTTGCTGTTCGTCATGGGCCTGACGTTGTACGGCCCGGACTCGATGATCAGCGGTGCGGCCGCCATCGATTTCGGCAAGGCCAAGGCCGGCGCCACCGCCGCCGGTTTCGTCAACGGCTGCGGCTCCGTTGGCGCGGTGCTCGGCGGTTTGCTGCCGGGCTACTTCGACTCGGTGACGGTGTTTATCGTCTTCGCCGGATGCGCGCTGTTCTCGGCGCTGGTGCTGATTCCGCACTGGAACAGTCGGCCGGTCGGCGTGATGGAGCCGCGCGCGGCGATCCCCAACTGCCCGCTGAGCGTCAAACCGCTGCGTTCCTGAAACCCTTCGCCCCGTGGCCTGCTGCGCGGTGCGCGGCAGGCTGCGTCGTGGCTTTCTGACTGGAGATTTCCCATGCGACCGTTCTGGCTCGAGCAAGCCTTGCAGGCCGACCCATCCGAGCAGTGTCCACCGCTGCAAGGCGAGGTGCGCACGGATGTGTGCATCGTTGGCGGCGGCTACACCGGATTGTGGACGGCGATCATGCTCAAGCAGCAAAAACCGGAGCTGGAGGTGCTGCTGATCGAAGCAGACATCTGCGGTGCCGGCGCCAGTGGCCGCAATGGCGGCTGTGCGCTGTCGTGGTCGGCGAAATATTTCACCCTGGAACGCTTGTTCGGCGTCGACGAGGCGGTGCGTCTGGTCAAGGAATCCGAGCGCAGCATCCATGCGATCGGCGAGTTCTGCGAGCAGTACGGCGTCGATGCCGACTACCGCCTCGACGGCACGCTGTACACCGCGACCAATCGCGCCCAGGTCGGCGCAACTGACGCGGTGATCGCGGCGCTGGAGCGTAACGGCATCAACTCGTTCAGCCAGCGACCGCTCGCCGATGTGCAGCGCATGGCTGGTTCAGCAAAACACCTGGAGGGCTGGTTTTCCCCGGCGGCTGCCAGCGTGCAACCGGGCAAACTGGTGCGCGGTCTGCGCCGGGTGGCGCTGCAATTGGGCGTGAAAGTCCATGAAGGCACGGCGATGACTGGGCTGGAAGAGGGCCGCCCGGCACGCATCCATACGCCCGGCGGCAAGGTCATCGCCGACCGCGTGGTACTGGCGATGAATGCATGGATGGCCCGCGCGTTTCCTCAGTTCGAGCGCAGTGTGGCGATTGTTTCCAGTGACATGCTGATCACCGAACCGCGCCCGGACCTGCTGCAGCAAATCGGTTTGACCAGCGGCGTCAGCGTCCTCGATTCGCGGATTTTCGTGCATTACTACCACAACACCCCGGACGGCCGGATCATGCTCGGCAAGGGCGGCAACACCTTCGCCTATGGCGGGCGGATGCTGCCGGTGTTCGATCAGCCGTCGCCTTATGCCGGATTGCTCAAGCGCAGTCTCGCGGATTTTTTCCCGGCGTTCGCCGAGGTCAAAATCGACGCGACGTGGAACGGCCCGTCGGATCGTTCGGTGACCGGTTTGCCGTTCTTCGGCCAGATGAGCTCGGCGGGCAACGTGTTTTACGGCTTCGGTTATTCCGGCAGCGGCGTCGGCCCGTGTCACATGGGCGGGCAGATTCTCGCCGCGCTGGTGCAGGGCCTGGATAACCCGTGGACCCGTTCGCCGCTGGTCAACGGGCCGCTGGGTTATTTCCCGCCGGAACCGATCCGCTACCTCGGCTCGCTGATGGTGCGCAACGCCATTCGCCGCAAGGAGCGCGCCGAAGATCACGGGCACCGGCCTCGGCATCTGGACGTGCGCCTGGCCAGGTTCGCGGCGGCGGCGGGCAAGGCGGACAAAGGCTGAGGCGCCGATCAATGCTCGGCGCGGTGGCTCAGCCAGTCGAGCAACAGGCTGTCGCGCACGGGCTCTGATTCGCGCTCCGGCGGCTGGCGTGCGTGGCTGAGGCACAGGATCGGTCGGTCCGGATCGCTGTCGAGGAAACTCACCCACACTTCACTGCCGGCGCGCGGTAATTGATCGACCGCGACAGGGCCGCTGAACCGGCTCATGGCGATCGGCAGCCACAGGGCGTCGCTGGCGGATTTATCCTCAGCCGGCCACAGGCTTACAGCGAGGCAGCCGTTTTCGTCCACTTGCGCAGGTTGCCCAGGCGAACCCGCCACTTTTGCCAAGTGATAACCGGCAATATTCGGGCGAGTTTGTTTGAGTGGCGGACGGAAATCGGTCGACCAGGGCTGCGCAGTGAAGTCGTTGTGATAACGCTGAACGCTTGGCGCCGGATCAAGGATCGAAGGGTGCTGCCCGTGGTGGCGCACCGCGCTGATCAGCCATTGTTCATTGAAATGATGAATCGGGTGGTCGGCCACAAGCAGCAGTCGGCCACTGAGCAAATCGCTGCAATCACTGCGCCCGTGAATGGAGCGCAACTGGCAGCGTTGGCGTTGCAGATGACGTCGACTGCGTTGTTCGGCGTGCAGACGTTCCGGCGATCGCGCGGGCATCGGCAACTCGGTCGAGACCTCGTTGGCGGCTTCGGCATTGCCGGTTGGCTGACCGCGATTGCGCACCGCATGCAGCATCGGTACAGGCGCCGCGCGATGCTGTTGATAGAGCGCGCTGACGCAGGGCGACGGTGGTTGCTCATCAGCATTGAAAGGGATTTCAACCGGTTCCTGCGGCAGGCTCAGGCTGTCGTCAGCGAACACCACGACGTGTCCGTCCGGCCCATGTTCGAAGTGATAGTGGATGCCTTCTTCTTCGCATAGCCGCTGCACCAGTGCCAGATCGCTTTCTTCGTACTGAATGCAAAACGCCCTTGCAGGGTAGTGACCGACGCTCATTTCAATGCGGTAGCTGTGCGCTGGCAGGGCATGTTCTTCGAGCAGTTGTTGAATGATCTGCGGCACACTCAGGTGAGTAAACACGCGGCGCTTATGCGTTTGCGCCAGTTGTTGCAGATGCGGCACCAGAATCAGTCGATAGCCGACCCGATGCGTCCCGCGAT
Organism: Pseudomonas sp. ef1; assembly: GCF_007293365.2. Classification (NCBI taxonomy): domain Bacteria; kingdom Pseudomonadati; phylum Pseudomonadota; class Gammaproteobacteria; order Pseudomonadales; family Pseudomonadaceae; genus Pseudomonas; species Pseudomonas sp. ef1. The sequence continues at coordinate 4,804,777 of NZ_CM129815.1, read as the reverse complement.
GTTCGCAGCTGGCGCTGGAAATGACGCCGTGGAATCCGTGCTGCTCACTGAGCCGCAAAAAGGCTGGCCTGTGCAGGAAGGATCCCGGGACGATGGCCGGGGCCAGTCCGAGCAGTTCGATGTCGAAACGGTAAGGCTGGTTCAGCGCTTCCTCGCCGCGAAAACGCACCACCGGCAGGCGCAATCCGCTGTCGGTCAGCGTAAGGGTGAAGGGACTTTCCTTGTCATTGAGCATTCGAGCAGGCCCTGTCAGGCGATACGGGGTTTCAAGGGTACGAAACCGTCGGGCTGAATGGTCATGTCAAAGGCGCTTTTCAGAATCCCCCTACATGCTTTGGTGAAGATGTCGATTCCGTCGGCTGTTTTTTTGGTCGATTGCCGACTTTAGGCCGTATAAACTTGCCGCCACGCGTCGGCCAATAGATGTCTCGGCGCCACAGATCAAGAGAGTGAGTAATGGGCGCACAGTGGAAGGTTAAACACAAAGAAGCGGCAGCCAACGCCAAAGGGAAGATCTTCGGCAAACTGGTGAAGGAAATCACCATTGCTGCACGCAACGGTGCCGATACCGCCACCAACGCACACCTGCGTCTGGTGGTCGAACAGGCGAAAAAAGCCTCGATGCCAAAAGAAACCCTCGATCGCGCGATCAAAAAGGGCGCCGGTCTGCTGGGTGAAACCGTGCAATACCATCGCGTGACCTACGAAGGCTTCGCCCCGCATCAGGTACCGCTGATCGTTGAATGCGTCACCGACAACATCAACCGCACCGTCGCGGAAATTCGTGTGGCGTTCCGCAAGGGCCAGTTGGGCGCTTCCGGTTCGGTGGCGTGGATGTTCAACCACGTCGGCATGATCGAAGCCTCGCCGGACAGCCCGGAAGCCGATCCGGAAATGGCTGCGATCGAAGCCGGTGCCCAGGATTTCGAGCCGGGTGAAGAGGGCGCGACGCTGTTCCTCACCGACCCGACCGACCTCGACGCTGTGCAGAAAGCCCTGCCCGAACAAGGTTTCACCGTGCTCTCGGCCAAGCTCGGTTACCAGCCGAAGAACCCGGTCAGCGGCTTGAGCGACGAGCAGATGGCTGAAGTCGAAGCGTTCCTCGAAGGCCTCGACAACCATGATGACGTGCAGGACATGTTTGTTGGTCTGGCTGGCTGATCTGTCGCGCCAGGAATGACCTCTTCGCGAGCAGGCTGGCTCCCACATTTGCAATGCATTCCAATGTGGGAGCGAGCCGGCTGGCGAATGACCGCGCAGCGGTCACAGATTCTCCAGCACCTCGATTACTTCACTGAAACCCGGCCGCCCCAGCACATCGGCCTGACAGCAGCGTCGTTCCAGCGCCTCCAGGTGCGCGCGCCGCTCCGTACTCAATCCTGAGTCGACACGCTCCAGCAACTCCCCCAACAACACACCGAACGCACGGACTTCCAGGCGCTGCAATGCGCGCGTCTGCACATCATCGCGGGTGGCATGAAACGACGCCGCGCCGAAATCCCCCAGCAGACAATCGCCCTGATCGTTCAACAGAATGTTGTGGCCATACAGATCGCCGTGGGTAATGCCTTGGTGGTGCAGGTGCTCGGCCGCTGAGGCGATGCCTTTGGCGACGCGCAGGGCAACCTCGGCGGAGAACCGGCAACCTTCGGCATAAACATCCCGCGAGCACGAGTCCAGGCTGGGCAAACCGGCGAGATTGCCGAAGCTCGGATCAATCAGTTGCATCACCAGCCCCTGCTGTTGATCGGGATGGCCGCTGATGCGCCCTTCGACGCGGATCAGGTTCGGGTGCAGGCCTGCGGTGATGCAGGCGTTCATCTCATGCAACGGCGAACCGTCGCTGGTCATCTCGCCTTTGTACAGCTTCACCGCAACCGCGTGCGCCGTGCCGTCGTCACGCTGCCAGACCGCCCGGGAAATCACCCCGGAAGCGCCTTCGCCCAGTTGCTGTTCAAGGCGCAGCGCCGACCAGTCGATCAGCGGCGTGGCCTCAAGTGCAGCGGCATCGGCTTCGGTCTCCAGCGGATTGCCGGCGTAGGCCAGCCAGGTCAGGCTCGGCAAGGTCAGCAACCACTGCGGCAGTTCGCTGAGTTGATTGGCAGCGATGCGGAGCAATTCCAGCCGATGGCAGTGGCGCAGGGAGTCTGGCAGCGATTGCAGGCGATTGCCGGCGAGCATGAGCTTCTGCAAAGCGCGGCGTTCGCCCAGTTCCTTCGGCAGGCTCTCGATGCGGTTATCGGTGAGGATCAGCCAGCGCAGCTGCGGCGGCAGAGCGTCACCAGGGACATTGACGATGCGGTTGGCCTTGAAGCCGACCATGGTCAGCGCGGTGCACTGGCCGAGGCAGGCCGGCAGCTCGGTGAACTGGTTGTCGGAGCAGAACAGCACGCGCAGGCGGGTCAGGCGATGCAGGTCATCGGGCAGGCTGCTCAGCGCGTTGCCGCTGAGGTTGAGCACTTCCAGCGTGTCGGCCAGTTGGAATATTTCGCGGGGGAATTCGGTCAGCCCGCAGGACAGGTCGAGGCGGGTAATGCCTGACAGCTCGCCGGCGCGCAGTTGAGCAAGGGTGTGCATGTCTGGTTTCGCTATTGATCGGTGGAGCGACGCGGGGGCGCTGGAATGGGCGACATGATAGCGGTAAAGCGGATGCTGAACGGATTTTGAGTTGTCCCGGGACCTTGTGGGAGCGAGCCTGCTCGCGAAAGCGGTGTATCAGTTAAATGAACCCTGACTGACATACCGCTTTCGCGAGCAGGCTCGCTCCCACAGGGCTCGCTCTCACAGGGTGGGGTGTCAGTTGGGTTCGTGAATTTCCTGCAACTGACCCAACCGGCTGCGCGTGCGCGCCAGGTCAATGGCGTGACCTTCCAGGCTCTGGCCCAGCGGCAGTTGGCCGAGCAGGGTCAGGTGCTTGTCCTGATCGTAGAGCACGTCGATCAGATTGATGAAGCGCTGTTGCACGGCGATCGGACACTCGCCGAGCGGCGGCAGGTCATCGATGATCCACTGGTCGAAACGCTGGCACAGTTGCAGATAATCCATCACTGCCGTTGGCTGTTCACACAGATCGTTGAAGGTGAACGCGACTCGCCGGCCTTGGCAAAAACGGGCCTGAAGCTGGCGCTTGCCAACCTCGAGGGCAAGGGCAGGCGCGTCGGCTGGTGGCAGGTCCAGGGCCTGGCGCTGGGCTGTTGTAGCCGGCCAGACGTAATGCCCTTGGGTAAACACTTGATGCGAATGCTGGCGGTTCAGCGTGCGGTAGTCGTGGTCGCCGCCGACTTCCATCACCTGCATGCGCGTGTTGATCAGCTCGATCACCGGTTTGAAGCGTGCGTGATACAGCGGGTTGGGCAGCAGGCCTTCCGGCGCGTAGTTGGAGGTTACCAGCAACATGATCCGCCGTTTGAACAGGGCCTTGAACAGCCGCGTGATCAGCATCGCGTCGCCGATGTCGTGCACATGAAATTCGTCGAAACACAGCACCTGGCAATCTTCCAGCAACTCATCCAGGGTGATTTCCAGCGCGTCTTCCTGCAGGCGGTGACGGAACATGCCGTCGTGCAGCCGGGCAAAAAACTGATGGAAGTGCAGGCGACGTTTGCGCGTGATCGGCAGCGCCTGGAAAAAACCGTCGAGCAACCAGCTCTTGCCGCGCCCGACGGCTCCGTACAGGTACAGACTCGGCGGTGTGTGGCCGCTGTCGCCCAGCAGTACGCTGGCCTGCTGCGCCATGCAGTCGATGACGTGCTGCTGGCTGTGGCTGAGGGTGTAGCCCTGGCTTTTGGCCTTGTCGCGGAAGTAATCGCGGATGGTCGCGGCATGAGCATCGTGCCCGGCGCTGACGGGCAGGCTTTTGCCGAACAGGCGGCGCAACAACGGCCAGCGTTGGCTCAGTCGTGATCGTTTCGGCGTTCGGGCGGGCACGCGGGAAAGGCTCCTGGTTGATCGGGCGGGCTCCACCGGGAGCGCGGTGGCCCAAGTGTAACCAGAGCTCAGGGGCTGGCTCCATGAAATATGTGCACGGTCCCCTGTAGGAGCTGACGAGTGCAACGAGGCTGCGATCTTTTGATCCTGGGTTGCCGCGAACAGATCGCAGCCTCGTTGCACTCGTCAGCTCCTACAAGGGGCGGATTTCAGAACGGTGGCGATTGCTTGAGCAACTCTGCTGCCGGCGAGTCGGTCGGGCTGACCACCGCATAGTTGTAACCCGGCCCTGACCAGTAATCGGCCTGCAGATCGCCATCGCTGCGCGAACCGCGCGGCAGCAGGGTGTTTTTCGGCCCCGGTGGACGCAGGTAGAAACTGACCTTGTGACCGCTGCCATCCTCATACATCACCATTGCCGCCGCGCCTTCATCGGTGCTGAGCAAACGCCCGCTGACCGGCTCGAATCCGGCAGCTTTCAAGTCCGGCAAGCGCCCGGCGCCGCTGAAGTAGCGGTCGAGCCAACGCTGCATGTCGCCGTCGCTGTCGACCTTGTAATCGGCGGGCAGTACGCCTTGCTGGGCGATCAGGCGATAGGCTTGCAACGCGTCAGTCATCGGCAATTGCGCAGGGCGCACCAAGGTCATTTCCCGTGCCTGCCAGCCACTGAAACCACCAATGCTCACGGCAATCAGCAGCACCGCCGCGCTGGCCAGGTGCCGACGGGACTGCTGGCGGCGGCGCTGGCGAATCATCATCGGGTCAAGCGCCGGATTGGCCGATTGCTGCAACGCGCCACTCAGCGCTGCGCGCAGCTGCTGGGCGTCGCGTTGCCAGGCGCGAACCTGCG